>NZ_AP040865.1:2347500-3908131 GCF_055397385.1 Halopseudomonas sp. T1L2 | reverse complement strand
GATAAACTCCTTGGCATAGGCCGCCTCAGCTGCTGCAATCACATCCTCACGCGGCGCACCCGCCAGATCACCATAGGCAATGTTGTTGGCAACCGTATCGTTAAAGAGGGTCACATTCTGGCTGACCAGCGCGACCTGACGGCGCAGACTGCGCAGCGTCAACTCCTGGATCGGCACGCCATCAAGCAGAATGTCACCTTCGCTATGGTGATAGAACCGCGGAATCAGATTCGCCAGGGTCGACTTGCCGCTGCCCGAGCGGCCAACCAGCGCGACCATCTGGCCTGGCTCCACGCTGAAATTGATGTCATTGAGCACCTGCTTGTCGCTATCCGGATAACTGAATGACAGGTTACGCACCTCAAGACGGCCCTGCGCACGACCAATATCCTCATGCCCCGTATCCACTTCCGGCTCTTCGTCCAGCTGCTCGAACACGCTCTCGGCAGCGGCAATCCCCTTCTGGATATTAGCGCTGACCTCCGATAGCTGACGGATCGGCTTTGGCAGCAGGCCCGCGGCCGTAATATAGGCCACCAGATCACCGGCCGTTGCATCGCCACGTAGGAACAGCACGAGGAACATCACGATGGCCATGGCACTGTAAGTGACCAGTTGCAGGGACGGCGTAAAGACCGCGCCAGTGCGCACCATCTTCAGCCCGCGCTGACGATTCTCCGTACTGGCCTTGAGAAAGCGATCAGACTCATAGCGCTCGCCACCGAAACTGCGCACCACCCGGAAACCGGAAATGGTCTCGGAGGTCACATGGGTTACATCCCCCATCGCGGTCTGAATCTTTTTGCTCTGCTTGCGAAACTTCTTGCTCGCGCTGGTCACCATCAGGCCGATGACCGGCAGAATCGCAATCAGCACCAGCGTCAGCATCCAGTTCATCCACAGCAGATAGGCAAACAGGAACGCCACTGTCATGCCTTCGCGAAACACCACCTTAATTGCGTCAGTAGCCGCCCCCGTGACCATGGTCACATTGAAGGTAATTCGCGAAACCAGGTGCCCAGAGTTGTGCTTGTCGAAATACCGGTTCGGCAGGGTCAGAAGATTGTTGAACAGCGCGGTACGCAGATCGTGCACCACGCCCAGCGACACCTTGGCAATAAAGTAATTACCCAGGTAGGAGCCAACGCCCTGGTAAAACGCGATGGCAATAATAAAGGCCGGAAAGCCCCAGATCAGCGGCACGCCAAGAAACATGGCATTAGCACCGCTCTGCAGCCCGTCAACAAAATACTTCAGCATCCAGGCCATCGCCGGCTGGGCTGACGCGAAGATCGCGAAGCCGATGATGCTCAGGGCAAAGGCCTTCCAGTAGGGTTTTACGTAGCCGAGCAGGCGCAGATAGATGCGGGCGCTTGAACGGGCAAAGCTTTCTTTGGCAGCGTCAGTCATGTGGCCTTCAATAGGTAAAACAGGTGCGCTGCAGTCTACCACAAGCCCCGAGAAGCAAAGCTTGCAAGCTGAAAGTACGATAAACTCCAGATTTTTCAGCTGGAACAGCATGATGCAGCGATTAAGTGAAGAGCAGTTCGAGTCATGGCGCAAAGACGCGCGCGTTCTTGAAAAGGATCGCTACGGAGAAAAGGTGCTGCTACTGGCCGACGGCACTATGCTCAAGCTGTTCCGCCGTAAAAGCTGGTTTTCCAAGACGTTGTTTTTCCCACCAGCCAAACGCTTTGCCGATAACGCAGCAGCGCTGCAGAAGCTGAAAATTCCTTGCCCACAGGTAATTTCCACCTGCAAACTGCTCAACCCTTACCGTAGCGCCGTACACTACCACCCTCTGGCCGGTGAAACCCTACGCAGCCTGCTAAAAGCGGAGCAGTTGCTGGACCAGATGCAGCTATTCACCCAACTGGCTGAATTCATCACCAGCCTGCACGACAAGGGCGTCTACTTCCGCTCGCTGCATATGGGTAATATCGTACTGACACCTGATAGCCAGCTCGGGCTGATCGACATCTCAGACCTGCGATGTCTGGGCCGACCACTGTCACGTAGCATGCGCAACCGCAACTACCGCCATTTGCTGCGCTACGAACAGGACTGGGCGCTGGTCGACAAGTCCGTTCGGGCGCTGTTTCCGCTGTTTTCCTCAAGGAGTTGACCTAGACACAAGGGAAATACTCGGGGCGGTTGCAGGAGCTGAGTGCAACACGGTTATTGAATTGACTCAGGAGCATCATATTGCATAGCCAAGGCTTTCTGCATCACTTCGCTCATGACTTCGATAGGACATTTGAAATCGAAGCGCTTACGTGGACGCATGTTCAGTTGAAACGCAATGGCATCCAGTTCTTCTTGGCTATGTACCGACAAGTCAGTGCCCTTGGGCAGGTACTGGCGGATCAGGCCATTAATGTTTTCGTTGCTGCCGCGCTGCCAAGGGCTGTGCGGGTCACAGAAGTAGATCGCCACACCGGTTCTCTGGGTGATCTCGGCGTGCTGTGCCATTTCCCGGCCCTGGTCGTAGGTCATGCTCTTGCGCATCGCCAGCGGCATGTTATTGAGGGCGGCGCTGAAGCCCTCCATTGCCGAGGTCGCCGTCGCGTCGTTCATCTTCACCAGCATCAGGTAGCCACTAGTGCGCTCCACCAGCGTACCTACAGACGAGGCGTTAGCCTTACCCTTAATAAGGTCGCCTTCCCAATGCCCCGGCATCAGTCGGTCTTCAACTTCCGGCGGGCGCAAGTGAATGCTGACCATCTCTGGAATCTGCCCGCGCCGATCCACACCGCCAAGGCGTGGTCTACGTGTCGTCTTGCCTTGGCGCAAACAAAGGATCAACTCCTTGCGCAGCTCACCGACGGGCAGGGCATAGATCGCGTTGTAGATCGTCTCGCGACAGACGTAGGCATCTCTAAGACTGGGTATGTTCATACTGCGCAGCTTGCCGGCAATCTGCTCGGGAGACAAACGCTGGCGCAGCATATGGATCACCAGTTCAAAGCGCTCACTACCTGGCAGCAGCTTTCGCATGGGCCGACAAGCCTGGCGGCGGACCTTCATCCGCTGCTGAGCCATGCGGGCCGAGTAGCTGCCAGCTGCATCTCGATTGCGGCGCATCTCTCGGCTGACCGTCGAAGGGGATCGGTTGATCAAGCAGGCAATCCTGCGCAAGCTGAGGCCTTGGGCATGACTAACTTGAATGGTGGCACGCTCTTCAACGCTGAGTTCGGAATAAGACATAGGGCAGCACCGTACCGGAAAGGTCAGGTGTTGCACTCAGTTTTTGCCGCCGCCCTCTCAAAGGATTTTGTCGCCTCTTTGATTATAATCCTGCTCTTTTTTTCGGTAATGTAAGTGCAGTTGTCGGGTACGTCTGATTTTACATAGCTCATAGCTCCGATGAGTACGTTGTTCCCAATTGATATACCATTGCCTATGATGCAGCAGTGAGCACCCACGTTTACATTGTCTCCGATCGTGATCGGTTTGTTTTTGGGGCGAGTTGTTCCGATTGTGGTGTTTTGACGTAGAGTGAAATTCTTGCCAATGACTGTTCCACCCCAAATAACTATTCCGATCGGGTGAATGATTCGCAGTCCTGCACCAATCTTCGCACCGAGCATGATTTCGACTCCGTGCTTTCTTATTAACCCTTTGTTTATGGATTTTGCCCTGGATTTTAAAAATTTATTTCGGGTTGAATGTAGGTAGTCTGCAAGGCGGAACCAGAATAGGTAGCTCTTTTTGTCACTGCTTCTGATTCTTTTAAAAAGTCGGTACCATGAGAACTTCTTGTTTTCTCCGATGATCTCTATGTGCCAAAGTTTTTTAAGTTCTTTGAAGGTCATTGTGCTGGGTTCCGTATTCTAGTGCCGAGGTTTTGGCACGCTTCCGGGTGTGTTTTTGCTTTTGGGTTTCCGTCGAGGGCTTTATTACGGTTTCGTTTATCCCCATAGGCGCCAAAGGCTTCCGCTTGATTTTATGTACTGTTTTATGCCGGGCGGCGGCAAAAACTGAGTGCAACACCTGACCTTTCCGGTACGGTGCAGCCCTATGTCTTATTCCGAACTCAGCGTTGAAGAGCGTGCCACCATTCAAGTTAGTCATGCCCAAGGCCTCAGCTTGCGCAGGATTGCCTGCTTGATCAACCGATCCCCTTCGACGGTCAGCCGAGAGATGCGCCGCAATCGAGATGCAGCTGGCAGCTACTCGGCCCGCGTGGCTCAGCAGCGGATGAAGGTCCGCCGCCAGGCTTGTCGACCCATGCGAAAGCTGCTGCCAGGTAGTGAGCGCTTTGAACTGGTGATCCATATGCTGCGCCAGCGTTTGTCTCCCGAGCAGATTGCCGGCAAGCTGCGCAGTATGAACATACCCAGTCTTAGAGATGCCTACGTCTGTCGCGAGACGATCTACAACGCGATTTATGCCCTGCCCGTCGGTGAGCTGCGCAAGGAGTTGATCCTTCGTTTGCGCCAAGGCAAGACGACACGTAGACCACGCCTTGGCGGTGTGGATCGGCGCGGGCAGATTCCAGAGATGGTCAGCATTCACTTGCGCCCGCCGGAAGTTGAAGACCGACTGATGCCGGGGCATTGGGAAGGCGACCTTATTAAGGGTAAGGCTAACGCCTCGTCTGTAGGTACGCTGGTGGAGCGCACTAGTGGCTACCTGATGCTGGTGAAGATGAACGACGCGACGGCGACCTCGGCAATGGAGGGCTTCAGCGCCGCCCTCAATAACATGCCGCTGGCGATGCGCAAGAGCATGACCTACGACCAGGGCAGGGAAATGGCACAGCACGCCGAGATCACCCAGAGAACCGGTGTGGCGATCTACTTCTGTGACCCGCACAGCCCTTGGCAGCGCGGCAGCAACGAAAACATTAATGGCCTGATCCGCCAGTACCTGCCCAAGGGCACTGACTTGTCGGTACATAGCCAAGAAGAACTGGATGCCATTGCGTTTCAACTGAACATGCGTCCACGTAAGCGCTTCGATTTCAAATGTCCTATCGAAGTCATGAGCGAAGTGATGCAGAAAGCCTTGGCTATGCAATATGATGCTCCTGCGTCAATTCAATAACCGTGTTGCACTCAGCTCCTGCAACCGCCGAGTGATTGACCTTAAGAGCAAGCTCGGAGGGTGTGCAGAATTCTGTGTAACCGGGGATGGGGTTACTACTGTGGCAGCCTGCCTTCGTAGCTGATCGTAAAGCGTGTCAGTGCCGCTTTCCAGTCACGGATCGGCATCGTCCATTTCTTGCTGATGTTGCGTAGCGCCAGATAGAACAGTTTCAGCAGCGCCTCGTCGCTGGGGAACGAGCCGCGGTTCTTGGTTATCTTGCGCAAACTCATGTTCACCGACTCAATGGCGTTGGTGGTATAGATCACTTTGCGGATCTCCGGTGGGAAGTCGAAGAACGGCGTGATCCGAGCCCAGTTGCGCCGCCAGGACTGACCAATTGGCAGGTAGTCGTCATCCCATTTGGTTTGGTAATCCCCCCATTTTTAGCGGGGTTCAGAAGTAGAGTCAGGCCACCATGGCCAACTTCTGTCGCGGCGTGATGCCACCCAAGGCCATATTTGGCCGTTCGTTATTGTATGTCCATAACCAACGTGTCGCGAAGTCCTGGACCTGCTCAATCGAGTCGAACAGATAGTGCGACAGCCAGTCATAGCGGACGGTTCGGTTGTAACGCTCGATATAGGCATTCTGTTGCGGCTTGCCCGGCTGAATGAAGCTGATGGTAATGCCACGCTTCTCTGCCCATGCAGCCAGCTTGCCACTGATGTACTCGGGGCCATTGTCGCAACGGATCGAGGCTGGTTTTCCCCTCCATTCGATGATCTGGTTCAAGGCTCGGATAACACGCTCAGCAGGCAGTGACAGATCAACCTCTATGAACCGCCCCGGGTTTCGCGGAGGCTGTTTGGTTTAAGTCAAGCCGCCACCTTGGAAGCCTGACTGGCTAGTTGCCGATAGTAGTTTGCCTCAGCCTCTGCCGGCGGTATATATCCGATGGGTTCGAGCAGTCGCTGGTGATTGAACCAATGCACCCATTGGAGCGTGGCCAGTTCCACCTGCTCACGATTGCGCCACGAGCGTCTGTGGATCACTTCGGCCTTGTACAGGCCGTTAATCGTCTCAGCCAGGGCATTGTCGTAGCTGTCCCCTTTGCTGCCTACCGACGGCTCCACGCCAGCCTCGGCCAACCGTTCGCTGTAGCGGATACTGACGTATTGCGACCCGCGATCGCTATGGTGGATCAGATGGCTACCGCGTTCAGGCTGACGTGCGTATAAGGCCTGTTCCAGCGCATCCAGCACGAAGTCGGTTGTCATCGATGGGCTCACCCGCCAGCCGACAATGCGCCGGGCAAAGACGTCCACAACGAAGGCCACGTACAGCCAGCCTTGCCAAGTGGAAACATAGGTGAAGTCGGACACCCACAACTGATTCGGTCGGTCGGCTCGGAACTGCCGGTTCACCTTGTCCAGCGGGCACGGAGCCTTGTGGTCGCTGACTGTGGTGCGGACGATCTTGCCACGCCGGACTCCGCGCAGGCCAAGTCGTCGCATCAACCGCTCGACCGTGCAGCGGGCCACGGCGTCTCCTTCACGGTTCATCTGCTTCCAAACCTTGTCAGCACCGTAAACTTGCAGGTTCGCGTTCCACACAGCTTCGATCTTTGGCATCAACTTGCTGTCGCGCCGGGCTCGGTGGCTTTGCAAATCCGGATTTCGACGGCGGGCGGCATACCGGCGATAGGCTGACGGGGCAATCTGCAGCACCGTGCAGATTGGCTCGACCCCAAAAGCATCCCGGTGTCCATCCACCAGAGCGTAGATCACTTCAGCCGGCGGTCGAGCTCCGCCTGGGCGAAAAACGCACTGGCCACCTTGAGTATTTCGTTGGCCCGGCGCAACTCCTTGACCTCGCGCTCGAGCTCTTTGACGCGTTGCGCGTCGGCTGTGCTGACGCCCGGCCGTACGCCGGCATCGACGTCTGCACGCTTGACCCATTCCAGCAACGTTTGGGGTACGCAGCCGATCTTGGGTGCAATCGACTCGACCGCCGACCACAGCGAGGGATAGTCGCCGCGATGCTCTTGCACCATCCGCACGGCTCGTTCACGGACTTCAGGGGAAAACTTGTTTGTCTTGTTCATGGCTTCATCTTCTCAGGAGTTGAAGCCTCCGCGAAACCCGGGGCGGTTCACTATACCCAGTCCTTCACGGTTGAAGTCATCCAGCACATTGAACAAACGATAGCTGCGACCGTCGCTGAGTTGGTCGTGCATGAAGTCCATAGACCAGCATGCATTGATTGCTAAAGGCACTGCGAGTGGTTCAGGCTTCTCACGCACCAGGCGCTTGCGGGGCTTGATGCGCAGATTCAACTCAAGCTCTCGATAGATGCGATAGACCCGCTTATGGTTCCAGCCAAAGCCCTTCACGTTGCGTAAGAACAGGAAGCACAAGCCAAAGCCCCAGTTGCGCTGATTGTGGGTCAGGCGCAATAGCCAGTCGGCGATCAGCGCGTTCTCAGTGCTCAGTCGGGCCTGGTAGCGATAGCAGGCCTCGCTGATACCAAACAGAGCGCAAGCCAAGCGTATGCTGACCTTCTTATCGCTAACTGCTTTGTGCGCCATCTCGCGGCGGTGAGACGGCTTCACCACTTTTTTTCGATGGCTTCCTTGAGGATCTCAGCCTTGAGACGCTCTTCGGCATACATTTTCTTCAGCCGCCGGTTTTCGTCTTCAAGCTCTTTAAGCCTGGCCATCATGGATGCATCCATGCCGCCAAACTTGGAACGCCATTTGTAAAAAGTGGCGCTGCTAAATCCGTGCTCGCGGCAAAGCTCCGGAACCGGCACACCGTTCTCGGCTTGCTTCAGGATTGCCAGAATCTGGCTGTCGGTAAAACGTGATGTTTTCATGCAGAATCTCCCTGCAAATAGCTTACGGAAAATTCTACTTCTGATCACCGCTGTTTTTCGGGGGGATTACCGTTTCGAACTCGCCAAGGCGCAGCTCAGCCTCGTCCGCCGTGCTGGACTGGTAAATCCGCTTCAGGTCAGCCGCTACCTCGGCGCGCCGTTTCCAAGAGACGTAGTTCAGGCTGTGCCTGACCATATGCACGATGCACAGTTGCACGCTGGTGTGCGGGAAGACAGCCTCGATGGCCTCGGGGAAGCCCTTCAGGCCATCCACGCAGGCGATGAAGATGTCCTGCACGCCACGGTTGCGCAACTCGGTCACCACCTGCAACCAGAACTTGGCACCCTCGCTCTGGGCGATCCATAGCCCGAGGATTTCCTTCTCCCCGGCCAGGTTGATGCCCAGCGCCAGGTAAACCGCCTTCACCCGCACGGCACCCTCACGCACCTTGGTGTGGATGCAGTCGAGGTAGACGATGGGATAGACCGCGTCGAGCGGCCGTGACTGCCAGGCCTTCACCTCATCGGTTACGGCATCGGTCACCGAGGAGATCAGACTGGGCGATACCTCGGCGCCATACATCTCCTGTAGGTGTGCCTGAATCTCGCGCACGGTCATGCCCCGTGCGTACAGCGAAAGAATCTTGTCGTCGAACCCCACCCAGCGGGTCTGGTGCTTCTCGACGATCTGCGGTTCGAAGGTGCCATGCCGATCACGCGGTATCTCAATGGGCAGCTCGCCGAACTCGCCCTTGAGCTTCTTGCGGCTAAAGCCGTTGCGGGTATTGCCAGACGAGTTACCGACCGGCTGATGCTTGTCGTGCCCCAGATGGTGAGTCAACTCGGCATCCAGCGCACGCTCAACCAGCTTTTTGGTCAGCTGCTTGAGGATGCCTTCGGCACCAATCAGGTCTTCAGGTTTTTGATAGTTGGCCAAGAGCTGATCCAGCAGCTCGTCGGTGATGGGATGTAGTTTCTTGCTCATCGTGTCTCCGGTTCGGAGCGACAGTGTCGCTCATTAGCCGGTTACACAAAAATTCGTACACCCCCCAAGCTCGTTGAGCGGCATACAGCACTACGTCCCCTGACGCGCTCCAACCAAAAACTCGGCCCATCTAAAATCCAGTTTGGTATCTATATCAACCGAGGCCTCTTGGCTCATCTTGTAGGCATACACGTTCGCCCCTAAAAAGAAGCTCCCCGCCCCCAAAAGCTTATCGACCTTACTGATATAAATCGCCCCATTCAGGCGATAGTGCTCTTTAAGCTCTTGACTACGCAGCGCCTTCACATCTTCGGATAAAAAGCCAACCATGCTGTCGTCCGGCGGCAATGTGTTTACCCAAAGCGGGCTGTGCTCAACGGGAGCGACAGAAATCACGCCATCACCTTGCTTCCTTGCAAGCAACTCAATCGCAGAATCAATATCACAGCCTGACCGGAGTGGGCTGGTTGGCTGCAGCAACACGACAAAATCATAAGTGGCGACTTGACCTAATGCATGCTTTATAACGTCAAAGCTAGAAGACGTATCCTGAGAGAATTCAGCGGGACGTGCCAAAGCTTGTATACCTGCAACTTCGGCAATGGCAAGAATCTCGTCGTCATCACTGCTGACCAAAATCTTGTCGAGATAGGCACTCGCTAGCGCGGCCTCAATCGTCCACGTTATAAGAGGCTTTCCAGCTAACGGCAGAACATTCTTTCTAGGTAGGCGCTTACTTCCACCACGCGCAGGAATGATCGCTAAAAAGCTATTTCCATTAATCATCGGTCACTCTCACCAAAGTAGAGTTCGATGTCTTTTTGCGCTTTTTGATAATCCTTCATTTGACCAATATCTAGCCAGTAGTCATAGCTAGTATAGGTGCCAATCCTCTTATTATTAATTCGATGCGACTCCAGAAGACTAGGCAAATCTACACGTTGCCCCGCACGCACGCTCGAAACAATATCGGGATTGAGAACATATATCCCAGTATTAATCTTGTACCGATAAGTTGGCTTCTCCACCATATTGATGACCAGCTGATCTTCTGTCTCAATTACACCAAAAGGAACAGCGTGCTCGTCCTCTCGAACACAAACCGTGGCGTCGTACCCCTTAACCTCATGATGCCTCAGCAGCTGCGCGTAATTCAGCTTGGTAAGCACATCACCATTCATCATTATCAAAGGCAGGTCCGGCAGCGTCTGCGGCAACAACCCTAACGCCCCGCCGGTTCCGAGCGGAGTATCCTCATGGACGTACTGGATGTCGACCCCCCACTTACTACCATCACCAAAGTGCGCCTGAATCACTTCGGGAAGGTAATGAGTGGAAAAATAGAAATTATGAAACCCACAACCAACAAATTGGTCGACCAAGTGCTCCAACATTGGCCTGTCGCCAACTCGCAGCATCGGCTTTGGGCAATGGTCAGTCAATGGCTGCAACCGAGTGCCAAACCCTCCAGCCATTATGAACACGGGGTTCTCGCGGCGTTCAGGCTCCATCGCCTGATGCAAGGTTTCCAGACTTAGAACTCGCCCTTGCTGATCAAGAATGGGAATGGCTGTTAAGTCATGCTGCTTCATCAACTTTAAGCGCTGATCTCGACTTGTGCTTTCCCTCACACTAAAAGGCACCTTGTTCATCACTGACGAGATTGCATCTTCCATATTCGCGTCAGCAAGTAAACCGCGGCGAGTATCCCCGTCAGTTACAGTACCCAAGAGCGTTTGATCCGCATCGCAAACCAAAACGATACGCAACGACCCTTGGTCGAGTGTTCGCATTGCATCGCGAATGCTCGCGGTGGGTGGTAAAAGAGTTGTCTTCCAGCTTTTCATAGCGCCCCCAGCTCCGGAGTATTCAGATCATAAAACTCTTTCTTCAACCCGCCTCCCAGAGGCGCACTTTTTATTATTTCAACGATAGACTTACTTGGGCAGCCATCACCATACGGATTCTTAACCAGCTCAAGGGACGATTGAAATTCATCGGAGTACAACTTATCAAACGCTAAGGATATAGACGCCCGATCTGGATGACAGTCTATGACGCTGAGGGCTTTTATTCTGCCTTTCTGACGATCACCAACATTGATAGTTCCAATTTTAAAACTAGGCGCTTCTGCCAGCCCACTGGAACTATTACCGACCACGGCATCAACATACTGCAATGCACTTAGATACCGAAGCTGCCCCAAAGATGAGAACGCAACAGCTCTAGCTGAATTACACCGAACATACTCATCAATCATTAAATTAATTGCTCTCCCCGCGGTATCGCTATTTGCCTTAGTGAAAATAACATGGGTATTTTCCAGCACATCCAGAGCAGACAGCAACTCAGAGAATTGCGCCTCAGCAGTATTATCTTCTAGTGTCACCGGGTGAAATGTAACCAACAAATTCCGGACCGACAATTCAAACCCGATTGACTCTTCGAATTCTCTTCGTCCGAGCAGTGGCAATCGTGCAATATTCTCGACCCCCATGCCGCCTACATTAAATACTCGAGCAGGGTGTTCACCTAGCTGAACGACTCGTCTCCGATACTCGTCAGCGGCGGTGAAGTGGAGGTAGCTCATTTTTGTTACACTATGCCGTATAGCCTCATCAAACGCACCTTCCGTTGTCTCTCCCCCATGGATATGGGCGATTGGAATGCGAGCTATCATCGCAGCAATTGCCGCTGCCAATATCTCGTACCGATCACCTAAAACAACGACCATATCAGGGGATAGTTCAGCCAAAGCCTCCGAGAACCCTATCTGTGCTAAACCAATAGACTTAGAAACACCTACTTGAGTGTCAGAAGAAAGTAGCATCTCGATCTTCTTATCAATCTTGAATTCTTTTTCCACTTCCTGATAGGTCAGCCCAAATTCGGGACTGAGGTGCATACCGGTTACTATTATCTGAAGCTGAAGGGCGGCGTCAGCTTGGATTTCCTTCATCAGCCAGTAGAGCAGACCATATTCTGCGCGCGTACCGGTGATGACACAAACCCTCATATCAGATCATCCTCTTGATAGTCTCTGGTCGCTGGAGTACCGATGATCTCATCCCAACGCATAGGACTGATACCCGTTCCAGGCCTTTTAACTGTGAGGTTATGTTCGCCAAACAATTCGCCCTTTTTAACTGAGGTCCTAGCAACCAATGATTTGCGCGCGATTGCCTTATTCTTTAACTCGCTCGGGCTGGGCTGCTTTATCTGCTCTCCCAACGCCGCCTCTATATTTCGTATAGCGCGAACCATTGCCTTTAACTCATCAGGCTCCAAACTGGCTTTATGGTCTGGCCCCGGCAAGCTCCTATCAAGAGTAAAGTGCTTTTCTATAACAGTCGCACCCAGTGCAACCGCAGCTACGGGCACCTCTATGCCATTAGTGTGATCGCTATAACCGTAAGCGACATCGAAGGCCTGCCCCAAAGTTTTCATAGCCCGTAAGTTCACATCGTGCATCGGAGTAGGGTACTCTGTGTTCGCATGCAAAACACAGATATCCTGACGCAGCACGCCGGCTTGAGTAAGCACGGTGATCGCATCTTCAACCTCCCCCAAGTCCGCCATACCAGTAGACAGTATGACGCGCTTTTTCAAACGACCAATTTGCCGAAGATAAGGAAGATTAGTAATCTCCCCGCTAGGAATTTTATATATATCCAGACCTAACTCAGAAAGTAACGCGATACTGTCATCATCAAAGGGCGTCGACAGAAATTCAATACCCCGAGTCTTGCAGTAGGACATCAGCTCATCGTGCGCAGCGCGATCAAGCTCTAGCCTCTTGATCATCTCATACTGGGTTTCTTCAGCACTCGTAGTGTTCTTTTGATAGTCAGCTTTTTCTGCCGACTTACTAACCAACTTATCAGACTTAAAAGTCTGAAACTTAACTGCGTCCGCACCTGCATCACAGGCAACATCTATCAACTGCTTAGCCATAACCAAAGAGCCATTATGATTTACGCCTGCCTCAGCAATAATGAATGTTGCACCACCGCCTTTACTCATTTAGCCAGACTCCCCGCCTTTATAAAGCCACTCAACTTGGCTTCCTGCCTACTAGCTGCATTACTGCCAAAAAAAGTATTATCCGCGACTACAGCACCACCATTTAGGACAGACGCGGTAGAAATATGACAGTGATCACCAACCATAACATCGTGTTCAATCAATGCTTTGCTGTTGACAATACAGTTCACCCCCACCCGAGCGCTTGCGTTCACCAGAGCATGGTGCATAACGACAGTACCTTCTCCAATATGTGCATGCTTAGAAACATACGCCAGTGGCGAAATAACGATAGGAAGCGAGTATCCTATTTTTTTCAACAGCTCATACAATGACAATCGGACCGAGTTTGAACGCAGGTGACCAACCGTTACGATCGCGTTCTCACATGACAGCGCCAACGATTCCAAATCATCGTCACAGCCGACCACTGTATAGCCAAGGACCTGCTGCCCCACCAGCTCCCTACGATCTACGATACCGGCAATCTTATAGCGTCCATCCTGTTCAATCACGTCAATAACACTACGGCAGTGCCCGCCTCCGCCGACCAGAAGAATGGTTTCAGCACCTATGCTCATCGGAGATCTCGCACTAATGCGGAACTGGGCAGGTTAACCAGACAGGCCTCGGCTTCTACGGCGTTAGGCAGGTCACCTCTTAGGCAATCCTGATACATTGGCAGGCGGTGCATGAGTTGCCATACAGGCCGGGTCATAACACCTTGTGCATTCGTAAGTTCAAGTAGTTCATCTCGTGCTTGGGCGCTAGGGCAGCGCACCGCATTCAGCCAGTAATTCGAACGCCCATAATCCGGCTCAGCAACAAACCGATACTCGCTATCCGCAAAGAACTCTAGATATGCTTCGGCAACACGGCGCTTACTGGATAGACGTTTCTCTAGCTGCTCCATTTGAGCGGTCCCGAGGGCGGCATTGAGATTTGGCATGCGGTAGTTAAACCCAGGCTGATCATGAAAGAACTCGAAAGGATGTGGCTTCTTGGCTGTCGTCGTAACGTGCTTCGCAAGCGCGCCATCTTCACTACTGCGGCACAGCAGCATCCCTCCCCCCCCAGTAGTGATTACCTTGTTCCCATTGAAGCTCACAGCACCAAATCTCCCTAGGGTGCCTGTGTGCTGTCCTTGATAATAGGAGCCTAAACTTTCAGCTGCATCTTCGATAAGACACAAACTCCACTTTTCACACACAGATAGTAGCTCACCCAGTCGGGCCGGATGACCAAACGTGTGCATCGGCACGACAGCTCGAATACATGCGCCGCCGTCTTTCAAAACACACTGCCCGCTCCCAAGGACCTCAGCATTGGCTTCAAGCCAGCTCTCCAGCGCAAGCGGACACATCCCAAACGCAACCGGCTCGATATCAATAAAGGCTGGCTGAGCCCCCAACTGATGAATGGCGTTACATGTGGCAACGAAGGTCAAGGCTTGAGTAAGCACCACGTCACCAGCCCGAACCCCAGATAGATACAGGGCCGTATGCAAAGCAGCCGTACCGTTAACAGTTGCGATCGCCCGACTGCTACTGGTAAAGGCCTGGACCTGCAATTCAAATTTATCGACATACTCACCAACGCTAGAAACAAATGTGCTGTCGATGACGTTGTTTAGATAGGCCTTTTCGTTGCCCATAAAGCTCGGGGCATGCAACGGAATAAAGTCCTGCGTTCGATATAGGTCACGGACAAATTTTACAAGCTTCGTGTGCATGGCAGATTCACATTTTTCCGTCGAGATACTTTCCCGTTTCCCTGTGCGCAAAATCAGGCAGCATCCGGAAAAACAGGTCTACAATTTGCTGCTTAGTCCAGCTGCCGGCCTGCTTCATTGACTGAATGCTACCGCTAAAGCTCTCCAACAGATCAGGATCGAAATCAGGCAGGTTTTTGATCACCCCGAGATTGAAGAAGCTCTGCATATCCAACACTTCTTTATCAGTGTAGAACTCTTCAAAGTCCTTCTCACCTGTGGTATCGCTAGCCGTAAACAAACACGGCCAGTTACCAGCCATGTCAGTAGGCGCCTGTTCTGCTCGAGAAAAATACGCCCTAGCGTCATCCTCCGTCTTACAAATATGCACACCATACCCTTTGGCCTTCAAATATTTGGTCGCAATGTCCGCAAAAGTGATCAAATGAAGCTGCTCACTAAGCTTCGGAAAGAAAATGTCGCGATTCTGACCAAAGATGCAGCTCATTAAGCACAGCTCACCCGACTCTTGAGGCGTCACAAAGTAGCGCTTTATGTCGTTCGGTGCGACGATAGGTTGACGTTTCTCAATACGTTGATTAAATCCGTGCAATAAAGAACCATCAGAGAAAGCCACATTCGCGAAACGCGCAGTGGATATGTCGATCTCTAGACTGCGGCGCATCAAAAACATTTCCATAATTCGCTTTGAGGCACCCATCATGTTTGCAGGGTTAGCAGCCTTGTCTGTGGAAACACAAAAATACTTTTTCACACCTGATGCGATGCACTGGCGCAAGGTTTTTTCAGTATTAAATACATTCACTTCAATCATGCGCATAAGAGTGTAGGGATCTTTCTCGCTGCGCACATGCTTTAAAGCCGACAAGTTAAGGACGTAGTCGTACTGCCCATCCCCCTTAAAGAAGGCATCATACTCAGTGGACCCGATATCGAGAGCAAAGGTCTGAAAATCCCCGTCGATATAACCGAATGAACTACGTATATCTCGAACCAGCTCCACCATATTGTTTTCGCTGATATCGACCACGTGCAGCTTGAGGGGCTTGCGCTTGAAAATCTCCTTTACGACAGCCTGCCCGATGCTGCCCGCGCCGCCTAGCACCAGGAAGCGTGAGCCGGCAACCCGCTCCTCCAATTCTGACTCGTGTCGGTTGATGTCTTGCGTGAAAAGCGCCTCGGTGCGGCCGATAAGGGGAAGGATGTTCATAGCTTGCCTTAGAGAAATTTTTGCCTAGGGTACCCTGACCTACGCTGGTCAACTCCATTGTATGCGGTGCTCAGGCTCGTTGCGAGGCTTGCGTCATCCAAGACCTGTGTTCAAGAAGCCGTCCACCGACTCTCGAAAATCCACGCAAAGAGGCAAGCTTCAGGTTGACGCTTGTCGTCGCTTTGGTTTAAAAGCCCTGCTAAACCAAATCTGAAGCCAGCTCTCAATATGACAAACTCCATCTCAGTATATTTTGTAAAGACAGAGTTAGAATCTCTCGCCGCAGAAATGATTGCAGAGCAAGAGGGCTCCGACGGAGCAAATCTGCTGATGCACAGTGGAGCCGCCCGCCCTTACTTCATGAATCCTGACATATTCAGTTGCATATCGAGCTTTTCACAGGAAAACACCAAGGGCATTTTAAAAGAGAAACGCAGCATATATAAGAGTCTGCAACACCTCGAAGACCACATTAGAAAAATAAACTCAAATCCAGAGATCATATACATCCACCTGCCCCGCCTATCAACATCCAAAACCAATTATGCGATAAACTTTCTTATAAGTAGCTTCCCATGCAGCACGGTGCAGGTCCGTCTTATCCCCCATGGCGTCGCAACCACAAACCTTATAAACATCAATCTAAGCAAACGCTTGAAACTCATCAGAAGAAAATTCAGCCCAAGTCGGATTTTCATACCAAAGATAAAGTACTACCCCCCCTCACATGATTTAGTGGGCGGGCTAGATGATATCGTTGACAGAGTTTACACCTTCCAAGGAATAACCACCCCGTACCCCCAGGAAAAAGTAGTAGAGCTAACCGGGCTTAGGGAACACCTGAGAAACACACAAAAAACTTCGATTGGTCGAACAGCCGTAATCATCGGTCAACCTCTCTTAGACAACAACCTCATCACTGAGCAAAATCACACCATTATCACTCAGCGAATAAAATCTTGGTTGAAAGACAACAACTTCCAAACCATCTATTACAGCGAGCACCCTCGATCCAAAGGTCAACGTGATTTTTTTCAAGAAGATTACAAAATACTAAACCAGGAGGGTGCAATTGAAATCGCTCTGTGCGAAATCCAGCCAGACGTAGTAATATCCTGTTTCAGCACGGCACTTGTTACGGCAAAAGTTCTATTCGGAGATCAAATTCAAGCATTATCGTTTGGCTTGGCTGACAGCCTTTCCGAGCAGAAAGACAGCCTTTCTGCGCTATTCAAACGACTAAATATAGAACTTTTGTAATTCCGGATTGCAAGAACGCCGCCAGCTACCCCCCACTCATAAAGAAAATACTTCCCGGGCACGCTATCAACCTCAGCGTACCCGGGAAGCTAAGCTATGCCTTCATCACCAAAATATCTTCCATGATCAAGAACTGCAGATCCGACCCATAAAACATGTTCAGAGCGTCGGTCGGTGAGCAAACCATCGGCTCACCACGTCGGTTGAGCGAGGTATTAAGCACCACTCCGTTGCCGGTCATCGCCTCCAGCTCCTTCATCAGATCGTAGTAACGCGGGTTGTATTCGCGCTTGAGTACCTGGGCACGCGCGGTACCGTCCTCGTGCACAACCTCCGGTACACGCTCGGCCCAGCCTTCCTTGACGTCGAAGGTGAACGTCATGAAGGGCGACGGGTGATCAACGCTGAGCATCTGCGGGGCAACGGTATCCAGCATTGAGGGGCAGAACGGGCGCCAGCGCTCGCGGAACTTGATCTGCTCGTTGATGCGATCGGCTACGCCTGCAACACTCGGGCAACCGATAATCGAACGACCGCCCAGCGCCCGCGGCCCAAACTCCATGCGACCCTGGAACCAGGCGACCGGGTTACCTTCAACCAGCACCTTGGCGATTTCCTGCGGTACATCGTCGATCTTTTGCCATTGGGGCTTGTCAGGATGACGGGCGCAGGCAGCAATGATGTCTTCGTTACTGTATGAGGGACCCAGGTAGACGTGTTCCATCTTCTCGACCGGCACGCCGTTTTTGACCGAGATAAAGGCAGCGGCCCCCACAGCGGTGCCGGCGTCACCGGAGGCGGGCTGAACGAACAGCTCCTTGACGTCCGGCCGCGCGATGATGCGCTGGTTCAGCTTGACGTTCAGCGCACAACCACCGGCAAAGGCAAGTCGGCCGGTTTCTTTGAGAATGTCGCCGAGATAGTAGTCGATCATCTCCAGCGCCAACTTTTCGAACAGAGCCTGCATCGCGGCAGCGTAATGAATATAGGGGTCGTCGGCGATGTCGCCTTCACGCTTGGGCCCCAGCCATTCGATTAGCTTGGGCGAGAAGTAGTAGCCCTTGCCTTTTTCCTTATAGCGGCGGAAGCCGATCACGTTGGCGTAATCGGTGTTGATGACCAGCTCGCCATTTTCAAACTTGGCCAGACGGGAAAAATCGTACTTGGCGGCGTCACCATAGGGCGCCATACCCATGACCTTGAACTCGCCGTCGAGCATTTCGAAGCCGAGGTATTCGGTAATTGCGCCGTACAGACCGCCCAGCGAATCCGGATCGTAGAATTCCTTGATCTTGTGGATCTTGCCGTTTTCGCCCCAGCCGAAGAAGGTGGTGGCGTACTCACCCTTGCCGTCGATGCCGAGAATCGCAGTCTTTTCGCTAAAGCCCGAACAGTGATAGGCACTGGATGCATGCGCCAGGTGATGCTCCACCGGCTCCAGACGCACCTTCTTGGCCTCAAAGCCCAGCTGTTCGAGGCACCAGAGAATCTTCTTGCGATAACGTTTGAAGCGGCGATTGCCGGTCAGCAGCGCGTCCAGTGAACGATCAGGGGCATACCAGTAACGCTTGGCGTAGTGCCAGCGCGCCTTGCTGCCAAATAGACTGATGGGCGCAAACGGAATGCAGACAACGTCCACATCGGCAGGCGTGATGCCGGCCTGCTCAAGACAGAACTTCGCCGACTCGTAGGGCATCCGGTTCTTGGCGTGCTTGTCACGCACAAATCGCTCTTCTTCGACGGCAGCAATCAGCTTGCCATCAATATAAAGGGCCGCAGAAGGGTCATGGCTCAGGGCGCCAGACAGGCCAAGTACAGTAAATCCCACGGGAATCCTCTTTTTTCGAAGTCCAAAATTAGGTTAAAAACGCGGCATGCGCTCTTCCAGCCAGCATGCAAGCGGGCTTGCAGCAGGCCAGTTACGGATAAACCGTTGTCGATCCTTCTGCCATGCACGCTGCCAGCCAGCATTACGTGTGTGCGCCTGCATCGCGTCCAGATCGATCAAAATCACCCTTCCATCCAGCCACAGCAGATTCGTTGCCTTGAAATCTCCGTGACTGATTCTGGCCTCGACCAGTTGAGCAAAAAGCTTAAGCAGTGCTGACGCGGTAGCATCGTCTGGCAACCTCTGACCATCTTCGCCGAGATGGCGCAGCAGGTCGACCCCGTAACAGTATTCAGTTATCAGCCACGACCGTCGTCGCAGCGGCCCGAAACGCTGCTCCATCATGGCCAGCGGTGCCGGCGTGGGGATGCCGAGAAACTGCAGCCGATGGGCGGCGAGCCAGGAGTGCCAGGCGCGGCTTGGTCGCCAGAAGCGGGTCAGCCAGTGACCGAACCCCTTGATGTTATAGCGCTTGATAACCACCGACTTTCCATCAGCGACAGCGCAGCCAACCGTACTGCTTCCACCGTCCTTGAGCAGCGTTTGGCCGGCCAACGCGTCATCTAGCGCAGCGAGCAGCGATGCCAGACGTTGATACTCGGTGCGCACAACTGCGGCAAACCGCGTCCAGCTGCGTTTAACCGAGAACTGGGTGCAATCACGCAGAGTCTTGCCAAGAAAGTCGTCGAGCCGGCGCTGGCGCACGCGCTTGATCTGTTCGGCCAGCCGGTCGGGGTTGAGCGCCAGCGGGCTGTGCTGCAGGTAGCCGATCAGCAGCAGCTCGCAGAGCTCATCCCACTCAGGATCAAGCTGGGCAAAGAAGATCGCCAGGTTGTCTTCTGCCTGTGCCGGAGCAAGCGGTGCGCCCGGATTCAGGGTTTCGACTGCATCGCCATCAATAACGTACAGCTGCGTCTCGTGAAGCAGGAAGTTGCCCAGATGCAGGTCGGTCTGTACCAGACCACGTTGGTGCATGGTGCCAATCAGGCTGAGAGCTTGACCAAGCAGAGTGAGCGCGTCAGCGTCGCCCGGCTGCCGGGCGGGCAGCGCTTCCCAGCGTTGCTGCAGGGTTTCAGCACCATCCAGGTAGGCGCTCAGCAAATAGCGACCGCCCCCGTCAATCTCGCCCTCGCCTACCAGCTCAGGCGTAGCAACGCCCTGCGCTTGCAGCGCCCGAATACCGGACGCCTCGCGCGCGCAATGACGCTCGGCACCGGCAGCAATAAACAGCTTGAGCAACCGCTCCGAGCCGGCAATTTCAACCTGAGCGACCAGTCGCTTACCGGGCAATACGCGCAACCAGCGCAGCACCCTCGCCTCGCCTTCAGACAGCGGCAAGACAAGCGACAGAGGCGGTTCGCGACCAGCGCCGCGCAGATCGGTTGTCAGGCTCATCGATTCATTCTCTTTCCTGCAGTACGACGAGCCAATGCACGGACAAAGGCCCGTGCTTCTGCGTCAAGGCGGGGCTTGCCCAGATAGGCAAGAACAAAACGCAGGCGCTGAGTTCGACTTGGCACCAGACTGCGCCGATGCAGGGTTTCCAGATCCCGAATCAGGTCACGTTGACCGAATATGGCCCGTCGGGTTTTTTCCAGATCGATCAATCGTGCGCCAGCACCATCGCTGTGCAGTCGTAAAAACACATGCTTGGGATAAAGGCAGTTATGAATACGATCGGCATTATGCAGTGCGCGAACCAGCGCAGCCGCAGACTGGATCAAGGTACGAATTTCGGCTGACGACAGCTGACTCCAGCGCTCGAACCACTCATCCAGCGGAGCGTAGTCGTCCAGCGCGCGGGTCAACAACACCGCCTGCGCGTGGCCCCTTTCGTTGCGCTGACCGAAGAAAGCAGCATCCAGCGCGGGGATACCCTGTCTGGCATAGGCCTGAATCGCGCGAAACTCGCGGGCAAAGGTTGGCTCCCCCAGTGGGCTGTTCAGGGTGCGGGTGCAATGGTTGTCCTGTCGCTTGAGATAAAAGCGCTGCACCTGACCGTTGGCATCCTCAAGCTCGAGACGACAGACGCTGCTCCAGCCACCGCGCCCCGTATTCGGTGCGTCAACGGCGTCAACCTGGAGCGCCCAAAGCGCCTCGAAGCTGTCGAGACCATGCCGGGACAATACATCCCGTGCGTTGACTGCAATGAAGGGAGTACGCGTCATTCTCGGCCCTTGAAGAAGTTCAGGATCGCGCGCAGTTGTTTGCGATCCATACGGTCCAGACGTTGCTTGCCCAGATACAGTTTGAAAAACGCCAGCCGCTGGCTGCGGCTGAGGTGATGCTTGGCAATCTTGTCCAGGCACGCCAAGTCCTTGATAACCCGATAGCGCAGCATGGGGCCCCACCAGAAGCTGCCGCCGGGACAGTCGATAAAATACACATTACCGAACGACTGGTTGTCGACGAGCAGGTTCCGCCATTTCAAATCATTATGGGTAAACCCCTGATCGTGCATCATCCGGGTTGCCCAGGCGATCTGGCGCGAAACATGCGCTACCCACGCCCGATCCTGCAAGCGTGCGTCACGTTGCGTGGCAATACGCGCCAGATCAGAGGTATCGGACAACTCTTCGGTGATCAGTGCGCCGCGCACGAAGGCGCCGTTGTGCCGTTCCTGGCCGAATCCGACCACTGTTGCAGACGGGATACCCCAGGCATGAAAGTTCAGCAGATTTTCCCACTCTGCCTGAATCCGCGGGCGGCCAACGTAACGGCGCAGGTTCTTGCCCGCCCCCGTGTAACGTTTGACGTAGTAATACCGGTCGGCAACCCAGACCCGGTGCACGGTACTGAGTGGGTCCTGGGTGATCTTTTCGCCCTCCAGCGCAAACACCGTATCCAGATCGGCGAACAGCCGACCACTCTCCCCGGTAGCGTACTCGGGGTTCAGGGTCCAGCGTTTCATTCATCGGCCCCCGGCGCATACTTGCGCTCGAAACGGGCCTGCAACTTCTGCGCCTTGCGCTCTAGCAGCGCCAGCAAAGGCGCTTCGAGCCGCAGGGTCTCACGCAGCGGGGCTGCAAAATAGGCGCGCAAAAACCGCAGTTTGTCGCGTTGGGTCAGGCCGATCTCGAGCGCCGAGAAATACAGCCCCGCCAGATCCTTGTCACGCCAGCGCCGGGGCACGGTCGGACGAATCTGTGCGCGGTGCAGATCGATGATCGACAGTTTGAAGTCGTGCGCGGTCATCGGCCGGTCGGTATGCAGCAGGAAGTGGCAAATGTAGCAATCGCGGTGATTGACGCCGGCGCGGTGCATTGCAGCGGTCATCTCGGCGACACGACGAATCAGCGCCCATTTGATGCCCGGAGCCGGCGGCTTATGCAGCCAGTCACGACTGTAATCCTCAAGACTGATGGTCGGCGCCAGCTCTTCGGTAATGATGAACGAGTGCTGTGCAGCAGGGTTGCTGCCCCGCTCACCAAAGGCTACCGCCGTCATGGTATTGATGCCGGCAGCGGTCAGTGCCTGAATCGCCTGCCACTCCTGCCCTGCGCCCAGCACCGGGCGCTTGAGGGTCGACCAATTCTTGAAAATCTCGCCCCAGCCGACGCCACGATGAATCTTGACGAAATAGCCCCTGCCGTCGACTTCGGTACGCAGGGTACGGCGTGCTTCCAGTTCGCGAAATACCTCACCTTGCAGCGCTTCCACCGCATCGAAGGCGTCGCGATTGGCCCACAGACTGAGGAAAGGCTCGCGCAGAATCAGGGTATTGCTCACGCGCCAGCTCCCAGGATCACATCCGCAGCACGCTCAGGCAGGCTGTAGAGGTCGGCCTGATCGGCGTATCGCAGCGCATTGTCATGCCATTCCCGGCGCTGAACCGGGTTACGCAGCATGTCGGCCAGCATGCGGTCCAATTCGTCTTGCCTGAACGGCGACGGCACAACCAGACCACAGTCTGCCTCGCTGATGTAGTGGGCATAACCGCACACATCCGTCACCAGCACCGGCAGGCCAGCCACCAGCGCTTCAAGCAGCACGGTGCCGGTGTTTTCGTTGTAGGCGGGATGAATCAGCAAATCGGCGCCCAGCAAAAAGCGCGGTACATCGCTGCGCCCCTTCATGAAGATCACCCGGTCATCCACCGCCAGCGAGCGCGCGATGCGCTGGAAGGTGCCGGGATCATCCTGACCGATGACCATCAGCCTGGTGCGCTTGCGCAGGTCAGCTGGCAACGCCGCGAGTGCGCGAATGGAGCGGTCCACGCCTTTGGTGATAAACCCGGAGCCAATCTGCACCAGCAGCAGTTCGTCGTCCGCCAGACCGAACTCAGCACGGAAGTCGGCGCGAATCTCGGTCGCGTTGGCTGGTGCCCGACGATCCGGTGCGATGCCCGGTGGCAGCAGATGGAAGCGATCCAGCGGGGTTTTATAGTGTTTGGTAAACAGCGGCTGCTGTACCTCGGAGATCATCAAAATCTGCGTCTTGCCAGCAGGCGAGAATACCGCCCGCTCGTACTCGGCAAAGTGGCGGTAACGGCTGGAGATGCGATACAGCGGGTTGCGCAGGGTCTGCGCCTTGTCTTCGAAGCAGGGATCGGCAGCATAGTAAACATCCAGCCCCGGCATCTTGTTGAAGCCAACCACCCGGTCGACCGGGCGTTTGACCAGGTCGGCCTCGACCCAGGCGGTGAATTTCTCGTTACGGCGATGATTGCTCAGGGCCTTGACGGGGGCAACCAGCACTTCAAACCCCTCGGGAATATCGCCTTCCCAGATCAGGGTATAGACACGAATGCTGTGTCCGCGCTCCTGACAAACCTTGGCGATGCGCATGAAGTCACGCTGCAAACCGCCAAAGGGAAAATACTTGTAAAGCACAAAAGCCAGCTGCATCAGACGATTCTCTTGTTGGACAGCAGCGGTTGCAGGTGCTGCATGACCCTCTCGGGGTCAAGTCGAGTAAAGCACAGAGGTTGCTCGCGGGTCAGATCGAACCGGCGGGCATCCTCAGGGGTCGGCTTATAGGTACATTGCTTGCGCAGACAGGGTGCACAGGCAAAATCACTGGCCAGATGCTGCTGAACCCGGCCGTAGGCGCCGGTGAAGCCCGGATTGGTTGGCCCGAACAGCGACAGGGTCGGCACATCCAGCGCCGCTGCCAGATGGCCGAGCCCGGTATCGACTGCGACACAGGCGCTGGCACCGGCCAGCTGCCGGGCAACATCACGCAACGGCAAACGGGGCAATACCAGCGCGCCTTCCAGCCCTTCAGCGATGCGCAGCGCACGGGCCTGCTCATCGAGGCTCCCCCACGGCAGGCGCACATCAACACCGCTGGCAACCAACCGCTCGGCCAGTTGCCGCCAATAGAGCTCGGGCCAGTGCTTGGTCACCCAGGTGGTGCCATGCAACAGCACCACATAAGGCGTGCTGGCCGATTCGGCGCCCAATGCCGCGCGGTCCAGGCCGTAATACCCCAGCCCTTCCTCCAGCGTGTAGCCAAGCGCCTGGGCAAACAGCTGGCGAGTACGCTCCACCGCGTGCTGGCCCCAGGGTACCGGCAGCCGACGTTGATAGAAGCGTGCGGCCAGCGGCTCACGGGCCGAGTCCCGATCCAGCCCCACCACCTCGGCGCGGGCATAGCGGGTCAGCCAGGCGCTCTTGAGCAGGCCTTGGGCATCGATCACCAAATCATAGTCAGTCTCGCGCAGACGGCGCTTGAAGGTACCCCACTCACCGCTGCGCACTGCCTGAAACGGCTTCTTGCGCCAGCGACGAATGGCCACCGGAATCACGGCCTCCACGGCCGGATGCCAGGACGGAATTTCGGCAAAGCCCTCTTCCACCACCCAGTCAAAACGGATGCCTGGGATAGCGCGCGCAGCATCGGTCAATGCCGGGAGGGTATGAATGACATCCCCGAGCGAGGACGTCTTGATCAGCAGCACCCGCATCAGGATCAGCTGTCCTGCGGGTCGGGCAGCAGATCGCCTACCAGCCGATCCAGCGCTGCGTCCACCTGGGCAGGTGCCAGATCACGCAGACAGTTGTAATGACCAAACCGGCAGGTCCGATCAAAGCAGGGGCTGCAATCCAGACCCAGCCGCACCATTTCCACCTGGTCAGCCAGCGGCGGCGTAAAACCGGGCGACGTCGAGCCGTAGACCGCCACCAGCGGGCGATTCAGCGCCGCAGCCACATGCATCAGCCCCGAGTCATTGCTGACCACCGCGTCAGCGCACGACAGCAGGTCAATCGCCTGGGCCAGACTGGTATCGCCACACAGGTTGGTCGACTCTTCACGCAACCCCGGAATCAGGCGAGCGCGAATCTGTTCGGCCACCGCATGGTCATTTTTCGAGCCGAACAACCACACCTGCCAGCCCTGACGAATGCGCGCCTCGGCGACAGCAGCATAATGCTCCGAAGGCCAGCGCTTGGCCTCGCCAAATTCGGCCCCCGGGCACAGCGCCAGCACCGGACGATCACGCTCCAGGCCAAAATGCGCCAAGGCCGCATCGCGCGATGCCGGATCAATCTGCAGCGACGGGCGTGGGTAGGGTTTCGGCAGCTCGGTGCCGGGCTCATAGGCCAGCGCCATAAAGCGCTCGATCATCAGCGGGTAGGCGTCCTTGTCCAGCTTGCGCACGTCGTTGAGCAGACCGTAGCGCATCTCGCCACGCCAACCGGTGCGCAGCGGAATGTCGGCAAAGAACGGAACCAGCGCTGACTTGAGGGAGTTGGGCAGCAGAATCGCCTGATCGTACTGACCGGCCAGACTGCGACCAATGCGCCGCCGGGTAGCAAGCTCCAGCGCGCCATGACCGAGCGGAAAGCTCAGCGCGCTGCGCACTTCCGGCATGCGCTCGAGAATCGGCCGGCTCCAGTCAGGCGCCAGCACATCGATCATGCAGCCGTCACCATGGCGTTGCTTCAGACAAGTGAACAGCGTCTGCGCCATCACCATGTCGCCAACCCAGCTGGGACCGATAATCAGGATGTTCATAAGCTTCGAGCTTCAAGCCTCAAGCAACAAACCCCAAGCGGCGCGCAAATATTTGCCGCTTGAGGCTTGCCGCTTGCGGCTATCAACCGACCAGCGTCCGCCATTCGGCGTGCTCTGCGGTCTGGCCGGTGACCAGATCGAAGTATGCCTTCTGCAGTTTTTCAGTGATCGGACCGCGACGGCCTGCACCGATCTGGCGGCAATCCAGCTCGCGAATCGGCGTAACTTCGGCGGCGGTGCCGGTGAAGAAGGCCTCGTCGGCGATGTAGACTTCATCACGAGTGATGCGCTTCTCGACAACCGGGATATTGAACTGCGACGCCAGCGCCAGCACCGTTGCGCGGGTAATACCGTTCAGGCAGGCAGTCACTTCCGGGGTGTAGATGGTGCCGTTCTTGACGATGAATACGTTCTCGCCCGAGCCCTCGGCAACATAGCCTTCCGGATCCAGCAGCAGCGCCTCGTCGGCACCGGCGGAGACCGCTTCCTGCAGCGCCAGCATGGAGTTCATGTAGGCACCGCTGGCCTTGGCACGGGTCATGGTGATGTTGACGTGGTGACGGGTGAAGGAACTGGTGCGAATCTTGATGCCGCGCTCAAGTGCTTCTTCGCCCATGTAGGCACCCCAATGCCAGGCTGCGATGGCAACATGTACCTTCAGGTTGTCAGCGCGAATACCCATGCCTTCGGATCCGTAGAACACCAGCGGGCGAATATAGGCGGTTTCCAGGTTGTTCTCGCGAACCACGGCGCGCTGCGCCTCGTTCAGCTGTTCCTTGGTAAAGGGAATCTTCATGCCCATGATGTGGGCAGAATCGAACAGGCGATCGGTGTGTGCGTCCAGACGGAAGATGGCGGTGCCATCAGGGGTCTTGTAGGCACGGACGCCTTCGAATACGCCCATGCCGTAGTGCAGCGAGTGCGTGAGCACGTGAATATTGGCTTCACGCCAGGGAATCATTTCACCATCAAACCAGATTAGACCATCACGATCGGCCATCGACATAGCAGCCAGCTCCATACGTATCTATTCAATCAGTCTTGCGTTCTTGGTTTCTGCCTGAGCGCGCCCTAGCCGATCACACCCGCGTATCGGGGATCGGCTCCTGGGGTGGCAGCACCTGCTGCCAGAGCTTGATGACCCCGTGTCGGAAATCATGAAACTGGTCGCCGCTTACTTTGCCCGGCTGATTCTGTAGAGCCAGGCGATGAGCTGCAGCCCGGTAGGCCTTGTAAGCCTCCTGCAGGCTGGTGACATCCTCACCGGCGATCAGACCGGCGTTTTGCAGCTCATCAAGAATCCTGATGTTGTCGGTGTAGCGCAGTAACTCGGGGTACCGGCACGACCAGGCAAGAACCGCATATTGCACCATAAATTCGATGTCAACGATACCACCTGCGTCCTGCTTGAGATCAAACAATTGCGCCGCGGTGAAGGCATCTGCCGTTGTACCGGCCCGCGTTGCCTTGGTACCGAGGTTGTCGCGCATCTTCTGGCGCATGTCGCTGACCTCGCGCAGCAGTGTTTGCTCATCGCGCTGGCGGCCCAACACCTGAGCCCGCAGCGCCTGAAAGCGTTCGGCAAGACGTTCACAGCCGACCAGCGCACGTGCCCGCACCAGTGCCTGATGCTCCCAGGTCCAGGCCTCATCCAGCTGATAGCGCGAGAACGACGCCAGCGAGCTGACCAGCAGCCCGGAATCGCCGGACGGCCGCAGGCGCATATCCACCTCGTACAATGCCCCGGAAACCGTCTGGGTATTGAGCATGTGGATCACCCGCTGCCCCAGCCGGGTGAAGAACTTGCTACCCTCGATCGGTCGCTCACCATCGGTATCGGCCTGCGGATCACCGTCGTGGATAAACACCAGATCCAGATCGGAGCCATGCCCCAGCTCAATACCGCCGACCTTGCCATAACCAATAATGATGAAATCCAGCTCGCAGCGCGTCCCGTCGGCCCGCGCCGGGCGGCCGTGGCGTGCGACCATCTCGCGCCAGGCCAGCATCAGCACCTGCTGCAGGATCGCTTCCGCCATCCAGGTCAGGTAATCACTTACCTTCATCAGCGGCAGGGTGCCCGCAATTTCCGAAGCAGCAATGCGCAGCACGTGCGCCCGCTTGAAATAGCGCAGGGTTTCCATCTGCTGTTCAAGATCGTCCTCGGGGATGCGCAGCAACTGCTGGCGCAGCTCGTCGGCCAGCTCCTCTGCGACCGGTGGCCGGTAAAGTCGTCCGGCGTTCAGCAGCTCATCCAGCACCACCGGGTAGCGGGCAATCTGCTCGGCGATCCACGGGCTGGCCGCACACAACACCAGCAGCTCACGCAGTGCACCCGGATTCTCGGTCAGCAGCACCAGATAGGCAGAGCGCCGCGCCACTGCCTCGACCAGGGGCAGCACGCGCTCCAGAGCCAGATCGGGATTATCCTGCTCGCAGGCCATAGCCAGTAGCCGCGGCATGAAGGTATCCAGCCGCTCGCGCCCCGCCCGCTGCATGGCGCGCACCCTGGCCGAACCGAGCAGATCCTGCAGACGCTTCCAGGCCGCCGGCGCTTCGGTGTAGCCAGCCTCTGTCAGTTGCTGCAGTGCCTGCTCCGGCTCCAGGGTGCCATCCCACAACGGCACCCAGTCGGTCTGGCTCGACTGCAGCTCGTCCTCGTCTTCGTCCGGGTCCGCAATCACGCCGGCAAAATGACGGGCTACACGCCAACGTTCGGCGTCAAGTCGCTCACGAAAGGCCTCCCAGCTGGAAAAACCGAGCATCCACGCAATCCGCGCCTGGCCTTGCGGATCAGTCGGCAGCATCTGCGTCTGGCGGTCATCAACCGCCTGCAGGGCGTGTTCGGTATCACGCAAAAAGCCATAGGCATCGGTCAGTTCCTGCACTGCTTCAGCAGGCAGGTAGTTATTCTCACCCAGGGTTTTCAGCACCCCCAGAATCGGCCGCTGCTGAAGGCTGCGGTCACGCCCTCCGTGAATCAACTGGAACGCCTGACCAATAAATTCGACCTCGCGGATGCCACCAGAGCCCAGTTTGACGTTGTCGTGCAGGCCCTTGCGCTGCACCTCGCGCTGAATCATCTGTTTGAGCGTGCGCAGCGCGTCAATCGCGGCGAAGTCCAGGTAACGCCGGTAGACAAACGGCCGCAGCATCGCCAGCAGCTCGGCGCCGGCCTGCTGATCACCGGCCACCACCCGCGCCTTGATCATGGCGTAGCGCTCCCAGTCGCGCCCCTGACTCTGGTAGTACTGTTCCAGCGCGTCAAAGCTGAACACCAGCGCACCGCTGTCACCATAGGGGCGCAGCCGCATGTCGACACGGAACACAAAGCCATCGACCGTGGGCGCATCCAGCGCCTTGATCAGCTTTTGCCCCAGGCGAATGAAAAACTCCTGATTCGACAGGCTGCGGCGACCGCCGCGGGTCTCGCCTGCCTCGGGATAGGCAAAGATCAGGTCAATATCGGACGACAGATTCAACTCGACCGCGCCCAATTTGCCCATACCCAGTATCACCATGTGCTGCGGCACACCGTCACGACTGACCGGCTCACCGAAGCTGGTACAGCAGAGCCGGTACAGCCACTGATAGGCCTCGTCGATGCAGGCGTCGGCCATATCCGAGAGATCACGGGTGGTTTCCTTCAATGCTGCCCGGCGGGTCAGGTCGCGCCAGATGATGCGTACCTGCTGCCACTGACGAAAACGGCGCAGACGCTGCGCCAGTTGCTCCTCACTGTCACAGCCTTCCAGCACCTGCCGAAGCAGGCCACGCAGGTCGCCCTCTTCGAGTGAGCGGGTCAAACGCCCCTGCTCCACCAGCCGCCAGGCCAGCAAAGGATCACGGCGTAGCTGCTCTGCCACGAAGTCACTGGCTGCCAGCACCTGCGCCAGCTCTGTTTCAAAAACCTCACCGAGTTCCGACCGACGCTCGGTCAGCCCCGCCTGGGCGAGCGCGGCCGCCCACTGGGCAAGATGATGATCACGGGTTGCCTGCAGGGACTCCGGCAGCGGGGGCAGCGTAGATGGCATGGTCTATCCTGTTCATGAACCGAAACAGCAGCTTGCCACGATGGCTGCCGACGGGGAAGCGGCGCAACATGACCAGATAGTCTGAATGTAGTACAACTACAAATTAGACCTTTGCGGACTGGATAAAGCTGATTTTATGTAGTAAAACTACAGGACAAATTCCAATACACCCTGTCACAACACCCACAGGTGTTTGGCAAGCCCAGGTCGACACCCTCCGATCGGCAGGTTCGCGACCGCTTCCGGCACTTGCAAGGCCCACAAGGTCTGGAGACCACAATGAAGCACGATGATATTGATCCACTCGAAACCCAGGAATGGCTCGACGCGCTGGAGTCCGTCCTCGACAACGAGGGTGAAGACCGCGCGCACTACCTGATGACCCGGCTTGGTGAGCTGGCCAGCCGCAGCGGCACCCCGCTGCCGTACGCCATCACTACACCGTATCGCAACACCATTCCGGTGACCCACGAAGCCCGCATGCCCGGCGACCTGTTCATGGAACGCCGCATTCGCTCGCTGGTCCGCTGGAACGCCCTGGCGATGGTCATGCGCACCAACCAGCAGGACCCGGATCTGGGTGGCCACATTTCCACCTTCGCCTCCAGTGCGACGCTCTACGACATCGGCTTCAACTACTTCTTCAAGGCGCCGACCGAGGAACACGGCGGTGACCTGGTCTTCTTCCAGGGCCATGCCTCGCCCGGCATCTACGCCCGCGCGTTCATGGAAGGCCGCATCAGCGAAGAGCAAATGGAGAACTTCCGCCAGGAGGTCGACGGCAAGGGCCTGTCCTCCTACCCGCACCCGTGGCTGATGCCCGACTTCTGGCAGTTCCCGACCGTCTCCATGGGCCTGGGCCCGATTCAGGCGATCTATCAGGCACGATTTATGAAGTACCTCGAGCACCGCGGCTTTATCGAGCCGGGCAAGCAGAAGGTCTGGTGCTTTGTGGGCGACGGTGAAACCGACGAGCCGGAAACCCTCGGCGCCATCTCGCTGGCTGGTCGCGAGAAACTGGATAACCTGATCTTCGTGATCAACTGCAACCTGCAGCGTCTGGACGGCCCGGTGCGCGGCAACGGCAAGATTATCCAGGAACTGGAAGGCAGCTTCCGCGGTGCCGACTGGAACGTCATCAAAGTCATCTGGGGGCGCATGTGGGACCCGCTGTTCGCCAAGGACGACAACGGCCTGCTGCAACAGCGTATGGAAGAAGCCGTCGACGGCGACTACCAGAATTACAAGGCCAAGGACGGTGCGTTCGTGCGCGAGCACTTCTTCGGCACCCGCCCCGAGCTGAAGGAGATGGTCAAGGACCTCTCCGACGAGGAAATCTGGAAGCTCAACCGGGGCGGCCACGACCCGTACAAGGTGTATGCCGCGTACCATGAGGCGGTCAACCACGAAGGCCAGCCGTCGGTCATTCTGGCCAAGACCATCAAGGGCTACGGCACCGGTGCCGGCCAGGGTCAGAACACCGCGCACAACACCAAGAAAGTCGATATCGACAGCCTGAAGAAATTCCGCGACCGCTTCGACATTCCGGTCAACGACGACGAACTGGAAAAACTGCCATTCTTCAAACCGGAGGAAGGCAGTGCCGAATACAAGTACCTGCACGCCCGCCGCGAAGCGCTCGGTGGCTACATGCCCCAGCGCCGCGTCGAAAGCAAGCGTGTTCCGGTTCCGCCGCTGGACACCCTGAAAGCCATTCTGGACGGCACCGGCGACCGTGAGATTTCGACCACCATGGCCTTCGTGCGCATTCTGTCGCAACTGGTCAAGGACAAGGAACTCGGCCCGCGCATCGTACCCATCGTGCCGGACGAAGCCCGCACCTTCGGCATGGAAGGCATGTTCCGTCAGCTCGGCATCTACTCCTCGGTCGGTCAGCTGTATGAGCCGGTCGACAAGGATCAGGTGATGTTCTATCGCGAGGACAAGAAAGGTCAGATCCTCGAGGAAGGCATCAACGAAGCCGGTGCGATGTCCAGCTGGATTGCGGCCGGCACGGCCTACAGCACGCACAACCAGCCGATGCTGCCGTTCTACATCTTCTATTCGATGTTCGGCTTCCAGCGTATCGGCGATCTGGCCTGGGCCGCCGGCGACAGCCGCGCCAAGGGTTTTTTGATCGGCGGCACCGCCGGCCGCACCACCCTGAACGGTGAGGGTCTCCAGCACGAGGACGGTCACAGCCACCTGCTGGCGTCGACCATTCCCAACTGCCGCAGCTACGACCCAACCTACGGCTATGAACTGGCAGTGATCATCCGCGAGGGCGCGCGGCGCATGATGGAGGAGCAGGAGAACGTCTACTACTACCTCACCGTCATGAACGAGGCCTACACCCAACCGGCCATGCCCAAGGGCAAAGGCGTGGAAGACGGCATCATGCGCGGCATGTATCTGCTCGACTCCACCGGCAAGCCGGGCGATCTGCACGTGCAGCTGATGGGCTCCGGCACCATCCTGCGCGAAGTGCGCGAAGCCGCCGCCATCCTCAAGAGCGACTTTGGCGTCAGCGCCGACATCTGGAGCGTCACTAGCTTCAACGAGCTGCGCCGTGACGGTCTGGCAGTCGAGCGCGACAACCGCCTGCACCCGACCCGCAAGCCCAAGACCAGCTTCGTCGAGCAGTGTCTGGACAAGCGTCAGGGCCCGGTCATCGCCGCCACCGACTACATGAAGCTGTATGCCGATCAGATTCGCCAGTGGGTGCCTGCGCCCTACAAGGTGCTCGGCACCGACGGCTTCGGCCGCAGCGACAGCCGTCGCAAACTGCGTCACTTCTTCGAGGTGGATCGCCACTGGGTTGCCTACACCGCGCTCAGCGCGCTGGTTGAACAGGGCAAACTCAAGCCCAAGGTGCTGACCGATGCGCTCAAGGCCTTTGGCCTGGATGCTGACAAACCCAATCCGCTGGACTGCTAAGGAGCGACGCCATGAGTGAACTCATCAAGGTGCCCGACCTCGGCGGTGAAGGCGAGGTCATTGAAATTCTGATCAAGGAAGGCGATCAGGTCGAAGCTGAACAATCGCTGGCTGTTGTCGAGTCCGACAAGGCCAGCATGGAAATCCCCTCGCCCAAGGCTGGCAAGGTCACGTCGATCAAATTCAAGCTGGGCGACAGCCTGAAAGAGGGCGACCCGCTGATCGAACTGGAAGTCGAAGGCGACGCACAACCCAAGCAGGCAGACAGCAATGACAAACCTGCCGAAACCGCGCCCAAGGCTGAGCAGAAGCCCGAGCCGAAAGCCGAAGACAGCAAGCCTGCCGCCAGCGCCAGCAGCCGCAGCGAAGCCGTCAAGGTCCCGGATCTGGGTACCGACAGTGCACGCGTGATCGAAATTCTGGTGAGCAAGGGCGATCAGGTCGAAGCCGACCAGTCGCTGCTGGTACTGGAGTCGGACAAGGCCAGCATGGAGCTGCCCGCACCCTTCTCTGGCGTGATCGAGTCGATCGGCATCAAGCTGGAGCAGGACGTCAAGACCGGCGACGTGATCATGCACATGCAGGTCAAGGGCGGCGACAGCTCGGCCAAGCAGGATGCTCAGCCGCAGGCCGCTCCGAGCGCAGAAGCCAAAAGCGAGGCGCCCGCTGCACACAGCAGCAAGGCCAGCGAAGAGCCAGCCAGCCCGCCGCCCGTCGGTGGCCCCAGCCGCGAAGGCGCCAAGGTCCATGCCGGCCCGGCCGTACGCATGCTGGCCCGCGAGTTCGGTATCGACCTGACCGAGGTCAAGCCGACCGGCCCGCGCGAGCGCATCCTCAAGGAGGATGTGCAGAAGCACGTGCAGGCGGTCATGCAGCAGCGCAAGGCAGCACCTGCTGGCGCAGCTGGCGGCAGCGGCATCCCTGCGGTACCGGAAGTCGACTTCTCCCGATTTGGCGAGATCGAAACCGTCGACATGACCCGCCTGCAGCAGGTCGGCGCCAGCAACCTGCACCGCAGCTGGCTCAACGTGCCGCACGTCACCCAGTTCGACCTGGCCGACATCAGCGCGCTGGAAGCCTTCCGCAAGGAGCAGAAAGCGGCTGCCGACAAGGCCGGCGTCAAACTGACCGTGCTGCCGTTCCTGCTCAAGGCCTGTGCCCATCTGCTGCGTGAGCAGCCGAACTTCAATGTCTCGCTGGCGGCCAATGGCAAGCAGCTGATTCAGAAGAAGTACGTGCACATCGGCTTCGCCGTCGACACACCGGACGGCCTATTGGTGCCGGTTATCCGTGATGTCGACAAGAAGAGTCTGCTGCAGCTGGCAGCCGAAGCGGCCGAACTGGCCGACAAGGCGCGCAACAAGAAGCTCGGAGCCGACGCCATGCAGGGCGCCTGCTTCACCATCTCCAGCCTGGGCCACATCGGCGGCACCTACTTCACGCCGATCGTCAACAGCCCGGAAGTGGCGATTCTTGGGGTCTCCAAGGCGACCATGCAGCCGGTCTGGGATGGCGCCAGCTTCCAGCCGCAGCTGATGCTGCCGCTGTCCCTGTCCTACGACCACCGCGCCATCAACGGCGCAGCGGCCGCGCAGTTCACCAGGCGTCTGGGTGAGTTGTTGGGGGATATCCGGACGATGTTGCTGTAAGCGTTCGATAGCACTAAAAAAGCCTCGGGATTTCTCGGGGCTTTTTTGCCTCTGCGACGTCGCTTTTCGCCTCTACGGCGAGCAGGGGGAAATGCTTGGCCATTTCCCCCTGCACCCCCTAGGCCACCCCGGCTACGCGGCCCTTCGGGTTCGCTGCGTTGCTCGGTCTGGCGGGGGCCGGCAGAACTCGGCTCTGCGAGCCTCAGACATGCTGCCGTCCTATTTCCCGCCAGCCCTGCGCTACTCGCCCGCGTAAACGGGGACCCATAGACCGTGCAATCTGGCCCCCAATTTGTAGGGCCACAGCATGCTGTGGCCGTGCTGCCACCCCAACCTACCGACACCCGAAAACCAACAAAAAACCCCGCACGGTTTCCCGTGCGGAGTTTTTCATCACCACAACATCAATCAGGCCGTAAACACAAACTCGTCGCCTTCGACCTTGGCGTGAATAGTCACGCCCGGGGCAAAGTCGCCAGCCAGGATACGCTGAGCCAGCGGGTTTTCGATCCAGCGCTGGATCGCGCGCTTGAGCGGCCGCGCGCCATACACCGGGTCATAGCCAACCGAGATCAGTTTCTCCAGTGCCTCATCGCTGAGCTGCAGATCCAGTTCGCGTTCGGCCAGACGCTGACGCAAACGGCTGAGCTGGATATCAGCGATACCGGCGATCTGATCCTTGCCAAGCGGCTCAAACACAACCACTTCGTCAACCCGGTTGATAAACTCAGGCCGGAAGTGCTGGGTCAGGGCGTCCATCACCGCCGCATGCTGCGCTTCGCGATCACCCACCAGTTCCTGAATCTGTGCAGACCCCAGGTTGGAGGTCATCACCACCACGGTGTTGCGGAAGTCGACCGTGCGGCCCTGGCTGTCGGTCAGACGACCGTCTTCCAGCACCTGCAGCAGCACGTTGAACACATCCGGATGCGCCTTTTCGACCTCATCCATCAGGATCACCGAGTACGGCTTGCGACGTACCGCTTCGGTCAAATAACCGCCTTCTTCATAGCCGACATAGCCCGGAGGCGCGCCGATCAGGCGAGCAACCGAATGCTTCTCCATGAACTCGGACATGTCGATCCGCACCATGGCGTCTTCGGTATCGAACAGAAACTCGGCCAGCGCCTTGCACAGCTCAGTTTTACCCACACCGGTCGGGCCAAGGAACATGAACGAGCCACTCGGGCGGTTCGGGTCGGCCAGACCGGCCCGCGAACGGCGCACCGCGTTGGAGACCGCGACCACCGCTTCGTTCTGACCGATAACCCGCTTGTGCAGGGCATCTTCCATACGCAGCAGCTTGTCACGCTCGCCTTCGAGCATCTTGGCCACCGGGATCCCGGTCCACTTGGAGACGACCTCGGCGATTTCCTCGTCGGTTACCTTGTTGCGCAGCAGCTGGTTTTCCGGCTTGGTGTGCTGCTCGGCCATCTGCTGGCTGCGCTCCAGATCCGGGATCACGCCGTACTGCAGCTCGGCCATGCGGTTCAGGTCGCCCTTGCGACGAGCCTGATCCAGCTCGGCCTTGGCCTGCTCGATCTTTTCCTGAATCTGCGCCGAACCCTGTACGTCAGCCTTTTCAGCCTTCCAGATTTCTTCCAGATCGGCGTATTCACGCTCGAGCTTGGCGATATCGTCCTTCAGTTTCTCCAGTCGCTTGAGGGCGGCGTCGTCGTCTTCCTTCTTCAGCGCCTCACGCTCCACCTTGAGCTGAATCAGGCGACGCTCCAGACGGTCCAGCGCCTCGGGCTTGGAATCAATTTCCATGCGAATGCGGCTGGCCGCTTCATCGATCAGGTCGATGGCCTTGTCCGGCAGCTGACGGTCGGTGATGTAGCGGTGCGACAGCTTGGCTGCGGCAATGATCGCGCCATCGGTGATGGTGATCTTGTGGTGCACTTCGTAGCGCTCTTTCAGACCACGCAGAATCGCGATGGTGTCCTCTTCAGAGGGCTCATCGACCAGCACCTTCTGGAAGCGGCGCTCCAGCGCGGCATCCTTTTCAATGTACTGACGGTACTCGTCCAGCGTGGTTGCGCCGACGCAGTGCAGCTCGCCGCGCGCCAGCGCCGGCTTGAGCATGTTGCCCGCATCCATGGAGCCTTCGGCCTTGCCGGCGCCAACCATGGTGTGCAGCTCGTCGATAAACAGAATGACGCGGCCTTCCTGCTTGGACAGTTCGTTCAGCACCGCCTTCAGGCGCTCTTCAAACTCGCCACGGAACTTGGCACCGGCGATCAGCGCCCCCATATCAAGTGACAGCAGGCGCTTGTCTTTCAGGCCATCCGGCACTTCACCGTTGACGATACGCTGGGCCAGGCCCTCAACGATGGCGGTCTTGCCGACGCCGGGCTCACCGATCAGCACCGGGTTGTTCTTGGTACGACGCTGTAGCACCTGCACGGTACGGCGAATTTCGTCGTCACGGCCGATCACCGGGTCCAGCTTGCCCTCTTCGGCACGCTTGGTCAGGTCGACGGTGTACTTGTCCAGCGCCTGACGCGACTCTTCGGCATTCGGGTCGTTGACCGACTCGCCGCCGCGCAGGTTGTTGATGGCGTTTTCCAGCGCTTTCTTCGACACACCCTGCCCCAGCAGAATCTTGCCTGCGGTGGTGTTATCGTCCATCGCGGCCAGCAGCACCAGCTCGCTGGAAATGAACTGGTCGCCCTGCTTCTGCGCCAGGCGGTCGGCCTGGTTGAGCAGGCGCGCCAGCTCGGTAGACAGACTGACGTCACCGGTTGGATTGCTGACGGTCGCCAGTTTGTCGATGGCCTCGTTCAGGGCTGCGCGCAGGGCGGCGATATCAAAGCCGACCTGCATCAGCAGCGGCTTGATCGAGCCGTGCTGCTGCTCAATCAGCGCCAGCACCAGGTGCAGCGGGTCGATCTGGGAATGGTCGCGGCCGACGGCCATGGATTGTGCGTCGGACAGGGCGACCTGAAGCTTGCTGGTCATACGGTCAATGCGCATGAATAAAAGTCCTCTAGTCTGAGCCCGGCCAAACAGTTCGTAGCGGGCCTTTCATCTGTGATGACACAGTTATAGGGACGATTATTGCGCTTTCAAGTGACCATAGGGGCTAGTGCCGCTTGGGCCATGCTTCTGTTGCTGTCTGTAAAACCGCCAATCAAAGAGCGAGGAGCGTAGCGTGGTCATTCCACGTGAGCGACGAGCGACGCCGAGTGGCGGCTTTACAGACGCAACCCGAAGGGCCGGGGCCATTTTTCGGCCACGCTGCGTTGTCGGTCGCTTATGTGGAATGACCACACTGCACTCCCTCCGCCTTGCCTGGCCGAAAAATAGCCTCCGGCAGAAGCGTGACCCAAGCGGCACTAGCCCCTATGACTGGGGTCAATTTTTTGTCACTCAGCGATCCAGATCAGCGAAGCCATGCGCCCCGTCTGACCATCACGACGGTAGGAATAGAAGCGCTCGGCATCGGAAAACGTGCATTCGCCACCACCATAAACCGATGTAACACCTGACGCTGCGAGGCGCTGGCGCGCCAGTTGATAGATATCCGCCAACCAGTGTCCTTCGCGTTCGGACGGCACAAAGGCACTCACTGCTTGTGGATCGGCAGCGATAAAGGCTTCACGCACTTCGGCACCCACTTCGAACGCCGCCGGACCGATGGCCGGCCCGAGCCAGACCAGCACGTCAGCAGGCGAGCCACCAAGTGTCGCGACCGTCTGTTCCAGTACCCCGTCGAGCAGCCCGCGCCAACCCGCGTGCGCAGCCGCAACGCGCTGCCCGTCACGGGTAAAGAACAACGCCGGCAGACAGTCGGCGGTCATGATGGTACAGGCGATGCCTGGCTGATCAGTCCAACTGGCGTCCGCCTCAAGCACCTGCGCGGGGTCGGCCTTGCAGACCTCGGTGCCATGCACCTGGGTCAACCAGGCGGGCTGACACCCCAGCACCCGCCCCAGCTCGGCGCGGTTGGCAGCGACATGGGCGGGGTCATCGCCCACATGGTCACCCAGGTTGAATCCCTTCCATACGCCCTGGCTGCAACCACCCAGACGCGTGGTGATGCAGGTGCGTACATTGACTGGCGCAGACCAGTCGGCGGTCAACCAGAGGGTGCTCATTCGCCGATCTCGCCGTCCTCACGCAGCAGCGCCAGCAGATGCTGCATGTCTTCCGGCAGCGGCACTTGCCAGCTCATGTGGCGACCGTCGGTCGGGTGCTCCAGCTCAAGCCGGCGTGCGTGCAGCGCCTGACGCGGAAACTCGCGCAGTTCCTTGATCAGTTCAGGGCTCGCGCCCGGCGGAATACGCAGACGGCCGCCATAGACCGGATCGCCGACCAGCGGAAAATGGATATAGCTCATGTGCACGCGAATCTGGTGCGTGCGCCCGGTTTCCAGCTTGACCTTGACGTGGGTGTGCGCACGAAAACGATTGATCACCCGGTAATGGCTGATCGCCGTCTTGCCACCGGCAACGACGGCCATCTTCTGACGCTGGGTACCGTGACGGGCAATCGGCTGGTCGACCTTACCGCCTGCCGTCATCACGCCAATCACGACACATTCATATTCGCGGCTGACAGTGCGCGCCTGCAGCTGGGCGACCAGGTCGGTCTGCGCCTCGATGGTCTTGGCCACCACCATCAAACCGGTGGTGTCCTTGTCGAGCCGGTGGACGATGCCGGCACGCGGCACCTTGGCCAGTTCAGGCGCGTGGTGCAGCAGAGCATTGAGCAGGGTGCCGTCCTGATGGCCGGCAGCCGGATGCACGACAAGGCCGGCAGGCTTGTTGATCACCAGCAGCGCGTCGTCTTCATAAATGATGTCCAGATCGATGGCTTCGGCCTGCCACTCGCCCTGAATCTCGCGCTCGGCATCCAGCTCCAGCCGCTCACCACCCAGCACAATGTCACGGGTGCGCTTGACCTCACCATCGACCAGCAGACTGCCGTCCTTGATCCAGCCCTGCAGGCGGGAACGGGAATAGTCGGGGAACAATTGCGCGGCCACCTGGTCCAGGCGTTGACCACCCGATTCCGGGCTGACCTGTGCGGACAAACGAATACGATCTGACATGGGGAACTCACTGGAAGGCGTTGTGCGCCGGAACCGGCCGCAATCCCTTTTGGAATCGACCGGACGCTGTGGTTAAATACGGCTGGTCCGGGAAGTCCGGACAAGGCTGCAAAGGCCCAAACTATAACAGGACGGCCGCACTGGAAACAGCGCACGCCAACCATTCGGGTGTCATGATATGTCGATGAAACATCTGCTGCTGGTCGGAGTACTGGCACTGCTGGCAGCGTGCTCTTCCAACGCACCGGTGATTGACGAGTCGCTCAGCGAGTCGGAGCTGTATCGCAAGGCCCAGACCGATCTGGACGCAGAAAATTACGGTTCCGCTGTTGAAACCCTGCGCGCCCTTGAGGCCCGCTACCCCTTCGGCCGCTATGCCGAACAGGCTCAGCTTGAACTGATCTACGCCTACTACCAGAACTATGAGCCGGAAGCCGCGACCGCGTCAGCCGACCGTTTCATCCGCCTGCACCCCACCCACCAGAACGTCGACTACGCCTATTACATTCGCGGCCTGGCTTCCTTTACCCGCGACCAGGGTATTATCGAACGCTTCCTGCCGCTGGACATGACCCGTCGTGACCCGGGTGCCGCCCGCGACTCGTTCAACGATTTCGCCCAGCTGATCAACCGCTTCCCGAACAGTCAGTATGCACCGGACGCCCGCGCGCGCATGGTTTACCTGCGTAACCTGCTGGCAGCCTACGACGTGCATGTCGGCCACTACTATCTCAAGCGCGGCGCCTATCTGGCCGCTGCCAACCGCGGTCGTTACGTGGTCGAGAACTTCCAGCAGACCCCTTCGGTGGGTGACGGCCTGGCCCTGATGGTCGCCGGCTATAACCGCCTGGCCATGCAGGATCTGGCAGACAGCGCACTGGAGACACTGAAGCTCAACTATCCGGAACACCCGGCATTGGTCGATGGCGAGTTCAAGCATCACGTCGAGCCCGCCGTGGCCGAAATGGACTGGCTGGAATCGGCTTCCGTTGGCCTGATCGATGCTGTTACCGCCCCGCCGCCGCGCATGGCGAAAACGCAGATGGAGCGCGAAATGGAACGCCAGTATCAGGACGCCGCTGCCTCACTGCCCCGCGAAATTCGCGTCAGCCAGAACGGCGAACCCCATCGCAGCTTCTGGAACCGCATCACCTTCGGCCTGCTCGACTGAGGGTGGCCCGACTAAAAAGCCCGCCACGGCATTCGCCATGGCGGGCTTTTTAGTCGGGCAGCGGCAAGCTACAAGCCTCAAGCTGCAAGTAAAAGCAGCACGGGTGTTTAGTTTGTGGCTTGTAGCTTAAAGCTTGCGGCTTGCCGCTGCCGGCCAAAGGCCGGCTGGCTAGTCCTCCATCGCCCATCCTGACGTAATCGGATAACGGCGATCACGGCCGAAGCCGCGCTGGGTGATACGCGCACCGACAGCCGCCTGGCGGCGTTTGTATTCGTTCAGATCGACCAGTCGCACCACGCGCTTGACCTGATCCTCGTCGAAGCCGGCGGCGATGATGGCACTGGCAGACAGGTCGTGTTCAATATACAGACGCAGAATCTCGTCCAGCACCGGATATGGCGGCAGCGAGTCTTCATCTTTCTGATCAGGTGCCAGTTCGGCAGACGGCGGACGATCGATTACCCGTTGCGGGATAACCGGGCCCAGCGTATTGCGGTATTCGGCCAGGCGGAACACCAGCGTCTTGGGCACGTCCTTGAGTACATCAAAGCCACCTGCCATATCGCCATACAGCGTGGCATAGCCGACCGCCATCTCACTCTTGTTGCCGGTGGTCAGTACCAGCGAACCGGTCTTGTTCGACAGTGCCATCAGCAACGTGCCGCGACAGCGAGCCTGCAGGTTTTCTTCCGTGGTGTCGCGCGGCAGCCCTGCAAACACCGGCTCCAGCGTCTGCATAAACGCCTCGACCATCGGCGCAATCGGCAGCACGCGGTAGGTTACGTGCATGGCATGTGCCTGCGCCTCGGCATCTTCCAGACTCATGCCGGAGGTGTAGTGATACGGCATCATTACCGCCTCTACCCGCTCGGCGCCGAGCGCGTCGACGGCAACCGCCAGCGTCAGGGCCGAGTCAATACCGCCGGACAACCCAAGGACCACACCCTTGAAGCCATTCTTGTTGACGTAATCACGCACCCCGGTAACCAGCGCCTGATATACACTGGCTTCCAGCTCCGGCATGGCCGCCAGCGCGCCCTGACGCAACCGCACCTGGCTGTCGTCGAACTGCACATCAACCGGATACAGCCCCTCGCAGAAGGGAGAAACCCGGCAGGCGATCTGACCATCGCTGTCCACCGCTACGGAGCCGCCATCAAACACCAGCTCGTCCTGGCCGCCGACCTGGTTCACATAGATGATCGGCATTGATCCTTCGGCGGCGCGCTCGGCCAGCATGGCTTCGCGTTCACGCTGCTTGTCCATGTGAAAGGGCGAGGCGTTGAGGTTGAGCATCAACCGGGCTCCGGCGTCACGGGCTTGAGCCATGGGCTGAGGATGCCAGATATCCTCGCAGACGCTAAGGGCGACCGGCAGACCGTCAATCTCGAGGCAGCACGGCTCGGAACCCTCGGCAAAATAGCGCTTCTCGTCGAATACCCGATAGTTCGGCAGGTGCTGCTTTGCGTATGACGCCAGGATGCGGCCATCGGCGATGACCGCAGCCATGTTGTAGCAGAGGTCATCCTGCTGCCAGGGATAACCGACTACGACATAAATGCCCTGAACCTGCTCGCACAACTGATCCAGCGCCCGGCTGATGCGCGCCTGCATGCTGGAGCGCAGCAGCAGATCCTCGGGCGGGTAGCCGCACAGCGACAATTCCGGGAATACGATGACCCGGGCACCCAGCTCGTCACGGGCATGTCTGGACGACTCGATAATTCGCTCCAGATTGCCCGGGATGTCGCCCACCCGCATGTTCAGCTGGGCCATCACGATGCGCAAGGTTGCCGTCATGTTGTTTCTCCTGAGTCAAGATGCGCCTATTGTCCGGCAAGCGCCTGTGCCCCGCAATCGCAAGATGGTTTTGGCAGGCTGTGGCCTTGGGATACACTGAAACACCCTGCACGGAACACAGCGACACCATGGGACTGATCAAACTGATAATTCTGGCCGCGCTGGTATGGGTAGCCCTGCGTTTCTGGCGCGCGATGCAGCAGCAGCGCAACACGGAAAACCCCGCCTCACAGCGGCCGCAAACCGATGCACCGGTGATGGTCCGCTGTGCGCAGTGCCAGGTGCACCTGCCCGAGTCACGCGCGTTGCGCGCCGGCGACCAATGGTACTGCTGCGCGGAACACCGAGATGAACACGACAACCGCTGAGCGGATCGACTCCCAGCGCCCTCGCATCCTGCGACTGTACAATCTGTATCGGGTCATTCTCGGCTTCGGCCTGACCCTGCTGACCAGCTCGTCGCTGCGCGAGGGCGTGCTGTCCCTGAGCAACCCCGAGGTCTACGCTCAGGCCAGCTGGATCTACCTGTTCATCAACGTGCTGATCGCGCTGTCACTGCACAAGGGCCGACGGGATATTCACCTGTTCGTGCTGGCAGTGCTGGATATCACCCTGCTCGGCATCATCTTCTACGCCGCTGGAGGCATAGGCAGCGGCTTCGGCAACCTGCTGATCATTCCGGTCGCAATCGGCAACGTGCTGCTGCATGGCCGTATCGGACTGCTGCTGCCGGCAATGTCCAGCCTGGTGCTGATCTATCTGACGTTTTTCCTCAGCCTGACCCATCCCTACATCGGCCAGAACTACCTGCAGGCCGGCGTGCTGGGCGCGATCTATTTTGCCGTCGCCCTGTTCGTGCAGCGCGTCACCCGCCGGCTGTACCTGTCGGAAATTCTGGCCCGCGAGCAGGCCGCCAGTCTGGCCAGCCTGGAACAACTCAATCAGTTGATCATTCAGCGCATGCGCACCGGGATTATGGTGGTCAGCGCCGACAATCGAATTCTGACCAGCAACGAGGCCTGTTCTCAGATGCTAGACCGCGACGTACCCCAGGGGGAGCGGCTGGATAGGATCGCGCCAGAGCTGGAGCAGCGACTGCGTCAGTGGCAGCGCAACCCCTCGGTCAGGGCGCGCTCATTCCACAGTTTCAATGGCAGTACCGAGCTGATGGCCAACTTCAAACACCTCGGCAGCCAGACCGACGACAACATTCTGGTGTTCCTGGACGACAACACCCAGGTCGCCCAACAGGCACAGCAACTGAAACTGGCCTCGCTGGGCCGCCTGACCGCCAGCATTGCCCATGAGATCCGCAATCCGCTGGGCGCAATCAGCCACGCGGCGCAACTGCTGGCCGAGTCCGAACAGTTGTCAGCTCAGGACCAGCGGTTGACAGAGATCATCCAGCAGCACTCCCAGCGCATGAACCGGGTGATTGAAACCGTACTCGAACTCTCCCGCCGCCGCACCAGCGAGCCGCAACTGGTCGATCTGGCGCTGTGGGTCTCCCACTTCGCCGCCGATTTTCGCAGTGCGCATCCGCCAACCGATGCGCTTGAGTGCGACATCGAGAAAGAGGGCATTCTGACCCGAATCGATCCCAACCAGATGACCCAGGTTCTCAACAACCTGTGCAATAACGCACTGCGTTACACTGGCGAGGCGGGGCAAGCCCGCACCATCCAGCTCAAGCTGTATGTACGGCCGGACACCGAACTGCCGGTGCTGGAGGTCATTGATCATGGCCCGGGGATCGCCGAAGAACACCTGGGTCACATTTTCGAGCCCTTCTATACCACCGAAGCCACCGGTACCGGCCTGGGCCTGTATATTTCCCGCGAACTGTGCGAAAGCAACCAGGCACGACTCGAGTGCGACCGGGTGCAGCCCCACGGCTGCTGCATGCGCATCACCTTCGCGCACCCGAAACGACTGGTATGATGCCCGGTAATCAACTGACAGGAGTCAAGCAGCAAGCCATGATGCAACCCACCGTGCTGATCATCGACGACGAGCCGGACATTCTCGAATTGCTGGAGCTGACCCTCGGGCGCATGTCGCTGCAAACCCGCAGCGCGAAAACCATGGGCGAAGCCTTGAACCTGCTGCAGTCTCACCACTTTGATCTGTGCCTGACGGACATGCGACTGCCTGACGGCGATGGCCTGAGCATCGTACGCCATATCCAGCAACACTTTACCAGCACCCCGGTCGCGATGATCACCGCCTATGGCAGTCTGGATACGGCGATCAGCGCACTCAAGGCCGGCGCATTTGACTTCCTGACCAAACCGGTCGATCTCGCCCGCCTGCGCGAGCTGGTCTCGACGGCACTGCGCCTGCGAGATTCGCAGACCGAACCCGGCCCCCAGGCACAGGACCCGATCCTCGGCATCTCGCCACCAATCGAGCGACTGCGCAACCAGATCAGCAAACTGGCGCGCAGTCAGGCGCCACTGTATATCAGCGGCGAGTCCGGCAGCGGCAAGGAACTGGTCGCCCGTCGCATTCACGCGCTCAGCCCCAGAGCCGAACAGCCCTTTGTACCGGTCAACTGCGGCGCCATACCGTCCGAGTTGATGGAAAGCGAGTTTTTCGGCCACCGCAAAGGCAGCTTTTCCGGTGCAGTTGCCGACAAGCCGGGCCTGTTCCAGGCCGCCAATCACGGTACTCTGTTTCTCGACGAGGTCGCCGACCTGCCGATGGCCATGCAGGTCAAACTGCTGCGAGCCATCCAGGAGAAGGCGGTTCGCGCCGTCGGCAGCCAGCACGAGGAAGCGGTTGACGTACGTCTGTTGTGCGCTACCCACAAGGATCTCGCCAACGAGGTGGCCCAGGGACGCTTCCGCCAGGACCTGTTCTACCGCATCAACGTGATCGAACTGCAGGTGCCACCGCTGCGGGCGCGCCGCGAGGACCTGCCGCTGCTGGTCCGCAGTATCCTCAGCCGCCTGGCCGAGCGCGCCAACCGTCCCGCGCCCGCGGTCACCGAGGCCGGTATGGAACGGCTGCTCAATTACCGCTTCCCGGGCAACGTACGCGAGCTGGAAAATGCGCTGGAGCGGGCCTTCACCCTGTGCGAAGGCCAGCAGATCGACGCCAATGACCTGTGGCTCAGCGCCTGCCCAAGTGCGGCCCAGGACGACACTCCCGATTTCAGTCAGATCGACCATCTGGAGGATTATCTGGACAACATCGAGCGCCAGGCGATCACCCAGGCACTGGAAGAGACCCGCTGGAACAAGACCGCCGCCGCCAAGCGGCTGGGTCTCACCTTTCGCTCCCTGCGCTACCGCCTGAAGAAGCTGGGCCTGGACGACTGAGCCATCAGCGGCCCGTCAGTTCAGGCGCGTATCCGGCAGATAGGGTGTCGGATCGATCTCCGGGCTGCGCTGCAACAGCAAATCGGCGAGCAGCCGACAGGATGCCGGGGCCAGTACCAGCCCATTGCGGAAATGCCCGGTGTTCAGCCACAAGCCAGGCAGCGAAGACACCGGTCCGATATAGGGCACACCGTCCGGCGATCCCGGGCGCAAGCCCGCCCACTGGGCAACGGGCGACTGCTGCGCCAGATCAGGCAGCAATGCCTGCGCACTGGCCCGCAGCGATGCAAGCGCCTCGTCGGTGGTGCGCTTGTCGTAACCTTCGTACTCCAGCGTGCTGCCGATCAGAATATGACCGTCACGACGGGGAATCGCATAGCGCCCCCTGGCCATGACAATCGACGGCAGCCAGCCCGGCGCCATCCTGTACAGCAGCATCTGGCCCTTGACCGGTTCAACCGGCAGCGTGAGCCCTGCCTGCTGCAACCAGTCGCCGCTCCAGGCGCCGGCGCACAGCACAACAGCGTCCGCCTCAATCCGCCCAACCGGGCACTGCACCCCAACCACCGCGTCGCCATCACGCAGCAACGATTCCACCGCGCAGTGCTCGTGCAGGGTGAAGGCGTCAAACTGCAGCAAACGGGCACGAAGCGCCTGCATCAGGCGCGGATTGCGAACGTTCGCCAGATCAGCCTGCCAAAGCGCACCAGCAAACCCCGGGGCGAGCTGCGGCACCTGCCGGTAGACGAAGTCGGCATCCACTGCACGCAGCGGCTTGCCATGGGCCACCGCCCAGTCCAGCGCCTGATCCTGTTCATCGTGATCAAGCCACAACAAGCCGCAGGTGTGCACTTGCGGATCCCGCTCGGTCTGTTCCAGCAGCGAGGTTGCCAGCTGCGGGTAATATCCCTGTGACCACTCGGCCAACGCACTGACCGCATCGCAGTAGCGCCAGGGGTACAGTGGCGACACGATACCGCCGCCTGCCCAGGACGCTTCACGTCCCAACTCGCCGCGCTCCAGCAGCGTCACACGACATCCCGCCTGCAACAACTCGAGCGCACTCAGACACCCCATTACTCCGCCACCGACCAGCACTACCTCACGCATCCACTTCCCCCTGACCCGCCTTGCCGCACTCAGCTATCGCTATTGATCGTCTACCGCGAGTACCGCCATCGCGGCGCCGGGAAGACTAACGCACAATCGACCTGTTTTAGACCAAAGTCGGCCAAAAAAGCCGTTATAAAGGCGGCATAAGCCGAATCATGTGCCTGTCCCCGCCCGACAGAAACCGGTATGATACGCCTTCTCTGAACTACTCCAATGGCCGATCACCGTCAGACCATTGAGCCCCGGCAGGCAATTCCACACGAAGCGCCGCCGCTTTCCATCAGCCAACCACTGATACCCACGTACCGGGGCGTTCGGAGCAGACAGCACACACTGCTTGCCGCGCTCTCGACACAGCCAAAAGCGACCGTCGGGATCAAGCCCGTTTGCTAGCCGCCCCGACATTGGCCAGTATGATCACTGGAGAGCTCAAGAGGCTCCTTGATTTTTACCAAAGAGGCGACATGTAAATGACAGCAACGAACGTAGATGTATTGCTGGTCGGTGGTGGTGTCATGAGCGCTACGCTGGGAATGTTGCTCAAACAGTTGGATCCCGCCATGACCATTACCCTGGTCGAGCGTCTGGACCATGTGGCTCACGAAAGCACCGACGGCTGGAACAATGCCGGCACCGGCCACGCCGGCTACTGTGAGCTGAACTACACTCCCGAAGACCAGAATGGCAATGTCGCAATCGAACGCGCCCTGGCCATCAATGCATCCTTCGAAGTAACCCTGCAATTCTGGAGCTACCTGGTAGAACAGGGCATCATTCAGAACCCGTCAGACTTCATCAACGCCACCGCCCATCAGAGTTTTGTCTGGGGTGAAAAAGACGTTGCCTTCCTGCGCAAGCGCCATGAACTGCTGAGCCAGCATCACCTGTTCGCCGAGATGCAATACAGCGAATCAGCAGACCAGCTGCGCGAATGGATGCCGCTGGTCATGTCCAGCCGCGACACCAGCCAGCCGATTGCCGCCACCCGCGTTGATCATGGTTCCGATGTCGATTTCGGATCGCTGACTCGCCGGATGATTGCGCACCTTGAGCAACAGGATGGATTCGAACTGCGTCTGAGCCACTCGGTAAAGAGCCTGCGCAAGAGCAAGCGCGGTTACTGGCGCGTGGTTGTCGAAGATGAAAAGTCTGGCAAGGACATCGAATTCAACGCCAATTTCGTATTCCTCGGTGCCGGTGGCGGTTCACTGCCGCTGCTGCAAAAGTCGAATATCGACGAAAGCCAGGGTTACGGCGGCTTCCCGGTCAGCGGCCAATGGCTGGTCTGCCAGGATCAGGACGTGGTCAAGCGCCACAGCTCCAAGGTCTACGGCAAGGCTCCGGTCGGCGCCCCGCCGATGTCGGTCCCCCATCTGGACACCCGTATCATCAACGGCCAACCTGCCCTGCTGTTCGGCCCGTTCGCCGGCTTCACCACCAAGTTCCTGAAGAAAGGCTCGATTTTCGACCTGTTCTCCTCGGTCAAGCCGTACAACGTGGCGCCCATGATGGCGGTTGGCCGGGACAACATGGACCTGACCAAGTATCTGATCGCGGAGTCTTTCCAGTCGCACAAGGATCGCGTTGCCTCACTGCGCAACTTCTTCCCTGACGCACAGGAGAAGAACTGGAAACTGCAAAACGCAGGCATGCGCGTGCAGATCATCAAGAAAGACGCCAAAGGCCACGGCAAGCTCGAGTTCGGTACCGAGATCGTCGCTGCCAAGGACGGCTCCCTGGCAGCGCTGCTGGGCGCCTCCCCTGGAGCATCGACTGCCGTCCAGGCGATGATCGATGTCATCGAGCGCTGCTTCAAGGACCGTATCGCCAGCCCAGAGTGGCAGGAGCGCATGAAAACCCTGGTGCCATCCTATGGCCAGTCCCTGGTCAAGGATGCAGACCTGCTCAAACAGGTCCGTCAGCGTACCCTGAGCACACTCAAGCTGGTCTAGTACCCGGTTTGAAAGCGCTCGATACGCTCTGGCGTAGATGGATGGGTTGAGAGAAAGCCGCTCAGCTCATCCAGTTCGCCCTCCTCCCCGGAGGGCGGATCCAGACGCAACATGATATCGGCAAAGCGCTGTGGCGATATCTGCTGATCCTGCAGAAACGCCAAGGCAAACTCGTCGGCTTCCTCTTCCATGCCCCTCTGATAGCTGAGCGTCGCCAACAGCGCAGGCACCCCGGTGACCAGATCCGACGCGGCCGACACATCGCCAGTCAGCGACACCATGACAAAGACCAGCAACGAGCCCTGCACCAGGTTACGCATGCTGTGCCGGTGCACCGCGTGCCCAGCCTCATGCGCCAGTACCGCGATCAGTTCCTCGTCATGCTGCGCCAGCTCGATCATATCGTCGGTGAACACCAGATTGCCGCCCGGCAGCGCAAAGGCATTGGCGCCCAGCGCCTCGCTGGCGCGAAAGTGCACGTTCAGGCGATGATCCGGATGACGCTGCTGCAGGGCCAGAAGCGCAGGTTGCATTACCTGCAACAGCGCCTGCTGCCGCTCCTCGCTCAGCGTGCTGGGCGATGTCCAGAGTCTATCCATGGTATCCAGCCCCTCCTGGCCGGCTCGCTGCTCCAGTGCCACCGGCAGCTGGTACGCCAGCTCCCTGGATAACCAGGGCACACCCCATACGACGCCGCCCACCAGCATGGCCAGCACGACCACCAGGGACACCAGAACCAGCGGAATATTCAGTTCCAGCTGTCGCAGCCAGACTGTACCGCCATCAGCCGCCTTCAATCCCGCAGCGATAGCCTGCAACCCGGCCACATCGGCCGATTCCAGCGCAGCGCGCTCGCCCAGGTGCAGATAGCTTTTGGCGCTGCCCACCTGCATGCCGAGTCTGACCTGCGCGGCGGCGAAGTGCTCCACCCGGCCATCGTCCAGTTCCAGCCGCAGCTGGTTCCCCTGCAGACGGGCAATCGCGGCGCAAGCGCCGCTCGACTCGCCGTCGAAAAAGTGCCCGCTGACCCCGGCATTAACCGAAGGAGAAACCGACATCGAAGGCGTCCCCCAACTCCATACCAACGGCACCTGCGCGTTGGGCTTCACCTGCAACAAAGCCATTCAGATCGCCGGCAATGTCCATCTGCGTGCAGCTGGCCCGGTAGCGCGCCATACGCACCTTGGCCCAGGCGGTGAAGAACCCCATGGTCAGGGCAATCAGCAAAGAGTTGGTAACAAAGATCCAGACCATGCGGCGCTTGCCCAGCGTAGAAACGAATCCGTGCTCACCGAGTCGGGTCGCATTGGTCACCAGATTGGTCACACCGGCCATCATGTAACCGAATAGCGCAAGGTACGCGAGCACAACCCCAATAATGCCCAGCGCGGAGTGAGCCATCGAAGCCAGCCCACCGAGCAAGGCAAAACCAATAAACACCAGAACCATACGCAGGAAGAACAGATAGGTTTCACCCACCGTCAACGACAACTGGAACGGGCTGCTGCCAAACCGGGTATTGTCCACCAGGAAGCGATACCAGCGTTGGGCCGACAACGGCAACAGCAGGCCCAGGCTCAGAATGCCCACCAGCGGCCACAGGTAGATCACCTGCACGGCTTGCCAGTAGGAGCCGGTAAAGTCGAATCGGATATTGCGATAGGCGCTGTTAATCGCATGAAACTTGAGTGATCGGGTGATAATCCAGGGAATAAGCGGCAGAAACAGCAACAGCAAGCCAACGGCCACGATGGGGAAGAAATTCGAGGCAACCGTCCAAAGGATTACCGCAACCAGCGCGACCAGACGCCCGCGAAAAATCACCCAGGGGTCAGCCAGATACTGAAAGCTGCTCCCCTCCAATACGGTATGACCGTAAAAATACTGCAGGTTGCGAACCTTCGCCCAGGGCGCGTAGAAGCCGAGCGTCACTATCAGCAGGAGGATATTGACGATCCACACACCGAAGTACTCACCACCACTGCCGGTAAATTGCAGCTGCGACAGCCGTTTTGCCGGCGATGCCGCCGCCACTGGCGGCGGCAGTGTCGTGTCACCAATCACCGGCTCGCGGCGTGCATCCGCACCCGGGGACGCACTCGATGCGGCTCCATTGGGCGCAACTGGCGAACCGGCGCCCTCCTCGGCAACGATTTCGGTGATCAGCCCAGCGTCGTGCAAACGCTGGCGGTAGCGCTCGGCCAGAGATGCCGTCAGGCCGGACTTGATGGTTACCGTGCGCCCCGCCAGCAGCATGTCGACTTGCTGCCTGCCGAACCCCAGGCGCAGAAGGTTCTGCTCCAGTTCGGGCGTTTCGACCTCGCCGGTCAGCCGGCCCCTGAACACAACCTTGAACAATTCGTGCATATCGGCCCTTCCCTGTCTGAAAATTCCCTAACTTACTGCCGGCATCTGCCCGACGTTGCCAGGCGCCGCCGCCATTCAAACAACTACCGACAACCTGCGCAAGTGGCAAGCTGTCAACCTAGCGCCGGGTTACATCCATCACAACACCTTCCGCAGCCAGCGATTCAAACGCCCGGTCCAGTTCACGGACAACCGCCATGGCATCCGGCCTGCTGCGCGATACAAACAGCCGCATGGGGGGCTCATCCACAAGGATATGGGGAAGCGGCTGCATATCCAGTTCGGCCATGGCCGATACCGCCTGCCCCCGGTAATCAAGCAAATAATCTCCCCGACCACGCAATAACATCCGTATGGCACCCACATGAGAGCTGCTGGAACGCTGATCGATTTGCCAGCGCGGGTCCTGCAACACCCGCAAGATCGGCAAACTGTAGTTGTAGTTGGTAATCAGGATAAGCGCCTTGCCCTGCAGACTGTCAGGCCAGCGGGGCACCGGCTCGTCGGCGCGGTAGTAAAGATGAATCGGCAATGCTCCGAAGCTGGACTCGCTCTGCACGACGTAGGCCTCAAGACCGACCTGATTATTGACCCCAAGCCAGACATCAACCTCGCCCGACACCAACCCCCGGCGGACCCTTGCAATGGGCAGCAGATTAATCTGGTAGGCGTATCCGGCCCGCTTGAACAACTGCTCCAGCACATCAGCGGTAGGGCCTACCACCCGGCCGTGCTGGTCGTAGTCGGAATAGCCCGGATAGGGTAGCAGTACCACCTTCAGCGGCCGCTCCAACGGTGCCGCATACCCGCCTTGCGCAGACAGCGCCAGCAACCCGAAACAGCAATACGCCGCCAGCATTCTTATAATTTTTTTCACGCCATCCTCTGCTGCCCGAGTCATCGTGCCGGACACCAACTGCCAGTTGAGTCAGGCATCAGAATGCCATGATCTGCAGACAAAAAAAAACCCGCGCCGATTGGCGCGGGTTTTCATGTCACTGCTCGAACTCAGGCGCCATAAACCGGCAAGCGGGCACATACGGCCTTGACCTGCTCGCGCACCCGATCAATCACGGACTCATCACCCATGTTGTCGAGAATGTCGCAGATCCAGCCAGCCAGCGCTTCGCAATCAGCCTCAACGAAGCCGCGGGTAGTGACCGCCGGCGTACCGATGCGCAGGCCGGAGGTTACGAACGGCGAACGCGGATCGTTCGGCACGCTGTTCTTGTTGACGGTGATGTACGCGCGGCCCAATGCGGCATCTGCGTCCTTACCGGTAATGTCCTGCTTGATCAGCGACAGCAGGAACAGATGGTTCTGAGTGCCACCGGATACGACGTCGAAGCCGCGCTCAACGAACACCTTGGCCATCGCCTGGGCATTCTTTACGACCTGCTGCTGGTAAGCCTTGAATTCAGGCTGCAGCGCTTCCTTGAAGCAAATCGCCTTGGCCGCAATAACGTGCTCCAACGGACCACCCTGCGCACCCGGGAATACCGCGGAGTTCAGTTTCTTTTCAATTTCCTCGTTGGCACGGGCCAGGATCAGACCACCACGCGGACCACGCAGGGTCTTGTGGGTAGTGGTGGTGACCACGTCCGCGAACGGAACCGGGTTCGGGTAGACGCCTGCAGCAACCAGACCGGCAACGTGGGCCATATCAACAAACAGGTAAGCCCCGACCTTGTCAGCGATCGCACGGAAGCGGGCAAAATCCAGCACCTGGGAATAGGCGCTGAAACCGGCCACGATCATCTTCGGCTTGTGCTCAACGGCCAGACGCTCGACTTCGTCGTAGTCGATCAGACCCTGGTCATTGATGCCGTACTGAACGGCATTGTAGAGCTTGCCGGAGGAGGAGACCGAAGCACCGTGGGTCAGGTGACCGCCGTGCGCCAGGCTCATGCCGAGGATGGTGTCACCAGCCTGCAGCAGCGCCAAGTAAACCGCCGCGTTGGCCTGGGAACCGGCGTGCGGCTGAACGTTGGCGTAATCGGCACCGAACAGCTCCTTGGCACGGTCAATGGCCAGCTGCTCAACGACATCGACATACTCGCAGCCACCGTAGTAGCGCTTGCCCGGGTAGCCTTCGGCGTACTTGTTGGTCAGGACGGACCCCTGCGCCTGCATGACTGCCGGGCTGGTGTAGTTCTCCGAGGCAATCAGCTCGATGTGCTCTTCCTGACGTACCGCTTCCTGCTCCATGGCAGCCCAGAGATCGGCATCGAATGTGGCAATATCGTTGGAACGGCTAAACATGTAACGGCCCCCTGCTAGGTCGTTCTGATGAAAAAAGAAGCCGCATTTTAGCGCAAGCGTCACCGGCTGGCACTTGAAAAGCGTTCAGGCACCGACAAAAAGCATTCATGCACCCGACTGCAGCCAGCGCCGCTCGAACTCCTGCGCCGCCACAGGCCGCCCCAAATGGTAGCCCTGCACCTCGTCACAACCGAAGCTGCTGACCAGTTGGTACTGCTCCTCGGTCTCAATCCCTTCGGCGATGACCCGCAACTGCAGACTGCGGCCCATGGCAACAATCGCCTGGGCCAGCAGGGCGTCACGGCTGCCGGGGTGCATTGTCTGTATGAAGCCCCGGTCAATCTTCAGCGTATCAATCGGAAAGTCGCGCAGGTAATTGAGCGCCGAGTAGCCGGTACCGAAGTCATCAATGGCGATCTGCATGCCACGCTGCTTGAACTCCTCAAGCGTACGCATGGTTTCATCGATGTTGCGCAGCAGGATACTCTCGGTCAGCTCCAGCTCCAGCGCTTCGGGCGCCAGATTGTAGTGCTCCAGCACGCTGGCGATCTGAACGGACAGCGCACCGTCATCAAACTGCATGGCCGACAGGTTGACGGCCAGACGCGGCAGATGCAGGCCCCGGTCCCGCCAGTCGGCAACCTGGCGACAGGCTTCATTGAGCACCCATTCACCAAGCGTACGGATCAGACCCAACTCCTCGGCAATAGGGATGAACTCTGCAGGCGACACCACACCACGCTCGGGGTGGCGCCAGCGCAGCAAAGCCTCGGCGCCGGTCAGCTGTCCGCTGTGACAACTGAACTGCGGCTGATAGTCCAACTCGAACGCCTGGTCCTGCACCGCACGGCGCAGGTCATTTTCCAGCGCCAACCGCTCCAGCGCCTTGGCATTCATGCCGCTCTGATAGAACTGGAACGTTGCCTTGCCCGCTCCCTTGGCGTGATACATGGCAGTGTCAGCGTTTTTCAGCAACACACTGCTTTCCGCTCCGTCCTGCGGGTACAGTGCGATACCGATACTGGCAGACACAAAGAAGTCACGCCCCTGCAGCACCACTGCACCCGCCAGCGCATGGAGCACCTTCTCCGCCACATGCATCGCCGTCGACAGTGCCACATCACGATCCGCCAGACCTGATAACAGCATGGTGAACTCATCGCCACCCATCCGGGCCACGGTGTCGCTCTCGCGAACGCAGGCACACAGCCGCTGCGCCACCTCCTTGAGGACATGGTCACCCGCGGCGTGGCCGAGACTGTCGTTGATCGGCTTGAAGCGGTCGAGATCCAGAAACAGCACCGCAACCCATTCGTCCCTGCGGGCAGCCAGTTGCAAGGCAGCCTTGAGACGATCCTGGAACAGCGTTCGATTGGCCAGCCCGGTCAGCACGTCGTAGTAGGCCAGGCTTTGGATCCGTTCCTCCGATGCCTTGCGCTCGCTGATATCAACAAAAAAGCAGACATAACTGACCAGATCACCGTCATTATCATGCACCGCGGTTATTCCGGCCCAGCTTGGATAGACCTCGCCGGAACGACGACGCAGCCAGACTTCTCCCTCCCAGTGCCCCTGCTGGTGAACTGCGTCAACGATCGCCCGGTAAAACGCCGGTTCATGCGCCTGGGAGGTCAGAATCGCCGGCAACTGGTCGATCACCTCGTCGGCATCGAATCCGGTAATACGGGAGAAGTTTTCGTTGACCTGAACGATATAGCCGGCAGGGTCGGTGACCACGATACCGCCGGTGGTGTTCTCGAATACCGTGGCAGCCATCCGCAAGCGGTTTTCGGTACGACGCTGTTCGCTCACATCCCGCGCCAGTCCCAGCAGACCGAGGAACCGCCCCTGGGCTGACCACATCAGGGTAATACGTACTTCAAGCGGACACTTGCGGCCGTCCGCCTTGATACCGTCAAACGTGATCTGACGCTGATACCCCTGCTCGCGCAATGCGGCGGAGCGCTCGGGTACGTGCACCTGATCCCGCAGCTCGGCGCGAATCTGCTCCAGGAACTCGACAAAGCGCTGGTCCGCAAGGCTATCGACGTAGGACTTGCTGAGCATGAATTTCGGGCTGTACCCTAGCAGCCGCTTGACCGACGGGCTGATGTAGTCGGTGCGAAAATCGCTGTTGGTCGACCATACAATGTCGCTGATGCTCTCGGTCAGCTGCCGGTAGCGCGCCTCGGAGCGCTGGACCTCTTCACTGGCCAGCGTCTGTTCGTGAATGTCGCGGACAAACCCGATGACCTGCACCACCCGCCCGTCGGGGCCGCGTTTGAACACCTTCGAACGGATACTGAACCAGCGCCAGCCAGCGTCCCGGTGGCGCCAGCGCACCCGCCATTCGAGGATCTGCTCGTCACCCAGTGCCAGTTGCAGGCGACGGTTGATCTGCATGTATTCAAGATCATCGGGGTGCAGCAGCCGATTACGGTAATCGGCTCCCATTGAGGCCTCTTCCTCAGCGCTGTAGCCCAGCATCTCGGCCAGCGTCCTGTTGCTGAACAGAAAATCGCCGGCGCCCATCCACTTGGTATCACGAATATAAATCAGGTCAGGCACGGAACGCACAACCTCGGCCCAGAACTCGCGGCTTTGGCGCAGGGCCAGCTCCGTGGCTCGGCGCTGACTCAGATCGGTGACGCTCATGGGAACGGCATGCAGCGCTTCGGCACTCTCCGGCAGACGCATCACCACCCATACATACAGGGTGCTGCCGTCGGGCAGACGCAGCGGCGTCTCTACTTCGAAACGCTCGTCACCGTTGATCAATGCCAGTAACAGCCGGTAGCGCCCTCCGCCCGTGCGCAGGTGGCGTTCCCCCCGGAACAACCGCTCGATCGCAGCCACATTGGGTAGCCCCAGCAGCGCCAGCGCAACCTGGTTGGCTTCAAGAAAGTGAATGCGTTCCAGCAGCTCCCCGTGCCGCTCGGGGTTTTCCAGCAACCAGCGATCGAGCTGCTCGGGGTTGAAGATACCTTCACGCAAAAGCGCCTGTTTGATATCCACCAGGTCGACCAGGCACAAAGCCATGTCAACGCCCTGAAAAATATCGCGATAGCGTCGTTCGGTGTCCAGCAAACTGCGGATGGAGCGATCCTGGTCGGCCTGCATGCGTCGATTGGCATGCGCCTGGCGCCCCATGAACCAGAGCGCTGCCACCAGAACCAGCAGGCAACCGCTGAACAGCAGCGCCTTGCCCAGCAACAGCGGCGCCAGCTGCTGAGCGTAATAATGCGGCTCGACAAGTCCGCGGACCTGCCAGAGTGTGCCTGGCACCGGGGCACTGACCACAACACGCGCGCGCTCTTCAGCCGTCATGGACGTGCCACCGAGAAACGCCAGCCTGTCCTGCTGCTGCCTGGCCAGTACCTGCCCCTGCCCGGTATCTTCCAGCAGCCAGCGATAGCCCTGCCCGCTGCGCGCCGACACCAGCGCCGAGAGCACGCGCTCGTCCAGCCGCAATACCCAGTAACGATTATCCTGCCTGCTGTTCAGCGTCCAGAACAGCAGGTTGTGCGCCGCATCCGATACCAAAGCGAAGGGTTCGCCGCCTATCTGCAGCTGACGTACACTCTGCGCCCAGGGCTCACGGCTGTCTTCCGGGCCGGCATCGGTGTCAATGCGCTGCACACCGTAGACCCCGGGCAGCAACACCTGCGCCGCCACAGCAACATCCCCGAGCGGCTTGCCGTCGAGGCTATCGAGCAGCGCGATCAGAGCGTGCGAAGTTTTAGCGAGGTTGAGCTCCATCTGGTCGGCGGTCAGCCAGACCGCTTCTTCCACAAGCGTCTGATGCTGACGCTTGAGCACTTTAAAGTCGACGTAGGATTGCCAGCCGAGCAGCGCCATAAGGAGGCCGCTGGCGACCGCAAACATCGCGATACCCAGACGGTTGACTGCGGGCTGGGTGCCAACCCGACTTTGAGCCTGAGCGCGCGGCTCGGCTGACCACGTTTTCTTATTTTTATTCAAGGCGTATCACTTGTCGGTTCGCGGTCCGAAAAAAAGGGGCTGACACCACCGGCTGCGGGCATCGGATCCGCTGCAAACGGTTTGCCCTTGCAGGCCAGTTGGGCTAGCCTTGCCACCACATTTCGCCGCCCTGGCGAAGACCTTTCCGTACACTCCCATTCAACAGGTTCTGCCAACATGGCTCAATATGTTTATAGCATGCATCGGGTCGGTAAAGTCGTCCCCCCGAAGCGTCAGATTCTGAAGGATATCTCATTGTCCTTTTTCCCCGGCGCCAAGATTGGCGTTCTGGGTCTCAACGGTGCAGGTAAATCCACGCTGCTGCGGATCATGGCCGGTGTCGACACCGAGATCGAGGGCGAAGCACGCCCCATGCCGGGCATCAAGGTTGGCTACCTGCCGCAGGAACCCGAGCTGGACAACGACAAGACCGTACGCGAGATCGTCGAGGAAGCCGTCAGCGAAATCAAGAATGCCCAGGCCCGGCTGGACGAAGTATATGCCGCCTACGCCGAGCCCGATGCCGACTTTGACGCATTGGCTGCCGAACAGGGCAAACTGGAGGCCATTCTGCAGGCCGCCGACGGCCACAACCTTGAGCGCCAGCTGGAAGTCGCCGCCGATGCACTGCGCCTGCCGGCCTGGGACGCAAAGATCGAGCACCTGTCCGGTGGCGAGAAGCGCCGCGTAGCACTCTGCCGCCTGCTGTTGTCGGCGCCCGACATGCTGCTGCTCGACGAGCCGACCAACCACCTGGATGCCGACTCCGTCGCCTGGCTGGAGCAGTTCCTGCACAACTTCCCGGGCACCGTGGTTGCGATTACCCACGACCGTTACTTCCTCGACAACGTTGCAGGGTGGATTCTCGAACTGGACCGTGGCCAGGGCATCCCCTTCGAAGGCAACTACTCGCAGTGGCTGGAATCCAAGGCTGCCCGCCTGGCAACCGAAGCCAAGCAGGAGGCCTCCCACGCCAAGGCCATGAAAGCCGAGCTGGAGTGGGTCCGTCAGGGCGCCAAGGGCCGTCAGGCCAAATCCAAGGCTCGCCTGCAGCGCTTCGAGGAACTGCAATCGCAGGAATTCCAGAAACGCAGCGAAACCAACGAGATCTACATCCCGGCTGGCCCGCGCCTGGGCGACAAGGTTATCGAGTTCAACGGCGTCACCAAAGGCTTTGGTGATCGCGTGCTGATCGACAACCTGAGCTTCAGTGTCCCCAAGGGAGCCATTGTGGGTGTCATCGGCGGTAACGGTGCCGGCAAGTCGACCCTGTTCCGCATGATCACCGGCAAGGAACAGCCGGACAGTGGCACCATCGAGATCGGTGAAACCGTCCAGATTGCCAGCGTCGACCAGAGCCGTGACAACCTCGACGGTAACAAGACCGTCTGGGAGCAGGTGTCCGATGGGTTCGACCTGATCAAGGTCGGCAACTACGAGATGCCGTCGCGTGGTTACGTCGGCCGCTTCAACTTCAAGGGCTCCGACCAGCAGAAGTTCGTCAAGGACCTCTCCGGTGGTGAGCGTGGCCGCCTGCATCTGGCGCTGACCCTCAAGCAGGGCGCCAACGTACTGCTGCTCGACGAACCGTCCAACGACCTCGACGTGGAAACCCTGCGCGCGCTGGAAGAAGCGCTGCTGGACTTCCCCGGCTCGGCCATCGTGATCTCGCACGATCGCTGGTTCCTGGACCGTATCGCCACCCATATCCTGGCGTACGAGGACGACTCGCAAGTGACCTTCTTCGAGGGCAACTACACCGAGTACGAAGCCGATCGCAAGAAGCGTCTGGGCGAAGCCGCTACGCAGCCGCATCGCGTCCGCTACAAAAAGCTCGCCTGAGCTTCCCCAGCAGCGCGGCCACACCATCCGGTGTGGCCGCGCTGTTGCGGATCCTGCCTTGCCACCCGCTCGGGATATGGCGCACCAAAATAAAACACTGGCGTGCACGCTATTTTACAATCGCACCATTCCTGTGCAGTTCGCAGTCTGGTAGGTTTACGTCCTTTCGTCCTAAACGTATAGAAAAGTGACTCCAGACATGACCTACACCCTGGCTGCCTGCCTGACCGAACTGACCCTGCGCGACCCCCATCAGCCAGAATTCCACCAAGCTGCCGAAGAGGTGCTCAGCAGCCTCTGGCCCTTCCTGGAAGCCAACCCGAAATACCTGCGTGCAGGCATCATCGAACGTCTGATCGAGCCCGAGCGCGTCATCCAGTTTCGCGTCTGCTGGGTCGACGACCGGGGTAACGTGCAGGTCAACCGCGGTTTCCGTGTGCAGATGAACAGCGCCATTGGTCCGTACAAGGGTGGCCTGCGCTTTCACCCGTCGGTGAATCTTGGCGTGCTGAAATTCCTCGCCTTCGAGCAGGTTTTCAAGAATGCGCTGACCAGCCTGCCGATGGGCGGCGGCAAAGGCGGCTCCGACTTCGATCCCAAGGGCAAAAGCGACGGCGAGATCATGCGCTTCTGCCAGGCCTTCATGACCGAGCTGTCGCGCCATATTGGTGCAGACCTGGATATCCCCGCCGGCGACATCGGCGTCGGTGCGCGTGAAATTGGCTACATGTACGGCCAATACAAACGCCTGCGCAACGAATTCACCTCCGTTTTGACCGGCAAGGGCATCAGCTATGGCGGCAGTCTGATCCGTCCCGAAGCGACCGGTTACGGCTGCGTCTACTTTGCCGAGCAAATGCTCAAGCAGCGCAATGACAGCTTCGAGGGCAAACGGGTTGCCATCTCCGGCTCCGGAAACGTCGCCCAGTACGCAGCGCAGAAGGTGCTGGAGCTGGGCGCAAAGGTGATCTCGGTCTCCGACTCCGGCGGCACCCTGTACTACCCGGACGGCATGACCCAGGCACAGTGGGACACGCTGATGACGCTGAAGAACGAGCAGCGCGGGCGACTGGAGTCGCTGCACGGCGACGGCTGTGAATTTATCGCCGGCCAGCGCCCGTGGCATCTGCCCTGCGACATTGCCCTGCCCTGCGCAACCCAGAACGAACTGGATGCAGACGACGCCCGTCATCTGATCGAGAACGGCTGCATCGCTGTCGCCGAGGGCGCCAACATGCCGAGCACTCTGGAGGCCGTCGACCTGCTCCAGGAGCATCGCATCCTGTTTGCCCCGGGCAAGGCTGCCAACGCCGGCGGTGTGGCGGTAAGCGGCCTGGAAATGAGCCAGAACGCCATGCGCCTGCACTGGACTGCCGGCGAGGTCGACGAGAAGCTGCATTGCATCATGCAATCCATTCACGCCGCCTGTGAACGTTATGGCAGAGAAGAAGATGGCCACATCAATTACGTCAAGGGCGCCAACATCGCCGGCTTCGTCAAGGTCGCCGACGCAATGCTGGCTCAAGGCGTGGTGTAAGCAGTAAAAAGCGCTATAGTGTGGGCATCGATGACCAATACACCCGGGAGCCATCGGATGCACGATGACAGACGGCGTTTCAGCCGCATTCCGTTCGATGCCCACACCCTGCTGCAGCAGGACGACTGGTGCGTGGCAGTTCAGTTGATCGACATATCCCTGCGTGGCCTGCTGGTCATGCAGCCTGATCAGTGGGACACAACACGCGCCAAAGCCCCTTTCGTTGCCATTATCGACCTGTCCGAAGGCAGCCAGATCCGCATGGAAGTCTCACTGGCTCACGCCGAAGAAGGACTGCTCGGCTTTCAATGTGAGCACATCGACCTCGACTCCATCAGCCACCTGCGCCGCCTGGTCGCCCTCAACCTGGGCGATGCAGCGTTGCTGGAACGAGAGCTGGCGGCTTTGCTTTAGGCGGCGCCATTCGCCGCAGCGGCAAGCTTCAAGCCTCAAGCTTCAAGTGCCTCCCAACTCCCTCCCGAGCGACTAGCCCCGGGGGTTTCGCTTTTTGCTTTTCGCTTTTCGCTTTTCGCTTTTCGCTTTTCGCTTGGAGCTTGTAGCTTGTCGCTTGCGGCTTGTAGCTTGCAGCTGTAGCAGCGGCTACGCCGCTGCTACTCAAATATCGCCGCCAGCGCCTGATCCAACCGGGTCACGGCAATCACCTGCATTCCTTTGGGCGCTTCCTTGGGCGCGTTGGCCTTGGGTACGATGGCGCGGGTAAAACCGTGCTTGGCGGCTTCCTTCAGGCGCTCCTGCCCGCTCGGCACCGGGCGAATCTCACCTGACAGCCCCAGCTCACCAAATACCATCAGATCCATCGGCAGCGGCCGGTTGCGCAAACTGGACATGACCGCCGCCAGCAGCGCCAGATCGGCTGCCGTTTCCAGTACCTTGACGCCACCGACGACGTTGACGAAGACATCCTGGTCATAGGTCGCAACGCCGCCATGGCGGTGCAGCACGGCGAGCAGCATCGCCAACCGGTTCTGATCCAGCCCCAGCGTGACCCGACGCGGATTGCCCAGATGGCTGGTATCCACCAGCGCCTGCACCTCCACCAGCATCGGGCGCGAGCCTTCCCAAGTAGCCATCACCACGCTGCCGGGAATCGGCGCGTCATAACGTGAGAGGAAAATCGCAGAGGGGTTGGCCACTTCCTTAAGACCCTTGTCGGTCATGGCAAACACACCCAGCTCGTTTACCGCACCAAAACGGTTCTTTACCGCCCGCAGCATGCGGTAACGACCGTCAGCCTCACCCTCGAAATACAGCACCGTGTCCACCATGTGCTCAAGCACCCGCGGCCCGGCCAGCGAGCCTTCCTTGGTAACGTGGCCGACCAGAAAAATTGCCGTGCCACTCTGCTTGGCGTATCGCACCAGCAAGGCCGCGCTCTCGCGTACCTGGGCAACACCGCCCGGGGCCGACTGCAACTGCTCGGTGAAGATGGTCTGGATCGAGTCAACCACCATCACCCGGGGCTGTTCCTGCCGCGCCGTCGCAACAATGCTCTCGATACAGGTCTCGGTCATCACCTTGAGCTGATCTTCCGGCAGGCCGAGCCGGCGGGCACGCATTGCCACCTGCTGCTGGGACTCCTCACCCGTTACATACAGCGCGGGCATGCCCTGCGCCAGACGACAGAGGGTCTGTAGCAGAATGGTCGATTTGCCGATCCCGGGATCGCCGCCGATCAGCACCACCGACCCGGCGACTAGGCCGCCACCCAGCACCCGATCAAGCTCGGACGAGCCGCTGGGCTGCCGCGGCATTTCTTCTGTAGTGACCTCTGCCAGCGTCTTGACTGACGCCTGCTGCCCGGTCCAGTTGCTGCTGCGTGAGGGACTGCCACCGGTAGGCGTGGTGTCCACCACGGTCTCCACCATGCTGTTCCACGCCTGGCATTCCGGGCATTGGCCCGCCCACTTGGAAAAGGTAGCACCGCATTCGGTGCAGCCGTAAATACGTTTCTGTTTGGCCATCTTGCTTTATCCGGGTCGAGGCACCATAAAGCGCCGCTTGATATCAGAGGAACATTATCCTCTATACTGACCGCCTAAAGGCGTAAGGATCCAACAGAATGACTACCGAGCCACAATCACCGCCGCCCTGTCGAGCCTGCATCGACCGTCCTGCGCTGGACTTTGACTTCAGCATGGCGTTTCAGCCGATCGTCGATGTGCGTACCCGCCAGCTCTTTGCCTGCGAGGCGCTGGTACGAGGCACCGACGGAACCGGCGCGGCCGGCATTCTGTCCAAGGTCACCACCGACAATCGTTATCAGTTTGACCAGTCCTGCCGCGTCAAGGCAGTGGAGCTGGCGGCCCGGCTGAACATCCCCTGCTTTGTCAGCATCAATTTTCTGCCCAACGCGGTGTATCAGGCGGCGACCTGCATTCGCGCTACCCTGGAAGCGGCAAAGCGCTTCAACTTCCCGGTGGAGCGGCTGATTTTCGAAATTACCGAAAACGTGCAGATGGTCGACAAGGATCATCTCAAAAGCATCATTACCGAGTACAAACGCCAGGGCTTCAAAACCGCCATCGACGATTTCGGTGCAGGCTATTCGGGGCTGAATCTGCTGGCCGAGTTCCAGCCGGACATCATCAAGCTGGACATGGCGCTGATCCGTGATATCGACAAGGACGTGGTAAAGCAGGCGATCGTACGCGGCATCCTTGGGGTCTGCGCCGCCCTGAGCATCGAAGTCATCGCCGAAGGGGTCGAAACCGAAGCCGAGCTGGCATTCCTGCGCGAACAGAATGTCCATCTCTTTCAGGGCTATCTGCTGGCACGTCCGGCCTTCGAACAGGTACCGGACATCAATTGGTCTGCCGTCGCGCATGGGTAACAGCAAGGACGACAGCAAGCAGCGCAAGGCCGAACGCGAAGCGCTGCGCGAGGAACTGCTGGAGACCCAGTTCGAACTGCGCTCGCTGGAACACGGCTCGGTCCTGGTTCTGATCAGCGGTAACGACTTCGCCGGCAAGGCCGAAGTCATCCACAGCTTCTACGAGTGGCTGGACAACCGCTACCTCAATACCCGCGCTTTCGGGATGCCCAAAGGGGTCGACAAGCGCATGCCACGCATGTGGCGCTATTGGCGCACCCTGCCACCGGCCGGCGAACTGGGGTTTTATCTGGGCTCCTGGTACCACCAGCCGCTGATGAAGTTGAGTCGGGGGCAAATCAGCATCAACCGCTTTACCGCACAGATGCAGGACGTCCTGCATTTCGAACGCCTGCTCAATGATGAAGGCATTATCCTGGTCAAGATCTGGCTGCACCTGACCGACGATGAACGCGGGACGCGCCAGCGGGTAGACCCCAGTCTGCTGAAACAGACCGTAGCCATGCGCGAATGGGGTGACTTCAGCGCCGCCGACTACGAGAAGGTGCGCGAGGGCGCCCGCCTGATGACCGAGCTGACCTCCACCAACGAGTCCCCCTGGATTCGGGTGCCGGCAACAGATCCTCACCTGCGCGACCAGCGGATCGGCCAGATTGTGCTGGAGGCCATGCGCCAGCGCCTTGGCACACCGCCGGTGCCGCGCCCGATCTACGGCTGGCAACCCGCCCAGCGCGACTACCTCGCCCAGCTGGATTACAGCCAGAAGCTGCCAAAGGACGAGTACCAGCAACAGCTGCTGCATTGGCAGAACAGACTGCGTGACCTGATGCAGCATCCGCGCTTCGCCCGTCACAGCCTGATGCTGGTGTTCGAGGGCAGTGATGCCGCCGGCAAGGGCGGTACCATCCGCCGCATAACCCAATGTCTCGATCCGCGTATCCTGCGGGTTCACGGCACCCGCGCGCCGAGTGACGAGGAGCGCCGGATGCCCTATCTGTGGCGCTTCTGGCGACGCATACCAGCCCCGGGCAATGTCGTGGTCTTCGACCGCAGTTACTACGGCCGCGTGCTGGTCGAGCGGGTTGAAGGCTTCTGCGCCGAATCCGAATGGCAACGCGCCTATGCCGAGATCAATGATTTTGAGCAACAGCTGACCGAGAACGGTACGTTGCTGATCAAGTTCTGGCTGGCGATTACCGAGCAGGAGCAGCTCAAGCGCTTCAAGGAACGGGAAGCATCACCGGTTAAACGTTACAAGCTGACCGAGGAAGACTGGCGTAACCGCAAGCGCTGGCCCGACTACGTTGAGGCGCTCAATGACATGGTTGAGCACACCTCGACCCGCTCGGCACCGTGGCACCTGATTCCCGCTGAAGACAAGCGTCATGCCCGCATCCAGACGTTGCGCATCCTCTGCGAGGCACTTGAGGAAGCACTTGAGTAGTTGGTCAAACGCGCTTGCTTGGCTATGATCAGCTTTCGCCAAGTCGGCGCTTCTCAAGGAAATAGGCAATGAAACTACTGGATGAATTCAAGGCTTTTGCCATGCGCGGCAACGTTGTCGACATGGCCGTGGGTATTATCATCGGCGCCGCGTTTGGCAAGGTCGTCTCCTCGTTCGTCAACAACGTCGTCATGCCGCCGCTGGGTGTACTGATCGGCGGCGTCAACTTCACCGATCTGGCCATTGTCCTGAAACAGGCAGAAGGTGACGCAGCCGAGGTGGCCATCGGCTACGGAATGTTTATCCAGAGCGTCGTGGACTTCCTGATCATCGCCGCCGCGGTCTTCACTGCGGTCAAGGTAATGAACAGCCTGAAGAAAAAGGAAGAGGCAGCACCAGCTGCGCCGCCGGCACCGTCGAAGGAAGAGGTACTGCTTGGCGAGATCCGCGATCTGCTGAAAGAGCAGAAACAGGGATAAGCCCCAGCGGTGCCCGGTACCGATCCGGGCACCGCGTAATGCTATACTGCGCGGCACGCCCAACTGCCCTGGCTGACCATGCAATCCTGCGATACCCCCTACGGCTCACTGCAGCTGCAGCGCTATCCCACCTCCCGGGAAGACACACTTCAGGCCTTCGACAACGCCGATCTCTACCTGCTGCAGCGACTGCAGGAGGAGCCCGCCGACAGCGGCCCGATCCTTGTCGTCAACGACAGCTTCGGCGCACTCGCCTGCGCACTGGCAACGGCAGGTCTGGAGACACACAGCTGGGGCGATTCATGGATGAGCTGGCGCGCCCTGCAGGGCAACCTCGCAGCCAACAATCTTGATTCGGCCAGGGTTCAATTCTTCAATAGCACCCAGACACCGGACGGCTGTTATCGCCAGGTGCTGCTGCGCATCTCCAAGAGCCTGAGCCTGTTGCAGGATCAGTTACAGCGCCTGCGCCCGCACCTCACCGACAACGCCCTGCTGCTGGCCGGCAGTATGATCAAGCACCTGCCGCCGAGTGCCGGCAACCTGCTGGCAGCCCATATTGGCCCCTATCAGGCTTCGCTCGGCTGGAAGAAGGCCCGGCTGCTGCAGTGCAGGCACGATCCGGTATTGCAGCCTCGCGCCAGCAATCTGAGCACCCACTACCCGCTGGATGGCACCCCTCTGCTGCTGAACAATCGCCCCGGCGTGTTCTCGCGCGAGAAGCTGGATATCGGCACCCGCGTGCTGCTGCCCTGCATTCCGTCAAACCTGGGCAGCGCGCGGATAGTGGACCTGGGCTGCGGCAATGGCGCCCTCGGCCTGATGGCAGCCTGCCGTAACCCCGAGGCACAGCTGACATTTATCGACGAGTCCTGGGCAGCGGTTGCATCGGCGCAGGACAACTTCGCAGCAGCCTTCCCCGGCCGCAGCGCACGATTCATAGTAAGCGACGGGCTGAGTGAAGCCGAGCCAGGGTCTGCAGAGCTTGTTCTCTGCAACCCGCCGTTCCACCAGCAGCAGGTGGTGGGTGATCAAATCGCCCGCCGACTGTTTGACCAAAGCCGCAAGGCGCTCGCACATGGCGGCGAGCTGCTGGTGGTCGGCAATCGCCACCTGGGCTACCACCAGACCCTCAGGCGCTACTTCGCCAAGGTCGAACAGCGCGCCGCTACCCCCAAGTTCATTGTGCTGGCAGCCAGCTGACGGCCTTCAGCCGCTGCGGGCACGGCGGCAGCGCTCGGAGCAGTAACGCACCTCATCCCAGCAGCGCGCCCACTTGCGGCGCCAGGCAAAGGGCCTGCCGCACACCGCGCAGGTTTTCTGCGGCAAGTCACCCTTGCGAATCACAGCATCTCACCGGCATCCAGCCGCTCCAGCAGATGCTCGCCCCACTGCCACAGGGCCTGCTGTTTGGCTTCCGGCATGCGCTGCAGGTTGCGGTACACCATCGCCATGCGCGGATTGGAGCCGAGCTGCTCGCGGTGGCGCATGACGAAATGCCAATACAGCGCGTTGAACGGACATGCCCTGGCGCCGGTCTGCTCGCTGACCTTGTAGCTGCAGCCGCCGCAGTAATCCGACATCCGCTTGATGTACTGCCCGCTGCTGCAATAGGGCTTGGAGCCGAGATAACCCCCATCGGCATGCATTACCATGCCCAGGGTGTTGGGCAGCTCCACCCAGTCAAAGGCATCCATGTACACAGCCAGATACCAGTCGCAAATCTGCTTGGGTTCAATCCCCGCCAGCAGGGCAAAATTGCCGGTGACCATCAGACGCTGAATATGGTGTGCATAGGCATGTTCCAGCGTTTGGCCAATTGCCTGCTGCATGCAACGCATCCGCGTCTTGCCGGTCCAGTAGAACGCGGGCAGATCGCGCTGATTGCCGAAGGCGTTGCGCTCGGCGTACTCCGGCATCAATAGCCAGTAGATACCGCGAACGTACTCGCGCCAACCGAGAATCTGGCGAATAAAGCCCTCGGCCGCGTTCAACGGAATCAGGCCAGCCTGCCAGTCGGCCTGCACGTCCAGACACACCCGGCGCGGATCAAGCAGCCCGATATTCAGTGCCGCGGCTATGCGCGCATGAAACAGCCAGCGCTGATCCACCGCCATGGCATCCTGGTAGTCACCGAACCGGGCCAGCCCCTGCTGGCGGAAACGCTGCCACAACGCCTCGGCATCCGCGTGGGTGACCGGGTAATCAAAACCCTCAAGCTGACCGTAATGATCAGCAAACCGGGCAGCGACCAGGGCAGCTACCTCGCAGGTGATGGCGTCCATCGGAAAATGCGGCTGCGCCGGTACAGGGTGCCCCGCAGGCAGGGCCTTGCGATTATCCTGATCAAAGTTCCAGCTGCCACCTTCCGGCTGGCCTTCTGGCGTCATCAGCAGGCCGCTGCGGCGACGCATCTCACGATAGAAGAACTCCATCCGCAACTGCTTGCGCCCCGCGGCCCAGTTGGCGAACCACTCCGCGCTGCAGAAAAACCGCTCATCCGGCAGCAAGGTCAATTCGGGCCAGTCAGCCTGACGCTGACGAAACCGATCCAGCAGTCGCCATTCCCCAGGCTCGGTCAGCAGAATGCGTTCAGGCTGCAGCCTGCTGCGGGCACGCGCCAGTTCGCCATCCAGCGAGCCGCTGTTGGCCTGGTCGTCCAGCTTGATGTAATCAACGCTGAAGCCACGGCCACGCAACCCCTCGGCACAATGCCGCATGGCAGAGAGGATAAACACAATCTTCTGCGGGTGATGGGGAACGTAACGTCCCTCCTCTTCGGCTTCCACCATGAGGATACGGTCCCGCGCCGGATCGGCGCCAGCCAGGCTGCTGATGGCCGGATCAAGCTGGTCACCCAGCAGCAGAATCAGATTACGCATGTCAGCCACTCAGGGGTGCAGCGGCAGAGGCAGTCGCATCGCCACCTGTGGACCACCCGTAACCAGGGTGTCAGGCCCCATCTCGTCACAGACATTGAGGTGAACCAGATTGATGGTCTGAAAAGGCAGCTCCACCAGCGCATTGCGCGCGTCATGCAGGGAGCGGAATACCCAGGGCCGAGTATCCCCCTCGTGCTGCTTGAGCAGATGGCGCGACCCGTCGATCAGCGCCTCGACCAGATATACCGCGCCTTCGTGTGACAGCAGATCCAGGTCCTGCAAGGCCCCTCTGTCCGCTGCCTGCATCAATTGTTCCAGCGTCATGGCATCGACTCCTGCAAAGTTGTACAGGAACGATACCCTTACACAAAAACCTTTACCAGAAGTACAACATTAAATCGCCTTACCGTCGCGCCCCATGCGATCCAGCAGGCCCATACCAAAGGAGGACACCACAAAGGTGAGGTGGATGATCACGTACCACATCAGCTTGTCATTGGGGATATTCTGCGCATTCATGAACACCTTGAGCAGGTGAATCGATGAAATCGCGACAATCGATGCCGCAACCTTCATCTTCAGCGAGCCGGAGTCCATCTTGCCAAGCCAGCTGAGCTTCTCCTTGCCGTCGTCGATGTCCAACTGGGAGACGAAATTCTCGTAGCCGGAAATCATCACCATGACCAGCAGGCCGCCCACCAGCGCCATATCCACCAGCGAGAGCACGACCAGGATGAGATCGGCTTCGGCGGTTTCGAGCAGGTGAGGCAATAGATGAAACAGTTCCTGAAAGAACTTGACCGCCAACGCCGCAAGCGCCAGAGACAGGCCCAGATAGATAGGCGCAAGAATCCAGCGCGCCGAGTACATCAGGTTTTCCAGAAGGCGTTCCATTGACTGCATTAACCTCGATTTCAGTATGTTCGATTTTGGGGCGCGATGGTTGTTCACAGTAACTGTGGATAACTCTGTGAGCAGTGAACTGATAACTCACTGCGACCCTGTCAGCACGGGCGCTGGCGCGACTCGCACACATTTTGTTCAGTTGAACCATCCTTGACGCGGTGAACCGTTGATGTGCTGAAAAGCAGGCAGTGCGCACCTTTCAGCGGCATCGAAAGGCCAGCAGGGAGCAGATTGCCCTGCCGGCGTCAAGACCTCATTCGGGTATCCGTTGGCAATCAGTGACAACCTGTCGCAGCAAAGCCTGTGGATAACCCTGTAGACAGAACCCGTTGCGGCCCACCGCTCAAGCTCGCGGGCACGGCGAATAAAAACCGGTTACTTGTCGCCGTCACCCTCCTCCGGGTCTGACTCTTCCTCTTCACGGTCGCGCTCGGCAATCTCGGCCAAGCGGGCAACCACCCTGGCATTGATACTGCCCTCGGCGAAATCCCCTTGCTCGTTCAATTCGCCCGCCGGCTCTCCGGCCAGCAGTGCCAGCGCCTCGTCCACACAGGACACGCCGTAAACCGAGAACTGGCCGTTACGCACAGCCTGCAGGACTTCTTCATCCAGCATGAGGTTGGGTACGTTCGAGCGCGGAATGATAACGCCCTGCTCACCGGTCAGGCCACGGGCCTGACACAGGCGGAAAAAGCCTTCTATCTTCTCGTTCAACCCGCCGACCGCCTGCACCTCGCCGAACTGGTTGATCGAGCCGGTAATGGCAAAGCACTGCTTCAGAGGCGTGCGCGAGAGCGCCGATATCAGGGTGCAGACCTCACCGAGCGACGCACTGTCGCCATCGACATAGCCATAGGACTGCTCCAGCGCGATGCTCGCGGAGATTTCCAGCGGATGCTTCTGGGCATAACGGCTGCCGAGAAAACCGGTCAGAATCATCACGCCCTTGGAGTGAATCGGCTGCCCGAGGTTCACCTCACGCTCGATATCGACAATTCCGCTGCCGCCCGGGTAGACCGTGGCACTGATACGCGCGGGCAAACCGAATACCGAATCCCCCACCTCAAGTACGGTCAGCCCGTTGCACTTGCCGACCGCAGCGCCATCGGTGTCGATCAGAATGACGCCCGACAGCATGTCTTCATGAATGCGCGCGCTGACCCGTCCGGTACGGGTTTCCTTGGCGCGCAGGGCACGTTCGATGTGCGCGGTATCGGTGATCGGGTCACCCGCCAGCTGGCGGGTAAAGTCGGCCTCGGCCACCAGCTGAAAAATATCGCTGATGCGCGCCGAGAGCCGCTTCTGGTGCTCGGCCAGCCGGGTGCTGTAGGTCAGCACCCGGGCAACCGCCGCCGCGGTAAGCGGGGCCAGCCCCTCCTCCGAGGTACGGGTTTTCAGCAACTGGGCCATGCCTTCGATACTGTCCGGCGTGCGCGGCAGATCCTCATCGAAATCCACCAGCACGCGAAACATTTCCTGAAAGTCCGGATCCAGATCCTGCAGCGCGTAATACACCTGGCGCGAGCCGATGATCACCACCTTCACATCCAGCGGAATCACCTGAGGGGTCAGGGTTACCGTCGCCAGTCGGCCCATATCGGCCCAGGGCGACTCCATCTTCAGCTCGCGCGAATGCAGGGCACGCTTGAGGGCGTCCCAGACAAAGGGCTCGCCCAGCAGCTTCTCGGCTTCCAGCAGCAGAAAACCGCCGTTTGCCCGATGCAATGCACCGGAGCGGATATGCCGATAACTGGTTACCAGCGCGCCCTGCTCGGGTGAGTACTCAATGCGCCCGAACAGATTGTCGTAGGACGGATGCGGCTCGTGTACGACCGGCGCGCCTCCACTGGTGTGATGACCAACGATCAGGCTGGGGCTGTACTGTTCGACCAGCAACTGCCGCTTGTAGGCGTCCGGCCGTGCCTCCAGGGCTCGCTCCTCGACCAGTTGATCGATTACCGTCTTGAGCAGGTTCTGGCGCATCGCCTGCAGGTAATCACAGACCGCCTGATTGCCGCTGTAGCGCTCCAGCAGTGGCTCAAGCAGGGGCTGCAGGGCTTCGGTGATGGTCTGCTCGTTGAGCTCGCGCAGCTGATTGCTCGACTCGCGCTTCCACTGCGGCAGGCTGGCGAGCTCTTCGTTCAGCACTTCCTCAAGCTCGGAAATATCGCTGTGGAATCGCTCGCGCTCCTCCTCCGGCAACTGGGCAAAGTCGGCCTCATCCAGCGCCTTGCCCTCTTTCATCGGCGTAAAGGCAATATTTTGCGAGTCACGGTACAGCGCGATGCTTTTTTCCAACGCGCGGCGTTCTACCGAATCAATCGCCCGGTCGTAGCGCTGGTTGAAGGCCCGATCAATGGCGCTTTTCTTCTGCTGATAGGCCGGGTGCTCAAACACCGCGGGGAAGGTTGCCAGCAGATTGTCGATAAAACGGTCGATCACCTCGATCAGCTCGCCGGCAGAACCGGGTGCCAGGCTGATCACCCAGGGTTCGCGAGGCTCATCGAAGTTGTTGACGTAGACAAAGTCCTGCGGGGTGACCTGGCGCTTGGCCTCCGCGCGCAGATAGCGCTGCACATAGGAAAAACGGCCGGTTCCCGGGTCACCCATGACAAACACGTTGTAGCCCGGCCGGTGCATGGCCACACCGAACTGCAGGGCCTCGACTGCCCGCTCCTGGCCGAGAATGCCACGGAAAGGTTCCAGATCGTCGGTGGTCGTGAAGCCGAGGCTGTCCAGATCGATGGGGGCGGTAAGTTGGTCCGGGGAAAGTCGTAGCGCGGTGGATTCGTTGGTCATCCAGCTTCCTTGGGCTCGCGGGGTTCAGACAAGCCTGCATTGTTGCCGCGCGGGCACCGGCTGACAAGTGCCAGCAGCCCGTTCAGCGCGGCGCATCCTGCAAAGGGAAGCCAATCAATGTCGGATGCCGCCACCAGCCCGGCCCTGAAGCGGTCAGCCCAACACCTTCACCAGCTCGCGCACCAGCGGCTTCATAAAAAAGCTGCTCTCTGGCATCAGGTCCACATTGATGCCCCGTTCTCGCAGCTCATCGGCAACCACCGGCCCCACCGCCGCCACCTTGATCCGTTCCAGTGCCGACAGCAGCATTGCCTCGCCGTCATCACGACGCTTGGCAATTTGCAGCAATCGGCGCACCTGGGTTGCGCTGGTGAAGGCGATGGCATCCACTTCGATAGCCAGCAGCGCGTCGATCAGTCGATCCACCTGCGCGTCTTCAACGTCGTCGGCATAGATATAGGGCGCAACGGTTTTAACCTGGGCGCCCGCGCCGGTCAGAAAATCGACCAGGCGCGTATTGGGGTCCGTGCCGTACAACTGCACACCGATACGCACGCCCTGCAGGTTTTCGCCCTTGAGCGTCTCGATAACGCCCTCGGTGGTCGGCGCCACCGCAACGCGCTCCGGCCTGAGCCCCACCTTGCGCAACGCCGCACCCGGCTTCGGCCCACGGGTGAGCTTGGGGATCGGCGCCAGCGCTGCAACAAAGGCGTCACGCAACCCGTCGCCCTGACGCTCAGCCAGCGCCAGCATGCGCCGCAAGCCCTCACCAGTCAGCAGAATCACCTGATCAAAGGGCTGCTCAATCAGCTCACGCATCCAGGCCAGCACCGGCTGCGGGTCAGGCGCATCGTGGATCGATACCAGCGGACAACGCAGCACATCAGCGCCGCGCTTGATCAGCATGTCAGCGAACAGGTCGAGCTCCCTGCTCTCGGGTACAGCAATACGGCGGCCGGCCAGCGGCTTGTCTTCGATAGTCATGGGCATTTCGGATTCCGAACGGTGCAAGGCCCACATTGTGCGCAGCCAACCAACGAATGAAAAGCGGTCGGCTCACACCAAAATCCCACCGGCATGTGGTCGAAGCATGTTGCAGCTCCGACGCAAGGCAAAGGCAGTTAAACCGGCGCACAGGGCAATCGCCCGTGAGCAACGCCAAGTACGGGCACCACGGCGGAGACGCTGCGCTTACTCCGCCCTACGGGCTGACGCTGTACTGTAGGGAGGAGTAAGCCAACGGCGTCTCCGCCAAGGCGGCTCAAGCCAACACCAGCCGCCCCCTCAGCCACAGCGTGATGTAACCCTATTTTTCCCAACCGCGTGTGTGCAGGATGGCATCCAGCGTCCGGCTGACGGCGGTGCAGTTGCGGACCATTTCGATCTTCTCCCAGGTGGAGCGCTCGCCTTCATGGATCAGGCGGTGCATCGCTTCGCGGCTTGGCGGTGCCAGCAGCCGCAGCGGGTGATCCCAGCGGTTGCGCAGGAAGATATTGATGTCAGCAGTATATTCCTGTGCCAGCACGCCGTAGGTCAGATGTTGCATCAGACTGAGCACCGGCGACTTGATTCGGACGTTATCGCGGCTGAAGCGCATGGCCTCGGCGGCACCGATTTTCAGAAAGCGCGCCTGAAAATGAGCCAGATTGCGCAGCCGGTTGCGCGGCGCATCCGGGTCGGGCGTGATGGCAAGCGCCGCCGGGTTGGTCATGCTGGAGATGAAATGATTGACGCCGTAAAGGCGTGCCAGACGCTTGGCCGGCAGATCATCGGCAAAGGAGCCATCGATCCATTTCATACCCGGCAGGTAGGGAACCGTCTCGCCCGCTGCGTTGCGGCACATCAGCGTTACCGGCGGGTAGATGCCGTAGATCGCACATGAGGCTGTAACCGCAGAGCGAATCAGCACGTTGGGCGAGGTAATGGCGTTAAGCAGACGCGGGGCCTGCTGGGTCGACAACCCGGTAACAGTGATATTGAGCTTGCGACCGGTCAGCTCAAACGCTTCCTGAAAGGTCAGGTCCGGGATGATCTTGGCCAGGTAGTCGCGCAGGTTGTCGGCATCCATCGCCCGACCGCCACCAAACAGGCTGAGAGACGGCCGGATCGCGCTGGTCTCCTCGACTTCATGATGCAGGTTGTCGAGGCTCAGCCGCTCGCGCAGCTCCTCATCAACGTGGGTACAGGCGGTGGCGGCAAGGATGGACCCGGCGCTGCTGCCGGAGATGATTTCGGGCAGCAGCCCCTGATCGAACAGCGCCTTGAGCACACCGGCGTGGAAGAAGCCAAGTACGGCGCCGCCACTCAGCATCAGCGCGGTCCGCCCGTTACAGTGACTGGCACGCAGGAAGAAATCCTGCTTTTCAGCCAACGAGATGATCTTGTCATCCACCTCGTTCAGGTCGTTAAGCGCGCCGCACAGTTCGTCGATGTAGCGGGTAATGAGGTTCTTGGTCCCAAGCCGGGCCTTGTTATACAGCGACGGCTTGCCCATGCCGCCGAGGTTGCCATGAACGCCCTCGTTAAGCACAAACAGCAATTGGTGGTAATCCTTGCGAAAACGCAGATCGCGAAGAACATCCAGGCGCTGACGAATCGAACGGTAGTCATAGCTCTCGCACGCGTCATCCTGCTTCCAGTCGTCCAGTCCCTCCTCGTGATCCCAGGCAGCAGCCAGCTCACTCCATTGCTCATAGCTTTCTGCCTTTTCCATCGACTGCAACAGCGCCTTGCCCCTGCCACGCTGAAAGAGATTGACCACCATATTCCACTCCCATGGCGCCCGCAGGCGCCTCACCAATAGTTACCTTGCAGCGTCAGGCCGCGCCTGCCGACTTGGCGCCCTTCGTTTCGGAGACCGTCGACTCGGACGCCCTGGCAACAGGCTTCGCCCGGCCTGCCGCAGCCAGCTTGGGCTTTTTCTCCGCATCCGGCTCGGCATCCGCCTGTTCATTGGTTGCCGGTTTCGGCGCTTCGACCCGCGCGGGCATGGAGGCCGCTGTGGTTTTTTCCAGCTCGGCCAGCAACGCGCGGTATTCCTCTGTCGACGCCTGGATGCAGCTCATGTAGAAATCCATATCCGAGACGATATTGCGGTCTGCCAGAACCCCGACATTAAGATCATCGTAGATACCGGTCAGGCAGTGGCTGATGCCCATTCCGTCGCTGACCGGTGCCAGCGGAAACACGTTGACGATGCGCGCACCGGCAAAATAGCGCGGCACCAGACCGGGAATCCCGGGCACGTTGGTGATCAGGGTATTGACCAGCGGCACTGTGCTTGCCAGCCGCGACTTGTTCTGCAGCCAGGCACCCAGGGCACGTACATAGGGCGGCATCATGTCGCCGACGGCGTTATTGAGGTCGCACAGCACGTCGCGCGCCAGCGGCACCCCGCGCGCCGTACGACGGCGCACCGCAGACAAACGCTCAAGGGGCTCGCCGATGTCGGTTCCGATGCCGATAAACATCGCCGAAATCAGATTGCCGCAATCCTTCATCGCCTCACTTGGCCGGACCGAAACCGGACACATGGCCACCAGCGATTCGCTGGCGGGCAACTGGTTGTGATGCGAGAGATAACGACGCATGCCCCCGGCGATGATGGAGATCACAACATCATTCAGCGTGGCGCCCGGGCACAACTGCCGCATGCGTTTGAGCTCGGGAATATTCCAGGTCAGCGCACCGTAGGAGCGGTGGGGTGATATCTGTACGTTGAAGATGGTACGCGGTACCCGACGCTGTTCCGGCTTGGCCTCGGAGCGCAAGCGGCGAGCCAGCTCGATACTCTTGCGTCCTGCGGTCAGCCCGGCGCGCATGCTGCGCCACGCCTGCCCCATCATCCGCGGCGTCGTGCGCGACCACATTTCCAGCCGGGTCGGCGCCCGCTCGGCCACTTCAACCCGGTCACGCCGGCCATACTCGTGGTCTGCGGTTTCTTCCATCATGGCGGTGGTCAGTTCAAGGCTGGCCTTGCCATCCACATAGGCGTGATGGAACCGAATCAGCACCGCAAAGCTGTTCGGCGGAACGCCCTCCACGTTGTTGACCCCTTCAATAATGTAGATCTCCCAGGGCGCACGCTCCATATCTACGCTGCGCGACATGGTCCGCGCGGTGAAGATGCAGAGTTGCCGCCAGTCACCCGGCTGCGGCAGGCCAACATGGCGCACGTGATACTCCAGATCGAAATTCTCGTCATCCAGCCAATACGGGTCATCAAGCTGGAAGGGCGCCTTCTCAAGTCGGCGACGAAAGTACGAGGTCGTGTTCAGGCGATCGGAAACGTATTGCAGGATGTCCTTGTGACGCACCAGGCCACCAGGGGCAGTGCTCTGATCGCATAGCCACAGGCTCCCAATCATCATGGGTTGGTTGGGCGCCTCAAAATAGAAAAAGTGGGAGTCCATCGGGGTCAGCTGCTTCATGGTAGAGATCCTCATACCGATTGGGTGTATGCGCCACGTACTACACAGATCAGGCTTTGAACACGGATACCAACAAAACGAATCAAAATAGAAAAACGCACCACCTTTATAAACAAACAGCGAACGCTTTTAGTTGATCCAAAACAGGATAATGCAATTTTGTGACCAATAAGTCACAGAAAAATACGACCGTTTCTAGGACGCCAAACACCCTTATTCTTGTGACCCGCATGCCAGACGCATTCCGTTGAAAAGCGAAAAAAATCAGAATGGATATCGAGTCAAAACGTAAAAGTGATCATTGCAGTGCAGGACATCGATGAGCACCCCAATCGTGCCCTCTTATCAGGCGGCATTTGAACGATGATTGAACGCTGACCGTGCAGCGCTATCGCGGCAAGCTAGGGTCTGACATCACAGCCCACGGACCAGACCATGACCACCACTTGCACCCGCCTGCTGGTTAACAAAGGCAACATCCACGAGTGCACGCTGCAGCAGGTACCCAGACTGCAAGAGCAAGACCTGCAGGACGGCGAGGTGCTGCTGGACATTGACCACTTCGCCTTCACAGCAAACAACATCACCTACGCAACGCTGGGCGACCGATTCGGCTACTGGGACTTCTTCCCCGCCGAAGCCCCCTGGGGCCAGGTGCCGGTGTGGGGGTTTGCCGATGTCAGCGCCAGCCGCCACCCGGACATTGCAGTTGGCACGCGGGTCTATGGATACCTGCCGATGGCCGGACAGCTGCGCGTGCGCCCAGGCAACCTCACCGCCAGCAGCTTCACCGACACGGCAGAGCACCGCAGTCACCTGGCACTGGCCTATAACCAGTACCAGTTCACCGCCACCGATCCGGCGTATCGCCCGGAACTGGAAGCGCTGCAGATGCTGCTGCGCCCGTTGCTGCTGACCTCATTCCTGCTGGATGATTTTCTGCAGGAAAATGGCTGCTTCGGCGCTGAGCAAATCATCCTGACCAGCGCCTCCAGCAAGACCGCGCTGGGCCTGGCATTCATGCTTCAGCACCAGCGCGCCAGCAGAGGCGACAAGCCCCAACGCATCGTCGCCCTGACCTCCGCGGGCAACGTGAGCTTTGTCGCCGGGCTCGGCTACTACGATCAGGCCATCGCCTACGGCCGGCTCGACCAGCTCGATGCATCAATCCCGAGCGTACTTGTCGACTTCGCCGGCAACGGCGGACTGTTGGCCGATGTACACACCCACCTGGGTGACAACCTGACCTTCAGCTCGCTGGTTGGAGCCGCGCATTGGGATCAGCGCAAAACGGAAAAGAACCTGCCCGGCGCCAAGCCCGAAGTCTTCTTTGCCCCCGGTTACTGGGCACAGCGCAGCAAGGCACTGGGCCCGGCCGAGCTAATGCAGCGGTTTGCCAGTCTGTGGATGCCGCTGACCCGATCGGTTGGCAGCTGGATGGAAATCAGAACAGCGGCAGGTGGGGAGGCTATACGCCAAGGCTATCTCGATACCCTTAATGGGCTGATCAGGCCGGAAACAGGCGTGATAATGAAAATCGGGGGCGAGCATGGCGATAGCCGATAACGCTGAGCAACGACCTCGAAAATAGCGCGCACCAGAAGGCTGACAGGCTTCTGCCAATACCCCTTAAAGCGGCCACAGGGCGCTGTGGCCCTGGGGAACGGGAACAGGGTAGCAATGCCGCCTCAGGCTGCGCTGCGATACCCGCACGCCCACGACATGTCGTGGCCCTACGAAAACAGAAAACACGGCGGGAAATCGGTCGCTGCGCAGCCGATTTCTAAAGCCTGCCCAGCCAGTACTGGGGGCGTTGGCGGCTTCGGCCTTCCTTTCTAGGCTTCATGCCCCATGCCCATTAACCTGTCACAGCCACGCGTGCATCAACCAACCGGTGTACCAACAACCAATGGCGCCGACAAACGGCCACCGGCCCGACCCAACCAACAACCACACCCGCAGCAACACCACCTGCCCCGCCCGCAAATCACACCAAACACACCACCACAGCCGATCACCTAATCCCCTGTAGGGCCACGACATGTCGTGGCCGCCACACCACATAGCCTTCCCCCCGCACACAATCCAACAACCCACACAAAACAACGACTTCAAGCTTCTAGCCTCCAGCTTTGCCCTCCCCAGTGCTACCATCACACTCCAACCCCTAAACACGGCCAGGAGCCCCCGATGTGCGAACTGCTCGGCATGAGCGCCAATGTCCCGACCGACATCTGCTTCAGCTTTGCCGGCCTGATGCGCCGCGGCGGCGAGATCGGTCCGCACAGGGATGGCTGGGGCGTTGCCTTCTATGAGGGCAAGGGTCTGCGCTGCTTTCACGACGCCAACCCCTGCCACAGCTCCGCCATCGCCCGTCTGATCGAGCAATACCCGATCCAATCCGAGAACGTCATCTGCCATATCCGCCAGGCCAATGTCGGCGGCGTCAGCCTGGCCAACACCCACCCGTTCACCCGCGAGCTCTGGGGCCAATACTGGGCCTTTGCCCACAACGGCCAACTGACCGACTTCACTCCGTCAACCGGGCCCTACACCGCCGTTGGCGACACCGACAGCGAACGCCTCTTCTGTCACCTACTCAACACCCTGGCAAGCCGCTACACCGCACCGCCTGCGCTCGAAGACCTGACCCACACACTCAGCGACTGCTGCGCCCCACTGCTCAAACTTGGCGTCTGCAACCTGATGCTCAGCAACGGCGACTGGCTGTTCACCCTGTGCACCAGCAAACTCCACTGGATCACCCGCCGCGCCCCCTTCGGCCCGGCACAGCTCAGCGACCTGGAACTGGAACTGGAACTGGAAGTCGACTTCAAACAGCACACTACCGTCAACGACGTCGTCACCGTCATCGCCACCGAGCCGCTGACCAGCAACGAACACTGGCAGGCCTATGAGCCAGGGGAGTGGATGTTGTGGCGCAAGGGCGAGACTCTGCTTGGCAGTCATTTGGATTGACACTGCTAACCTAGTTAGCACCGTCTAGGACTCAGGTGCAGCAAGCTCCGAAAGTTATCTGTGTTGCGCCCCACCACATACCGTCATAGGGTCGAACAACTACCAACGCCAACTCTGATTCACTCTGAGAGTTCAGCATCAGGAAGTGGCAATACATCGATGAGGCCTGTCAGTTCGGGGTATTTCTCACTCATAATCTCCAACCCGTTCCTAGCCTCAGTATAGTTTTCTGGTGCATGAAGTGACTTTAATATAAGCATTTGCTCGCGAGCATCCCCAATACGACCATTCAGGCCAAGCGCCAACCCATAACGAAAAAGGCATGGCGGAAAGGGGTAGCGCGTAGCGACCTTTCGCATAAACTCGAGTTCATCCGCTGTCATTCTTGGCTCTGCTTGCATGCGTGCAAACTCAATAAAGGAACTTAACTGGGTTAACATCAATACTTTTGGAGGTGGGTTGCCATCCCACTCACCTATTCCTGATGTTTCAAATCTCATCTCGAGCGACTCAGAATGCAACAGGGAGTATTCTCGATAAATCAAAACAAAACCAAGCGCAGAAAAAGCCAGAACAAAATAACCAAAAAACCTATTAACAGGCAAAACAAAAATATCACCAACATCATATATCGCAACCCCAGCAATCACGCCTAGAGGCAGCAAAAAATAAGCATATTCCAGCGGATACTCAAAGCAACCATGAATAACAAAGGCACAGACAACCAGAAACACAAAGAAGCCTTCAACACTCTTAATTAACAAAAAAATACGAAAAAACCATAAAGCAAAAAAAACGACAAGCAGCCCACCTAATATCGCCCCATTCCAAAGCAATACATCAAGCACAATGTTGTGGCTATGTTCAACAAGAAAAGGTGCATAATGGAGCTGTGAAGCGTAAACCTGCGCAACACTAACCTGGTTCCAACCATACCCCCAAAGCGGGGCATCCCTAACAGCCAATAAGAGCTGCCACCAGATATCAAGTCGATGTGCACCACCACTCAGCCGTTCCAAGCCCGAAGCTTCAGGCAACAGAAGCCATGAAGAGAGAAAAGGAAGCACACCCAAAAGAATAAGGTACAAAGCGGAAAAGCCTACAACCCAAATCGCACGCAGTCGCAAATACACTCTTCGCGAAAGCCAAAACCATGCAGGTATCAACACACATATAACAGCCAGAGTTGTGCGTGATTGAGCCAAGGCTAAACCGACAAGTAGAAACACCGTCACCAAACCAGCAGATAGCCGCCCAATGCGGCCGCGCTCAAAGAAGTAGGCAATACCAAGCAGAGCGGCAACCAAAAAGCTGGCGAAGTTATTCGGTTGAGAAAAGTTGGCGAAAGGCCGCCCCCCCGGTATTAGATCAGCCACCCAAATACTCCCTGGTAGCTGCAACCATTGCCTAAGAGCGATCCAGACAGAGATCCCTGCCGATAGGGAAACGACAAAGAAAAACACAGATACCAATTGATAGGAATCACCGCGAGCACGACAAAAACCATATCCAGCAGAAACGCACAATCCAAATGCCGCAAGATAGATAGCCGCGATAAGAGCATCACCAAAAAAGAAAACAACATCCGCATACCACTGCAATAGCGGAATGATAGCCACAGCCAGGAAGAGAACACTTAAAGCCGGAAAATATAATCCACCCCGACTAAAGAAAAGCACCAAGATGTAAAAACCTATAGCCGCCAGGAACATCAGAAAGTCCTGGTATGCGGTTACCCACGGGAAATAATGATTTGGCAACAACCAAGCCAAGGCAGCAGCCAAAAAAACAAGCGCAATAAAGGTAGCTTTCGGCACAGCGAACAGCGAGTTTTTCACAATAATTATTCCAACAAAAAAGGCAGGCCGGTCACGGCCTGCCTCAGAGCGCGGCGGTTAAGCCTCGATCATTACTGCAAAAAATCAACCGCGGCAAGAGCCTGGACGGAAGTTATTCGGAATAGTACCGCCACACACCCAGCGGCCAATTTGATCGCCAGCAGCAGGTGCAGTAGTGCCGGTATCACCAACATAGGGAGTCAGAGTAATGGTCTTCGTATCAACGTCACTACCAATGTTTTGCGCAGTGACAGTGATCACACCATTGGCGTCCGTCCCAATACTTGCAACAAACTGCGAACTGGCCGACGTAGACTCGCAACCCCAATCCCCCGCATCGGGCAGCGAACCAGTTGCACTCTGAACAACTTCAGTGATTGTGGTGCGGCACGAAGACGCAGCAAGGATCAACTCAGACACTTTGGCGCGCTTGGTGTAGTCTTGGTAAGCCGGAAGAGCGATGGCAGCAAGAATACCGATGATTGCAACTACGATCATCAGTTCGATAAGGGTGAAACCCTTTTGTGCTTTCATGTGTTTACTCCTTTAAGTGAAATAGCCATGCGGCTACCAAGATCAAAGCAAGAACCGGACCAACATGAAAAGCGCCGTATTGCGGCCCGTGCACCGCAACATACCAATCTTCTGGACGTCTCCGACAAGACAGCACACGACAGAATGTGACAATTTTTGTCATACCGGCGCCGCCGGCGCATGCTACCCACTGATAACCCGCGCACAGGAGGCCCACCCGGACAGTTCAATCCCGGCGGCGTCTGTACTATAGTCTGCAGCATTAATGCTTTTGAAATTCAGGACTATTGCCACATGGAAACCCCCGCTCTTTCAGGGCTCGCACGGCGTATTGTGCAGGAAGGCCTTATTCAGGCCGACGTGGCTGCGAAAGCCTGCCAGCAGGCTAGTCAGGATAAAATTCCGCTGATCACCCATCTGGTGCAGAAGAAGCTGGCAGATGCCCGCTCGCTGGCAATGACCTGCGCTGAAGAATTCGGCTACCCCTACTTCGACCTCAGCGCTCTGGACAAGGAAGCTCAACCCAAGGAGCTGGTCAGTGAGAAGCTGGTGCGCCAGCACAATGTGATGCCGCTGTTCAAGCGCGGCTCACGCCTGTATCTGGCCATTTCTGATCCAACAAATCAGCAGGCCCTCAGTGATGTTCAGTTCCACACCGGCCTGATGACCGACGCGGTGATCGTCGAAGACGACAAGCTGCTGAGCGCTATCGAAAAATACCTCGACAGCCCGACCGGTGGCTTGGGCGACATTGGCGATGCAGATCTGGACGAGCTTGACGTTCAATCGGTCAAGGATGAAGACCGCGCGGACGGAAGCACTGACGCCGACGACGCGCCCATAGTTCGCTTCGTCAACAAGATGCTGCTTGACGCCGTGCGCATGGGTTCATCTGACCTGCACTTTGAACCCTATGAAAAGATGTACCGTGTGCGTTTCCGCACCGACGGCGTGCTGCACGAGGTTGCCAAGCCTCCCGTGCAGCTGGGCGTGCGTATCGCTGCGCGCCTGAAGGTGATGTCATCCATGGACCTGGCTGAGCGCCGCAAGCCGCAAGATGGCCGCATCAAGCTGAAGATTTCCAAAAGCAAGGCCATCGACTTCCGCGTCAATACCCTGCCGACGCTGTGGGGCGAGAAGGTGGTGCTGCGTATTCTCGACTCCGAAAGCGCCAAGATGGGTATCGACGCGCTGGGTTATGAAGACGACCAGAAGCAGATGTATATGGCGGCCCTTGCCAGGCCGCAGGGAATGATTCTGGTTACCGGCCCGACCGGCTCGGGCAAAACCGTATCGCTGTATACCGGCCTGAACATCCTCAATACCATGGAGCGCAACATCTCCACCGCCGAGGACCCGGTCGAAATCAACCTGGAAGGCATCAACCAGGTCAACGTGAACCCCAAGCAGGGTCTGGATTTTGCCCAGGCGCTGCGCGCCTTCCTCCGTCAGGATCCGGACATCATCATGGTGGGCGAGATCCGCGACCTGGAAACCGCCGAAATCGCGATCAAGGCGGCACAGACCGGCCACATGGTGATGTCGACCCTGCACACCAACAGCGCAGCTGAAACACTGACCCGTCTGCGCAACATGGGCGTGCCCTCATTCAACATTGCAACCTCGGTCAACCTGATCATCGCCCAGCGTCTGGCAAGAAGGCTGTGCAAGTCCTGCAAAGTGCCCATGGATGTGCCCCGCGAGGTGCTGCTGGAAGAAGGTTTCACACCGGAAAAAATTGATGCAGGCATAACAATTTACGGCCCTGTGGGTTGCGAAAACTGTAAAGACGGTTATAAAGGTCGTGTTGGTATCTATGAGGTCGTCAAGATCACTCCGGCGATGCAGCGCATCATCATGGAAGACGGCAACTCCATTCAGATTTCCGACGTAGCCCAGAGTGAGGGTTTCCGAAACTTGCGCCAGTCCGCGCTGATGAAGGCGGAAGAGGGTGTGACCAGCCTGGCGGAAGTCAACCGAGTGACCAAGGATTAAGTCATGGCGCAACAAGCCGCACTGAGAAAGAAACCCGCCGCCAGGAAGGCCAAGGAAGAAAAACTCTACCCCTTCAAGTGGGAGGGCAAGGATCGCAAGGGCACCCGAATCGACGGCGTGCTTCAGGGCGAGAACGCTGCACTGGTTAAAACCCAGCTGCGCAAGCAGGGCATTCTGGTCACCAAAATCAAGCGCGAATCAACCTTGTTCGGCAAGCGGCCAAAACCGATCAAGCCGCTGGATATTGCGTTTTTCACCCGCCAGCTGGCAACCATGATGGAGTCTGGTGTCCCCATCATTCAGGCGTTTGAGATCATTGCCGAAGGTGCAGAAAACCCAAGCGTTGGCAAACTGGTCACGCAGATCAAGACAGACGTTGCCGCCGGTAACACACTGGCAGACTCCCTGCGCCAGCACCCCAAGTATTTTGACGATCTGTTCTGCAACCTGGTTGAGTCGGGTGAGCAATCTGGCCGGCTGGAGTCGCTACTGGATCGCATCGCGACTTATAAGGAAAAGACCGAAGCACTGAAGGCCAAGATCAAGAAGGCCATGACCTACCCGATTGCGGTTATTGTGGTCGCAGTGATTGTGACGGCGATCATGCTACTCAAGGTGGTGCCCAGCTTCCAGGAAGTGTTCGCCAACTTTGGCGCCGAGCTGCCAGCCTTTACCCTGTTTGTTATCGGGTTATCCGAGTGGCTGCAGTCCTGGTGGTTCGTCGCGCTTATCCTGATTATTGGCACAGGGTACGCTTATTCCCAAGCCCATGTGCGCTCCAAGGCGTTCCGCGACTTTGAAGACCGCACCCTGCTAAAGGCGCCTATCGTCGGCGATATTGTCTATCAGGCGGCGGTGGCACGTTATGCACGCACCTTGGCTACCACCTTCGCTGCCGGTGTACCGCTGGTAGATGCGCTGGACTCGGTCGCAGGCGCATCCGGTAACGTGGTGTTCTACAACGCGGTGATGAAAATCAAGGAAGATGTGTCTGCTGGCTCCCAGCTCAACTTCTCGATGCGCGCGACCAAGGTATTTCCGTCGCTCGCAACGCAGATGACAGGCATTGGTGAAGAGTCAGGTAACCTTGATGGCATGCTGGAGAAGGTGGCCGACTACTACGAGGCCGAGGTCGACAACAAGGTCGATAACCTGACCACCCTGCTCGAGCCGCTGATCATGTCGGTGCTGGGTATTCTGGTCGGTGGCCTAATTGTTGCCATGTACTTGCCGATCTTCCAGCTGGGGAACGTTGTCTGACCCATGCCGCTACTTGACTATCTGGCCAGCCACGCGCTGGCCTTTGTTTTGCTCGCCGGGCTGCTGGGCCTGATCGTTGGCAGCTTCCTCAACGTGGTGATTCACCGCCTGCCGCGCATGATGGAGCGCGAGTGGCGGGCACAGGCGCTAGAGCTGCTCGAACCCAACAAAAAGCGTCCTGCCACAGACACCTATAACCTGCTGCTGCCCCACTCCCATTGCCCGCACTGCAAGACCGAAATAAAGGCCTGGCAGAACCTGCCGGTAATCAGCTACCTGTTGCTGAGCGGCCGCTGTGGCCAATGCAGGGCGCCAATCAGCCCCCGCTACCCGCTGGTCGAGATTCTGACGGCGGCGCTGTCGATGGTAGTAGCCTGGCACTACGGTTTTGGCTGGGCGGCCGGCGGCATGCTGCTGCTGACCTGGGGCCTGATCAGCCTGAGCATGATCGACGCCGACACCCAGTTACTGCCCGATGACCTTGTGCTGCCGTTGCTGTGGCTGGGCCTGATCGCCAACAGCATCGGCCTTTACACCGACCTTAATACCGCCTTGTGGGGCGCCATTGCCGGCTACCTCAGCCTGTGGTCGGTGTATTGGCTGTTCAAGCTGATCACCGGCAAGGAAGGCATGGGCTACGGCGACTTCAAGCTGCTCGCCATGCTTGGCGCCTGGGGTGGCTGGCAGATTCTGCCGCTGACCATCCTGCTGTCATCGCTGGTGGGAGCCATTCTCGGTATCATTATTCTCAAGACACGTGGTGCAGCCAACAGCACACCACTGCCCTTCGGGCCCTATCTGGCCATTGCCGGCTGGATAGCGCTGATCTGGGGTGAGACAATCACCAGCCAGTATCTGCAGTTCGCCGGTTTCTGACAGCAGCCGGCATCCATCCCGAGGATCCGTACCCGATGATCATAGGCCTGACTGGCGGCATTGGCAGTGGCAAAACCGCTGCGGCCAATCGCTTTGCTGCCGAACATGGCATCCACGTTGTGGACGCCGACCTCAAGTCCCGTGTTGTGGTTGAGCCGGGCAAGCCGGCCCTGAGCCATATTGTCGACCGCTTTGGCGATGCCATCCTGCTGGAGGACGGCAACCTGAATCGTGCGGCCCTGCGCGAACGGGTATTCGCTGAACCGCAGGAGCGCCAGTGGCTGGAGCAGTTGCTGCACCCGCTGATTCGCGAAGAGATCATGACCGATCTGCAGTCCGCCCAGTCGCCTTACGCGCTGCTGGTCTCACCACTGCTGGTCGAATCAGGCCAGAACACACTGACCAAGCGCATCATCGTCGTCGATGTGCCCGAAGCCATGCAGCTCGCACGCACCGTTCAGCGCGATGCGGTGCCCGAGGCCCAGGTGCGCGCCATCATGCAGGCCCAGGCCCAGCGGGAAGAACGCCTGCGCCATGCCCACGACGTCCTCACCAACGACAGCGACCTCGCGGCACTGCACGCCCAGGTCGATGCGCTGCACCAGCGCTATCTCAAACTGCTGGAGTCCCAAGCATGACGCTGACGGTCAACTGCCCCACCTGCAAGGCACCGGTCACCTGGGACGACAGCTTCCCTGAACGGCCCTTCTGCAGCCATCGCTGCCGGCTGATTGATCTGGGCGCCTGGGCGGCTGAAGAGCACGTGATTGAAGGTCGTCAGGACGACGAGCAGGATATCTTTTCCGACGAGTTGCCGGAGCGCTGAGCATGCGCCGCATTCACGTGATGGCGGCGGTCATTCGTGACCCCCAGCGCCGAATCTTGATCGCCAGGCGCCCGGACAATGCGCATCAGGGCGGATTATGGGAGTTTCCCGGCGGTAAGCTGGAAGATGGCGAGACCCGCCTCGACGGGCTGCGCAGGGAGCTGAGGGAAGAGCTGGGGATAACCGTGATCAGCGCGCGCCCGCTGATCGACTTGCAGCACGATTACACAGACAAACAGATTCGTCTGGATGTGTGGGAAGTCAGCAGCTTCAGTGGCGACGCACATGGCGCCGAGGGGCAGCCGGTGCGCTGGGTAACCGAACAACAGCTGAACGACTTCAGCTTTCCGGCGGCCAATCAGCCAATTGTGACCGCCGCGCAATTGCCTGACCGCTATCTGGTGACTCCGGGTCTGGACGAACCCGACGTACTGGACGGCATTGGCCGAGCCGTTGCGGCAGGCATGCGACTGATCCAGCTGCGCCAGACACAGCTGGATGACGCGCGCTACCGGGCGCTGTGCGAGCAGGTGATGGCCCGCTGGGGTGACCAGGCCATATTTATGCTGAAGGGTGATCAGGCACCAGTGATGGAAGGCGCCGGCTGGCACCTGACGGCTGCCCAGCTTCGCGAATTTGCCCAACAGCCGACACCAGTTCGTCCGCTGCCAGAGCACCGCTGGCTGGCAGCTTCCTGCCACAACGCAGAGGAGCTGCAGATGGCGGAAGCGCTGGGAGTGGATTTTGTAACGCTGTCGCCGGTTCTGCCCACACAAACCCATCCCGACGCTCTGCCCCTCGGCTGGGAGCAGGCCCACGCCCTGCTGACACGCTGCCGCCTGCCCGCCTACCTGCTGGGTGGACTGACGCTGGCCGAGCTGAATACCGCCCACCATGCAGGCGCACAGGGCATTGCGGCCATCAGGGGGCTGTGGAAGGGCAGCCAGTAAGTGCCCGGTCAACGACAGCGCAACGCCTGCGGGCGCGGCATGCCGCGCCCCTACAATGCATCGCCGCGGTGTTTCATATTTCGTGATTTTGCAGGGCCACGACATGTCGTGGCCGCAAGGTAGATGCGCAGGCTGTTGCCGCACCCGGCGGTCTGCCTGCACCGTATTCGCGGGCGCAGCGTATCTCGCCCCTACAGCTGTACCACCCGCAGCTCCTTCGGCATGCTGAAGACGATGTTTTCTTCCTTGCCCGCCAGCTCCTCTGCGCCGGTGGCACCCTGGGCGTGCAGGTGGGCGATAACCTGGCGCACCAGCACATCCGGTGCCGAGGCACCTGCGGTGACGCCGACATTCTGCGCACCCTCCAGCCAGGCTGATTGAATCTCTTCGGCACCATCAATCAGGTAGGCAGGCGTGCCCATACGCTCGGACAGTTCGCGCAGGCGATTGGAGTTGGAGCTGTTCGGGCTGCCGACCACCAGCACCACATCGCAGGACGCAGCCAGTTGCTTGACGGCATCCTGGCGGTTCTGGGTGGCGTAGCAGATGTCATCCTTGCGTGGCCCGTCAATCGACGGGAAACGCGCACGCAACGCGTCGATCACCCGCGCGGTGTCATCCATCGACAGGGTGGTCTGGGTGACAAACGCCAGGCGCTCAGGGTCTTGAACCTGCAAGCGCTCGACATCTGCCTCGTCCTCAACCAGATAGATTGCCCCGCCGTTACTGGCGTCGTACTGCCCCATGGTGCCTTCGACTTCAGGGTGACCCGCGTGGCCGATCAGGATGCATTCGCGCCCTTCGCGGCTATAGCGGGTCACTTCCATATGCACCTTGGTCACCAGCGGGCAGGTGGCGTCAAACACCTTGAGACCGCGATCTGCCGCCTCCTGACGCACAGCCTGAGACACGCCGTGGGCGCTGAAGATAACGATCACGTCATCCGGCACCTGATCGATTTCTTCGACAAACACCGCGCCACGATTGCGCAGATCCTCGACCACAAACTTGTTATGGACGACCTCGTGACGCACGTAGATTGGCGGGCCGAACACTTCCAGCGCGCGATTGACGATCTCGATGGCTCGGTCGACACCGGCGCAAAAGCCGCGGGGGTTGGCCAGTTTGATCTGCATGAAAAGCCTCGCTGGAGTATCGAAAGAATGGGCCGAGAGCTGACGCGCTCAGCGCACGTCGACGATTTCGACGTCAAAGGTGATGACCTTGCCGGCCAGCGGATGATTGAAGTCAACCTCGACCACCGAATCATGCACCTGCTTGACCACACCCGGCAACTCGCCGCCGGCGGCGTCGGCAAAGATCACCAGCAGCCCCGGCTCCAGCTCCAGCTCCATTTCGTCAAACTGATCGCGGGCTATGGTCTGGATATTCTGCTCATTGCCCGGCCCGAAGCCGCGCTCGGGCTCAATCTCGAAACTGCGGCAGTCACCGGCCTTGAGACCGAACAGCACCTGCTCAAAACCGGGCAACAGACTGCCGTCACCCACCTTGAAGGTAGCTGGCTGCTTGTCGGTAGTGGTATCGACCACGTCGCCATTGGGCAGCTTGAGGGTAAAGTGCAGGGTTACTTCGGACTCGTGACCAATACGTGTTTCTACCATGGGAATCTCGCCTGGAAAGCCGGGCCCGCTTGCGCGGGCCATCGATCAATTTTGCTCCGGCTTCCTGCCGAAAAACATGTCGAACAGCAGCAATGCCGCACCGACGGTAATGGCGCTGTCGGCAATATTGAAGGCCGGGAAGAACCAGCTCTGCTGCCAGTGCACCAGAATGAAGTCGGTCACCTTGCCGTGAATCACCCGGTCATACAGGTTGCCGATGGCGCCACCCAGAATCAGTGCCAACGCGATGGCTTCAAGCTTTTTGCTGCGATCCAGACGCGCCAGCCAGACGCACAGCACTATGCTCACAACGACTGCGATGACGGCAAACAGCCAGCGCTGCCAGCCACTGGCGTCGGCCAGAAAGCTGAACGCGGCACCGGTGTTGTAGGCCAGGGTGAAGCTGAACAGGTCATCGATGATCGGCACCTGCTGATACAGCTGCAGCTCCGACACAGCCACCCATTTGGTCAACTGATCGAGCACAATGACCAGCGCCGACAGCACCAGCCAGATCAGACTGCCCTTGCGGACATCAGGCATGCTTGCGTACCTCACCGGCGCCTTCGATGTTCTCGACGCAGCGGCCACAGATATCCGGGTGAGCGGCGTGGCTGCCGACGTCGGCGCGCAGGTGCCAGCAGCGTGCACACTTGGCAGCGTCTGACTTGACGATCTGCAGCTTCAGGCCTGGAACCTCGGTTTCTACCGCCTGCTCGCCCGCCTCGGCCAGCGGTGCCAGGGTAGCCTGCGAGGTAATCAGCACAAAGCGCAGCTCATCGCCCAGCTGGGCCAGCGCGGCGCGCAGGCTGTCATCGGCGTAGAGGGTGACTTCGGCTTCCAGGTTGCCACGCAGTACCTTGGCATTGCGCAGGTTTTCCATTTCCTTGTTGACCGCCTCCTTCACGCCCATGACCTGTGCCCAGAAGTCGCGACCCAGCGCCTGCCCTTCCGGCAGCGCCTCAAGCCCTTCGTACCAGGTGGTGAGCATGACCGACTCGCTGCGCTCGCCCGGCAGGTACTGCCAAAGCTCCTCGGCGGTGAAGCACAGGATTGGCGCAACCCAGCGCACCAGCGCCTCGGCGATGTGATACAGCGCAGTCTGACAGGAGCGACGCGCGACGCTGTTCGCCTGGGTGGTGTACTGACGGTCCTTGATGATATCGAGATAGAAGCCGCCCAGCTCCTGCACGCAGAAGTTGTGCACCTTCTGATAAACATTCCAGAAGCGATAGGTTTCATAGGCCTCGACAATCTCCTGCTGCAGCAGCAGGGCGCGGTCAACGGCCCAACGGTCCAGATCCAGCATCTGCTCGGCCGGCAGAGCATCAGTCGCCGGATCAAAGCCGCTCAGGTTGGACAGCAGGAAGCGCGCGGTATTGCGAATACGGCGGTAGGCATCAGCGCTGCGCTGAAGGATCTGATCCGACACAGCGATTTCAGCGGTGTAATCGGTGGAAGACACCCACAGACGCAGAATGTCGGCACCCAGGGTGTCGTTGACCTTCTGCGGTGCGATGGTGTTACCCAGCGACTTGGACATCTTGCGGCCCTTCTCGTCGACCGTGAAACCGTGCGTCAGCAGGCCACGATAAGGCGCATGGCCGTCGATCGCACAACCGGTCAGCAGCGACGAGTGGAACCAGCCGCGGTGCTGGTCGGAGCCTTCCAGATACAGATCGGCGCGCGGCCCCTGATCGTGGCCCATCGGGTGCGAGCCGCGCATCACGTGCCAGTGGGTGGTGCCGGAGTCAAACCAGACGTCCAGGGTGTCGCTGATCTTTTCGTACTGGGCTGCTTCGTCGCCCAGCAGTTCGGCGGCATCCAGATTGAACCAGGCATCGATGCCCTGCTGCTCGACCCGCTGGGCAACCTGCTCGATCAGCTCGACGGTGCGCGGATGCAGCTCGCCCGACTCGCGATGCAGGAAGAACGGGATCGGCACGCCCCAGTTACGCTGACGGGAGATACACCAGTCCGGGCGACCGGCAATCATGTTGTGCAGGCGCTGCTTGCCCCAGCCAGGAACAAAGTCGGTCTCTTCAATGGCCTTGAGCGCGCGCTCGCGCAGGGTCTCACCACCGGCGACCGGCACATCCATGCCGACGAACCACTGGGCGGTAGCACGGTAGATCAGCGGCGTCTTGTGGCGCCAGCAATGCATGTAGCTGTGCTGAATGCTCTGATGCTTGAGCAGGGCACCCACTTCCTCCAGCTTGGCGACGATGGCCGGATTGGCCTTCCAGATAAACTGGCCACCGAAGAACGGCAAATCCTGAACGTAGACACCGTTGCTCTGCACCGGGCTGAGGATGTCATCGTTGTGCATGCCGTACTGCTTGCAGGTACGGAAGTCGTCTTCACCATAGGCCGGAGCCGAGTGAACGATACCGGTACCGGCGTCCAGCTCGACATAGTCAGCCAAGTAAACCGGCGACAGGCGGTCATACAGCGGGTGACGGAAGTTGATCAGTTCAAGCGACGCACCGGCTGTGGTAGCGAGCACCTGGCCTTCCAGGCCATAGCGCGCCAGACAATCGGCAACCAGATCCTCGGCCAGCACCAGCAGGCGCTCACCGGTATCAACCAGCGCGTAATTGAATTCGGGGTGGGCATTCAGCGCCTGGTTGGCAGGAATGGTCCAGGGTGTTGTGGTCCAGATGACCATGGCGGCCGACTTGGGCAGCGCATCCAGACCGAAGGCCGCCGCCAGCTTGTCGGCATCCTCGACCGGGAAGGCAACATCAATGGCTTCGGACTTCTTGTCCTGATACTCGACCTCGGCCTCGGCCAGCGCCGAGCCACAGTCAAAGCACCAGTTGACCGGCTTGAGGCCCTTGAACACTACGCCCTGCTCAACCATACGGCCCAGCGCGCGAATCTCGCCCGCCTCGTTGGCGTAGTTCATGGTCAGGTAGGGATTGTCCCAGTCACCCAGCACGCCCAGACGAATGAAGTCGGCCTTCTGCAGCGCAACCTGCTCGCCGGCATATTCGCGGCATAGCGCGCGCACCTGATCGGCCGGCAGATGCTTGCCGTGGGTCGTTTCCACCTTGTGCTCGATCGGCAGACCGTGACAGTCCCAACCCGGCACGTAGGGCGCATCGAAGCCCGACAGGGTCTTGGAACGGACGATCATGTCCTTGATGATCTTGTTGAGTGCATGACCGATATGAATAACGCCGTTGGCGTACGGGGGGCCATCGTGCAGGACAAACTGCGGACGCCCCTGGCTGACTTCCCGAATCCGCTGGTACAGGCCGTCCAGACGCTTGAGCGTCTCCGGTTCGCGGTTCGGCAGCCCGGCCTTCATCGGAAAATCCGTGGCGGGCAGATTCAATGTCGCTTTGTAGTCGGTCATTTTCTATCAGGCTCTCGAAAAATTTACAGACCCCACTGGGCCCTGGCGGCAGCAAAATCGGCCTTGATCGCCGCCTGCAATGCGTCCAGCGAGTCGAAACGCTTTTCGTCCCGCAACTTCTGGTGAAAAACGACGGTCAGCCGGCGACCATACAGATCGCCGGAAAAATCAAACAGGTGCACCTCCAGGTGCGCCTTGCCATCCCCACTGACCGAGGGGCGCTTGCCGATATTGGCCACGCCCTTGAGCACCACACCATCCAGCTCAACGCTGACGCGGTATACGCCGTGCAGCGGCGGATTGACCCGCTTGAGCTGAACATTGGCGGTCGGCGCACCTATGGTACGTCCCAGCTGTTGCCCGTAAACCACACGCCCGGTAATGCTGAACGGGCGCCCCAACAACAGCGAGGCGAGAATAAAATCGCCCTCGGCCAATACCTGGCGCAGACGGCTGCTGCTGATCCGCTCGCCGCTCTCGGCAACCGTATTGGCTGCCTCAACAGTAAACCCGTGCGCACTCCCGCTTTGTTGCAGGAAGGCAAAATCGCCGGAACGGTCACAGCCAAACCGGAAGTCGTCGCCAACTTCAAGGTGGCGAACCCCCAGACCATCAATCAGTACCTGTTGCACAAACTGCTCGGCACTGAGCTCGCGCAGCCTGCGATTGAACGCCAGGCACAGCACACGGTCCACCCCGTTGTGCTGCAGCAGGGTCAGTTTCTCGCGCAAGCGGGTCAGCCGCGGCGGTGCAGCATCAGGCGCGAAGAACTCGCGCGGCTGCGGCTCGAAAATCACGACACAGCCGGGCAGCCCGAGACGTTCGGAGTGAGCACGCAGGCGCGCCAGAATGGCCTGATGTCCAACATGTACACCATCGAAATTGCCGATAGTGGCGACGCAGCCCCGGTGCCGGGGCCGCAGGTTATGTAAACCGCGGACCAGTTCCATAATGCTCGTCAGTGGTGGGTCAATCGAAACGCCGCAGTATACAGGCTTGCGGGGTTGCGCGTCATGCCGTTCAACCCCGTGCCCCGCGCAGGTCACGCATTCGCAGGCCCAGCGCAAACAGTATGCCGAGGTAGACCACCATGCCGCCCACCACCAGCAACGTCATCTCCCAGGCCTTGCGCTGCCAGCCCCACGCCAGCCAATCAGCCGTTGCAGGCACCATCCACAATAGCAGCGCCGCCATCGCGGCGGTTGCCGCAAACAGTCTGAGGGCAAAGCGCGTCCAACCCGGCTGCGCGTGGTAGACACCATCACGGCGCAACCCCCACCAGAGCAGCCCGGCATTGAGCAGCGCCGACAGCGATGTGGCAAGCGCAAGGCCCACGTGCTGCAGCGGCCAGATCAGCAGCAGGTTGAGCCCCATATTGGAGACCATGCAGATAATGGCGATGCGCACCGGCGTTTTTGTGTCCTGACGGGCAAAGTAGCCAGGCGCCAGAACCTTGATCAGCATGAAGGTCATCACACCAACAGAATAGGCTCGCAGTGCAGCTGCCGACTGGCTGACGTCATCTCCGGTCATCGCACCATAATGAAACAGCGTGGCAATCAGCGGCTCGGCCAGCAACAACAGCGCCAGCGCGGCGGGCACACCCACCAGCAGGACCATGCGTACCGCCCAGTCCAGTGTGCGACCGAATGCCTTGAGGTCCTCACCGGCATGCTGGCGCGACAGCGCCGGCAGAATGACCGTACCGATGGCAATACCGAATGCACCCAGCGGCAGCTCCGACAGCCGATCGGCATAATACAGCCAGGAAATGCTGCCGGTCTGCAGAAACGATGCCAGCACGGTATCCAGCAACAGGTTGATCTGGCTGACCGACACGCCGAACAGCGCCGGCACCATCAGCGTCATGATGCGCTTTACGCCGGGATCACGGCGATTGGGCCGCGGCACCGGCAGCAACTTGATCTGCGCCAGAAACGGCAACTGAAACAGCAGCTGGGCAACACCCGCGATAAACACGCCCCAGGCCAGCGCCATGATCGGCTGCGCAAAATACGGTGTAAGGAACAGGGTCGCGCCGATCATGCAGACGTTCAACAATACCGGCGTAAACGCCGGAACCGCGAACCGACCATAACTGTTGAGGATCGACCCGCACAGCGCTGTCAGCGAAATCAGAAACAGATAGGGAAAGGTGATGCGCAGCATGTCGGTCGCCAGCGCCAGCTTGGCGTCATCACCATGAAAACCCGGCGCAAACAGGGTAATGATGACGGGCGCACCGGCGACCCCGAGCGCGGTGATCCAGGCCAGCGTCAGACCGAGGGTCCCGGTCACGCGGTCAACCAGTTGCCTGACCTCGGCAAGGGTGAACTTGGTGCGATACTCCGACAGCACCGGCACGAAGGCCTGGGCAAAGGCTCCCTCGGCAAACAGGCGACGCAGAAAGTTCGGGATTTTAAAGGCAATGAAAAATGCGTCTGCTTCGGACTGGGAGCCGAAATAGGCGGCGACCACGATGTCTCGCACCATGCCCAGCACCCGCGACAGCAGCGTCATGACGCTGACAACAAGGCCGGATCTGAGCAGGCTTGGTGCCTTGGGTGCAGCAGGTTCAGGAGCAGCAGGTTGAGACATGAAATATGGCACCAAAATAAAAGCGCCATCATAGCGGCGCGCACTTGCCCTTGTCAGGCCGCACGTGTGTAAAATGCTGCCCCATCGGCCACTGTGACCACCGGTCAACACAGCCGTTCAACCAAGCCCATACAGGCTTGACAATCGGCAAGACCGGCGGCATAGTACGCGGCCTTGTTTGTACCTAATTCATCCAGATTTTCTGAGGAGCAAGACGGTGGCCAACTCACCTCAAGCCAAGAAACGCGCCAAGCAGGCCGAGAAGCGCCGCAACCACAATGCAAGCCTGCGCTCCATGGTCCGTACCTACATCAAAAACGTCGTCAAGGCGATTGATGCCAAGGACCTCGACAAAGCCAAGGCAGCCTACACCGCTGCTGTTCCGGTCATCGACCGCATGGCTGACAAAGGCATCATCAACAAGAACAAGGCCGCTCGCCACAAGAGCCGCCTGAACGCGCACATCAAGGCCATGGCTGAAGCCGCCTGATACCGCCGTTCTTGCTGAATGAAAAAACCGGCCTTGGCCGGTTTTTTTGTGCCTGCAGAAAATACGCAATATTGCGGCCGCGACATGTCGCGCCCCTACGACCGCCCAACACCCCACCACCCCGTCATCCTCGCGCAGGCGAGGATCCATACGTACTCTGACGCATCACTGGATTCCTGCCTGCGCAGAATGACGGGCTATTGGTGCACTGCTGGTTGGTGCAGGCGCAGGTGCAAGTGCAGGTCCGTGCGCGAGTGCCGCCGCGACATGTCGCGCCCCTACGACTGCCCAACGCCCTACCACCCAGTCATCCTCGCGCAGGCGAGGATCCATACGCTCTCTGACGCATCACTGGATTCCTGCCTGCGCAGGAATGACGGGCTATTGGTGCACTGTTGGTTGGTGCAGGTGCAAGTGCAGGTCCGTGCGCGAGTACCGCCGCAACATGTCGCGCCCCTACGACTGCCCAACGCCCTACCACCCCGTCATCCTCGCGCAGGCGAGGATCCATACGCTCTCTGACGCATCACTGGATTCCTGCCTGCGCAGGAATGACGGGCTATTGGTGCACTGTTGGTTGGTGCAGGTGCAAGTGCAGATCCGTGCGCGAGTGCCGCCGCGACATGTCGTGGCCCTACGACTGCCTGACGCCCTACCACCCCGTCATCCTCGCGCAGGCGAGGATCCATACGAGCGCTGACGCATCACCGGATTCCTGCCTGCGCAGGAATGACGGGCTATTGGTGCACTGTTGGTTGGTGCGAGTGCAAGTGCAGGAGCAGGTCCGTGCGCGAGTGCCGCCGCGACATGTCGTGGCCCTACGACTGCCCAACGCCCTGCCACCCCGTCATCCTCGCGCAAGCGAGGATCCATACGTACTCTGACGCATCACTGGATTCCTGCCTGCGCAGGAATGACGGGCTATTGGTGCACTGTTGGCTGGTGCAGGTGCAGGTGCAGGTGCAAGTGCAGATCCGTGCGCGAGTGCCGCCGCGACATGTCGTGGCCCTACGACTGCCCAACGCCCCTACCACCCCGTCATCCTCGCGCAGGCGAGGATCCATACGTGCGCCGACGCATCACCGGATTCCTGCCTGCGCAGGAATGACGGGCTATTGGTGCACTGTGGGTTGGTTGGTGCGGGTGCGGCCACGACATGTCGTAGCCCTACGACTGCCCGACGCCCCTGCCACCCCGTCATCCTCGCGCAGGCGAGGATCCATACGTGCGCTGACGCGTCACCGGATTCCTGCCTGCGCAGGAATGACGGACTATAGGTGCACTGTTGGTTGGTGCAAGCGCAGGTGCAAGTGCAAGTGCAGGTCCGTGCGCGAGTGCCGCCGCGACATGTCGCGCCCCTACGACTGCCCAACGCCCTACCACCCCGTCATCCTCGCGCCGGCGAGGATCCATACGTACTCTGACGCATCACTGGATTCCTGCCTGTGCAGGAATGAAGGCTATTGGTGCACTGTTGGTTGGTGCAGGTGCAAGTACAGATCCGTGCGCGAGTGCCGCCGCGACATGTCGTGGCCCTACGACTGCCTGACGCCCTACCACCCAGTCATCCTCGCGCAGGCGAGGATCCATACGTGCGCTGACGCATCACCGGATTCCTGCCTGCGCAGGAATGACGGGTGGTGACAAAATGACGGGTGATGGCTACTAGCCGAGCAAATGAGTTACACATCCAGCCGCGCCATATCATGCACCAGCACGACTTGAGCCATGCAGAGCCACTGCATGCCGTGGCCGCACCGGTCACACCAGGACCAGATTGTCCTTGTGCACCATCTCCGGATCGTCGATGTAACCGAGGATGCCGGCGATCTCATCGGTCGACTTACCGGCGATACGCGCCGCATCCTGCGCCGCGTAATTGGCCAGCCCGCGCGCCACCTCGCGCCCGTCAGGCCCCACGCAGACCACCATCTCACCACGGCGGAAACCACCCTCAACTGCGGTCACACCGACCGGCAACAGACTGGTTCTGCCGGAACGCAACGCCCTGACCGCACCCGCATCCAGCAACAGGCGACCACGCGTCTGCAAATGCCCGGCCAGCCACTGCTTGCGCGCTGCAAGCATGCCTTTCTCCGACAGCAGCAACGTGCCGAGCGATTCTCCCGCATGCAGACGATCAATCACCCGCTCAATGCGTCCGCCAACAATTACAGTCGCAGCGCCGGAACGAGCCGCCAGGCGTGCAGCTCGCAGCTTGGTCGCCATACCGCCCCGACCAAGCGCACCCGAACTGCCACCCGCCATCGCATCCAGCGCCGGATCGTCAGCCATCGCCGACGACACCAGCTCGGCACTCGGGTTGCTGCGCGGATCAGCAGTGAACAGGCCGTCACGATCCGTCAGAATAACCAGCAGATCGGCCTCGACCAGGTTGGTTACCAGCGCACCCAAGGTGTCGTTATCGCCAAAGCGGATCTCGTCAGTGATCACCGTGTCGTTTTCGTTGATAACCGGAATAACGCCCAGGTCCAGCAACGCACGCAAGGTGCTGCGCGCATTCAGGTAACGCTTGCGATCAGATAAATCGTCATGGGTCAGCAGAATCTGGGCCGTGGACAGCCCGTGACGCTGAAAGCTCGACTCCCAGGCCTGCACCAACCCCATCTGCCCGATGGCAGCAGCCGCCTGCAGGTCATGAGTCGTCTTCGGTCGCTCGGACCAACCAAGACGACTCATACCGGCCGCAACCGCACCGGAAGACACCAATACCACTTGCGCACCGGAGGCACGCAATGCCGCCAATTGCTCAACCCATACCGCCATCGCCGCCTGATCGAGACCACGTCCATCGCCGGTCAGCAGCGCACTGCCAATCTTGACCACCCAGCGACGGGCCCCGGTTACCTTTTCACGCATGCTGATCCCATCAACAAAATGCCAAAGACAAACCGCGGCAGCAGCGGCGGCCGCCACGGAACTCTTCACCTGACAACTCGAAGCAATCAGTGGACGTAGAAGATCTCCGGACCGTCCTCGTCATCCTCGTCGTCGTCATCATCCAGATCATCCGCCGAAATACCCTGCTTGCGCAGCGCGCGACGATCATCCAGATCCTGGATGTGGGCACGCGCCTCATCCTCGATACGCTGATCCAGCTCAGCCATCTCGGCAGCGTATTCCTCATCCTCGACCAGACGATGCTCACGCTCATCGAGCCAGTTCATTACATCCTTGGCCAACTCCGCAGTACCCAGACGCTCGGAGGCGGAAATAACGTAAACCGGACCTTCCCACTCCAGACGCTCGACCACATCATCCAGGATCGCCTGCTGCTCGTCTTCCAGCAGTTGATCGCACTTGTTCAGCACCAGCCAGCGCTCACGCAGGGTCAGCGATGGACTGAACTTGCCCAGCTCGTGAATAATGGTTTCGACCGCTTCCACCGGATCGGACTGATCCAGCGGCGCCATATCGACCAGATGCAGCAACAGGCGCGTACGCGACAAGTGCTTGAGGAAACGCGTCCCCAAACCCGCACCATCGGCAGCACCGGCAATAACACCCGGAATGTCCGCGATCACGAAGCTGCGCAGCTGCCCAACATCGACCACACCCAGATTCGGCACCATGGTGGTAAACGGATAATCAGCCACCTTCGGCTTGGCCGCAGAAACCGAGCGAATAAAGGTACTCTTGCCCGCGTTCGGCAGACCCAGCAAACCCACGTCCGCCAGCACCTTGAGCTCCAGCTTCAGATCACGCAGCTCGCCCAGCGAACCCTGCGTAGTCTGACGCGGCGCTCGATTCACGCTGGACTTGAACCGGGTATTACCCAGACCATGGAAACCACCCTGCGCTACCAGCAGACGCTGTCCAGCCTCGGTCAGGTCACCAATGATTTCCTGGGTCCCCGCATCAATCACGGTAGTACCAACCGGCACAGGGAGAACCATGTCCTCACCCTTGGCGCCAGTACAGTCACTGCCGCGACCATTCTCGCCACGCTGCGCATTGAAGCGGCGCGTATAGCGGTAGTCGACCAGCGTATTCAGATTGGGATCAGCCTCAAGGTAGATAGAGCCGCCGTCACCGCCGTCTCCACCATCCGGACCACCCTTGGGAATGAACTTCTCGCGACGGAAGCTCATGCAGCCATTACCACCATCACCGGCCTTGACCGTAATGGCTACCTCATCAACAAATTTCATTTATCTCCCCTTCCCAGGCGGGACGGGCTATTGGAAAAGATACGCTACAAACAAAAAAGCCCCGTCGCAAGACAGGGCTTTTCAGAAGCTGGGGCTTATCAGGCGGTTACGACACTGACGTAACGACGACCGAACTTGCCTTTGACTTCAAACTTGACCACACCTTCGACCTTGGCGAACAGAGTGTGATCCTTGCCCATGCCGACGTTCTTGCCGGGATGGAACTCGGTGCCACGCTGGCGAACAATGATGTTGCCCGGAACGATGGCCTGGCCACCGTACATTTTCACACCAAGTCGTTTGGATTCTGAATCGCGGCCGTTACGCGTGGAACCGCCTGCTTTTTTGTGTGCCATGAGTCTTTACTCTCCTGAATCAGCTTAGGCAGAGATGCCGGTGATCTTGATTTCGGTGTACCACTGACGGTGGCCCTGACGCTTCATGTGGTGCTTGCGACGACGGAACTTGATGATGCGAACTTTATCGCCACGACCGTGCGCGCTGACTTCTGCAGTCACCTTGGCACCTTCAACAACCGGAGCACCGATCTTGACGTCGTCGCCGTTTGCAACCAGCAGAACCTTGTCAAACTCGATGGTGGCGCCGGTTTCAGCGTCCAGTTTCTCTACTTTCAGGAACTCGCCTTCAGCGACCTTGTATTGCTTGCCGCCGGTAACAATGACTGCGTACATGTTGCTTTCTCCGTAATCCTGCTCACCCAGCGCTTTAGAGGAATGGTTATTGGCTGGCATGGCTGCAAGTGACTTCGCCTATCGAAATCGACCTTGCCATTGTCAAAACAGGGATGCTTTATCTCAGGGCGCGGATTTTACTCAACCGCCCGACAATAAGCAAGCACCGCAATGCGCGCAAAACCCGCGTTCCTTGACAGCTTGGGGCCCGCAACCTAGCATGCCGCGGAACCTTTTCTGGAATTCTGCAATCAATGAGCACGTTGCCTTTCTACGAGCCGGTCGCCGGAGACTTTGCTGCGGTCAACCAGCTGATCCTGGACCAACTGCACTCCCGGGTACCCCTCGTGGAAAAGATCGGCCATTACATCATCAGCGCCGGCGGCAAACGTCTGCGCCCCCTGGTGGTGTTGCTCAGCGCCAGAGCCTGCGATGCGCACGGTCCGGACCAGCACAAGCTGGCTGCCATCATTGAATTCCTGCATACCGCCACCCTGCTGCATGACGACGTGGTGGACACCTCCGACATGCGCCGCGGACGCTCCACCGCCAATGCCCTGTGGGGCAACGCGCCGAGCGTACTGGTCGGTGACTTCCTCTATTCGCGAGCCTTCGAGATGATGGTTGCCCTCGGCGAGCTGGACGTCATGCGCATCCTTGCCAACGCGACCAACGTGATTGCCGAAGGCGAGGTACTGCAGCTTTCCAAGGTGCGCGACGCCAATACCGACGAAGCCACCTACATGGAAGTCATCCGCAGCAAGACCGCCATGCTGTTTGAAGCCGCGTGCCATAGCGCCGCCATTCTCAGCAAGGCCAGCAGCGAACAGACCGAAGCCTTGCGCCAGTATGGCGACGCCCTCGGCATCGCATTCCAGCTGATGGACGACCTGCTGGATTACAGCGGTGACGCTGCCGAGATGGGCAAAAACGTTGGCGACGATCTGGCTGAAGGCAAGCCCACGCTGCCGCTGATCTATACGATGCGCAACGGCACCACAGAGCAGGCCGCGCTGGTGCGCAGCGCCATTCAAAAGGGTGGTACGGACGATATCGCACCGATCCGCGCAGCAGTCACCGACTGTGGCGCTCTGGATTACACCGCACGCCTCGCGCAGGAGCACGCCGATCGCGCCGTCGCGCTGCTCGACGCCCTGCCGGCATCAACCTACCGCGACGCCCTGGAGCAACTGGCGCGTTTCGCGGTCAAGCGCAGCTTCTAAGCGATTGCAGGCCCCCTCCGTGCCGAGGGCGCCACACCTGAAACCCAGCGGGGTGGCCCGGCCACTGCGTGCCGTGGTCATACGATGCATCTGTAGGGACGCGACATGTCGCGTCCGCAAACCGACCGCGTATAGACCAACAGATGTACCGACACCCACGGCTACCACCCTACGGTCACGGCATGCCGTGACGCAGGGACCGGGGTTAGGCTCACGCCCGGCAACGGGTTGGACGCGGAACCGCGTCCAGACCAATCAGAGAACCTTGATCAGCTCGATATCGAAAATCAGCGCGCTGTGCGGCGGAATGCTGTTACCCGCACCACGAGCGCCGTAAGCCAGCTCGGACGGGATATACAGACGCCACTTGGCACCTTCCTGCATCAGTTGCAGGGCTTCGGTCCAACCAGCGATCACACCGCCAACCGGGAATTCGGCCGGCTGGCCGCGCTTGTAGGAGCTGTCGAAGACCTCACCGGAAATCAGCGTGCCTTCGTAGTGAGTACGAACAGTTGAACTGGCGTCCGGCGTTGCACCCGTACCGGCGGTAACAACCTCGTACTGCAGGCCGGATTCAAGGGTAACGACACCCTCACGCTTGGCATTCTCGGCCAGGAAATCAACGCCCGCCTGTGCAGCTTGCGCCGCAGCGGCTTCAGCAGCGGCCTGCATCTTGCCCTGCAGCACCTGGAACGCTGCCTGCAGCTCTGCCTCAGGCACCTGGCTGGGCTGTTGCTGGAAAGCGTCCTTCAGGCCGGCCGCAACCAGCTCCAACGCCAGATCGGGAATATTGCTGGCCAGCAGTTGCTCGCCCATCTGACGGCCGATGCCGTAGCTGACGCGTTTCTCGTCGGTATCAATCATGTTGCTCATGGGGAGCCTCCGCAAAAAAATGGCCGACAAGCCTGACACATTGTCGGCAAAAATTCACCCGGTGCTGCGAATCAGCTACAATGCGTCGCTTTCTGCCCTCCTGACCGGAAAGCCGCCTCTCATGCTGGAAAAACTGTTCAAACTGCGCGAAAACGGTAGCAACGTACGCACCGAAGTACTTGCCGGCGTCACTACCTTCCTGACCATGGCTTACATCATCTTCGTCAACCCGATGATGATGGCCGACGCCGGCATTGACCCCGGTGCTGCCTTTGTGGCGACCTGCCTGGCTGCAGCCATCGGCTCGCTGGTCATGGGGCTCTGGGCCAACTACCCGATTGCACTGGCCCCCGGCATGGGCCTGAATGCCTTTTTCAGCTATACCGTTGTCGGCTCGATGGGCTACAGCTGGCAGGTAGCGCTGGGCGCTGTCTTTCTCTCCGGTTTTCTGTTCTTCCTGCTCAGCCTGTTCCGCATCCGCGAGTGGATCATCAACAGCATTCCGCTGCCACTGCGCTCGGCGATTGCCGCCGGTATCGGCCTGTTTTTGGCACTGATCGCGCTGAAAAGTGCGGGCCTGGTGGTTGATCACCCGGCAACCCTGGTAGCTCTGGGCGACCTGAGCAAACCCGAACCGCTGCTCGCTGCTGCAGGCTTTGCGGTGATTGTGGCGCTTGCCTATCGCAAGGTCACTGGGGCCGTGATGATCGGCATTCTGCTGATCACGGCCATCAGCTTCATCATTGGCCTGAGCCACATTAACGGCATCGTCTCCGCGCCACCCAGCCTGAAACCCACCTTCCTTGAACTGGACATCAAGGGCGCCCTGGAAGTCGGCCTGCTGAGCGTGATCTTCGCCTTCCTGTTCGTTGACCTGTTTGACACCTCCGGCACCCTGATCGGTGTAGCGCAGAAGGCAAACCTGGTCGAGCCGGATGGCAAGATGCCGCGCCTCGGCCGCGCACTGATGGCCGACAGCACCGCCACCATGGCCGGCGCCGCGCTTGGCACATCCACCACCACCAGCTACATCGAATCTACTGCCGGTATCAGCGCAGGCGGCCGCACCGGCCTGACCGCATGCGTGGTCGCCCTGCTGTTTCTGCTCAGCATGTTCTTCTCGCCACTGGCCACCGCGGTACCGGGCTACGCGACTGCACCAGCGCTGCTGTTCGTCGCCGTGCTGATGACCCACGGCCTGGTGCAGATCAACTGGGATGACCTGACCGAGGCGGCCCCCGTAGTGGTAACCGCACTGGCCATGCCGCTGACCTTCTCGATCGCCAACGGTATCGCCCTGGGCTTTATCAGCTGGACGCTGATCAAGGTCCTGGCCGGACGCTGGCGTGACCTGAACCCCAGCCTGTATATCCTGGCGGGGTTGTTCGTGATCAAACTGGCGCTGTTTAACTGATGAGCACCGCATTCCAGCCCGAGCAGTACGACGCGCAACTCAACGAGAAGCGTGAGCGCCTCAAGGCATTGCTCACGCCCTTCAGCGCCCCTGAGCCTGACGTGTTTGAGTCGGCACGGGAGCACTTCCGCCTGCGCGCCGAGTTTCGTCTCTGGTACGAAGCCGGGGTGCCGTATTACGCCATGTTCGAGCAGGGCGACAAGCGCAGCCCGATCCTGATCGAGCAACTGCCTATCGCCAGCCGCCGCATCAACGCGTTAATGATGCCGCTGCTCGAAGCCTGCAAGGCTGATCCCGTGCTCGGCCGCAAGCTGTTTCAGATCGAGTTTCTGACCACCCTGTCTGACCAGGCACTGATTACCCTGTGTTACCACCGCCCGCTGGATGACAGCTGGGACGCACCAGCCAGGGCACTGGCCGAACAACTGGGAGTGCAGCTGATCGGCCGCAGCCGCGGCCAGAAGCGCGTACTGCAGACGGATCATGTGACGGAAACATTGGAGGTGGCCGGTCGCCAGTGGCATTACCAGCAAATCGAAGGGGGCTTCACCCAGCCCAACGGCGAAGTGAACCAGCACATGCTGAGCTGGGCCCTGGATGCCGCAGGTGAAAACGACGACGATCTGCTCGAACTGTACTGCGGCAACGGCAACTTCACATTGCCGCTATCCACCCGCTTCCGCCGAGTACTGGCGACCGAACTGGCAAAAAGTTCGGTTCGTGCGGCTCAGGAAAACCTGCAGATCAATGCTGTTGAAAACGTCACCCTGGTCCGCCTGGCCAGCGAAGAGGTCACCCAGGCCCTGACCGGCGTGCGCCCATTCCGCCGCCTGCAGGGCATCGACCTGAGCGGTTTCGAGTTCGGCACCGTATTCGTCGACCCGCCGCGCGCCGGCCTCGACCCGGCCACGCTCGAACTGGTGAAAGGCTACCGCCGCATCCTGTACATTTCCTGCAACCCTGAAACGCTTGCCGAAAACCTGCAGGAACTTACAAAAACGCACCGCGTAGTGCGGTGCGCCCTGTTCGATCAATTCCCTTATACCCATCACATGGAATCAGGGGTATTGCTGGAGCGCCGCTAGGCGCTCCAGCAATACCACCTATTCCCAGGACGCCGTGCCGTCGCTGTCCCACGTGAGCGTATCGGTGCCAGCCATCCGCCCCCTCGGAGTCGCCACAATTCGGTAGGTCTGGTTACCCGCCGGAATAGTGAGCTGCACCCCGTAATTGACGTTTGCGTTGAGCTCCGGGGCCAGCGCAGCAACCGTTGCCCCCCCATAGGAGAAGTTCTTGCTGCGGTAGCGCTCCAGCGCACTGGCCAGTTCCACAATCTGCCCCTGCGCCTCACGCTGCAACCCGCGCTCGATGTATGCCGTGTAGGAAGGGTAGGCAATAGCCGCCAGCAGTCCGATGATCACGACCACAATCATCACTTCTATCAGGGTGAAACCCCTGCTTTTGCGAGATATCACTTGCACGCTCACTTACTCCCCACCCTCTGTGTCCTGCACTGAATGCTCCTCGCGGATAGTATTTGCCTCGTCCGGCGGCAACTGCATCCAGCGACGCTTGCGCAGACGCGGATCACCCAGCGCGCCTTCGCCTACGACTTCAGTACCCACGATGGTAATCACCCTTCCCTGATCGTCAACCAGGAGGGTTGGCGTTGGTGCAGGCGTTGACTGGTCAAGCTTTTGGCTTCGACTGGTAGGGGCCGGTAGATCGTCGGACAACGCCGCCGGCCGCGCAGTCATCAAGTTAATGGTGTGAAGATAGGAAGCACCAAAACGTACAGCACAAACGTTATCTGATTCATCGTTTGCCGTAGGTGCATATGTTGTGAACAAAATCCGGCCATTAAAGATTACCGGAGAAGCTAAAGCCTTCTCACCACTTTCACTGAAAGTGTAAAACCAACCTCGATCCGAAGAAAGCGGCAATCCACCGGCGGTTACATTAGTAAGGTTCGCTGTAGTGGCCAGCGATTGAGATACACCGCTATTTAGTGCTGTTCTGTCCCGAATCACAAACACACCATCGGTAGCCGTTTCATCCAGCGGGTGCGCTCGATACCCAGATCCAATGACGACATATAGCTCATTACCCGTATTCGCTTTTACCAGACCAACGGCAGGAGCTTCATAAAAGCGGCGGCGTGTATTACCAGAGCTGCCGCCCAGACTTGCAATGCGATCAACCACATGATTTCCGTCATTTTTGATAGAAATACGGAACACCTGACCACCCAAGTCTCCAAAGTACATATGATCGGCGATTCCATCAAAATCGATGTCAACCACAGCGATACTGCTGGGTACTGCCCATTTCATGGCATCAACAGTTTCTATCGCGTCGTCACGCCCACCCGCGGACCATACCACCTCCCCGCTCTCAGCATTAAGGAAGTAGACCATATTACCCATCTGGTCCCCATCAGAACGTGCAGCGCCATTGTCATGGTCCTCCGGACTGTAACCACCGCCTATCACTAGGATCGGCACTGCGCTGCCGCTGCCGTCAGGAACGCTGGTTAGCGTCGGAGTGGACCAGGTCTGGCCGAGACCAGCCAGATTCTCTGAACCATTACTGACCTGCCACAGCATTTCGGGATCAGTCGGGTCAGTCACATCCAGGGCGTAATAATTTCGCCCGCCGCGACGCATACCACCGTATAAATACACGGCGTCTGGAGCATCTAACGAGTTACGACCACCTTGACGCCAGGCAACCCAGCTACCGTCAAGCCCATAGGTTTGACGAGTATTGTCCTCCCTCAGACTTGGCCGATTAACGGTATACCTTGGGGCCTGACTGATAATTTCGTAAGGCATGAACGCAAAAGACTCTTCACCTGTTTCCGTATCAATAGCGTGCAGCATTCCGCCGTTTGTGGACACAAAGACGTGATTATTATCAGCACTCTCTCCGTAGTTGACCATGACAGGAACACTATGAAGAGGGTCGCCCCACATAGTGCCAAGTTCCTTTAATAGAGCGCTACGCTGTGCAGATGTAGCGTTAGCACCAAGTCCGAAAAAAGTATTATCTGGAGCACTCGACCAAACCAACCTCTCAAGATCTCCGTCAGCGTCTGTATAAAACAATTTACGCGTACCGACATGCTCTCTAGCACCACCTTTGGTAACATCAGGCCCATCAACAACGCTACTCCAAACGCTTCTGGAACCCTGACTAAAATAGCCGGTATCCGCATCAATCGCGGCGCCATTGGCCCCATGAATTTCGCCATCTACCAAAGAATAACGTTTTAGATTCCCCTCCCAATAACTACTCTCAAACGGTTGGAAAACCGAATAATAAAGTTGATCCAAATGCTGAAAGCGATTCATTGTATTGACCGCAACACCTGGTGCAGAGATAGACTTTGCTTGCTCATCAATCAAATCCAAATTACTCAAAAACGCCTGAACCAACTCATCTGCGGAATCGGCGCTCGAAGTCTGCCCGGCTCCAGCCTCCGAAACAGAGCGCATAGAAGACTCATTAGCCCCCATATATAAGCCAATGTTATGCGTATAAACGGGACGTGACATCGGGTTGGTAGGATCATTCAGATAACGAGCAATACGACGCTGACAGGAATATGAACTCTCTCCATCACAATTTACAAACCCCAAACTCCCTGGCTTGTCATTGCTACTGGGCGCACCATCGGTGAACAGAATGATGTGATTCGACTCACACTGGTTCGCGGAGTTAATTGGTGTCGCATAACGACCATTTTCAACAATAGTCAAAGGCTGAGTGCATTGCATTTCCGGATCACACACCCGCTGAGTCTCCCCAGTAGGATCGCGCCGTAAATATTGTTTGCTCTGAAAAATCTTTTGCCTATATTCCCGCTTGCCTTTAGGCCCTTGCCTCTCACACCAGTCTTCTTTCCTGTCACAATCATGCTCAGTAGACCAGTCAGTCCAAGTACTATTGGACCACCCCGACTTAATACGACAGCTGGACCAGTCGCGAAGATCACACGTCTCCCAATCCGGCAAATCCTGCCAATCTCCACGCTCACAGAGATACTCATTAGAGCTCATATTACATTCAGAAACCGGGTATGCATCACCGTAAATGACCTCATCACGGCAGTTCGTTTGTACCTCTTCCTCTAACGCGCAGACAGAGTCTTGCCCAACATCTTCTCCATAATTTGGCGTCATTCCCATCATATAGCGCGCAGCTTCAGAGTAGGCTCTCGCAGTCGGTGTATCGCCAACAGGCTGTGCACTGGCGGGCAAGCCAGACCCTGTCCCCTCACCCGCATCATTTAGGGTAGTGAGTTGTGACCGAATCAAAGCCTTCGTGTTAGTGTTTAGCTCAGTAACAGGCACCAAAATGCGGCCACCAAGTTGGCCGGTACCGCCACCTGAAGTTGAATAGTTAAATCGACCAATACCAATTCTCACCGATGGCGAAACTGAGTCTAGAAGCTCATCCAACGCATTTTGCAGAAGGTTGATACGACGCTCATCCGCATCTGGACACCAAGGTGCGTTGTAGCCATAACCCGAGGCATTAGGATCATCTTTACAAAATCGCATGGAGCCAGACGTATCCAGCATAATCATCACATTCGCCACGACCCGGTTTTCTGAGTTATCTGCAGTGGCTTGTGCAAAATAAATCTCTGTATCATCCGCGTTGGCGAACACCGGGATTACCAGACCCAGGCAGCAAGCCAGCAGTCGGGTGCGCAATACTGTTTTCAGATTGATCATGTGCACGCTCTCCCTAATTGATCTCAGCGCCGGGTTTGATACCGCGCTTGAGCGTTTCCTGCAGGTGATGGTTTTCGATGCGATAAGTCGCCATCTCACTTTCACCCAGCATATTTATCCGATAGTCCACAAATATCCCTGCACCACCAGTAGAGCTGACCTGCGAGCCGGCAATAGGGCTAAAGCCGTCGAGGTAGCTGAACGAACCGGACTTCAGCAGCCCACGAACGTCCATGGCGTCGGTAGTGCCGCAGGCGCCTTCGGCTATCCCGGATGACTTCATGCAGTATTCTGCCGGCTTGCCATCTACAGCGGCATATAGTTGCTCATTATCCAGTGCCGTCAGTGCGTCGTATGTACTGACAATCGCGTTCTCTGCAGCCTCGAACGTCATCACATCTGACTGCACCCCGGTGGCCACCTTGGCCGAGAAGACGCTGGCGCGCATTGCTGACAGCCCAAGCACAGACACCATAAGCAGCACCAGCAAGGCTACAACCAACGCTATGCCGCGCTGTTTTCCACCCTTCAGCGTCGTCGCCATCACACACCGTCCCAGTCGTAGTTGCGTATCATCACGGTTGACCCGAAGACCTTTCTCAGTCGCGCATCGGCCGCGATGCTGATTACCTCATCTGCCAGGTAGAAAGTTGATGCGGTAGCATCAACCTGAGAGTTGCCATCACCGGCAATTAGGATGGCAAAGCGGATGGCCACAATCGGGTTACTTCCCTGACTACCGGCATTGACATATTGCGTCACATTGGGCTCGCCGTTTGCGTCAGTATCAATGCCGTACTGCACCTGAAAGCTCTCGACACCTTCCATTAGCTCCGCTACTGCTGTTCCGGGAGTCAGGCTTCCGGTACAAGACAGCACGCCCTCATCACTGACAAAGTAGTGGTTGGTGATGTCCTGCTCGGTACCGTTTCCTGTACCCTGGCAGTCACGCAGACCGAAGTAGCGTATGACCAGCTCGTCATTACCGCCACTGGCACCATTGGTTGAGTGAACCGGCAATGCGGTATCCATAATGACTGGAGCAATGGTGCCGTCCGTGGATGTGCCACGACCTGCCTGGCGCAGGTCCGACATCATGTAGCGCAGCAGCAACTGGCCATTTTCTTCCAGCGAGGAAACCATTCGCTGGTGTGCAAAGGTCTGGTTGTTGACCAGCAACAGCTGCATGGCCACGCCGCTGGCGATCAGCCCGAGCACCAGTGCAACCATCAATTCGATAAGCCCGAAGCCCGTCTGGGTGCGCTTCATAGTGATATCTCCATGACCAGACACTTGCTGTCATCTGCGGTATTAATACCGGTATTACTGATGCACTGAGACGGTTCCTGATCTTCCCAGCTGACTACTACGCAACCCAACGAATTAAATGCACAGTCCAGCGCCATCACTCGCCCGCCAGGTAAACTAAAGGACGCCGCCCAGACCAACTGCTTTATATCCCAGCTGGCCATTTCACTGGATGCACAGATTTCGTCCATGCAACCTTTCCAGTCATCAGGCCCCCCGCTCTCGCCAACCGCACTCTCGGGCCAATTGGTAGAGTTCGCGTAATACTCCGCTTCAGCCGGATTGGCCTTGATGCGTTCAATCGCGTCCTGGGCAATCATCGCTGCGTGGGCGCGATGATTGGCGTCACCGCTGTTGCGCAGCGCGGTAAGCTGCAAACCCGCATACCCAAGGGCCCCAAACGCAACAATCAGCAAGGCAACCAGCACCTCGAGCATTCCGACTCCGCGCTGACGGCGCGCATTAACGGCTGCGCAATTCATGGGCAATCTCCCTTCTCCGTTTGGGTCACTTTGCCCAGAAAGGACAGTTCAAGAGTGAATCCCTTTACCGGGCTGGCATCTGCCGAACACACAGAGAACTCGGCACTGCCGCCTGCAATACCGCCCTGGGCAGAGAACGTCAGGCCGGCTGAATCATCCTCACGATCAACGGTTACACCCTCCTCTGGCGTATAGGTCTTGTCCTGCTCGCTGGATGAAGCGGGGTAATCGATAGTCCAGCCATTTCCCCAGCCTCCTGCGGCAGGACTGACAGTCACGTCGGCGCGCATGCTGAGGGCCTGCATTCTTGCCGCCCCCAGCGCTGATGCCAAGTCGGCGGTGGTTGCCCTGAGTGAGCTGTTCGCCATCATGGTGCGCATGCTCGGTACTGCTAACCCGAGGATCACGCCAGCCACCACCAGGGCGATCAATAGTTCAATCAAGGTGAAACCCTTCACACATTTCATCCAAAGAACCCTCCTAGTACGACCTGCACTATAAAAAGGGCGAAGGTCAACGTCGCGACCCGGACGATGACCGGTCATATCATCAGGATGACAGGTATGGAAACCAATACAAAAGTAACCCGCGACGCCAGACGGAGGCGCAATAGCGGCCTGAGTCTGATCGAGCTGCTGGTCGCAATCACACTCCTCGGCCTGTTTATAAGCCTGGGCACGCCATCACTTGGCCGGCTGATTGAGCAACGTCGGCTCGATGGCGCGGCCGACCGGCTGACCACCAGTATTCGTCTGGCACGTGAGGCGGCGATCTCGGGTAATGTGGCGGTGGTGATGGCGCCGACGGACGGCGACTGGAACGCCGGCTGGCGGGTATACGTAGATGAGAACCGCAACGGTCTGCCTGATACCGAAGAACAGCTTCTGCAGGAGGATCATGCCGCCGGTCTGGCGGAGATCAGTGCTACCGGAGAGCTGGCCCGTTACCTGCGCTACAACCCGCTGGGAGAATCGGAACGGCTGGATGGCGGTTTTCTTGCCGGCACGCTGCACCTGTGCCCGGCAGATCTGACCCGACCCGGTCGACGACTGGTCATCAACCGGGTAGGCAGATTACGCAGCGAGTCGGCGTACCTGACAGCCGACACCTGCGCGGGAGACGATTAGCTCAGGTGCGGTACTCGGCGTTGATCCGCACGTATTCGTGGGACAGATCCGTGGTCCAAAGCGTCTCGCTGACGTCTCCACGACCGAGCTCGATACGTATGGTGATTTCTTCCTGCGCCATGACGCGGGCACCTTGCTCTTCAACGTACTCTGGCGCGCGGCCACCCTGACGGGTAATGCAGACATCATCCAGGTAGACGTCTATTTTCTCGACATCCAGTTCCGGTACGCCGGCATAGCCTACAGCCGCCAGAATACGCCCCCAGTTCGGGTCAGAGGCAAACAGCGCAGTCTTGATCAAGGGCGAGTGGGCGACAGCGTAGGCGACATCCAGGCACTCGTTGCGATTGCCGCCGCCGTTGACCTGAACAGTGACAAACTTGGTTGCGCCTTCACCATCACGAACGATGGCCTGGGCCAGCACCAGCAGCACGTCCTTGATCGCTGCAGCCAGCTCGGCGTAGCCCGCCGCCTCAGTGCTGTCGATCGGCGCAATGGCGGCCTTGCCGGTCGCAATCAGCATGCAGGAGTCGTTGGTGCTGGTGTCGCCGTCGATGGTGATACGGTTGAACGACAGATCTGCGGCTTCACGCAGCAGCGCCTGCAGTACCGGCTGGGCAACCGGCGCATCGGTGGCAACGTACCCCAGCATGGTAGCCATGTTTGGACGAATCATCCCGGCGCCTTTGGAGATACCGGTGATGGTCACGGTCTGACCGGCGATCTGAATCTGCCGGCTGCAGCCTTTTGGCTGGGTATCGGTTGTCATGATGCCTTCGGCAGCGACCGCCCAGTTATCTTCGGACAGGTTTTCGAGGGCTGCAGGCAGCACCGGAATAATTTTGTCGGCGGGCAGCAGCTCGCCAATCACGCCGGTGCTGAACGGCAAAACCTGCTCTGGCGAAACGCCAGTCAGACCGGCCAGTGCCTCACAGGTGCGCTCGGCTGCCGCCATGCCGGGCTTGCCGGTTCCGGCATTGGCGTTGCCGGTATTGACCAGCAGATAAAGCGGAGCATTGCCCATGCGCTGACGGCAGAGGGTGACCGGTGCGGCGCAAAACGCGTTGAGCGTGAACACGCCGGCAATCGCAGAGCCTTCTGCCGCCTCCATGACGACCACGTCCTTACGACCGACTCGCTTGATGCCCGCAGAAGCAATACCAAGACGAAAACCGGGAACCGGGTGCAGCACAGGCAACGGGCCAAGACCGACAGGCATGATCAACAACTCCAGAAAAGAGATAAATAGAAGCCGCAAGCTGCAAGCCGCAAGCTGCAAGCTGCAAGCTGCAAGCTGCAAGCTGCAAGGCGGATGGCCGCCCCCTACAAGCTGCAAGCAATGGTAGGCCGGGCGGCGCAGCCGTCAAGCACTCTTGCAAACTCTGCCGCTATTAATTGGTTCAAACACCGCGCGGTTCGATAACGCGCGGGTTTTGCTTGTAGCTTGCCGCTTAAGGCTTGAAGCTGCTGAGCCGAAGGCTCAGCTAATTTGTCCGTGGCAATGTTTGTACTTCTTGCCGGAGCCACATGGGCAGGCATCGTTGCGGCCTACCTTGGGGCCTTCACGGGTAACGGGCGCGGCGGCACCTGCCTGCTCCGGTTCACCAGCCTGATCCCCTGCAGCATCGGCAACGGCGTTCACTTCCTCGTGCTTGAACTGCATGCGACGCTGGAGTTCTTCAGCCTGACGGCGCAGCCGCGCCTCTTCCTCGGCCGGGTCTTCGCGACGAACCTGGACGTGACTGAGGACGCGGATAGTGTCGCGCTTGAGCGTTTCCAGCATTTCCTGGAACAGATTGAAGGCTTCGCGCTTGTACTCCTGCTTGGGGTTCTTCTGCGCATAGCCACGCAGGTGAATACCCTGACGCAGGTGATCCATGGTTGCCAGGTGTTCTTTCCACAGATCGTCCAGTACGCGCAGCAGCATCTGCTTCTCGAAGGTACGCAGCGCTTCGGCACCAGCCAGTTCTTCCTTCTCGCGGTAAGCGGCAACCAGCGCTTCCAGTACCCGCTCGGCAACACCCTGCTCGCTCAGGCGCTCATCCTCATCCAGCCACTGCTGAATAGTCAGGTGCAGCCCCAGATCGGAAGCGATACTCTGCTCCAGCCCCGCAACATCCCACTGTTCCGGCAGGGTGCCGGGCGGCATGTGTGCACTGACCAGATCATTGACCACATCTTGGCGAATCGCGTTGATAGTCTCTTCGACACTTTCGCTGGCCAGAATGGAGTTACGCTGACCGTAAATCACCTTGCGCTGCTCATTGGCAACGTCGTCGTACTCAAGCAGCTGTTTGCGAATGTCGAAGTTGCGGCCTTCGACCTTGCGCTGCGCCTTTTCGATGGCATTGGTAACCATGCGATGCTCGATCGCCTCGCCCTTCTCCATCCCAAGTGCTTTCATAAAGTTCTTCACCCGGTCAGAGGCGAAGATGCGCATCAGGTTATCTTCCAGCGAGAGGTAGAAACGGCTCGACCCCGGGTCACCCTGACGGCCCGCACGACCACGCAGCTGGTTATCGATACGGCGTGACTCGTGACGCTCACAGGCAATAATGTGCAGACCGCCTGCCTCAAGTACCTGCTGGTGACGCAGCTGCCACTCGTCCTTGATCTGGGCGATCTGCTGCTCGGTCGGATTCTCCAGTGCAGCCACTTCCGCTTCCCAGTTGCCACCCAGGATGATGTCGGTACCCCGACCAGCCATATTGGTAGCAATGGTCACGGCACCGGGACGGCCAGCCTGAGCAACGATTTCCGCTTCCTTCTCGTGGAACTTGGCGTTCAGAACCTTGTGCGGCACCTTCTCGCGGGTCAGCAGGTTGGCTACGACCTCGGAAGACTCGATGGATGCCGTACCAACCAGCACCGGGCGACCTTGCTCCATGCAGTGCTTGATGTCGGTAACGATGGCGGCAAACTTTTCCTCGATGCTGAGATAGACGAGATCGTTGTAGTCCTTGCGCACCATCGGCTTGTTGGTCGGGATAACAAGCACGTCGAGACCATAGATCTGACGAAATTCGAACGCTTCGGTGTCAGCGGTACCGGTCATGCCAGACAGCTTGGGATACAGCCGGAAGTAGTTCTGGAAGGTAGTGGAAGCCAGAGTCTGGCTTTCGGCCTGGATCTGCAGCCCTTCCTTTGCTTCGATAGCCTGGTGCAGACCCTCGGACAGACGGCGGCCGGGCATGGTGCGGCCGGTGTGTTCATCAACCAGCAGAACCTGATTGTTCTGCACAATGTACTCGACGTTGCGATGGAACAGGGTATGCGCACGCAGGCCCGAATGAACGTGATGCAGCAGGCCGAGGTTCTGGGCCGCATACAGACTGTCACCCTCGTTGAGCATGCCTTCACGTGCCAGCAGCTCCTCAACAAACTGGTGACCTTCTTCTGTCAGTTCAACCTGACGAGCCTTTTCATCAATCAGGTAGTGACCTTCAACGCCCTCTTCCCCTTCCTCCGGCAACTTGCCGCGCTTGAGCAGGGGAATCAGTTTATTGATGGTGGCATACATGCGCGAGCTGTCTTCGGCCGGGCCGGAAATGATCAGCGGCGTGCGCGCCTCGTCGATCAGGATGGAGTCGACCTCGTCCACCACTGCGAAGAACGGCTCACGCTGGAATTTGTCTTCCAGCCGGAACGCCATGTTGTCGCGCAGGTAGTCGAAGCCCAGCTCGTTGTTGGTGCTGTAGGTAATATCACAGCGATAGGCAGCGCGCTTGTGCTCCGGGTCCTGCATCGGTACGACCACGCCCACGGTCATGCCCAGGAACTCGTACAAAGGACGCATGGTGTTGGCGTCACGGTTGGCCAGGTAATCGTTCACCGTCACTACATGAACGCCCTTGCCGGCCAGCGCATTGAGATAAACCGGCAAGGTGGCAACAAGGGTCTTGCCCTCACCGGTTTTCATCTCGGCAATCTTGCCTTCGTGCAGTGCCATACCGCCGATCAGCTGGACATCAAAGTGGCGCATGCCCATCACACGTTTACCAGCCTCACGCACCACGGCGAAGGCTTCCGGCAACAGCGCATCCAGCGTCTCGCCAGCGGCCAGGCGCTGCTTGAACTCGTCTGTTTTCGCCTTCAGCTGTTCATCACTCAGTGCATTCAAGCTTTCTTCGAGGGCGTTGATCGCAGCGACAACCTTACCCATTCGCTTCAATTCACGGTCGTTCTTGCTTCCAAACAGCTTTTTCATTAACGGCGCAAACATAATCGACTTAGATATCCATGTGATGAGTGGCGTGTCCAGTCCCATGCTGCCGGACCAGCCCGAAAACGGCATTCTACTCTGATTTCTGCCGCACATTAAACCGCGCGGCGGAGGCGGCCGCCAGTCGAAAATGCCTTCGACAGGCAACCTATATGAGGGTCAGGGGAGGTTATTTCAACGCCAGGAAGCGGGCAGGATTGACCGCCATGCCGTTGCGATAGACTTCGAGATGAAGATGCGGACCGGTAGACCTGCCAGTGGTACCCACCGCGGCGATCTCCTGCCCCTTCTGTACCAGATCACCCTTGCTGACCTTCAGCACAGAGGCATGCGCGTAGCGGCTCTTCAAACCGCCGCCATGATTGATTTCGACCATATTGCCGTAAGCGCCATTACGTCCGGCAAAGGTCACAACACCGGCGCCCAGCGCATGAATCGGCGTCCCGCGCGGCGCTGCAAAGTCGAGTCCGTTATGCATTGAAAGGCGCCCGGTAATCGGATCGGTACGCCGCCCGAAGGTCGATGATACATGACCAACGCTGACCGGAACGAAGTCGAGGATGGCATCCACATCGGTCTGCCGGCTGACCATCAGGTCTTCCAGAAGCTGCAACTGCTGGGTCCTGTCGTCAACCCGGGCCGACAACTGCTCGATCAACCCCTGCAGGTCGGATGGTGCCTCGAAGGAGAGGTCGTCATCGCGCAGTTCCGGACCACCCATACCGGTCCCCGGATCCAGACCGATGCCGAATTCGAACTCGGATTCCGAACCAAAGTCGAACTCGCCATCATTGAAATCAGCCAACTCGGTCAGCCGCTCACCCAGCGCATCCAGACGGGTCAGCCGCATTTGCAGACGGGCAAGCTGCTGACTCATGCGTTCGATCTGCGCCTGAGTGCCGTCATCTTCGACCAGCGGGTCTGTGTCATAGTCCTGCAGAACCTGCTGCCACTGCGGAATCTGGTTTTCAGCAGCAGCCACCTCAGGCGAGCCACCCGCCATCAACTGCCAGGTTATCAGCGACGCAACCAGTGGCAAGGCCAACAACAGGGACACGCCAGCAAACACCCAGGGCGCTCCCAGCGTCAGCGTGCGCGATGCGCCATTGCGCCCGGTAAGAATAATGATGTTCAAATAACTACCCCAAACATTCCTGACGGCGGTTCTGATAGGATGACCGCTCCATCACTCCTGGCTGATAGCGACCCCATGGCATTCCATCCTCTGGACGCACGTCGACCAACCGACCTGTTAAGAACCAGCAGCACGCTCCGCGCGCTGCTGGAGAAGTCCCGTCAACTCGAACGCCTGCAAGCCCTGTTTCAGTCGCGCCTCGAACCCGCCGCGCGAGAACAGTGCCGCGTTGCCTCGTTCGAGAACGGCGTGCTGAAGCTGGTAGTGACCAGCAGTCAATGGGCTACGCGGATGCGCTATCAGCAAAAAAGACTGATCAGGGACCTGCAGACTTTCAACGAATTCGCCACCTTAACGAAAATTCATTGCAAGGTACAACCACCTCTGGTCAAGAAATCACCACCTGCTCGCACTATCAGGCGCTCAAAGGTAGCCAGTCACAGCCTGCAAGAGACTGCCGAGCATGTCTGCGACCCGGCACTCAAAGCGGCGCTCAATCGCCTGGCGCGGCACCACGGCGAATCAGAAAGCCACTGATTGGGCGCGCAGGGACAGGCTCGAGGCCCAAGCTGCAGGCTGCAAGCTGCAAGCTGCAAGCTGCAAGCTGCAAGCTGCAAGCTGCAAGCCAGAAGCTTGAGTGGAAGCATCGGACTTTGGGAAGAGGCCTACGCCCTGACAGCTAGCTGGCGAGACTCATGGCTGATTTGCTGATTGCGCCACACGCCTTCCAAAAATCCAGACTGTTATAAAACCTTATGACCCAACACACGGGCTTTGGGCTTTGGGCTTTGGGTTGGAGCTTGAAGCTTGCGGCTTGCGGCTTGCGGCTCGTCGCTTGCGGCGCGATGCCCCAATAAAAACGGCCGCCCGAAGGCGGCCGAAAGATAAAACGAAACGAGTAGTGTCGCCGATGTCTGTTGTCAGACAGCAGCAGCAGGACGCATATAGGAGATAGGAGCGGTACCTGCGTCATCGAAGGTAACCAGTTCCCACGCGTCCTTGTTTGCCAGCAGCGCACGCAAAAGCTTGTTGTTCAGCGCGTGTCCGGACTTGTAGCCACGGAACTCACCAACCAAACTTTTGCCCAGCAGGTACAAATCACCGATTGCGTCGAGAATCTTGTGTTTGACGAACTCGTCTTCGTAGCGAAGACCGTCTTCGTTCAACACCCGATACTCATCCACCACAATGGCGTTATCGACACTGCCACCGAGCGCCAGGTTCTGCGAACGCAGATACTCGATGTCACGCATGAACCCGAACGTACGGGCGCGACTGACTTCCTTCACAAACGAGGTGCTGGAAAAGTCGACGCAGGCGTGCTGGCTGCGGCCACGGAAAACCGGATGATCGAAGTCGATACCAAACGACACCTTGAAGCCCTCAAAGGGGACAAAGGTGGCTGTTTTGCCATCTTCTTCTACCGTTACTTCCCGCTTGATCCGAATAAACTGCTTGGCGGCATCCTGTTCTGCGATGCCGGCCGACTGAATCAGAAAGACAAAGGGACCTGCGCTGCCGTCCATGATCGGCACTTCGGCCGCGCTCAGCTCGACGTAGGCATTATCAATACCCAGACCTGCCATTGCCGACAACAGGTGTTCGACCGTGTCGACCTTGGCGCCATCCTTTACCAGGGTCGTGGACATGGTCGTCTCACCGACACATTCGGCACGCGCCGGGATCTCGACCACGGGGTCAAGATCAACCCGGCGAAACACGATACCCGTGTCCACCGGTGCCGGCTTCAGTGTGAGGTAGACCTTCTCACCCGAATGCAGGCCCACACCAGTGGCCCGGATGACGTTTTTCAATGTGCGTTGTCTGATCATGCTTGCCTGCTTCCGCGCTGATTGCGAAAAACTCTCAGTAAACTGGCGTGCATCATAGCAAAGTCAGCTTTTGATGAATACCAATTACCCCTATGCCTTCAATTGACCAGTTCAATCAGCCTGACGACGCAGGAATGCCGGAATATCCAGATAATCCAGATCATCCGCCGGCTGAGTCAGACGAGACGCGGCAGCAGCGCCGGCCGGAGCCTGATTGCGCATGACGGTCGGGCGTTCCAGATCGCGGTAGTTCGGTGCACCGGCTTCCGGACGCTGGACGCTCTGAGCAGGCGCTGCGGCAGTATTGTCGATGACCTTCACCGGCTTTTCACGCGCACCCAGACCGGTTGCAACTACGGTAACCCGCAGCTCGTCACGCAGCTCGGGATCAATAACGGTACCGACCACAACAGTCGCGGTTTCAGAGGCAAACTCTTCGACAGTGCTGCCGACTTCGGAGAACTCGCCCAGCGACAGATCCGGACCGGCGGTAATGTTGACCAGAATACCGCGCGCGCCCATCAGGTTGACGTCTTCCAGCAGCGGGCTGCGGATGGCCGCTTCCGCCGCTTCGCGGGCGCGGTTCGGACCACTGGCGTGGCCGGTACCCATCATTGCCATGCCCATTTCGCTCATGACGGTTTTCACGTCGGCGAAGTCGACGTTGATCATGCCCGGACGCATGATCAGATCAGCGATACCCTGTACCGCGCCCAGCAGCACGTCGTTGGCCTTGCTGAAGGCTGCCAGCAGGCTGGCGTCTTTGCCAAGCACGGTCAGCAGCTTTTCGTTCGGGATGGTGATCAGCGAGTCAACGTGCTGGCTCAGTTCACGGATACCTTCTTCGGCCACCTGCAGACGCTTGCGACCTTCGAACGGGAACGGCTTGGTCACGACGGCGACGGTGAGGATACCCATTTCACGGGCGACTTCTGCAACGATCGGCGCCGCACCGGTACCGGTACCACCACCCATGCCTGCGGTGATGAATACCATGTCAGAGCCCTGCAGCACCTCGGCAATGCGCTCGCGGTCTTCAATCGCAGCCTCACGGCCGATCAGCGGGTTGGCACCGGCACCCAGACCTTTGGTGACACCCGAACCCAGTTGCAGCACGGTACGCGCGCTGACGTTTTTCAGTGCCTGGGCATCGGTGTTGGCGCAGATGAAATCAACACCTTCCACATTGTTCACCACCATGTGCTGCAGCGCGTTGCCGCCGCCACCGCCCACACCGACGACCTTGATTACTGCGTTCTGAGGAACGTTATCGATCAGTTCGAACATGGCCTTTCTCCTTGAATAGCTACTCGTATCGTTTTCGTTTCGTTTACTGCGTCATGCCCGCTTTGGCGGGTCTAGTACTGCAACAGCGCAATCAGAAATTGCCCTGAAACCACTTCTTCACTCGCTCCAGTACCGGAGTCTTGTTGCTCTCACTCGGCTGCGAGCCATGGTCACCGTGATGTTTCATGCCGTAGTGCAGCAAGCCCACGCTGGTGGCGTAGATCGGGTTGCGCACCACGTCGGTGAGCCCTTTGAATTCCTGTGGCATACCGAGGCGAACCGGCATGTGGAAAATCTCCTCGGCCAGCTCGATGGCACCTTCCATCTTGGCGGTGCCACCGGTCATGACGATGCCGGCCGGAATCATGTCTTCGAAGCCGGAGCGGCGCAGTTCGGCCTGAATCAGTGTGAACAGCTCGTCGTAACGCGGCTCAACTACCTCCGCCAACGCCTGGCGAGACAGGTCGCGCGGTGGCCGTTCACCCACACTTGGCACCTTGATGGTTTCCTCCGGGCCGGCCAGCTTGGCCAGCGCGCAGGCATAGCGAATCTTTATTTCCTCGGCGTACTGGGTCGGAGTACGCAGCGCCATGGCGATGTCATTGGTGACCTGGTCACCGGCAATCGGAATCACCGCGGTATGGCGAATGGCGCCTTCGGTAAAGATGGCGATGTCGGTAGTGCCGCCACCGATGTCGACCAGGCACACGCCCAGCTCCTTCTCGTCCTCGGTCAGCACCGCGTAGCTGGATGCCAACTGCTCGAGGATCACGTCTTCGACTTCCAGCCCGCAGCGACGGATGCATTTTTCAATGTTCTGCACCGCGTTGAGCGCACAGGTCACCAGATGCACCTTGGCTTCCAGGCGCACGCCGGACATGCCCAGCGGCTCGCGCACACCTTCCTGGTTATCGATCACATACTCCTGCGGCAGGATATGCAGAACCTTCTGGTCAGCAGGAATGGCGACGGCCTGGCCGGCGTCCAGGACGCGCTCGATATCGGCCTGGACCACTTCGCGATCGCGAATGGCAACAATGCCATTGGAGTTCAGACTGCGAATATGATTACCCGCGATTCCGGCATAGACCGAGTGGATCTGGCAGCCGGCCATCAGCTCGGCTTCCTCGATGGCGCGCTGAATGGACTGCACCGTCGACTCGATGTTGACCACCACGCCCTTCTTGAGTCCGCGCGAAGGATGCGAGCCGATGCCGACGATTTCCAGCGTGCCGTCCGCACCGATCTCGCCGACCAGCGCCACGACCTTGGAGGTGCCGATATCCAGGCCCACAATCATTCTGCTGCCCTGCTTGCTTGCCATAATCTTCCCGTTACTCCGCCGCTTTTTCAGCTTCGCCGACATCACGCCAGGCGACAGCCATGCCATTGCTGTAGCGCAGGTCTACCCGCGCGATCAGTTCCCGACGATCACTGAGCATCAGTTGCTCGATGGCCATGAACCGTTGCATCTTGTCCACCAGATTGTCCCGCCCCAGCAGCAGCTCCATACCGTCATCGGTAGTCAGGAACCAGCTGCCGCGGTCACGCAGCTCCAGCTTGCTGACCACCATGCCCTGCGGACGCAACAGGCTGCTGAACTGCTGGTACTGACGCATCACCTTACGCTTGGAGCGCTCGGGGCCGTTGAGCTGCGGCAACTCGCTGAAACGCGCGATTTCCTGCGGCTCAAACGCCTTGCCTTCGTTATTCAGCAACGCCTTGTCGCCCCAACGGGCTACCGGCAACTGCTCATCCAGAGCAATCACCAGCTTGTCCGGCCAAACCCGGCGAACCGACGCATCGGCTACCCAGGGCATGGCCAGCAGATCTGCGTGCAGGCCTGCCAGATCGATACCGAGGAAGCTGTCACTCAGGTAAGGCTGTATCACCTGCTGGACGGCGTCCCGATCGATGTACTGCAGCTCACCCTCAACGCTGACCAGTGCAATCGGCCGGTCTGCCAGGGGCATCAACCGGCTGCCAAGTTCGTACAGCCCCATACCGAGCGCGACCAGCAGCAGCGGCCAGAGCAGGTGCTGCGCACGGCCAATCAGGCCGCCCAGGTCGGGGCGCGGCAGACGCAGACGCGGCAACTGCCTCGGCTGGGCCGGGGCCACACGCACAGCACCACGCCCACCGGCCTTACGGCGCGATAGCGGTGCGGTGTTGCGTGTGTCGCGAATCGCCTGCATCGGGTTATCCGTCAGTTCAGCGTACCGGCCAGAATGGCCAGCACCAGCGCATCAAAATCCATTCCGGTCGCCTTGGCAGCCATCGGCACCAGGCTGTGATCGGTCATTCCCGGAACGGTGTTCACTTCCAGCAGATAAAAATTGCCCTGCTCATCCTGCATCACGTCGACCCGACCCCAGCCTTTACAGCCAACCGCATCGAACGCCTGCAGGCTGATCGCCTTGAGCTGTTCTTCCTGCTCGGACGGCAGGCCGCACGGGCACAGGTACTGGGTGTCATTGGCCAGATACTTGGCGTCGTAGTCGTAAAAATTGTGCGGGGTGCGCAAGCGAATCGGCGGCAGCGCCTTGCCATCCAGAATGGCAACGGTGAACTCGGCACCCTGCACCCACTGTTCAACCAGTGCTTCGTCGTCGTAGCTGCGCGCACTTTCCCAGGCCGCCTGCAGCTGCTGCAGGTTGTCGGCCTTGGCCATACCGATGCTGGAACCTTCGTGCACCGGCTTGATGATCAGGGGCGTGCCCAGGCGCTCGACGATGCCGGCACACTGCTCGGCGCCGCGCAGCATCGCGTAGGCCGGCGTCGGCAGTCCGATGCTTTGCCAGATCTGCTTGGTACGCAGCTTGTCCATGCCAACCGCAGACGCCATCACGCCGCTGCCGGTATAGGGAATCTGCAGGCTCTCCAGCAGCCCCTGCAGGCTGCCATCCTCACCGCCTCGCCCGTGCAGCGCAATGAACACGCGATCCGGGCGCTGGCTCAGCAGTTGCTCCGCCAGAGACTCATCGGCATCAATGCCATAGGCATCGACACCCGCGTTCTGCAGCGCAGCGAGCACAGCCGCGCCGGATTTCAGCGATACCGCACGCTCGGCGGACTTGCCGCCGTACAACACTGCTACACGCCCAAAGTCAGTTACATCGACCATCAGGCCTTACCTCCGGTATCACGCTTGCCAAGAGCCTCGGCCAACTGGACCGAGAGCCCACCAATATCACCCGCACCCTGGGTCAGCAGAATGTCGCCAGGCTGCAGTACCGCTTCCAGCAGCGGCATAACGTCGGCATCACGCTCGACATAAATCGGGTCCAGCTGACCACGCTGACGAATGCTGCGGCACAGATGCTTGCTGTCTGCCCCCGGAACCGGTTCTTCTCCGGCCGGGTAGACCTCCATCAGCAACAGCGCATTGGCATCGCCCAGCACCTGAACGAAGTCTTCGTAGAGATCACGGGTACGGCTGTAGCGGTGCGGCTGGTAGAGCATGACCAGGCGACGCTCGGGCCAGCCGGCACGGACCGCCTTGATAACCGCAGCCACCTCACGCGGGTGGTGGCCATAGTCGTCGACCAGCATTACTTCGCCGTTGCCCCACTGGAAGTTGCCCTGCACCTGGAAGCGACGACCGACGCCCTGGAACCCGGTCAGACCTTCGATGATGGCGCGATCGGAAACGCCTTCGTCGGTCGCCACCGCAATGGTCGCCAGCGAGTTCAGCACGTTGTGTACACCCGGCATGTTGACCGAGACCTTGAGTGGTTCGCGGCCCTCACGCAGCACGGTAAAGTAGGTCTGCATGCCCTTCTGATGGATATCTACCGCGCGGATGTCGGCATCCTCGGACTGACCGTAGGTGATCACCTGACGGTTGATCTGCGGCAGAATCTCGCGCACCACCGGATCATCGATGCACAGCACGGCCAGCCCGTAGAACGGCAGGTTGTGCAGAAACTCGACGAAGGTGCGCTTCAGTTTGTTGAAGTCGCCCTCGTAGGTCGCCATGTGGTCGGCGTCGATATTGGTGACGATGGCAACCATCGGCTGCAGATGCAGGAAGGACGCATCGCTCTCGTCGGCTTCGGCAACCAGATAGCGGCTTTCACCCAACTGGGCATTGGTGCCGGCGGCGGTCAACTTGCCGCCGATCACGAAAGTCGGGCTCAAACCGTCAGCCGCCAGCACAGAGGCAATCAGACTGGTGGTGGTAGTTTTGCCATGGGTGCCGGCGACGGCAATGCCATGGCGATAGCGCATCAGCTCGGCCAGCATCTCGGCGCGTGGCACCACGGGGATGCGGCGTTCGATGGCGCCCGCCACTTCCGGGTTCTGCGGATTGATCGCGCTGGAAACCACCAGCACATCCGCCTCCTGCACATTCTCGGCACGATGGCCGATGTCGATGCGCGCACCGAAGGATTCCAGGCGCTGGGTCACGGCTGAGCGCTTCAGGTCCGAACCGGATACCTGATAACCGAGGTTGAGCAACACCTCTGCAATGCCGCACATGCCCACGCCGCCGATACCGACAAAGTGAATATTGCGGATGCGCCGCATCTCCGGCAGCGTAAAGGTTGCCTGACTGCGCTTGTTAGTGCTCACGGGCTACCTCCAGACAGGCGCGCACCACATCGGCAGTCGCGTTCGGGGTGGCTTGTTCACGGGCTCGTTCGGCCATCTGTTGCAGCAGCTCCGGGTTGTTCATGTAGTTGATCAGGGTGCTGGCCAGCTGCTCATCATCGAGCTGGGCCTGCGGCATCAGCACCGCGGCGCCGCGGTCGGCCAGATAGCGGGCATTGGCGGTTTGATGGTCGTCGATGGCATGCGGCAGCGGAATCAGCAGTGACGGGCGTCCTGCGGCAGCCAGCTCACAGACAGTCAGTGCGCCGGCGCGGCAAATCACCAGATCGGCCCAGGCGTAGGCACCCGCCATATCAGCAATGAAAGCCTCGACTTCTGCACGCACACCCGCCTGCTCATAGGCCTCACGCGCCATCAGCAGGTGCTGCTTGCCGCACTGGTGCACCACCTGCGGGCGCTGAGCCGGTTCGATCCGCGCCAGCGCCTTTGGCAGCAAGTTGTTCAGCGGCATAGCGCCCAGGCTGCCACCCAGCACCAGCAGGCGCAGCGGGCGGCTGCCATCCCAGCTCATCGGCGGGGTAGCAAAAATGTCGTCGCGCACCGGGTTGCCGGTACTGCGACGGTTTGCACCGTCGGCGAAGCTGCCGGCAAAACCTTCGCAGCGACGCTCGGCAAAACGGGTCAGCAAACGGTTGGTGGTGCCGACCACGGCATTCTGCTCATGGATGACCAGCGGAATACGGCGCAGCCAGGCTGCCAGCCCGCCCGGACCGGTAACATAGCCGCCAGCGCCAAGCACGCAAACGGGCTTGAGCGTGCCAAGCAAGCGCAGCGACTGGCCCAGCGCCCGCAAAATACGGAACGGCGCCTTGAGCAGGTCGAGCTTGCCCTTGCCGCGCAGGCCCTGAATATCGATGTAATGGATCGGGAAGCCGGCCTGCGGCACCAGGTCCACCTCAATGCCGCGGCGCGTACCAAGCCAGTGCACTTCGTAGCCCTGATCACGCAGCATGCGGGCACAAGCCAGCGCCGGGAAAACGTGCCCGCCGGTGCCGCCCGCCATGACCAGTACCTTGTTACTCATGGCCGCCCCCTTGTGCCGCCTGGCGACGCTCCCAGTCAATCCGCAGCAGCAGACCGAGGCAAACACAGCACACCACCAGCGAGCTACCGCCGTAGCTGAGGAACGGCAGGGTCAGCCCCTTGGTCGGCAGCAAACCAATGTTCACTCCAACGTTAATCAGAATCTGGCCGCACCACATGATCGCCAGACCATAGGCCAGATAGGCGTGGAACAGCATGCCTCTGGCCTCGGCGGCAAGACCGACATACAGGCCGCGAATCGCAACAAAGACCAGCAGGGCAAAGGCCGCCAGCGCGCCAATCATGCCGAGCTCCTCGGCCAGCACCGCAAACACGAAGTCGGTGTGCGCTTCGGGCAGGTAGAACTGTTTCTGAATACTGTTACCCAGACCGACGCCGAACCACTCGCCACGGCCAAAGGCAATAAGCGCCTGGGTCAGCTGGTAGCCGGTGCCGTAAGGGTCCTGCCACGGGTCAAGAAAGCCGGTCAGGCGCTGCAGGCGGTAGGGCTCGGCCCAGACCGCCAGCGCGGCGAGCGCCCCCAGCGAGCCGAACAGCAGCAGGAAGCGGAACAGACCAACACCACCGAGGAACAGCATCCCGGTGGCCGCGCCCATCAGCACCACGGTGGCACCGAAGTCGGGCTCGACGATCAACAGGCAGGCCATCGGGCCCAGCACCATGAACGGTTTGAAGAAGCCAAACCACTCTTGCTTGACCTCATCCTTGCGCTGCACCAGATAGCCGGCAAGAAAGACCACTGCATACAGCTTGGCCAGCTCGGACGGCTGTACGTTGATCGGGCCAACCGCAATCCAGCGCCAGCTACCGTTGACCTCACGGCCGATGCCCGGAATCAGCACCGCCACCAGCCCGGCGAAGCCGAAGAACAGCAGCATGAAGCGAAAGCGTTCCCATACCGCGACCGGTACCGACAGGGTGACGGCCAGCGCAACCAGACTGATCAGCAGATACACGATCTGGCGATTCATGTAGAACAGCGGACTGCCCAGCCGGCCGGCCGCAACTTCCATCGAGGCGGAGGTGACCATGACCAGCCCCAACGCCAGCAATGCGACCGCGCCAACCAGCAGCGGCATATCCATATCAAAGCGCCGCTCGCCGATCAGCGGCGCGGCGGCATCACGCAGGTTGAAGGTCAGATTCATGCGCCCAACCTCCCGACCGCTTCGGCGAACAGCCGACCGCGCTCTTCAAAGTTGCGGAACATGTCCAGGCTCGCACAGGCCGGCGACAGCAGCACCAGATCGCCTTGCTCCGCCAATGCCGCCGCAGCGGTTACTGCCTCTTCAATAGAGGCAACACGAACCAGTCGGGTCTGCGGGTCAAGGGCTGCGGCGATCAGTTCGGCATCACGGCCAAGCAGCACAACGGCGCGGCAGCTTGCTGCCACCGGTTCTCGCAACGATGAAAAGTCAGCACCCTTACCGTCGCCACCGGCGATCAGCACCAGCTTGCCGCTCATGTCCGCGGCAAAGCCGTTGATGGCCGCGAGCGCCGCGCCCACATTGGTTGCCTTGGAATCATCGAAATACTCGACACCGGCGTGGCTGCCAACCCACTGGCAGCGGTGCGCCAGCCCCGGGAATGCCTTCAGCGCCTGCAGCATGGCATCCATCGGCAGGCCAGCCGCTTGACCCAGCGCCAGCGCGGCCAAGGCATTGGCCTGGTTGTGCGAACCGCGAATGCGCAACTCACTGACCGGCATCAGTGCGGTGAACTCGTAAGCCAGCCAGGTCTGGCCATCCTGCTCAATCAGCCCGAAGCCCTTGAAGTCGGGGCGTGACAGACCAAAGCTCAGGCATGGCAGTTGATCGGCAATCAGCGGCCGCGACAGCGCGTCATCGCGGTTGATCACCACCTGCTGCGCACCACGGAAAATCCGGTGCTTGGCCATGTGATAGGCCGGCAGACCGCTGTAGCGATCCATATGATCTTCACTGACGTTCAATACAGTGGCGACCAGCGCGTTCAGGCGGTCGGTGGTTTCCAGCTGGAAGCTCGACAGCTCCAGCACGTAAAGCTCGGCATCCTGATCCAGCAAATCCAGCGCCGGCGTGCCCAGATTGCCGCCCACGGCGACCTTCACGCCCGCCGCCTGCGCCATCTCACCCACCAGTGTGGTAACCGTGCTCTTGGCATTGGAACCGGTAATCGCAACGATCGGCGCCTTGGCCGCCCGCGCGAACAGCTCGATATCACCAACGATGGAAACGCCTGCTTTGGCCGCCGTCTGCAGCGCCGGTGTGGCCAGTGCGATACCGGGACTGACGATCAGCTCGTCTGCGCTGCTCAGCAGGTTTTCGTCCAGCTCGCCCAGATACAGATCAGCCATGGGGGCAAAGCGTTTGAGCTGCTCCAGACCCGGCGGATTCTGGCGGGTGTCGGCCACGGCAAAGGACAGGCCCTGGCCTGCCAGATAACGGGCGACCGAGAGCCCGCTGCTGCCGAGCCCGACGATTATCCGTTTTTTGTCCGTGGTAATCAGAGACACACTCTGCTCCTCAACGCAGTTTCAGGGTGGCAAGACCGATCAGCACCAGTACCACGGTGATGATCCAGAAGCGCACGATCACGCGCGGCTCCGGCCAGCCCTTGAGTTCAAAGTGGTGGTGAATGGGCGCCATGCGGAACACCCGGCGACCGGTCAGCTTGAACGACGCTACCTGCACGATCACCGACAGCGTCTCCACCACAAAAATGCCGCCCATGACGAACAGGACGATTTCCTGCCGGACGATCACGGCAATCACACCCAGCGCTGCACCCAGCGCCAGCGCGCCGACATCGCCCATAAAAACCTGAGCCGGATAGGTGTTGAACCAGAGAAATCCGAGACCGGCGCCCAGCAGCGCGCCACAGAAGATGATCAGCTCGCCAGCACCCGGCACATAGGGGATCAGCAGATACTCGGCAAATTTCGCGTTACCTGACAGATAGGCAAAGATGCCCAGCGCACCGCCCACCATGACCGTCGGCATGATCGCCAGCCCGTCCAGGCCATCGGTCAGGTTGACTGCATTGCTTGAGCCGACAATGACGAAGTAGGTCAGCACCACAAACAGCGCCCCAAGCTGAAACTCGACCTGCTTGAAGAACGGCACGATCAGGGTGGTTTCGACCGGCGTCTTGGCCGCCATATACAGCACGACGGCTGCTGCCAGGCCGAACACCGACTGCCAGAAGTACTTCCAGCGCGACGGCAGGCCGCGCGAATTTTTCTCGATCACCTTGCGATAGTCGTCCACCCAGCCAACCGCACCAAAGCTGAAGGTAACGCCCAGTACCACCCAGACATACAGATTGCTGAGGTCTGCCCACAACAGAGTGCTGACACCGATGGCAACCAGAATCAATGCGCCGCCCATGGTTGGCGTGCCCTTCTTGGACAGGTGCGACTGCGGACCGTCATTGCGCACCGCCTGGCCGATCTGCCGAATCTGCAGCGTCCGAATCATCCAGGGCCCCAGAAACAGCGCCATCGCCAGCGCCGTCAGCACACCCAGAATGCCGCGCAGGGTCAGATACTGGAATACGGCGAAGCCGGAGTAGTACTGCTGGAGGAATTCGGCGAGTAAAAGCAACATATCAGCTGGCCCCGTTATCGTTGTCGTGCGCGTCCGCCGGGGCCAGAAGGCCGGCGACCACTACATCCATGCCCGCACTGCGCGAGCCTTTGACCAACACCCGGGTGTTGGCATCCAGATCCTGTTTGATGGCATCGATCAGCGCTTCGCGGCTATCGAACAGCCGGCCGTTGGCGCCGAATGCCCCCACCGCCAGCGCAGACAGCCTGCCTGTCGCATAGAGCCCGTCTAGGCCCCGCTCACGCGCATGCAGACCAACGTCACGATGACTCTGCTCGGCCCATTCGCCCAGCTCGCCCATATCGCCCAGCACCAGCAGACGCCGACCGGACAGGCTGGCCAGCACATCGATGGCGGCCTTCACAGACGCCGGGTTGGCGTTGTAGGCGTCGTCAATGATTTGTGCACCACCAATGCCGTTCAGCCAGTTGCCGCGCCCCGCCACCGGCGCAAGGGACAGCAGACCCCGGGCAATCGCATCCAGTGGCGCACCTGCCGCCAGCGCCGCGCCCGCCGCTGCCAGCGCATTGGCAATATTGTGTTCCCCGCGCAACTGCAGACGAACCGGGACCACGCCGACCGGGGTCACCAGATTGAAGTGCGGACATCCGGTGGCGTCGATCTCGACCTCTTCGGCGCGCAGCTGTGCAGTCGGATTCTTCAGGCTGAACGAGCATGCGGTACGTCGGCTGCCGAGCAACTGATACCACTGCTCGAACCAGGGGCTGTCCAGATTTAGGATGGCCTGACCGCCATCGGGCAGCGCGCTGACGATCTCGCCCTTGGCCCTGGCAATGCTCTCCGGACTACCAAACCGGCCAACATGCGCCATGCCGGCGTTGGTCAGCACACTGATCTGCGGTTTGACCAGACCCATGGTGTAGTTGATATCGCCCACCTGCGCCGCGCCCATCTCGATCACGGCAAAGCGGTGCCCGGCATCAAGCTGCAGCAGGGTCAGCGGCACGCCAAGTTCGTTGTTCAGATTGCCCTGGGTGGCCAGTACCGGCCCGCACTCACGCAAAATGGCGGCGAGCATTTCCTTTACCGTGGTCTTGCCACTGGAGCCGGTAATGCCGATCACGGTGCCGCGGAACTGATCGCGCACCAGGGCGCCCAGCTGGCCCAGAGCCAGTTGGCAATCGTGCACCAGCAATTGCGGCAGCGGATCATCGACAAGGTATTCGACCATGGCCGCTGCAGCGCCGTTTTCGCGGGCCTGGGCGACAAAGTCGTGGCCATTGCTGCGGCTGCCGGGCAGCGCAACAAACAGGCCGCCCCTGGCAACCTTGCGGGCATCAATGCTGACGCTGTCGAAATGGGTATCCACCCCGTTGAGGGTGGCGGCCAGCGGCTTGAGCAGATCGGACAGACGCAACGCATCAAGCATGGGCGGCCTCCCACTGCTGCAGCGCGAGGCTGGCCTGTTCAATATCGCTGAAGGGGTGACGCACTCCGTCAATCTCCTGGTAATTCTCGTGACCCTTGCCGGCGAGCAGAATCACATCGCCGGGCCGCGCTGCCGCAATCGTACTGGCGATGGCTTGCGCACGGTTGGGTATGACGGTCAGTGCCTGCGGGTGTTCCGCACCCTGACAAATTTGTTCGATGATTTGCTGCGAAGGCTCGGTTCTCGGGTTGTCATCGGTGACCACCACGGCCTCGGCAAACTGTTCGGCAACCCGCGCCATCATCGGCCGCTTGCCGTTATCCCGGTCGCCGCCGCACCCGAAGATGCAGACAACCCGCCCTGCTGCATGCTGATGCAGAGCGGTCAGAGCCTTCTCCAGTGCATCCGGGGTATGCGCGTAATCGACCACCACCAGCGGCAGGTCGCCGCCGCCAAGGCGCTGCATGCGACCGGCTGGCGGCTGCAACTGCGCGACCTGCTCAACGGCTGCGCCGGCATCGACGCCCAGCGCCAGCAGACTGCCCAGCACGGCGAGCAGGTTGCTCATATTGAAACTGCCCAGCAGCGGGCTGCGCAGGGCAAACTCGCGGCCCTGCACCTGCAACCGGGCGTTCAGCCCAAGGCTGTCACAGAGCAGCTCTCGGCAATACAGCGTCGCAGCAGGATCGCTCAGGCTGTAACCGATAACCGGCGCGGCGCAGCGCTCGGCCAGCTCACGCCCGAAAGCGTCATCCAGGTTGACCACAGCCGCCTGCAGATCGCGCTGGAACAGCTGCGCCTTGGCTTCGCCGTAGGCAGCCATGGTGCCGTGATAGTCCAGATGATCGCGACTCAGATTGGTAAACACCGCCACAGCAAAACGCACCGCGGCAACGCGGTGCTGGTCCAGCGCATGGGAGGACACCTCCATCGCCACGTGGCTTGCGCCCTGGTCACGCATCGACGCCAGTTGCGCCTGTACCGCAACGGCATCTGGCGTGGTCATGCCGTGATCAATCAGCGCACCCGCCAGGCCGCTGCCAAGGGTACCGATCACGCCGCAGCGGCTGCCCAGACGGTCCAGCGCCTGCGCCAGCATCTGACTGACGCTGGTCTTGCCGTTGGTGCCGGTGATACCGATCACCTGCAGCGCGGCGCTGGGCTGCTGATAAAACCGGTCAGCCAGCGCAGACAATTGTTCCGCCAGCCCTTCAATCTGCACCGACGGCACGGCCAGCTGGTGTGCGACAGCGCCCTGCGATTCCAGAACGACCGCGGCGGCACCAGCAGCAACAGCCTGGGCAATATAGTCCCGGCCGTCGTGACGCAGACCGGGGAACGCAACAAACAGATCACCATCACGCACGTGGCGGCTGTCGAGGGTGATGCCGCCAATATCCGCGTCGGCGTGTACCTTGCCAGGGAATAGCTGAGACAGCTTCATCGCGGCTCTCCGGTGGTGACCAATGCCCGCGGCGATGGCAGTGCAGGCTGCTCCAGCGAAGCCAGATTATCGGGCGCCACGTTCATCAGCCGCAGTGCATTGGACATCAGCCCGCCAAATACCGGGGCCGCAACCAGACCGCCGTAGTAGCCGCCGTTGCTGGGCTCATCGATGACCACGGCAATGGCGATGCGCGGGTCACTGCTCGGGCCGAACCCGGCAAACAGCGAACGATAGGAGTCTTCCTGATAGCCCTTGCTCGAGGTACTGGCCTTGCGTGCGGTACCACTCTTGCCGGATACGTGATAGCCCGGAACCCGCGCCCTGTGGGTGCCGCCCTCGGCCTCAATGACGTTCTGCAGCATTTCCTGAACCATTCGGGTGGCATCTTCCGGCAGCACCTGCTGGGTGTCGGGCAAACCGTCCACCCGCAGCAAAGACATCGGCACCTTGCGACCGTCGTTGGCCAGAATCGCATAGGCCTGCGCCAGCTGAACGGCGGTTACCGACAGGCCGTAGCCATAGGAAAGGGCCGCGGTTTCGGCCGAGCGCCAGGTGCGGTAGGTCGGCAGCTTGCCGACGCTTTCGCCCGGGAAACCAACACCGGTGTACTCACCCAGGCCCACCGCCGCCATGGCGTCATGTACCGCTTCGCCGCCAATATCCAGCGCCACCTTGCTCATGCCGACGTTACTGGATTTGAGCAGAATGCCCGCCAGATCGAGTACGCCACCCGGTGCCCTTGATACATCGCGAATGGTGTAACGACCGATTCGCAGGGTGCCCGGATAGACATTGACCTGATCGCTCGGCTTCCAGCGGCCGGTCGCCAGAGCAGCGGTCATGGAAATCGGCTTCATGGTCGAACCCGGCTCGAACACATCGATCATGGCGCGATTGCGCATCATGCTCGGCTGCAGATTGGCCCGATTGTTGGGGTTATAGGACGGCTGATTGACCATCGCCAGCACTTCACCGGTATGCACGTCGAGCATCACGACCGACCCGGCCTTGGCGCCGAACTCCTGCATACCTTCGCGCAGCTGACGGTGCGCCAGATACTGCAGACGCAGATCGATAGAGAGGCGCAAGTCATTGCCCGGACGGGCGTTGCTGACCACCTGCACATCCTTGATCAGACGACCACGGCGGTCCTGCAAAACCTGGCGCTTGCCCGGCACACCTTGAAGCCACTGGTCATAGGCCAGCTCAAGCCCTTCCTGGCCCTGCTCGTCAACATTGGTGAAGCCGACCAGATGCGCCGCCACCTCACCGGCAGGGTAAAAGCGGCGGTATTCTTCGATGCTGTAGACGCCGTGCACCTTGAGCGCCATCACCGCTTCGCCGGAGGCCGGGGTCATGCGCCGCCGCAGATAGATGAACTCTTTGTCGGCATTGGCCTTGAGGCGCTCGCTGAAGGTCGCCAGATCGGTACCCAGGGCGCTGGCAAGCTCCGGCCAGTGAGCCTGCTGATCGATCAGCTGCGACGGGTTGGCCCAAATGGTCAACACCGGTGTACTGACTGCCAACGGCTCACCGTTGCGGTCGGTGATCTGACCCCGGTGAGCCGGAATCGGCACATGGCGCACACTGCGCTTGTCGCCCTGACTGCGCAGGAAGCCTTCGTCCAGCACATGCAGCTCGGCAATGCGCCAGACAACCGCTGCGCAGCACAGCCCAAGCAGCCCGATAACAAGGCGAAAACGCCAGGGGTACAGGCTACCGTTGGACTTGAGCGCAAATCGCTTCATGGTTTCACCAGAATCACGTCGCTGGGTTCAGGGACGTGCATACCGAGCTGTTCGGTGGCAATCCGTTCAATGCGGCTGTAGGCCGTCCAGGTGCTCTGCTCCAGCACCAGCCGTCCCCATTCCGCCTGCGCCTTCTCACGCACATCCATCTCGGTCGCCAACTCGTTGAGCAGCTGACGGCTCCAGTGGGCGCTGTAGGACACTGCCAGCGCACTGGCAACGCCCAGCACGAACACCAGCGTCAGCCAGCCGCTGCCAGTCGGCAGGCCGGAACGCTTGGACAGTGGCGCAGGCGCGTTCATCAGCGCTTCTCCGCAATACGCAGCACGGCGCTGCGGGCACGGGGGTTGGCATCGATCTCGGCGGCACTCGGCTTGATCGCCTTGCCGACCAGATTGATCGACACCGGAATATCAATGTCGCGAATCGGCAGGTCACGCGGAATCGGAGCGCCCTTGGCCTCACGACGCATGAACTGCTTGACCATGCGGTCTTCCAGCGAGTGGAAGCTGATTACCGCCAGGCGGCCGGCCGGTGCCAGGACATCCAGCGCTGCACGCAGGCCATCGGCCAGATCATCCAGCTCGCGGTTGATGAAAATGCGAATGCCCTGGAACGCGCGGGTCGCCGGGTGCTTACCCTTTTCCCAGGCGGGGTTGGCTTCCTTGATGACCGCCGCCAGATCACCGGTGCGGGTAAAGGGCTGCCCTGCGCGGCGGGTTACTACCGCCCGGGCCATACGCTTGGAGAAGCGTTCCTCACCGTACTCCTTGAGCACGGTGGCGATATCCGCCTCGCTGGCACTGTTGACCCAGTCGGCTGCACTCTGGCCAACACCGGGATTCATGCGCATGTCGAGCGGGCCGTCATTGAGAAAACTGAAGCCACGGGTCGGATCATCGAGCTGGGGCGAGGACACACCCAGATCCAGCAAAACACCACTGATACGCCCGTGCAGACCGCGCGCACGCATTTCGTCAGCCATCTCGGCAAAGGACCGCTGTACAACGACAAAGCGGCCGTCTTCGGCCGCCAGTTGTTCGCCAGCCCGGATGGCTTCCGGATCTTTGTCAAAGGCAATCAGCCTGCCCTCTGGCCCCAAGCGGGCGAGCAATGCTCGACTATGACCTCCTCGGCCGAACGTGCCGTCGATATAGATGCCGTCAGGCTGAATGGCGAGCGCATCAAGCGCCTCGTTCAGCAATACACTGATATGGGAATAGGAGGACACGGTACTCACAGGCTCAGCGAGTGCAGTTCAGCCGGCAACTCGCCAGCCTCCTGCGACTCGTCCAGATAGGCAGAGGTGGTAGCAGTCCAGGCGTCTTCACTCCAGAGCTCGAACTTACCGATTTGACCGACCAGCATTACCTTCTTGTCCAGCCCGGCGTATTCACGCAGCAGCGGCGGAACGACAAAGCGACCGGCGCCATCCAGCTCAAGCTCGAAGGCATTACCGATCAGCAGTCGTTGCAGACGCTTGACCGCAGGATTCATGTTGGGCGCCTGCCGCAGCTTGGCTTCGACGGCCTCCCATTCGTGCAGGGGGTAAATCCAGAGACAACGGTCTTCCAGCGCGATAGTGACAACCAACTGTCCATCACAGGACGCCAACAGACGGTCGCGATAGCGCGCAGGCATCGCGAGTCGCCCTTTGGCGTCGAGATTGATGGCATTGGCTCCGCGAAACACGTTGTCGTCCTTCCCCTAGATAATTGGCCGGAGCTCGCCAAAAAATCCCACTCCGTCCCACATAACACCACTTTGCGACACTATAGAAATGCACCTATACAGCGTCAAGAGCCGCACAGAGGAAAAAAACCTTGCACAGCAGTGGTTTAGGTGGTTTTAGCGGGAATGTGGATGCAAAAGAGGGTATTAGGAAGCAACAAAAAATAACCAAAGCAAAAAGATCGCCTCACAAGTTAAAGTGAATTGTGAGGAGTAAGATTTTTTTGCTCTAAGAAGAAGTAAGTCACACAGGAAGGAAAATAAGAGTTGGCCTGTAAGCCGGGTTCTGTCGAGGACAGTCATTCCTCTGGGATCGCCATCACTGACAACCTCTAGCAACCTACCCGAATCCAGTGCGGGCCACACCGACGGATTCCTATTTGGTCTTGCTCCAAGTGGGGTTTACCACGCCACAGACTGTTACCAGCTGCGCGGTGCGCTCTTACCGCACCTTTTCACCCTTACCGGCGCTTGCGCGCTTAGGCGGTTTGCTTTCTGCTGCACTTTCCGTAGGCTCGCGCCTCCCAGGCGTTACCTGGCACTTTGCCCTATGGAGCCCGGACTTTCCTCCACGACACTACTTGCGTAGCGCCACAGCGACTGCCCAGCCAACTCTTGGCGGCAAGATTAGCGGGCGGAGCGGCGCAGGGCAAGCATTGCTTTGGCCGCCACCCCAATCTATTGGGCGCCGCGCTCCAGTGCGATCTGATACAACAGGTTCTTGCGCACCCCGGTGATCTCTGACGCCAGCTTTGCAGCCCGCTTGAGCGGCAACTCCGCCAGCAGCAGATCCAGCACCCGCAGCGCCTCGTCACCGACCTCATCGGCTTGCCGCGCAGGCGCCCCCTCCACTACCAGCACGCACTCACCGCGCTGTTGATCCGAATCGCCCGCGACCCACTTAACCAGCTCAGCGAGCGGCGCCGCACGCAAGGTCTCGAAGGTCTTGGTCAGCTCGCGAGCCAGCAGTACCCGCCGCTCGCCACCCAACACCTGCTGCATGTCCTGCAGACACTCAAGCAAACGGTGCGGCGCCTCGTAGACCATCCAGGTCCGGTCTTCCGCTGCAAGCGCCTGCAAACGCTGCCGACGCCCGTGAGCCTTGGCAGGAAGAAACCCCTCAAAGGCAAAGCGGTCCGACGGCATACCCGCCGCACTGAGCGCGGCAATCAGGGCACAGGCCCCCGGCACAGGAGATACTCTGACACCAGCCTCGCGCGCCTGACGCACCAGGTGGTAACCGGGGTCGGAGATCAGCGGCGTACCGGCATCGGAAATCAGGGCAACATCATCACCGGCCAGCAGACGCTCAACCAGCCGCTCACCCTTATCCCGTTCATTATGGTCATGACAGGCCGTCATCGGCGTATCAATACCGAAATGCTGCATCAGCCTGGCGCTGTGGCGGGTGTCCTCGGCAGCAATCAGGCGGACATCCTTGAGCACCTGAAGCGCTCGCGGACTCATATCCTGAAGATTACCGATCGGCGTAGCCACCACAAAAAGAGTACCGGCAACAGTGGTCATGGGATTTCCTGAACGCAATTTGTGACGCATTGTACAGCAGCTGCCCGGGGTGTGCCGTGCACCTTGGAGATTGCACGTCTGCTTGGGTACAATGACGCCACCCGACCCGCCGGCCTTTCGCCCCAATCCCGCTCGTAAGGACACCTCGCATGCACCGCTCCATTCGCCTGTCGACCCTGGCTCTGACACTGACCACAGTGCTGGCCGGCTGTGCTTCCGCACCGAAAAGCCTGGACGAGCTGCCCCGCACACCCGATGCCTCGGTTGAAGAAATTCTGAAAAGTGCCGCCCGCCATGACGGTGCCGAAGCCAACCTGCTCCGCCTGCACGCCGCCCAGACCGCATTGAACAACGGTAATCCCGAGCAGACCCTGCGCGTCCTCGAGGACATTCCGCAAAGCGCCCTGCCAGCAGACCAGCAGATTCGATTCAGCGAGCTGCAGGCCACCAGCGCGATGGCCCTGGGTGACAACGTCACGGCACTGACCGCAATCAAGCACCCGTCCCTTGAGCAGCTCGACATCCGCCCCCTGCCCGAACAGCTGCGCATTCAGCAGTTGCGCGCAGATATACTGGACGCCAACGGGCAATACATCGAAGCAGCCCGGGAGCGCGTCTTTATTCACAGCCTGCTTGCCCCAAGCCAGCAGACTGCTAACAACCAGGCAATCTGGGACAGCCTGACCCAGGCGAAAACCAAGACACTGCAGACGGCCAGCGACGGCGCCAGCGGTGAATTCGCAGGATGGCTTGAGCTGGCACTGATTACCCGCAATCAGCGCAATCTGGACCTGCAAGTCCGGGCGCTGAAGGCCTGGAAGGAAAGCCATGCAACCCATCCCGCCGCCAATCGCCTGCCCGACTCGATCCAGCAAATCGAAGCGCTGCAGGCGAGTCGCCCAACTCACATCGGCCTGCTGCTGCCCTTCAACGGGCCACTCGCCATCGCAGCACAGGCGCTGCGTGATGGTTTCCTGGCTGCGCAGTACCAGGCGCAAAGTCAGGGCATCAGCCAGCCTCAGGTCACCCTTTATGACAGCACCCAGTACAGCCAGGCCATCGACGCGCTGAATCAGGCCAAGCGTGAGGGCGTTCAATGGATGATCGGCCCCCTGGAGAAAGACAAGGTCGCCCAACTGGCCAGCAGCGGCGCACTTCCGCTGCCGACCCTGGTACTGAACTACGCCGAACAGGCCACCTCGGACAGCAGCATCTATCAGTTCGGGCTCGCCCCGGAGGACGAGGCTCGCTCTGCGGCCATTCGTGCCTGGCACGACGGCAAGCGCCGCATGGCCACCCTGAGCACACGGGATGACTGGAGCCAACGCGCCAACCGTGCCTTTATCACTGAATGGGAGCGCCTCGGCGGCATCCTGATTGGTCAGGAGCTGGTAGACCAGCCCGCAGCCGTTGCCAATCAGATGGGCGAATTGCTGAAAATCAAGCAGAGCGAGAATCGAGCGAACCGCATCAGCAGCATCCTCGGCGACGTACTGGCCCAGCCCACGCCACGTCAGGATCTGGACGCCCTGTTCCTCGCAGCAACCCCCTTGCAGGCACGCCAGATCAAGCCGACTCTGGCCTTCCAGTACGCAGCCGACCTGCCTGTTTACGCGACATCGCACGCCTATCAGATCGACTCTAGCGGCATGCAGAATACCGACCTTGACGGCTTGCTGATCGCCGAGATTCCCTGGCTGCTGGAGCAGAACGATCCACTTTATTCGGACGTCACCGGCAACTGGCCCCAGGCAGGAGGGGCTCTGGGGCGCCTTTACGCCATGGGTGTTGACACCCAGCGCATCTTTGCCCGCCTGCCCCAGATGCGCGAATACCCGGATACACACATAGAAGGCGCGACCGGCGAACTGACGCTGGACAGCACCGGGCGAATTCAGCGCCTGCTACCTTGGGGCCAGATCCGCAATGGAGTCCTTGAACCTGCAGCACCGAGCGACAGCGGCGCCCTCTGATGCCGCATCCGACCAGCCGGCAGCAGCTGGGCAACCTCGCCGAGCGCATGGCTGAACAAATCATGTGCAACGCAGGTCTATCCTGTCTGGCACGCAATTATAGGTGCCGACAGGGCGAGCTTGATCTGGTCATGCGCGACGGCGATACAGTAGTATTCGTCGAAGTGCGCTACAGGCAGCAGAGCCATTGGGGCAGCGCAGCAGAGAGCGTTAATCGGGCCAAGCAGCATCGCCTGATTCATACCGCGCAGCACTATCTGCTGAACACGCCCCGCCTGGCCAACCAGCCCTGTCGTTTTGACGTCATAGCCGCCGAAGGCGACCCTTCGAATCCGAAGTCCTACCACTGGATTCGAGAGGCATTCACTTGCTAGCGAGTTTCCCTATGGACATGCAACACCGCATCAGACAGCTTTTTACCGATAGCATCGAAACCAAGACCCGTGCGATGGACGTACTCGGCCCCAGCATCGAGCAAGGTAGCCAGATGATGGTCAACGCGCTGCTCAGTGAGGGCAAGATCCTTACCTGCGGCAACGGCGGCTCCGCGGGTGACGCGCAGCACTTCTCCTCCGAGCTGCTGAACCGCTTTGAACGGGAACGCCCAAGCCTGCCGGCAATCGCCCTGACTACCGATGCATCAACCATTACCTCAATCGCCAACGATTACAGTTACGAAGAGGTGTTCTCCAAGCAGATCCGCGCACTCGGACAACCCGGCGATATCCTGCTGGCGATCTCGACCAGCGGCAACTCTGCCAACGTCATGCAGGCCATTCAGGCTGCACACGATCGCGAGATGCACGTTGTTGCGCTGACCGGCCGCGATGGCGGCGCCATGGCGTCACTGCTGATGCCTGAGGACGTAGAGATCCGCGTTCCGGCCCGCTCGACCGCACGCATCCAGGAGGTCCATCTGCTGGCGATTCATTGCCTGTGCGACCTGATTGACCGTCAACTGTTCGGGAGCGAGGAATGAAACGACTGTCAGCCATTGCTCTGGCTCTGATGCTTGCCGGCTGCAGCTCTGTCCTGACAGCTACACGCGATACGCCCATCCAGGACAACCACGGCACCCGCACCATCGGCAGCAGCATCGATGACCAGTTGATCGAGACCAAGGTTGCGGTCAACGTCAACAAGGCCAACACCGCAATTGAAACAGAAGGCCGCATTGTCGTTACCAGCTACAACGGCGTAGTGCTACTGGCCGGCCAGGTGCCGCGCGGCGACCTTATCGCCACCGCTGGCGAAGCCGCCAAGCAGGTGCAAAGGGTCAAGGTGGTTCACAACGAATTGACCGCCGGCCCGCGCCTGTCACTGCTGGCGCGCAACCAGGACGGCCTGATTACCGCCAACCTGAAGACCCGCCTGCTGACTGACGGCACCATCCCCGGCACACGCATCAAGGTCGTCACCGAGGCCGGCGTGGTTTATCTGATGGGACTGGTCACCCACCACGAGGCCAACCTTGCGGTGGCACAGGCCCAACAGATTGGCGGCGTCCAGCGCATCGTCAAGCTGTTCGAATACCTCGACTGACCCATCATCAGCAGCCCACAAAAAAACCCGCAAAGCGGGTTTTTTTGTGGCTACTTGACGACCTTCAGCGACGGACGACCGCCACCCTCTGGCCGCGGCGGCTGTGGCGGCTGATCATCACCGTCAGCCTCATCCGGCGGCGGGGTACTGGGCTCCAGTTCGAACACCATACCCTGACCATTCTCCCGGGCGTAGATGGCCATAACCGCGCCCAACGGAATCCATACTTGCTGAGCGACCCCGCCAAAACGACCGTCAAAGCTGATCAGCTCGTTATCCATGTGCAATTCACGCACAGCACTTGGCGACAGATTCAGCACGATCTGCCCATCCTCGACAAACGCGGTCGGTACAGCCGTATCCGGGTACTCCGCATTGACCAGCATATACGGAGTGCACTGGTTATCCAGAATCCACTCATACAGGGCGCGCACCAGATAGGGGCGACTGGAACTCATTGCAACCACAGGCGCGTCCTCCAATCAGTTGGTCTTCATATCCCGCTCGGCCGCCGACAGACTGGCGATAAATCCCTCACGTTGGAAGATCCGCTCCATGTAGTCGAGCAACGGCTTGGCCTGCTTGGGCAACTCGACACCCAGCTCCGGCAAACGCCAGAGAATCGGGGCAATGCAGCAGTCCACCAGACTGAACTCTTCACTCATGAAGAAAGGCATTTCGGCAAATACCGGAGCGACTCCGATCAGACTCTCGCGCAATTCCTTGCGGGCACGCGTTACCTCTACAGCAGCGCTCTTCGGATCAACGATGACATCAACCAGACGGCACCAGTCACGCTGCACGCGATACATCAGCAGGCGACTATTGGCACGCGCGACAGGATAAACCGGCAACAATGGCGGGTGCGGGAAACGCTCGTCCAGATACTCCATCATGATATTGGGCTCATACAGCACCAGATCACGATCAAGCAACGTGGGTACATTGTTATAGGGATTATTCTCGGCAAGCTCCTGCGGATGATCGCCAGGCTCAACGTTAATCACGTCAACGGTAACCCCCTTTTCTGCCAGCACAATCCTGACCCGGTGGCAGTAGTGATCCCGGGGGTCAGAGAAAAATGCCATGGAGGAACGCTTGTTGGCGGTTACGCCCATATGTAAACCCTCATCCTTATTCGGACTGCGGCAGGCGTCAAACTGACACCCAAAAGCACAAAGCGCGCAGTCAGGCTGCGCGCGCAGAGCGCCATTATACCCCAGAAACAAGTGCGCGCCCTCAAGGGGCGCGCACAGATCATCCAGACCTCAGAAGATCAATGGACATCTCGCCAGTATTCGCGTTTCAGCAGATACGCAAACACGAACAGGAAGGCCAGATACAGCAGCACGTACACACCGATGCGGTGACGCTCCAGCTTGATCGGGTCTGCCGAATAAGCCAGGAAGGTGACCAGGTTGCGCACAGTGGTATCGAACTCTTCTTCCGTCTGGGTACCGGTACCCGGAACCACCGTCAGAACGTCACACTGCTCCTGCTTCATGATCTCACCACTGAGGGTGTCGCGCATGACCTTGCCGCTGTCGTCCTTGACCGGCATGGCCTTGCAGCCGATCACCTGACGACCCTGCAGCTCAGCCAGCACGTTCGGCATACCGACATTCGGGAATACCTTGTTATTGGCACCCAGCGGACGAGCCGGGTCTTCATAGAAGGTACGCAGGTAGGTATACAGCCAGTCATTACCACGAACACGGGCAACCAGCGTCAGATCCGGCGGCGCAGCACCGAACCATTTCTTGGCATCCGCAGGACGCATGGCGTTCTTCATATGGTCACCGATCAGAGTACCTTCGGTGAACACCAGGTTATCGAGCATCAGCTGCTCAGGAATACCCAAGTCGGTAGCAACGCGCTCGTAACGCTGATACTGCGCCGAGTGACAACCCATGCAGTAGTTGGCGAAGGTACGTGCGCCATCCTGCAGCGCTGCCTTGTCGGTCAGATCGATGTTGGCTTCATCCAGGTGGTAACCACTACCGCCAGCCGCGAAGGCTACGGTCGGCACCAGAGCGAACATCAGGGCAATAAGTTGTTTTTTCATTAGCCAGTAACCCTCTCCGGAACCGGTTTGGTCTTCTCCATCCGGGTGTAGAACGGCATCAGGATGAAGAAGGCGAAATACAGAACGGTACAAATCTGCGACAGCAATGTGCGACCGGGAGTGGACGGAATCGCGCCCAGCACACCCAGAATGACGAAGCACACGCAGAAGATGACCAGCCACAGCTTGCTCATCCAGCCTTTATAGCGAATGGAGCGAACCGGGCTACGGTCCAGCCAGGGCAGTACAAACAGGATTGCAATGGCAGCGCCCATCGCCAGAACACCCGGGAAGGCAGAGCCGGCAATCGAGGGAACCGCACGCAGAATCGCGTAGAACGGCGTGAAGTACCAGACCGGCGCAATGTGATCAGGCGTCTTCAGCTGGTTGGCGATTTCAAAGTTCGGCTTCTCGAGGAAATAGCCACCCATCTCCGGGAAGAAGAACACAATGGCACAGAACACGAACAGGAAAACCACAACACCGACAATGTCTTTAACGGTGTAGTACGGGTGGAAGGCGATGCCATCAAGCGGCTTGCCATTCTCGTCCTTGAACTTCTTGATATCGATACCGTCAGGGTTGTTGGAGCCCACTTCGTGCAGCGCGATTATGTGCAGCACAACCAGGCCCAGCAGAACGATCGGCAGCGCGATAACGTGCAGCGCGAAGAAGCGGTTCAGAGTGATACCGGAGATCAGGAAGTCGCCACGTACCCATTGCGCCAGATCCGGACCGATGAACGGAATCGCACCGAACAGGGAGATGATCACCTGAGCACCCCAGTAGGACATCTGACCCCAAGGCAGCAGGTAACCCATGAAGGCTTCACCCATCAGCACCAGATAGATCAGCATACCGAACAGCCAGATCAGCTCACGCGGCTTCTGATAGGAGCCGTACATCAGGCCACGCAGCATGTGCAGATACACCACCACGAAGAACGCAGATGCGCCGGTCGAGTGCAGGTAACGCAGCAGCCAGCCGTATTCCACATCACGCATGATGTACTCAACGGAGGCAAAGGCACCGTCGGCGGAGGGCTCGTAGCTCATGGTCAGCCAGATACCGGTAACCAGCTGATTAACCAGCACCAGCATGGCCAGCGAGCCGAAAAAGTAGAAGAAGTTGAAGTTCTTGGGTGCGTAGTACTTGGTCAGGTGATCTTCCATCACCTGATTGACGGACATCCGCTCGTTCACCCATTGCATCAATTTGTTCATCAGGCGCTCTCCTGATCCACGCCGATCACGATTACGTCATCAGACTCATATGAATAGGGCGGTACCGGAAGATTCAGGGGCGCAGGCTGGCCCTTGAAGACGCGACCGGACATGTCGTAGTGAGAGCCGTGGCAAGGGCAGAAGTACCCGCCTTTCCAGTCGGCACCCATGTCGGCAGCGGCCACTTCCGGCTTGAACAGCGGGGAGCAACCCAGGTGGGTACATACGCCCATCACTACCAGCAGCTCAGGCTTGATCGCGCGCGTCTTGCCATCCACATAGGCCGGCTGAACGGAAGCCTGGGAGTTGGGATCGGCAACCACCGAGTCCATCTCGTCCAGGACCGCAATGGCCTCAGGGGTCCGATGCGAAACAAACACGGGCTGACCGCGCCATTCGACAACGATCTGCTGACCCAGCTCGATCTTGCTGATATTCACCTTTACCGGCGCACCAGCCGCCTTGGCTCGGGCGCTGGGGAACCAAGCCCCCACGAAGGGGACTGCGGCCCCTACTGCTCCGGCGGCACCAACCACACTCGTGGCGGCCACCAGGAAGCGACGCCGGCCATTATTCACGCCGTCATTACTCATCCAGTCGTCTCCCATCAGCTAATTTCTGGACCTTTTCAGAAGGCCTTTTGAAGTGTTGAACAGCCTGCACAAAATGAAACCGATGGTAATGAAAAACCCCTTTTTTGACAAGGTGATATCCACTCCCAGCACGGCCGACACTATACCGAATTCGCGCCCAATCAGGGACTTGCATCTAACCATAGCAGGCGCGACACCTTGCCGCAGATACGAAAACGCCCGGCACTCCTTCCGGAGCCCGGGCGTTTTGCAGCGCAATACGAGATTAACGCTTGGAGTACTGCGGACGCTTACGCGCCTTGCGCAGACCGACTTTCTTACGCTCAACTTCACGAGCGTCACGGGTAACATAACCCGCCTTGCGCAGCGCACCGCGCAGGGTTTCGTCATACTCCATCAGAGCACGAGTGATGCCGTGACGGATGGCACCGGCCTGACCGGAGATACCGCCGCCGCTGACAGTCACATAGATGTCAAACTTCTCGGTGCTCTCGGTCAGCTCGAGCGGCTGACGAACAACCATGCGAGCGGTTTCGCGACCGAAGAAGTTCTCCAGGCTGCGATTGTTGATAGAGATATTGCCAGAACCCGGACGCAGGAATACGCGAGCGGTGGCAGTTTTACGACGGCCAGTGCCGTAGTTTTGTGTCGCCGACATGGTGAACTCCTTAGATCTTCAGTTCTTGGGGCTGTTGTGCAGCATGCGGATGAGAAGCGCCTTTGTAGACCTTCATCTTCCGGTACATTGCACGACCCAGGGGGTTCTTGGGCAGCATGCCTTTGACAGCAGACTCGATAACACGCTCAGGGGCGCGCTGGATCAGCTTTTCAAAGTTGATGGACTTGATACCACCCGGAAAACCGGAGTGGCTGTAGTACATCTTGTCCTGAACCTTGTTACCGGTTACGTGAACTTTCTCGGCATTGATGATGACGATGTAGTCACCGGTATCAACGTGAGGGGTGTATTCGGGCTTGTGCTTGCCGCGCAGACGTGAAGCAACCTCGGTTGCCAGACGACCCAGAGTCAGACCACTGGCGTCGACGACGTACCAATCACGTTTTACGGTTTCAGGTTTTGCGCTGAAGGTTTTCATTAATCCTAGCCTCAGAGGCCGCTTTCAAAAGAAGACGGCAAATCTTACAGAGTGAAATGTGTTTTTACAAGACAACAAAGCCTAGAACAGACACTCAGTGGGGGCTGCGTGGGTCTGGGTGGCATCTGTGCTGTAAACAACAACGACAGGCTAGGCATCCTGTCGAAAGTGGCGGGCATTATGCCAACCAGCAAAAAAAATACAACCCTTATTTACCCTTATGATCAATAATGAAGCATCCTTTCGGCAATCAAGGAGCACTTCATGCAATACCGCCCTCTAGGCCGCAGCAACCTCAAGGTCAGCGCATTGTGCTTAGGCACCATGACCTGGGGCGAACAGAACACCCAGCAGGAAGCCTTTGCCCAGATTGACCGGGCTCGCGACGCTGGCGTCAACTTTATCGATACTGCCGAAATGTACCCGGTGCCGCCCAGGGCAGAAACCAGCGGCGCAACCGAAACCATTATTGGCCACTTCTTCCAGCAACGCGGTGAACGCGAGAAATGGATCCTTGCCAGCAAGATTACCGGCCCCGGCAACGGCATCAGCCATCTTCGCGGAGGCCGCACGCGTTTCACCCGCGAGCATATCAACCAGGCTATCGAGGGCAGCCTCAAGCGACTGCAGACAGACTACATCGACCTTTATCAACTGCACTGGCCAGACCGGCAGACCAACTTCTTCGGCCAGCTCGGCTACCGCCATAATCCGGACGACGAGCTGACCTCCTTTGAAGACACCCTGGAGGCGCTGGACGCTCTGATCAAGGCCGGCAAGGTGCGTCATATAGGACTGTCGAACGAAACCCCCTGGGGCGTCAGCCGCTTCCTGCATCTGGCGGAATCCCGCGGCTGGCCGCGCATGGTCTCGATCCAGAACCCCTATAACCTGCTCAACCGCACCTATGAAATCGGCCTGGCCGAGATGTCCATGCGCGAGCAGATCGGCCTGCTCGCCTACTCACCGCTCGCCTTCGGCGTGCTGACCGGCAAGTACCTCAACGGCCTGCGCCCGGAGAAGGCGCGCATCACCCTGTTCGAACGTTTTGTGCGCTACAGCAATCCGCAAGCCCAGAAAGCCTGCGCCCGCTATGTTCAGCTTGCCCGCGACCACGGTATGGACCCGGCACAAATGGCCCTGGCCTTCGTCACCCGCCAGCCGTTCGTGACCAGCAACATTATTGGCGCAACCAATATGGATCAGCTCAACCGCAACCTGAGCAGCATCAACATGGGCCTGACCGACAGCGTACTGAAGGCGATCTCCGAGATCCATCAGAGCCAGCCGAACCCGGCACCCTGATCCTGTTGCAGCCGCCCGCAAGGGCGGCCGCTACTTGACCCAAACGTCTCAAACGGTAGACACTGCCGACGCACGGCCATTTCGGCCATATCTGTCCGATTCAGCCTAAAACGACAACAAGATGCCAAAGCAACCGGCGGCAACACTGCGCCAGGTCGCCATTCTCGCGACCGACTTCACCGTTACTTCGACCCTGGCCCAGGCCCGGGATGTCTTTTACATGGCCAGCCTGAATACCGGCCGCCAGCTTGGTCAGGGGCTGACACCCGGATTTGAGGTACTGACGGTAACACCCGACGGTCAGCCGGTTACCGGCTTCAGTCACGACCCGATCCATGCCGAAGCCGGCATCCATGACGTCACGCCACAGCTGATCATTCTGCCCTCGTTCTGGGCCGATTTTGACCAACTGCACGGGCAGTACCCCGAGGTCGCCCCCTGGCTGCAACAGCAAAGTCAGGCAGGAGCCCTGATCGGCGCCGTTGCCCTGGGTGCATTCTGGCCGGCTTCAGCCGGCCTGCTCGACGGTCGGGAGGCAACCACTTACTGGCGCTTTCACGACGAATACCAGCGGCGCTTCCCGGCGGTGGACCTGCAGCGCGACAAACACCTGACCGACGCAGGGGGCGTACTCTGCGCCGCCGGAATCAGCTCGGCAAGAGACCTGTTCGTGCACCTTGCGGAGCGACTGTGCAGCCCTGAGGTATCGCGCACGCTGGCCCGCGACGCGTTTTACGAAGTACAGCGCAACTACACGCCCGGCGTAATCGGATTTGGCGGCCAGAAGATGCATCACGATCTGCCGATCCTGCAAATTCAGCAGTGGCTGGAACAGCACTTTGCGGAGAAGTTTCGCTTCGAGGATGTAGCCAGCCGTCACGGCATGAGTATTCGCAACTTCATGCGCCGCTTTCACCAGGCTACCGGGGACAAGCCGCTGCACTACCTGCAGCGGCTGCGAATCGAAATGGCAAAAACCCTGCTGATTACCAGCAGTCAGAGCATCAAGACCATCAGCTACGAAATCGGCTACGACGACGCCAGCTTCTTCGCCCGCCTGTTCAGGCAGCACACCGGCATGTCACCCAACCAGTACCGTCGAGCCTATCTGCAGGGCAGCCGTGAACCGGCTGCCTGAATCAGGGTTTGTGCGGACGCGCAAGAAACTCGTGTGACTGCATTTCCAGCAGACGGCTCAGCGTACGCTGGAACTCGAAATCCAGACGTCCGCCGGAATAGAGATCCTTGAGCGGCACTTCGGCAGACAGAATCAGCTTGACGTTACGGTCATAGAACTCGTCGACCAGGTTGATGAAGCGACGCGCCATGTCATCCTTGGCAGCCCCCATCTGTTCAACATTGGAAATCAGCACCGCATGGAAGATGCGGCCCAGCTCAATGTAGTCGTTCTGGCTACGCGGGCCATCGCACAGCTCACGAAACTCGAACCAGGCGACATCCTCACAGACCCGCACCGACTTGATCGGGCGATTCTCGATGATCAGCTCCTCGGCCTCGACAACTTCATTGATATCGGGCACCAGACTGTCGAAGCTGCGCTTCAGGCTGCCATAGGCGTCGCAATCCAGCGGGTAGTGATACAGCTCCGCCTGCTCAAGTGCACGCAGACGGTAGTCGACGCCGTTGTCCACATTGACCACATCGGTGTGGCGATTGAGCAGGGCAATGGCAGGCAGAAAACGCGCTCGCTGCAGGCCATCCTTGTACAAGCCGTCGGGCACGATGTTGGAGGTTGCCACCAGCGTCACGCCCTGGGCGAACAACTCTTCCATCAAACTGCCCAGAATCATGGCATCGGTAATGTCGGAAACAAAGAACTCGTCAAAGCAGATGACGCGCGCCTCGCTGGCAAACTGCGCCGCGATCAGCTTCAGCGGATTCTTTTCGCCCTTCAAGCCCTTGAGCTCGTGATGCACTCGCTGCATGAAACGGTGAAAATGCGTGCGCATCTTGCGCTCGAAGGGCAGCGCATCAAAAAAGGTATCGACCAGATAGGTCTTGCCGCGCCCTACGCCACCCCAGAAATACAGGCCCTTGACCGGTTCCGGCTTGCGCTTGCGAAACCGCCCGAAAAACCCTGTGCGCTCGTTTTCGCTGCGAATCAGATCATCGAATAGCCGCTGCAGATGCTGAACCGCACGCTCCTGAGCAGGGTCGTGAAAGAAGTCGGGGCGCTGAAGATCGGCCTTGTATCGTTCAAGGGGAGACATGCACGCAATACCAGTAGGGACATCGAAGGGAGCGATACTCTAACGCCAGCATCGCCCCTTGGCAATCAAGCCTGATCCGTCAGAACCCGCTCCACTTCGGCTTTAAGCGGCACCAACTTGCCGTGAAAGAAGTGCCCGGTGCCGGCAAAGCGGACAACCTCAGCCCCGCGCTCGTCGGCGAAGGCTGCATAAACAGCCTCAGGCGCGACCACGTCATCGTCCTCGCCCATCATGACGCTGACCGGCCCTGCCAGCGGCTTGAGCGCGGCGAAATCCTGCTTTTCAACCGACGGTGCGACCAACACCAGACGCTCGGGCCATTGGGCCAGTCGCGTCGCCGCCGCGGCGGCGACGAAGCCGCCAAAGGAGAACCCCATCAGCCACAGACGCGATACGCCCTCATGCTGCAGGACCCAGTCAATCACCGCCAGGCAGTCATCTACCTCGCCAATACCATAGTCGTGCTGGCCGGCACTGGCGCCCACGCCGCGAAAATTGAAACGCAGGGTACTGGCCCCCAGATCCCGAGCCGTGCGCATCAGGGTGTGCACTACCTTGTTGTGCATGGTCCCGCCCTGCACGGGGTTGGGATGACAGATCACTGCCAGAAGTCCGGGCACATCGCCACGGGTCAGCAGCGCCTCAAGAGGACCACACGGCCCTTCGATAACAATTGACTCTTCACTCGCTCTGGACATGACCGACTCCGTGACTACTGCGTGGGCTGGGGCGTCGCATCAGCGGAACCAGAGGGTGCTGCGACACTCAAACGCCGTATTCTGAACCCTGCCTGACAACACTGACAAGTTGCCTGCCCCCCACCATCGTTTAGGTGCAAATGCCCTAGCCTTGGCCGGCAAATGTCGTTACCGTAACCACATGGTTCGGACAGGCAGCACCCGCTGGACTGATAGCACCAACCTAAAGATGAGGGACCCAAGGTGGAAGCAAGCGAAAACCTGTGGATTGCAGCAGCCATTGCACTGGCAGTGGGCGTCGTCGTCGGCATCGTGCTGGCGCAGGTATCCCGGCGCGTCAGCGGCGGCAGTAACAGCAGCGCGCAGGCCCAGCTGGAGAGCCTGCAACTGCGTTTTGAAGAGTATCAGCAGGAAGTGGCAGCCCACTTCAAGACCACCGCCACCCTGGCCAGCCGCCTGAATCGCAGCTATCAGGACATTCAGGAACACCTTACCCATGGCGCCGTTGAGCTGGCACCAGACGACATGACGCGTCAGCGTCTGCTGGCCGCGCTCGATCAGGATGCCGGTATCGTGCACAGCTCGTCTCGCTCCCAGGCAGAACCGGCATTCGACACCCTTGAGCCTCCGCGCGACTATGCGCCCAAGGACGCCGCCAGCCCGGGCACCCTGTCCGAAGACTTCGGCATCAAGCGCAAGCCATGACCCCCGAGCCTGCGCTTCCCAGCGGCGCAGGCATCCCCAATGCCCGATACATCTCCCTTTATTCGCCTACCGGACGCCCAGCGCGACAGCCTTTGTCTGAGCGGCGACTGGACCCTGGCCAATTACGCCGAGCTTCGCAGCCTGATCGCCGCCCTGCCGGGTGATGCGGTAAAGCAGGCGCGGATTGACCTCAGCGGCATCGCTCACATCGACACCGCAGGCGCGCAGTTGATCTGCGACATGCTTGGCGTCGACCGGCTGCAACAGGTGCTGAGTGGGGATACCGGCCTGAACCGGGAACGTCAGACACTGCTTGCCCGTATTGCAACGACCTGCCCACGGGGCCCCGATCCGGAGCAGGCAGGCGCAAATCCGCTGGTTGAAATGCTCGAGCGCATCGGTGTCAGCATGGGACAGCACTGGGCCCACGTCATCGAGCTGCTGGGGTTTATCGGCCTGACCCTGAGCGGACTGTTTAGCAGCCTGTTCCGTCCGCGCAGCTGGCGTCCTACCGCCATCGCGGTACAGATTGAACAGACCGGGCTAAATGCGGTGCCGATCGTCGCCCTGCTGACGTTCATGGTCGGCGCGGTCATCGCCTTCCTCGGCGCCACCGTCTTGCAGACCTTCGGCGCCAGCATTTACACCGTAGACCTGGTGGCATTTTCCTTCCTGCGCGAATTCGGCGTGCTGCTGACCGCGATACTGATGGCAGGCCGCACCGCCAGCGCGTTCACCGCACAGATCGGCTCGATGAAATCCAATGAAGAGATCGACGCGATTCGCGCCCTCGGTCTCAACCCGCTTGAACTGCTGGTGTTGCCACGGGTCATCGCCCTGCTGATTACCTTGCCGGCGCTGACCTTCATCGCCATGCTATCGGGCCTGCTGGGTGGCGCGATGGTCTGCGCCTTCACGCTGGACATCTCGCCGGTCATGTTTATCAATCTGCTGCATGACGATGTCGGAGTGCGACACTTTTTGCTGGGCATGGCCAAGGCGCCGGTATTTGCCTTTCTGGTCGCCATCATTGGCTGCCTCGAGGGCTTCAAGGTCTCGGGCAGCGCCGAGTCGGTCGGAGAACACACCACCTCCAGCGTGGTGCAATGCATCTTTGTGGTCATCCTGGTCGACGCCCTGGCTGCCCTGTTCTACATGGAGATGGGATGGTGAGCACTCAATCAGCCAAACCCATCGTCGAGGTGCGTGGTCTGGTCAATCGCTTCGGCAAGCAGACCGTGCACGACAACCTCGACCTCGACATCATGCCCCGGGAAGTACTTGGCGTGGTCGGCGGCTCCGGTACCGGCAAGTCGGTATTGCTGCGCTCGATCGTCGGCCTGCGCCGTCCCAACGCCGGTTCGGTCAAGGTGTTTGGTCAGGACCTGCAAACCCTGTCGGAGGAACAGCGCTCCTTGCAGGAGCGGCGCTTCGGGGTGCTGTTCCAGTCCGGCGCGCTGTTTTCCTCGCTGACCGTGGCCGAAAATATCGCCCTGCCGCTGGTGGAGCATATCGGCCTGAGCCGCCGCGACGCCGACCACCTGGCTCGCATGAAGGTGCTGCTGACAGGGCTGCCAGCAGAGGCTGCCGACAAATATCCATCCATGCTGTCGGGCGGCATGGTCAAGCGTGCTGCACTGGCCCGTGCGCTGGCACTGGACCCCGACATCCTGTTTCTCGACGAGCCCACCGCGGGTCTCGATCCCATTGGTGCAGCCGCGTTTGACCAGTTGATTCGCACCCTGTGTGATGCGCTGGGGCTGAGTGTGTTTCTGGTTACCCACGACCTCGATACCCTCTACGCCATCTGTGACCGGGTCGCGGTGCTGTCCCAGAAGCGCGTCCTGATCGCCGACACCCTGGAGCGCGTTGCCCAGACCGACGACACCTGGGTACAAGACTACTTCCACGGTCCGCGCGGACGTGCCGCCGCGTACCAACACCCTGCAGCAGGAGAGTAAAGAGCCATGGAAACACGTGCCAACCATGTGTTGATCGGTTTGTTCACCGTGCTCTCGGCGCTGGCAGCCATCGTCTTTGCGATCTGGCTGAGCAACTCCAGCACGGCGGATGACCAGCGTTACTACACCGTTGTCTTCAAGCAGTCGGTCACGGGTCTGTCACGCGGCAGCGCGGTGCAGTTCAGCGGTATCCGTATTGGCGAGATCACCGAGCTGGGGCTTGATGCCGACGATCCGCGCATTGTCCGCGCCCGCATCCGCATCGACTCCAGTGTCCCGATCACCCAGGCAACCAAGGCACGGCTGTCCTTCACCGGCATTACCGGAACCTCGGTGATCGAACTGACGCACAACGACCCTGACAGCCCGCCGCTGACAGCCGCGAAAGGGCAGGACCCGATCATCGAAGCTATCCCGTCCCCTATCTCCGCCCTGCTCGCCAACGGCGAAGACCTGATGACCAATATCAACAAGCTGATCGTCAGCGCCCGCAAGGTGCTGTCCGAGGAGAACGTCAACAGTTTCAGCATGACGCTTGAAGGTCTCAATCAGGCAACGCACAGCATCGCCGACCCCGACGGTAACGTGCAGCAGTTGCTGGCAGAACTGCGTGCCACCAGCAAGGCAGCGACCGAAACCCTGGAGCGAAGCAACCAGATGATCGCGCGCACCGACCAGCTGCTCAGCAAGGATGGCGCGGCCACCCTCGCAAGCGCCCGTCAGGCCATGGACTCCATAGCCGAAACCAGCAGCCAGCTTGAACATATCCTCAGCGAAAACCGCAACGCACTGAGCAGCGGAGCCCAGGGCCTGGGTCAGCTTGACCCGGCGCTCAACGACCTGCGCAATACCCTGGCCGACCTCAGATTACTCAGCCGCCGCCTGCAGGACGATCCAGCCCGCTTCCTGCTCGGCCGCGAAGCGCAACAGGAGTTCACCCCATGACCCGTATCCGCCTGGCCGCCGGACTGCTCGGACTGACGCTGATGTCAGCCTGCTCGGTGCTACCCGAGAGCGAGCCGCTAACCACCTATCAACTGCCTGCACCTCGGCTGGCCACGAGCAGTCAGCCTCCGCTGCCCCACTCGCTGCGCATCATTACGCCGGCTGCCAGCTACGCGCTGCAGACCCCAAGGATCATGGTGACGCCTGAGGGCAATACCCTGACCAGTTACCAGGGTGCGCGCTGGACCGACCCCAATCCCGTTCTGCTGCGTGAACATCTGGTGCAGGCGTTCCAGCAAAGTGGCAGCTTCAAAAGCGTCAGCACCGAGGTTCATGCGCTGCAGACCGATATCCAGCTCTACAGCGACCTGCGCCAGTTCCAGACGCTATACCAGGGTGACCGTGTCAGTGCCATCATCGAGCTGGATGCCAAGCTGGTTGATCCCGGCTCACGCGGCGTCATTGCCAGCCGTCACTTCCGCGTCAGTCAACCGCTGACCGACACCGCCGTGCCCGCCGTGGTCGACGGCCTCAGCAGTGCCGCCGATACCCTTGCCCAGCAGCTGCTCGACTGGAGCCGCGCCACCCTGCGGCAAGATCAAGCGCAGTAATCCCGGACCGCGGGCGCCCTGGCGGCGCTCGCAGACCAACCCTCCCCACTTCGCAGCAACCCAAGGCAGCCAGTCTTTGCGTTCCGCCCAATATGTAAATACAATGCGAACGATTCTCATAATCACTAGCATACAAAAAGGAGCGCGTTACATGCCGACCACTACCTCCCCATGTCAGCAAACCTCCCGGGGAATTCGCCCGCTGACGCTGGCAATTCATCTTCTTGTCGCCGGCTCAGCCGTCACTGTTCTTCCGGTCGCTGCGCAGACCGCCAGTGAAGAAGACGTGCTGCTGGCACCAATCAGCGTCACCGGCCAGGGGCAACGCAGCACAACTACCGAGGGCACCGGCGCCTACACCGCAGAAGCTGCGCGTACCGCAACACCTTTGACTCTCTCCCTGCGCGAGACCCCCCAATCGGTTACCGTGGTCACCCAGCAGCAGATTGAAGATCAGAATCTGCAAACCATTCTGGATGTCGTAAACAACACCGTCGGTGTATCGGTCAACCGCTACGAGACCAGTCGCGCCCAGTTCAACGCCCGCGGTTTCGACATCAACGCCCTGATGATCGATGGCGTGCCGACTATCTGGGAGCAGCCGTGGAGCTCCGGCGAGATCTTCAGCAGCCTGGCCATGTATGACCGCGTCGAGGTGGTACGCGGTGCCAACGGCCTGATGGCCGGTGTGGGCGATCCGTCCGCCTCACTGAATATGGCGCGAAAGCGCGCAAACAGCACCTGTCTGACAGGGTCTGTGGAAGTCAGCGGCGGTACCTGGGATACCTGGGGAACCCTCGGAGATGTGTCCTTCGCAGTAAACGAGGCCGGCACTGTGCGCGCCCGTCTGGTCGGCGAATATAACGATGGTGACAGCTGGATCGACTTGCACAGCAACCAGCGCGAAACCCTCTACGGCACCATGGACATCGACCTCACCGAGAACACAACACTGTGGTTTGGTCTGAGCCGCCAGGAAAATAATTCCGACTCGCCCATCTGGGGTGGCCTTCCGGTATGGTATGCAGACGGCTCACGCACCGACTGGAATCGCTCTAAAACCACCTCTGCAGACTGGAGCAAGTGGGACAGCAGCTACGAGACCCGCTTCATCAATCTCGATCACCGCTTCGGTAATGACTGGCAGCTGAATCTCAGCTATACACGGGGTGAACGCAACGCCGAATCCCGCCTGCTGTACCTCTCCGGCAACCCGGACAGGACAGGCGCCGAACCGATGAGCAGCTTCCCCGCCATATACGAAACCCGGACGGTGCAGGATGACTACAGTATTCGTCTGGATGGTCCGATCACGCTGTTTGAACGCGAGCATGACCTTGCCTTCGGCTATATCCACAGTGAGCAGAAGTTCGACGCCGACACCCGACAAGCCCTGACCGGTTACGGCGGCGTCGCCGACTTTGACAGCTATGACGGTGATTTCCCGGAACCGGTCTGGGGCAACCTGATCACCTACGGTTACGGTGACGTTACTCAGCACGGACTTTACGCAGCCACCCGCCTGAACATCACCGACGATCTGAAGGTGATTCTGGGCGCACGGGACAGCAACTACGAGAAAGAAGCTGACGATATCTATTCAGCGGTCAGCAAAACCGACGTCAACCACGAGCTGACACCCTACGCCGGCGTCGTCTACGACCTGACTGACAGCGTGTCGGCCTACGCCAGCTACACCGATATCTTCCTGCCCCAGTCCGAGCGCGATGCCAACGGCCAGCAGATCGAACCGATTGTGGGCAAGAGTTATGAGCTGGGTTTGAAAAGCGAGCTGTTCGACGGCCGGTTGAACGCCTCCGCCGCCATCTTCAAGATCGAACAGGACAACCTTGCTGTCAGCACCGGGGTAGTGATTCCGGGCAGTCCGACTGGCGAACTTGCCTATGAAGCCAGCGAAGGCGCTACCAGCAAGGGTTTCGAACTGGAGATGTCTGGCGAACTGACGCCCGGCTGGAACATAGGCGCTGGCTATACCCAGTTTGAAGTCGAAGACGCTGACGGCAAAGCCGTCAACACCCTGTACCCGACAAAATTGCTGCGCACCTTCACCACTTACCGCTTCTCGGGTGACTGGAATCGCTTGACCATTGGCGGCGGTGTCAACTGGCAGGACAGTATCTATACCTATGCAACCAACCCCGACGATCAACTGGAGAAAATCGAGCAGGACGCCTACGCACTGGTCAACCTGATGGCGCGCTACGACATCACCGACAACCTGTCGGCGCAACTAAACGCCAACAATGTTACCGATGAAAAGTACTTCGACATCTTCGACGCCTATGGCGCATTGACCTACGGTGCTCCGCGCAGCGTGACAGCGACGGCCAAGTACCGTTTCTGACCGTCCTTGCCTCCCCCGGTCATCCGGGGGAGGCAATCGCAAGACGCCGCAGGCGCGCCTTATGCCGACCCTCAGCCATTGGCTGCGCACACGCGCTATGCTGAACACCTGTCTGCTTCCGTGGTCCGACCATGGAAGCAGACAGCCGTTTCAGCCGATCAGGGAGTAGCGCAAATGAGCACCAGCCGCATTGAACGAGACAGCATGGGCGAGCTGCAGGTACCGGGCGACGCCCTCTATGCCGCCCAAACCCAGCGCGCCGTCAACAACTTTCCGGTCAGCGGCCAACCGATGCCCAAGCGCTTTATTCGCGCCCTGCTGCTGGCCAAGCGTGCCGCTGCCAGTGCCAACGCCGAACTGGACCAGTTGCCCGCACCAATGGCCAAGGCCATCTGCCATGCCGTCGATGAGCTGCTGAAAGCCGGTGATTACATGCAGCACTTTCCGGTCGATGTGTTTCAGACCGGCTCCGGCACCAGTTCCAACATGAACGCCAACGAAGTGCTCGCCACCCTGGCCAGCCGCCAATGCGGCCAGACCATCAACCCGAACGATCACGTCAACTGCAGCCAAAGCAGCAACGACACCATCCCCTCCAGCATCCACATCAGCGCCGCACTGGCCCTGCATGAAGACCTGCTGCCTGCACTGCAGCATTTCGAGCAGGTCACCCGAGCCAGGGCACGCACCGTTGAGCACCATGTCAAAACCGGCCGCACCCATCTGATGGACGCCATGCCGGTGCGCCTGAGCCAGAGTCTCGACACCTGGGCCGATCAGATCGAAGGCAACCGCCAGCGCCTGGAGCAGCTGCAACCCATGCTGCACAGTCTCGCCCAGGGCGGCACCGCGGTCGGCACCGGCGTCAACGCCCACCCCGCGTTCGCCGAGCACTTCTGCCGCGCACTGAGCGCCAGCACCGGCATAACCTTTGCCCCGGCGGCCAACTTCTTCACCCACATCGGCTCGCAGGACATCGCCGTTGCCCTGTCCGGGCAACTGAAGACCCTGGCCGTCAGCATCACCAAGATCGCCAACGACCTGCGCTGGATGAACTCAGGGCCCCTGGCCGGGCTTGGCGAGATCGAGCTGGAGGCACTGCAACCCGGCTCCTCGATCATGCCGGGCAAGGTCAATCCGGTGGTTCCTGAGGCCGCCGCCATGGCCGCCGCCCAGGTGATCGGCAACGACGCCACCATCACCCTCGCCGGCCAGTCCGGCAATTTCGAGCTGAACGTCATGCTGCCGCTGGTCGCCCGCAACCTGCTGGAGAGCCTGCACCTGTTGAGCAACGTCACTCGCCTGCTGGCCGACAAGGCCATAGCCAGCTTTACCGTGCGCGAGGACCGACTGCAGCAGGCACTGGCGCGCAACCCGATACTGGTGACCGCTCTGAACCCGATCATCGGCTACCAGAAAGCCGCCGAAATCGCCAAACAGGCCTACAAGGAAGGTCGACCGATCGTCGATGTGGCCGCGGAAAACACCAATCTCAGCCGGGAGGAACTGACCCGCCTGCTGGACCCGGCGAAACTGACCCAAGGGGGGCTTTGAGCGCATCCCCCACGCGGGATTAAACAAGGCATGCCGCACAAAAATCTGGCGTCCGCCGCGTCGGCTGGCCGCCTCATCGGCCCGCTGAGAATGCGAACAGCGCCGGCACGCTGATGGCCACAAGCCTTGGCACGGGCTATAACAAGGCTCTAACATGGGCTGGTCGCCCGTCTGAGTTCACCTGTTGATGCTGTCCAGACTTATTCATAATCACCCCCAGGCCGACATCATCGAGCAGCAACGCTTCACCCTGTTCGTCGACGAAGTCTGGTCAAGGATGATCGCCTCGGCCCTTGCCGCCGTTCTGTTCGGACTGTTCTTCCAGAACGCGGCCGGCAGCGGCCAGCGCGGCATGTGGTTCGCCAGTCTGCTGGTCGTCGCCATTTGCTCCTGGCTGGCGCTCCGCAAGATCAAGACCGCCACCAACACATCGCTCCCTTCAATCCGTCAATGGCACCGCGTCAACATGCTGCTGTCAGTTCTCTGGGGCTGCTTCTGGGCTTACATGCCATTCGTCTTTTTGTCCGACGCGTCACAGCAAACGCTGTCTATCGCATTGCTGGCTCTGGTGATCATTTCCGCCATGCCCTCGATCAGCATGGGGTGCTATCCGGAAATTTACATCACCTTTCTCACCCCGGTGTTCCTGTCACTGGGATACAACATTCAACTGCAGACCGGGCTGGCGCATCCACTGGTGTATCTATGCTGCATGGCCTGGGCTGCGCTCAGCCTGTTCAGCCTGCTAACCCATAAAAATCAGGTCGCTCTGATCATCAAGTCCGTTGAGCTTGGCACCATGTTTCAGAAGATGAAGTCATCCAACCTGGAAAAGGACTACCTGATCGCCGCCATTGGCCACGACCTGCGTCAGCCGATGGCCAGCGCCAAGCTGTATCTGGAGGTGCTGGCCGAGAAGCAGCAGGACAACAGCGCTGCGCGCAATGCGCTGAACGCGACAGAGGTTGCCCTGAATGGCCTGCACGACGCCTTGAGCATGGTGAGCCTGAAAGAGCAGGACGAGGTACTGCGGCTCTCCCGATTCAACCCGGCAGACCTGCTTGCCAAGGTTGTACAGGACGTCAGGACGGTCAAGCCCGAAACAGCAATCAGCTCAAACTACCAGGCGGCGATCCTGACCTCTGATGCCTTTGCGCTTGCCCGCATCATTGAGAACATTCTCTACAATTATGTTCACCATGCCCCAATCCAGGGGCTGCACATCGCAACAAGTGCAGACACGCATCACTACCAGCTGCACTTCAGCGCGAGCGAGACAGCAGAGACGGGGGCCGAAAACCGGCAGGATCACCCTTTGCAGGGCTACGGACTGATCATGATCGAACACATGTGTCGCGCCATCAGTGCACGGCTCAGGGTGTACCGCGATAAAGGCAGCTGGCAAACCACACTGCTGATCCCGCTTGACCATTCACCGGGGATACTGGAGTCAGTCCAGGAAGCGGAGCTTCTCCAGTAGCAGCAGACAATCGGCTCGATTTCGAGCGCCGAGCTTGGAGTAAATGCTCTTGAGGTGGGTTTTTACCGTGTTGTCGGTAACGCCCAACCGCGCTGCAATCTCGGCATTGCGTAACCCCTGCATCAATAATCTCGCCACATCACCCTCACGCTCGCTCAGTTTGAGCGTCTCGGCGACGACCGACTGAACGCCGCGAAGGCTAGCGGACTGATAACGCCCTCCGTCCAGCACGCAGTCCATGCAGGCGCGGATATCAGCCAGCGCATCGGTTTTGAATACAAACGAACTGGCGCGCAGCAGTGCTTCATCAAGGCAGAGGTTTGTTGGCTGCTCTCCTGTACAGAAAATAGTGCGCATGGCGGGGTTGAGAGAGCGCAAGCGGTTATTCAGATCGACACCTGACTCACCCGCCAGATTCAGGTCCATCAGGACGATCAGCTCGTTTCCGGCCTGCGCCACTATCTGTTGCAGCGCCTCGTCATGGTCAGAGGCGTAGTGCACGGCGTCGATCTGCGGGTGATCAGCGAACACATGCTGCATTGCATCGGCAAACAGCCGGTGATCATCAACAATCAACAAATCCATTACATCATTCTCCCTTGCCGCCATTGGCCGCCCCCCCCAAAAAAGGGAGCGGCCCCTGTCACTCAGAATGCCATGCGCGCATTCAGCGTAACAGCCTGCTCAACAAACCCGCTCTGGCCGGATACGCTATACAACGCTGCCAGTTCGGCTCCGTTATCAACCACGTACTTGCCGCCCAAGCCGGCATCATAGCGCCAGGCATCAGCATCAATGCCGCGGGTAGCGAACCGATCGCCCGTGCCCACCAGCACCGCATCAAGCTTCGCCTGCTCAGCCAATGCGTCGTAGCTCACCCCGGCCTGACCAAACAGCATCCAGCCCTCGCCAAGATCGTACGCCAGCTCGGTACCGACTTCGACATTGAGGCTCTGGTAATCGGAGCCATCGACATCCAGGTTGAGTGCGCCAGCACCGGACTCTGAATACCCGTCAACATCGGTGTAGTCGTAGCTCAGACCAACCTGAACCGCCGCATCAAACTGCTCATTTACCGCGTAGTGTTTTTTCAACTCAGCACCGGCGCTGGCAGTCCAGGCGTCGTATTCAGAACGAGCGGTCATACCATTAAACAGATCGCGGTCTGTTTCATATTCGGCATACCCGAGCCCCGCCGTCAGCCCCAGCACGACATCATTACCCAGTTCACGGTTGAGGTAGCCGAGCAGCTGATAGCTGTTGAGCTCACTCTCGTAGCCGCCAACCGACATGTTGCTGTCGATATCGCTACGCCCGATGCCGAAGGCGACCCCCAGCTCGGTCACGTCGTCGATACCGCCATCCATGCCGAGCAGCACGCCATAGCTGTCAACGTCGTAGCCTTCGACACCGGAACGCTGCTGCTGACGCGCCCGCGAGCCGTAGGGTTGAGCCCACACATTGCTTGGCTCGGCTGTCGCTGTTTCGGGGTTCAGCGCATACAGGTAGGCATCACGGCGACCAATCAGCTCGCGCATCCGGCGATTCGCTTTAGCAGCCTCCCGGCCAGCATGCACACTGGCCGGCGCCAGGGTCGCCACGCCATCGGCCAGCCCGGCCGCCGTGCTGTAGTTACCCAAAGCCAGAATCATGGAGTCGAGTTCAGAGCTGCCAGTGGAGCCGTTTGCCGCGTAGTCGTCGGCAACGCTCTGAATCACCGGAGCGGCCCCCTGAGCCACGGTATTGCCACTGACTTGCGCAGCGGTGATAACGTTGCCGCTGTTCGGCAGGGGCGTGTTTCCAGGAGAGCCCGGACCACCCGGGTTGCCGGGCGCGTTGCTGGATTCACCCTGGCCGTCGGCGGTCAGGCGCAGGTCCAGATCGCTGGCGTTGCGTATCGTGTCGAAGTCCCACAGCGCAGAGTTATCGCTGATGCTGAAATTGCCGTAGGTGATGGCTCCCGTAGAGGAGATCACATCGGCGAACAGGTTACCCGCGCTGAGCAAGCCGTTGGCCTGCACATTGACAGCCAGCGTGGTGTCGGTGAGATCCACATCACCCTCCACCGCAAGCTGCCCATAGGTCGTGTTGTTGACCACAACCACTTCCAGCTGACCGTCGGCACCAATCAGGTTGCCGCTGATGGTCGGTAGCAAAACCGTTGCAGCGGTCCCCACGGTGCGATTGGACGCGCGCGGGTCCAGAATGAGCGTCCCGCCATCCAGGTTAAAGTTACGCACCCGAAAATGCTGATCACCGAGCATCGCATAGCGACTGCCAGTGACGAACGCCAGATCACCACCATCAACGCCGGGCGTTGCGGTAGAGGTGACCAGATCCACCATGCCATTGAACAGCGCAGACTCGTTACCGCCAATGGTCAGCGTTCTGAGCGAGTTGCTGGTGCCGACGCTGAAGTTGCCGATGATACTGCCGGCGTTAATGAAATTGCCCAGGTCCGCCGCGTTGGTAATCATCACCGCACGCTGCTGGCTGGAAATAGTGGCGCCTGCGTTATTACGCACAACCGTACTGCCAGCAGACGCCACCGTTGGCGCAATATAAAGCGCTTCAGCGTTACCCAGGTTCTGAATCAGGCTACCGTTGGTCAAACTGCCCACCGTCCCGGAAACGATGTGAACGGTCGGCAACACGTTGGAAGAATTGCGCATGAAGCCATCGTTAACAAAGCTGCCGACATCACTTCCCTCAGACCAAAACGCCCGGCCATTGGATGCGGTGTTTTCAATCGTCGCCGCGGTACCGTTGGCGAAACTGCTCAACGTCGACTGATATCTCACATGAATCGTTGCAGTCCCGCTGTCTGAGGAGGTTATCCCAGTATTGGAAAGCAACGAGATGTCCGCATAACCGGTCTCAATAGCCGAACTGCCGATGCCCCGAACCGTACCTGAGTTAATCAGCATCAGCTGCGCCCGAGCCCCCGAGGAACCATATGCATTAATCCCGGACACCCCCGAAATCAGGCCATCGTTGATGACCGATGCGCTGTAGGGGAGACCAGAATTGTTATCGATGGCAATCGCGAACGACTGAGCGCTAGTGATGCGGCCATCGGTACGGTTAACGATATCCAGGCCCGACGGCGCGGTCGCATGGACACCGTAACCACCGGAGCCAGTCCCCTCAATGGCCCCAGAGTTGGTCAGCGTGACCCCGCTGATAAGTCCCGGGCTGGACGCAGCGATTCTGACGCCAGTGCCGGTGGCACTGATTGAGCCACTGACATCGACCGTGACAGAGTCGTTATCGGAATCGATCAGACACGTCCCGGTAACAGCAGTCGTCACCGGCGATGTGGCGCAGGAGCCACTGGCGGCACCCGCCGACAGCGACCAGGAAGCAGCGAGGATAGATGAGGCCAGCATGGAGAGCCGGAAAGCCGCCGCAGGGGTAAAAAAAGATCGTGCGTTGGAAAACAGCATGACATTCCCTTGAGTTGAGCAAAGACCAGCGCGGAATATGCGGATCCCGTCGCAATTGGTCTTCACCCCAAAGGGTGACTGAGATACTCAGTACAGCTGTTCAAGCTCGCAAAACAGGGTTTGCGAGCCTCCGTCACGGCTCTGGCCGCTCGGCTGCATCTCCCACATCATCGCCCACCTGCCAACCGCCGCCGATGGCCGAAGCCAGTTCGGTGGCAGCGGCGAGTTGCGCGCTGGTGACGCTGATGCGTTCACGTTTGGCGCTGAGCGTGGTGTTCTGGGCGACCGATACCTCGAGATAGGAAACAAGCCCCGACCGGTATCGATTGGTGATCACCCGTTCGTTTTCCTCTGCCAGCTCAACCAGCCGATCCTGCTGCACGGCCTTCTCGCGCAGGATGGCGGTAGTTGCCAGCGCATTTTCCACATCGGCCAGCGCGTCAAGTACGGTCTGGCGGTAGGCGGCGACCTGCTCGTCGTAGCGGGCCAGGGCAGCGTCTCGGGAAGCACTGCGCCGGCCGCCGTCAAACAGGGTTTGCGCCAGACTCGGCCCAACCGACCAGACCCGTACCGGCGTATCCCACAGATCGCTGATCGAACTGCCGCTGACACCGGCGCTGCCGCCCAGTGTCAGGGTGGGCAACCAGGCGGTGATGGCGACGCCGATATCGGCGTTGGCCGCTGCGACGCCACGCTCGGCAGAGACCACATCCGGGCGGCGGGCAATCAGCTCCGCTGGCAGTTGCGCCGGAATCGGCGGCACCGCGGGCAGCGCCTCGACTACCGCCAGTTCCAGATCGACCGGGGCACGGCCCAGCAGCGCGGCAATGGTGTTCTGTTCCAGCGCCCGCTGATTCTGCAGGTCGTACAGGTCACTGCGCAGAGACTGCAGCTGGGTTTCGGCCTGAATCACGTCGGCGCGGGAGACGATGCCGGCGTCGTACTGGTTGCGCGTCAGCTGGGCCGAACGGGCTGAGGACGCCAGCGTCTGCTCCAGCAGCCGATACTGCAGGTCCTGGGCGCGCAGATTGATGTAGCTGTTGATCACGGCCGACTGAATCGACAGCCGGGCGGCGGCCAGATCCGCCGCACTGGCTTCCAGCGCAGCGGTATCGGACTCGACCTGACGGCGCACCCGCCCCCACAGATCCAGCTCCCAACTGATACCCAGCTGCGCGCTGCTGCGAGTCTCGGTACTAACTTCACTGCCGCCGCTGCGTGCGGTATCCAGCGCCGCGCTCAGGGTCGGGCTGTATTCGCCGGTACTCAGTCTGCGCTGCGCCAATGCTGCGCGATAACGGGCTTCAGCCTGTGCCAGCGTCTGGTTGCGCTGGTTGGCCTCCTCGATCAGCGCGTTCAGCTCGGTATCGCCAAACACTTCCCACCAGCGCCCGCTGCTTGCCCAGCTCTGTGCCGGCATCGGCTGCCAGCCCTGGTCATAGCGCAGCGCTGAGGGCTCGACCGTGGTCGGCACCCGGTAATCCGGGCCGAGCGTACAGCCGCCAATCAGCGCAGTGGCCAGAACAACAGAGGTAGACAGCAGGGAGAGCTTCATCGGTAACAGCCCCGATCAGGTTGAGGGTGAGGAAGGTTCGGTTGCACCACGGCACAACACGCGCTGACGCAGGTTTTCCAGATACAGATAGACCGCCGGCGTGGTGTACAGCGTCAGCAATTGGCTCAGCGCCAAGCCACCAAAAATGGTGATCCCCAGCGGGCGGCGCATCTCGGCACCTTCGCCAAAGCCCATAATCAACGGCACCGCGCCGAGCATGCCGGCGAGGTTTGTCATCAAAATCGGTCGCAGGCGCAGCAGCGCGGCGCGGTGAATGCTCTGCTGCGGATTGAGCCCTTCGCGGCGCTGCAGCTCCAGCGCGAAGTCGATCATCATGATGGCGTTCTTCATCACGATACCGATCAGCAGGAACAGCCCCAGCATGGCGATCAGACTCAGACTCTGGCCGCCGAACTTGAGCGCCAGCAGCGCACCCAGCCCGGCCGGCGGCAGGGTCGAGAGAATGGTCAGCGGATGCAGCGTACTCTCGTAGAGCACACCGAGCACCAGATACACCGCCAGCAGCACGGCAACAAAGATCCACGGCTCAACCGCAGCGCCAAAATCGTTGGCCGACGGCGGTGCCTCATGCACATCGCTCGGCAACATCACCTCGTTGAGAATCTGCGCGATGGCCTCCTTGGCCTGCGCTTCGGTGACGCCCGGCGCCAGCGCATACCCCACGCCCATCGAGGCAAACTGCCCTTCGTGGCGCACGCGGTCTTCGGCCATGCCGTAACCCCAGGTAGCGAAGCTGGAGAGTGGCACCCGCTGCCCCTCCGAGCCCATAACCTCGAGCTGAGCCAGCACTTCAGGGCGCTCGGTGTAGCGCGAGTCCAACTCCATCACCACCCGATACTGGTTCAGCTCGTCGTACAGGGTGGCAACCTGACGTTGAGAGAAGGAGTTGTTCAGGGTCGAGGCGATAGTCTGCATATCGACGCCGACACGCCGCGCAGCTTCGCGGTCGATATCGAGCACCACCTGACGGGTCTCGTCGCCGTCCATCGAATCCACATCCACCAGCAGCGGGCTCTGCGTCATCGCCTGGGCCACCTTGCGCGACCACACCTTGAGCTGCGCCAGCGAGTCCGAACGCAGCAGTACCTCGTATTCACTGCGCCGATACGGCGGGCGGAACTGCAGATCCTGATCCACCATCAGCATCATCATTACACCCGGCACCGCCGGTGCGTTGGCGCGCAGGCGATCGACCACCGCCTGGGCGGAGACCTTGCGTTCGGCCAGCGGTTTGAGCCGAATGGTCAGCTGGGCGTTGGTCAGACCGCCGCTGCCGCCGCTGGTGCCGGTCAGGTCGGCGACCGCCGGATCGGCCAGAATGTATTGCCGGTAGGCCTCGATCTTCGGCTGCATGATCTGGAACGACATGCCGTCATCGCCGCGCAGGAAGCCACGAATCTGCCCCGAATCCTGCTGCGGCAGAGCTTCTTCCGGCAGGGTTGCCGCCAGCCAGGCACTGCTGCCGATCGCCGCCAGCAGCACCAGCAGCGCGATCGGTCTATGGTTGAGCGTCCAATGCAGCGAGCGGTCGTAGCCACCGCGCAGTCTGGCAAACAGGGAGTCCCTGTCATCCTGTTTGTGCCCGGCCGGCGTGGGTTTCAGCCACAGCGCGCACAGGCTGGGCGTCAGCGTCAGCGATACCAGCAGCGAGATCAGCATGGCCGCCACCAGGGTGATGGAAAACTCCTCGAATAGCTGACGGATCAGGCCGCCCAGCAACAGGATCGAGGCAAACACCACCGCCAGTGCCAGCGTCATGGCAATCAGGGTAAAGCGCAGCTCTCGGGCACTGCGCGCTGCGGCGTCCAGCGGCGACAGGCCGTTGCCCATGTGCCGCTGGACGTTCTCCAGCACCACAATGGCGTCATCCACCACCAGGCCGGCACCGACGATCAGCGCCATCAGCGACAGGTTGTTGAGCGAGAAGCCGAAGAAATACATGACCACAAAGCTGCCGATCAGCGAGACCGGAATCGCCGTCGACGGAATCAGCGCCGCACGCAAATTGCCGAGGAACAGCCAAACCACGGCGACCACCAGCAGCGTCGCCAGCAGCAGGGAAATCTGCGCCTCGCGCAGGGTAGCGCGAATCACCGGTGAGCGATCCATCACCACCGACAGCTGCGCGTCTTCCGGCAACAGGTTGATCAGTTGCGGCAGCCGAGCATAGATGTTGTCGATGGTCTCGACGATATTGGCACCGCTCTGCCGGCTGATGCTCAGCACCACCGCCTGACGCTCGTTATGAAAGCCGCTGCTGTAGCGGTCCTCAACCGAGTCGGTGACCCTGGCGACATCACCGAGGCGCACCACCGCACCGTCCTGATGGCGGACCACCAGCAAGCGGTAGGCCGCCGCGGTGCGCAGCGAATCGCTGGTCTGCACCTGCCAGCGCTGCTCGCCCTGCTCGATCACCCCGAGCGGGCGCAACGCATTGCTGTTGGCGATGGCGCTGCGTACCTCGTCCAGGGCAATACCGTAATGCAGCAACGCGCCGGCATCGAGTTGCACGCGCACTGCCGGCAGAGACGCGCCATCCACACTGACCTCGCCCACGCCGGAGATCTGCGCCAGCTTCTGCGCCAGAATGGTCGAGCCGATGTCGTACAGCTCACTTGGCGACAGGTTGGGCGAGCTCAACGCCAGCCCCATGATCGGCGCCTGGGACGGGTCGATCTTGCGATACTGCGGGTTGCCGGGCATGCCTGCCGGCAAGTCGCCGCGCACCGTGTTGATGGCCGCCTGCACCTCCCGGGCGGCTTCATTCAGGTCGCGCCCCAGCTCGAAGGTCAGCGCAATCTGCGCCGAACCCTGACTGCTGTTGGAAGAGATGCCGGTTACCCCCGAGATGGCACCCAACGCCCGCTCCAGCGGCGTTGCCACTGTGGTTGCCATGCTCTCCGGGCTGGCCCCGGGTAAACTGGCGGTGACCACGATCATCGGTACATCCAGCTGTGGCAGCGGCGCGACCGGCAGCAGGCGCCAGCACAGCAGGCCGGACAGCACCAGCGCCACGGCAGCCAGCGTCAGCCCGATCGGGCGATGCAGAAATCCGCCGCTCACTCCAGCGCCTCAGCCGGTTGCGCCGCCGGCTTGCCGGCCAGACGGTCGAAGAACAGATAGACCACCGGCGTGGTGAACAGGGTCAGCACCTGACTGACCAGCAGACCGCCCACCATCACCACCCCCAGCGGCTGGCGCAGTTCGGCGCCGGAGCCGCTGGCCAGCATCAGCGGCAGTGCGCCAAACAAGGCCGCCAGCGTGGTCATCAAGATCGGCCTGAAACGCAACATCGCTGCCCGATGGATCGCCTCACGCGGGCTCATGCCCTGATTGCGCTGCGCCTCCAGGGCAAAGTCGACCATCATGATGCCGTTCTTCTTGACCAGACCGATCAGCAGCACGATGCCGACCACCGAGATCATGTCCAGCGCCCGGTCGGTGAGCAGCAGCGCCAGCAGCGCGCCCACCGTGGCGGACGGCAAGGTAGAGAGGATGGTGACCGGGTGAATGGTGCTCTCGTAGAGCACGCCCAGCACGATATACATGGTCAGCACGGCGGCCAGAATCAACCACAGGGTGTTACCGAGCGACGCACGAAAGGCCTCAGCCGCCCCCTGAAAGCGCAGTTCGATGGTCGCCGGCAGGCCCAGCGCCTGCTGCACCTGCTCAATCGCCTCAACCGCATCGCCCAGCGACGCGCCATCGGCCAGGTTGAACGATACCGTGGTCGCAGGAAACTGGCCCTGATGGTTGATCAGCAGCGGCGCCGCCCGCTGTTGTACCCGCGCCACACTGGCCAGCGGCACCGAGCTACCGTCTGCGGTAGTGATAAACAGCCGTTGCAGGCTCTCCGGGTCACCGGCAAATTGCGGGTCGACCTCCATGATCACCCGGTACTGATTTGACTGGGTAAAAAGCGTCGCGATCTGGCGCTGGCCGAAGGCGTTGTAGAGCGTATTGGCTATATCCGTCACATCGAGGCCGAACCGCGCTGCCGCGTCGCGGTCAATGTCGACGTAAGCCTGCATACCGCGCTGCTGCAAATCCGCCGCCACCTCGCTCAGCTCCGGACGGGCGTTGAGTGCGGCAACCATCTGCGGCACCCACTCATGCAGCGCATCGCTGTCAAGGCTGGTCAGGCTGAACTGGTACTGGGTGCGGCTGACCCGGTCTTCGATAGTCAGCTCCTGCACCGGCTGGAACCAGGCGCTGATACCGTCGACGCTCGCCGCCCGCTCGCGCAGCCGCGCCATCACCTCGAACAGGCTCTCGTCGCGCTGGTCGTGCGGCGGCAGGTTGATCAGAATGCGCCCGCTGTTGACCGTCACGTTGACGCCGTCCACACCGATAAATGACGACAGACTCTCGATGCCCGGGTCCTGCAGAAGGGCCTGAGCCAACTGCTGCTGACGCTCGGCCATGGCGGTGAAGGAAATGTCCTGCGGACCTTCGGTCACCACCTGGATGACGTTGCTGTCCTGCACCGGAAAGAAGTCCTTGTCGACGGCAAGGTACAGCAACCCGGTCAAGGCGATGGTGCCGAGCATCACCAGCAGCGCCGGGGTCTGGCGCTCCAGCACCCAGTCCAGAGCACGGCCGTAGCGTTCAATCACCCCATGCAGCAAACCGTCGGACTTCTCCTGCGGCGGCGTGCTGAGCATGCGCGCGCACATCATCGGCGTCAGCGTCAGCGACACCACCAGCGAGATGACGATGGCCACCGCCAGGGTGATGGCAAACTCGTGGAACAGCCGCCCCACCACATCCGGCATGAACAGCAGCGGAATCAGCACCGCGACCAGCGAGAAGGTCAGCGACATCAGGGTAAAACCGATCTCGCCCGCGCCCTTGAGCGCCGCCTGCATTGGCGTTTCGCCCATCTCCCGGTGCCGCGCCACGTTCTCCAGCATGACAATGGCGTCATCCACCACAAAGCCGGTGGCAATGGTCAGCGCCATCAGGGTCAGGTTGTTGACCGAGAAGTCCATCAGATACATGAAGGCAAAGGTGCCGACCAGCGACAGCGGTACCACGATGCTAGGGATGATGGTCGCCGGAATGCTGCGCAGGAAGACGAACGTGACCAATACCACCAGCGCAACCGCAAACAGCAGTTCCTTCTGGGTGTCACGTACCGAGGCGCGAATGCTGTGGGTACGGTCGGTCAACACGGTGACATCCACCGCCGAAGGCAAGGTGCCGGCCAGCTGTGGCAGCAACTCACGCACCCGGTCAGTGACCTCGATGACGTTGGCACCCGGCTGACGCTGGACATTCAGCAGTACCGCCGGCTGGCCGTTGGCCCAGGCGGCGAGAAAGCGGTCTTCGGCACCGTCGATGATGGTTGCGACGTCACCGAGCCGCAGCGGTGCACCGTCCTGCCAGGTGAGGATCAGCTTGCGGTAATCCTCGACCGAGCGAATCTGATCGTTGGCATCGAGCATGGTGCTGCGCGTCGGGCCGTCGAAACTGCCCTTGGGCTGGTTGACGTTGGTGACGGCAATGCTCTGGCGCACCTGATCGAGACTGAGCCCGTAGGACGCCAGCGCCATCGGGTTGACCAGCACCCGCACCGCCGGCCGCTGACCACCGGCCAGACTGACCAGGCCAACACCGGAAATCTGCGCCAGTTTCTGCGCCATGCGGGTGTCGACCAGATCATGCACCTCCGGCAGCGGCAGGCTGTCGGAGGTAATCGCCAAGGTCAGAATTGGCGCGTCCGCCGGGTTGACCTTGCGGTAGATCGGCGGCGTTGGCAGGTCATTCGGCAGCAGGCTGTCGGCGGTATTCATTGCCGCCTGCACTTCCTGCTCGGCCACGCCCAGATCCTCGCCGAGATCAAACTGCAGGGTAATGACCGACGCCCCGCCAGAGCTGGTCGAGGACATCTGCTTCAGGCCCGGAATCTGCCCGAGGTAGCGTTCCAGCGGTGCAGTAATGGTGCGCGCTGTCACCTCGGGCCCGGCACCCGGCTGAAAGGTAAACACCTGAATGATCGGGTAATCCACCTGCGGCAGCGCAGCGACCGGCAGCAGCCGCCAGGAAACCAGGCCGGCGATCAGAAACGCCAGCAACAGCAGCGACGTGGCTACCGGGCGCAGAATAAAGGGCGTCGAGAGACCTTTCATCAATCAGCCTCAGTTTGCCGGCGGCGGGCCGCGGCGCTCACCCGCGCCCGGGCGGTCCTGCCCTGCCCGTACCGCATCCGCAGCAGCAGGCGTGCGTGCCGCACCGGCTACTGCGCCACTGGCGTCAGGAATATTGACCTGCTTGCCGTCACGCAGCCGATCCAGCCCTTCGAGTACCACCAGCTCGCCCGGCTCCAGCCCCTCGGTGACCGCTACCCGGCCGTCTGCGGCGGCGCCCAGCACCACATTGCGCACATAGGCCTTGTTGTCCTGCACAACGTAAACGTAATTGCGCTCGGTACCGAACTGCACCGCATCACCAGGAATAGTCACTACCGACTCCAGCGTCTTCAGCCGCAGGTGCACATTGACGAACTGGTTGGGGAACAGTGCTTCATCTTCGTTGGCAAACTGCGCGCGCACCCGCAGCGTGCCCGTGCTGGTATCAATCTGGTTGTCGAGGGTGGTCAGCTCGCCGGTGGCCAGCACCCGCTGCTCGCCTCGATCCAGCACCTCGACCTTCAGTGGTGCATCGCCCCGGCGCGCGTCGCGAAGGGCCGGCACGTCAACCTCCGGCACGGTAAAATTGACCGCGATCGGCTGGGTCTGGGTAATGCTGACCAGCCCCTCCGCTTCGCTACCGGTCACCAGGTTGCCCTGGTCGACCTTGCGCAGACCGAGGCGACCGGACAGCGGCGCGGTGATCCGCGTCCAGGACAGCTGCAACCTGGCGTCGTCCACCTGGGCCTGATTGGCACGCACCGTACCGAGCAACTCCTGCACCAGCGCCCGCTGGTCACTGAGCTGCTGGCGTGCGATGGAATCCTGCTCCCAGAGCTGCTCGTAGAGTTTCAGATCGGCCCGGGCGTTCTCCAGCTTGGCGCGATTCTGCTGTAATTGACCCTCGGCCTGCTCAAGCTGGGCACGATAGGGCAAAGGATCAATCTCGGCCAGCAACGCGCCCTGCTCTACCCTTGCGCCCTCCTCGAACACCACCTTTTCCAGCACGCCACTGACCCGGCTCTGAACGGTAACCGTGTTGAGCGGGGTGACCGTGCCTATCGACTTGATCTGCACGTCCAGTTGCCCCAGCGCCGCCGGCTCGACCCGAACCACAGCAGGCGCATCCCAGCCCATGCGCCGCAGGGCGTCCGGCTGGACGGGCGCAGTTTGACTGCCGAACTGAAACCAGGCGAAGGTGCCCGCGCCAGCAACAGCCGCAGCCAGCAGCAGCCAGTTGCGAAGGGACCGGGGAGAAGACTGAGGGAGAGACATGGCATGTAATCCGTATTCTGAACAGCAGCGGCGCGAGGCGCCGCCTCGAATGCCAGACTTTAGGAAAGATCAGCCTTCGGAAGTAGCGAATTTACATACTTTTACCAACTTCTGACCCCAGGCAAGCAAACGCACCGTCGACCTGCGGTGAGATCAAGGCAGGCGCAGCAGCGACGGGCAGAGCGGGCGCAACAAGGCCGGACGGTAACTCAACACCATACTGGTGATCATCGCGGCTGCAGAGAACAGGGTAAACCAGACCAGCACTGCCATCGACGGATGATCTGCCGCAAAGCAGCAGACCGCCGCTGCCAGCAGCGCACTCCAGCCTGCTGCACGCAGGCGCAAGGCCGATGGCGGCGCGTCGGTACCGAATACCTGGCGCCAGTGAGGCGGCAGAGACAGGGCAAGCCAGCCGGTAGCCAGCAGCATGGCAACGGCCGCCAGCAGCAACCAGACAGAGTCAGTCATAGACCACCTCCCGACTCTGTGCAGAGGCCTGAACCGTTCGCGGCTGAGCCAGCTTGCGGGCCGCAAACACCGCCACGGCCGCCGACGCCAACAGGCTGAGGTCCACCCCGGCAACCGGCCAATAGGGATCCGTAACCACGGTCTTGAACAGGTGATCACCGGTGCTTACCCAGTTCAACAGCACAGCCGTCACCATCAGCAGCGCCAGCAGCCAGCACTGCTCAGCCCAGGCCGGATTACGCAACGCCTTGGCCACGGGCGCGCTGCGCCACAACGCGTGCAGCAATGACAGCCCCCAAGCGCACCAGAACACGGCCTTTTCCCACTCACCCTTGCCGACCACAGCCTCCGGCAGGATACGGTTGGCCACCAGCATGGCGACGGCTGCCAGCACCATCCCGGTCACGCTGGCAACCGCCAGCGCATCAACCACTCTGCAACCCTGAAGCCCGCGGCGGGCATGATCCTGTTTGCGCTTTTCCACGAAGAAGACAAAACCGGTGGCAATGCACACGCAGCCCAACAGGCCGCCCAGCACATACAGCCAGCGCAGCGCCCAGTGCTCAAAGTGCTGCAAATGCAGCCCCGTCAGAAACCGCGCGACCGCTTCCACCGGCGGGCTCGGCGGATCTTCGCGCAGCAGCTCGCCAGTGCTGGCACGGAAGTGAATACCCTCGCCAACCAGCGCAACCCGATCACTTCCCGCACGGTAGATACTGACGTAGCCGTTGGCATCGCCAAGATGTTCGATGGTCAGGAAACCGACCTCACCGGCCATATCGCGCTCAGCCCAGATGCGCCTGGCCTCGGCCACCATGGCATCGACCGACGCCAGCGGCGCAGGAATACCCGCCTCGTCATGGGGCAGCCCGGTGTGCGCGGCCTCCAGCACCTCATGCTGATCGTGCAGCGGCTTGAGCAGCGTCTGCGACGCCGGGAAGTAATAAAAGCCGGCAAAAATCAGCACCCCGGTAAAGGCAAAGAAGAAGTGAAATGGCAGTGCAACCACACCCGTCATGTTATGCAGATCCAGCGCGCTGCGCTGGATGCGCTTGTTTGGCCGGAATGTGAAGAACTCGCGAAACACCTTGCGATGCATGATCACCCCGGTAATCAGCGCAACCAGCATCACCAGCCCCGCCAGCCCGACCACGTAGGTACCGAGGTACATCCAGTTCAGATGCAGGCTGTAGTGCAGCGGGTAAAACCAGTCGCTGCCGATCTTCAGCGCGTCATCCGGCAGAAACTCTCCAGTACGCGGATCCACCGTCGCCCGGCCATGCACATGCAGATGGTCATCGGCCGGGTCCTTCGGCTGATTGGGAATCCCGAACTCGCCGCCGATCAGCAGCACCGGATCGCGGTGCGTGGTATAGGCAAACAGGGAAACCAGCGGCATGGTGTCAGCCGCCGGTAACTCGCCAATGACCCGCTTCGCCGTTGCGGCCATATCGACCGGATCCGGTTTGAGGCGGGTATACACATCGGCCAGCAGGTTATCGTAGGACGGCATCGGCTGTGGCTCGAAGCGGGTCGCGGGCACCGCCCAGCGATCAATCTCGCGGTCAAACACCGACAGCGAACCAAAGAAGAACGCCACCATCAGCACAAAACCGAGCACCAGCCCGAACCAGGTGTGCACCCAGGCCATGGAGAGACGAAAGTTGTTCAGCATGCGGCCTCCTGGCATAGCAGCAAAGGCTGCAGCAGCCAGGCCGCCGACAGCATCAGCGCTGCACCGAGCCCGAGCACCAGCCAGATCCGCAGCAGACTTTTAACGGCGAACACCCAGATAAACAACGCAACGTAGAGCAGCAGCCCAAACATCAGCATGCTTTGCTCGGCACTGTGGAACTCAACACCGATAGCGCTCAGGCTCACTATGCCCAGGGCGACAACACCCCATATAAATGCGTAAACACCGAAGGTCGCCGCGAGAATCCGCGAAACCAGTGGGAGGCCGAACGCACTAGTCATGCGCCCACCAGAATAGACATCGTGTCATGCCAATCACCATTGTCAGAGCCCGGTCGGTCGATATCACCCGGGCACGTTCCGAAAGCGTGCATCCCGAGGCAGAACGCACAACTCACTAATGATAGTGATTAGCATTTAGTATTGCAAACGATACAAAGTTACATTTGTCTGGCTGACATGTCAGCCGATTTGACAGCGAAGTCAAATTGCGGAAGGCTCGTTCGGGCGTCTCAGGAAGAGTTCACAACGCTGCATGTCCTACATTACATTCTCCACCTCAAGCTACCCCGAAGCAGAGCGGCTGGAAGCATCGCTGGACATCTATGCGGCGATGGCCAACATCGACGTTTCGCTCCCAAGGGGTAGGGCCCCTGATATCGAAACTCGCATTCGCCTGCTGCCCGGTGTATCCATAGCGCTGATCCAGTGCTCGCCAATCATTGTGAACCGCCGCTCCAGGCAGCTGCAGGACGGCAACGACGACTTTGCCCTGTTGCTCAACCCCACCGGCAATGCGCCCTGGCGCTCAGAACTGGCCGGCGTTGGCGAGATAGAGTGCGGCCCGGGCGCCGGCTGCTTCAGTTTCAACGACCGCCCCGGCACCATCGAGTTTCACGGCAATCGCACCTACATGCTCAATATCTGCTTCTCTCGGGCCCTGCTTGGCCCGCTGGTCGGTGACCTCGAACGGGCGAGCAAAACACCCCATTTATCCCGGGAGACATTCGCCCATCTGGCCCACTGTGCCATCGACCTGGTAAAAGAACCCGACCTGAAAGGCACCGATATCCTCGCCGACACCAACCGGCTGCTGGATCTGGCCGCGCTCTCGGTTGGAGCCCCGCGCGATATTGAGATCACCGCCCGGCATCGCGGCCTCAAGCAGGCCAGACTGCGGGCAGTCAAGGCTGACCTGCGCATCAGTGCCTGGCACGGCGAGACCTCCCTGGGCTGGCTGGCCAAACGGCACGGCGTCTCGCCCGGCTACATTCGCGCCATGTTCGAACAGGAAGGCCAGAGTTTTACCGACTATGTCCTGGGGCTGCGCCTGGAGCGGGTGTTCCAGTGCCTGAGCAGCGCTGCGCACGCGCATAAAAAGGTGGCCGACATCGTCTATGAAGCCGGCTTCAATAACCCGTCCTGGTTCTATCGTGCCTTCAGGCGGCGCTTTGGTTTGACACCTGGCGAAGTGCGTGAGCTCGCCAGCACCGGACAAGCGGCCGAGGCGCCCTTTTAAGACGGCTTTCAGCGGCTGTTGTGGCGCTGAGTGGAAGCCGCTTCAATAGCCCGTTGCTACCCTCCCACCCTTTCCAATAACGCACAGCGTAACTAGGGATGGGAGACTCCGTGAAAAAACTGGCCACCGTATCCAGTCTGCAGGCCCTTGGCCTGATTTCATGCCTTGCAGCAGCACCGCTGCAAGCTGCAGAAACCGCCGGTGGCGCCCTGCGCGACCTCGAAACCAGACCGCTGGATCTGCCGCCCGAACCACCGGCCGACACACCCACCCTGACCCCGCCATCGGCCACCGAACAGACTGCCGGCGGGCAGACCGTCAACATCCTCGGCTTTCGCTTCACGGGCAACACCGCCTTCAGTGATGACCAACTGGCCGCCCTGTTGCTCGACCTGTCCGGCCAAGCCCTCACCCTTGGGCAGCTGCAACAGGCCGCTGACCGGATTACCACCTGGTATCGCCAGCACGACTGGCTACTCGCCCGCGCCATCCTGCCCCCCCAGGAAATTGATGACGGCTACCTGACCATTCAAATCGTCGAAGGCAAATACGACCAGGTTCGGCTCAACAACCAAAGCGCGCTGCCTGACCGCCTGCTGCAAAACGCCACTCGCGGCCTGAGCGCCGGCGATGGCGTACGCGCCGGCGCACTGGAAAATGCGCTGATGAGCCTCGATGCGCTGCCCGCCAGCCAGGTCAACTCGCGGCTGTCTCGCGGTGAACAGGTCGGTACCAGCGCATTGGATATCGACGTAAACGACTTGCCAGCGCTGAGCGGGCAACTGTCGCTCGACAACTATGGCAACACCTACAACGGCGAATACCGCCTGACCGGCGGCCTTGCCATAGCCAATCCCTTCGGGCTGGGTGACAGCCTGCAACTGCAGGCGCTGGTCTCCGACGGCGACCAAAAATACCTGAGCACCCAATACGAACTGCCAGTGGGCCCGTGGAACACCCGCGTCGGGTTTGGCCTGTCCTGGCTGGAATACGAACTGGGCAAGGACTTCGACAGCCTCAACGCCAAGGGCGAAGCCGCCACCGGCAGCCTGTTTGCCAGCCAGGACTGGTGGCAGCAACGCAGCTGGGGCGTATCCAGCCGCATCGAATGGCGCTACCGCGACCTGGAAGACGAGCAGCTTGGTGTCGCCAGCGAGAAAACCCTGCGCAGCGTCACCCTCGATCTGGTCAACGGCTACTGGCGTGACGACCTGCTGGGCGGCAGCGCCAACAGCTACCGCCTGAGCTGGACCCACGGCGAGCTGTCGCTGGACAGCCCCTACGCCGTCGCATCCGACTTTTACGGCACCGAAGGCCGCTACCACAAAGTCAACCTGGCACTGCTGCGCCAGCAGCGTCTCAGCCCGCGCTTCACCCTGAACCTGAACCTGCGTGGCCAACTGGCCGACGGCAATCTGGATTCCGTCGAGAAGATGAGTCTGGGCGGTGCCTACGGCATTCGCGCCTTCCCGCAGGGCGAAGCCTCCGGTGATGAGGGCTGGCTGGCCAGTACCGAACTGCGCTACGCCCTGAACGGCCAATGGCAGCTGGGCGCCTTCCTGGAAGCCGGCGAAATCACCTACAACAAGGACCCGCTGCCTATCGGCGACCGCCATCGCAACCTCACCGGTGCCGGGGTTGCCGCCTACTGGCGACCGCATCACCAGTGGCAGGTCAGCGCCACCGCAGCCACTTCGCTGGATGGTGAGCAAGCCGTCAGCGACGAACCGGAAGACGTTTACCTCTGGGGTCAGGTGCAGTGGATGTTCTAGGTCCACTGCCTGCCAACACCGTAAACACGGGGTAGTACCCGCCACCAGAAAAGGACAGACCCATGACCCGCACACAGCACACGTTCGCCCCCACCGCCCTGGCCATCGCCATCAGCCTGAGTGCAGCCAACCTGCATGCTGCTGACCTGCCCACCGGCGGCAATATCGTCGGCGGTTCCGGCAGCATCAGCCAGGATGGCAACAGCCTGAACGTGCAGCAGAACAGCGACAGGCTGATCACCAACTGGGACAGCTTCGACATTGGTGCGGGCCATACGGTCAACTTCTACCAGCCGGGCAGCAACTCGGTGGCGTTGAACCGGGTGATTGGTGAAGACGCCTCGGCGATCTACGGCAACCTCAACGCCAACGGCAAGGTCTTTCTGATCAACCCCAACGGCGTGTTGTTTGGGCAGGGGGCAGCGGTCAACGTCGGTGCGCTGGTGGCCTCGACCTTGAGTCTCAGTGATGAAGACTTCAACAACGGCAATTACCAGTTCAGCGGCGACGGCAACAACGCCGCGGTCATCAACCGCGGCACCCTAAATGCCGACCAGGGCGCAGTCGCCCTGCTCGGCGGGCAGGTCAGTAACCACGGTGTTATTCAAGCGAATCAGGGCACGGTGGCGCTGGCCGCAGGTGACCAGATCACCCTGGACTTTGCCGGTGACGGCCTGCTCAACGTGACCGTGGATGAAGGCACCCTGAATGCACTGGTGGAAAACCACCAGTTGGTTCGCGCCAACGGCGGCCAGGTCATCATGACCGCCAACGCCACCAACGCCCTGCTGCAAACCGTGGTCAACAACACCGGCATCGTCGAAGCACAAACCCTGGACAACCAGAGCGGCACCATCGTGCTCAAGGGTGGCTTTAACGGCGGCACGGTGAATGTGGCCGGCACACTGGATGCCTCTGCGCCAAACAGCGGCGACGGCGGTTTTATCGACACCTCCGGCGCCCACGTCAAAATCGCTGGCGGCACCCAGGTCACCACCAAAGCCAACAACGGCACCACTGGCGAATGGCTGATCGACCCGACTGATTTCACCATCAGCGACAGCAGCGACCCCCAAACCGCCAGCGGCATCGGCGCTGCGACCCTGAGCGCCAATCTGGAAAACAACAACGTTACCCTGGCCACCGTCGACGACGGCACCGAGCCCGGAGATATGTACGTCAACGGGGCAGTGAGCTGGAACGCCAACACCACCCTCTCGCTGGATGCCCACAACGACATTCAGATCAATGAAGCCATCACCGCGACCAACGGCGGCCTGACCCTCAACGCCGGTGGCAATATCAGCGCAGGCGGCGCGGTCAACGTCGGCACCTTTAATCTGCAAGGCGGCGCCTGGAGCCAGTTGGGCAGCAATCTTGCCGATTTCTCGGCCAGGGACTTCCGCCTCAACACCGCCAATGCCAGCTTCCTGCGCGCCACTGGCGGCGATGGCAGCGACGGCAACGCTTACCAGATCTTCGACCTCTACGGCCTGCAAGGCATCGCCTCGCGCAGCCTGTTAAGCAGCCACGTTGCGCTGACCAACAATATCGACGCCAGCGGCACCGCCAACTGGAATGGCGGTGCGGGCTTTGTGCCTGTTGGGGACTGGTCTAACCGCTACACCGGCAGCTTTGATGGCCAGGGCCATAGCATCAACGGCCTGACCATCAACCGCCCCAATACCGATTACGTCGGCCTGTTTGGAGTGATCTCCGCTAGCCAGATCAGCAATATCGGGCTGACTAACACCACCATCACCGGACGTAGCGCGGTTGGCGGGCTAGTTGGTAGCGGGACTAATAACAGTCGCATCAGCCACAGCTCGGCACAAGGCGATATTGTCGCTACAAGCTTCATCAGCGGCGGGTTGGCTGGAGCCTTCAGTGGCACCATTGAACACAGCCTCAGTAGTGGCACCGTGGACTCTGGCAACGATACTGGTGGGCTGGTGGGCAATATGCGCGGCCAGATCACCGATAGTTATTCCAGCTCCAGCGTGGAGAGTACTCAAGATTACGTTGGCGGTCTGGTCGGTTACCTGGGGGGGATCGGTAGCATCGACCGCAGCTATGCAACCGGCAAGGTGACTGGCGGAAGTTACGTAGGTGGACTGGTTGGCCAATCTTTGGGGACGATCAACCAGAGTTATGCCACTGGGCAAGTCAGCGGCTCCCAATACACCGGTGCACTCATCGGCAGCCGGCAGAGTGGCACCATCACCAACAGCTACTGGAACACCGAGACCAGCGGCCAGGCCAGTGCGATGGGCTACGGCAGCGCCGCCGGCTCCACCGGCCTCACCACCGCGCAGATGTTTGACGCCGCCAACTTCAGCGGTTTTGACTTTGCCGGCACCTGGGCCAATGCCAACGATCAAACCACCCCCTACCTCCGCGCGCTGGCCGGCAACCGGGTGTTCAACAAAAACGACCTGCCCACCGGCACCCTCGACGCCACCAACCGCCCGGCGCTCTACACCGTGATCCAGAACGTCGAGCAGCTACAGGCCATGCGCGACGACGTCACGGCCAACTACCTGCTTGGCAATCATATCGACGCCACCGCTACCGCCAGTTGGAATGGTGGAGCGGGGTTTGATCCAATTGCCCCGCCTTATACCGGCAATTTCGATGGTCTGGGTCATATCATCGATGGCCTCACCATCAATCGTCCTGAAAAAAATGACGTCGGTCTGTTTGCGGTGATGACCGGTGGTCAGATCCGCAATACCCACCTGCACAATGCCTCGATCACAGGGCGAGAAAATGTCGGCGGTCTTGTGGGGGAACTTTTCGATCAGAGTCAGGGGGGCACCGGGGGCCGGATCATTCACAGCTCGGTGGCGGGGACCATCACAGGCAAGATCGCAGTGGGTGGCTTGGCTGGTCAATCCGAAGGCTCAATCGAACAGAGCTATGCGACAGCCGACGTCTCTGGCGAGGCGGGTGTGGGCGGGCTAGTCGGCGCCTCCTATGGGGACATTACGCAAAGCTATGCCACCGGCGATGTCAGCGGCGTTGAGGTATCAGTTGGCGGGCTGGTGGGCGCGAATTTCGGTGTTATCAACCAGAGCTACGCCAGCGGACGGGTCCCCGGCGATAGTGTCGGCGGCTTCGTTGGCTATCAGATTGGCAACGGCGTCACCGACAGCTACTGGAATGTCGACAGCAGCGGCCAGGCCAACGGGGTGGGTTTCGGCAGCAGCACAGGCGCCACAGGCCTCACCACCGCACAAATGCGGCAAGCCGATAGCTTCGCTGGCTGGGATATTGATGCACAGGGCGGCACGGACAGGGTCTGGCGTATCTACGAAGGTTATACCGCCCCGCTGCTGCGCCGTTTTTTGATCGCCCTTGAGGTGACCGGCGAAAACAGCACCACCACCTATAGCGGCACGGAACAGGGCGGCAGTTGGAACGCCGCTGGTGCGTACGATGCTGATCGCATTTTCGGTCAGCCCATCGGCGGCAAAAACGCCGGCACCTACGCTCTCGACATGAGTGGTCTGTACTCCAATCAGCAGGGCTACGACCTGATCACCACGGGTGGCGGCACCCTGACCATCAACAAAGCCCAGGCCACCGTCACCGCCAACAGCGGCACCACTACCTACAACGGCACCGAGCAGAGTGTTGATGGCTTTACCGTAGATGGGCTGGTTAACGGCGAGGATGCCAGTGTACTCACCGGCGTCACCACCAGCGGTGGTAAAGGCACCAATGCGGGTAGCTACACCCTGATCGCCAGCGGCTCTGATGGCAATTACGAGCTTAGCTTTGTCAACGGCACCCTGACCATCGAACGCAAGGCTATCACCGGCAGCATCACCGCCGACGGCAAGACCTACGATGGCAGCACCTACACCAACACCCACGGCACCCTGGACGGCGTAATCAACGACGATGATCTGCAGTTCAACACCACCGGCGCCTTCGCAGACAAGCACGTCGGCACCGGCAAGCAGGTCACCGTCAGCGGCTCACTCGGTGGCGGTGATGCGGGCAACTATGTGCTCACCACCAATAGCATCACCACGGCCAACATTGACCGCAAAACCATCACCGCCGACATCCGCGCCCTGGACAAGCTGTTTGACGGCTCGCTGACGGCAACCCTCGAAGGTGTGTTGAACGGCACCATCAGCGGTGACGACGTTGCGCTGCAGCTCAGCGGTTTGTTCGCCAGCCTCGCGCCGGGCGAGAACCGTGTGCTGGTGGATGCGTCACTGACCGGTGCTGACGCGGGCAACTACCAACTGGTCACCCCGGATTCGGTAACCGCCAATATGCAGGGCTTTGTGCAGAGCGAAGACTACCAATCGGCCAATGTGAGTCAGCCGCCTGAATCACGCCAGTTGAGTGCACCGGGTGACGCCGGCTACGTGCTCGACATTGATGATGACGCACTGCGCCTGACAGCCTCCGGACAGTAAACGGCAAGGGTATCGGGCCACTGTGGGCCGATACCCAGAGCGCTTGCTGCAGCGCAACCACCGTGCAGCCACCGTGAATTAGCGCTTTTTAGCGCCCGTTACGATCACCGCCAGTCAACCCGGGTCCCTGCACTGCCTGTGGGCACCAGTAACCGCTTCTCAGTAGTTGCCAACAACAGAAAGGATTAGTCTGTCGCTAAACAGGTGACCATGGCGACAGGGTGAGATGAACGGATTTGCGAACGATTTTTTGCTCAGCAACCAACCGGCTTTGAACTTGGGAATCGCCCTGCTGCTGGGTGCCGTGATTGGCATTCAAAGAGGCTGGCAGGCCCGGAACAGAAAGGCAGGCGAGCGCATTGCCGGCGTTCGGACCTTTGCCCTAGTCGGCCTGTTTGGGGGCATCAGCGCCCTGCTGGCAGACGAAATAACCATCTGGGTGCTGCCGGCAGCAATGCTGTCACTGACAGCAATTACGCTGGTTGCTTTCAGTCATCAGGCACGTCAGCAAAACACCTACAGCATCACCAACCTGATTTGCCTGCTGCTGACGTTCAGTTACGGCGCGGTGACGATTGCCATTTCACCCGCACTCGCGGCGGCCGCCGCCGTCATCACCGCGATTATTCTCGATAATCGGGAGGAGATTCACGGCCTGCTCAACCGCCTGCAGGAAAAAGAGCTGGATGCCGGCCTGAAACTGCTGCTGATTACCGTGGTCATGATGCCACTGCTGCCCAACAGGGGCTTCGGGCCCGGCGAGGCGCTGAACCCTTACAACATCTGGATTATGGTGGTGCTGATCGCCATGATCTCGTTCATCGGCTACTTTGCCGTCCGTGTTGTCGGGACCGCCAAAGGCATTCTGTTCACCAGCCTGTTTGCCGGACTCAGCTCCTCCACCGCGCTGACCTTGCACTATGCCAAGGCGTCGCGTTCGGCCGATGAGCTTAGCCCGCAACTGGCTGCGGGTATTCTCATTGCTTGTGGCACCATGTTCCCGCGGATTCTGGTGTATTGCACGCTGCTGAATCAGGCACTGCTGCCCGTGCTGCTGGGGCCTGTACTGATCACCGTACTGTTTATTTATGCCCCTGCTCTGCTGCTCTGGTATCAGCATCGAGACGCACTTGCCACAGAGCAACCCACACTGAACAAGAACCCGCTGGACCTCAGTTCGGCACTGATGTTTGGCGCGCTCTTGGCCGGTATCCTGCTGCTGGCTGAACTGCTCACGCAATGGCTGGGCGACAAGGGTGTGCTGATATTGTCGGTGGTGTCCGGCCTTGTGGATGTGGACGCGATCACCCTGGCCATCGCCCGCCTGTCTCTGGGGTCACTGGATCAGGATACTGCGGTCATCGCCATACTGCTGGCAGCCCTCAGTAACAGCCTGATCAAGGCAGCGATGGCGCTGGTATTCGGCACCCGCGGTCTGGGGCTCAGGGTGGCGATTCCCATGACCATCGCCGTTGGCGCAGGTGTACTGGCCGCCTGGCTGCAGGCAGTCGTGAGCTGAGACGTGGAACTGACAGCGGCCTCGGCAGGCAAGCCCCGTTCAACGTGCTGGATATCACGTTACGCGCGACCAAAAGAAAACCCCTGGCTGCAATAACAACCAGGGGTTTGCTCTACAAACTCATATACAGGTCATTTTCTCAATAGAAAAAATGGCCTATACAGAACGACTTACTCCCACTCAATCGTCGCCGGCGGCTTGCTCGAGACGTCGTAGGTGACGCGGGAGATGCCTTCGATTTCGTTGATGATGCGGTTGGAGACCTTCTCCAGCAGCTCGTAAGGCAGGTGCGCCCAACGCGCGGTCATGAAGTCGATGGTTTCAACTGCACGCAGGGCAACCACCCAGGCGTAGCGACGGCCATCACCGACCACACCAACCGACTTGACCGGCTGGAATACCACGAAGGCCTGGCTGGTCTTGTGGTACCAGTCGAAGTTGTGCAGTTCCTGGATGAAGATGTGATCCGCCAGACGCAGCAGGTCGGCGTACTCCTTCTTCACTTCACCGAGGATACGCACGCCCAGGCCCGGCCCCGGGAACGGGTGACGGTAGACCATGTCGTAGGGCAGGCCCAGCTCCAGACCAATCTTGCGCACCTCGTCCTTGAACAGTTCACGCAGCGGCTCGACCAGTTCAAAGGCCATGTCGTCCGGCAAGCCGCCAACGTTGTGGTGCGACTTGATCACGTGGGCCTTGCCAGTCTTGGCGCCAGCCGACTCGATCACGTCCGGATAGATGGTGCCTTGGGCGAGGAACTTCACGTCCTGCAGCTTGGTCGCTTCGGTATCGAACACTTCGATGAAGGTGCGGCCGATAATCTTGCGCTTCTCTTCCGGATCGGCGACACCGGCCAGACGGCCGAGGAACAGATCTTCGGCATCAACACGGATGACCTTGACGCCCATGTTCTCGGCGAACATGGCCATGACCTGATCGCCTTCCTGGTGACGCAGCAGACCGTTGTCGACGAAGACACAGGTCAGCTGGTCGCCGATGGCCTTGTGCAGCAGCGCGGCAACTACCGAGGAGTCCACACCGCCGGACAGGCCCAGCAGCACCTTGGAGTCGCCAACCTGCGCACGCACGGTGGCGATGGCGTCTTCAACGATGTTGGCCGGTGTCCACAGCGCTTCACAGCCGCAGATGTCGAGTACGAAGCGCGACAGAATGCGACCGCCCTGCTTGGTGTGCGTCACTTCCGGGTGGAACTGCACGCCGTAGTAGCCGCGCTCGTCGTCAGCCATCGCCGCGATCGGGCAGCTTGGCGTGCTGGCCAGCACGTGGAAGCCTTCCGGAATCGAGGTGACCTTGTCGCCGTGACTCATCCACACATCCAGACCAAGCACGCCGTCGGCGTCCACGTGATCTTCGATGCCGTCCAGCAGACGGCCCTTGCCGACCACATCGACACGGGCATAGCCAAACTCGCGAACGTCGGAACCTTCAACCTTGCCACCCAATTGCTCTGACATGGTCTGCATGCCGTAGCAGATGCCGAACAGCGGTACGTTCAGATCAAATACCGCCTGCGGGGCGCGCGGGCTGTCAGCTGCGTGCACCGACTCCGGGCCACCGGCCAGGATGATGCCACGCGGCGCAAAGGCGTTGATGTCCTCGGCGCTCATGTCCCAGGGATGGATCTCGCAGTAAACACCGATCTCGCGCACCCGACGGGCAATGAGTTGGGTGTACTGGGAACCGAAGTCCAGAATCAGGATGCGGTGAGCGTGAATATCATGCAGGGACATGGAATTTCCTCAGAAAAAGTAAGCTACAAGCGCCAAGCCGCAAGCTACAAGTACACGCCGTACTGCTTGCAGCTTGAGGCTTTCAGCTTGCCGCTGGCGGGTTGAGCTGCGCTCAACCTACCCGATAGTTCGGCGCTTCCTTGGTGATCTGCACGTCATGTACGTGCGACTCACTCATGCCTGCGCCGGTGATGCGAACAAACTCGGGCTGGGTGCGCATCTGTTCGATGGAGCTGGAGCCGGTATATCCCATGGAAGCACGCAGGCCGCCCATCAGTTGATGGATGATGGCAGACAGCGCGCCCTTGTAGGGGACGCGGCCTTCAATGCCTTCAGGCACCAGCTTCTCGGCGCCGGCGGCGGAATCCTGGAAGTAACGGTCTGCGGAGCCACCGCCAGCGTTGGCCATCGCACCCAGCGAGCCCATGCCGCGGTAGGCCTTGTAGGAACGGCCCTGGAACAGCTCGACTTCGCCAGGCGCTTCTTCGGTACCGGCGAACATGGAACCCATCATCACAACGGACGCGCCAGCAGCGATAGCCTTGGCCAGATCACCGGAGAAACGAATACCGCCGTCCGCGATCAGCGGCACGCCGGTGCCTTCCAGTGCGGCAGCCACGTCGGCAATGGCAGAAATTTGCGGTACGCCAACGCCGGCAACGATACGGGTAGTACAGATGGAGCCCGGGCCAATGCCCACCTTGACGGCATCTGCGCCGGCCTCAGCCAGCGCCTTGGCGGCAGCGCCAGTGGCGATGTTGCCGCCGATCACCTGAATGTCCGGGAAGTTCTGCTTGACCCAGCTGACGCGGTCGATCACGCCCTTGGAGTGGCCGTGTGCGGTATCAACGATGATCACATCAACACCGGCAGCCGCCAGCGCTTCAACGCGAGCCGGCGTTTCCGGGCCGGTACCAACAGCGGCGCCAACCAGCAGGCGACCCTGATCGTCCTTGGCAGCGTTCGGGTAGGCACGGGCCTTTTCGATGTCCTTGACGGTCATCATGCCCTGCAGGCGGAAGGCGTCGTCAACGATCAGCACTTTCTCGATGCGATGAATGTGCAGCAGCTGACGCACTTCGGAAGCGGCGACACCTTCCTTGACGGTGACCAGTTTGTCCTTGGGTGTCATTACGTCGCTGACCAGCGCATTCATGCGGGTTTCAAAGCGAATGTCGCGAGCAGTGACGATACCGACCAGATCACCGTTGGACAGCACCGGCACACCGGAGATGTTGTTCTGGTGAGTCAGTTCGATCAATTCGGCAACGGTAGCGCTGGCGTCGATGGTGATCGGGTCACGGACCACACCGGATTCGAATTTCTTGACCTTGCGGACTTCGGCGGCCTGCTGCTCGACGGTCATGTTCTTGTGGATGATGCCCATGCCACCTTCCTGCGCCATGGCAATTGCCAGACGGGCTTCGGTGACGGTATCCATCGCAGCAGACAGCAGCGGGATGTTCAGTTCGATACGACGGGTCAGACGGGTCTTGAGACTCACGTCCTTGGGCAGGACCTCGGAGTATCCGGGCACCAGGAGAACGTCATCAAAGGTAAGTGCTTCTTGGCGAATACGCAGCATAGCAGGCTCCCGAGCGGGAAAAATGGAAGCGCACCATTATACCTATCACCCCGGTCACACTCAATTGGATTCGGCATGCTAAATCACCACAGATACCGGCTGCGGGACGCTGCCCGGGCTGCCGTCAACGCGGCATTGAATGCACCTGAATTTATCGCCAGCCTGCTAGAATGCGCCCATGAACGACGACGCCCTGTTTCAGAAGCTGACCGCCGAGCCGGATGTGCTCAGCGTCAGCCAACTCAACGCCCGCGCCAGACAGCTGCTGGAAGACGTCTTCCCGCGTATCTGGGTCGAGGGCGAGCTGTCCAACCTGTCGCGCCCCAGCTCCGGCCACATGTACTTCACTTTGAAGGACGACCGGGCGCAGATTCGCTGTGCCCTGTTCCGCCAGAATGCTGCTCGGGTGCGATTGGCGATGCGCGACGGCCAGCAGATTCGTGCCCGTGGCCGGGTCAGCCTGTATGAGGGTCGCGGTGACTATCAGTTGATCGTCGACAGTGTCGAGGCGGCCGGTGACGGCGCGCTGCGCCAGGCTTTCGACGCACTCAAGGCCAAGCTGCAGGCCGAGGGCCTGTTCGACAGCGAGCACAAACGCCCCCTGCCCGCCCATCCGACCCGGATCGGGGTCATTACCTCACCGAGCGGCGCCGCAGTACGCGACATCATCAGCGTCTTCGGCCGCCGGGCACCGTTCATCGAGCTGGTGATTGTGCCCGCTGCGGTGCAGGGCCGTGAGGCGGCACCGCAGCTGGTCAAGGCGCTGGAGCGGGCTGACCGTGCCGGCTTCGACGCCATTATCCTCAGCCGCGGCGGCGGCTCGCTGGAGGATCTCTGGCCGTTCAACGAGGAATGTGTCGCGCGCGCCCTCGCCGCCTGCCAAACGCCGACCATCAGTGCAGTCGGCCACGAAACCGACTTCTCCATCAGCGACTTTGTGGCCGATGTGCGCGCCCCGACTCCGTCGGCCGCGGCAGAACTGCTGAGCCCGGATCGGCTGGCTCTGCTGCGTCAGGTCGAGCAACTGCAGCGCCGCCTGCAGCAGCGCCTGAGCGAGCGCCTGAGCCGCGCACGCCTGCAACTCGATGGCCTGCGCCGGCGCCTGCGCCATCCCGGCGAACGCCTGGCCCAGCAGGCTCAGCGACTGGACGAACTGGAAATGCGCCTGCGCCGTGCGCTCGACAATCGACTGCGCCAGCGCAGCGATCGCCTGCAGCACCTGCAGACACGGCTGAATACCCAGCATCCGGGCCGTCGCCTGCAGCGCCTGCATGAACAGTGGCAACAGCTCGACCAGCGCCTGCCGCGCGCCATGCAACAGCAATTGAAGCAACAGCAGACCCGCCTGCAGCAACAGGTGCAGGCGCTGCATCTGGTCAGCCCGCTGGCCACCCTGGGGCGCGGCTATAGCATCCTGCTGGATCAGCAGGGCAAGGCGGTGCGCAGTGCTGGCGACACCCGCCCGGGCCAGCGCCTGACTGCCCGCCTGCACGACGGTACACTCGCGGTGGAAGTCGTAAAAGACGAACCCCATACCCTCTCGCTGCTGGACTGATCCATGCTCGGTAATCGATTGCGCCGCCCGCTGGCGGTACTGCTTCTCACCGCCTTCAGCCTGCCCGCGCTGGCCGATGGTTTTATTACCCGGCTGCTCAACAAACCGGTGCCCGGCGGCGTTGCCGTAGTGGTGCTGCCCGAGCAAGCCGAGGCGCCGCGGGCAACCTTTCAGGGCAAACCGCTGCTGACCATCCGCGAAGATGACCAGCGCTGGATCGCCATCGTCGGACTGGGCCTGGATGTACCGGCCGGCCAGCAGCAAATCGATCTGGCGGACGGTCGCCAGCTGGCATTCAATGTCGGCTCACGCGAGTACACCCAGCAGCACATCACCCTGAAAAACCGCAGTCAGGTCAATCCGGATCCGGCGCAACTGGCACGCATTGAACGTGAGCTGAAAGAGCAGACCGATGCCTACGCGCATTTCAGCCCGCGCCAGCCCAGCAACCTGCTGTTCGACCGTCCGGTGCCTGGCCGCCAGTCCAGCCCCTTCGGTGTACGCAGGTTCTTCAATGGCGAGGAACGCAATCCGCACTCCGGCCTCGACTTCGCCGCCGGCACCGGCACGCCGATAAAGGCGCCCGCTGCCGGTCAGGTCATTCTGGTGGGTGACTACTTCTTCAACGGCAAAACCGTCTTCGTTGACCACGGCCAGGGGCTGATCAGCATGTTCTGTCACCTGTCAGCCATTGACGTGGCCGTGGGTCAGGAAATCCCCCGCGGCGGCGTTCTCGGCAAGGTGGGTTCTACCGGCCGCGCGACCGGCCCGCACCTGCACTGGAATGTCAGCCTGAATGGCAACCGGGTTGATCCGACGATTTTCATTGGCACCTACCAGCCTTGAACCCGTCCGGAAACGGGCGCGCAAAGATCCGGCAGAATTCGCGCCATAGCGACAATAAAAACCAACATTTATTCACCATAAGGTGATTCCTGCCAATTTTTCTCAACTTGTTGCAACTCAAAACCTCAGACATTACCTTCTACTGCAACGAACTCTTATCTGTCATTGCCTCAGGCCTTCACAAGAGGCCGGCCAGCCCAGGGAAACCCAGACCATGAGCATGCTCAAAGACCCGTCCAGCAAGTACCGCGCGTTCCAGCCGATCAACCTGCCCGACCGCCAGTGGCCCAGCCGCACCATTACCGAAGTACCGGTCTGGTGCAGCTCCGACCTGCGTGATGGTAACCAGTCACTGATCGAGCCGATGGATCCGGCGCGCAAGCTGCGGTTCTTCAAGACGCTGGTCGCTGTAGGGCTGAAGCAGATCGAAGTTGCCTTCCCATCTGCCTCGCAGACCGATTTCGACTTCGTGCGCACGCTGATTGAGGATGGCCATATCCCGGAAGACGTCACCATTCAGGTGCTGACCCAGGCCCGCGCCGATTTGATCGAACGCACCTTTGAGTCCGTTCGAGGTGCCAAGAAGGTCATCATTCATGTCTACAATGCGACCGCACCGAGCTTCCGCCGCATCGTCTTCAAGCAGGACAAGCAGGGCGTGACCGATATTGCCGTCAACGCCGCCAAGCTGATCAAACAGCTGGCCGCCAAGCAACCAGACACCCAGTGGACCTTCCAGTACTCACCGGAGATCTTCACCTCCACCGAACTGGACTTCGCCGTTCAGGTATGTGATGCCGTGCTCGACGTCTGGCAGCCGACGCCCGAGAACAAGGTGATCCTCAACCTGCCGGCTACCGTCGAGGTCTCCACTCCGAACATTTACGCCGACCAGATCGAATGGTTCTGCCGCCACATCAGCCGCCGCGACAGCGTGCTGGTCAGCCTGCACACCCACAACGATCGCGGCACCAGTGTAGCCGCGACCGAGCTGGGCCTGATGGCCGGGGCTGACCGCGTCGAAGGCTGCCTGTTCGGCAACGGTGAGCGCACCGGTAACGTCGACCTGGTCAACGTGGCGCTGAACATGTACACCCAGGGTCTGCATCCGGGGCTCGACTTTTCCGATATCGACGCCGTGCGCAAGGTCGTGGAAGAATGCAACCAGTTGCCGGTTCATCCGCGCCACCCGTATGTTGGCGATCTGGTCCACACCGCCTTCTCCGGTTCGCACCAGGATGCGATTCGCAAGGGCTTTGCCCAGCAGGACCCGAACGGCGTTTGGGAAGTCCCCTACCTGCCGATCGATCCGGCCGACATCGGTCGCAGCTACGAGGCGGTCATCCGCGTCAACAGCCAGTCCGGCAAGGGTGGTATCACCTATCTGCTGGAACAGGAGTACGGCATCAGCCTGCCGCGCCGCATGCAGATCGAGTTCAGCCAGGTGGTTCAGGGTGAAACCGATCGCCTTGGCCTGGAGCTGACTGCAGCGCAGATTCACGGTTTGCTGGAGAAGGAATATCTGCAGGCAACCAGCCCGTATGCGCTGATCCGTCATCGCCTGCAGGAAGAAAACGGCACCAGCGCGGTCGACGTCGAAGTGCTCAATCAGGGCAATACCCTGCATTGGCGCGGTCTGGGCAAGGGCCCGCTGGAGGCACTGGTCGCCGGTCTGCCGGTTGCCGTGGAGATCATGGATTACCACGAGCACGCCATCGGCTCGGGCACCAACGCCAAAGCCGCGGCCTACGTTGAAGTCCGCCTGGACGGCGGTCGCCCGGTACACGGTCTGGGTATCGACGAGAACCTGACTACCGCCAGCTTCCGTGCTCTGTTCAGCGCACTCAACCGGGCACTGCGTCAGGCCGAGGCACAAGCCGCCTGACCCTGAATCCGCAGGGCATCGTCCTGCGGATCAGCCTTCTGCACCGGCAGCGCTCTGCTGCCAGTGCTCTCTCCCCCAGCTGCACATCGCCGCCAGTACCGGCTGCAAACTCGCACCGTGCTCGGTAATCCGGTACTCAACCCGTGGCGGCACCTCGGCAAACACCGTGCGACTCACCACGCCGTCGCGCTCCAGCTCGCGCAACTGCTGGGTCAGCATCTTCTCGGTAATACCCGGCACCAAACGCTTCAACTCCGAGAAGCGCTGCGGCCCCTGAATGATGTGGTAGGCCAATACAGCCTTCCACTTGCCGCCGATCACATCCAGCGTGACTTCGATAGGCGTCGAGTAGGTCTTGTCGCCACGCACCAATCGCTTGCTATCGGCGATACGCAACTGCTCTTCGGTCATCTTATGATTACCTTTTGGTAAGTGACTGCCAAAATCGTACGTACTTGCCAAAAGGAATGCCACCCCCATAATGGCCGGCATTGGTAATTCACCGATGACTGAATCCGGGAGACACCCATGTCCAGCAATACCCTGTTTCAACCCGCTCGCCTCGGCAGCCTTCAGCTGCCCAACCGCGTGGTAATGGCCCCGCTGACCCGCCAACGCGCCGCCCAGCCCGGCAATCTGCCCCACGCTCTGAACGTCGAGTACTATACCCAACGCGCCAACGCCGGCCTGATCATCAGCGAAGGTGTGCAGATCAGCCCCGAAGCACAGGGCTACGCCTGGACGCCGGGCATTCACAGCCCCGAGCAGATTGAAGGCTGGAAGGCCGTGACCGAGTCGGTACACGCCGCTGGTGGTCGTATCTTCCTGCAGCTGTGGCACGTTGGCCGCATCTCGCACACCCTGATTCAGCCCAACGGTCAGGCACCGGTTGCCCCGTCGGCTATTGCCGCCAAGGCGGAGGTCTACGTTCAGGAGCCGGACGGCAGTCATCATAAGGCCGCGGCATCAACCCCGCGCGCCCTGGAAACTGCAGAGCTGCCTCAGGTGGTGGAAAGCTACGCCCAAGCGACCCGCAACGCACTGCAGGCCGGCTTTGACGGCGTAGAGATTCACGCTGCCAACGGCTACCTGCTTGACCAGTTCCTCTGCTCCAACAGCAACCAGCGCACCGATGCGTATGGCGGCAGCGTCGAAAACCGGGCCCGTTTGGTACTCGAAGTCGTCGATGCAGTGGTCGCCGCCGCCGGCGACGCCGGCATCGTTGGCATCCGCATTTCTCCGCTCGGCACCTTCAACGGTGTTGAGGACGCCAACCCGCTGGAAACCTTTACCTATCTGCTGGAGCAGCTGAACAGCCGTGGGCTGGCCTACGTCCACGTCAACAAGCCGGACTGGGCGGGTGGCAGTTACGAGGGTTTCGACGAGTTGCTGGCCGCGCTGCGCAAGGTCTACAAGGGCGACTTTATCCTCGCTGGCGGCCTGGATGGCGAAAGCGCCTCTGCCGCAATCGACAGCGGTCTGGCGCAGTTTGCGGCGTTCGGGCGCCCCTACATTGCCAACCCGGACCTTGTCGCACGGCTGCAGGCCGGCGCGCCGCTCAATCAGGTCAACCCGCGCACGCTGTACGGCGGCGGCGCAGAAGGCTACACCGACTATCCGGTGATGGATGCCTGAATAGTGCAATTGCAGGGGGATGAGCACGCGCCTGGCGGACGCGACATGTCGCGTCCCTACGAATGCAACGACCTCCTCCACCCGCAGGGCCACGGCATGCCGCGGCTGTGCGGCTGCCGGGAGCAATGGATGCCTGAATAGCAGGCACAAAAAAGCCGGCGTCAAGCCGGCTTTTTCATTTGAGCAGGATCAGCGCTTGTCCTTGCTCTTCTTCTTCATCTTCTTGTTGTGACTCATCAGGCGGCGCTTCTTGTTCACCTGACGCTCGGTCAGCGTGTTCTTGCGATCGGCGTAAGGGTTGTCACTGCCCTTGTACTCGACACGGATCGGCGTACCGGTCAGCTTGAGCACCTTGCGGAAGGTGTTCTCCAGGTAGCGGGTATAGGAGCGCGGCACCGCGTCGACCTGATTGCCGTGCACCACGATAATCGGCGGGTTGGAGCCACCGAGGTGGGCATAGCGCAGCTTGATGCGACGGCCATTGACCATTGGCGGCTGGTGCTCGCTGACGGCATCTTCCAGAATCTCGGTCATGCGGCGCGTCGGAATCTTGGTCATCGCAGCCTGATAGGCCTGATCCACTGACTTGTAGAGCAGGCCGACACCACTGCCGTGCAATGCAGAAATAAAGTGGATGTCAGCAAACTGGGCGAAAATCAGCCGGCGCTCCAGTTCGGTTTTGACGTACTCCTTCTCTTCCTGCTTCATGCCGTCCCACTTGTTGACGGCAATCACCAGAGCGCGCCCCGCTTCGAGTACAAAGCCCAGCAGGTGCAGATCCTGCTCGACAATCCCTTCCCGGGCATCGACCACAAAGATCACCACGTTGGCGTCCTGGATCGCCTGCAGGGTCTTGATTACCGAGAACTTCTCGATGGCCTCGAACACCTTGCCGCGACGGCGCACGCCGGCGGTATCGATCAGCGTGTAGGGCTTTTCAAAGCGCTCATAGGGGATGTAGATACTGTCACGGGTAGTTCCCGCCTGATCGAACACCACAACCCGGTCTTCGCCGAGCATGCGGTTGACCAGCGTGGACTTACCTACGTTGGGTCGGCCGATAATCGCAATCTTGGTGCCGATCGGCTCAACCACGCGCCCTTCTTCACCCGTAACCTGCAGGCTCTCGTCGTTGAGTACCGCGTCCAGCATCGGGTTGATATTGCGGCCGTGCGCGGCGGCAATACCCAGCGGCTGGCCCAGGCCAAGGTTGGCGAACTCGCCCAGGATGGCATCCGGATCCGCGCCATCAATCTTGTTGGCGATCAGATAGGTGTGCTTGTTGCGCTTGCGCAGGTGCTCGGCAATCTGCTCATCGCCTGCGGTACGACCAGCGCGCGCATCGACCAGAAACAGCACGGCGTCGGCTTCTTCGATAGCCTGCAGAGATTGACCTGCCATCATCAGATCGAGGCCTTGCTCGTCCCCGGTGATACCACCGGTATCGACCACGATATAGGGCTTGCCCTGCCAGACTGCCTCGCCGTATTGACGGTCGCGGGTCAGGCCGGCGACGTCGGCAACAATAGCGTCACGACTCTTGGTCAGACGGTTGAACAGGGTGGATTTGCCGACGTTCGGCCGCCCCACGAGAGCGATGACAGGAACCATGATTACTCCGCGCACAGATGCTGTGCAAAAAAACAAAACGGCCGTTACACCTGACTGTGTAACGGCCGGGAAAGTATAACCGCTTTTCGGCTTACTTCAGCTTGTAGGCTGCCAGATCGCCGCTATTGCCGTATACGAACAGCAGATCACCGATCACCAGCGGGCTGGCACGCAGACCGTCGCCATCGACCTTGACGCGACCGGCCATGCGACCGTCAGTCTGGGCCAGCAGGTGCAGATAGCCTTCGAAGTCACCTACCGCAACATAGTTGCTGAAGGCAACCGGTGCCGTCAGCTGGCGGCGAGCAAGCGATTCGTTGCTCCACAGCTCGCGAGCACTACCGGCGTCAAGCGCCTGCACGGTGCCGCTGGTTTCACTGACATACACACTGCCGAAGCCCGCGCCGGGACCAACATAGCTGGAGGCCGGATGCTGCCACAGCGGCTGCCCGGTCTGGGCATCCAGTGCGGCCACGCTGCCCTGATAGGACACAACATAAAGGCGCTGATCAACCAGCAGCAGTTGGCCATCGATGTCGACCATACGCTCCAGCTCGGAACGCCCCTTGGGCTGCGCGACGCGCTGCTCCCAGAGGGGAATGCCGGTATCGGCTGCCAGCGCAACGACCTTGCCGCTGGCCATGCCGGCGAAGACCTGACGCACGCCAACGATCGGCGTGCTGTGGCCGCGCACGGTCAGCACCGGCAGCGAGGATTCATAGATCCAGCGACGCTCGCCGCTGCTGATATCCAGGGCAACCAGTTTGTCATCCTGCGTCTGCACGACGACCACGTCTCCGTTGGTCTGCGGCGGCGCCAGCACTTCGCTGGAAGCCTGCGCGCGCCACTTCTCGCTGCCGTCGTTCTCGTCCAGAGCGATCACCTGACCATCGAGGGTACCGACAATGACCAGACCACCGCCGGCACCAACAGCACCAGACAGGGGCGCCTTGAGTTTGACTTCCCACTTCTCGTCGCCATCTTCGCGATTCAATGCGACAACCCGCCCTTCGGCGTCGGCAGCGTACAGGGTCAAACCATCAAGGGCCGGGGTCAGGTTGTTGTACAGATCGCCCTGACCTACGCCGATGTTGCGCTTCCAGACACGGTCCAACTGAACCTCGGCATCAAACTTTTCCAGATCGGCCGGAGGCAATTCCTTCTTGCCGGAGCTGCTGCAACCGACCATCAATGCAGCGGCCAGACCCAGCACCAGATAACGGGACATCACTTTCACTAGGCTTCCTCCGCCAGATCATCCAGCTTCAATTGCAGTTGCGGACGCGCGGATGCATCCTCGAGCGCCTCAATGGCCGCCTGGTAGGCCGCCCGGGCTTCCGACTTGCGACCCAGGGCAAGCAGCAGGTCGCCCCGCACCTCTTCGCGGCCCGCCTTCAATTCGGAACCTTCGACCGGTGAGGCGAACAGCGCCAGGCCTTCTTCGGCACGCTCCTGTTGAGCCAGAACCCGCGCCAGACGCTGACGCGCCACTTCCTGCAGCGCCGCATCCTTGCTGGTGTCTACCAGCTCACGCAAGTGCTTCTCGGCAACAGGATAGTCACTCGCCTCAACCGCCAGGCGCGCCTGCATCAAAGCGGCATAGTCGGCATAACGGGTGCTGGAATACTCTTTACGCAGCTGGGTAGCCAGTTCCGCTGCGCGCGCACGCGACGCCTCGCTGTCACTGCTCAGTACGGATTCGAGCATGGTCTGGTAAAGGGTTGAAGCGCCCTGCGCCTGGCCCTGCTGATAGTTCTGCCAGGCATTCCAGCCAAACACCCCCGCAAGGGCTATAGCCACACCGGTGAGCAACGGCACACCATGGCGCTGCCAGAGTTCCTTCAGCTTCTCTACCTGTTCTTCTTCTGTCTCGTAAGCCACCCTAAAACTCCTTAGCCAAACCAGAAACGGCAAGCGCCGCTCAAATACTCTCTGCCAGTCGAGCCGGCACATCCTGCCAGCTCAAGGTTTCCTGCTCCTCACCACTGCGCAGCGGTTTGAAACCGATCTGCTGCGCAGCCACTTCGTCTTCGCCCAGCACCAGCGCGTACAGCGCACCGGACTTATCGGCCTTCTTGAACTGGCTCTTGAAGCTGCCACCGCCAGCGTGCACGACCAGTCGCAATGACGGCAGCGCATCGCGCAGCTGCTCGGCCAGACGCAGTCCCGCCCTGGCAGCCACATCGCCCAGGGTGACGAAATAGACATCCACCTGACGGGCCAGTTCGGCGGGCACGCAACCAAGCGTCTCGATCAGCAGCAACAGCCGCTCGATACCCATGGCAAACCCCACAGCCGGGGCCGGCTTGCCGCCCAGCTGGGTTACCAGACCGTCGTAACGGCCACCGGCGCAGACGGTACCCTGGGCACCGAGCTGGTCAGTCACCCATTCGAACACCGTCAGGCCGTAGTAGTCCAGCCCGCGCACCAGTTTGGGATTGATTACGTAAGGGATGCCAACTTCGTCCAGCAGTGCACGCAGGCCGTCGAAGTGAGCGCGTGCCTCGTCGTTGAGGTAGTCGGCCAGCTTCGGCGCGTCTGTCAGCAGGGCCTGGGTCTCCGGCACCTTGCTGTCGAGGATGCGCAGCGGGTTGCTGGCAAGTCGGCGCTGGCTATCCTCATCCAACTGATCAAATCGCGCCTGCAGATAGGCAACCAGATCATCGCGGTAGCGGGCACGGTCTTCCGCACTGCCCAGGCTGTTCAGCTCCAGCTTGACCGCATTGCTGATACCCAGACGCTGCCACAGACGCCAGGACAGCACGATCAGCTCGGCATCGATGTCCGGACCGGTCAGGTTGAAGGTTTCCACGCCGATCTGGTGAAACTGGCGATAGCGGCCCTTTTGCGGACGCTCGTGACGGAACATCGGGCCGTTGTACCAGACCTTCTGGGCAACACCGCCCCCGAGCAGACCGTGCTGCAGCATGGCGCGCACGCAGCCTGCGGTGCCTTCCGGGCGCAGGGTCAGCGAGTCACCATTACGGTCCTCGAAGGTGTACATTTCTTTCTCGACGATGTCGGTCACTTCGCCGATGGAGCGTTTGAACAGCTCGGTCGGCTCGACAATCGGCATACGTACCTGCTGGTAACCGTAGGTGGTCAACAGGTCAGCGACAGTGCGCTCAAAGTACTGCCACAGGGCGCTGTCTTCGGGCAGCACATCGTTCATGCCGCGAACGGCTTGCAGGGTCTTCAAAGTCTGTTTCCTATTGCCTGACCGCTCAACCGCGGGCGATGGTGTTGGCATCCAGCGCCTGTTTGGCAGCCACTTTATCTCGAATCATTTTTTCCAGCCGGTCGACCAGCTCGGCGTTATCCACCTTCTGGTCTGGCTTGCCGTCCTGATAGATCAGGTTGTTCGGCGAGCCACCGGTCAGGCCGATGTCGGCCTCCTTGGCTTCGCCCGGACCGTTGACGACACAGCCGATAACCGCAACATCCAGCGGTGTCAGCACGTCGTCGAGGCGCGCTTCCAGCTCGTTCATGGTCTTGACCACATCGAAGTTCTGGCGTGAGCAGCTCGGGCAGGCAATGAAATTGATACCGCGCGAACGCAGGCGCAGCGACTTCAGAATGTCGAAGCCGACGCGAATCTCCTCCACCGGGTCGGCCGCCAGCGAGATGCGGATAGTGTCGCCAATGCCTTCAGCCAGCAACATACCCAGACCGACCGCCGACTTCACCGTGCCCGAGCGCAGGCCACCCGCCTCGGTAATCCCCAGATGCAGCGGCTGCTCGATCTGCCTGGCCAGCAGGCGGTAGGCATCAACCGCCATGAAGACGTCGGACGCCTTGACGCTGACCTTGAAATCCTGAAAATCCAGGCGATCAAGGTGCTCGACGTGGCGCAGCGCCGATTCCACCAGCGCCGCCGGAGTCGGTTCGCCGTATTTCTTCTGCAGATCCTTTTCCAGCGAGCCAGCATTAACCCCGATACGAATCGGAATGCCATTGTGGCGCGCGGCGTCGACCACGGCCTTGACCCGGTCTTCCCGGCCGATGTTGCCCGGGTTGATGCGCAGACAATCAACACCCAGATCAGCGACCCGCAGGGCAATCTTGTAGTCAAAGTGAATATCGGCGACCAGCGCGATACCGACCTGCTTGCGGATTTCACCAAAGGCCTCGGCAGCCTCCATGCTCGGCACCGAGACCCGCACGATATCGGCACCAACCGCTTCCAGCCGCCGAATCTGTTCGACGGTAGCGGCCACATCACAGGTTTCGGTGTTGGTCATGCTCTGTACCGAAATCGGCGCATCACCACCTACCAGTACCGAACCCACCTTGATCTGCCGGGAGACACGACGTTTGACCGGCGACTCATGCTGCATAACTGACTGACCTCTTACTCGCCCAGACGCAGCCGGACGACACCGGACTGGCTCTGCGGCGGCAACGTTACGGGGTTACCCTGAAAGCGAATGGTGGTGACCGCACTGCGGTCGCCGATCACCAGGTTCAACGGACCTGCGTGATCAATGTCCAGCGCCTGGCCATCGCGCAACAGGCCACTATGCAGGACCTGGCCGTCGACGGCACTGACCTGCACCCAGCAATCGGCGGCCACACTCAACTGCAGGCCACGCCCCTCGACGGCTGCAGGCTCCTCGACGGGAACGACCACCTCAGTCTGTGCATCCGCAACCAGGGTCGCTTCCTGAGGCGCCTCCGCCGCATCCGCAACCGCCTCGGTCGCGAGCGGGTCGGCAGCCGGCGCTTCAGGCTCAGGGGCCAGCAAGTCGGCGGGCAGCGCCTCTGTCTGCTCGGCAATTGCCTCGGGCAACGTCATGGCATCGACCTCGACATCGTCCAGCAGCAACTCGGACTCCAGTTCTTCCATCGGCGGCAACGGCTCGGAGACAGGGCGGCCGGCTTCGTACCACCACCATGCCGAGGCCATCAGCACCAGCACAATCAGCAGGGTGCTCCAGCGCATGATGGACCGCCCAGACCCGTTCGGCATCTGGACCCGGGCGATAGAACTGACCGGACGCTCGCGTACCTCGATACCACGATGCCGATCGAATTCAACGGCGAGCCGGTTGGGGTCCAGCCCCATCAGCCGCGCATAACTGCGTATGTAGCCGCGGGTAAAGGTATCACCGGGCAAGCGGTCGAACCGGCCTGCTTCGATGTGCTCTACCGCCTGACGCGAGATTTTCAGCTCCAGGGCAACCTCGGCGATGCTCAGGCCGCGAGCTTCACGAGCCTCGCGCAGGGTTTCACCAGGGTTACGCAGGGTGTTTGGTTCTGCCATGTCTGCTGCTGCATCATGACGCTCGGAACTCATGACTTTTCGGACTCCACAAGCGCGCGGGCTTCAGGACTGTTGGGATAGAGACGTTTGAGCTGCAGCGCATAGCTGGCAGCCTTGCTGTGATCCTCGAATCGACGCGCCAGGCGCACACCCAGCCAGAGGCTGGCGGCATTCTGCTCGGACAACTGGTCGAAGCGACGATAGTGATTCCACGCGGGCACAAAGTTGCCTTCAGCAAACTCGATCTGCGCCAGCTCAAGCAACGCACGCGGCTGGCGGATGTTCAGCCGCAGGGAGCGCTCGAGATTCTCGCGGGCGGCATCGATATTACCCATGCGCAGATAGGCGATACCCAGGTTCTCGAATACGCGCGAGCGTTCGCTGTAAAGCGTATCGGCTGCGGCCTTGTTGAAATACTCGAGAGCTTCCTGGTAGCGTTCGCGGTCAAGCAGAAACGCACCGTAATTATTCAGCAGCCGGGCGTTCTCCGGCTCACTGGCAAGCGCAGTCCGAAAGTGCTTTTCGGCAGCGTCGTACTCGCCTTCCTGCTGGAATACCAGCGCCAGCACCATATTCGCCGATGCCGAGCGGGGGTCCAGCTTCAGCGCTTCACTCAGCGGCTGCTTGGCACGTTCGGTTTCCCCTTTCTGCAGATAACCGATACCGAGCTGAACGTAAGCATCGCGGGCGGCGGCCGGATCGACCTTGCGGCTGTTTTGCCCCGTGCTGACACAGCCCGCCAGCAGCAGACAGAAGATCAAGATCGCGGCGCTTGGCTTGCTCATGTCAACATCCTTTTCCGGCCTGAGTGATTAACCTGCAGTGTGCCGCGTCTCGGACGGCGCGGTCTCGGTTGCGTCTGTTGCCAACTGGCGTACCGCAATGTAGCGCTCGCTTCGGCGGGTGCGATCCATAACCTGCCCGACCAGTTGCCCGCAGGCCGCATCGATATCTTCCCCACGCGTGGTGCGCACCGTGACGTTGTAACCGGCCTGGTGCAACATGTCCTGAAACCGGCGAATGGCGTTGTTGCTCGGCCGCTCGTAGCCGGAATGCGGGAAGGGATTGAACGGGATCAAATTGATCTTGCACGGAATATCGCGCAGCAGCTCGATCATTTCGGCCGCATGCTCGGGCTGGTCGTTGACCCCTTTGAGCAGGGTGTACTCGACCGTCAGCGAGCGCTTCTCGCCAAGCCCGGCGATGTAGCTCTTGCAGGCCGGCAGCAAGACTTCCAGCGGATACTTCTTGTTCAGCGGCACCAGTTGGTTGCGCAAGGCGTTATTCGGCGCGTGCAGCGACAGCGCCAGGGCAACGTCCACCTTCTCGGCGAGCTTCTCGATCATCGGTACTACCCCGGAGGTAGACAGCGTCACCTTGCGCTTGGAGATACCGTAACCGAGATCGTCCATCATCAACGTCATGGCGTCCACAACGTTGTCAAAATTCAGTAGCGGTTCGCCCATGCCCATCATCACCACGTTGGTGACCGCACGATCGGCGGTAGCAGGAACGGAACCGAAGGACTTGCTGGCAATCCACACCTGGCCAATGATTTCGGCCACGGTCAGATCGCTGTTGAAGCCCTGTTTGCCGGTCGAGCAGAAGCTGCAATCCAGCGCACAGCCCGCCTGAGACGACACACACAGGGTGCCGCGCCCGTTTTGCGGAATGTACACCGTCTCGACGCAACTGCCCGAGGCAACCCGCACGACCCACTTGCGTGTGCCGTCGCGGGAGATATCCTCGCTGACAACCTCGGGGCCACGAATCTCGGCATTGGCCTTGAGCTTTTCACGCAGGGCCTTGCCGATATTGGTCATGTCATCGAAGTTGTCTACGCCGTAGTGATGCATCCATTTCATGACCTGGCCGGCGCGAAAACGCTTCTCTCCCAATCCTTCGAAGAAAGCTTCCAGTTTCTGCTGTGTCAGACCCAGCAGATTGGTCTTGCTGGTGGTATCGGTCATGGCGATCACATCACTCGGCTGAGAGAACCAAACCCGGCCTTAGCGCGGGCAGAGTTCGGTTTCGGCGAAGAAGTAGGCCACTTCGCGCGCAGCGGAAGTGGTGGAGTCGGAGCCGTGAACCGCGTTGGCATCGATGGACTCGGCGAAGTCGGCGCGGATGGTACCGGCAGCGGCTTCTTTCGGGTTGGTAGCGCCCATCAGTTCACGGTTTTTCAGAACGGCGCCTTCGCCTTCCAGAACCTGAACAACAACCGGACCAGAAGTCATGAAGCCAACCAGATCCTTGAAGAAAGGACGCTCTTTGTGCTCGGCGTAGAAACCTTCGGCATCGGCCTGGGACAGCTGAACCATCTTGGCAGCAACAACGCGCAGACCAGCCTGCTCGAAACGGGTCAGGATCTGACCAATGACGTTTTTGGCAACGGCATCGGGCTTGATGATGGACAGGGTACGTTCAACGGCCATAAAACTCTCCAGAGATGTAGTTACAGAATAGACTTACAAAAGATGGTTAACCTGCGGATTATACGCAGGTTAAAGACAAATAGATAACAGCAGCGTAGCTGACGGAAACCGTCAGCCGGCACGCAGGCGCGTTACCACCTGACAAATGATTTCGGCAGCCCGCTGCACGTCCTGCTCAGAGGTGAAGCGCCCGAGCGACAGACGAATGGAACTGTGCGCCAGCTCGTCGCTCAGACCAATCCCGCGCAGCACATAAGAGGGCTCGACCGCGGCAGAGGTACAGGCGGAGCCGGTCGACAACGCCAGATCCTTGAGTGCGAGCAACAGCAACTCACCGTCAACGCCAGCGAAGGCCAGATTGAGGTTGTGCGGCACCCGCTGTTCCGCGCTGCCGTTGAGGCTGACGCCGTCCAGCCCGGCCAGGCCCTTGAGCAGCGCGTCATGCAGAGCGGCAATTCGCGCCCCCTCGTCTTTCATCAGCTTGCCGGCCAGCTCGAAGGCTTCGCCCATACCCACGATCTGATGGGTCGCCAGGGTACCGGAGCGCAGCCCGCGCTCGTGACCACCACCATGCATCTGCGCCTGCGGCTTGGGCGTCAGGGCTCGGCGCACAAACAGCGCACCGATGCCTTTTGGCCCATAGGTCTTGTGGGCGCTGAAGGACATCAGATCAACCGGCAGAGTCTGCAGGTCGATTGCCAGCTTGCCGGTCGACTGCGCCGCATCGACATGAAACACCGCCCCGACGGCATGGGCAACCTCACCCAGGGCCTGAATATCGTTGATCGTACCGATCTCGTTATTAACGTGCATCAGCGATACCAGCACGGTGTCTTCGCGCAGCGCCGCACGCAATTGCTCGGGCGTAATGACACCCGCCGCCCCCGGCTCAAGCCAGGTGACCTCAAAGCCTTCCCGCTCAAGCAGCTTGAAGCAGTCAATCACCGCCTTGTGTTCGATCTTCGAGGTAATCAGATGGCGCCCTCTGGCTTGCAAGGCATGCGCCATCCCCTTGATCGCCAGGTTATTCGACTCGGTGGCACCGGAGGTCCAGACAATCTCGCGCGGGTCGGCACCCACCAGATCAGCCACCTGGCGACGGGCATTCTCAACCGCTTCCTCGGCCTTCCAGCCGTATACGTGAGAGCGCGAAGCCGGGTTGGCAAAATTGCCATCCATGGTCAGGCACGCCACCATCTTCTCGGCGACCCGCGGGTCAACCGGCGTTGTAGCAGCGTAATCCAGGTAAATCGGCTGATTCATCAGCAACTCCGTCAAGGCTTCTCAGTCGTGGCATCGGTTGCCGCTACATCCGTCTCGTCATCCTTGAGCAGATCAAAATCCTCACCACCAAGCGCCGGCAGCTCCTTGGCGCAATAATCACTGCCCAGCTCACTCAATGCCTTGCACATGCCCTCGAGACGGCTGTCTACCGCGTGCATATGATCCAGCATCTGCCCGATAGCACGTGCCACCGGATCCGGCATATCGCGACTGACGCCATAGGCATCGAAGCCGAGCTTTTCCGCCATGGCCTGACGATTGGCCTGCTGCTCGCACTCGGCGGAAGGCTCCGGGTCCTTCGGAATAATGCGCCCGGGAATGCCGACCGCGGTCGCACCTGCTGGCACTGCCTTGGTTACAACAGCATTGGAGCCAATCTTGGCTCCGGCGCCGACGGTAAACGGCCCCAACACCTTGGCACCGGCGCCGACGACGACGCCGTCCTCCAGCGTCGGGTGACGCTTGCCCTGATCCCAGCTGGTACCACCCAGCGTTACACCCTGATACAGCGTAACGTCATTGCCTATCTCGGTGGTTTCACCAATCACCACACCAAAGCCGTGATCGATAAAGAAGCGACGACCTATCTTGGCTCCGGGATGAATCTCGATGCCGGTCAGCCAGCGGGCGAAGTGCGACAGCATGCGCGCCAAAAGGTAGGCACGGCGCACCCAAAGAGCGTGCGACACCCGATGCAACCAGACCGCATGCAAGCCGGGATAACAGGTCAGCACTTCCAGCGTGTTGCGCGCGGCAGGGTCACGGTGGAATACACTGGCGATATCTTCTTTCATGCGATCAAACATGGTCAGGTTCTCCGCTCGCCGGCTGCTTTGACGCCGACGGCCTTCTGGGTTTCGGTCAGGATGCCGCGCAGGATGTTCATCTCCATTCGATTCAAATGGACCCGCCCGTACAGGCGGCGCAAGCGCGGCATCAGCTGCCGTGGTTTCTGAGGGTCGTGGAAGCCGATTTCAACCAGCACCTGCTCCAGATGCTGATAAAACTGCTCCAGCTCGCCTGCGGTCGCCGGAATCTCGTTGAAAACAGCGGTGGTTTCGACCTTGTGCATCTTGGTCGGCGCGCCTTCGCGCTGCAGACTTTGCATACGCAGCTCATAGGCCAGCACCTGCACGGCTGCCGCCAGATTCAGCGAGCTGAAGTCCGGCATCGAGGGAATATGCACATGATACTGGCAACGCTGCAGCTCGTCGGTAGTCAGACCGGAGTCCTCACGACCAAATACCAGTGCGATTTGCGCATCCGGCAGCTGCTCCAGCTGATCCAGCACCTTGTCAGCGGATTCACGCGGATCCAGCACCGGCCAGGGAATGCGGCGATCGCGAGCACTGGTGCCGAGCACCAGCGAGCAATCGGCGATGGCTTCTTCCAGCGTCGCGACAATTCTTGCATTGGCCAGCACATCGTCCGCACCTGAGGCGCGAGAAACCGCATCAGGATCGGGGAAGCGCTCGGGATCAACCAGCACCAGCTCGGACAATCCCATATTCTTCATGGCCCGAGCAGCGCCGCCGATGTTGCCAGGATGACTGGTGTTGACCAACACCACACGCACGTTCTTCAGCACAGCGACACCTTCAAGCCAAAAATGGGACCCTGCATCTTACAAAAGCTGCGACCTGATAGCCATGACGCATTTCTGTTCATTTTCAACTCTGCTACAATGTCCGGCTTTTCATCTTCCGACAGAGACATACCCCATATGCAGCCTATGCTGAACATCGCCCTGCGTGCCGCGCGCAGCGCAGGAGAGCTCATTTACCGTTCCATGGAACGCCTCGATGTGCTCGCCGTGGACGAAAAGGACGCGCGCGATTATGTTTCGGAAGTCGACCGCGCCGCCGAGCAGGCGATCATCAGCCAGTTGCGCAAAGCCTATCCGGATCACAGCATCCAGGCAGAAGAGAGCGGCTTCCAGCCCGGCCACGGCGACGGCGCCGACACCGTCTGGATCATCGACCCGCTGGACGGCACCACCAACTTCATTCGCGGCGTACCGCATTTCGCCGTCAGCATCGCCTGCCGGGTCAAGGGCCGCATCGAGCATGCCGTCATTCTGGACCCCATTCGTCAGGAAGAATTCACCGCCAGCCGTGGCCGTGGCGCAGCACTGAACGGTCGCCGCCTGCGCGTCAGCAACCGCAAGTCACTGGAAGGCGCCCTGCTCGGCACCGGCTTCCCGTTCCGGGCCAATCAGGTCGACTCGCTGGATAACTACCTCGGCATGTTCCGCAGCCTGGTCGGCCAGACGGCCGGCATTCGCCGCGCAGGCGCTGCCAGCCTGGACCTGGCCTATGTTGCCGCCGGCCGCTTCGATGCCTTCTGGGAATTTGGCCTGGCCGAGTGGGACATGGCAGCCGGCGCCCTGCTGATCCAGGAAGCCGGCGGCCTGGTCAGCGACTTCAGCGGCGGCCACCAGTTCCTCGACAAGGGGCACATCGTCGCGGGCAACCCCAAGTGCTTCAAGGCCGTGCTGACCGCCATTCAGCCGCACCTGACGCCCGGGATGAAGATGTAAGCAGCAAGCGGCAAGCTCTAAGCTTCAAGCGGCAAGCTGGCCGCGCAGGGCAAACCAGAGAGGCCCACACCCTGATCGGTGTGGGCCTTTTTTTAGTTGCAAGCTACAAGCCGTAAGCTTCAAGCCAACCCAAAACAAAAAAACCCGCGCCGGATTCAGTTCCGACGCGGGTTTTCTTGCCGCTTGTAGCTTGCGGCTTGAAGCTTACCTCTTGAGGCTTGCCGCTGCGCCGGCGAAGCCGGCGCTCAGGGCCTATCGTCGACCGCTTCTTCCACCTGCGGCGGGATGAGGTCATCCCGAGTCAGCTTCATGGTCACCAGCAGACCACCGGCGATATAGATGGAGGAGTAGGTACCCACACCCACACCGATCAGCAGCGCCGTGGCGAAGCCGTGGATGTTTTCACCACCGAACCAGAACAGCGCCAGCAGTACCAGGATGGTCGAGAACGAGGTGGCCATGGTACGGCCGAGCGTTTGGGTAGTGGAGATGTTGATGATGTCGGTGAGCTCGGTCTGACGCATCAGACGCATGTTCTCACGCACCCGGTCGAACACCACGATGGTGTCGTTCAACGAGTAGCCGATCACTGCCAGAATCGCCGCGAGCACCGTCAAGTCGAACGAAATCCCGAAAAACGAGAACACCCCGAGGGTAAAGATCACGTCGTGGACCAGCGCCAGAATCGCCGCCACCGCGAACTTCATCTGGAAGCGCAGAGAGACATACAGCAGGATACCGGCGATCGCCACCAGCATACCCAGACCGCCCTGATCACGCAGCTCTTCACCCACCTGCGGACCGATAAACTCGACCCGCTTGACCGATACATCACTGCCATCGGTGGTCTTGATCATCTGAGCCACCTGATTACCCAGATTCGGGTCATCGCTGGGCAGGCGGATCAGCACGTCGGTGGAGGCACCGAAGTTCTGCACCACGGCATCGCCCCAGCCATTCTCGCGCAGCGTGGCGCGAATCGCCTCGAGGTCCGCAGCCTCGCTGTAGTTCAGCTCCACCAGCGCACCGCCGGTGAAGTCCAGCCCCAGGTTCAGCTGCTTGACCGCCAGGCTGGCCACCGACGCCAGCATCAGCGCAACGGCAACAACATAGAAGAACTTGCGCAGGCGGAGGAAATTAATGGTTTTACGAATGTTCATCGGTGTTTCCTCACAGCCAGAGCTTTTTGATGTCGCGACCGCCAACGGTCAGATTGACCAATGCGCGAGTCACCAGGATGGCACTGAACATGGAGGTCACAATCCCCAGCGACAGGGTTACGGCGAAGCCCTTGATCGGACCGGAGCCCATGGCAAACAGAATGACCCCGACCAACAGGGTAGTCAGGTTACCGTCCACGATGGCTGAAAATGCCTTGTCAAAGCCTTCATGCACCGCACGCTGTGGCGACATGCCGTTGGCGATCTCTTCCTTGATACGGGAGAAGATCAGCACGTTGGCATCCACCGCCATACCCAGCGTCAGCACGATACCGGCGATACCCGGCAGTGTCAGAGTGGCACCGAGCATCGACATCAGCGCCAGCAACAGCACCAGGTTGAAGCTCAATGCGATACCGGCAAACACACCAAAGGCGCGATAGACCAGCACCATGAACACCAGCACCAGTACAAAGCCGACCTGAGTCGCAGTCACACCTTTGGCGATATTCTCTGCCCCCAGGCTCGGGCCGATCGTACGCTCTTCAACAAAATGCATCGGCGCCGCCAGGCCGCCGGCACGCAGCAGCAGCGCCAGCTCGGAGGCCTCAGCCGGCGAGTCCAGACCGGTGATGCGGAACTGATTGCCCAGCGCGCTCTGGATGGTGGCCAGGCTGATAATCGATTTTTCCTCGACGAACGCCGGAATCTCGACCTCCTGCATCACACCATCGACTTCCTGCATAACCTTGCGGTTGACTTGGCGCTGCTCAATGAACAGCACCGCCATGCCGCGGCCGATATTGCTGCGGGTGGCACGGTTCATCAACTCGCCGCCGTGGCTGTCGAGGTTGATATTGACCTGCGGGCGACCGTTCTCGTCGTAGTTGGAACGGGCGTCGGTGACCTGGTCACCGGTAATGATGATGCTGCGCTCAACATCGGCCGTACGCCCCTCTGCGCTGCGGAAGGCAAAGGACTCGGTGGTTGCGCGCGGCGCATCAGGCTCGGCCGCCAGACGAAACTCCAGGTTGGCGGTCTTGCCCAGAACCCGCTTGGCCTCAGCGGTATCCTGCACGCCCGGCAACTCCACTACGATACGGTTGGCGCCCTGACGCTGCACCAGCGGCTCGGCCACCCCCAGCTCATTGACCCGGTTACGCACGGTAGTCAGGTTCTGCTGCACCGCGTAATCGCGAATCGCGGCCACTTCGGCCTCGGACAGGGTCAGCTGCAATACAGCCTGATCCTTGAGTTCGGCATTGGCAGTCACAAATTGATTGTACTTGCCGGCAATCAGGCGACGGGCTTCACTGCGCTGGTCTTCGTCGGCAAAGCCGAACTGCAGGGTGTTGCCCTGGGTCGGCAGACTGCGATAGCGAATCCCCTCAGTGCGCATCAGGCCCCGCAGCTCACTCTGGTAGACATTGACCCGAGACTCGATGGCCTTGTCCATGTCGACCTGCAGCAGAAAGTGCACACCACCGGACAGGTCCAGACCCAGTGTCATGGGGCCAGCCCCAATTGCAGACAGCCAGTCCGGCGTGGTCTGCGCCAGGTTTTGCGCCACAACATAGCGCGCGCCGAGCGCGTCACGGACAACATCCTGCGCCTTCAACTGATCACTGCGATTAACCAGACGCACCAGGCCGGAGCGGCCGTTGGCACCCAGTTCGGTGCCCTTGGTCGGCAGATTGGCTGCAGCCAGCGCCTGCTCGATGCGGTCAAGATCAGCCTGATCGATGACCTGAGTGGAGCTGGCGCCGGAGATCTGAATGGCAGGGTCGTCGGGATAAAGGTTCGGCAACGCATAGATCACGCCCAGTGCAAGCACGGTCACGATCAGCAGGTATTTCCAGAGGGGATAACGGTTGAGCATATCAGGGCCTGATAGCAGTCCGGGCGCCTGATGGGCGCCCGGAACGGGGTCTGCGAGGTAATTAGATGGCTTTCAGCGTGCCCTTGGGCAGGACAGCAACAATGGAGCCTTTCTGGAATTTCAGTTCCTGGCTATCACCCACTTCCAGCACGACGAACTCGTCGGTCACTTTCTTGACCTTGCCCAGAATGCCGCCACCGGTTACTACTTCATCACCGGTCGACAGGCCCGCCAGCAGGTTCTTGTGCTCTTTGGCACGCTTGGCCTGGGGGCGCCAGATCATCAGATAGAAGATGACCACGAAGCCGATCAGAAAGATCCACTCAAAACCGGTACCCGCCGGTGCGGCGCCACCTGCAGACTGTGCCATGGCGGCGGGGATGAAAAAGCTCATGTGACGCTCCTGTTATTGAACTGCGAAAAATCGGTTATGGGGGCGCTCCGGCCACCATTCAAGGCTCCAGCGGCGGTACCGGCCGGCCCAGTTTGGCGTAGAAGTTTTCCACAAAGGCGGTCAATGTACCCTGTTGAATGGCACCGCGCAAACCTGCCATAAGCCGCTGATAATGCCGCAGGTTATGGATGGTATTGAGCATGCTGCCGAGCATTTCGCCGCACTTGTCCAGGTGATGCAGATAGGCGCGGGAGAAGTGCTGACAGGTGTAGCAATCACAGGCCGGATCCAGCGGCGACTCATCGTGGCGATGTACCGCGTTGCGGATCTTGATCACGCCCGCCTCGGTAAACAGGTGACCGTTGCGCGCATTGCGGCTGGGCATCACGCAGTCGAACATGTCCACGCCGCGGCGCACACCTTCTACCAGATCCTCGGGTTTGCCTACTCCCATCAGGTAACGGGGTTTTTCCGGCGGCATGTGGCCCGGCAGAAAATCCAGCACGCGGATCATTTCTTCCTTCGGCTCGCCGACCGACAGGCCTCCGATCGCCAGGCCGTCAAAACCGATCTCGCTCAACCCTTCCAGCGAGCGCAAGCGCAACTCTTCGTGCATACCGCCCTGAATGATGCCGAACAGCGCTGACGGATTATCGCCGTGGGCCTGCTTGGAGCGCTTGGCCCAGCGCAACGACAGCTCCATCGAGCGACGAGCCGTATCCAGATCCGCCGGATAGGGCGTGCACTCATCAAAGATCATGACGATGTCCGAGCCCAGCGCGCGCTGCACCTGCATGGATTCTTCCGGCCCCATGAACACCTTGGCACCATCAACCGGCGAGGAGAAGTACACCCCCTCCTCCTTGATCTTGCGCATGGCACCCAGACTGAATACCTGAAAGCCGCCGGAGTCGGTCAGAATCGGCCCCTGCCATTGCATGAAATCGTGCAGGTCACCGTGCCTGCGGATCACCTCGGTCCCCGGGCGCAGCCACAGATGGAAGGTATTGCCGAGAATGATCTGCGCACCGATGGCCTCGATATCGCGCGGCAGCATGCCCTTCACCGTACCGTAGGTACCCACCGGCATAAAGGCCGGCGTCTCGACCACCCCGCGGGGGAAGGTCAGCCGACCACGGCGCGCCCTGCCATCGGTGGCAAGCAGTTCAAAGGACATGTGACTCATGACGATACCTCAGGCCCGGTCGGGGCCGGATTGCGGGTGATGAACATCGCATCACCGTAACTGAAAAAACGGTACTTTTCGGCCACCGCTGCACGATAGGCAGCCATGGCCTCGGGATAACCGGCAAACGCCGACACCAGCATCAGCAGGGTCGACTCGGGCAAGTGGAAGTTGGTGACCAGCGCGTCCACCACATGAAACGGCTTGCCCGGATACAGAAAGATGTCCGTGTCGCCACTGAACGGTTTGAGCACGCCATCGCGAGCAGCCGACTCGAGCGAGCGCACACTGGTGGTGCCCACCGCGATCACCCGCCCGCCGCGCGCCTTGCAGGCCTCGACCGCAGCCACAACCTCGGGCGTAACCTCCAGCCACTCCTGATGCATGACGTGCTCTTCGATCTTGTCGACCCGCACAGGCTGGAACGTACCCGCGCCGACATGCAGGGTGACCTCCGCCGTCTCCACGCCCAACTCGGCGATGGCATCGAGCAGCGGTCGGTCGAAATGCAGCCCGGCGGTCGGCGCCGCTACGGCACCTTCGCGCTTTGCATACACCGTCTGATAGCGCTCGCGGTCCGCCTCGTCATCAGGGCGATCGATGTAGGGCGGCAGCGGCATGTGACCGACCCGCTGCAGCAACGGCAATACCGGCTCGGCAAAACGCAGCTCGAACAGCGCATCATGGCGTGCCACCATCTCGGCCTCGGCGCCACCATCGATCAGGATACGGCTGCCCGGCTTGGGGGATTTGCTGGAACGAATGTGCGCCAGCACCCGAAACTCGTCGACCACTCGTTCAACCAGCACTTCCAGCGCACCGCCGGTCTCCTTGCGACCAAACAGGCGGGCCGGAATTACCCGGGTATTGTTGAACACCATCAAATCGCCGGGGCGCAGATACTCGAGCAGATCGACAAATTGACGGTGAGCCAGCTGGCCGGTCGGCCCGTCGAGGCACAACAACCGACTGGCGCGCCGCTCGGCCAGCGGATGCCGTGCGATCAGCTCATCGGGCAGGTCGAAATGAAAGTCACTGAGACGCATGCGCTAAGGAAGTCCGGAGTTACCTGGGAAAGGGCGCTATGGTAGCCGAAAACCGCTGCCACGGCGATCAGCCAGCGCGCACAGGATTGACCGAGACCGTTCGGGCTCCGTATACTCCGCGCCAGCCAGCGTACGCTCGTACGCACCTGCATTGCCCCGATGGCGGAATTGGTAGACGCGGCGGATTCAAAATCCGTTTCTGGTGACAGAGTGGGAGTTCGATTCTCCCTCGGGGCACCATTCGTTCCCAACGAATGGATTTCAGCACATTCTCTCCCGGTTATTTCTCAACGCTTTTCAGTCGTCGGACCTGCGCATGCAACCGTTCAAGATTGCGCTGCCCGGCCGCCAGGCGTTGCTGCTGCTCAGCCGACAGCAGCGCGGGCAATACCGATTCCAGCCGGCCTTCCAACCCCAGCAATACATTCTTGCGCTGATCGCCAAGCTGACTCAACGCCTGCCATTCTTCCGGCTGCGGCAGACCATAACCCTCAGCCAGCAAATCCGCAGGACGGCTGAGAAATCCACGTTCGCGAAGCAGTGCTGCAACCAGCTCTCCAGCGGCGCGCACACTCTCCTCACTATCGGCACCGCGCAGATAACGCACCTTCAGGGCATGCTGCGCGTCAAGAAGCTGCCGTCGCAGTGCTGCCTGCTCAAGCAGTAATAACGCCGCCGTCGAACGCAAATCGGCGTGCTCAAACCACCGCGCACGTGCCTCGGGAGGCAGCGCCAGCCACTGCTCAAACCCCGTGACCTGAACCCCCAGCCGCTCGCGCAACAGCGCGAATATCGACCGATAGCGTTCAGCATAGGAATCGAATCGATAGCCCAGGCGCAGGGCCTCGGTCGCATCAGTCAGCACACTGGCGTTTGCCATCCCGCGCGCTTCGAGCAACTGCAGCAGGCTGATCGGTGTCTGGCTTTCGAGATCAATCAGGCGTTCGCTACGACTGCCGGTACGCAACAACTTGAGCGTCTCGACGGCGCAGTTGTTACCGACGAAAAAGTAACGGCCGTCATATGCCCAATGCAGCTGGGCAGCCTGCTGCACAACGCCCTCAATCTCGTCACGACTCAGTTGCAGCGGCACCGAACGCAGGGAGCGCAACTCCTGCTTGGTGTAGTCATCAACCACCTGCGCCAACGGCAGCATAAACAGCCGCGACGGGTACTGCCCCACCAGCCCATCCCAATGCGACAGCTGCACATCGTCAACGTAGGCCCGGAACGACAACACCAGATCCTGCTCAAGGTCGAGCAGGCAGTCCGGCCCACGAGGGCGCCCGGGCGCGCAGACCACCAAGCGCAGCATACTGTGCCCCCAGCGGCTGGCCAGCGTCTGATCCGGCTCTGCCAGCAGGTAATGCACCGCGTACACCCGCTCGGGATCGAGCCATCCGAGCAGCGACTGGTGATTGTCGGCCCCCGCGTTCAGGTAAGGATAGACATCAGGGCAGCGAGTATCGAAGGGCGCCCAGTCAAAGTGTTCAACAAAAAACCGATAGAGAGCTGGCCGCCGACACCCATAACTCGGGTCCAGCAGGAAGTACTCGGCATTAACCGCGACGAATTCGGCAGGACTGCCTAACTCATAGGCATCAGGTGAGCGCAGCAACTGGCGATTTTCGCGCTCACGCCGACCACGGCCACCGACCCACTCGGGCCAGCCGGCCAGATCCAGTAATCGCGGATCATCGCGCAACCGAAAGCGCCGTTCGGTCTGCCCGCGGCAATGGGGCGGCAAGCCTACCGGGCCCTGAGCGTGCTGCCGCGCAGCGCAGCGCCAGTCGAGACCGGCCGGTCCCAACCGGTCATAGAGGTGCGCCAGCTCGTGCACCAGAGTGCGCTGTGCCAACAACTCGTCCTGATCAACCAGCAGGCGCGCGCTCAGCAGAATTTCATGATTAAAGGTCGCGCGACCCACCACGCGCGGCTTGAGGTCGCCTGCCCAACGCACACTGACGATCTGATCAAGCTGCTCCTTCAGGCGCGGCGGCAGACGTTCGTCGACCTGTTCGAGCAGGTCGTATGTAAAGCGTTGCTGCTGCGAAGTCAGCCCTGCCAGCTCGGGCTCCAGTCGCAAGGCGGCGCTGATCTGCACACTCCAGATCAGCGCCAGCAGCAAGGCAAACCGACACGGCAAGCCGGTCAACACCTTGCTCAACGGGCCAGAATATCCTCGGCCAGCTGCATATCGGTGGCCAGCGACGCTGGTTGCCGAGCGCGCAAATGCGCCAGTGCAGCCTCCAGATGCACGCCGCGGATCGCACCATCGCTGGCGACAAAGCTGGCCGCATCGTCCCGCGCCTGCAGCACTACCTTGTCGTTCCCACCGGTAGTGACATTGCTGCTCGACTCGGCACTGTTGGCCAGCGAGGAGCCGATGGCATCAGTAGTACCAATAAAGCTGCTAGCCGAAGCTGTAGCGGCAAGCGAGAACGATGCTGCCACCATCAGATAACGTGATTTCATGTAGTTCGTCCTTTTCATAAGACTCGAAGCCGAGCCCAACTGACCGACAACCGCTCGGCGATCTGTGCCGCGCTCACCCCATCGTCAACTGGTGCCCGACCATGCCCAATACAAACCCGAGCACCGCGCCCATTGGCGGGGCCCACTTGCGTTCCAGCTTCGCCTGCGGGGCGATGTCCTGGAACACTGAATAACAGATGCCGCCGGCGGCAAACAGCATGACCGCCGCCACCGCCTCAGGATAGGCCGCCAGCCAGCCAAACCCAAGCAATCCGAACAACGGGCCCAGCAGCGCCATCAGGGTAAAGCCCTTGGCAATGCGGCGTATTGGGTAATGGGTGCTGGCCCGCAGCTCTCGGCAGGCGTTGAAGCCCTCGGGCAGATTCTGCAGCGCCATCAGACACGCCAGCAGCAGGCCACTGTGACCACCCGCAGCAAAGGCCGCGCCGAGGGCAATCGACTCGGGCACAAAGTCGGACAGCATTGCGGCCATCTGGCTGGCCGGCGTCTTGTTGCGGTACAGAGCGATATCCAGCCACATGAACGCCAGCCCACCAACGATAAAACAGCTGGCCGAAGCCAGTGCATCAACCTTGGCAATACCCTCGGGCACCAGCACCAGCGCGACCGCAGACAGCAATGCACCACCGCCAAAGGCGATGATGCCGTGGCGCAGCTCCTGGTCCAGCCACTTGGGCCGCACCCGCTCCACCCCGGCCAGCAGGGCCCCGGCGGGCATTGCCATGCCGGCCATCAGGGTCAGTCCGATTACCACTAGCCAATCTGTCAAATGCGCCTCCCTGCAGGGTACCTGTCGCTCAATAAAAAACCCCGCTGACGCGGGGCTTTCATTGTGAACCAGCGGTTACATCGCGTCGAGGAAGCGCTCTGCATCCAGCGCCGCCATACAGCCGGCGCCGGCCGAGGTGATGGCCTGGCGGTAGATGTGGTCAGCCACGTCACCGGCGGCGAAGACGCCCGGGATGTTGGTCTGGGTGGCGTTGCCTTCGGTACCGCTCTTGATCTTCAGGTAGCCGTCTTTCATCTCCAACTGACCTTCGAACAGACCGGTGTTGGGGGTATGGCCGATGGCGACAAACACGCCAGCCAGGGCGATATCTTCGGTGCCGCCGGCGTTAAGCGCGATGCGCATGCCGGTCACACCGCTGTCGTCACCCAGCACTTCGTCCAGCGTGGCGTTGAGCTTGAGCTCGATCTTGCCTTCAGCAACACGGGCCATCAGCTTGTCGATCAGAATCTTCTCGGCGCGGAAGGTATCACGGCGATGTACCAGGGTGACCTTTTTGGCGATATTGGCCAGATACAGCGCCTCTTCCACGGCAGTATTACCACCACCGATCACGGCGACATCCTGATTGCGGTAAAAGAAGCCGTCACAGGTAGCGCAGGCAGACACGCCCTTGCCCATGAACGCCTCTTCCGACGGCAGGCCGATGTAACGGGCCGACGCGCCGGTGGCGATGATCAGCGCATCACACTTGTACTCACCGCTGTCACCCCACAGGGTGAACGGACGCTGGGTCAGGTCCACCTTGTTGATGTGATCGAACACGATCTCGGTCTCGAAGCGTTCGGCATGCTGACGCATGCGCTCCATCAGCTCCGGCCCCTGCACACCGGCAACGTCGCCCGGCCAGTTATCCACTTCTGTCGTGGTGGTCAGTTGCCCGCCCATCTGCATGCCGGTGATCAGCACCGGATTGAGGTTGGCGCGCGCAGCGTAAACGGCAGCGCTGTAGCCCGCCGGGCCGGAGCCCAGGATGATCAGGCGAGTGTGACGCACTTCAGACATGTAAACCTCCAGTTTCGCCAGCACGCTGGCGGCAAGAATAAAACGGGCAGCCGAGGGTAAGGGGAACCCTGAACAGCAGCGACTGCCCCAAAACTAGTCAGTTGATCAAAGCTCGGCAGCGTGCTCGGCCAGATAGCGGGCAACGCCTTCGGCGCTCTCCTGCATACCTTTCTGGCCCTTGCGCCAGCCGGCCGGGCACACTTCACCGTGCTCTTCGGTAAATTGCAGCGCCTCGATCAGGCGAATCATTTCATCCACTTCACGGCCCAGCGCCAGATTGTTCACCACCTGATGCTGGACGATGCCGTCGCGGTCGATCAGAAACGACGCCCGCAGGGCAACGCCATCTTCATGCTCCACCCCGTAGGCACGGGTAATCTCGTGCTTGACGTCGGCGACCATGGTGAACTCGACCGGGCCAATGCCGCCCTTCTCCACCGGGGTATTACGCCAGGCGTAATGGGTGAACTGAGAGTCCACGGAAACACCGACAACCTCTGCGCCCAGCGCACGGAATTTGTCCATACGGTTGTTATGGGCAATGATCTCCGAGGGGCAGACGAAGGTGAAATCCAGCGGCCAGAAGAACATCACCACGTACTTGCCGCGCAGCGTCGAGAAATCAAAGTGCTCGACAATGCTGCCATCAGCCAATACCGCCGGAGCAACGAAATCCGGCGCGGAACGATTGACCAGAACGCTCATCCAACCCTCCAGAGCAATACAGGCCGCAGCTTATAGCGACCTGAAACAAGTGGAAATTGCAAAGACTGTATCAGCCAAATAGTTTACCCCTATAGTACCCGGCGAAGCACTGCACATTTCTGCAATACACGTTTCCATCAGGACCCGCACCAATGAAGCAAGTAACGGATGTACTACGTGGCCCCGATTACCTCAAGGAAGGCTGGCAGGTCATCAGGCAACCCGGGCTGCGGCGCTTTGTGATCATCCCGCTGATAGCCAACCTGCTGCTGTTCGCTGCGCTCATCGGCTGGGGAATCCAGCAGTTCAACCTGCTGATGGCCAGACTCATGCCGCAGCTCCCGGACTGGGCCGCCTTTGTCGAATGGCTGCTGTGGCCGATGTTTGCACTGGTGGTCCTGCTACTGCTGTTTTTCGGCTTCAGTGTGCTGGCCAATATCATTGCGTCCCCCTTCTACGGCTTTCTTGCGGAAAAAATTGCCGAGCAGGAGCGCAATGAAGTCAGCCCGCAGACAGGCTGGAAAGACGTCATCGCCGTGATTCCGCACAGCGTTGGTCGCGAACTGCGCAAACTGGCCTATTACCTGCCACGCATGGCCGCTCTTTTGCTGCTGTCACTGATACCGGTAGTCAACCTGATTGCATCGCCGCTGTTGCTGGCCTTCGGGGTCTGGATAATGGCCGTGCAATACGTCGACTACCAGGCCGATAACGACAAGGTCGGCTTCCCCGACATGCTGCGCTGGATGCAGACCCGCCGCAGCCTGTCACTCGGCTTCGGCCTGCCGGTCTACGTTGGCATGCTGATCCCGCTGGTGAACCTGCTGGTAATGCCCGCAGCCGTCGCCGGCTCCACGCTGCTGTGGGTACGTGAGCGCCAGCAACGCGATTCATAAAATGGTCACACCGATGTAACACGGCGATCATGCCCGCTCACCATACTCGGAGCATGACAACATTCCTCGCCCCTGCCCGGCGCTTCGCGCTGGTCACAGAAACCTACCCACCCCAGATCAATGGCGTGGCCAACACCCTTGGCCAGCTATGCAGCGGCCTGCTCGGCCGCCAGCACCAGTTGCAGCTGATCCGTCCGGCACAGCGCGGCGAGCAACCGGGCAGCTCCGCACAGGGCAGTCTGGAGGAACACCGGGTCCGCGGCTTGCCGATTCCCGGCTACCCATCCCTGCAATGGGGCCTGCCAGCCGGACGCCTGCTCACCCGACTCTGGCGCCAGGCCCGACCGGACGCCGTCTACATTGCAACCGAAGGCCCACTGGGCTGGTCTGCCCTGCGCACCGCCCGACGGCTCGGCATTGCGGTAGTCAGCGGTTTTCATACCAATTTCCAGCAATACAGTGACCACTTTCACCTCGGCCTGCTGCACGAGCCCGCCATGCGCTATCTGCGCTGGTTTCACAACCAGAGCCAGACCACCCTGGTTGCCAGCTCAACCCAGCAGCGCGAGCTGAGCCGGTTGGGCCTGAATCACCTGGGACTGCTGGGTCGCGGCGTCGACTGCGAGCGCTTTCATCCGGCCCGCCGAGACGCCACTCTGCGCGCCAACTGGGGGGTTGGCCCGGATGATCTGGTACTGCTGCATGTCGGCCGCCTGTCACCGGAAAAGAACCCCGAGCTGCTCGTAAGCGCATGGAAAGAAGCCGGGAAGAGCACCCGAGACAGCCACCTGAAGCTGGTCGTCGTTGGCGATGGTCCCTCCCTTGCCGATCTGCAGAAACAGCTGCCGGAGGCGATCTTTACCGGTGCAAAAACGGGTGACGAGTTGGCCCGAATCTATGCCAGCGCCGATATTTTTGTCTTTCCCAGCCTGACCGAAACCTTCGGCAATGTTGTCACCGAGGCCATGGCGTCGGGGCTGGCGGTCTGCGCCTTTGATACCGCCGCAGCCCATCAGCACATTCAGGACCGCTACAGCGGCAGCCTGGCACCGCCCGCACACGACCGGGTATTCATCGACAATCTGCGCTGGCTGACGGCGGATCAGGAAGGACGTCGCAGCATCCGCCTGCATGCCCGTCATAAGGCCTGCCAGCTGGACTGGAGTGCGCTGGTAACGCGTTTCGAGCGCTATCTTGTGCAGGCCGCCGAACGGCAGCCTGCGCTGACACAGGCACTCCCGAGCAAATAGCCCGGGTGCCTGCCATTGCGAATCAGACCAGAGTCTTGAGCGCGTCGCGGCTGAAGGGCGCGATGTCTTCGAAGCGACCTTCGCGCACCTTGTCGGCCCACTGCGGATCAACCAGCAGCGCGCGGCCAACCGCAACCAGATCAAACTCGTCCGCATCCAGACGTTCCAGCAGACCGTCGATATTGGCGGTCTGGGCAACCTTGTCGGTGTTGACCATGAACTGCAGGAACTCACCGTCCAGACCAACGCTGCCGACGGTAATGCACGGCTTGCCGGTGATCTTGCGGGTCCAGCCAGCCAGGTTCAGCTCGGAGCTTTCGAACTCCGGCTCCCAGAAGCGGCGCTGCGAGCAGTGGAAGATATCCACGCCTGCGTCAGACAGCGGCGCCAGGAACTGCTCCAGCAGCTCGGGGGTCGGGGCCAGGCGCGCGGTGTAGTCCTGCTGTTTCCACTGGGAGAAACGGAAGATGATCGGATAGTCAGGGCCGACAGCGGCGCGCACTGCCTTGATGATCTCGACGGCGAAGCGACCACGGTTCTCCATGCTGCCGCCGTACTGGTCATCACGCTGGTTGGTACCTTCCCAGAAGAACTGGTCGATCAGGTAACCATGTGCGCCGTGCAGCTCGATGGCGTCAAAGCCAACATCCTTGGCGTCCCTGGCTGCCTTGGCAAACGCCGCAACCACGTCGTCGATGTCCTGCTGGGTCATACCCTTGACCAGCACCTTGCCATCCTTCTGCTTTTCCATCGGACCATAACCCGGCACATCCCCATCCGGCTCGGTACCGAGGCGACGGACGTTGCCGACGTGCCACAACTGCGGCGCAATCTTGCCGCCGGCGGCGTGCACGGCATCAACAACCTGCTTCCAGCCGGCCAGCGCCTCGTCACCATAGAAGTGGGGAACATTCGGGTAGCCGTTGGCCGCGACGTGATCAACCACGGTGCCTTCGGTGATGATCAGACCGACACCGGATTCGGCGCGGCGACGGTAGTAGTCGACCACCGCCTGATTCGGCACACCCTTGGGCGAGAAGTTACGGGTCATCGGCGCCATCACGATGCGGTTGGACAGCTCCAGATTGCCCAGAGTGAAGGGCTTGAACAGCGGGGTTACGGCTGTGGACATACATAATCTCCTGAACGGGGGACAGACCAGAGCGCCTGCCAGCAGGCGAGCTGACCAGTCGTCTTGTCTTGGTGAAATAGCTTTCAGGGCTGAAGCAGACGCTCCAGCTGCTGAATGAACACGCGCAAGGGACCAATCTGACGATCCGCCTTCATGCGCAACAGGGCACCCTCCCAGGCGGCGCTGATAAACCCGGCCAGTTCCGCCGGATTCTGATCAGCCGCAATCTCGCCTGCGGACTGCGCTTCGGCCAGACAATCTGCCAGCACCTGATTGGAACGCTGCAGGATGGCACTGGCGGCATAGCCTATAGGCTGGCTTTCCTCCGCCATTTCATGACACAGGCTGCCAATGAAACACTGATGACTGGGCTGTTCCTGGTTGGCGAAATACCCAACCAGATCACGATAGCAACGCAGAACGCGTTCGCGCGGCGACAGCTCGGGCACACTCAGGGCATCGGCAAAACGCTCGATACGCGGCGTGTAGTAGTAGTGCAGCGCCTGAATGGCGAAGTCTTCCTTACTCTCGAAGTAATGATAGAAAGACCCCTTGGGCACACCGGCGCCCTGGGTAATCTCCTGCACGCCAGTGCCGTTATAGCCCTTGCGCAGCATGACGCTGGTACCCGAGGCGAGAATGCGCGCGCGTTTATCTTGAATCGTGTTCATGCCGAGCACTATACGACCGGTCAACTTCACCTGATAGAGCGAAATAATCAATATAAATACCGTTGATAATAATCAATCAGCAGAAAGCAGCAGCGCGTTCCTGCAGACATAAAAAAACCGGGCCAGGGCCCGGTTCTCATGCTGCCATTACCACTTAGTGGTGATGACCGCCTTCGCCGTGGATATGACCGTGGGCGATTTCTTCTTCGTTGGCGTCACGCACCGCGACAACCTTCACTTCAAAGGTCAGACGCTCGCCAGCCAGCGGGTGGTTGCCGTCGACGGTGACTTCATCACCTTCCAGCGCCTTGATGGTAACGATCTGCATGCTGCCGTCCGGACCGGAGGCGTGGAACTGCATGCCGACTTCCAGCTCGTCGACACCTTCAAACATGTTGCGACCCAGCACGGCGATCAGCTCGGCGTTGAACTCGCCATAGGCCTCTTCCGGCTCGACGGTTACTTTGACGTCGTCACCGGCCGCCTTGCCTTCCAGCGCCTTTTCCAGGCCCGGAATGATATTGCCGGCACCGTGCAGGTAAACCAGCGGCGCACCACCGACGGACGAATCCAGCACTTCGCCATCGTCATTGGTCAGGGTGTAGTCGATGGACACGGCCTTGTTGGCGGCAATCTGCATAATCTCTTTCCTGTGATTGAGGGTATAAGAGGCTCGAGTGTACGCGTTATGGCACCGAAACGCACGGCTTGACCCGACCAGTGGGTCACCGGAAGATAGCCGAACGCAATCGATATCCGGCGGTCCATAGATGACATCCGGCTGAAAGGAACTCGCACAATCCCATGACAAACAGACTGGTCCTGGTCATCAACGGAGGCAGCTCCTCCATCAAGATGGCGCTGCGCCGCGAAGACACACCGGGCGCCCTGTTCGACGCCATCGCCGAGCGACTGAACACCTCGCAGGCCTGCTACACCACCTCTGACGGTGAGCGCGGCGAGCTCGCCAACGCGACCCATCTGGATGCACTGAACGCCCTGTTACCAATGGTTGAGCGCCATCTTGATCAACCGCTGAGTGCGGTCGGCCACCGGGTGGTCCATGGCGGAGAGCGCTTTACCAGCGCGCAACTGCTCAACGACGACATCATCGCAGGCATCGAAGCCAACGTCCCGCTGGCACCATTGCATAATCCGGCCAACCTGACCGGTATCCGCGCCGCCATGCAGCTGCTGCCGCAGACGCCACAGGTTGCGGTGTTCGATACGGCATTTCACCAAACCATGCCGCCGCACGCCTTCCGCTACGCGCTGCCCGACGAGCTGTACGCCGTGCACGGCGTACGCCGTTACGGCTTTCACGGCACCAGCCACAAATACGTCAGCGATCAGGCCGGTCTGCTGACCGGTCTCGGCAAGGGCAACGGTGCCTGGCTGACCGCCCATCTCGGCAATGGCTGCTCCAGCTGCGCCGTGCTGGACGGACGCAGCATGGACACCAGCATGGGGCTGACGCCCCTTGAGGGCCTGGTCATGGGCACCCGCAGCGGCGACGTTGACCCCAACCTGCACGCCCATCTGGCCCGCACCCTGGGCTGGGACCTGAACCGTATCGAGCAGTTGCTCAACCGCGAGAGCGGACTGCTCGGCCTGTCCGGGCTGTCCAACGACATGCGTGAGCTGGAGCAGGCCCGCGCCGACGGCCATAGCGGCGCGCAGCTGGCGATCGAAGTATTCTGCTACCGCCTGGCTCGCTCGCTGGCCGGTCTGTCGGTTGCCCTGCCGCGTATCGACGGCCTGATCTTTACCGGCGGCATCGGCGAGAACTCAGCGCTGACCCGCGCACTGACCCTCAAGCACCTGGCGGTACTGGGCCTGCGCATCGACCCGGACAACAACAGCGCACTGCCGCGCGGCCAGGCAGGTCGCATCGAGGCAAAAGGGTCACCGGCCATTCTGGTAATTCCTACCGATGAGGAGCGCCAGATAGCCGAGGAAAGCCTGGATCTGCTCGATACCCAGCCAAGGAGCCAAACGGCATGAGCCTGCACACGTTTTTCGTCGCGCCGACCGGCTTCGGTGTCGGCCTGACCTCCACCAGCCTCGGCCTGATCCGGGCGCTGGAACGGACCGGCCTCAAGGTGCACTTTCTCAAGCCCATCGCCCAGCCGCACCCCGGGGACGACGGCCCGGAGCGCTCCAGCGAACTGATCAGCCGCACCCTGGGGTTGTCGCCGCCGCCGGCCATGCCGCTGGCGCAGGTTGAGCACCAGTTGGCCATGGGCGAGCTGGACGAGGTACTGGAGGAGATTGTCAGCCGCTACCAGCAGGCAGCCGACGGTGCCGATGTGGTGGTGGTTGAAGGAATGGTCCCTACCCGCCAGAGCAACTACGCCGCGCAGATCAATCAGCAACTGGCCAAGAGCCTGGACGCCGACGTGATTCTGGTGACCGCCCCTGACGGCGACGACTTCACCACCCTGGCAGACCGAATCGAGATCAATGCCCAAACCTTCGGCGGCCCCAAACACCCCAAGGTGCTTGGCGTCATCATCAACAAGGTACGGGCACTGGCGACCGATACCGCGACCGACATTCCCGACCGGCCGACACTCAAAAGCACACTCAAGGACTTCGCCCAGAGTCTGCGCGAGGCATCCAGCCGACTGGATACCGACGACTTCCGCCTGATCGGTTGCGTGCCCTGGCAGGACGAGCTGAACGCGCCGCGCACCGCCGACATTGCCGAGCTGCTCAAGGCGACCACCTTCCACGCCGGCGAGATGCAGCAACGCCGGGTGATGGAAATGGCGCTGTGCTCGCGCACCGTCCCCAACATCATTCATCTGCTGCGCCCGGGTGCATTGATCGTCACCCCCGGTGATCGCGACGACATCATAATTGCCAGCTCGCTGGCGGCACTGTCCGGCACACCGCTGGCCGGCCTGTTGCTGACCGGCGGCTTTGAACCCAACCCGCGCGTCATCCAACTGTGCCAGCCGGCTCTGGATCAGGGCCTGCCGATTCTGGGCGTGCCGACCGACACCTTTGCCACCGCGACCCAGCTCGACCGCATGAACCGCGAGATTCCGATTGATGATCGCGAGCGCGCCAACAAGGTGACCGATTTTGTTGCCAGCCATATCGACCACGTCTGGCTGGCCAAGCGCTGCGATACGCCACGTGAGAAGCGCATGTCGCCACCAGCCTTTCGCTACGAACTGGTGCGCCAGGCCCAGCATGCAGCCAAGACCATCGTGCTGCCCGAGGGCGACGAGCCGCGTACCGTACAGGCCGCTGCCATCTGCCAGCGCCGCGGCATCGCCAACTGCATTCTGCTGGCCAAGCGCGAGTCGGTTGAAGCCGTTGCCCGCGCCCAGCACATCAGCCTGCCGGAGGGCCTGCAGATCGTCGACCCCGACCAGGTGCGCGAGCGCTACGTGGCGCCCATGGTCAAGCTGCGCGAAGGCAAGGGCCTGAACGAGCCAATGGCGCTGCAACAGCTGGAAGACAACGTGGTGCTGGGCACCATGATGCTGGCACTGGACGAGGTCGACGGACTGGTGTCCGGCGCCATCCACACCACCGCCAACACCATTCGCCCGGCCTTTCAGTTGATCAAGACCGCCCCCGGTTACAACCTGGTGTCGTCGATCTTTTTCATGCTGCTGCCCGAGCAGGTGCTGGTCTACGGCGACTGCGCGGTCAACCCCGAGCCCAATGCCGAGGAACTGGCCGAAATCGCTATTCAGAGTGCCCGGTCGGCAGAAGCCTTTGGCATCCCCGCACGGGTCGCCATGATCAGCTACTCGACCGGCAGCTCCGGCAGTGGCAGCGAGGTAGAAAAGGTCCGCGAGGCGACCCGCCTGGCCCGCGAGCGGGAGCCCGGACTGTTGCTGGACGGCCCACTCCAGTATGATGCCGCCGCCATCGCCAGCGTCGGCCGCCAGAAGGCGCCGGACAGCCCGGTGGCCGGACAGGCAACGGTATTCGTGTTCCCTGACCTGAACACCGGCAACACCACCTACAAGGCAGTGCAGCGCAGCGCCAACGTGGTAAGCGTCGGCCCCATGCTGCAGGGCCTGCGCAAGCCGGTGAACGACCTGTCACGCGGCGCGCTGGTCGACGATATCGTCTACACCATTGCATTAACCGCGATCCAGGCCTACAACAACGAGTAACCCATAACACGGCCGCCCGCCAGCGGCCCCTGGACGAGCCAACCCATGCTGTCGTTTCTGCCTGCCCCCGTGCGTGGCATTATTGCTGCCCTGCTGCTGGTGCTGAACACCCTGTTTCATGCACCGATTCTCTTCGTATTCGCGCTGATCAAACTGGTGCCCATACCGCCCCTGCGCACCTGGTGCACCCGGGTAATGATCCGCATCGCCGAGTTCTGGATCAGCTGCAACAGCGGCTGGATGGCGCTCAGCGGGCGCACCCGCTGGGATATCGAAGGGCTGGAGCGGCTCGACTACAACGGCTGGTATCTGGTCACCAGCAACCACCAGAGCTGGGTGGATATTCTGGCTCTGCAGCATGTACTCAACCGCCATATGCCGATGCTCAAGTTCTTCCTCAAACAGGAATTGATCTGGGTCCCCATCATCGGCCTGTGCTGGTGGGCGCTCGATTTCCCGTTCATGAAACGCTACACCAAGGCCTACCTGGCCAAGCACCCGGAAAAGGCCGGCCAGGACCTGGCAACGACCCGCAAGGCCTGCGAAAAATTCAAGACCACCCCGGTTGCGGTGTTCAACTTCCTTGAGGGCACCCGCCTGACACCGGCCAAGCACCAGCAACAACAGTCCCCTTTCACCTACCTGCTCAAACCCAAGTCCGGCGGTGTCGCCTTTGTGCTTGATGCCATGGGCGAGCAGCTGCGCTCGCTGCTGGATATCACCATCCACTACCCCGACGGCAACCCGAGCTTCTGGGACCTGCTGTGCGGAAAGGTCAGGCACGTGGTCATGCACCTTGAACTCAAGCCGATTCCGGCAGCATTTCTCGGCCGCAACTACCAGGAAGACGAAGCCTTCCGTGCCGAGTTTCAAGCCTGGGTCAACCAGCTGTGGACCGACAAGGACGCCCACCTGGCGCGCCTGCACCAGCAGTACCCGACGCCGATGGATCGCTCGACCCATTGAGTTCTCACGGCAATAAGATGGTTCATCGCGCGAGTCCGGGTGTGATGCGATCCGCTTTTCCAGCGCGATAAACCGAATGCTCTGATGGTGGAGTGCGCACCGGGGTTCGTCCCGTTTACGCGGGCGAGTAGCGCAGGGCTGGCGGGAAAAAGAGTCGCAGCATGTTTGAGGGGCGCAGCCCCGAGTTCTGCGACTCCCCGTCGGCCCGAGCAACGCAGCGAACCCGAAGGGCCGCGTAGCCGGGTGCCCGGGGGGATCGCCAAGGGGGGCCGGGCAAGCGGCCCCCCTTGGCTCGCCGTAAAGGCGAAAGGCTGAATCAGCCCCAGCTCAATAAGGAAGTAATTCCCCCATTAACCCGCGACGAATCCAAAAAAGGCCAACCGGTTTCCCGGTTGGCCTTTTGGCTTGCATGCTGTGATCAGAGCTGACGCAGGGTGATCTCGACGCGACGGTTCTGCGCGCGACCCGCTTCTGTATCGTTGCTGGCGATCGGCTGGCTCGGGCCAACACCGGCGCTGCTGATACGCGCACCGCTGACGCCCTGGCCGGCGATATAGGATGCAACACTGGCGGCACGCTCACGCGACAGACGCATGTTCAGCTCCATGGAGCCGGTGCTGTCGGTGTGGCCAACGATGTTGATGCCGTTCTTGTCGAACTCCTGGAACACCTTGACCAGCGAATTCAGCGTCGGATAGAAGCTGCTGGAGATGTCGGAGGAGCCGGAGGCGAAGGTAATGTTGCCCGGCATGACCAGCTGCAGGGTGTCGCCGTTACGGATGACCTGCACGCCGGTGCCGGTCAGCTCCTGACGCAGGCGCTGTTCCTGCTTGTCGACGTAGTAGCCATAGCCACCGCCAGCAGCGCCACCCACGGCCGCGCCGATCAGAGCGCCCTTGGCACGATCATCGCTGCTGGAGGTCGCCGCGCCGATGGCTGCACCGGTCAGCGCGCCAATCCCGCCATAAACAGCCGACTTACCTGCCTGCTGCTCACCGGTGTAGGGGTTGTTGGTGCACCCGGCAATCATCAGTGCGCAGGCACCTGCAATAATCAAACCTTGGCTTTTCATGGTAATTCCCTTGTTCTGGTTGGTTCTGTGTCCAGCCCGCACAGACTGGAACGGAAAACGCGCGGACATCAGCCGCGAATAAACGGATTCTCGCGAATCTCGTCACCAATGCGGGTGTCGGGCCCGTGCCCGGTCACCACAACCGCATCTTCATCAAGCGTATAGAGTCTTTCGCGAATCGATCGTTCAATCTGACGATAGTCTCCGCCCCACAGATCGGTACGACCGATGCCGCGGCGAAACAGCGTATCACCGGCAATAAGCAACTTGCCCTCCGGGAACCAGAAACTCATCGAGCCCGGGGTATGCCCGGGCGTATGCAGGGCAACACCGCAGCCACAGGCCAGCTCCTCGTCATCCTGCAGCCACTGGTCCGGCGCCGGCGCCGGTTTGTAGGGAATGCCGAACATCTTGCACTGCATTTCCAGACTATCCCAGAGAAACTGGTCTTCCTTGTGCAGATGCAGGGTCGCGCCGGTCAGCTTTTTCAGCTCACCGGAGGCGAGAAAGTGGTCGAGGTGGGCATGGGTGTGAATGATGCTGACCAGCTTGAGCCCCAGCTCGTTCAGACGCTTGACGATAAATTCATGGTCTCCGCCCGGATCAACCACAATCGCCTTCTTGCTGATCGGATCACCAATCAGGGTGCAGTTGCACTGCAGCGGGCCAACGGGAAAGGTTTCACGAATCAGGGCAGGTACTGAGGTCATCTTGCGTCCGGAAAATGGCAATGGGCATACGCCGCGCAACTGGCACGACGGAGACTGTCCTGTTCCGGAGTATAGGGAGCCTGACGCCCGGCGGCCAGCCGCCGATGGCCAATGCCGCCAGTAGAATGCACAACGCCCGACAGAGCCGGGCGTTGTGTCTACTGCAACGAACGCTTAGCGCACGCCGGACTGACGCAGGGCAGTCGGAGTGAACTCGACACTCGAGGTCTTGTAACCGTAGTTGTAGTTGGCACGCTCTTCGTTGTTTGCGCCCATCACCAGGTAACGGCCGGCGACCAGGTCGTACAGGGTTTCCATGGTGTAGCCCAGCACCTTGTCGGCATAACGCTGAACCGAGTGCGCCTCGGCTACACGCCACAGCTCGCCGCGACCATCGTAATGATCGATGTGGGCAGCCTGCCAGGAGTCCTCATCAAGGAACAGATGACGCTTGGCATAGATATGACGCTCACTCGGCTTGACGTTGGCAACCACTTCCCAGACGCGGTGCAGCTCATAACGCGTCAGGTCCTGGTTGATATGGCCGGCCTGGAAGATCTGGTCATATTTGAGTTGCGGCGAGCCCAGCTCGAAGTTGTTGTAGGAGATGAACATTTCGCGCTTGCCAACCAGCTCCCAGTCGTAGCGATCGGGGGCGCCGTTGTACATGTCCAGGTTGTCGGAGGTACGCATGCCGTCGGCCGCAGTACCCGGACCATCGTAGGACACCTGGGGAGCGCGGCGCACGCGACGCTGGCCTGCGTTGTACAACCACGCCATACGCGGCGTCGCTACCTGGTTGATGGTCTCGTGAACCAGCAGAACGTTACCCGCCAGACGCGCCGGATCGGTTACCTGCTGCTTGAAGTAATAGAGCATGTCGGTCGGCGCGCTGGCGTCGTAATCCTCCAGACCGGCCGGTACGGCGTACTCCTCGACAAAACGCACCACGTTGAAGTTGCCATTGGTCTGCGGGGTAGCCTGCACTACGGTGCGCTGGAACGCGTTGCCGCGGTAGCGGGTAATGTGGTTCCAGACGACTTCCAGCCCATCGGCCGGAATCGGGAAGGCATAGGCCAGGCGATAGTCGGTCAGACCATTACCGCCCTGAACCAGCTTGGTGCTGGTCGCGTTGGCAGCCGCAGCGTCGTATACCGCCTGCGGGAAGGCAGCAGAGCGATGGCTGGCAAATACGCGCATCTTGAAGGTGTCGGGGTAGCGCTTGAACATGGCAATCTGGCCCGGCGCCAGGTTCTCGGCATACTGTTCATAGTTGGCTGCGGTGATGACAAACAGCGGCTGCTCACCGGCGTAGGGGTTGGCCAGGAAGCCGTTGGCATCGACCGGCGCGGCATCGGCTGCCAGGCCGCCGGTCCACTCGGGAATGGTGCCGGCTGCGTTGCCGGCAACCTCTGCGCCAACCGGGGTCAGGCTGCTGCCCAGCTTGGCGGCGTCCTGCGCGCTGACCGCAGCAAACGCCGTCGGCGCAGCAAGCGCAGTGGCCAGAGTCAAAGAAGCAATAGTGATGGGTTTCATGGGTTCGCCCTGTTTTGCTTGGAGTTGTTTGGGGTAACCGGCCATCAGCATGCGCATTGCCACAACCATGACCGGTGTTTATCCCTCAAGGAGCACACACGGTGCCTGCCGTCAGACTTTCGGACGCGCAACATCGCCCGCATTACCCGAAATGATAGACACAGGGGCAACGCAGCGACGGGTTTTATTAGGATTCTTATACGACTTGAGAGGCCAGAGACTCTACTGATTGACTACGGGCTAAGCAAGCCCGTTCGTCCCATAGGGCAAATATAAAGAACCCGCACAAAACCCGTAAAACCCACCTAGAACGGGCCATACAGAAACAGACCGAACGGTCACACCGCCACAATGGCGAGACAAAACACCCGTTATGATTCACCTTGCCATGGGTAGCGAACAGGCAAAAAAAACCGCATCGTAAAAACGATGCGGTCATTCACTGGCAGACGAATCAGGTGAGCGAGGAAATGCACTCCGCACCGGCGTCCAGCCAGCCGGCGATTTCAGTGCGAATGCGCTTCTTGTCGAGCTTGCCGACGCTGGTCTTGGGGATTTCCGTCACCACCGCAATCTGACGCGGAATCGCCCACTTGTTGATATGCCCCTCTTCAACAAAGGGCATCAGGTGCTCGGCCATCGCGTCTGCGGTGACTGTCTGACCGGCGGCGGGGACAATCAATGCGAACGGACGCTCGTCCCAGCGCGGGTCAGGCACGCCCACCACCGCTACTTCAGCAACCAGCGGACTGCGGCTGATCAGGTCCTCAAGCTCGAGGGACGACAGCCACTCACCGCCGGTCTTGATCACATCCTTGATGCGGTCGCGAATCTCGATAAAGCCCATCGGGCTGATGGTTGCCACGTCACCGGTGTGCATCCAGCCGCCGGCCCACAGTTCCTGACTCTTCTCCGGCTCGCGGAAATAGCCCTGGGTCAGCCAGGGTGCGCGCAGCACCAGCTCGCCCTGGGTCTCACCGTCCTGCGGCAGCAGAGTGCCATCCGGTGCCATGATCTGCGCCTCGACCAGCGGACCGGGCACACCAGCCTTGATGCGATGAGCGATCTGCTCGTCTTCCGATGCCTGCTCCAGCTCCAGGTTAAGGTAGCCGGCAGAGATCATCGGGCAGGTTTCCGACATACCGTATGCGGCGCCCAGCTGCATGCCCTTGGCCTTGGCCGCCAGATACAGCGAACGATTCAGTGCGCTGCCACCGATGATCACGCGCATGCCGCCAAAGTCGAAGTCCTTCGCACCTTCGGCGTTCAGAACCATCTGCAGAATGGTCGGAACACAGTGCGAGAACGTCACCTTGTGATCCTTGATCATCTGCACCAGACGTTCGGGCTCGTAACGGCCCGGATAGACCTGCTTGATCCCCAGCATGGTGGCGGTATACGGGATGCCCCAGGCATGAACGTGGAACATCGGCGTGATCGGCATGTACACATCACGGTTGCCGAGCTGGCGAATGCTGTCGAGCGCAGACAGTGAAGCCGCCTGCCCCAACGTGTGCAGAACCAGCTGACGATGGGTGAAGTACACACCCTTGGGGTTACCGGTGGTGCCCGTTGTATAGAAGGTCGTAGCAACCGAGTTCTCATCGAAATCGGCGAACTCGTAGGTTGGCTCAGCCGCGGCCAGCAGTTGCTCATACTCTCCTGCAAAGCCTGGGAGGTCGGCGGTTTTATCGTCTTCGTCGGTCAGCAGGATAGTCGTGGTGACCGTGGTCAGGTCATTTTCAATGGCCTTGTAGATCGGCACGAACTCACTGTTGATCAGCACCACCACGTCTTCAGCGTGGTTCATGGTGTAGAGAATCTGATCCGGTGACAAACGGACGTTGATGGTATGCATGACAGCACCCAACATCGGCACTGCGAACATGCACTCCAGATAGCGATGACTGTCCCAGTCCATCATCGCAACGGTATCCCCAGCCTTGACGCCGGCCTTGGTCAGGGCGTTGGCCAGACGACAGATGCGCTCGTTGAAGGTGCGGTAGTCGTAGCGAACCAGATCGCGATAGATGATTTCCTGCGTACGCTCATAACGCTGCCCGGTCAGCAGCAGGTTTTTGATCAGCAGCGGAGTGGAGCGTGCCTCGTCGGCCGGCTTGAGGATACGAGTATTGAGCATTGAATGACCTACTATTTTTAGGATTGTCAGGGCATGGCATAAGTTGAAAAACGTTAGCGTGGCCTTGCGAGAGTAGCTGCATTGGCCAAGCCGTAGAAAGCGAAAATCATCATACGGATTTTCTTTAAACCCATCATGCGTATAATTGTAAACAAAGTCGTTTTGTGACTGAACCTGGATTCATAGTTTCAGATCACCCTCTTGTCGTTGTCTCATCCATTTATTCAGGAGCCGGTAATGTCGGACCAAAGCATCGTAATCGTCAGTGGCGTTCGCACCCCCATGGGTGGTTTTCAGGGTAGCCTGTCCAGCATCAGCGCAGTCGACCTGGGCGCCATCAGCATTCGCGAAGCCGTCAGCCGTGCCGGCATTCCTGCCGAAGCGGTCGAAGAAGTGATCATGGGCTGCGTTCTGCCCGCCGGCCTCAAGCAGGGCCCGGCCCGCCAGGCCAGTCTGAACGCCGGCCTGCCCGCGGCTACCGGCTGCACCACCATCAACAAACTGTGCGGCTCCGGCATGAAGGCCGTGATGCAGGCGCACGACGCCCTCAAGGCCGGCAGCGCCAGCATCATGGTTGCCGGTGGCATGGAAAGCATGTCCAACGCGCCCTATATCATAGAAAAAGCCCGCAGCGGCCTGCGCATGGGCCATGGCGAAATCAAGGACCACATGTTCTTTGACGGTCTGGAAGACGCTCGTAGCGGCCGCCTGATGGGCTCCTTCGCCCAGGACACCGCCGACCAGAACGGTCTGACCCGTGAGGACATGGACGCCTACGCGATTGAGTCGCTCAAGCGCGCCCAGGCCGCCATCGAAAGCGGCGTGCTGGCCAACGAAATCATCCCGGTCACCGTCAAGACCCGCAAGGGCGAGGTCGTGGTCAAAGACGACGAGCAACCGCTGAACGCCAATCTGGACAAGATTCCGACGCTCAAGCCTGCGTTCAAGAAAGACGGCACCGTCACCGCCGCCAACGCCAGCTCCATCTCCGACGGCGCCAGCGCGCTGGTGCTGATGACCGCCGCTGAAGCCGAGCGCCGCGGCCTGAAGCCGCTGGCCCGTATCGTCGGCCATGCGACCCAGAGCCAGGATCCGAGCGAGTTCACCCTGGCTCCGATTGGCGCCATGACCAACCTGTTCAACAAGACCGGCTGGACTGCGGCGGATGTTGATCTGTTCGAAATCAACGAAGCCTTTGCCATGGTCACCATGCTGGCGATGCGCGAGCACGGCCTCGACCACGCCAAGGTCAACATCTACGGCGGCGCCTGCGCCCAGGGTCACCCGGTAGGCTCTACCGGTTCACGCCTGATCGTCACCCTGATCAACGCCCTGCAGCAGACCGGCGGCAAGCGTGGTGTCGCCTCGCTGTGCATTGGTGGTGGTGAAGCTACCGCAGTCGCCATCGAGCTGATCTGACGCAACAGGCCCGGGCCGCGCAAGGCGGCCCGGGTTATCGGCATTCCCTGAGCCCTTCCCGCACAAAATCCTGACCACGCACCACCCTTTCGCACCAAATTCGTGCACTGCACCACGGCACGGCACGGCAGACCACCACCGCGCAAACCGTTCCAATTCTCGACCGAGCTGTCCACAGCCCCCATTCCAGCGCCCTTTGTCCTGAACAATGTCAGCCAATGGCAAAGCTGGCACGTTCTCTGCTCTGTCCTGTTCACAGGCTGCCTCGCCAACGACGGCCTGCATGGTCAAGCGCCCACGGCCAGACCAGCAGCATCACGCAACAGCCAGAATTTCAGACAACAACAGAGAAAGGAAAGGAACATGACTCTGAAGAAGATCGTCAAACAGGTCGGCGCACTCGGCGTCGCCTGCAGCATGGCCCTTGGCGCACTCAGCGCACAGGCCGAAGAAACCATCAAGGTCGGCGTGCTGCATTCGCTGTCCGGCACCATGGCCATCTCGGAAACCACCCTGAAAGACACCATGCTGATGCTGATCGAAGAGCAGAACAAGAAAGGTGGCCTGCTCGGCAAACAGCTCGAACCCGTTGTCGTTGACCCGGCCTCCAACTGGCCGCTGTTCGCCGAACGTACCCGTGAACTGCTGGAACAGCACGGCGTGGACGCCATCTTCGGCTGCTGGACTTCCGTTTCGCGTAAATCGGTTCTGCCCGTCGTTGAAGAGCTGAACGGCATCCTGTTCTACCCGGTTCAGTACGAAGGCGAAGAGTCTTCCCGCAACGTGTTCTACACCGGCGCTGCGCCGAACCAGCAAGCCATTCCGGCGGTTGACTACCTGAAGGATGAAGTCGGCGTCGAGCGCTGGGTTCTGGCCGGTACCGACTACGTCTACCCGCGCACCACCAACCGCATTCTGGAGGCCTATCTGAAGGCCAACGGTGTGGCTGAAGAAGACATCATGATCAACTACACCCCGTTTGGCCACGCTGACTGGCAGAACATCGTTGCCGAGATCAAGCGTTTCGGCAGCGCCGGCAAGAAGACTGCCGTGGTCTCCACCATCAACGGCGACGCCAACGTGCCCTTCTACCGCGAACTGGGTAACCAGGGCGTGTCCGCCGAAGACATCCCGGTTGTAGCCTTCTCCGTTGGTGAAGAAGAACTGTCCGGTATCGACACCGCTCCGCTGGTCGGCCACATGGCTGCCTGGAACTACTTCATGAGCGAAGAGACCCCGGAAAACGAAGCCTTCATCAAGGCCTGGCACGACTATATCGGCGACACCAAGCGCGTCACCAATGACCCGATGGAAGCGCACTACATCGGCTTCAACATGTGGGTCAAAGCGGTTGAAGCAGCCGGCACCACCGATACCGACAAGGTCATCGATGCCATGGTTGGCGTGGAAGTTCCGAACCTGACTGGCGGTACCAGCAAAATGCTGCCGAACCACCACATCACCAAGCCGGTCCTGATCGGTGAAATCCAGGACGATGGCCAGTTCCTGACCGTTTCCCGCACCGAAGAGCTGGTCCCGGGCGACGCCTGGTCCGACTACCTGGAAGGCAGCAAGGACCTGATCTCCGACTGGACCGCGCCGATCAGCTGCGGCAACTACAACACCCAGACCAAGAGCTGCGTCGGCGCCACCGCCGAGTAATCAGCCGCCATCTGACGGCGGGCCCAGCGCCCGCCCCTGTAACCGGGGCGCCCATCACGCCCCGGTTGCATGTTCAGCGTGAACCTCAATCAGGACGATGCCATGAACTCCATCTGCCGTCTGACACCCCGGCATGCCGTGCAGCAATGGCTTACCCGTTTGCTGCTGCTGTGTGTGTGCAGTCTGCCCCTGCACGCCAGCGCCCAGGAGGCTGAACCAGCCCCTGCCCAACCCACCTTCGACGAACTGGTCAGCCAACTGGCGACCGGCAACCTGCGCCAGCGCGCAGCCACCGTCGAGCAACTGGCCACCCATCAAGACGAACGTCTGGCCGATATTCTCAACGCCCTTGTTGCCGGCGACCTGCTGGCCAGCAAGGACAAGCCACCGGTCATCGCCATTCGCAGCGGTGACCAACTGACCAACGCCCTGGATGGCTCAGACCTGACCGGCGCTGCCGGGCTGCGCCGCATCCCGGTGAACAACAGCCTGCGCACCCAGCTGCGCGGCATGGTTGCCCAGCTCAACCTCAGCCACCCCGATAGCGACAAACGCTATGACGCCGTACAGCGCTTTATCCGTGACGGTGTAGACGGCGAGACCGCCGCCCTGCTGCGCGAGCACCAGCCAACCGAAGAATCCGGCCGCGTCAGCGACGCGATCGACGCCGCGCTGGCCCTGTTCGACCTGCAAACCGGCGACCGCGATCAACGCACGGCCGCCATTGACACCCTCAGCGGTTCTCTTGAGCAGGAAGCCCGCAACGCCCTGCGCAGCGTCGCCGAGAACGACGAAGACGCCGAGTTGCGCAGCGCTGCCGCCAAGGCGATTGAATCCATTCAGGGCCGCATCGAGTTCTACCGTTTCATCGAGAACGTATTCTTTGGCCTCAGCCTGGGCTCGATCCTGCTGCTGGCCGCCATCGGCCTGGCCATCACCTTCGGCGTGATGGGCGTGATCAACATGGCCCACGGCGAGCTGATCATGATCGGCGCCTACACCACCTGGGGTATTCAGGTGCTGTTCCCCGATCTGATCGAATGGAGCCTGCTGATTGCCATTCCGGCAGCGTTTCTGATCACCGCGCTGGTCGGCATCGCCATCGAACGCGGCGTGATCCGCTTCCTCTACGGCCGCCCGCTGGAAACCCTGCTGGCGACCTTTGGCCTCAGCCTGGTGCTGCAGCAGGCGGTACGCACCCTGTTCAGCCCGCTCAACCGTTCGGTCACCTCACCCGAGTGGATCAGCGGTACCCTGAGCATCAACCCGGTGCTGTCGATCACCTATACCCGTCTGTACATCCTGCTGTTCGGGCTGGCGGTGTTCTTCGCCCTGCTGCTGGTGATGAAACGCACCACCCTCGGTCTCAAGGTCCGCGCCGTCTCGCAGAACCGCGCCATGGCCCGCGCAGTGGGTGTGCGTTCCAACTGGATCGACGCCCTGACCTTTGGTCTGGGTTCCGGTATCGCCGGGGTCGCCGGGGTCGCGCTGTCGCAGATCACCAACGTCGGCCCCAACCTCGGCCAGGCCTACATCATCGACTCGTTCATGGTGGTGGTATTCGGCGGCGTGGGTAACCTCTGGGGCACGCTGGTCAGCGCCATGAGCCTCGGCCTGATCAACAACTTCCTCGAGCCCTGGGCCGGCGCCATGCTCGCCAAGGTACTGGTGCTGATCATGCTGATCCTGTTTATCCAGAAGAAACCCAAGGGACTCTTCCCGCAGAAAGGGCGCGCCGCGGCTGACTGATCGCCGCCGCCGTTTCCTTTTTACAACCGAATTGAACGAGGGAAGTATGCTTACCCAACGACTGTTACTCAGTGATCGGGGCGGAATGCTGGTGCTGGGCCTGGTGCTGCTCACCACCATCATCGTGCCGATTCTCAACCTGGCGGTGCCGACCGACTCACCGCTGTACGTTTCCAACTTTACCGTCGGCCTGCTCGGCAAGTTCCTGTGCTTTGCCCTGCTGGCCCTCTCGGTCGACCTGATCTGGGGCTACGCCGGCATCCTGTCGCTCGGCCACGGCGCCTTCTTCAGCCTGGGCGGCTACGCCATGGGCATGTACCTGATGCGTCAGATCGGCGACCGTGGCGTCTACGGCCACCCCGAGCTGATGGACTTCATGGTGGTGCTCAACTGGGACAAGCTGCCCTGGTACTGGCAGGGCTTCGACATGTTCTGGTTCGCCATGCTGATGGTGCTGCTGGTGCCGGGTCTGCTGGCCCTGGTATTCGGCTGGCTGGCGTTCCGCTCACGGGTGACCGGCGTCTACTTCGCCATCATCACCCAGGCGCTGACCTACGCCCTGATGCTCGCCTTCTTCCGTAACGAGATGGGCTTTGGCGGCAACAACGGCCTGAACGACTTCAAGGAAATCCTCGGCTTTGATCTGGCGGCCAAGACCACCCGCGTCGGGCTGTTCGTCGCCTCCTCGATTGCCCTGATCCTCGGCTACATGGCCTGCCGCTACATCGTTACCTCACGCATGGGCCGGGTCATCATCGCCATCCGTGATGCCGAAAGCCGCACCCGCTTCAGCGGCTATCAGGTCGAAAGCTACAAACTCTGGCTGTTTGTCTTCTCCGCCATGCTGGCGGCGGTGGCCGGCGCGCTCTATGTGCCGCAGGTCGGCATCATCAACCCGGGCGAATTCTCCCCGCTCAACTCCATCGAAATGGTGGTCTGGGTCGCAACCGGCGGCCGTGGAACCCTGTTCGGCGCCATCGTCGGCGCGTTCAGCGTCAACTACGCCAAGACCTTCTTCACCACCTTTTCACCGGAAACCTGGCTGTTCATCCTCGGCGGTCTGTTCGTACTGGTAACCCTGCTGCTGCCCAAGGGCATCGTGGGCCTGTTCGACCGCTTCAGCCGCAAGGGAGACAAACAATGAACCCGCTTGAACAACTGCGCGAAACCTGGCGCCGCGATCAAGTCTTTGACTTCGTCCAGCCCGCGCCGGACTTCTCCGCCAGGGTCGACACCACCCACGGCCCGATCCTCTACGTGGAAGACGTCAGCGTCAGCTTTGACGGCTTCAAGGCACTGAACAACCTGAACCTGTACATCGATGACGGTGAGCTGCGCTGCATCATCGGCCCCAACGGCGCCGGCAAGACCACCATGATGGACGTCATCACCGGCAAGACCCGCCCCGACACCGGCAGCGTCTGGTTCGGCCAGCGCATGAACCTGCTGAAACTGTCCGAGCACGAGATCGCCCGCGGCGGCATCGGCCGCAAGTTCCAGAAGCCGACAATCTTCGAGGCGCTCTCGGTGTTCGAGAATCTGGAACTGGCCACCGCCTCCAACAAGCACGTCTGGTACACGCTGAATAAAAGCCTGACCGGCGAACAGCTCGACCGCATCGACGAGGTGCTCAAGCTGATCGGCCTGAAGGAACAGTTCCGCATGGAAGCCGGCGCCCTCTCCCACGGCCAAAAGCAATGGCTGGAGATCGGCATGTTGCTGATGCAGAACCCGCGGGTGCTGCTGGTCGACGAACCGGTCGCCGGCATGACCGGTGAAGAGGTCGAACACACCGCCGAGCTGCTGACCTCGCTGGCTGGCCGTCACTCGGTCATCGTGGTAGAGCACGACATGGCGTTCGTGCGCTCCATCGCCCGCAAGGTCACCGTGCTGCACCAAGGCTCGGTGCTGGCCGAAGGCACCATGGATCAGGTGCAGAATGACCCGCGCGTGGTCGAAGTCTACTTGGGGGAATGACCATGCTCAGCATTCAAGGTATCAACCAGTTCTACAACCAGAGCCACATCCTCTGGGACCTCGACCTGGAGCTGAAAGAAGGCAGCTGCAGCTGCCTGCTCGGCCGTAACGGCGTCGGCAAGACCACCCTGCTCAAATGCATCACCGGCCTGCTGCCAGTGAAAAGCGGGCAGATCAGCCTGATGGGCCGCGACATCACCAAGCTCTCGACCGAAAACCGCGCCCGCTCCGGGATCGGTTACGTGCCGCAGGGGCGGGAAATCTTTCCGCTGCTGACGGTGGAAGAGAACCTGAAAATCTCCCTCGGCGCACGCCCCGACCGCGCCCGGCAGATTCCTGCGCATATCTACGAACTGTTCCCGGTACTCAAGGAAATGAAACACCGCCGTGGCGGCGACCTGTCCGGTGGTCAGCAGCAGCAACTGGCGATTGGCCGCGCGCTGGTGCTCGACCCCAAGCTGCTGATTCTCGATGAGCCGACCGAGGGCATCCAGCCCAACATCGTGCGCGACATCAGCGACGTCATCCGCAAGCTCAACACCGAGCTGGGGCTGACCGTGCTGCTGGTCGAGCAGAAGCTGCCGTTCGCCCGCCGGGCGGCGGAAAGTTTCTTCATCATGGAACGCGGGCGCATGGTCGCCAACGGCCCGATGACTGAGCTGAACGACGATCTGATCCAGCGCTATCTGACCGTCTGACTCCACCACCGTGCGCAATCCGGCCACGGCATGCCGTGGCCCTTGTATGTTGACTGTGGTCCCTGTGACCATGGTCCCCGACTGATCATCGGGCGGCAGGTGGCCCACCCAACCAGCTAACGCAGCCCTCTAAATAGGTTCCTGGCATACCGTATACGGTGATACGTCACCTGGCCCGCGCCCACGACAAACATCACCACCTTCCACCGTAGGGCCACGACATGTCGTGGCCGCTGCCCCCGCAATACACCCAACACCGCCGCCAGCCCCATTTATAAGCCACTATTCACCACTGCCCCACCCCTTGCCATGTTCAAACAACTGTTCGACACTGGCTGCCTTTTTCAACCCGTACAAACCAAGGGGACACCCCATGAGCGATATCCGTTTTGACGACAAAGTCGTCATCGTAACCGGTGCTGGCGGCGGTATTGGCCGCGCCCACGCCCTGCTGTTCGCCAAGCACGGTGCCAAAGTCGTCGTTAACGATCTGGGTGGCAGCACCAACGGCGAAGGCGCCAACAGCGAAGCCGCGCTCAAGGTTGTCGAAGAGATCAAAGCCGCTGGCGGTACCGCCATCGCCAACCCGGACAACGTCATCAACGGTGACCGTATCGTCGAGTGCGCGATGGACAACTTCGGTCGCATCGACATCGTCGTCAACAACGCCGGCATCCTGCGCGACAAGAGCTTCGCCAAGATGACCGATGCCGACTGGGACCTGATCTACAAAGTCCACGTCGAAGGCGCCTACAAGACTACCAAGGCCGCCTGGGACCACATGAAGAACAACAACTTCGGTCGCATTATCTTCACCTCGTCCACCTCCGGCATCTACGGCAACTTCGGTCAGGCCAACTACGGCATGGCCAAGCTGGGTCTGTACGGTTTCACCCGTACCCTGGCGATCGAAGGCCGCAAGAACAACATCTTCGTCAACGCCATTGCCCCGACTGGCGGCACTCGCATGACCGAAGGCCTGTTCCCGGAAGGCGCATTCGAAAAGCTGAAGCCTGAACTGGTCAGCCCGCTGGTTGCCTACCTGTGCTCCGAAGAGTGCAAGGAAACCGGCAGCCTGTTCGAAGTCGGCGGCGGCTGGATGGGCAAGGTACGCTGGGAGCGCTCCCTGGGTATCGGCTTCAACCCCGACGAAGGCTTCACCCCGGAAGACGTCGCCGCCAACTTCGAACAGCTGTGCAGCTTCGAAGGCGCCGTTCACCCGAAAGACAACATCGAAGCCCTGCGTGAGCTGATGGCCAACATCCAGAAGTTTGCCTAACGGCTACTTCTGGAGCGGCAAGCTTTAAGCCTCAAGCTGCAAGCTAGAAGCAACAGCGCTGCCCGATGTTAAAAAGCCCGCCCCTGGGTTCAGGGACGGGCTTTTTGTTTGTATTGCGGTAGGATGCTCACTACCCACACACAAGGAGGTTGTATGGCAAAGCGCTGGACTCAGGACGAGTTGCTCGTCGCGCTCGGCTTGTATTGCCAACTGCCATTTGGCCAGTTTCACCGTCGCCAGCCGCTGATTATTCAGGCCGCCAAGTCGTTGCAACGCACGCCGGACTCGCTGGCAATGAAGCTGAGCAATCTGGCTAGTCTCGACCCCCAAATAACCGGCACTGGCCGAAAGGGCCTACCTGGAGCGTCAGAGCTTGATCGTCAGATGTGGCAAACCTTTACCAGTGACACATCCACGCTAATGCCACTAGCAGAACAAGCCCTGGCTTCTGCGCTTGGTACAGAGACAACCAAAGAGCCTGAAGAACCAGCCTCTTATCAAGAGTCTGATCATTTCGCTAGAACCAAAGTCCGCAAGGGCCAACAGCTATTTCGTGCAGCAGTTCTATCGGCCTACAACAATAGCTGCTGTATCACAGGACTGAGCGATGACCGCTTCCTGATCGCCAGTCATATTCGCCCATGGCGCATCGACATCCAAAACCGGCTAAACCCAAGTCACGGGCTGTGCTTAAGCCTGATGTTCGACAAGGCTTTCGACAGCGGGCTTATCACGTTTTCCGACGACTACCGACTCCTCCTATCGAATGAACTGCGTGACCAACAACGCAATGCGTATATGGCCGCTACCTTCTTCGCTCACCAAGGGGCCGTCTTGCAGCTTCCAAGTAAGTTCTCACCCGACGCGACCCTCCTAACGTGGCATCGCGAACATTGCTTCGTAGGTGAGCCACTCTGAGACACAACCATCATTAGCCACGCGCTACAGCCCGCCTGGCACCTCGACGCTTCAACGCCGCCACAATCGCTCTCCCCGGCCACACCGAGCGCCACGTCATCACAAACGCCCCGTACAAGGTGAGTGACCGCTTGCCGTCGGCATCGATTTCGGGTTTGACCAGGCCCTTATCCAACAGCGCATCAGACTCTTCGCGCAGGAAGGCGGTGATTTCGGCGAAGCCTTGCTCCGCCTGATAATCAACTGGCTGTAAATCGCCCTTCAGACGCTGCCGCAACTGCGCATGCAACGACAGCAGCTGCTCAACGACCAGCACTTCGGGGAACTGGAAGCTCTGCTTGATGGGAAGCGGCGGATAGGCTTCAGGGCGGTTGCCATTGAGAACATTCAACCAGCGGCCATCGGCGAATTTCTGCGAAAACTCGCAGTAGGTGAGATCCGGCTGATTAGTGGCGCTGATGCCGACGACCGTTCCCGCCAACTTCAGGTGCTCGTGCCAGTAGACGCGGAAGTAGGTGTCGGTGTGGCTGTCGTGCAACGACGAATTGCCCACGACCATGAACCCGGCATCTATCATCTGCTCGTCAAAATAGGGGACGCCCTCGGTGCAACGCTCGAAAAACTCGTCGTCGCCGACCAATTCAAACTGGACGATGGTGGGGATTTTCTGGGTGCGCCAGACGATGAAGGGTCCGACGATGTTCATAAACAACGGCCCAATCAGCACCAGTCCGACCAGCCCCCAAAACGCGATCTCAAGCATACGAATCCCTATATGCGGTTTGTGTGTCCTGCCCGGACTGTAACAAACCAGAGAGCAACCCGTGACCTGCTGCCCACCATTCCAGCTGACGGCATATTGAAACTGCGACCTGTGCCCCATAAACAAAAACCCCGCGCCGTTGCCGACGCGGGGTTTTCACTTGCAGCTTGACGCTTACAGCTTGCGGCTGCTCTCAGCTTCAGACATAGATCGCTTCCAGCGGCGGGAAGCCGTTGAACTCGATGGCGCTGTAGCTGGTGGTGTAGGCACCGGTGGACAGCCAGTAGAGGCGGTCACCGATGGCCAGGTTCAGCGGCAGGCCGTATTTGTAGTGCTCGTACATGATGTCGGCACTGTCGCAGGTCGGGCCGGCGATGACGGCTTCTTCCAGCTCGCCCTGCTTTTCGGTCCACAGCGGGAACTTGATGGATTCGTCCATGGTTTCGATCAGGCCGGAGAACTTGCCCACGTCGGTGTACACCCAGCGCTCCAGCGCGGTATGCGACTTGCGTGACACCAGCACCACTTCGCTGACCAGAATACCGGCGTTGGCGATCAGCGAACGGCCCGGTTCGAGGATGATTTCCGGCAGCTCGTCACCAAAGTCTTCCTGCAGGAAGCGGGTGATTTCTTCCGCGTAGGTCTGCAGGGTGTTGGTCTTGGTGATGTAGTTGGCCGGGAAGCCGCCGCCCATGTTGATCATCTTCAGGACAATATTGTCCTCTTCCTTCAGGCGCTCGAAGATCACCTTGACCTTGGCGATGGCAGCATCCCAGGCGCCGATGTCGCGCTGCTGGGAACCCACGTGGAAGGAGATGCCGTAGGGCTCCAGGCCCAGTTCCTTGGCCAGCACCAGCAGGTCCATCGCCATGTCGGTCTGGCAACCGAACTTGCGCGACAGCGGCCAGTCGGCGGTGGTGGAGCCTTCGGTCAGAATGCGGACATAGATTTTCGAGCCCGGTGCGGCCTTGGCGATGTTGCGCAGGTCGGCTTCGGAATCAGTGGCGTACAGGCGTACGCCCTTTTCGTAGAAGGCGCGAATGTGACGCGCTTTCTTGATGGTGTTACCGAAGCTGATCTGCTCCGGCTTGACGCCCAGCGCCAGCACCTTCTCCAGCTCATAGATGGAGGCGATGTCGAAGTTCGAGCCCTTGTCGCGCAGCAGCGAGAGCACTTCGTTGGCGGGGTTGGCTTTTACGGCGTAGTAGACCTTGGCGAACGGAAAGCCGTCGACCAACTCGTCGTAGGCACGGTCAATGGTTTTCAGATCAACGACCAGGAAGGGGGTTTCACGCTGGTCAGCGGCGGCCTTCAGACGGCTGAAGGTGTCACGATCGAAGTAGTCGTCAAGTTTGATGGACATGGCGTCGGCTCCAAAGCATTAAGTTCGGGTGACGGACCGCGTGGGGACGAAAAGAGGATCAGATATGCAGGGCAGAGGTGCACACGCACGCCCCGCTCAATTGAGCAGGCACTTGCAGTACGCCTTCCGACGGAAGCGACTCTGAACGCTTTCAGCCAACACACAACCCGGGGGTGCGAACGTCTGATCAGTATCCCCACTTTGGTTCGCCTACTTCCCAAGGCGTGCGCCGAAAGCAATAAGCCCGCTCTGTTCCGCGGTCTTGCTGTCTCGTCGTCAGTACTTGAGCCGTATGGATCGTGCCAGCCTCAACGTTCGGAGCGAACCTTAAAACCAAGCGACCCGGCGGTCAATAGCAGGCGACCATTTATCTGGGACAACGCTATTGCCCGGATGCTCCCGGGCACATTCTGCTCGCGTTGAATTTGTTGCAAGAAGTAATGAGAACACCTATCATTTGCGCCTCAATTTTCTCTCCGGAGACCTCCAGTGACAGTAGAAGCCACCACGCCAACCGCAATCGAACCCGCCGCCGCCCCTCTTGGCACCGCCGTTCCCGATGCTGCCATCGACGCATCAGCGGCTACCGTCGCTGCTGATCCCGCTCTGACCTCCGCCCCCCTGGATGCCAGTCTGAACGCGGCTGTTGACAATGTTGAGACAGCCACCACCCTGCTGGACACCCTGCGCGAGTGGTTGATCGTCGGTGGCCCTGTGGTCTGGATTCTGCTGGGCATGTCGGTTGCTGCCCTGAGCATCCTGCTGATCAAACTGTGGCAGTTCTATATGCCAGCGCCAGAGGGTACCCGCGCCGTGCGTCGCAGCCTGGCGCTCTGGCACCAGGGCAAGGCCGACGATGCCATTGCCCAACTCAATACCCGTCAGGCCGTGCCGGCGGTTCTGCTGCTGGCCATGCGCGGCAAGCGCAGCGGCACCGACCAGCAGCTGCTGCGCGAGGAACTGGAACGTGTCGCCAGCTTCCGCCTTAACCAGCTCAAGCTGCTGCTGCGCCCGCTTGAGGTGATCGCCAACCTGGCGCCGCTGCTGGGTCTGCTGGGTACGGTTCTGGGCATGATTGTCGCGTTCCAGAACATGGAAGCCGCTGGTAGCCGGGTTGACCCGTCAGTGCTGTCCGGTGGTATCTGGCAGGCGCTGCTGACCACTGCGGTGGGTCTGGCGGTTGCCATCCCGGTGGTCGCGGTGCACAGCTGGATGGAGCGCCGCGTCGAGCGCATCGCCGCCAGTCTGAACGACGCCGTTACCCAGGTGTTCACCCACCAGCCCAAGCCCCCGGTCGCCAGCGGAAAAGTCGCCAATGCAGCTTGAAGCCTTTCCGGGCAAGAAGCGTCGCGGCATCAGCCTGACACCGCTCATTGATGTGGTGTTCATTCTGCTGCTGTTCTTCATGCTCTCGTCCAACTTCATGCACTGGCGGCAGATCACCCTGTCGTCGGCGGAGCAGTCCGAGCGGACGCCGGACAAGATTGAAGTGGTGCGCGTGGAGTCCGACGCGGGCCGTGTTACCCATGCCGGCAAAAGCTATCAGCTGCAGGACCTGACAGCGCTGAGCGCCCTGGTGGCAGCAAACCCCGAGGCGGTCTTCGCTGTTGAAGCCGCGCCCGAGGTCAAGACCCAGACGCTGGTGTCGCTGCTCGATCAACTGCACCGCGCCGGTGCCAAGAAAGTTTCCATGACCGGAGTGCTGCCATGAAGCTGGTTGCCGAAAACAGCACCCGCAAGGACAACGGTGATGATCAGCTGATCCCGCTGATCAACATCGTGTTCCTGATGCTGATCTTCTTCATGGTCGCCGGTCAGATCAGCCAGTCGGACGCCACCTTTGTGTCGCCGCCCGAATCCATTGCCGAAGCGCCGATTGACGACGACGCACTGCAGATTCTGATCGACGCCGAGCTGACCATCTGGCTCAACGACCAGCCGATCACGCTGGAGGAGCTGGAAGCGCCGCTGATTACCGCCTTTGAGCAGGTGGAAGACCCGGAAAGCTTCACCCTGGCCGTCAAGGCCGATGGCGAGGTCCCGGTCGAGAACCTGCAGGCGCTGCTGCTGCGTATCAAGGCTGCCGGTTTCCGCCGCGTCACCCTGCTGACCCAACCCGGCGAGGCGTTGCCATGATCCGTGCACATCACTGGATTGGCGCCGTTCTGCTCGCTGCTCTCGCACACATTGCCGTATTCGCCCTGCTGGCCTTCAACCCGCCCAAGGGCACCGCCGCAGCGCAGGGTGAAATGGGCATCGAGATTGATCTGGGCATGCTGGGTGATCTGGGCGAAGCCCAGGAAACCGAGCAGCCGAAGGAAGTCGCGCCCCCCAAGCCGACACCTCCGCCGCCGCCACCGGAACCAGCGCCGGAACCGCCGCGCCAGCAGGCACAGGCGCGCGTGCAGGCCAAACCCAAGCCGCGCCCGGAACCGCCGCGCGAGCAGGTCGAAGCGCCCCAGCCCACCCCTGAGCCTGCACCGGCTGCGCCTGCCGTCGAGACCGGTCAGAGCGACGCCAATCAGGCGCAGCTCAAGCAGTCTACCGGAGTAGGCAATGCAGCTACCGCTGGCGGCATGGGCGGCGCGTCAACCGACTACAAGGCCAAGGTGGCAGCGAGTCTGGCCCGCAACAAGCGTTACCCCCATGCGTCGCGTCGTCGCCGCGAGGAAGGCGTCGCGATTCTGAGTTTTACCATCCATCGCGATGGTTCGGTGACAGGGGCCCAGGTCCGCGAAAGCTCCGGCTTTGCGCGGCTGGATCAGGCGGTACTGAAGATGCTGGAAGACGCCTCACCGTTCCCGCCATTCAGCGAGGACATGACCGAAGAGCAGATGACCCTGCGTATTCCGGTCGACTTCAAGGTGGTGAACAGCCGCTGAAGCGCGCACCAAAGAGCAACAGCAGTGCCTGAAAGGAAAAACCGCAACGCGGCGTTAAACCCGGTGTTTTCAGTCAACGGACGCATTCCAGAGAAGAACGCGACGTCGCCAACGCGAAAACACCATTGGAACCAGGAAAAAGAGAGCATGAGCAACAAAACCACCAACGCTGCTGCCCTGCCGGGTAGCGACCTCAGCATGCGCAAGATTGCTTCCCCGCACAGTCTGGTCGCCACCTCGCTGGCACTGGCCATCTCCGGCGGCATCGCCAACCCGCTATACGCCGAGGAAGTCAGCCTCGACACCCTGCACGTTGAAGACACCGGCATTCAGGCCGACGCCAACCCCTACGCTGAAGAGGCTGCACCGTACAAGGCCCGCACCCTGTCTGACAGCCGTCGCACCCGCGACATCGCAGACACGCCGCAGACCATGACCGTGATCACCCGCAGCGCCATCGAAGACTCGGGCAAGACCGAACTCAAAGACATTCTCAGCGCCCAGCCCGGCATTACCCTGGGCACCGGTGAAGGCGGAAACTCCTTCGGCGACCGCTACATCATCCGCGGCTACGAGGCCCGCAGCGACATCTACACCGACGGTCTGCGTGACCCTGGCCTGATTACCCGCGAGACCTTCGCGCTGGAGCAGGTCGAAATCGCCAAGGGCCCGAGCTCGACCTTCGCTGGTCGCGGCTCCACCGGCGGCGCGGTCAACAGCGTAACCAAGAAAGCCAACCTGTGGGATGACTTCACCACCGTTGAAGGTGGCCTGGGTACCGACGACTTCGAGCGTTATACCCTGGATACCAACCGCGTCCTGACCGACGACCTGGCCATCCGCTTCAACGGCCTGTACACCGAAGCCGAAGTGCCTGACCGCGGCCCGGCTGAAAAGCGCCGCACCGGCGCGCTGATCTCCGGTATCTATCAGCCGCTCGACGAGTTCAAGGTCCTGGCTGACTACTACTACGCGCGCAGCGATGACCGTACCGATCCGGGCACCTTCATGACCAATGGCAAGCCGGACGATGATGGCAAGTATGTCGGCCAGAGCGGTCTGGACTTCCAGCGCACCGGTGCGGACATTTTCACTCTGGGCTTCGAATGGGAGCTGGGTGACGGCCTCAAGCTGGAGAACAAGAGCCGTATCGGTTCGACCGAGAACAGCTACATCATTTCCGCCTACAGCTCGCGCAGCGGCGGCACCCGCGCCTTTACCGGCTGGCAGGAAAACGACTACATCGGCAACCAGACCAACCTCACCATCGACAAGATGTGGGGCGAGGTGCGTCATACGCTGGTTACCGGCATGGAGTTTGCCAACGAGCAGACCGATGCAGGCGGCTACAGTGTCACCCCGAGCAGCGTACCGGTTAACCCCTACAACCCGGATAACAGCGCCTGGAGCGGCACCACCAGCCGCGGAGATGCGGTCACCAAGCTGGAACTGGAAACCGTCTCGGCCTATGTGATGGATACCATCACGCTGAACGAGGATTGGGAGATCTTCGGTGGCGTGCGCTATGACCGCTTCGACTACTTCATGGACAAGGCCGAGAGCACCGGCCGCGGCGGCGTGATCATTCCTGCTGCTACCTACAAGTACAACGACGCATTCTGGAACGGCCACATGGGCGTGGTGTACTCGCCCTGGGAGCACGGTAACGTCTACCTGAGCTGGAGCACCTCCTCCAACATCAACGGCGGTGAGGCCGATGCCGGCACCAACTGCGGTTACGGCGGCATCTGCACCGACGACGCCGGCAACTACGCCAATGCCGAGCCGGAGCAGTCCACCAACTGGGAACTGGGCACCAAGTGGAACCTGCTGGATCACCGTCTGTTGCTGACTGCAGCAGTATTCCAGACCACCAAGGAAGACGTCATCGAAGGCGGCAACGACTCCTATCAGAGCGGCGGCAGCCTGAATACCGGCGAAAACCGTGTGCACGGTATCGAGCTGGGTCTGGCCGGCAACATCACCGACCGCCTGAGCGGCCAGATCGGTGCAGCCGTGATGAACTCCGAGACCCTGGAGTCATTTGACCCGGCCAACGAAGGTCTGCCCAAGGCCAACTTCGCCGAGAAGAGTGCCAACGCCCAGCTGCGCTATCAACTGACGCCGGCCTTCGCCTTCGGCGGCACCATGACCTACTCCAGCGAAATCTTTGGTGGCCAGCCGGACACCGGCGCCAACGGCAACATCGTGCTGGACGGCTATACCGTCTACGACCTGTTTGCCAGCTACAAGGTCAACGAAAATCTGGACCTGCGCGCCAACCTGCAGAACCTGTTCAACGAAGAGTATTACACTGCGGTGTACCGTGGTGGCAGCATCGTGTACAAGGGTGACGCACGCAACGCTCAGCTGACTGCCCGCTACAAGTTCTGATGCGGCAACGTTGAGCACGACGACAGCGGCGGGGTTACCCCCGCCGCTGTTCCGTTTCCGAGGGAGACTTTTATGATCATCGTCATTCCCGGTGTTTTCAGCCCGACCGAAGTGGAGCGCATACGCGGCCATCTGGACACCGCCGACTGGCAGGATGGCAACGCCACAGCCGGTGCTCAGGCGCAACAGGTCAAGCAAAACCAGCAGCTGCCACTCGACAGCCAGCTGACCCGCCAACTGGGCGAGATCATCCTGTCCACGCTCGGCAAACACCCGACCTTTATATCTGCGGCATTGCCGCTGAAGATTTTCCCGCCGATGTTCAATCGTTACCGCACCGGCGAAACCTACGGCCTGCATGTGGACAACGCGATTCGCTACGCACCCGGCAGCCCGACTCCGATCCGCACTGACCTGTCCGCCACCCTGTTCCTCTGCAGCCCGCAGGAGTACGCAGGCGGTGAACTGGTCATCGAGGACAACTTCGGCAGCCAGCGCATCAAGCTGGAGGCCGGCGATCTGGTGCTGTACCCGTCCACCAGCCTGCATACAGTGACTCCGGTAAGCTCCGGGGCGCGCACTTGCGCGGTGTTCTGGCTGCAGAGCATGGTGCGCAGCAATCAGCAGCGCGAAACCCTGTTCGAACTGGACCAAAGCGTTCAGGCGCTGACCGCCGAGCTGGGCCCCAGCCACGCCGAGGTCGTGCGCCTGTCCGGCGTCTATCACAACCTGATTCGCCAGTGGGCGGACACCTGAGCGAGATGCCCTGATGAGCCTGCCAGACCACACCCCGCTGCGCGCACCCCTTGCAGCAATTCCGCGTGACCTGGTCAGCGTCGCCGACTACGCCCGCTACGCGCCCGGGTTCATCGCTCCGCCCGTGCTTGAGTACATCGCCGGCGGTGGCGCGGATGAAGTCACGCTCAAACGTAACCGTCAGAAGCTGGATGAGCTGATGATCCTGCCGCGGCCGCTGGTCGACTGCACCCGCGGCGGCACGCACACCACGGTGCTGGGAGAGGCGTTGCGCCATCCGCTGCTACTGGCTCCGGTTGCCTTCCAGCGGCTGGTGCATCCGGATGGCGAACTGGCCACCGCCACCGCCGCCAGCGTGCTGGAAACCGGCATGGTGGTCAGCACGCTGGCCAGCCAGCCGCTGGAAGACATCGCCACGCGGCTGGAAAGCCCGCGCTGGTTTCAGCTGTACATGCAGCAGAGCCGCGACTTCACCCTGAGTCTGGTCCGCCGCGCCGAGGCGGCCGGTTTCACTCAACTGATGGTCACCGTCGACGCACCGCTGCACGGCATCCGCAACCGCGCCCAACGCGCCGGCTACCAGCTGCCGGCAGACATCGAAGCGGTCAACCTGGCAGGCCGCCCGCCGCTGCCAAGCGCCAGCTTCGATCCCAGCCAGAGCATTGTCTTCCAGGGCATGATGAGTGAGGTACCAACCTGGGACGACATTGCCTGGCTGCAGCAGCAAACGCGTCTGCCGATCACCCTCAAGGGCCTGCTGCACCCGGCTGATGTGAGGCGCGCGCAGGACATGGGACTGGCCGGTGCGGTGATCTCCAACCACGGCGGCCGCACGCTGGACTGCGTGCCCAGCGCTATCGAGATGCTGCCGCGCATCCGTGAGGCGGTCGGTCCGGACTTCTGCCTGCTGCTGGACGGCGCCATCGAACGCGGCACGGATGTCTTCAAGGCCATAGCGCTGGGCGCCAACGCCGTGCTGATCGGCCGTCCGCAACTCTACGCGCTGGCCGTCGCCGGCCCGCTTGGCGTAGCGCACATGCTGCGGGTGCTGCGTGAGGAGCTGGAAGTGACCATGGCATTGGCAGGCACACCGACTATTGCCGATATTACCCCTGACGCCCTGATCTAGGACGCCAGCCAGAGCAGGGCATGCCCCATTGCTGTGCCCTCTCCTGCCGACCCGCATTACGCACTGCTGTTGCGCACCAAAACAGAGCGGCGCACCACGAGTGCGCACCCCTCTCCATGCACCGTCCTGGTGCCCAGCCCCAAGTGCCCGTATTCCGGGGCTTTGCCCATTCTGGTCTGCATATTGCTTTGAACTGAGCGTTCGCACTCCGCACGACCGCGCGACACACAATTTGCAAATAGAGCGCTAGGGTTCCGGCCGCTGTAGCGGTGACTGGTCCGAGAGCACTCGACCTTTCAGACAAAGGTTACACGGCGGGATAAAAGCCCGGGAGACGATTGGCACCACTGCCAGGAGTGCTCTACGTGACATTGACTGAGAGGTTTCCGATGAAAAGATTCTCCGCCCTGCTGCTCAGCTCCCTGCTGCTGTCGACCACAGCCCAGGCCCAGGACAGCTTCAAGGTCTGCTGGTCGATCTACGCCGGCTGGATGCCCTGGGCCTACGGCGCCGAAAGCGGCATCGTCAAGAAATGGGCCGACAAGTACGACATCAACATTGATGTGGTGCAGATCAACGATTACATCGAGTCCATCAACCAGTACACCGTGGGCGAGTTCGACGCCTGCACCATGACCAACATGGATGCGCTGACCATTCCGGCCGCCGGCGGCGTCGACAGCACTGCACTGATCGTCGGCGACTTCTCCAACGGCAACGACGGCATCATCCTCAAGGGCGAAAGCGAACTGGCCGCTATCAAGGGCCAGAACGTCAATCTGGTCGAGCTGAGCGTGTCCCACTACCTGCTGGCCCGCGCACTGGACTCGGTAGGTCTCAGCGAAGCCGATGTGCAGGTGGTCAACACCTCGGACGCCGACATGGTCGCGATCTACGGCACCGACGATGTCACCTCGGTCGCGACCTGGAACCCGCTGCTGAGCGAAATCAGCGAGCAACCCAGCAGCACCGTGGTGTTCAACTCGGCGCAGATTCCGGGCGAAATCATCGACCTGCTGGTAATCAATACCGAGACATTGAATGCCCATCCGGAACTGGGCAAGGCCCTGACCGGTGCCTGGTACGAAATCATGGCGACCATGAGCAGCGACAGCGAACAGGGTGTTGCCGCCCGCAGCTACATGGCTGAAGCCTCCGGCACCGATCTGGCCGGTTACGAAGCCCAGCTCGCCGCGACCAGGATGTTCTACACCCCGGCCGCCGCACTGGAGCTGACCAACAGTGCGCAGCTCAAACAAACCATGCAGTACGTCGCCGAGTTCTCCTTCGACCACGGCCTGCTGGGTGAAGGCGCACCGGATGCCGGTTTCATCGGCGTGCAGATGCCCGCCGGCGACTACGGCGACAACAGCAACCTGAAGCTGCGCTTTGACCCGACCTACATGCAGATGGCTGCCGATGGCGCGCTCTGAGCCCTGAAACACACCGGGCGCGGCTGCGCGCCCCAGCGGGATGCATATGAAGCGACTGATCAATCTCACACCACCACCGGCCAGCCGGCTGTTCCTTGGCCTGCTGCCGTTCGCGCTGCTGTTGCTGCTGTATGTGATTGCATCGGACGCACGGCTGGCCGAGAACGCCAACGACAAGCTGCTGCCGGCGTTCAGCCAGATGGGGGAAGCCATTGACCGCATGGCGCTGGAGCCGAGCAAGCGCACCGGTGAATACCTGTTCTGGCAGGACACCGCCAGCAGCCTCAAGCGCCTTGGACTCGGCGTGCTGATCGCCGCCGCCATCGGCCTGGCGCTGGGGCTGTTTACCGGCGCCCTGCCACTGGTACACGCTGGGGTCAGCCCGCTGCTGACGGTGGTGTCGCTGATACCGCCGCTGGCGATTCTGCCGGTGCTGTTCATTCTGTTCGGCCTCGGTGAAGCCTCCAAGGTGATCCTGATCGCCATCGGTATCACCCCGTTCATCGCCCGCGACCTTCAGCGCCGCACCCAGGAAATCCCCAGCGAGCAACTGGTCAAGGCGCAGACTCTGGGCGCCAACACCAGCCAGATCATGGTCCGCGTGCTGCTGCCGCAACTGATGCCGAAACTGATCGACGCCGTGCGTCTGTCGCTGGGCGCGGGCTGGCTGTTCCTGATCGCTGCCGAAGCCATCGCCGCAACCGACGGTCTGGGCTACCGCATCTTCCTGGTCCGCCGCTACATGTCGATGGACGTGATCCTGCCGTATGTCGCCTGGATCACCCTGCTGGCCTTCCTCTTCGACTGGCTGCTGGCGACCCTGTCGCGCCGCCTGTTCCCGTGGAACGTCCAAGGAGCCCACTGATGATTGAAGTCAAGAACGTTGGCAAGAGCTACGACGGCAACCCGGTGCTAGAGCGGATGAACGTCACCGTTCAAGAGGGCGAGTTTGTCACCCTGGTCGGCGCCTCCGGCTGCGGCAAGAGCACCTTTCTGAAGATGCTGCTGGGCACCGAATCACCCACCAGCGGTGAGCTGTTGCTCGACGGCAAGCCGATTGCCGATGAGCCCGGCCCGGATCGCGGCATCGTGTTCCAGCAGTACTCGGTTTTCCCGCACATGACCGTGCTGGAGAACGTCATGGCGGCCGTCGGCTTTGCCCAACGCGGGCTGACCGGTTACCTGTTCGGCAGCAAGCGCAAGCAGGCCCGCCTGGATGCCGAAGCCATCCTCACCGAAGTCGGCCTTGGCCACGCGCTGAAGAAGTACCCGCATGAGCTGTCCGGCGGCATGAAACAGCGTCTGGCGATTGCCCAGGCGCTGCTCGGCAAGCCGCGCATCCTGCTGCTGGACGAACCCTTTGGCGCACTCGATCCGGGCATCCGCGCCGACATGCATGAACTGGTGCTGCGCCTCTGGCAGGAACACAAGCTGACCATCTTCATGGTCACCCACGACATCAAGGAAGGCTCCACCTCGGCACCCGCCTGTGGGTGTTCGACAAGCTGCGACATGACCCGCACGCACCGCAAGCCTACGGCGCCACCATTACCTACGACCTGCCGATCGACCATAGCGCCCGGCAGCCAGCGCCGCAGACCACCGAACAAACCATTGCCCCGCTGCTGGCCGAAGCCGCCAGCTGAGCCACCGAATCACGGAGACAAGGCAGATGACACTGACCACCTATACCACCGAAGTCGCCGGCGCCAGCCACTGGTCCCTGCGCGTGCGCAAGGGCACCCTGATGCGCCTGACCGACCTCTCTGGCGATGCCAACGTCGGCATGCTGTTCTACAACCCGGAAAACCTGCTGGAGCGTTACAACGCGCCAGACACCCTCAAGTGCCAACACACCTTCAAACTGACCCGCGGCAATTGCCTGTACTCCGACATGGGCCGCATCTTCGCCTCCATCGTCGAAGACGATCTGGGCTGGCACGAAAGCGTCTGCGGCAACAGCAACGCCGCGCAGGTGGCCGAGCGCTGGGGCGCGCGTGACTACCAGAACGCCCGCAACGAATGGCACCAGAACGGCTACGACGCCTTCCTGGTCGAGCTGGCCAAGTACGGACTGGGCCGCGCCGATATGGCCGCCAACCTGAACCTGTTCAGCAAGATCGCCACCGACGACGAAGGCCGCATGCAACTGGTCTCCGGCCACAGCAAAGCGGGCAGCCAGGTCGCCCTGCGCTTCGAGATGGACACGCTGGTGCTGCTGCATACCTGCCCGCACCCGCTCAGCAGCGCTGAAAGCTATCCCTACACGCCGGTGCGCATCGAGCTGAGCCAGGCTGCGCCGGTCAGTGATGACGACTTCTGCCGCAACTTCCGCCCGGAAAACCAGCGCGGCTTCCAGAACAACGCCCTGTACCACCTGGGCAAGTAAGCGAGGACACCATGATCAAGCACAGCTCCCGCCTGCCCGAACAGGCCCTCTCCCGCACCACCATCGGCGCTGGCGATTACTACATCGGCATCGTCAAGGCCGGCCAGACCCTGCGCCTGCTCGACCTGGAAGGCAATCAGGCCGCCGACACCCTGTTTTTCAGCGCCGCCAACCCGGTTGAGCGCTACAGCGCCACCGACACCATCCGCGAACAGGGCAACGTTTACCTGACCGCCGGTTCGGTGATTCGCTCGAACGAAAACAACCCGATGCTGGAAATCGTCGCCGATACCTGCGGCCGTCACGACACGCTGGGCGGTGCCTGCGCGAGCGAAAGCAACACCGTGCGCTACGACCTGGAAAAGCGCTGCATGCACTCGTGCCGTGACAGCTGGATGCTGGCCGTAGCGGAAAACCCGCAATACGGCATCAGCAAGCGCGACATCACCCACAACATCAACTTCTTTATGAACGTCCCGGTGACCGCCGAAGGCGGCCTGACCTTTGAGGACGGCATCTCCGGCGCCGGTAAGTATGTCGAGCTGACCGCGCTGATGGACGTGGTGATCCTGATTTCCAACTGTCCGCAGCTGAACAACCCGTGCAACGGCTACAACCCGACGCCGGTAGAACTCCTCGTCTGGAACTGAGGGAACCACGGAGAAGCTGCCTGCGTTGCTGCTGCAGCGTTGAAACAGGCTCAAAAATGCTCATTTACCCACTTGTAAACTGCGCTTTTTTCGCCTGTTTCGCCTCGCATCAGCTGCCTCGCCAACGCTTCTCTGCGGTCCCTGTGAAACGTGACACAACATCTTCAGTGGACGACCACTGTCGTAAGAAGCAGCCTGGGACGGCCCGGCAAAGGCTAGCGACATGTTCAACAAGGTTCTGATCGCCAACCGTGGCGCCATCGCCACCCGCATCATCCGCACCCTGCGCAACCTGGGTATCGGCTCAGTCGCCGTCTACGCCGAATGCGACGCCGACAGCCTGCACGTGCGGCTCGCTGACGAGGCCTACAGCCTCGGCGAAGGCGCCGCCGCCGACACCTACCTGCAGGTCGACAAACTGCTGGCCATCGCCGCCGACACCGGCGCCCAGGCCATCCACCCCGGTTACGGCTTCCTCAGCGAGAACGCCAACTTCGTGCGCCGCTGCGAGGCCGCCGGTGTCGCCTTCATCGGCCCGACGCCCGAACAGATGCTGGCCTTTGGTCTCAAGCACCGCGCCCGCGAGCTGGCCGAGCAGGCCAATGTGCCGCTGCTGCCGGGCACCGATCTGCTGACCGATCTGACTGCTGCCAAAACCGAAGCGGCGCGCATCGGCTACCCGGTCATGCTCAAGAGCACGGCGGGCGGCGGCGGTATCGGCATGCAGCTGTGCCACAGCGAAGACGAACTGATCGGCGCCTTCGACAGCGTCAAGCGCCTCGGCGCCAGCAACTTTGCCGACGACGGCGTGTTCCTGGAAAAATTCATCGCCCGCGCCCGACATATCGAGGTGCAGGTGTTTGCTGACGGCAAGGGCAACGCGCTGGCACTCGGTGAGCGCGACTGCTCCAGCCAGCGCCGCAATCAGAAAGTGGTGGAAGAATGCCCGGCACCGAACCTGAGCGACGCGGTACGCAGCGAGCTACATGCCACCGCTGAAAAGCTGCTGTCCAGCGTCAGCTACCGCAACGCCGGCACCGTCGAGTTCATTTACGACGCCGACAGCCATCAGTTCTACTTCCTGGAAGTGAACACCCGCCTGCAGGTTGAACACGGCGTCACCGAGGAGGTGTTCGGCGTCGATCTGGTCGAGTGGATGGTGCGTCTGGCCGCTGGCGAAGAGCTGGAGCTGAACGCGCGCCGCGCCAACCTTGCACCCAAGGGCCACTCCATTCAGGTGCGACTGTACGCCGAAGATCCGTTCCGCGACTTCCAGCCCTGCGCAGGCCTGCTCAGCGAAGTGGCTTTCCCCTCCGGTGACGGCATCCGCATCGACCACTGGATCGAATCCGGTCTGGAAGTGCCGCCCTACTTCGACCCCATGCTGGCCAAGGTGATTGTCCACGCGGAGGACCGCGCTGCGGCGCTGACCAAACTGCAGAACACCCTGGACGCCACCCGCCTGTACGGCAGCGAAACGAACCTCGACTACCTGCGCGCGCTGACCCGCGACCCGGCGCTGCTGGCAGGCGAGGTCACCACCCGCTACCTCAACAGCTTCCGCTTCCAGCCGGCGCGCATCGACGTACTGGCTGGCGGCACCCAGACCACCATTCAGGACTTTCCGGGCCGCACCGGCAGCTGGGATGTCGGCGTGCCGCCGTCCGGCCCGTTCGACAGCTACGCCTTCCGCCTCGGCAACCGTCTGCTGAACAACCCGGCCGACGCCGCCGGGCTGGAAATCACCCTGCAAGGCCCGACCCTGCGCTTTGCTAGCGCCAGCCAGATCGTGCTGAGCGGCGCCGCAATTGACGCCAAGCTGGATGACCAGCCGATTGCCGCCTGGCAGGTCATCGACGTCGCCGCCGGTCAAACCCTGACCCTTGGCCGCATCAAGGACGCCGGTGCCCGTGCCTATCTGGCGGTGCTCGGCGGCCTGCAGTGCCCGGATTATCTGGGTTCCAAATCCACCTTCACCCTCGGTCAGTTCGGCGGCCACAACGGCCGCGCGCTGCGCACCGGTGACGTGCTGCACCTGAGCGCAGGTGTCAGCCCGGTTGCGCCTGCCGAAGTACCCGGCGAGCTGCGCCCGGCGATCAGCAATCAGTGGGAGCTGCGGGTGATCTACGGCCCGCACGGCGCGCCGGATTTCTTTACCGGCAAGGACATCGACAGCTTCTTCGCCACCGACTGGGAGATTCACTACAACTCCAGCCGCACCGGCGTGCGTCTGATCGGTCCGAAACCGGAATGGGCGCGCAAGGACGGCGGCGAAGCCGGTCTGCACCCGTCCAACATTCACGATAACGCCTACGCCTTCGGCACCGTCGATTTCACCGGCGACATGCCGGTGATCCTCGGCCCAGACGGCCCGTCACTGGGTGGTTTCGTCTGCCCGGCAACCGTCATCACCGCCGACCTGTGGAAGCTCGGCCAACTGCGCGCCGGCGATACCGTGCGCTTTGTACCGGTCAGCATCGAGCAGGCGGTCGCGCTGGAAGCGGCGCAGATCCAGCAGATCGACGCACTGGCCGCCACGCCAGTTGAATGGCAGCCGGTGCCAGTCGACAGCCCGATCCTCAAGCGCCTGCCCGCCGAGCAGTTCGGTGACGAGATCGCCTACCGCGCCGCTGGTGACCACTTCCTGCTGGTCGAATACGGCGAGCAGATGTTGGATATCCGCCTGCGTTTCCGCGCCCACGCGCTGATGCAGTGGCTGCAGCAGAACCCCGTGGCGGGTCTCCGTGAACTGACACCGGGCATCCGCTCGCTGCAAGTGCATTTCGACAGCCAGCAATTGAGCCATGACGCGCTGCTCGATCACCTGCTCAAGGCAGAACAGGCACTGTCGGAGCGCCTCAACGAGCTGGCCGTACCCTCGCGCATCGTGCATATCCCGCTGTCGTGGGATGACCAGGCCTGCCAGCTGGCGATCGAAAAATACACCCAGTCGGTGCGCAAGAATGCGCCCTGGTGCCCGAGCAATCTGGAGTTCATCCGCCGCATCAACGGGCTCGACAGCATCGACGACGTCAAGAAGGTGCTGTTCGAGGCGTCGTATCTGGTCATGGGCCTCGGCGACGTCTACCTCGGCGCGCCGGTGGCCACACCGACCGATCCGCGCCACCGTCTGGTCACCACCAAGTACAACCCGGCGCGCACCTGGACCGCCGAAAACTCGGTCGGCATCGGCGGCTCCTACCTCTGCGTCTACGGCATGGAAGGCCCCGGCGGTTATCAGTTCGTTGGCCGTACCCTGCAAATGTGGAACCGCTACCGCCAGACCCGCGAGTTCAGCAAGCCGTGGCTGCTGCGCTTCTTTGACCAGATCCGCTTTTATGAGGTCAGCCACGAGGAGCTGCAGCAGATTCGCCGCGACTTTCCGCAGGGCCGCTATCCGCTGCGCATCGAGGAAAGCCAGTTCAGCCTCGCCGAGCACGAAGCCTTCATCAACGACAACGCCGACGACATCGACGCCTTCAAGCAGCAGCGCAACGCGGCCTTCGCCGAAGAGCTGCGCCAGTGGCACGCCAACGGCCAGTTCAACTTCGAAAGCGAGGAGCTGGAAAGCAGCGACGAGGACGTCAGCTGGCCGGAAGACAGCGTCGGCGTCGACAGCCCGGTATCCGGCAGCCTGTGGCAGGCCGAGGTCAAGGTGGGCGACACGGTCAAGGCCGGGCAAACACTGCTGATTCTCGAATCGATGAAGATGGAGATTCCGCTGCAGGCGCCGTGCGACGGCGTGGTAACCCACGTGCTGCAGCAGCCCGGTGGCCGGGTACAGGCCGGTCAACCGCTGGTGGTGCTGCGCGACGAGGCATTGGAACAGATCGCCTGACGCAGGAAAACAGACGCTATCTGATGCTCTAAACGCATCAGATAGCGTCTTTTCGTATCAGTTTACAAACTCCCCAAGCGCGTACTCGCGCGTTTCAATGAGCCTCCCCAACCGACAATAAAATTCGGCTCACCGAAAGGAGTAGATCATGCTATCCGCCCTCAGCGACCTGCTGTGGAGCAAGGTTCTGATTGCCATGCTGGTCGGCATCGGAGTCTGGTTCACCATCGCCACCCGCTTCGTTCAGTTTCGTTACTTCGGCAAGATGTTCGGCATCCTGACCGCTAAGCACCACGAGGCGGATGGACGCCACCTCAGCTCCTTTCAAGCGTTGATCCTGTCGGTTGCCGGCCGCGTTGGCGGCGGTAATATCGCCGGCGTAGCAGTCGCCATCACCCTCGGCGGCCCCGGCGCCATCTTCTGGATGTGGGTTGTCGGCCTGATGGGCATGGCGACCAGCTTCATCGAATGTACCCTCGCCCAGCTGTACAAGACCGCCGAGCCAGACGGCGCCTACCGTGGCGGCCCGGCCCACTACATCGAACGCGGTCTGGGCCGTAACTGGAAGTGGCTGGCGATGGTTTACTCGGTGCTGCTGCTGGTGACCTTCGGTATCGGCTTTATCGCCCTGCAGTCCTACGCAGTCGCCACCTCGCTGCAGGATGCGTTCAGCATTCCGCTGTACTACAGCGGTATCGGTCTGGCACTGGTGGTTGGCCTGATCATCTTCGGCGGCGTCAAACGTATCGCTCAGGTCGCTGAGGTGCTGGTGCCGATCATGGCGGGCGGTTACCTGCTGATCGCGGTGGTGGTACTGGGTCTGAACTTCAGCGAGATTCCCGCGACCCTCAAGCTGATTGTGGAAAGCGCCTTCGGCATTGGCCCGGTGGTCGGCGGCGGTATCGGCGCGGCAATCCTGATGGGCGTCAAGCGCGGCCTGTTCTCCAACGAAGCGGGTCTCGGCAGCGCGCCCAACGTGGCGGCGGTGGCCTTCGTCCCGCACCCGGCCAATCAGGGTGTGGTGCAGTCGTTCTCGGTCTTCATCGACACCATCGTGCTGTGCACCTGCACCGCGCTGATCATTCTGATGGGCACCGCCTATGACCCGACGCTGGGCGACGCCAGTCAGGGCGTGGCCTTGACCCAGGCCTCGCTGGCAACCCATATCGGCGAATGGGGCCGTGTGTTCGTCAGCATTGCCATGCTGCTGTTCGGCTTCAGCACCGTGCTCTACAACTACTACCTCGGTGAGAACAGCGTCAGCTACCTGACCACCGGCCGCAGCAACGAGTTCGTCATGAACGGCTTTCGGGTGGTGGTGATCTGCCTGTGCTGTCTGGGCGCGATCATGGATCTGGGTACCGTATTCGGCTTCGCCGACCTGACCATGGGCCTGCTGGCACTGGTCAACCTGGTTGCCCTGACCCTGCTGTTCAAGACCGGCAAGCGCGTGCTCGCCGACTACGACCGACAGCTCAAGAGCGGCAACAAGACGCCGACCTTCCACGCTGAAGAGTACGCCGACCTGGATCTGGACCACGAGTCCTGGCCGGCCAGCCAGCGCAAAGACAACCACTGACCCCTGCCCCGAGCGCCGGATCCCCGGCGCTCCGTTTCCTCTGGAAGCACACCCATGAATACCCGTTCAGAACACGATCTGCTTGGTGATCTCGATGTACCCGAAGATGCCTGGTACGGCATCCAGACCCTGCGTGCGGCGGCCAACTTTGCCATTACCGGGGTGCCGATTTCCCACTTCCCGGAGCTGATTCAGGCACTGGCGCAGGTAAAACAGGCCTCGGCGCTGACCAACCGCGACTTCGGCCTGCTCAGTCAGGAAAAGACCGACGCCATCGTCTCCGCCTGCGAAGACATCGCCAGCGGTCTGTATCACGATCAGTTTATCGTCGACGTCATTCAGGGCGGCGCCGGCACCTCGACCAACATGAACGCCAACGAGGTGATCGCCAACGTCGCACTGGCCAAGCTCGGGCACGGTCGTGGCGAGTACCGCTATCTGCATCCGAATGACGACGTCAACCGCTCGCAGTCGACCAACGACGCCTACCCGACCGCCGCGTGCCTCGGCATCCAGTTTGCCGCCGACAATTTCGTCCCCGCGCTGGCCTCGCTGAAGGCCGCACTGGAAGACAAGGGCCGCGAGTTCGCGCATATCCTGAAGATGGGCCGCACCCAGCTGCAGGACGCGGTACCGATGACCCTCGGCCAGGAATTCGACGCCTTTGCCGTCAACCTCGGCGAAGACATCGACCGCATCCGCGAAGCCTGCGCGCTGCTGTGTGAGGTGAATCTCGGCGGCACCGCCATCGGTACCGGCATCAACACCCCGGACGGTTATTCCGCCAAGGTAGTCGCACGGCTGGCCGAGGTGTCGGGCAAGCCGCTGGTACCGGCCTGCAATCTGGTCGAAGCGACGTCCGACATGGGCGCCTTCGTATTCTTCTCCGGCATCCTCAAGCGCCTGGCGATCAAGCTGAGCAAGATGAGCAACGACCTGCGCCTGCTCTCCAGCGGCCCGCGCACAGGGCTCGGTGAAATCCAGCTGCCGCCGATGCAGCCCGGTTCCTCGATCATGCCGGGCAAGGTCAACCCGGTGATTCCCGAGGCGATGAACCAGACTGCGTATCAGGTCATCGCTGCCGATCTGGCGGTGACCCTGGCCGCCGAGGCCGGGCAGCTGCAGCTCAACGCGATGGAGCCGATGATCATCTACAACCTGCTGAACTCGCTGAAGATGCTCAAGGAAGCCTGCCAGATGCTGGAACATCGCTGCATTCGTGGCATCATCGCCAACGAACAGGCCTGCGCTGCCCACGTCGACAACAGCATCGGTATCATCACCGCGCTGGTGCCACACATCGGCTACAGCAATGCCTCGCGCATCGCCCATACGGCGCTGATGACCGGCAGCACGGTCAAGGCGCTGATCATCGAGGAGAACCTGATGAGCGAATCGGAACTCAACCGCCTGCTGAGCCCGCAGTCCATGCTGGCTCCGCAAAAGGCCGCCTCATGACCGCCGAGGTGCTGATCCTGCACACCGGCGGCACTATTGGCATGGTGCCCGGCCCGCATGGGCTGGCACCGGCCCCCGGTTTGCGCCAGCGGATCGAGCAACAGCTGGGCAGCAGTCTGCAGCAGTTGCCCAGCTTCGATCTGCTGGAGATCGACCCGCTGATCGACAGCGCCAATATCACCCCGGCGCACTGGCAGCAGCTCGCCGCGCTGCTGGCCGAACACTGGGACCGCTATCGCGGCTTCATCATTCTGCACGGCACCGACACCATGGCCTACAGCGCTGCGACGCTATCGTTCATGCTCGGCGCCAGCGAACGCAACGTGCTGTTCACCGGCTCGCAAGTCCCGCTCGGGCTGCCGCGCAGCGACGCGGTGGCGCACCTGCAGGCGGCGCTGCAATTGGCAGCCGGGCCGCGCCTGCGCAATGTCGGCCTGGTGTTCAACAACCGGCTGCTCAACGGCAGTCGGCTGCGCAAGGTCAGCAGTCAGCAGTTCCAGGCCTTCGACACCCCCAACGCGGCGCCGTTGGCCGAGCTGAATATCCGCCCGCAGCTGTATACCGAGCGATTGCTTGGCGAAGCCGTCGCCAGCCGTCACCCGCGCGAAGCAGCGGCGCTTCAGTTCCAGCCGGGGGCCGTTGCCATGCTCTGTCTGCATCCATCGATGCCGGCAGCCCTGTACGACGCGATTCTGACCGACAGTCACTGCAAGGCGGTGGTGTTGCAGAGTTTCGGCGCGGGCAACGTGCCCAGCCGCGATCCGGCGTTTGATGCCTTTATCAAGCGCGCCAACGCCCGCAACAAGGTGGTGGTCAACGTGACACAGTGCCTGCAGGGCGGCATCAGCCCCGGCGCCTACGCCGCGAGCGCAGGTCTGGGAGATCAGGGGGTACTGAGCGGCGGTGACATGACGCCGGAAGCGGCGTTCTGCAAGCTGCACTGGTTGCTGGCGGGTGGCCGCGATACAGCAGCCGTAATCCGCGACTGGTCACTCAACCTGAGCGACGAACGGACGATCTAAAACCGCGCCCGGAAGTGCCACTCGCCCGGGCCAATGTCGTTGCGGATCGCCGCGCGGATATCCGCATCCAGCGCCGGGTCGTCACAACTGTAGAGCCCACACAGCGCCAGCACGCGCTGACGATCCACTTCACGCCCCAGATATTCGTACAGCACCCGGGTGCAGCACGGCACCCGCTCGCCACTGCCGGATACGCCGATGCGCAGGCCGGTCAGGCGATCCACCCGGTTGCGGAACGAGGGATAGAGTACCGTCTGGGTCATCTCGAAGTTGGTCAGGGTTTCGTAGTCGGAGAGAAAGATACGGTCCGACAGGAACTGCACCATGCCGCGATACACCCCGTGAAACGGTTTGCTGCCGGGCCGCTCACGAATCCGCTCGGTACGCTGGTAGTAGGTCTTGCCGTCGTGCTCTTCCAGACACACCAGGGTACGCAGGATGCTGCCGGGATAGGCCATCGACAGGTAGTACTCGAAGTAGTAGCCCAGATACTTGTCCAGCCCGTTCTGGCCGGCACGGTTCAGCCGCTGCAGGTATTGCTGCTCCAGCGAGTCGGGCTGTAACGGCAGCAACGCCGTTCGCTCGCCCTGCTGCGGACGCACCTGAATCAACCGCTGGAACTGGCCGTGGGGCAACAGCATCTCGTGAACTTCAACGCCGAAAAAGTCGCACAGTCGGCGCATGGTGCTGTCGGACGGTCGATTGATGCCGTTGAGATAGCGATTGAACTGAGGGCGGTTGATGCCCAGCCGGCGGCACACCTCGGCGGTGGACTTGTAGTAGCTGCACAGCAGCCGCAGGTTGTCGCCAAAATCGTCGTGCATGGTCGCCCTCACTCGTGACCGCAATGGTAGTTCAAACTGCCGGCAGGCGACACCGGGCGCTGTACACGTTTTAGCCTTTGTCATCCCCCGCCCGATCAGCGACAATACGCAGCTATTTTTCAAGCCTCGTCCGGACCCGGTCTGCACAGTGCAGCGACCGCGTCCCGCCACTACTCAGTAGCCGACATGTCCAACGCCATCGAAAAAGAAGTCGCCAAACGGCGCACCTTCGCCATCATCTCTCACCCGGATGCGGGTAAGACCACCATCACCGAACGTCTGCTGCTCATGGGGCAGGCGATCAGCGTGGCCGGTACGGTCAAGTCGCGCAAATCCGACCGCCACGCCACCTCCGACTGGATGGCGATGGAAAAGGAGCGGGGCATTTCGGTGACCACCTCCGTGATGCAGTTCCCCTATCGCGACGCGATGGTCAACCTGCTCGACACCCCCGGCCACGAAGACTTCTCGGAAGATACCTACCGCACCCTGACCGCGGTGGACTCGGCGCTGATGGTGCTCGACGGCGGTAAGGGTGTCGAGCCGCGCACCATTGCGCTGATGGACGTCTGCCGCCTGCGCGACACGCCCATCGTCAGCTTCGTCAACAAACTCGACCGCGACATCCGCGACCCGATCGAGTTGCTCGACGAAATCGAGGCGGTCCTGAACATCAAGGCCGCCCCGATCACCTGGCCGATTGGCTGCTACCGCGATTTCAAGGGCGTCTACCACCTGGCCGACGACAAGATCATTGTCTACGTCCCGGGCCACGGTCACGAGCGCACCGAGCAGCAGGTCATCGATGGCCTGGACTCCGATGCCGCCCGCGCCCATCTGGGCGATCTGTACGACGACTTCGTCGAGCAACTCGAACTGGTACAGGGTGCCTGCCACGAGTTCGATCAGGACGCCTTCCTCAAGGGCGAACTGACTCCGGTATTCTTCGGTACGGCGCTGGGCAACTTCGGTGTTGATCAGGTGCTGGACGCCATCGTCGACTGGGCCCCGCGCCCGCAACCGCGCGCCAGCCACGAGCGTGAGGTACAGCCGACCGAAGCGCCGTTCACCGGTTTCGTGTTCAAGATTCAGGCGAACATGGACCCGAAACACCGCGACCGTATCGCCTTCGTGCGCATTTGTTCCGGCCGCTACGAAAAGGGCATGAAGCTGTTCCACGTGCGCACCGGCAAGGAAGTGCGCATCGCCGATGCGCTGACCTTCTTCGCCGCCGAGCGTGAGCATCTGGAAGAAGCCTGGGCCGGCGACATCATCGGTCTGCACAACCACGGCACCATCCAGATCGGCGACACCTTTACCGAAGGCGAGAAGATCGGCTTTACCGGCATCCCGCACTTTGCCCCGGAACTGTTCCGCCGCGTGCGCCTGAAAGACCCGCTGAAATCCAAGCAGCTGCGCCAGGGCCTGCAGGAACTGGCCGAGGAAGGCGCCACCCAGGTGTTCTTCCCCGAGCGCAACAACGACATCATCCTCGGCGCAGTCGGTGTACTGCAGTTCGACGTGGTCGCCGAGCGCCTGAAGCAGGAATACAAGGTCGAGTGCATGTACGAACCGGTCAACGTCTGGTCCGCCCGCTGGGTCGAATCAGGTGATCGCAAGAAACTCGACGAATTCAGCAAGAAGGCCACCGAGAACCTCGCAGTCGATGGCGGCGGTCACCTGACCTACCTGGCGCCGACCCGAGTCAACCTCAGCCTGACCGAAGAACGCTGGCCGGAAATTGAATTCCGCGCGACGCGAGAGCATCACTGAGCCGCTACGCGGCTCAGCTGCAAGCCTCAAGCTGCAAGTAACACCCGTGCGGTCACCAGCTGCGCGGGTGGTTTGAGGGCACTGCAACTGCAAACGACCGCGATAACCCCCACCGCACTCCCGCAGGGCCCACAGTCTGTCCTCGCTTTTCGCTTTTCGCTTGTAGCTTGTAGCTTGAGCCGCGCAGCGGCTTCCGGCTTGCAGCTCGCTACGCGTAAGCGTAGCGTTCCCCCATGCCCTATATCGACACCCACACCCATCTCGACTTCGCTGCCTTCGACCCTGATCGCGATCAGGTGTTGAGCGACTGCGCGCGCCTGGGTGTCGAGCGGCTGGTGCTGCTGGGCGTCACGCAGGGTAACTGGGATCGAATCTGGCAGCTGTGCCAGCAGCACGACAATCTGTTCGCATCCTTTGGTCTGCACCCGATGTTTCTGAGCGAGCACCGTGCAGAACACCTCGGCGCATTGCAGCAAATACTGGCAGAGCGGCTGGACGATCCGCGCTGCTGCGCCGTTGGCGAATACGGGCTGGATTACTGGGACAAGAGCGCCGACCGCCACGCCCAGCAGCAGCTGTTCGAGGCGCAGCTGCAGCTGGCGGTCGATTGCCGGCTGCCCAGTTTGCTGCACGTGCGCCGTGCCCACGCCGATGTGATTGCCACGCTGAAACGCTATCGCCCGGCGCGCGGCGGCATTGTCCACGCCTTCAGCGGCAGCCCGGAAGAGGCCCGCGAGTACCACAAGCTGGGCTTCAAGTTGGGCCTGGGCGGCGCCGCCACCTGGCCGCAGGCAACCCGGTTGCGTCAGACCATCGCGCTGCTGCCCGGTGAGCAACTGGTGCTGGAAACCGACTCGCCCGACATGGCGCCGGCCTTCCACGCCCACCAGCGCAACAGCCCCGCACTGCTGCCACAGATAGCCAAAGAGCTGGCCGCCCTGCGTGGCGAATCACTCGACGAGTTCAGCGCCCGGTGCTGGCAGAACAGTTGCGAGCTGTTTCAGTGGTCGCCGCCAGCCCTCCCGGCTTGATAGAGTTATAGCCTGTTCCAAGGAGGACCAACCCATGCCCTACGGCATCGCCCTGTTTTTGATCTGGCTGGTACTGCTGCTGCGTTTCCCGCGGGTGATGCTGCCGGTCAGTGCTGTGGTTGCCGGCCTTGCCTTGCTGCTCGGTGCGGTCGTCGGCGTGTTGCAGTGGCAACAGAGCCAGCGCATCGACCGCCTTGCCTTCGACCTCAGCTATCAGCCCGACAGCTGCCCGTTCGGCCAGCCGCTGGCGGTGCGAATTCACAACGGCGGTGATCTGACCGCGCGCAATATCAGCTGGCAGCTGTGGGTCAACCAGCCCGGTTACAACTCCAACCTGGTGGACGTGGCCAGCAGCGACCAGCGCTTTACCCTGGGCCCCGATCTGCTACCCGGCGCCGACACGCTGATCTGTTACAGTCTGCCGCGGCTGCGCCGCGGTTACCGCGAATCCGAGCTGCAATACCGCGCCGATGCGGTGCGCGCCGACTTTATCGAAGAACAATAAGGAGCCTCACCCATGACCCAACCCGTCGCCCTGATCACCGGCTGTTCGTCCGGCATCGGTCAGGCTCTGGCGCTGGCCTGCCTGGACGCCGGCTATCAGGTATTCGCCGCCGCGCGCCGTGTCGACACCCTGACCCCGCTGACTGACAAGGGCGCCATCGCCATCGAACTCGATGTGAATGACGCCGCCCAGCGCAGACAGTGTGTCGAGCAGATTCGCGAGCAGGCCGGGCGCCTGGACCTTTTGGTCAACAACGCCGGGTACGGTGCCATGGGGCCAATCATGGATGCCGATCGCGAGACCCTGCTGCGCCAGTTCGACACCAACGTCTTTGCCCCGCTGCAACTGGTTCGCGACAGCGCCGAGCTGCTGCGCACCGCCAAGGGCCTGATCGTCAATATCGGCAGTGTGTCCGGCGTCACCACCACGCCGTTCTCCGGCGTGTACTGTGCCTCCAAGGCGGCGCTGCATGCGATTTCCGACGCCCTGCGCATGGAGCTGCATCCGTTCGGCATCCAGGTCATGACGGTCATGCCGGGGGCCATTGCCTCGGACTTCGGCAATAACGCCACCGCGGCGATCACCATGGCCGACAGTTCCTGGTTCAAGCCCTGGGAAAAAGCGGTACAGGCCCGCGCCAAGGCCTCACAGAACGCCCGCTCAACCAGCGCGAAGGACTTTGCCCGCGAGCTGCTCGGCTACATCGGCAACCCGGTGCGGCCGGAGAACGTGCTGATCGGCTCCGGCGCGCGCAGCATGGTGCGCCTCAAGCGCTGGCTGCCGACATCGATCCTCGACAAGCGGATGCGCCAGCGCTTCAAGCTGGAGTAATCAGAGCGCGTCCTCGTCATAGAGCAACTGCTCCGCCTGCCGGTCGGCCACTTCGGCAGGCGAGCGCCCCTGCGCAAGGCTCTGTTCAAAGATCGAATCGAGCCGGCTGCCGATATTCCTGATCCGCCCCGCAATGTCGCCGGCCGCAACGCCCCGGTGAGTCAGCGCGACATGCAACAGACCACCCGCATTGATGACGTAGTCGGGCGCATACAGAATCTCGCGCATCCGCAACTGTTCGCCCAACGCTGGCTCGACCAGCTGGTTATTGGCGGCGCCGGCCACCACCGCGCAGCGCAGCCGGGTGATGCTGCGCTGATTGATGACGCCGCCCAGGCCACAGGGTGCAAACACATCACAGGGCGCCTCGTAGACGGCATCCGGGGCCAGTGGCTGGGCGCCGAGTTCCTCTTCAGCCAGCCGCACCCTGCCCTGATCCAGATCGGCCACCAGCAGCTCGGCGCCCTCGGCCTGCAGCAGCTGCGCCAGCGCATATCCCACATTGCCCAGCCCCTGCAGGGTGACGCGCACCCCGTCGAGCGATTCCTGACCGAGCCGCGCCCGCACCGCCGAACGTATCCCGGCCAATACGCCGAGCGCCGTGTGCGGCGAGGGGTCACCGGCATGCGTAGTGCTGGTCACGTGGGCGGTTTGCTGGGCAATGCAGTCCATATCGGCGCTGCTGGTGCCGCTGTCCATCGCCGTGATGTAACCCCCACGCAGCGATTCAATACAACGGCCAAAGGCCTCGAACAGCGCGGCCCGATCGGCAATGTGCGGCTGACGCAGAATCACCGCCTTGCCGCCGCCCTGGTCCAGCCCCGCCAGCGCTGCCTTATAGCTCATGCCGCGGGCCAGACGCATGGCGTCAGCCATAGCGTCGTCGACACTGTTGTAGGCGAGATACCGGCACCCGCCAAGCGCCGGGCCCAGACGCGTATTGTGGATCGCAACAATGGCTTCGAGTCCGGTCGCCTGGTCGGAAAAGAAGTGCAACCCTTCCATACGTTCGGCACGCATCGCTGTAAACATGTACGCTCTCCCGCTTTCTTCGGTTGTCTGAAACAACCATACACACTAAACCCGTTCCTTGCCTGCGCCTCTTTGGCAAACTTGGCATCCCCTGTATTCGGAGGTTATTACATGCGTTGGTTGTTGCCGTTTTTTACCGTGATGCTGATGGTTGTTGTCAGCACACCTGATGCCGAAGCCCGCCGCATGGGCGGTGGCAAGAGTTTCGGCAGCGCGCCGACCCACCAGAGCGCACCCGTTCAGCGTCAGGCTGCACCGCGCGATCAGCAAGCGGCTCCCAACCGTCAGCAAACCGCTGCGGGAGCAGCCACCTCTGGCGCCAGCCGCTGGCTGGGCCCGCTGGCCGGTATCGCCGCAGGTGGTCTGCTGGCGTCCATGCTGTTCGGTGACGGCTTCGAGGGCATTCAGCTGTTCGACATTCTGCTGTTCGGCCTGATCGCCTTTGTTCTGTTCAAGCTGTTCAGCCGCCGCCCGCAGGCCGCGCAGCAGCGCCAGCCGCAATGGCAGCCGGCCGGCGGAGCGCCCATGCAGCGCGAGCCGGTGCAGAACTGGGAGCCAGCGCATACCGCACAGCCCGCTGCCGCTGCGCCGATTGACGCCCCGGCCTGGTTCGACGCCGAGGTATTCCTGCGTGGTGCCAAGGAGCATTTCTATACCTTGCAACGCCACTGGCGTGACGGCGACAGCGCCGGCATGGCCGAGTACCTGAGCCCCGAGCTGCTGCAGCAACTGCTGGCCGCACGCGAGGAATCGCCGCCAACCGCCAATGGCTTCGTCGACGAGCTGACCGCGCGTCTGGACGGTGTCACCCAGGCCAACGGCCGCACACTGGTAACCGTCAGCTTCAATGGCCTGGACCGAGACAGCGCCGAAGACGCAGGCCAGTGGTTCGATGAAAGCTGGGCGCTGGAACGCGCCGATGGCGACAATCAGCCGTGGATTATCACGGGAATTCGGCAGAACGGCTGAGCGCGCCGCAGGCGCGCACTTAGCCGTCAGCGGCAAGCGGCAAGCGGCAAGCGTGCTAAACATGCGCTTCGGCTCAGGACCGTCAAATGTTTCCTAAAAAACTTTGACGCCATTGCCCGCCTCAAGAAAAAACCGCGCGATTAGCATCAGCGCGGTTTTTTCTTGTAGCTTGTAGCTTGTAGCTTGCCGCTGGCGCGAAGCGCTAGCGGCGCACCGGCCTCTTCTGCAGTTTGCGCTGCAGGGTCCGCCGGTGCATGCCCAGCGCCCGGGCGGTGGCAGAGATATTGCCGTCATGTTCGGCCAGTACGCGCTGGATGTGTTCCCACTGCAGCCGGTCAACCGACATCGGGTGCTCAGGCACCAGCGACTCGGGATCGGCCTGTTCCGACAGCAGGGCAGTCAGAACGTCGTCGGCATCGGCGGGTTTGCACAGGTAGTTGCAGGCGCCGCGCTTGATCGCCTCTACGGCGGTGGCAATGCTTGAGTAACCGGTCAGGATCACGATACGCAGATCCGGATACAGCTCCAGCAGCTTCGGCATCAGCACCAGCCCGGAGTCTCCTTCCATCTTCAGGTCCAGCACCGCGTAATCGGGCCGACGCTCACGCGCGATGCGCATGGCCTCGTCTGCTCCGCCTGCGGTTTCTACCTGCAAGCCACGGCGACTCAATGCCCGCGCCATGACCCGGGTAAAGGTCGGATCGTCATCCACCATCAGCAGCAGCGGCTGATCTTCCTGAGTCGTCTCTTCAGTCATCAATTTTCTCCTGTCACCACCGGCAACCGTACTTCGGTGAGGGTACCACCACCATCCTGATTAAACAGCTTTACACTGCCGCCCAATCGCGAAACGGCGGCCTGACTGAGGAACAGCCCAAGCCCGAACCCCTTCTTGCCCTTGGTCGTGACAAACGCGGTACCCAGCTGTTCGGCAATATGCAACGGCACACCCGGACCATGATCCCGGATACGCAGAATAATCTGGCCGCTGTTCCAGTGCAGACTGATCTGAATGTTGTCCGGACAGGCATCAGCGGCATTGTTCAACAAGTTGAGAATACCCTGACCCAGCTCAGGCGTCGCCCGCAACAGAGGCGCAGGCTCCTGCGGCAGGGGTTGCAGTTGCCAGGACGCCTCGGGGCGCATCAGTTGCCAGCGCGCCAGCATCGCACGCAGCCACTCGTCACCCGCCTGTACCTTCTCCGGTTGACGGCGACTGTCTTCCGCACTGCGCACCATGTGCTGCAGGCTCTCCTTGCATAGCTTAACCTGCTCCTGCAGAACGGTAAGGTCCTCCTGCAAATGCGGATCACTGTAATCCTTGCTGATTTCCTTGAGCAGCACACTCATGGTCGACAGCGGCGTAGACAGCTCATGGGCGGCGCCGGCGGCCACGCTCGCAATCCCCAGGAGTTGAGCATCTCGCGCGCTCTGCTCGCGGCGCTCGGCCAGCCGATCGGCGTGCAGACGCAGCGCGTCGGCCATCCGCACGACAAACAGGCTGATCAGGCCGGCGCTCATGGCAAAGTTGAGCCACATGCCGATGACGTGCAGATTGATCAGGCCGCCGGCGAGTGGAATCTCGAAGGCGTTGAGCGGCATATACCAGACCAGCAGCGCACTGTAGGACGTCACCGCAACGATCGCCAGGATGGCGGTGAAGAACCAGGGGAGCGTCGCGGCGGCAATAGTCAGCGGCACAAGATAATAAGACACGAAAGGGTTGGTCGGGCCGCCCGAGTAATAAAGCAGGACGCTGTGGATCGCCATATCGAACAGCAGCTGCAGGGCGTACTCGACACTGGTGACCGGCCAGCTGCTGCGCAGCCGCAGCAGCGTCAGAATGCTTACTCCCGCCGAGACACTCAGGGTGATCAGCAGCGGCGTCCAGGGTAATGGAAACCAGCCGCTGAGATAGGCTGCCATTACCGATATGCTTTGGGCCAGCAGGACCAGCAGACGAATCAGTACTACCCGCCAGAGATTCTGACTCGACGGCGAGAGGGCCAGCGTATTGAGGCTCATAAGGGTTCGGTGCGGCACGCAAAAAACTCCAGTATAGGAAGCTCGACGAATGGAGCCGAGGTGACACAGGGTCGCACAATCAGGCGCAGTCGGGAATCGGGAACCAGCAGCGTTTGCATGGGTCTGACTGTGCACTGAACAAGGAGAACACCATGGGTAAACCACTTCTGCCAATGACTGGCCTGCTGCTCGCCGGATCGCTGCTTGCCGGCGGCGCCCAGGCGGATGACATCAGCTACAACCAGATATCGCTGCGCACCCAGGTCGAGCAGGCGGTCAATCATGACACCATGCAGGTGACCTTCTACACCGAAGCCCAGGACCGCGACCCGGCCAAGCTGGCCGAAACCATTACCCGCCGCCTCAATGCCGGTCTGGAAACCGCACGCAAGGCCAGCGGCATCCGCGTCAGCAGCGGTAACCGCAGAAGCCACCCGGTCTATGACGAAAAGGGCGAGAATATCGTGGGCTGGCGTGAACGCGGTGAGATCAGCATCGAGGGCAGTGACTTCGCGGCCATCTCGGCGCTGACCGGCCAAATGCTTGGCGAACTCAGCCTCGGCAGCATGCAGTTCAGCCTGTCGGCCGACAGCCGCAGACAGACCGAGGACCAGCTTATCGCCAAGGCCATCGAGGCGTTCAAGGCCCGCGCCGATATCGCTACCCGCAGCCTTGGCGGCAGCGACTACAAGATTGTCAACCTGAACCTCAATACCCAGTACATGCAGCCAATGCGCTACCGCGCCGAAAAGGTCATGATGGCTGCCGACATGTCAGGCAGCGCGCCTGAGGTGGAAGGCGGCCAATCCGACGTCACTGTCAGCGCCGACGGCGTGATCGAAGTGCGCGACTGACCTGACAGCAACAACCGTTCATGCGCCCTGCTCAGGGGCGCATGAAGGCGTACTCTTCATCGTCATCCAGGTTGTTGGCGAGAAAGTTCAGTTCGCTGGCAATATCCTGCTGCGTACGCGCCTTTTTGTAGACCGCAATGACTTCACTCATCAGCGCGCGGGCCAGCGCCTGCTCGTCATGGCCGGCAGCGGCGGCCTTTTCGATGGCCTCAGCCATGACCTGTTTGGCAATTGTGTAGGCAGACATGTCTTCTCTCCTCTGTGGTAGCTCATTTGAACACCCGGCACGGCGCACGACATTGATCTGCCTCAGGATTTGTCATCGTCCAATGGCGCCTGCAGGTAACGATCGGTATTGAACGTCTCAACCCAGTCCGGATGAAAGACAATCAGCGCGGCGATTACCGTGCCATTGATAAAGGCCTCGGGAAACATGACCAGCAGCAGATACCCAAACAGCTCGACCAGGCTGTCCGGCGCCTGCAACTGGCCGGACCAATGCAGCAACCCCATGCCACTGAGCACCGTACCCACCGCGCTGAGACCGGCGGCAAAGAAGCCACTGATGAAGATATACAGAAACAGATTTCGGGGCTGCCTCGACTCCAGCGCCCGGGCTATCGCCACCGTGATCAGCACCGGCACCAGCAACCGCAGCACACCGTTGGCTCCCAGAGCAGCAACGTCGTCCTGCCCCAGCAGTACCAGCGCCAATTGCGCGAGCGCACCGGCCACCAGTGCCAGCGGCCAGTCGAGGATCAGGGTCACTGCGGTTACACCGATGAAATGCATGGTCAGACCGCTATCGAACTCGCGGCGAACCAGCCAGAGTACGGCCAACGCAAACGCGCTGCCGTAAAACAGATGCTGACGACGGCTGTCGGCGATCAGCTCAACCCAGCTGACCCGCGCCAGCGCCCACAGCGTGGCCGCGCCGTAAATCAGCAGACAAAGCGTCAACTGCAGGGGTGTCAGTAGTGCATCGGACAGCATGGCGACCTCCAGAGCCGGTGGCAGCGATGATAGCAGGCTGATCCAAAGGAGTAATGCAATCACCCCGGCAAGGGTCTAGAATGACCGCAAAGTCAGTCAAGCCTTAGCCGCAGCAACGTACTGCAACGACACAAGAAGGCCATCCCAATGCCCAGCCGACTCCACCCCGAAGACCAGAAGCGCGTTGACGAATACCTGTCCTCCCCGGTTCACCGGGTCGAGCGCCGCCCTTTTCGCGTATGGATCCTGATCGCCCTGGTGGCGGGCTCGGTCATTGGTCTGGGCCTGCTGTCACGCCTGCTGGCCCAGTTTGCGGTTGCCTGATCATTCGGCCAACCGGTCACTGCCCGCCACTCCAGCCCTGACGCCCAGCGTGCCCGCTTTCGGCCGTTGACTGACGCCCGTTTCCATTATCCGTGAGAAACCAAGATGTCAGACTCCAACGCATCTCCCGCAGTACCACCGCGCATTGTCGTTGTCGGCGGCGGCGCCGGCGGGCTTGAGCTAGCCACCCGACTGGGGCGCAAACTGGGCCGCAAGGGCAAGGCCAGAATTACCCTGGTCGACGCCAACATGACCCACATCTGGAAGCCGCTGCTGCACGAAGTCGCCGCTGGCTCGCTCAATTCGACCGAAGATGAGCTGAATTACGTCGCCCAGGGCAAGTGGAACCACTTCAACTTTCAGTTGGGCGCCATGACGAGTCTGGATCGCGAGCGTCGGACCATCCAGCTGGCCGCCATCCACGACGAGAACGGCGACGAGCTGATCGCCCCACGCGAGCTGGACTACGACTACCTGGTGATCTCCGTCGGCAGCACCACCAATGACTTCAATACCCCGGGTGCAGCCGAGCACTGCCTGTTCCTCGACACCCGCGCCCAGGCCGAGCGCTTTCATCGCAGCCTGCTCAATCAGTACATGAAAGCGCAGGCAAGCGAACGTGGCACCACCCGAGAGCCCATCAACGTTGCCATCATTGGCGCCGGGGCCACCGGGGTTGAACTGTCTGCGGAACTGCACCACGCAGCGCAGATGCTGCGGGCCTACGGCTTCAACCGGATCAGCCCGGAAGACCTCAATATCAACATCATCGAGGCCAGCCCGCGCCTGCTGCCGGCACTGCCGGAACGCATCAGCGGCCCGGTGACCGAAATCCTGCGCGACCTCGGCGTGCACCTGCACACCGGATCACCGGTCAAGGAGGTCAAGGCAGACCGACTGGTACTCGGTAACGGCGAAGAGATTCCCGCCAGCCTGAAGGTCTGGGCTGCCGGCATTCGTGCGCCGGCATTTCTGGCAACCCTCGGCATGCCGACCAACCGGATCAACCAGCTGGAAGTGGACCGCACCCTCAAGGTCAACGGCGAAGAGCGCATCTATGCCTTCGGCGACTGCGCCGCCTGCCCCACTGACGAGCCCGGCAAGTTTGTTCCACCACGCGCGCAGGCCGCCCACCAGCAGGCCAGCCTGCTGGCAAAAAACCTCTGCCGCCTGCTGGAAGGCAAGCCGCAGAGCGAATACACCTACCGCGACTACGGCTCGCTGATCTCGCTGTCGAGCTTCAGCGCCGTCGGCAACCTGATGGGCAACCTGACCGGTAACGTGATGCTGGAGGGGCGTCTGGCAAGGATGTTCTACGTGTCCCTCTATCGCATGCACCAGATGGCCCTGTACGGCGTTCCACGTACGTTGATGCTGATGTTGAGCGACCAGTTCGGCCGACCGACCGAACCGCGCCTGAAGCTGCACTGAGCGCCTCTGAGGCCACCAACAAACCCCGCCACGTGCGGGGTTTTGTTTTGGTGTAGTGCGAACTGCGGAGCGACACACTCCTCGCGCCTGCCTGATCAACCTTTACCCTGAGAGGAGCAGCGGTTAACCGTTCTCAGCATCGCGCTGTTGCCGAATCAGCCTTTCGCCTTTTACGGCGAGCCAAGGGGGGCTGCTTGCCCAGCCCCCCTTAGCAATCCCCCGGGGCACCCGGCTACGCGGCCCTGCGGGTTCGCTGCGTTGCTCGATTTATCGGGGAGTCATAAAACTCGTCGCTTCGCTCCTCAGACATCCTATGACTCTTTTTCCCGATAAATCTGCGCTACTCGCCCGCGTAAACGGGAATTGGGATTGTGCATTCATCGCGCTAGCTGATCGTACCCACTCTCCGAGTGGGTACGCCTGTCCGGACGCTCCGCGTCCGCTGGTGCAGACACAACGGCGCTTTTTCCCGACATGCTCAAGCGGCACACTCGAAGTAACTGCAGACGCAGCGTATGGCATACCCAGACACCGGCCACAAACGCAAAAAACCCGCACAAGGCAGGACAGGAGAACTGATTCAGATAGAAAGGAAAGGTACTGCAAGGAAGGTTTTGAGTGGTGGGTCGTGTAGGATTCGAACCTACGACCAATTGGTTAAAAGCCAACTGCTCTACCAACTGAGCTAACGACCCATGCTCAAAAAAACTGGTCGGGGTAGAGGGATTCGAACTCTCGACATCCTGCTCCCAAAGCAGGCGCGCTACCAGGCTGCGCTATACCCCGTTTATCTCAAGTTGGCTCCGCGACCTGGACTCGAACCAGGGACCCAATGATTAACAGTCATTTGCTCTACCGACTGAGCTATCGCGGACCGGCCTTGAAACATCTCAACAGCGGCAGTGGTTGGTAACACATATCCCCTGCTGAGGCGCGCCATTTTACCGACCAGCGCAGGAGTGTCAACCCTTTTTATCTCTTTTATTTCAATGTTCTATCGAAAGCCGTGGCAATCGATCCCCCTTCCGTATGGTCACCACCGGGAGGGGTGTACATCTGCCATGTTTTCGCGCCGCAAAGGCACCGGCCCGGACGCAGACGCGACATTGGCGAACCAGCATCGCACATCGCCAAACGGCAACCCTGAAAACACGAAACCCGCCATCAGGCGGGTTCCGTTAACGCGGCTTGTCTGCGGCTTAGCCCAGCTGTGGACCAGCAGCGACGATGGCGTCAGACACATCGAACTTGGTGAAGTTGTCGACGAACAGCTTGGCCAGATCCTGCGCCGCCTTGTCGTAGTCTGCACTGCTCGCCCATGTGTTACGCGGGTTCAAGAGTTTGGTTTCAACGCCAGGCACAGCAACCGGAACGTCCAGGTTGATAACCGGCAGGTGCTCGGTCTCGACACCGACCAGCGCGCCAGACTGAATTGCCGCAATGATCGCGCGGGTAGTCGGGATACTGAAGCGGCTGCCGGTACCGTACGGGCCACCGGTCCAGCCGGTGTTGACCAGGTAGACCTTGCTGCCGAACGCATTGATGCGCTTGATCAGCAGCTCGGCGTACTCGCCGGCAGGACGCGGGAAGAACGGCGCGCCGAAGCAGGTAGAGAAGGTCGACTTGATACCGCCGCCCGAACCCATTTCGGTCGAACCGACCAGCGCGGTGTAACCGGACAGGAAGTGGTAGGCGGCCTGCTCGTTGTTCAGGATGGACACCGGCGGCAGAACACCAGTCAGGTCACAGGTCAGGAAGATGATCGCGTTCGGCTCACCGGCCATATTGGCAACAACGCGCTTCTCGACGTGCTCCAGCGGGTAGGCGGCACGGGTGTTCTGGGTCAGACTGACATCGGTGTAGTCGGCATGACGGGTAACCGGGTCGATAACCACGTTCTCGACGATGGAGCCGAACTTGATGGCATTCCAGATGACCGGCTCGTTCTTCTGCGACAGGTCGATGCACTTGGCGTAGCAGCCACCTTCGATGTTGAACACGGAGCCTTCTGCCCAGCCGTGCTCGTCGTCACCGATCAGGTTACGGGACTCGTCGGCAGACAGGGTGGTCTTGCCGGTGCCGGACAGACCGAAGAACAGGGTGGTGTCACCGTTGTCGCCGACGTTGGCGGCACAGTGCATCGGCAGCACGTCCTTGGCCGGCAACAGGAAGTTCTGCACGGAGAACATGGCTTTCTTCATTTCACCGGCGTATTGCATGCCGGCCAGCAGGACCTTGCGCTGGGCGAAGTTGATGATCACGCAGCCTTCGCTGTTGGTACCGTCACGCTCAGGCTCGCAGACGAAGTACGGGGCGTTCATGATCTGCCATTCATCGCGAGAAGCCGGGTTGTAGGCTTCCGGATTGATGAACAGGGTGCGACCGAACACGTTGTGCCATGCCGTCTCGGTTTCCATCACGACCGGCAGGTAGTGGGCCGGATCGGCACCAACGTGGACGTGGGATACGAAGCTTTCGCGCGCGCCCAGATAGTCGGCAACGCGGGCCCACAGGGCGTCAAACTTGTCAGCCGGGAACGGACGGTTTACCGCGCCCCAGGCAATCGCAGAGCTGGTGGACGGCTCGTCAACGATAAAACGGTCCATCGGCGAGCGGCCGGTACGTGCACCGGTCTTGACTACCAGAGCGCCAGTATCTGCCAGTTGGCCTTCGTTGCGCTGAATGGCCAGCTCGATCAGGTGTGCCACGCTCAGGTCGGTGTACACGGTATTGGTAGCTTGCGTCATCAAACAGGGTCCTCTTCGACTTTGACCGAATGTATCTATCTAAAGACCGACCGATTCGGCCTAAGTCCGTGGGGGTTCAGGTTGGTTTTCGTCCATTGACTCAGCGCGGACTCAGCGCGCAGGCGCGCCATTATGCCAAAAAAAAGACAAAGTCGCTAAGCCCGCGCCGTTGTCGTTTAATGCAAACCCTTCGCGTGCTCGGCTGCAGCGGCAAAAAGCGCCTGCACCGCGGGCTCATCAAAACGGTAACGGCTATTGCAGAACTGACAGTCGACCGTGATCTCACCGCCCTGTTCTTCTAGCAGCGCGAGGACATCGTCCTGCCCGAGGCTGACCAGCGCATTGCCGGAACGCTCCATCGAGCAGCTGCATTCGAAATGCACCGGCTGCGCGTCAAACAGTCGCACCTCTTCCTGGTGATAGAGGCGATGCAGCAGGGTTTCGTTATCCAGACCAATCAGCTCTTCGGCGGTAATGGTATCGGCCAGCACGTTCAGGTGTGCCCAGGTATCGGCGCGCTCCTGCTCGTCCTTCTGACGGTCGGCCGGCAGCGCCTGCAGCAGGAAGCCGCGGGCTACGCGACCATCGGCATGCAGCCGGAAACGGGTCGGCAGCTGCTCGGAGTTGGCGAAGTAGCTGCCCAGCGATTCGGCCAGCGAGCCGCCTTCCAGCGACACGATGCCCTGGTAGCGCTGCCCCTTGTCCGGATCGATGGTGATCGCCAGCACGCCGTCGGGCATCAACTCACCGAGGGTTTCACCGCTGAGATCGTCTGCGTACCGGGCGATGCCGCGCACCCCCTGTTTGCTGGAGCACTCGACCATCAGGGTCGACAGCGGACCGCTGGAGCGGGCCTGCAGAATCAGCAGCCCGTCGAATTTGATGGTGGTCGAGAGCAGCACCGCGGCTGCCAGCATTTCACCCAGCAGCGCCTGAACCGGCTGCGGATAGGGGTGCTTGGCGAGGATTTCGCGGTAGCTCTGATCGGCGGACACCAGCTCGCCGCGCACGTCGGCGTTTTCAAACAGAAAGCGTTGGGTAATGTCCTGAGCGGCCATGATGCACCTTCAAAAGGCGCGATTATACCCAATCAGTCCTCGGCCGGTGTATTACGTTCATCGCGAAAACGGAAGATCTGCCGGCGCTGCTTCTTGCTCGGCCGGCCGTCACTGATCTGCCCGCCGGCGCCCAGCGCCTTGCGTTGCGCCGCTGCCGCCTCGCGTGCGGCAATGCTGTCCTCGCTCTCGCGATAGAGCAACTGCGCTTCAGGCGCGCCACGGCGCTGCTCGGACAGCACCAGCACCTCTACCGTCTTCTGATCCAGCCCCTGACGAATGCTCAACACATCGCCGACACGGATCTCCTTGCTGGCCTTGCAGCGCTCGCCTGCGCACTGCACCTTCCCGCCTTCGATGGCCGCCTTGGCCAGCGAACGGGTCTTGAAAAAACGGGCCGCCCAGAGCCATTTATCCAGGCGGACTTTGCCTTCTTGCTGCATCGGGTTTGTACTCCTCTCGCAGGCGCACTATAACAGGCTTGTCGAAACCGGAGACTTGCAGCATGATGCGCGCCCAATGGCCCCGGGCCTGGAGATACCGCTGTGAAAACCTTTGATCATCTGAGCGTGATCGGCCTGCGAGAGTGGGTCGCGCTGCCCGAACTCGGCATAAGCCAGATGATCGCCAAGATCGACAGCGGCGCCAAAACCTCTGCCCTGCATGCCAGTAACATCCGCACCTTCGAGCGTGACGACCAGACCTGGGTTCGCTTTGATGCGCACATTGGTAGCCGTACCCGTCAATACACCCGGAGCTGTGAAGCCCGCCTGGTCGACTTGAAACGAATCAAGAGTTCCAACGGTCAGATGCAGGAGCGTCACGTCATCCGCACACCGATGGTACTGGGTGATCGACGCTGGGACGTTGAGATAACCCTGACCTGCCGAAAAGCCATGCGCTATCGCATGCTGATCGGCTGCACGGCGATGCAGGATGCCCAGCTGGTAATCAATCCGGGACTCCGTTTCGTGCAGGAAAAGCCCCTGCTCGAAACGCCTCGCTGATAGACCATACCCTTACATACCCCCACTACAGCGCATTGCAGCGTCAAGGGACCCAGAATGAAGATTGCGATTCTGTCGCGTAACGCCAATTTGTACTCCACCCGCCGGTTAATCGAGGCGGCGACAGAACGTGGCCACGAGGTGCGGGTAATCGACACCCTGCGCGCCTACATGAACATCGCCAGCCACAAGCCGTCGATTCACTACAAGGGCGAAGAGCTGGAAGGCTTCGACGCGGTGATTCCGCGTATCGGCGCCTCTATCACCTTCTACGGCACTGCAGTACTGCGCCAGTTCGAGATGATGGGCGTGTTCCCGCTCAACGAGTCGGTAGCCATCAGCCGCTCGCGCGACAAACTGCGCTCGCTGCAACTGCTGGCCCGCAAGGGCGTGGGCCTGCCGGTAACCGGCTTCGCCCACTCCCCAGACGACATTCCGGACCTGATCAGCATGGTTGGCGGCGCGCCGCTGGTAATCAAACTGCTGGAAGGCACCCAGGGTATCGGTGTGGTGCTGTGTGAAACCGAAAAGGCCGCCGAGTCGGTGCTCGAAGCCTTTATGGGCCTGAAAGCCAACATCATGGTGCAGGAATACATTCGCGAAGCCGGCGGCGCCGACATTCGCTGCCTGGTAGTAGGCGACAAGGTGATCGCCGCCATGAAGCGCCAGGCCAAGCCCGGCGAATTCCGTTCCAACCTGCACCGCGGTGGCAGCGCCAGCCTGATCAAGATCACCCCGGAAGAGCGGATGACCGCCGTACGGGCCGCCAGGGTCATGGGCCTGAGCGTAGCCGGAGTCGACATCCTGCGCTCCAACCACGGCCCTGTCGTAATGGAAGTGAACTCCTCCCCAGGTCTGGAAGGCATCGAGACCACCACCGGCAAGGACGTCGCCGGCCTGATCATTGACTACATCGAGAAAACCGCCCGACCCAACCAGACGCGCACCAAGGGGAAGGGCTAGGGCAAGCCACAAGCCACAAGCCACAAGCCACAAGCCACAAGCCACAAGCCACAAGCCAAATCAGGATGGGTTCGGCGCCGCGGCCATCAAGTGTTTCCAAGCGCTATTTGCGGCGACGCGCAGTCAAAAGAAAACCCGCGCGACACAACACCTCACGGGGTCGTCTTGTAGCTTGCGGCTTGAGGCTTGGAGCTACCGACTCAGCCCGCGCTAGCGCGGGTGATGTCGGCAGCCAGCTCCGCGTAATCCTCCACCGCCTCAAACTCCTCGGTATCTCGCCGCGCGCCTCGGCTGTCGGGCTCGCGCACGGCCAGCAGGTGGGCAATGCCATATTCGCGCGCTGAACGCAGCACACTGAGGCTGTCGTCGATAAACAGCGTACGCTCGGGGTCGAACGGCATGTCGGCCTGCAGGGCGTGCCAGAACGCCTGGGTTTCCTTGGGGTAGCCGTAATCGTGGGAGCTGATCAGCCGCTGAAACCAGGTACGCAACTCCACCCGCTCCATCTTCAGCGACAGTGAATCCCGATGAGCGTTGGTGATCAGCACCACCTGCCGGCCACTGCGTTGCAGTGCCCGCAGGAAGGTGTCGGCGTCCGGGCGCAGGCTGATGAGATGCGCAATCTCGCGCTTCAATTCGACAATCGGCAGCCCCAGCTCACGGGTCCAGTAGTCCAGACAGTACCAGTCCAGCTGGCCCTGAATGGCATTCATCATGGCGTACAATTCCGTCTTGGCCCATTCAATCGACTGGCCGTGATGACGGGCATAGCAGGCCGGCATGTGCTCCAGCCAGAAGTGGTTATCAAAGTGCAGATCGAGCAGTGTGCCGTCCATATCGAGCAGCACGGTATCAATTGCATTCCAGTTGAGCATTGGCGGTTGGGCTTGGGCTTGAGGTGCGGCTATGATACCAGCGGACGCGCTGGTTGACTCAACCCACCCTGAACACCAAAGCTCAGGCGGCGATGCTCAGCACGTCCCACGCAATCGGTCGATCACCACGGAGCCCCCATGCCGCAGAAGCCGGAAACGCTGGAAGCAAAGATTGTCGCCAAGAGCCGCCTGTTTACCGTTGAGCAAGTCCAGTTGCGCTTCAGCAACGGGGTGGAGCGGACCTATGAACGGCTGGTCAACAAGGGTCAGGGTTACGGTGCCGTCATGGTGGTTGCCCTGCGCGACAACCGCACCGCGGTGCTGATCGAGGAATATTGCGGCGGCACGGACGACTATCAGCTGTCACTACCAAAGGGGCTGGTTGAACCGGGCGAGGACGTGCTGGAGGCCGCCAACCGCGAACTCATGGAAGAAGCCGGTTTTGGTGCAGAACAACTGGAATTTCTGACCCATTTGTCGCTCTCGCCGGGTTACATGAGCCAGAAGATCGCGGTAGTGCTGGCCCGCAACCTGTACGAAAAACGCCTGCCGGGCGACGAGCCGGAGCCGATCCGGGTGGACCAGGTCGATCTGTACGAACTTAGCGAACTGAATGCCCGCAGCAACTTTACCGAAGGCCGCGCCCTGGCTGCCCTGTATCTGGTGCGTGACCTGCTGGAACAGCGCGGCGAACTGCAGCGCTGAAGGAGCCGAAAAATGTTCTTCCAACGCCTACCTGAACACAAGCTGCGTCTGCCCACGGCCGAAGAGGCCTTACCCGGTCGCGACACTCCGATTCAGACCAGCCAGACCACCCATAGCGTCCTGGGTACGCCACTGCATCCCCCCTTCCCCGAGCAGATGCAGACGCTGATCGTCGGCCTTGGCTGCTTCTGGGGTGCCGAGCGACGCTTCTGGCAGGTGCCCGGCGTATACAGCACTGCAGTTGGCTACGCCGGCGGCCTGACGCCCAACCCGACCTACGAGGAAGTCTGCTCCGGCATGACCGGCCATAACGAGGTGGTGCTGGTGGTGTTCGATCCGGAGGCGTTGTCACTGCAGCACCTGCTCAAGGTGTTCTGGGAATCGCACAACCCGACCCAAGGCATGCGCCAGGGCAATGACCAGGGCACCCAATACCGATCCGGTATCTACGTCAGCGACATGGCCCAGCGCGCCATCGCCGAGGCCAGCAAGGCCAACTATGCCAATGCGCTGCAGGAGGCCGGTCTGGGCGAGATCACTACCGAGATCCTGCCCGCGCCAACCTTCTACTACGCTGAGGACTACCACCAGCAGTATCTGGCCAAGAACCCCGGCGGCTACTGCGGTCTGGGCGGCACCGGGGTGTGTCTTCCGGGTTGACCAAGCGGCTCAGCGCTGACTGAGCCGCTGCAGGCAAAGCCCGGTCAGCTCGGCGACGCGCTTGAAGGCGGCCAGCTGACTGGCACTCAGCTCTCGACCCGACAGCCGCATATCGCCATAGAGCACACCCACCCGGCGGCTGCCGGCGATAACGGGCGCGATCGCAAACGGGCCGCTACCCACCAGTTCGACCACCGCCGGGGTTACCAGTGATTGCAGCTCCTGACTCTTCGGACAGCCGAGCCAGAGGCAGTCGCGCTGTGCCAGTGCATGACCGAAAATATGCTTCGCCCCATCGCCACAGGGCAGAGCAAAGGTTTCCCGCCAGCGCTGCGTGCCCTTGCCGATGGCCGTACGTACCCTGAACTGGGTCTGCTGCTCCGCCAGCACCATCAGGGCAATACGCTCAATCCCGGCGCCACGATGCAAACCCTGCATGACGGTGTGCAAAATGGTGTCCACATCCATCGGCGCACGGGCCATCAGCTTGAGATGGTCAACCGACAGCTTGAGCATTTCCAGATTGGGCTGCAGCAGCGGGTCCGCCTCCACCTCGGGTTTGCGCTCTGCCGGTACTTCATCGACCGAAGGCGTGCCGGGTACCACCTCCATCTGCAACAAGGCGGACAGATCCAGAGGCAGATCATCCGCGCGCGGAATCCATTGCTGCAGATCGGCGTTGGAGCAGTTGCCGGCGATGCGCACCGCCTCCTGCCCACTGCCCACCAGTTGCTGCCAGGCATGCTCGGCATCGGTACCGATCAACTCGGCAACCGGCTCAATCAGCGCCTGAACCGACTCATGGGTCCAGCCCTTGCCGGCTACCCGCTCGGCCAGTGTGCTGCCCAGAGCCACCGCGCGGGCGGCGGGTCCGTCGCTGTTGCGACTGGCCTGGATCAGCTGACCGATCTCACCCATATTCCAGGTCTTCAGCAGGCCGACGGTCAACTGGTCGAAGGTCACGCCGATTTCACGCTTGAGCACCTTGTCCGGGTCCACTCCCGGTTCATTGAGGCTGGCAACCAGACGGTCGGCGGTCTTGCCCGCATGGCTCCAGAACGCCAGTTCACCGATATGGCTCAGCAGGGTGGCGATAAACACCTCTTCCTGCTGGCGCTGGTTCAGATACTGCGCCATGTTGCGCGCCTGCACAGCTCCGTGAAAGGAGCGAGCAAGCAACGCCTGTAGCTGTTCACGTGGGGAGTTTTTCAACAGACCATCAAGCAGGCTGACCGACAGACCGATCATCCGCACCTGATCAAAGCCCACCACCACAACCGCGCGAGAAAGCGTCTTGATCACCTCGCGGCCGGGGTTGCAGTAGACACTGTTGCTGACACGCAGCACCTTGGAGGCCAACGCTGCATCGCGCATCAGCACCTCGGTCAATTGGGCGACCGAGGCGGTTTCAGACTGCGACAACCGCAGCAGATCGTGAACTACCACGGCCATGGCCGGCAGCTCGGCGCGGTTCAGACGCTCCAGCCAGGAACGCAGGCCATGAGTCTCGTTATTCAAATCGGTCATCCGGGCAAAGAGTGAAGCGAACTCAAATGATACCATTGTGATATCAACCATGGCAGCTTCCGTGCCCCTGTCGCCGACCGCTGTGCAAGCAGCCCACGCTTGCATAGAATAGCCCGATGTCGACGACCCGCCTTGATATTCATCACTACTCCGGTGACGCTGCCGCGCACACCCATGAAGAACAGGCACAACTGGTGTTTGGGCTGCAAGGTACCCTTGAGTTGGCCTTCAACAACGATGGTGGTCCGGTGCAGGCCGGCCGCGTAGCGATCATCGCCGCCAGCGACCGTCACGCGTTCTTCAGCCCTGATCAGGGCCGCTGCCTGGTCCTCGACGTCGATCCTGATGCGCCGCTACCCGGGCTGGAACCGCAACGTGACAGCCAGCTTCAGCTGCTCGAGCACAGCCGCCTGAGCCCGTTGACGCCAGCCCAGACCCGGCTGGTCAGCAGCCTGGCCGGCCTGATTGACCAGCAACCCTGGCTGGCCGAGCAAAGTGCCGCCCTGCTGCTAGGCTCCCTGCTGGGCCAGCCGGCACCAGCCCGGCGCCTGCCACTGGAAAAGCTCAATGCGTTCATCGAGGCTCACATGGCGTACCCGCTTGAGGTGGCTGACCTGGCACGTCTGAGTGGCCTGTCGTCCTCGCGCTTCAATCACTGGTGCCTGCAGGATCTGGGCTGCACACCGCTGGAGTACCTGCGTCGTCGACGCCTGCTACGCGCACGTCAGTTGCTTGAGCACAGCCGCCTGCCTGTCAGCGAGATTGCTGCGCGTTGCGGCTATGGCAGCCAGAGCGCCTTCACCCAGGCCTTCCGCAAACACTGGCAGCAGTCACCCAGCAGCCTGCGCAAGCAGCACTAGCACGACAAATTTCAGCAGCCTCGCAACAGCAGCGTATGGGCGGGCACGCTACCATCGCGCCCTGTTACCCGTGTTTGAGACCGCCATGACCAACCTGACACACAATCGCGCCCTGCTTTTCATGCACGTTGCCGCCTTGCTGTTCGGCCTGACCGGGGTGTTCGGCAAGCTGGCCGGTACCACTCCGGACGCAATCGTGCTTGGCAGAGCGCTGTTTGCCGTGGTTGCACTGGTGCTCTTCGCGCAGCTGGGCAGCCTGCCGCTGGTCCGCCAGCTGACACGCCGTCACCTGGCCAGCTTGGTGCTGTGCGGTGTATTTCTGGCGATCCACTGGCTGACCTTCTTTCATGCCATCAAGCTGTCCGGCGTCGGCATCGCCACTCTCGGCTTTGCCAGCTTCCCGGCGTTCGTGGTGCTGCTGGAGGCGGTGTTCTGGCGCGAACACCCAAGCCGACAGGATCTGGTCAAGGTAGGACTGGTCTGCGCCGGGCTGCTGCTGATCCCCGCCGAGTTCAGCCTGCAGGCCGAAAATACGGAAGGCTTACTGTGGGCGATCCTCTCGGGTTTCTGTTTCGCCGCCGTATCAGTCGGCAACCGGTTGACCAGCGGGCACCTGCACCCGGTACAGATCGCCTGCTGGCAAAGTCTGGTGGTAGCGCTGATCGCATTGCCCACCGGCACCCTGGCGCTGGCGCAGATGCCGGCACTGGACTGGCTGTGGATCGGCTTGCTGGGCGTATTCTGCACCGGGCTGGCGCAGGTGCTGTTTGTCTCCAGCCTGCGCGTGCTGAACGCGCGCACTGCCTCGCTGTTCTTCGCGCTGGAACCGGTATACGGCATTCTGATTGCCTGGTGGCTGTTCGCCGAGCAGCCCACCCTGCGCATGCTGATTGGCGGGCTGCTGATCATCAGCGCGGTACTGATGGTACGCCGCGCACCCACGCCCGCCTGAACCTCAGATCGGGCTTTCGATCAGTTTCACCCAATGCGGCAGCAGGTTAAGGCGGTCGGCGGCCAGCTTCAGGCAGACCAGCAACGGCACAGCGATCAGCACGCCGACTACACCCCACAACCAGCCCCACAGAATAAGCCACAGCATCAGCACCAGCGGATGCAGCCGCATCCGCTGCCCCAGCACGGTTGGGGTAATAAACTGCGCTTCAACCAGGTTGATACAGAAGAACACCAGCGCGGGCAACAACGCCCCCAGGCTTGGGCCGTACTGCAACACACCGGCCAGACAGAGCACCAGCATGCCGATGACCGGGCCGACATAGGGCGCAAAGTTGAGCAAACCGACCATTACCCCCCAGAGCAGCGCGTCCTCTACACCCATCAGCATGAGGACCCCGGCGGTAACAGCGCCCAGCAGCGTGTTGATCAGACTGACGGTCAGGATGTAGCGCGACAGCTCACGCTGAACCTGCTCCAGCAACTCGGTAGCAGCGTGCTTGTCACGGACCTGCGGCAGCACCCGGATAAAGGTACTGTAGAGTGATGGGCCGAAGATCAGCATGAACAGCACCAGCACCAGAAAGGTGAAAAACTGCGCAAGGACCGCAGGCGTCGCCCCCAGCGCCTTTACCATCACCTCCATACCGCCCTGCATGACCCGGTCCGACAACGCCGGATCGTTACCGGAAGCGGACGCAGAAGCCGGCGCAGGAGCAGCCTTCTCCTCCCGGAACCAGCCAAACAGACGGAGCCCATCAGATTCCTCCGCTTCCTGAGGCGCTGGAGCCTGCGTCGGCGCCAGCCGCCGACCAAAGGCGTCCAGCTCCTGCGACAACTGCGCCGACAGCTCGGGCAGGCGCTTGATCCATTTCTCCGCCGGCTCGGCCAGCTGCGTACCCAGCAGGGTAAAAGGCCCGCCGATCGCCGTCAGCAACAGCAGGGCAGAAAAGGTACGCGGCACATGGAAGCGCTTGAACAGGGCAACCAGCGGACTCAGCAGCAATGCAAACAGCGCGGCCACCACCACCGGCAGCAACAACGTCTTGGCAAAATACAGGGTATAGAGACAGGCCAGTGCCAGCAGCCAGATCAATACCTGCCGGCTGGACTGATCACCGCGTGGCAGTTCACTGGACTGACCGGATTCGCCCTGCCCGGATATCTCGCAGTGATCGCTCACAGCGGGCTCCACAACTGCCGAACCATGCGCAACAGGCTCTCGGCCATCGGCAACAAGCGAACACCGAGCATCCCGAGCGAGCGTGAACGCCCGGCACCCAGACGCTGGCTCAATGCCCCGGCCAGCGCACCGCTGCCAACCAGCAGCGCAGGGGGAATCCTGCCCAGCTGATGCTGCACCAGCGCACCGCTCAAGTGAACAATGTCAATGCGCAACGCCAGCTGGTGGTCCAGTTGCTCAATCTCGGCTATCAGCTGTGCTCGCTTCATGTGCGTCTCCCTGCATCAGGCGTTTCAGGTGGGCTTGGGTGCGGCGAAAGCCGATCGACTCCCGATAACGCTTAAGTTGCCGCAGCAACAGCGCGATTCCGAGCACATGCAGCGCCAGCACGCACAGCAGCGCGACGGCAACCTGGCCACTCGACTGCCAGATCAGCCAGCCCAGCAGCAGACTGAACAGCAGCCAGGTGAACAGCATCAGCGGCACAAGCAGCAGCGAGAGCAGCAGCATCCGCCGGGCATCGCCCAGCGTCAGCTGCCACTCAAGGCGCAGCAGGGTAGCCAGTTCACCACCCGCAGCACTCAACTGGCGCAACCAGGCCGCAGTGTGGTCTACCAGCTCGCTTACCGCCTTGAGCGTGTCGGCATCCTGCGCGGCTGAACGGGAGTCGGCTTGTTGCTCATCAGATTCCTGCGGCGATTCACGCTCGTCGCTCATTTGCGCGAAAACAGCTGAGCCAGCACGAATCCGGCTGCGAATGCGATACCCAGGGTCGCCAGCGGTTTTTCACGCACATAGCTGGTTGCCTGATCACCGAGCGCCTCGGCCTTTTCCCGGCCCTTGAGCAATTGCTCGAGCGCATCCTGCCTGACATCCATGCCGGCTGCCTGGGCCGCCGCCTTGAAGTGATCTCGCGCCTCCAGCAGCTTCTCGTAGGCCTCCCCGACAGCCGCTTTGCTGGCCGCAAGTTCGGCGTCTTTGGCTGCGGGTTGGGTTGTCTTTTCTGCTGCCATTTCGATCTCCTTGACCTGTTTGCTGGTACCGCTCGGCGTCGCCAACGGCTCCACTACTATAGGCGCCGGGGGCCAGTCGCGTCATCGGTCCGGTTTATTCGTGATCATTCGCCCTGCCGAAATCCGCTTCGGCGCATTTACTCTGCCTGGCAGGCAGGCGACGCTGAGCAGCAACAACGCTCGACGAACGCCCGACCTGTGCCAGACTCAATGCCAGCGTCGGCAGAGCCCTCAGCATTTGGGACTGGCTCAGACACGGCAAGTTCAGATCGACTGCGCACCCGACCCTGCAAACCATGAGGACCCTTTGATGAGCAACACCCGTGAGTTCGACGTCATCGTTTACGGCGCGACCGGCTATACCGGCCGCCTGGTAGCCGAGTATCTGTGCCAGGAGTACGGCAACGACAGCAACCTGCGCTGGGCCATGGCCGGCCGCAGCCAGAGCAAGCTGGAAGCCGTACGCGATGAAATCGGCGCGCCGTCCAGCACGCCGCTGGTCGTTGCCGATACCGAGGACCTGGCGAGCCTGAAAGCGATGGTTGAGCGCACCAAAGTCGTGCTGACCACTGTTGGCCCGTACCAGCTCTATGGTCCGGAACTGGTACGCATCTGCGCGGAAACCGGCACCGATTACGTGGACCTGTGCGGCGAGCCGGCCTGGATGCGACAGATGATCGACGCCCACGGCGAGACGGCGAAGCAGAGCGGCGCACGTATCGTCTTCTCCTGCGGTTTCGACTCCATTCCCTTTGATCTGGGGGTCTACTTCCTGCAGCAGGCCGCGAAGGAGCAACTCGGCTGTGCGCTGCCGCGCGTCAAGGGTCGGGTACGCAAGATGAAGGGCACCTTCTCCGGCGGTACCGCCGCCAGCCTGAAGGCAACCATGGCAGCGGCCAAGGCCAACCCCGAGATATTCAAGCTGTTGGCCAACCCGTTTGCCCTGACACCCGGCTTTACTGGCCCGGCGCAGCCCCCGGCAATGAAGCCCGAGTACGACGAGTCACTGGGCAGCTGGGCAGCCCCGTTCATCATGGCTGCCATCAACACCCGTAACGTCCATCGCTCCAATGCGCTGTTGGGCCACGCCTACGGCGAAGATTTCGTCTACGACGAAATGCTGCTGACCGGTCCCGGCGAGCAGGGCGAAGCCATCGCCAAGGCGGTTGCCGGCGACAAGTCACTGGCCAGCGATGATGCGCCGAAACCGGGCGAAGGCCCCAGCAAGGAAGAGCGCGAAACCGGCTTCTACGATGTGCTGTTTATCGGCGAAGCTGCCGACGGCCGCAGCTTGAAAGCCAGCGTTGCCGGCAAGCGTGACCCGGGCTACGGCTCCACCTCACGCATGATCGCCGAAAGCGCGATCTGCCTGGTACGCGACGCCACCGACACCCAGGGCGGCATCTGGACCACCGCCCCGGCGATGGGCCACAAACTGATCAAACGCCTGCAGGAACACGCCGGGCTGACCTTTAAACTGGAGTCCTAAGCGAAAGGTAATCCAGGCGGGCGCGGCATGCCGCGCCCCTACGCCAATGCGCCCCGGTGCACTCTGATATCAGGGCGCGCCGGCGAGCCAATCCATCCGCCAGCTGCCGCCGCCGGCCTGCGCCAGTTCGCGGCTGAGCCACGGCAGCACCTGTTCCAGCTCCTCCCAGATCGGCCACGGCGGATTGATCAGCATCATGCCTGAGCCGTTCAACCCCAGCTGGTTGTCGACCGGTCGAACGTTCAGCTCAACCCGCAGCGCCTTGGGCGCACCGCTGTCAGCGATGCCCTGATAGAAATCCTTGAGCAGACGCTGATCCTTGATCGGATACCAGATCGCAATGACTGTTTGCCGCATGCGACTGATCGCCTGCGCGACACCGGCAACGCAGCGCTCCAGGTCGTCGGTCTTCTCGAACGGTGGGTCCAGCAGCCAGAGCGCACGTTTTTCCGGCACCGGCAAAAAGGCCTTGGGCAATTCATAACCGTTGCGCTGATGCACCGCAATATCCGGCTGACCGGCAAAGTGCTCGCGCAGGGTTTCGGCGTCTTCCGGATGCAGTTCGCTGACGATCATGCGGTCCTGCTCGCGCAACAATTCGGCCATGATCTGCGGTGAGCCCGGATACCAGCGCAGCGCGCCATCGGGGTTGTGGCGGGCGACTGCGTCGCGGTAATCAGCCAGCCATAGCGGCAGATCGTCACGCTGCCAAAGCCGGCCAATGCCGTCGACGTACTCGCCGGTCTTGCCCGCGGCCTCGCCCTGCAGATCGTACAGCGCCGTACCCGCATGGCTATCGAAACAGCACAGCGGCGTCTCCTTGCGCTGCATCAGCTCCAGTAGGCGGCGCAGCAGCGCATGTTTGAGAACGTCGGCGTGATTGCCGGCGTGATAGCTGTGGCGGTAGTTCATGGGCGGTCCCGCGGTGATACGTGAGCGAAAGCGCGCATTCTAGCAGGCATCTAGCGATGGCATCGCGCGACCGTGCACCAGCGCGTGCAACCGCGACCGACAAGGCGTACATTTGGCACTTTGCCATCAAACAACCACACACGGACGTCCACGTGAAGCCGATCCTCAATACCCTTCTCGCCGCACTGCTGCTGTGCGCCTCCCTGCCCAGCTTTGCCATGCAGATTTTCGTCAGAACCCTGACCGGGCAGAACATTGCACTGGAAGTGGAATCAAACGACACCATCGACAACGTCAAAGCCAAGATTCAGGACAAGACGAACATCCTGCCTGAGAATCAGCGCCTGATTTTTGCAGGCAAGCAGCTGGAGGAAGGTCGCACACTGGGCGATTACAACATCCAGAAAGAGTCGACCCTGCATTTGGTATTGCGCTCTGTGCTGACGCCTTCGCGCCTGCAGAGCCTGGCCGAGCAGCCGCTGCTGCTGCAAGGTGCGATCACGCAGTCATCGCTGGTACTGCACGGCAGTCACGGCACTCCGCTGGAAATGCGCGCCGAGCCAGGCAAAGACTCCTGCCTGTGGGCCTCGGGTGACTGGGCCACCGACAATCACGCGCAGCGAGACGGCTCACTCAAGCTGGCCGAGTTGGGTGGCTGCTGGGTGATCAATGACAGTCGCGCCCAGATCGGCGTCGGCCTAGGCAAGTCCTGGAGCAAGCAGGACACTGCATTTGGCGGCACCCAGGATCAGCGCGGTAAGTATGCCGTCGTAGAGCTGATCAGCCCGCTGGGCCTGCTCGGCAATAACGCTTGGGCCACCCTGAGCGTTTACTACAGTGAGGCCGATCTGGATCTTCAGCGCGGCTACCTGAGCAACGATGTGGCAGACAGCTCGGTCGGCAAGACCGACGCCAGCACCTGGGCGCTGCGTATGCGCACCGACTGGGAGAACGCCAGCTCGCTGGCCGGCGCCGGGCTGTCGCCCTTCGTCGAACTGTCCCACAGCAAGGCAGAGCTGGATGGCTACAGTGAGCGCTCGGGGGCGGCCCCGGCGGTCTTCGCCGACAGCGATCTGTCGACCTCGGAGGCACGTGCCGGTGTCAACGCATTGAAACCGCTGACACCCACCTTCAGCCTGACCTCGGGCCTGGAAGCCGTACACCGTTTCGATGAGTCGAGCTCCAATGTGCGCGGCACGCTGGGCGGTATCGACAATTTTGAAATCGATGTCAGCAGCGCCAAAGACAGCTGGGTACGCGCCTCGGTCGGCGGCATCTGGACGCTCTCGCCGTTCAAGCTGATCGTCAGTGCCAACGCAACCAGCGAAGGAGAGGAGCCGGCCGCCTGGCTGGCCATGCACGTCGTCGGCTCGTTCTAAGCCACGCGACGCCGGGCCCGCACGGGTCCGGCGCGATCAGCCCTGCTGGCTGTTAGGCGTCACCCGCAGCACTTCTTCAATGGTAGTAAGACCTGCGCCGACCTTCTGCGCGCCGGACAGGCGCAAACTGTGCATCCCTTCCTTGTAGGCCTGACGCCGCAGCTGCGCGATGTCGGTGTCGTTATGTATCAGCGCCTTGATGCCATCGCTCAGCATCATCAGCTCATAAACACCCGCGCGGCCGCGATAGCCGGTCTCCCGGCATTCCAGGCAGCCCGCAGCGGCGTGCGAACGGGTCGGCAGCGGTGCACTCCACGGCTGGGTCAGATCCACCCAGGCCTCCGCGTCCACCGGTGCCAGCGCCTTGCAGTGCGGGCACAGCGTGCGCACCAGTCGCTGGGCCATCACGCCCAGCACTGTAGCCTTGATCAGATAGGGCGCAACGCCCAGTTCAATCAGCCGGCTGACTGCGCTGGGTGCATCGTTGGTGTGCAGGGTCGACAGCACCAGGTGCCCGGTCAGCGCAGCCTGGATCGCCATCTCGGCGGTTTCCAGGTCGCGAATCTCGCCGACCATGATGATGTCCGGGTCCTGCCGCATCAGCGCGCGCACGCCGCTGGCAAAGTTGAGGTCGATGTTGTGCTGGACCTGCATCTGGTTGAAGCTGTCCTCGACCATCTCGATGGGATCTTCGATGGTGCAGACGTTGACCTGCGGCGTGGCCAGCTGTTTGAGCGTGGTGTACAGAGTGGTGGTCTTGCCGGAGCCGGTCGGCCCGGTGACCAGCACAATACCGTTGGGCTGGCTGACCATCTGCTGCCAGCGGCGCTGATCCTCAGCGGAAAAGCCCAGCTGATCAAAACTGCGCAGCAGCACATCCGGATCGAAGATCCGCATCACCATTTTTTCGCCAAAGGCGGTCGGCAGGGTCGAGAGCCGCAGCTCGACTTCATTGCCCTTCGGCGCCCGGGTCTTGATCCGGCCGTCCTGCGGCTTGCGCTTCTCCGCCACATTCATCCGGCCAAGGGTTTTCAGCCGGCTGACCACCGCCATGGTGACCTGAATCGGAAATTGATAAACGGTGTGCAGCACGCCATCGATACGCAGACGCACGCAACCGGAATCGCGCCGCGGCTCGATATGAATATCGCTGGCACGCTGCTCGAAGGCGTACTGGAACAGCCAGTCGACGATGTTGACCACATGGGCATCGTTGGCGTCCGGCTCCTGACTCATGCTGCCCAGGTTAAGCAGCTGCTCGAAGTTGCCGACACCGCTGGCCTTCTGATCGGTCGCATTGGCGCCGGTCACGGAGCGAGCGAGTCGATAGAACTCCACCGAATAGCGCTGCAGGTCTTCCGGATTGGCAATGACCCGGCGGATATCGCGCTTGAGCACATGCCGCAGGTTGTCTTCCCAGCTCTGGACAAAGGGCTGGGCACTGGCAATTGTGACCTCCCGATCATTCACCTCCACCGCCAGAATCCGGTGACGCTGGGCGAACGCAAAGGACATCAGTGGTGTCACCGCCGACACGTTGATCTTCAGCGGATCAATGCGATACCAGGGCTGGTCGCTCTCGCTGGCCAGCCAGCGACTGAGGCTGTCCAGGTCCAGCTTTTTTCCGGGTCGCCCCAGGTCATCGACGTTCTGACCGGCGATAAATTCCAGCGGATGCAACTTAGCGGTATCACCTACGGCCGCCCGGCGCAGCGTAACCAGGTGGTCGGCGCTGTCCTGACTGATACGCCCCTGCGCGACCAGCGCGTTAAGAAAATCACCCAGATCCAGCGGCCGATCAGTACCCGGTATTGCCAGATCCGCCAACCTCTTCATACCCTGCTCCCCTACCCGTCCGTTCGCTTGTTTCACGGCTGCGATCCGGCAGCCGCCTTTCAGCCAGCTGTCAGTTGTTCAGTTCACGCCAGGCGTTGAGTCTGCGCAGGCGCACACCCTGTTTGCGCAGCGCGGCCAACAGCAGGTCACGCTGCTCGTCAGCGACCTGCGGATACTGTTCAAGCAGCGCCTGCAGCTTGTTCAGCTCACCGAACAGGCGGTCCGGTTCGGATACATCGAGCCACTGCCGAAACTGGGCCAGCAACATGTGCAGACGGCCCAGCCGAGGCAGTTGATCCAGCCACTCGCTAGCCATATGCTCGGAGTCGTTATTGTGCGGCACACGCAGCTCCTGGATTTCCTTACCGACCGCTGCCAGCAGCCAACGCTCCAGCGCCAGGCCTGCCACCCGATCACCGCGCGGCGGGCGATCCTGCGTCCAGCTGCGCTGCTGCAGCCAGAGCGCTAGCTCAACGAACAGGGCGCCCCAGCCCGGTTGTTCGAGCTGACGATCAAACTCGGCTTCCGCCGCACGGCGAGCCGCTTCACCTTCGGCATCATCGGCCCAGCCCGCCAGTACCAGCGGCTGAAACAGGGCCAACAGGGCATCCAGCGGGCCGACAAAGGGGCTTGCAGCAGAGCGCGGCAACGCAAGATCGAACACGGCAAAGGCCGCACGCAGTTGTGCCAGCGCATCGGTCAGTTCACGGAACAGCTTCCACTGACGGGCATGGCGATACTGTTCCGCCAGACGCTGAACGCGGCCCAGCAACTGACTGAAAAGCTCGGCGATAACCTCGTCGACGACGGTATCCGCCTGCCAGCGCGGCGGCTCCAGCCGCAGACTGAAACTGCGCGCGTCAAACAGCCGATAACCACGCTCAGCCTTGCTGATATCACATGGCATCAGAGGCAGTTCGCGGGCCAGCGCATGTGCCAGCTCCAGCAGTGCAACCGCCGGCCCCTGACGCACCTCCAGCTCCAGCTCGCTGATCGGCTCGCTGCCGCTGTCGGTTCGCACCTCGCCTTCGTCCAGCGCCGCCTCGACCTCGACCCTCTCGCCATCGCGCTCCCAGCAAAGCTGCGCGCGGGTACGCTGAAAATCGGTGGTAAACACCGGCTGCAGGCTGGTCTTGTCCAGCTCGGCCAACTCGGCCGGCCAGCAGCTGTCGTCCAGCAGACCCAGATCCAGCTCACCTTTCTTGAGATACCAGTCCCACTCGTTGCGCTCGGACAGACCTGCGACACTTTGTCCCCGGCTCTTGAGCGTCTGGATAAAGGTGTCGCCATCGCGGCGCAACCGCAGCGCCACCCTGGCGGCGGCGAGATCACGGTTGGCTGTATCAAAGTACTGGTTGTACAGCGGGCCGCTTTGCCAGTCGCCCTGACGGCGCTCATTGAGCAACGGATGGGCGCGCAGCGCTGCCAGTACATCGGCACTGGCGCGCAGCTTGATTTCGGTTTCTTTGACCATGGGACATTCTCGGCAACACCGTCGGCAGTCGATGCCAACGATGAAAAGTGTTCAATTGTTTTCAATTTGATGACGGCTGCAAGCTCAACACCTATACTCTGCGGCCTCAATTCCAGCGGGAGGCGTCATGCCACACAATCCGTTCCTCACTCTGTTCGGTCGTTCACCGATCGGCCCAATGCAGCAGCACATTGCCAAGGCCCACGAATGCGCGGCCCAGTTGCTGCCCTTCATCGACGCACTGCAGGCCGAGGACTGGACCGAAGCAGAGCGCCTGCAAAAGCAGGTGGCCCAGCTTGAACGCGAAGCGGACAAACTGAAGAAGGATGTCCGTGTTCACCTGCCCAAGAGCCTGTTCCTGCCCGTACCGCGCTCCGATCTGCTGGAGCTGCTCAGTGTACAGGACAAAGTCGCCAACCGTGCCAAGGATATCGCCGGCCTGATGTTCGGCCGCCGTATGGTGATTCCGCCAAGCCTGTTCCCCGACTTCCGCGCGTTTGTACAGCGCTCGATCGATGCCGCGGCTCAGGCACTGAAGGCCATGAACGAGCTGGACGAGCTGCTGGAAACCGGATTTGCCGGCCGCGAGGTCACCCTGGTCGAGCGTCTGATCGAGGAACTGGACCGCATCGAGCATGACACCGACAACATGCAGATCGGTCTGCGTGCGCAGCTGTTCAAGCTCGAGAAGGACTGGCCACCGGTTGATGTGATGTTTCTGTACCAGATCATTGAATGGATTGGTGATGTCGCCGACCGCGCCCAGCGCGTCGGTAACCGCCTGGAACTGCTGATGGCCCGCTAGGAAGCGACCGAACGGCCAGCAGCACCATGACGGACTTTCCGTCCTGACGGAAAGCCGCCAGCCCATGCACCCGTTTTAGAGTATTAGAGATATGACCCTGATTGCAGAGTACGGCTCCATCCTGCTGATCCTTGCCTGTCTTTTCGGCTTCTTCATGGCCTGGGGCGTCGGCGCCAACGATGTTGCCAATGCCATGGGTACTTCGGTCGGCTCCCGCGCGCTGACCATCAAGCAGGCAATCTTCATTGCCATCGTCTTCGAGTTTCTCGGCGCCTACCTGGCCGGCGGATCGGTAACCCAAACCATCCGCAGCGGCATCATTGATGCAGAGGCGATCAGCCCCGATCAGATGGTGTTCGGCATGATGGCTTCACTGCTGGCCGCCGGCACCTGGCTGCTGGTCGCCTCGATCAAGGGCTGGCCGGTATCGACCACCCACTCGATCATTGGCGCAGTCATCGGTTTTGGTGCAGTCGGCGTCTCGATGGAAGCCGTGCACTGGGAAGGCGTCACTCCGATCGTCGCCAGCTGGGTCATCTCGCCGCTACTGTCAGGCATCGTTGCCTTCATGATCTTCATCAGCGTGCACCGGCTGATTCTCGATACCGAAAACCCCTTCAGCAACGCCAAGCGCTACGTTCCCTTCTATATGTTTGCGGTTGGCTTTGTCGTCACCATCCTGACCCTGACCAAGGGCCTCAAGCACATCGGCCTCAACCTCAGCGGCTGGCAAAGCCTTGGGCTGGCCGTGATTGCCGGCATACTGGTTGCCGGGCTGGGTGTGACCCTGCTGAGCCGCATCAAGGCCGACCCGGAAGCGGACAAAACCTTCCACTTCGCCAGTGTGGAAAAGGTGTTTGCGGTATTGATGATCTTCACCGCCTGCGCCATGGCCTTCGCCCACGGTTCCAATGACGTCGCCAATGCCGTTGGCCCGCTGGCCGCCATCGTGGGAGTACTACACTCCGGCGGCGAAGTGACGAGCAAGTCGCTGGTACCCGGCTGGGTTCTGCTGCTTGGCGCAATCGGTATCGTTGTTGGTCTGGCTACCTATGGCTACCGCGTCATCGCCACCATCGGCAAACACATCACTGAACTGACGCCGAGCCGCGGCTTTGCAGCCGAACTCGCTACTGCCACCACGGTCGTCGGAGCGTCTAGCATCGGCCTGCCGATCTCTACCACCCACACCCTGGTAGGGGCGGTCCTCGGGGTCGGCCTGGCCCGCGGCATTGGCGCGCTGAACCTGCGCGTGATCGGCACCATCTTCAGCTCCTGGGTCGTTACCCTGCCAGCCGGCGCCATTCTCTCCATCATCTATTTCTATATCCTCACCGGGATTTTCAGCTGACTATCCGCCAGCGGCGGCGTAAGCTGAAGCAACACGTGCGTCGGGTGTTCTGACAGGCAGAACACCCGCCTCAACCGGAGTTGCCCATGCCCTTGCCGCCACTGAAGGATCAGTTCGACGCCCTGCTGAGGCTCCCTTCGATCAGCTGCACCCAGGCAGACCTGGATCAGAGCAATCTACCCGTAGTAGAACTGCTGGCCAGTTGGCTGAGCGATCTGGGTTTTGAATGCCGCATCCTGCCGATTGCCAATCAGCCCGGCAAGGCCAACCTGCTCGCCAGTTTTGGCAGCGGCCCCGGCGGCCTGGTCATGGCCGGCCATACCGACACCGTTCCCTGCAATCCGGAGCGCTGGCAGCACGATCCCTTCGCCCTGACCGAAGCAAACAACCGCTGGTATGGACTGGGCAGCTGCGACATGAAGGGCTTCTTCCCGCTGATCATCGAAGCGGTGCGCAGCTACCTGAACCAGCCGTTCAAACACCCGCTGATCATCCTCGCCACTGCCGACGAGGAAAGCTCCATGAGCGGCGCCCGGGCACTGGTGGCAGCCGACTTTAGCCAGGCACGCCACGCGATCATCGGCGAGCCCACCGGCATGCGGCCAATTCGCCTGCACAAGGGCATCATGATGGAGCGCATCGACATCATCGGGCAGGCTGGTCACTCGTCCGACCCGGGCCTTGGCCACAATGCCATGGAGGCCATGCATGCCGTCATCAGCGACCTGCTGCAATTGCGCGGTAGCTGGCAAAAACGCTGGAGCAACCCGCTGTTCGGCGTGCCCACCCCGACACTGAATCTGGGCTGCATTCATGGCGGTGACAATCCGAACCGGATCTGTGCCAAGTGCGCGCTGGAGTTCGATATCCGCCCGCTACCCGGCATGAACGGCGACGAACTGCGCGCGGCGATCCGCGAACGGCTTTTGCCGATCGCCACCGAACACCAGGTACAGATCGACTATAAGCCGCTGTTTCCCGGCGTGCCGGCCTTCGAGACCCCCGCTGATGCGCCGATCGTCCGCGCCTGCGAAGAGCTGACCGGGCAAAGCGCCGGTGCTGTCGCCTTCGCCACCGAGGGGCCATATCTCAACCAGCTCGGTATGCAGACACTGATTCTGGGGCCCGGGGATATCGATCAGGCGCACCAGCCGGACGAGTTTCTCGCCCTGGACCGCCTGCAGCCCACCATCGATCTGCTGCAAGGGCTGATCCGACGCTTTTGCCTGCAGTAACAGGGCTGCTTGAAGCCTCACCCGCAAACCCCTTTAATAGCTCTTTTGTCTGGAACACCGCGCATGCTCGACTACGTCAACTGGTTCCGTCACTCGACGCCCTACATCAACCAGCACCGGGACTGCACCTTCGTGCTGCTGCTGCCGGGCGAAGCCATGATCCACGCCAATTTCAACAACATCATCCACGACATCATGCTGCTCAACAGCCTTGGCGTGCGTCTGGTGCTGGTGCATGGTTCACGCCCGCAGATTGAGGAACGACTGGCCCTGCGCGGCATTCGTTCGCAGTATCACAATGACCTGCGTGTTACCGACATTGATACCCTCAGCTGCGTGATTGATGCTGTCGGCAGTCTGCGCATCGCCATAGAAGCGCGCCTGTGCGCCCAGCAATCGGGTAGCCGGTTGCGGGTGGTCAGCGGCAATCTGGTTACCGCCAAGCCCATTGGCGTGGTAGACGGGGTCGACTTCCACCATACCGGCGAAGTGCGCAGGATCGATCGCAAGGCCATCACCCGCCATCTCGACGAGCAAAATATCGTGCTGCTCTCCAGCCTCGGTTACTCACCAACCGGCGAGGCATTCAATCTGGCCTGCGAAGATGTCGCCACCAGCGTGGCCGTTGCCTTGGGCGCCGACAAGCTGATTCTGTTTGGCGAGGATACCGGCATCCGGGACGAGGATGGCGAACTGCTGCGTGAACTCAAGCCTACCCGCGCCGCGCCACTGCTGGCCAAGCTCGGCAACAGCCAGCCCGGCACCCTGCTGCAGGCGGCCTGCAAGGCCTGTAACGCCGGTCTGCGGCGTAGCCATATTGTCAGTTTTGCCGAGGACGGCGCTCTGCTGACCGAGCTGTTCACCCGTGACGGCGGCGGCACACTGGTCAGTCAGGAAGCCTTTGAACAGATTCGCGGCGCCAGCATCGACGATGTCGGCGGGCTGCTGGAGCTGCTGCGCCCGCTGGAAGAGGCCGGTATTCTGGTGCGCCGCTCACGCGAAGTCCTGGAGACCGAAATCGGCCAGTTCACCCTGATCGAACGGGACGGTCGCATTATCGGCTGCGCCGCGCTGTACCCGCTGGAAGGCTCCAGCGCTGCAGAACTGGCCTGTGTCGCGATCGACCCGGCCTACCGCCAGGGCGGCCGGGGCGATCAGCTGCTGCAACACATTGAGCGTCAGGCACGCAGCCTGAAGATCGATACCCTGTTCGTGCTGACGACCCGTACAGCTCACTGGTTCCGCGAACGCGGCTTCGAACCAAGCAGCGTAGAGCGGCTGCCTGCCAAACGGGCGGCACTGTACAACTTGCAGCGCAACTCAAAGGTATTTGAAAAAAAGCTATAAGAAAATAACTTTTTATTCCTTATAGAACCTAAATATTTCACTTATGTTACGGCGTCGCCTGAACAGCGATGCCGCAACTTCTGTTCCGCCCGAGCCCTGAAGCCTACCTCCAGAGTGCAAATGCCGACAGCCCAAGCGCGGCACGCCCACTCTACTTCGGAGCTTCCAATGAAACGCCACACCCTTGCCAGCGCCATCGCCGCAAGCCTTTTCGGCCTGTCCCACTCTGCCGCCGCCAGCGCGCTGATCGAAAACAGCAAGGCCACCCTGGATACCCGCAATTTCTATTTCAACCAGGACAACCGCAGCGGCGACGCCGCTCCGTCCTATGGTGAGGAATGGGGCCAGGGTTTTGTCCTCAACTTCCAATCGGGCTACACCGAGGGGGCTGTCGGCCTCGGCTTTGATGCGATAGCGCAGCTGGGCATTCGCCTGGACTCGGGCGGACGCACCAGCAAGGCCGACCGCAGCCGCAACCCCGGCAATCTGTTCCCGCTCGACAGCAATGGCCGCGCCGCAGACGAGTTCAGCCGCATCGATTTTGCCGCCAAGGCGCGCATCGCCAACACTGAACTGCGCTATGGTGCACTGCAGCCCAAGCTGCCGGTTCTGACGTACAACGACGGTCGCCTGCTGCCGCAAACCTTCCGCGGCGCACAGATAAGTTCCGGCGATATCGACAAACTCAAGCTGACCGTCGGCGAGATTCGTCAGGCCAGCGGCCGCGCGTCCAGTGACTACGATGACCTGCGCATTGCCGGCGGTAGCGAACGGGTCGACCGCTTCCGCTACGCCGGCGGCGACTACGTCCTGACCGAGAACCTGACCACGTCCTACTACTTCGCCGAGCTGAAGGACTACTATCGCCAGCACTACCTCGGAGCAGTGCATAACCTCGCCCTGGGCGACGGCAAGCTGACCACCGACCTGCGCTACTTCGACAGCAATGCCCACGGCGCCAACGACGACCGGCGTGCGGGCTACGGCGCCAGCGGTTTCAACAACAACGGTGAAGTTGACAACCAGGCGGCCAGTGCGCTGTTCACTTTCAGCCAGAGCGGCCACAGCCTGGGCCTGGGCTACCAGCACCTGAGCGGCAACAGCAACTTCCCGTTCATCAACAACGGCGACGGTGCTACCGCCTACCTGATCACCGACTCGCAGATCGGCAAGTTCCAGCGTGCCGGTGAACGTACCTGGCTGGCACGCTACGGTTACGACTTTGCCGCCGCCGGCGTGCCCGGCCTGAAGGCGACCGCCAGCTACCTGCGCGGCACCGATGTGGACAGCGCCGTTGCCGGGGCTGACAGCGAATGGGAACGCGACCTGCGTGTGGATTACAAGGTGCAGAGTGGCTACCTGAAAGACCTTGGCATCTCCCTGCGCCACGCCAGCCTGCGCAGCGAAGTCGCCGGCCAGCGCGATGTCGACGAGGTACGCGCCATCCTCAGCTACAGCTTCGTACTGCGGTAACGCCAGAGGTGGGCCGGAACACCGTCTCCGGCCCACCTCCGAGAACAAGACAGGTCGTATCAGACCTAGGGAGTCCAGTAGTCACAGCGATGCACGCTGCGAAACACCGAACGGGAAAGAGGCTGTACCTCAGGCGTCTCGAACGAGACCATGCCACCGGCACTATCACCGTAATCCACCCAGTTCAGGTCTTCGTGACCTGGACTACCCGAACGGGCGAAGGTAGTCCAGGCACGGCTCATGATATCGGCCAGAGCGACCTGATCGTCGGTTGCGCCGCGCAGCCTGAAGGAATCGTCAGTACCGAACAAATAGGCCAGTTCCGAGGTGTGGCTAGCGCCCAAGGTCAGCCAACTCGGCGCAACGATGGCCGGCGAGGGTGGTGCGCAAATCGGCTGGTTCTTCCACCTTCGCGCTACCATCAGAAGATGAGCCACCGACACCGGACAGGCAGGCGGCCAGGGAAAAGGACGTTGTCACCACCGCTGTCAGCGCCAGCCGCAAGGCAGGAAAACTCGAAAGCAATGTCTGCACAGGCGTCGTCTCCATTTACTTTTTTTATCTGCCCGACGGCAACCGCCCACGATTAAACCGGGCTGCCGGAGCGCTTCCTGTTTACCGCCGCTCCTTACTGATCCAGAGGCCGAAAAAGCGCGCTCGATATCAACACAACATCTCGCCGCAATGCTCTGTAACTCAAAAAGACTACATGCCGAGCCCGCGACACGGCTGCATGCCGCCCCGTGAATTGGTATGCTTGCCCGACTGCACTACACCACGAGAATTCCGTCATGCCTGATTACCGCTCGAAAACATCCACCTTCGGCCGCAACATGGCCGGCGCCCGCGCCCTGTGGCGCGCTACCGGCATGAAGGACGAAGACTTCAAGAAGCCGATCATCGCCATCGCCAACTCCTTCACCCAGTTCGTGCCCGGACACGTTCACCTGAAGGATCTGGGCCAGCTGGTCGCACGTGAAATCGAGAAGGCCGGCGGTGTCGCCAAGGAATTCAACACCATCGCAGTCGACGACGGTATCGCCATGGGTCACGACGGCATGCTCTATTCGCTGCCCAGCCGCGAAATCATCGCCGACTCGGTCGAGTACATGGTCAATGCCCACTGCGCCGACGCCATTGTCTGCATCTCCAACTGCGACAAGATCACCCCCGGCATGCTGATGGCTGCCCTGCGCCTGAATATCCCGGTGGTGTTCGTCTCCGGCGGCCCGATGGAAGCCGGCAAGACCAAACTGGCCAGCCACGGTCTGGATCTGGTTGACGCCATGGTCGTCGCTGCCGACGATTCCTGCTCCGACGAGAAGGTCGAAGAGTACGAGCGCAGCGCCTGCCCGACCTGCGGCAGCTGCTCCGGCATGTTTACCGCCAACTCGATGAACTGTCTGACCGAAGCACTGGGGCTGTCACTACCGGGCAACGGCTCGACGCTGGCGACCCACAGCGACCGTGAGCAACTGTTCCTGCGCGCCGGCCGTCTGGCGGTCGAGTTGTGCCAGCGCTACTACGGCGAAGGTGACGAGTCGGTTCTGCCGCGCAACGTAGCCAGCTTCAAGGCGTTCGAGAACGCCATGACGCTGGACATCGCCATGGGCGGTTCGACCAACACCATCCTGCACCTGCTGGCTGCCGCCCAGGAAGCCGAAATCGACTTCGACCTGCGCGACATCGACCGCCTGTCGCGCAAGGTACCGCAGTTGTGCAAGGTGGCGCCGAACATTCAGAAATACCACATGGAAGACGTGCACCGCGCTGGCGGCATCTTCTCCATCCTTGGCGAACTGGCCCGTGGTGGCCTGCTGCACACCGACGTCAGCACCGTACACAGCCGGACCATGGCCGACGCCATCGCCCAGTGGGATATCACCCAGACCAGCGACGAAGCGGTACACACCTTCTTCCGCGCCGGCCCGGCTGGCATTCCGACGCAAACCGCGTTCAGCCAGAGCACCCGCTGGGACAGCCTGGACGATGACCGCGCCGAGGGCTGTATTCGCTCGGTCGAGCACGCCTACTCGCAGGAAGGCGGCCTGGCTGTGCTGTACGGCAACATCGCGCTCGATGGCTGTGTGGTCAAGACCGCAGGTGTAGACGAATCCATCCACGTGTTTGAAGGCAACGCCAAAATCTTCGAGAGCCAGGACAGCGCCGTCAAAGGCATCCTGGCCGACGAAGTGAAGCCGGGCGACATCGTGATCATTCGTTACGAAGGTCCGAAAGGCGGCCCGGGCATGCAGGAAATGCTCTACCCCACCAGCTACCTTAAGTCCAAGGGCCTGGGCAAAGACTGCGCCCTGCTGACAGATGGTCGCTTCTCTGGCGGCACCAGTGGCCTGTCAATCGGCCACGCCTCACCCGAGGCCGCCGCTGGGGGTGCCATCGGCCTGGTTGAGGACGGCGATCGCATTCTGATCGACATCCCCAACCGCAGCATCAACCTGCTGGTGTCGGATGAAGAACTGGCCAAACGCCGCGCCGCGCAGGACGCCAAAGGCTGGAAACCAGCCGCACCACGCCCGCGTAAGGTCAGCACCGCGCTGAAAGCTTACGCCCTGCTGGCTACCAGCGCCGACAAGGGCGCAGTACGCAACAAGGCGCTGCTCGACGACTGATACACCACTCCCTCGCGCGCAGGGGCCCCGCCCCTGCGCCAACTTCCCGCCATAGCAAACAAACAGGCAAAAGCAAAGACAAAAATCCGGCATTACAGGCCATTAGCCATACCGCCTGTCGGAGATTTTGCGCTGTTTGACACGAATGAATGGGCTGTCAAAGCGTGACGGCGTTAACATACAGCGGTGACAAAACCGTGCATGGACGAATAACACCAGCTGACTGGGCCCGCACTCATGGAACGCGCAGCACGCAAGATATTGGTGGTTGAATCAAATCCGGCAAAGCGGGCACACCTGCTCGATCTGTGCCGCGCCCCTTCGGCCGGCCCATTTGAAGTCGATATCTGCACCAGCGTACGCGACGCAGCCACCCGTCTGAGTGCCAGCGACTACGACGCCTGCCTCCTGCCCAATGAACCCAGCCTGCTGCAGGACGCTCGCCGAGCCAGCACCGAAACCCTGTTGCTGCTGATAAGCGACGACGACAGCCCCGAGCGTGATAGCGCCGCCATAGACGGCGGTGCGGACGACATCCTGCCGCGGGAAAGCCTCAACGCCGACGCACTCACACGCGCACTGATCAACGCGGAGCGTCGTCGAAGCAGTGGCGAGAAACTGCACCAGATGGCACGCCAGGATCCGCTGACCGGCCTTGGCAATCGGGCCCTACTCGAGTCCGAGCTGGACCGCATGATCCTGCGCGGGCAACGCAGCCCGACCGGATTCGCCCTGCTCTATATCGACTTGGACTACTTCAAGCAGATCAACGACACCTTCGGCCATGGCCTGGGTGATCTGCTGCTCGCCGTGATCGCCAACCGGCTGCGCCGAACCATGCGTCAGGATGACCTGATCGCACGGATAGGCGGCGACGAGTTTGTTGCCCTGCTCAACGACCTGCACGACCCGAACGATGCCGCCCTGATCGCCAGCAAGATCATTCATACGCTGAGCGAGCCTATTACCCTCAGCGGTCATCATCTGCTGGTGTCAGCCAGTGTCGGCATTGCCACCTTCCCCGGCCACGGCGCCACCGCTGCCGAACTGCTGCAACACGCCGATCAGGCGCTGTATCGCGCAAAAGCCAACGGTCGTAACGGATATGCCTTTTTCAACCCGCAGCGCGATGCCGAAACCCGCCACAATCTGGACATCGAGCAGGGTCTGCGACACGGGTTGCTCGAGGGCCAGTTCCGCCTTCACTATCAACCCATCGTCGATACCAACCACGGCGACACCGTGGCCTGGGAGGCGCTGCTGCGCTGGCAGCACCCGCAACTCGGCCTGCTGACACCCGATGCCTTCCTCAAGCTGGCCGAGCACAGCGGGCTGATCCTGCCGATGGGCCACTGGGTTATCGGCCAGGCGCTACAGGCGGTAAAACAGTGGCTGGATGCCGGCATACATTGCCGATTGTCGATCAACATCAGCGATCGCGAGCTCAAGCAGCCGCGCTTTGTGGACCAGTTGCGCCAGCTCCTGCTGCGAAGCAAGGTGCCGCCGCACATGATTCAGCTGGAGCTGCGCGAAGACACGCTGCTGCAGCACGCCAGCCAGGCAACGGCACTGTGCACTGCGCTGCACGACCTGGGCGTAGAAATCTGGCTGGATCACTTTGGCTCGGAATACGGTGCGCTGGGCTACCTTAACCGTCTGCCAATCAAGGGCGTAAAGGTGGACTGCCGCGCGCTCAGTGAAAACCCGTCCCCCGAGCAGGGCGACTACCTGCATAACCTCATCACCCTGTCACGGGGCATGAACAAGCAAGTCGCGGCCAACTATGTCGAGGACGCGCGCGTTGCCGACCAGCTCTCGCGCTGGGGCGGCAACCTGCTTCAGGGATACTGGATCGGCAAACCGCGGCCCCTTGAGGAACTGATCGGGCAGGCCGCGTCATCGCCTGTCCTCAACTGACCCTCAGCGCCGGCGCTCAAGCACCTGGTAGGCGTGGGCGGGGTAGCCGTCACCGGCAGCCACTGCCCGCTCACTGACCAACAGCCACTGGGCAGCATCCAGTTCCGGGAACCATGCATCCCCGTCCGGCGCCGATTCGATACGGGTCAGATACAACCGGTCGGCATCTTCCAGGCACTGGCGATACAAGGTCTCGCCACCAATCACCATCACCTCGTCGACGCCATCAATCGCCGCTTGCTGCTCGGCGAAGTCGAGTGCAGCTTCTATGGAGTCGAACACCTCGGCACCCGGCAGCTGCAGGCCCGACTGGCGGCTAACCACAATATTGGTGCGACCCGGTAGCGCTCGACCCAGCGAGTCAAAGGTCTTGCGGCCCATGATGATCGGCTTGCCCAGGGTGGTCGCCTTGAAGTAACGCAGGTCCTCCGGCAGATGCCAGGGCATGGCGTTATCCAGACCGATCACCCGGTTACTGGCCATGGCGGCAATCATGGCAATTTTGGCATCACTCATACCGCCACCGGCGCCTTGATGTGCGGATGCGACTGGTAGCCCACCAGCTCGAAATCCTCGAAACGAAACGCCAGCAGATCGGTCACCTCGGGGTTCAACTTCATGGTCGGGAGCGGCAGCGGCTCGCGGGTCAGCTGCAGATCGGTCTGCTCGATATGGTTGGCGTACAGGTGACAGTCGCCGCCGGTCCAGATGAACTCGCCTGGCTGCAGATCACAGACCTGCGCCACCATCAGTGTCAGCAGCGCGTAGCTGGCGATATTGAACGGTACACCCAGGAAGATATCCGCCGAGCGCTGATACAGCTGGCAACTCAGCTTGCCGTCGGCAACATAGAACTGGAACAGCGCATGACACGGCGGCAGCGCCATCTGATCAACCAGCGCCGGGTTCCAGGCCGACACGATCAGGCGGCGCGAGTCCGGATTGCTCTTGATCATCGCAATCAGCTTGCTGATCTGATCGATGGATTCGCCGTTTGGCGCCGGCCAGCTGCGCCACTGGTAGCCGTACACCGGCCCCAGATCGCCATTCTCGTCAGCCCATTCATCCCAGATCGAGACGCCGTTTTCCTTCAGGTAACGGATATTGGTGTCACCCTGCAGAAACCACAACAGCTCATGGATGATGGACTTGAGATGACATTTTTTGGTCGTCACCAGCGGAAAGCCCTCAGCCAGATCAAAGCGCATCTGGTGGCCGAACACGCTGTAGGTGCCGGTGCCGGTACGATCACTCTTGAAGGTGCCGTTCTCGCGCACGTGGCGCATCAGGTCGAGATACTGTTTCATGCGGTGCGCCCCTCACGCCGGTAGGCCAGCCCCATCAACAGGGCGCCAAGTAAAATCATGGGAATACAAAGCAGCTGGCCCATGGTCAGCCACCCGAAAGCAAGATAGCCGAGTTGGGCGTCCGGCACACGGACAAACTCGACGGCAAAACGGAAGCAGCCATAGCAGATGGCAAACAGGCCGCTAACGGCCATGGTCGGGCGCGGCTTGCGCGAGTAGAACCAGAGGATGGTAAACAGCGCGACGCCTTCCAGCGCAAACTGATACAGCTGCGACGGATGGCGCGCCAACTGCTCGGGATCGGTCGGGAAGACCATTGCCCATGGCACGTCGGTCGCCTTGCCCCACAACTCGGCATTGATAAAGTTGCCGATGCGGCCGGCCCCCAGACCGATAGGCACCAGTGGTGCAACAAAATCGACCAGTTCGAAAAAGCGCTTGTTGTGCTTGCGCGAGAACCACAGCAGCGCCAGCAGCACGCCGAGCAAGCCGCCGTGGAACGACATGCCACCCTTCCAGATCTCCAGCACCAGCAGCGGGTTGCTGATATAGGACGCCAGATCGTAAAACAGCACATACCCCAGACGTCCGCCGGCAATCACGCCCAGCGCCACCCAGAACACCAGATCGGACAGCCTCTCCTTGTTCCAGGTCGGGTCAAAATCGGCCAGCCTGCGGCGGGCCAGCCACCAGGCACCGCCGATACCGATCAGGTACATCAGGCCGTACCAGTGAATCTTCAGCGGACCAATGGCCAATGCCACCGGATCAATCTGAGGGTAGGTCAACATGCGATATCCCTAGACAAGAAAGTTGATTCCAACACAAAGCAGCAGCAGGGCAAACAGGCGCTTGAGCAGATCCTGGGACAGCCGGTGCGCCAGACGCGCGCCGAACCCCGCGAACAGCATACTGGTAGAAGCAATACCGATCAGCGCCGGTAAATATACATATCCCAGACTCCAGGACGGCAGCCCGGTTTCATCCCAGCCGGTAAAAACAAAGGATATTGCGCCCGCCAGCGCAATCGGCAGTCCGCAGGCCGATGAGGTGGCCACCGCCTGCTGCATCGGCACGCTGCGCCAGACCAGAAACGGCACTGTCAGCGACCCGCCGCCAATACCAAAGATGGCCGATGCCCAGCCGATGACACCGCCAGCAATACCCAGCGACGGCTTGCCCGGCTCAGTCAGCGCCGCCTTTGGCTGAAGCTTGAAGGCCATCTGAATGGCCACACAAATGGCAAAGACACCAATGATCTTCTGCAGCATGGGTCCGCTGATCTGCGCCGCGGTGAGCGCACCCAGCACGGTGCCGAGCACAATCCCGGCCGTCAGCCAGACAAACAAACGCCAGCGCACAGCACCCTTTGCATGGTGCGCACGAATCGCATTGATCGAGGTGAACACGATGGTTGCCAGCGAGGTACCGACCGCCATATGGGTCAGCACGTCCGGAGCAATGCCCTGCAGGGCAAAACTGTAGACCAGCACCGGCACAATGATCATGCCGCCGCCAACACCGAACAGGCCAGCCAGCGTACCGGCAAAACCACCCAAAACCAGATACAGCAAAAATTCCACAGACACCTCGATAAACCGGCGGCAAACAGCCGGAAACCAGACAGCCCGATAGTGTACTCCTTCCGCCATCATTTTCCTGCAAAGGCACCCAAATAGCGGCATTAAGCCATTATCAGGACACATTTTGTGTAATCTTTGTATAAGTTATTTTTCACCATGTACAAGAAAACCATCTAGGTTAACAGGGCAGTAAATAACCTTCATCCTGATCAAGAGGAACTGACAGTGAAAGCCCTGACTCTTATTCTGGTCGCCATATCCGTCGCGTTGAGCGGCTGTCTCGGCGGTGGTGGTGGCAGCAGCTCTTCTGCCGGCCCGTCGGCGGAAGTACGCGTTTTACATGCGGCAGCAGACGCCCCGGCTGTGGATATTTACATCAATGGCGATCTCGCCATCGAGGACCTGGACACCTTTACCGCCACCGCATTTACCCGGGTACCGGCCGAACCGCTCACCATAGATGTGCGAGCGGCAGGCGCTGCTGCCGACTCCGAGCCCGTCTTCAGCACCGAGGTAACCCCCGTTCGCAGCGAGGACTACACCCTGGTAGCCTACGGCTTGCTGGGCGATGACAGCTTTGACCTGCTGGTTATTACCGACGACATCCAGACACCCGCAGCAGCAACCGCGCGGGCCTTTGTTCTGCATGCCGCGCCCCAGGTCGGCAATGTCGATGTCTATGTCGACACCACAGACGCACTGGGTGACACTCCGCTGCTTGCCGACTTTGCACCTGCTGCCGACAGCGGCGCTTACGTGGAAGTACCCGCCGGGGAATACCGCATCCGCATCACCCCTGCAGGAGACCCGGCAACGATCGCCTACGACTCGGGATTCGTCGAGCTGGAAAGCGGCCCATCCTACTTCCTGGCAGCCATTCCCCGGGCATCAGGCTTCTCCCCCGCGTCCGTTATCGCGCTGCTGGACTCGCCGCCCTTTGTCGTTCTGGAAGACCAGCGCGCGCAAGTCCGGGCCCTGCACCTGTCACCTGACGCACCCGCAGTGGATGTCACCGTCGACGGCGACGTCGTTCTGAGTGACGTGTCTTTCAAGGATGTGAGTGACTACCTGCAGGTACTGGCCGGTGACTACACCATTGGCGTGGAAGCCGGCGGAAACGAAGTGGCCAGCCTTCCCGTTACCGTTGAAGCAGGTCAGGCCTACAGCGTACTGGCCACCGGGTTTGTTAATGTCACCGGTGTTCAGGGCTTCACCCTGCGTCCGCTGGTCGACGACCTGACACCAGCCGCTGGAGCCAAGATCCGGGTTATTCACGCCTCACCGGATGCACCCGCGGTAGACGTTCTGGTCAACGGCGATATTTTCGCCGGGCTTGCCGACGTGCCCTACTTCACCGCCTCCGACTACGTCGAGGTCCCCGCGGGCAGTTATGACATCAGCATCAATGTGGCCGACACCACAACGACCGTCATCGACCTGCCCGCCACCGCGCTGGCAGCCGGCTCTATCTACACCGCCATCGCAGTCAATGAAGTAGCTTCCATCGAGCCGCTGCTGGTGGTTGATCCCTGACAGGATAAAGGCGGAAAAGGGGCCAGCATCGTCTGGCCCTTTTTTGTGATTCTGACCCGTCCCGCATCCGCTGCCAGCATGCCCCCGGAAAACCGCGAATCCCATTTGCAAAACGCTTGCGGCAGCGCACACAGGCCCGATTCCAGGCTACGGATGGTAGACTGGGCCGCAACCAAGGAGCCTCTATGTGTCTGATTGCCTTTGCCTGGCAGCAATCCCCGCAGCAACCCTTGTTACTGATCGGCAACCGGGACGAATTCCATCACCGCCCCACCCGGGCGCTGGACCTCTGGACCCGGGAAGGTCATCCCGAGCTACTGGCCGGCAAGGATATTGAAGCCGGTGGCACCTGGCTGGGAGTCACCCGCGACGGCCGTTTTGCCGCGGTTACCAATATTCGCCGCCCGGGCGTTCCCAAAGCGCCACTGTCGCGCGGGCAGCTGCCGCTGGACTATCTGCAGGGCACCCGGTCACCGGCGGCCTTCGTGCACGCACTGCAGGGGCAGTTGGCAAACTATACCGGCTTCAATCTGCTGGTCGGAGACCGCGAGCAACTGTGGTTTCTCAATAGCGAGCATGGCCAGGCGCGACAGCTCGAACCCGGCATTTACGCTGTATCCAATGCCGATCTGGACAGCCCATGGCCAAAAACGGACTGCCTGCGCAGCGCACTGGCAAACAACCTGGATGCCGACGACGAGACACTGTTTTCACTGCTCGCCAACGATCACATCTATGCTGATGAACAGCTACCCGACACCGGCATCAGCCTGGAGTGGGAGCGCATGCTCTCGGCTACCTTTATCGTCGGACTGCCGGAGTACGGTACCCGCGCCAGCAGCATTCTGCGCCTGCAGGCAAACAACCGCATCCGCCTGACGGAGCGGCGCTTCGGAGCACTTGGGGAGCCGCAGGGAGAAACCTGCAGGGAATGGCGCCGAGCTTCAGCGGGGTTGTGACAGGACCTTGCCCAGGCCCATACCACGCAGTGCCAGATGCAGGGTGCTGAGCACCAGATGGGGGTTATCCAGCTCGATTACCTCATCCAGCAGGGCCTTGGCATCGGACAGTTTGATCTGACGCAGCAGCCACTTCACCTTGGGCAGGTTGGTCGCGTTCATCGACAGCGCGTCACACCCCATCGCCATCAACAATACCGCCGCTGCCGGATCGCCGGCCATTTCACCACACACGCTCATCGGCTTGCCCGCTTCGCGGCAGGCCGTGGCGATCTTGATCAACGCCTGCAGCACCGCCGGGTGCAGCGAGTGATACAGATCCGCAACCCGGGGGTTGTTGCGGTCAACCGCCAGCAGATACTGGGTCAGGTCGTTGGTGCCAACCGAAAGAAAATCGACCAGCTGAATCAGTTCGCGCGCCTGATAGACCGCGGCGGGCACCTCGATCATCACCCCGACCGGCGGCATGGGCACGTCGACGCCCTCGTCCAGTACCTCGCTGTAGGCCCGGTGGATAAGATGCAGCGCCTCTTCCACCTCAAATACGCTGCTGACCATGGGCAACATGATGCGCAGGTTGTTCAAGCCCAGGCTGGCCTTGAGCATGGCCCGGGTCTGGACCAGGAAGATTTCCGGGTGATCCAGGGTAACGCGAATACCGCGCCAGCCAAGGAAGGGGTTGTCTTCCTTGATCGGAAAATAGGTCAGCGCCTTGTCGCCGCCAATATCGAGCGAGCGCATGGTAACCGGCAGCGGGTAAAAGGCTTCCAGCTGCTCGCGATAGATCGCCTGCTGCTCCTTTTCGCTGGGGAAGCGATCCTTGATCATGAACGGCACTTCAGTGCGATAAAGACCAACGCCTTCGGCACCGCGATCCAGTGAGCGCGCCACATCTGCCTGCAAACCGGTGTTGACCAGCAGCGGCATGCGATGACCGTCCAGCGTCACACAGGGCACATCGCGCAGCTTTTCCAGCCCCTGCACCAGCTCACGCTCTTCGCGAACCAGATCAAGATACTGGCGATGCAGCTCCTGCGACGGGTTGGAATACACTTCGCCACGGTTGCCGTCGACGATCAGCTCCATGCCGTCGAGGCGGGTATAGGGCAGATCCAGCGCCCCCATTACCGTCGGAATACCCATCGCCCGGGCCAGAATGGCGACATGCGAGCTGCCCGAACCGAGGACCGAGACCAGACCGGCCAGCTTCTCCTTCGGTACCTGCCCCAGCATCACCGGCGACAGTTCCTCGCTGACCAGAATGGTATTGTCGGGGAACACCAGCTCCTGCCGACCGACCTCCTGCAGGTAGGCCAGGATGCGGCGGCCAATATCCTTCACATCTGCCGCCCGCTCACGCAAGTAAGGGTCGTCCATCAGCTCGAAGCGGGTGACATGCGAGCTGACCACCTCACGCAACGCCCCCTGAGCCCACTGGCCAGTGCGGATGATGTTGGTCACCTCGTTACCCAGCGCGGCATCATCGAGCATCATCAGGTAGACATCAAACAGCGCCAGTTCTTCCGGCCTCAGCTGCGTCGACAGCTTGCTGGACAGCTGCTGCATGTCATCACGCACGCTGTCCTTGGCACGGCGGAACAGCGCAATTTCGGCATCGATATCCTGAATCTGCTTGTCCGGGACCGATTTCAGATCAGCCGGAGGCAGAATCACTACGGCATGACCGATGGCTATGCCCGGCGCGCCGGCCACACCATCAAAGCGGGTGTCCTGGACCACCTCGCCGCCCCACCCCAGCCCGCCGATGGCACCGGTGGCTTCCGCGTGGGCAATGACTCCGGCAAGCTGCGCGCTCATGGTAACCAGGAAGGCCTCTTCGCCCTCATCGAACTGGCGGCGCTCCTTCTGCTGGACCACCAGTACGCCCATCACCCGGCGGTGGTGAATAATCGGCACACCCAGGAAGGAGGCATAGCGCTCTTCGCCAGTCTCGGCAAAGTAGCGGAAACGGGGGTGAGATGCCGCATCTTCGAGGTTGACAGGCTCCTCACGGGTACCGACGTAACCGATCAGACCCTCGCTGGTGCCCAGGGTAACGGCACCGACGGCATCCTTGTTGAGACCTTCGGTCGCCATCAGCACGTAGCGACCGATTTCGGGATTTAGCAGATAAACCGAGCACACCTCTGTGCCCATTGCCTCACGCACACGCTGCACGATGATGTCCAGAGCCGCTGCCAGATCTCTGGCAGAGTTGACCTCCTGAACAATGCGGCGCAGCGTATTGAGCATATTCAACTACCCGGAAGACTGGAGAGCAGTCTCGGCGCAAGTTCTTTCATGGCACGCCGATAGACATCGCGTTTGAAGGGCACAACCTGCCCCAGAGGATACCAGTAACTGACCCAGCGCCAGCCATCAAATTCCGGCTTTGCGCTGCGCGTCATGCACACCCGCTGGTCTTCCGAGGTCAGCCGCAGCAAAAACCACTTCTGCTTCTGACCCACGCAGACCGGCTGCGAATGGCTGCGGATCAGCCGCTGCGGCAAACGATAGCGCAACCAGCCACGGGTGCAGGCAAGAATTTCGACATCTTCAGGCAGCAGACCGACTTCTTCATGCAACTCGCGATACAGCGCCTGCTCGGGGCTTTCGTTACGCTGAATCCCCCCCTGCGGGAACTGCCACGAGTCCTGGCCGATGCGCCTGGCCCAGAGCACCTGACCCAACTCATTGGTCAGGATGATGCCGACGTTGGGTCTGAAACCATCGGGGTCAATCACAGCCACTATCCCTTAATCAATAATCACAGCATTGTTCCACAAAGCACGCTGCAGCAGCAATTACGGAAATGCCACCGATTGATGTCAGTGATTACGGGCATTTACCGGCTGACTCGATTATTCTAGCGGGCCGTCAACCCGCTCAGGAGAACACCCGTGTCACTCGCCATCTTCGACCTCGACAACACCCTGCTGGGCGGGGACAGCGATCACGCCTGGGGCGAGTTTATCGTTGCCCATCGGATTGTTGATCCGGACGAGTACAAGGCGCGCAACGACCAGTTCTTCAACGACTATCTGGCCGGGCGGCTGGATATCCGGGTCTACCTGAATTTCTGCCTGCAACTGCTCGGCGAGCATCCGACCGAACAGCTTGACGCCTGGCACCAGCAATTCATGCAGGAGAAAATCCTGCCCATCGTGCTGCCCAAGGCGCTGGCCCTGATCGAGCGTCACCGTCAGGCCGGCGACACCCTGATGATCATCACCGCAACCAACCGCTTCATCACCGGCCCGATAGCCCGCCATCTCGGCATCGACTTGCTGCTGGCGACCGAATGTGAACGCCAGGATGGCCGCTACACCGGCCAAACCACCGACATCCCGTGTTTCCGTGAGGGCAAGGTGACTCGCCTGGAACGCTGGCTGCTGGAGAACAACCGCACCCTTGAAGGCAGCTACTTCTACAGCGACTCGCACAACGACCTGCCGCTGCTGGGCATGGTCGACAACCCGGTAGCCGTCGATCCCGACGACACCCTCCGCGCCCACGCCGAAGCCCAGGGCTGGCCGGTCATCAGTCTGCGCTGAGGCGCAGCAGCGCTAAGCGGCAAGCGGCAAGCAAAACCGGATTCGCACCTGCAGCGAGACCCTCAAGGGTTTAAATAAGAAGCTGCATCTAGAGTCAGCATAAAAAAAACGCGCGATTCAACTCCGCGCGGCTTTTTCTTGCAGCTTGTAGCTTGTGGCTTGCAGCTCGCCGGCACGAAGCCGGCGTCAGGCCGGCGTAACCCTGCAAAACAACGCCTTGATATAACCGGTTTCCGGAATCGCCGGATGCAGCGGGTGGTCGGCACCCTGGAAGCCGCGCTCGGTAATGATCAGGTTGCGGTCCAGGTGGCGGCTGGCACCCAGCAGGGCGTCACGCAGACGATCCTCTTCCAGATGCATGGAGCAGGACGCCGAGACCAGAATCCCGTCCTTGTTCAGCAGCCGCATGGCCTGCTCGTTGAGGCGTCGGTACGCGGCTTCACCATTGCGAATATCCTTGCGCTTCTTGATAAAGGCCGGCGGATCGGCAATGACCACGTCGAAGCGCTCGCCGGCGCTTTTCAGCTCCTTCAGTGCCGCCATCACATCGCCCTCGACCACCAGCATCTTTTCGGCGACGCCATTGAGCTCTGCGTTGGCTTCCACCCGGTCCAGCGCCGGCGCTGAACTGTCGACACACATGACTTCACTGGCACCAAAGGCGGCGGCCTGAACACCCCAGCCGCCGACATAGCTGTACAGGTCCAGCACCCGCTTGCCGGCCACGTAAGGCGCCAGACGGGCGCGGTTGGCACGGTGGTCGTAGAACCAGCCGGTTTTCTGACCCTCGCGCACCGGGGCTTCAAAACGCACGCCGTTCTCTTCCAGCGCCACCAGGTCAGGCATCTCGCCGAATGCATCCTCAACGTAGGACTCCAGCCCTTCCAGCTTGCGCGCGCCACTGTCGTTCTTGAACAGCACGGCCTGCGGCTTGAACACCTGCACCAGCGCATCAACGATGTCGCCACGCACCTGCTCCATGCCGGGATTGGCGATCTGCACGACGAAGTAGTCGCCAAAACGGTCGATCACCAGCCCCGGCAGAAAATCCGACTCGCCGTAGACCAGACGATAGAAGGGTTTGTCGAACAGCCGCTCACGCAAACTCAGGGCCACCTTGAAACGATGCACCAGCAGTGACTTGTCCAGCGGATGACGGGTATCGCGGCTGAACAAACGTGCACAGATCAGGTTATTGGGGCTGACACAGACCAGCCCGAGAGGCTTGCCGCCAGCGGCTTCCAGCTGCGCCTGCTGACCCGGTTCAAAGGCCGTCAGCGGCGTCAGCGCGGTATCCACCTCGTTACTGAAGACCCACAGGTGGCCTCCACGAATACGCCGGTCGGCATTGGCGTTGAGACGCAGGCTGGGCAATGACATGGGGAACTCCTGAGGCAGGCAAGAAAAATGTATGCAGTTGGCCATTATACAGGGTGCCAAGCTCCCCGGTCTCCGGCTAAACTCGGCAGCTCAAGTCATCAGTGGACCCAGGCCATGACATCGGAGCTCACCGACCAACAGATCAGCAGCGCCCTGCAAGGCATCAGCGTACCACCGCAGCCGCAGATCATGGTCGACCTGCAGATGGAACAGTTGATGCCGGATCCGGATCCCAAGGTCATTGCCCGGCTGATCAGCCAGGACCCGGGTCTCTCCGGCAGCCTGCTCAAGGTCGTCAATTCGCCCTTCTTTGGACTGGCCAACCGGATCAGTTCCATCCAGCAAGCCGTCAACCTGCTGGGCGTCAGCAGGGTGGTCAACATCGTCAATGCGCAATCGATTCGCGGCGAGCTGACCGACGAGAACATCGTCAATCTCAACCGCTTCTGGGACAGCGCGCAGGACGTCGCCATGACCTGCATGACGCTGGCCAAGCGCATTGGCTGCGTCGAGCCGGATGAAGCCTATGCGCTGGGATTGTTCCACAACTGCGGCATCCCGCTGATGCTCAGTCGCTTCCCCTACTACATCGAAGTCATGGAAGAGTCCTACGCGCAGGACCAGATGCGACTGGTCGATGTGGAAAACCAGCGCATGAACACCAATCACGCGGTGATCGGCTACTACACGGCCAAGTCATGGCTGCTGCCGCGCCACCTGTGCGACGCCATCGCCAGTCACCACAATGCCGAGCAGGTGTTCCTTTCCCCGCTGGGCAATGACCCGGTGCAGAAGAACCTGCTGGCCATTCTAAAGATGGCCGAACACATCTGCCGGGCCTACAAGGTGCTGGGCAACCACAACGTCGATCACGAATGGAACGCCGTCGGCAGCGCCATCCTGGAGTATGTGGGCCTGTCCGAGTACGACTTCGAGACGCTGGAGGCCAACTGCCAGGAGATGACGGCGACCGGCGGCGGCAGCTACTATCAGGACTGACCAAGGCCAGCTCCCAAGGAGATCACGCATGACCACCCCGCTCGTAATTACCGTCATATCCGCCGACAAGCCCGGTCTGGTGGAAAGCCTGGCTCAGGTCATCAACCGGCACGGCGGCAATTGGCTGGAAAGCCGCATGGCCCGCATGGCCGGGCAATTTGCCGGCATTCTGCGGGTAGATGTCGCCAACGACCAGCTCGAAGCACTGCGTATTGACCTGGACGGACTCAGCGCCCAGGGCATCAATGTCCAGGTGGCTATCAGTGGCCAGGCAGACGAGCCGCAGCAGCGCACCCTGCAACTGACCCTGGTGGCCAACGACCGCGCCGGTATCGTCCACGAGGTCTCGCGCGTACTGGCCAGCCATGGCGTCAACGTCGAATCGCTGGAAACCGAATGCACTCCGGCACCGATGAGTGCCGACCTGCTGTTCAAGGCGCGGGCGCTGCTGGGTGTGTACCCGCAGACCGATCTCGATGCCCTGCGTGACGCTCTGGAAAATCTGACCGACGACCTGATGGTCGAGCTGCAGGACGCAGACTGAACCGACTGTGCCCGGGGCTGCTGCACGCGGCCCCGGTCCACCTCAAAGCAGGAAGGTAAGACCGACCTGGAACAGCCGCTCTACCGCCTGCATGTCCCGCTTGTCCGGCACGATCACAATGACGTGGTCACCCTCTTCGATCTGGGTGCTGTCATGCGCGATGATCACATCCTCGCCACGCACCAGCGCGCCGACCATCGCACCGGGGGGCAACGGCAGCTCGTCAATCCGCTTGCCCACCACTTGCGAACTCTGCGCATCGCCGTGGGCAATCGCCTCCATGGCCTCGGCCGTGCCCCGGCGCAGCGAGTGTACGGCAACCACATCACCGCGACGCACGTGAGTCAGCAACGCGCCAATGGTGGCCTGCTGCGGCGAGATGGCGATGTCGATACTGCCGCCCTGCACCAGGTCGGCATAGGCCGGATTACTGATCAGCGTGATAACCGTGCGGGCACCCATGCGCTTGGCCAGCATCGACGACATGATGTTGGCTTCGTCATCATTGGTCAGCGCCAGATACACATCTGCTGATTCGATACTTTCCTCCAGCAGCAGCTCCCGGTCCGACGCGCTGCCATTGAGTACGGTGGCTCGACGCAGGTACTGGGAGAGAAACTGGCACCGCGCCATGTCCTGCTCGATCACCTTCACCCGATAATCGTTCTCCAGCACGCTGGCCAGACGCGCGCCGATATTGCCGCCGCCGGCAATGACGATGCGCTTGTAGGGTTTTGCCCGGCGTCGCAGTTCGTTCAGCACCAGTCGGATATCCGGTCTTGCCGCAACGAAAAAAACCTCGTCTCCGTCCTGGATCAGGGTATCGCCGTCGGGGATCACGGAATGATTTCGGCGAAAAATGGCCGCCACCCGAATCTCCACCGCGGGCAGCCGCTCGCGCAATGTGGCAATGCGCTGACCGACCAGCGCGCCACCGTTGGAGGCGCGCACGGCAACCAGCTGGGCCAGGCCATCGGCGAAATTGATGACCTGCAAAGCGCCCGGATAGCGAATCAGCTTTTTAAGGTGCTGGGTGACCAGCGCCTCGGGATTGATCAGCACGTCAACCGGTACTGCACTCTTGGCAAACAGCGCGCGGTTCTGGGTCAGGTAGCCCTGCTCGCGCACCCGGGCGATCTTGTTCGGCACATTGAACAGTGACTGAGCGACCTGACAGGCAATCATGTTGACTTCATCGCTGTTGGTAACCGCCACCAGCATGTCGGCGTCCTCCGCCCCCGCCTTGGACAGGGTCACCGGATGGGCGCCATGGGCGCAGATCGTCTGCACGCCCTGCGCACCATACAGCTCCTGCAACAGCTGCAGCCGCCCGGCATCACGATCCACCACGGTAATGTGATTTTTCTCGCCGACCAGTTGCTCCACCAGGCTGCGACCAACCTGACCCGCCCCCAGCACGATGATGCGCATCATGCCCTATCCCCTTTAAATTCCGCGTTAGCCACGCCAGAACACCGGCGTAAAAAGCACCATCAGGGTCAGCAACTCCAGCCGCCCCATCAACATGGCGAACGACAACAGCCATTTGGCCGCCACTGGCAGGGTAGCAAAATTACCCGCCGGGCCAATGACATCACCCAGCCCGGGACCGACGTTGGTCAGCGCGGTAGCCGCTGCGGTCAGGCTGGTGATCAAATCCAGGCCCATCAGCGCCAGCAGCAGCGTCACCACGCCCAGCGTCATGAAAAACAGGAAGGAGAACGCGACGGCCGAGAGAATAATGTCATCCTGCACCGGCCTGCCGTTGTACTGGGTGACAAATACCCCGTTGGGGTGAATCAGCTTGCGAACCTGGGTACGCAGAAACAGATAACTGAGCTGAAAGCGAAACACCTTCATGCCGCCGCTGGTGGACCCCGAGCAACCACCGATAAACATCACCACAAAAAACAGGGCGATGCTGAAAGTGCCCCACTGGGTGTAGTCGGCCGAGGCGAAGCCGGTGGTCGTAATAACCGAGACCAGGTTGAAAGTCGCCTGGGTGAAGGCCACGAAGGGCTCGGCCAGATGCAGATCGATCAGATCAGCCGTCAGTAACAGCGATACCGCGCCGATAATGCAGAGGAAGCCGATTACCTGCTGGTTGTTGAGCACATGCAGCGAGGGTCGCCTAAAGAAGGCAATCAGCAAGGTAAACGGCAACGCGCTGAGGGTCATGAACAGAATCGACACCCACAGCACCTCCAGCGGGAAGCGACCCATGGAACGATCATCGGTCGCAAACCCGCCGGTCGATACCGTCGCCATGGCATGATTGATCGCATCAAACAGGTTCATGCCGGCCAACCAGTAACTGAACACACAGCTGACGGTCAGGCCCAGGTAGGTCGCCACCAGCATGCGAGCAAGCGACTGGACCCGCGGGATGGACTTGTCCGACCAGTCGGAGGACTCGGTGTGGAACAGGCGCATGCCGCCGACGCGCAGAAACGGCAGAATCGATACCGCCATACCGATCACCCCCAGACCACCAATCCACTGCAGCAGCGAGCGCCAGAGCAGCAGACTGGGCGCGAGGTGTTCGATACCGCTGAGAATGGTCGAGCCTGTGGTGGTGATCCCGGACACCGCCTCGAACACCGCATCTTCGGCGCTGAGCTGAAAATGACTGAAGAACAGTGGCAATGCGCCAAACAGCGAGAGCAGCACCCAGCTCAGACTGGTGAGCAGATAGAGCTGACGCGAAACCAGATGAAAGCCCTTATCCCGGCAGCCCAGCACCATCGCGAGGCCGCAGCCGAGTGTGACCGCGAACGATGTCAGAAATACCTGCATTTCCGGGTCCTGTCGCCACCAGGCAAACACCGCGACACTGAGCATCAGACCAGCCATGATCAGCACCAGAATGCCGCAAACAAACAGCACCGGACGCAAAAACCGCAACATGCAGAGGGTCCCCAGCCAGGAAGATCGGCACATCATACTCGTCGCCCGCGCCGGGCACTACGGTCAGACCGAAACCGCCTTCGGCGCGGCCCAGCGCGTGGCAGCAAATCGATCAAGCAGCAGATGCAACAGATAAATCGCCGACAGCGACAACAACACTGACAGCGACAGTGACCAGAATCGATACAGATCACTGTAGAACAGGTCCTGACGGGGCGTGAGGTACTGACCGAACAGAATCGCCATGGTGGTCAAGGCAGCAAAACCAGCGCCGGATCCACCCTCCAGCATGTGAATGCGGGCAAAGAGCATCAGGCAAATCCACAGGCCGGCCGCCACGAACGGCAACACATCAAAGTGGTCCATCAGCACCAATTGAACAACCAGCCCAAGATTGCAGCCCACCAGCGTTCCCAGCGCACGGTTCCAGCCCGCAGGTCCGGCCCCGCGCCAGTTCAGCGGGAACAGCACCAGAATACTGGCGACCTGCGCCGACAGCCCGCTCTGTAAATTGAATACCTGAAATACAATGAACGAGGCAGTGGCGACCGTGGTGGCCAGTATCACTTCGTGACGTCGGGTGCTGGCGGATTTGCGCATCAATGGACGCGGCGCGCGCGGCGCAACATCGGGGAATAGCTGCTGCATCAGCAGGGCGATGAACAGGGTGCTGAAAACCGAAACGATGTTGCTGGCAACAATGTCGCCGATATCGGCCTGAGGATAGCTGGCGAAATGGAGCTGCATCGACATGTTGACCACCGACATGGCACCAAACAGGAAATTGGCGCCACCGCTCATCTGCCCGAACAGCAGCGCGAACATGCCCATGACCAGCAATGTCATTGGCACCGGTTTGTCACCAAACAGCCCCTGCACCACCAGCACGGCGAGCGAAACCACCAGCATGTTGGCGACAAACTGGCGCAGCATATGGGCGTTAATCACCGGAACAATGCCCAGCAACAGAATCGGCTGCACGACGAAAAAGGCGCCATAGTTCCAGCCCATCAGCTTGCACAGGATAAAACCGAGCATGCCGCCAAAGGCGATGCGCAGGCACTGGCGCACATCGTTGTCGTCCAGATGCCGTTTGCTGGTAAGCAGGATGGGCTTCATCGGTAACCTCAGTAGATGTAGTGCATCAGGCTGAGCAGACCTACCTGTGCCCGGCCAAGCCACCGGGCAGGGCCGCCGACCGGAAACAATTGCACGGTGGCGCGAGCGCCTGTCGGCAACTGCGACAGCAGCCCGGGCTCTTCGTCCAGCACAAGATGGACGCGCTGACGCTGGGCGTCACGCACCCAGCGATCGGATGTTTCCGGTGCAGCCAGCGAACCGTCAGGCAGCAACTGTCCGGCCCGAGTACCGGCTGCAACACCCGCTACGTGAGCCTCGAATACCCGCCCGGGAATGGCATCAAATACAACCGCAGCGGACTCGCCCACGTCCATGTGCGACAGCGACTTCTCGCGAAAATCGGCTACCACATCGGCATCATCGGCAACCAGAGCCATCAGCGCAGCCCCGGCGACCGCATAGGTACCAGGGCGCACCTGCAGGTTGGAGACCACACCGTCGCTCTGGGCGCGCACCTCGGTAAAGCTCAGATTCAACATGGCCTGTTCCAGCGCATTTTGCGCCTGACGCAGGCGCAGATTGCCCTGATCCCCTTCGCCACGCTGCACCTGCAACTGCCGGACCTGCGCCTGCAGGCTGGCCAGCTCCGCCTGAGCAGACTGAGAGCTGGCAACAACCTGCTCGTAGCTTTGCCGAGACACGTTATGACTGGCCAGCAGCCGCTGCAGCCGATCACGCTCGCGGGCCAGCTCCGCGCTGCGCACCTGTGACGACCGCACCCGCGCCTGCGCAGCCGCGATTGATGCATCGATACCCGAATTGTCTCGCTCGGCGGCCTCCAGTACTAATTGGGCCTGCTGAACAGCCAGCGCATAAGGCCGTGGATCGATACGCAGCAGAAGATCGCCGGCAACGACATGCTGGTTATCTTCCACCGCGACCTCGACCACTTGGCCGGCCACCTGCGGGGCAACCCGAATAACCGGGTGGATGACCCGCGACTGCGGCGTCACCGGCATCCACAGATCCGCCGCCAGGAAGTAGCAAAACACTACTGCAAACAGCAATAGCGACGCGCGCACCCAGCGCGCAAAAACCTGATCGGGCGTCATTCGCCAGCCTCCCGCTCCCCGCCCAGCAGGGAGCGCACATTCGCCTCCATCGCCAGCAGCACTTCGGCAAAGGCATCCAGCTGGGTGTCACTCAAACCGGCATAAATCTGCTTGCGCACCCTCTCGATATGCACGCCCATGTCGGCAATACGCTGATGGCCTGCCTCGGTAAACCAGAGCGCGTGAACCCGGCGGTCACCGGGGTCGCGCCGGCGCTCGATCAGACCCTGCTCCTGCAACTGATTAAGCGTCCGCGTCAATGACGGCATCTCGATCGCCAGCTCATCTGCCAACATCTGCTGGGTACACCCCTCGCCCACCTTGGCCAGATGCAGCATCACACTCCAGCGCGCCTCGGTAATACCCAGTTCACCAACGGCCTGATTGATTGCGGCACGCCAGAGCCGATGCACTCGCCCCATCGCTGCGCCCATGGAAGGCTTCAACGTTTCGTGCAACGCCAAAGCCGCTTGATCCTGACTCATGGATAACCTCGAATATAGTTAGCCTGCTAACCATAAAGTTTACTCCGATAAACTTATTTAGCAAGCTACACATATTCAACACCGTTAACCGAAAGCACCAACCCGCAGCACTGTCCCAGCAGCGGCTAATTCGCTAGAGTGCCCGGCAGCACACATTTGAAGGAAATGCACAGATGTCATACATCGAAGAGTCGCTGTCCAGCGGCGAGGTCATTCACAAGGTTTTTCAACTGCACTGGTTCGCCAAGGTACCGATGTACTGCTGGCTGGTACTCGGTCTGGTGACCTTCGGCCTGACCTGGCTGCTTGCGCTGTATGAATACTTTCGCTTGCGCTCCATCGAGCAGGGCGTGACCAACAAGCGGGTGATCCTCAAGACCGGCATCATCAGCCGGCATACCGAAGAGATGAAGCTCAGCTCGATCGAGACCGTCGAGATCGAGCAAAGCATCTGGGGACGGATGTTCGGCTACGGCACGGTCAAGCTGACCGGCCGCGGCATCAGCGACGTGAAGTTTCGCAACATTGACGATCCGATGTACGTCAAACGCGAGATCGAGAGCGTCAGCAACCCGATCGACTGATCGCCACCTCAGACTCAGAGCAGAAACAGCGTTGCCAGGCCAAGGAAGGCCAGAAAGCCCACCACGTCGGTCACCGTGGTCAGGATGACACTGCCGGCCAGCGCCGGGTCGACACCAACACGGCGCAACAGCAGCGGGATAAGCAGTCCTGATACCGCCGCGCACAGCAGGTTGAGCAAAATGGCGGCGGCAATCACTGCTCCAAGTTGCCAGCTGCCAAACCAGGCCACGGCCAAGGCGGCGACCACCAGCGCCCAGAGCACCCCATTGAGGCAGGCAATGCCGATCTCCTTGCCCAGCAGCAGCCGCGCGTTACCACCCTCAACCTGACCCAGCGCCATGCCGCGCACCACCAGCGTCAGCGTCTGACTGCCGGCAATGCCACCCATACTGGCGACAATCGGCATCAATACCGCCAACGCCACCAGCTGCTCCAGCGTGCCCTGGAACAGGCCGATAACCCAGGCCGCCAGAAACGCAGTAACCAGATTGATCCCCAGCCACACCGCCCGTCGCCGGCTGCTGGTCAGGACCGGCGCAAACATGTCGGCCTCGTCGTCCAGACCCGCCATGTTCATCATGGTGCGCTCGGAGTCTTCGCGGATCAGGTCCATTACGTCGTCCACAGTGATGCGCCCGAGCAACAGGCCGTCTTCATCGACCACCGCAGCGGAGAGAATATCCAGGTCCTCAAACCGGCGAGCCACATCGTGGCTTGGCAACATCACATCCAGCGGTTGAAAGTCGCTGTCCATCACCTCGCTGACAGCCAGTTCGGGGGCGCTGGTGACCAGTCGGCTCAGACGCAGAACGCCCTGATAACGATTTTTGCGGTCTACCACCATCACCTTGTCGGTGTGGTCCGGCAGATCTTCAAGCAGACGCAGATAACGCAATACCGACCCCACCCGAACATCGGCGCGCACCGAAATATGGTCGGTGTTCATCAGGCCACCGGCCGAGTCCTCGGGGTAGGAGAGCATCGACAGCAACTGCTGGCGCTTGCGCACATCCATCGCCTGCAACAGCTGCCGGCCGCTGTCACTGGGCAGCGCCTGAATCAGGTCAACCAGATCATCCAGGTCGAGCTTGCGGGCGGCGGCGACCAGCTCGTCCTCGTCCATTTCCAGCGCCAGCCGGGCGCGGACCTCATCATGCAGGTGGACCAGGATCTTGCCAGCACGCTCGGCATCGAGCATCTCCCACACGGTGCTGCGCTCGGCCGGCGGCAAGGCTTCGAGCAGGCCGGCAGCCTTGGCCGGGTGCATCTGCCGGAACGCCTTGCCGACCCGTTTGAACTTGCCGGCCTCCAGCGCGTCACGGACCCGAGCGATCTGGGTAGCAGCACCCTCGCCTTCCTCATCTTCGTCGGTCAGGTCGGAGGTATCGGGCTCACGGCGCAGCTGGGCGCCGAGCAGTGGCGTCAGATGCTTCAGCACCTGCTCTTCGCGGTCATCATCAATATGCTGCCAAAGGGCCAGGCGCTCGGCGCCATCAAGCGCCTCCAGCAGACTGGCGACCTTACCGGGATGCATGCCACGCAACAGCTTGCGCACCCGCTTGCGCTTGTCCCGATGCAACGCCTCGATAATGGCGTCCAGCTCGGTGCGGGTGGTCTGGCTGTCGGTGTCGGTCATAGGCAGGCATGCTCCAGCAGCGTTTAACGTGATCATTAATGTACCGTTCAGAGACGCCCCAAACCACACACAAACCACATAATCAGCACAAACAGGGTCGCCACACTGCCGGCATCGTCCATCAGGGAGGCCCGACATGAAAACCGCAATCACCTGGCTGCTGCTGTGTATCAGCCTGTTCAGCAACGCCACTCAGGCATCAACAGAAAACCCCGAGACAGGCATGTTCCTGCTTCGCTCGGACGACGGCAGCTGGCAACCGGCGCTGCTGCTCAATACCGACATGCAGGTGCAGATCAGCGGCCCGGTCGCCGAAGTACAGATTCGCCAATCCTTCAGCAACCCCGGTGGCGCCTTTGCCGAGGGTCGCTACGTGCTGCCGACCAGCGAGAGCGCCGCCATTCACGCCATGACCCTGGAAATCGGTGAGCGCCGGATCAACGGCCAGATTCAGGAGCGCGAGCAGGCCCGCAAGACCTATCAGCAAGCCCGTGACAACGGCCAGCAGACCGGCCTGGTCGAACAGCAGCGTCCCAACCTGTTCAGCACCTCGGTCGCCAATATCGGCGCAGGTGAAACCATCAGCGTCATCCTCAGCTACACCGAACTGCTGCAGCCGGATGCAGGACGCTACAGCCTGCGCCTGCCGCTGACCATGACGCCGCGCTACAACACCCGCCCGCAGCCGGTCGACGGGCAGCAACGCAAACCGAACGCCAGCTCTGCCAGCCCGGAAGGCCCGATTGTCGCCAGCCTCTGGCGCGACGGCCCATCCCATCAGGCCGACATCCAGATCACGCTGGACAGCGGCTTTGCCCTGCACGAGGTGAGCAGCCCCAGCCACGCCATCAGCAGCCACTTTGACGGCCGCCGCTACCGCGTTCAACTGCTGGAAAATCCGGTGGTTATGGATCGCGACTTCGTCCTCAACTGGCAACTGCCGAGCGAGGCCGGCAATCAGGTCGCCGTGTTCACTGAGCAGGTGGGCGAAGATCACTACGCGCTGATGATGCTGTCGCCTGCAGCCGAACCGGTCAGTCGCCAGCGCCAGCCGCGCGAAGTCTTTCTGATTCTCGACACCTCCGGCTCGATGCAGGGTGAGCGCATTCGCCAGGCGCGCAGCAGTCTGATTCACGCACTGAGCCGCCTGCAGCCCGAAGACCGTTTCAATGTGCTCGAATTCAACAGCGAGTACAGCATGCTCTATCGCGAACCGGTGCCGGCCAGCGAAGAGAACCTGAGTGAGGCCCGCAGTTGGGTCGCCGGGCTGCCGGCCGGTGGCGGCACCGAGATGTTGCCGGTGCTGCGTGCTGCACTGACCCAGCCCAATGAGGCAGGCTACTTGCGCCAGCTGATCTTCATCACCGACGGTTCGGTCAGCAACGAGCGCGAGGTCCTGCAGATGATCCAGCAGCGCCTGCGTCAGGCGCGGATCTTCACCGTCGGCATTGGCGCCTCCCCGAACAGTTTCCTGCTGCGCAAGGCAGCCGAAGTCGGCCGCGGCCAGTTCACCTCGATTGATGATCGCAGCGGCATTGAACAATCCATGGAGCGGCTGTTCGAGAAACTGGAGTCACCGGTACTGACCCACCTGCAGCTGGAACTGCCGGAAGGCATCGATGCCGAAATCTGGCCGCAAAAGCTGCCCGACCTGTACTCGGACCAGCCGTTGCTGATCGCCATGAAACTGAACCAACTGCCAGAGAAAGTAGCCCTGCACGGCCGCCAACCGGCGCTATGGGAGCAGCACCTGCAAATTCCCGAACCACAGCAGGGCAACGGCATCGCCCGGATCTGGGCACGCCGCAAGATCGAAGCCGCCATGGATCGCCTGAACGAGGGCGCTGGCGAGGACGAAGTGCGCGATCTGGTCCTGCCGGTGGCGCTGGAGCACCAGTTGATGAGCCGCTTCACCAGCTTCGTCGCCGTCGAGGAGCAACCGGTACGCGCCGCTGACGAGCCGCTCGACAGCCAACTGGTGCCCAACCTGAACCCGGTCGACCACCGCCTGTACCCGCAGACCTCGCTCGGCCTCAATGGCCTCTGGGCGCTGGCAATCGCGCTGTTGCTGGCTGGCCTGCTGATCCTGAACTGGAAACCGCGCCATGCGTAAGCTGATTGCCGCTGCCCTGCTACTGGGTGCCGCGGCCGTCGCAGCCCAGGGCAGCTGGCTGCAGGCCAAGGCGTGGCTTGCCCAATGGTTGATTGCCGACGCCTGGGCCGAGCAACTGCAGGCTGGGACCCCGAGCAAGCCCTGGCCCTGGGCCGATACCTGGCCGGTTGCCAAACTGACCACGCCCGACGGCGAAGCCCGCTACGTGCTGGACAGTGTCAGCGGCCAGGCCCTGGCCTTCGGCCCGGGGCAACTCGATAACGGTGTGGCGCCCGGGCAGACCGGCACCCTGCTGCTGGCCGGCCACCAGGACAGCCACTTCGCCTTTGTCGAACACCTGCAGACCGGCCAGGTTCTCACCCTGCAGGACGCCAGCGGCCGCGAGTACCGCTATCGCGTGGCGACCCAGCGTATCGTCGACAGTCGCAAGGAGCCGATGGTGCTGCAGTACGACCGCGCCGAACTGCGGCTGGTCACCTGCTATCCGTTCCGCGCGCTGACCAGCGGCGGTCCCCTGCGCTATGTCGTCACCGCCTGGCTGGAGGAGCCTGCCTCGTGATTGCCGCAGGCCCCTGCATGATTGCACTGCCCCCGGCGAAACCGCCACAATCGGCGGACGATTCACGGACAGAGCAGACCATGCCGGATAGGATTCTGATTATCGAGGACGAGCCCGCCATCGCCGATGCGCTGGTCTACGCACTGGGCACCGAGGGCTTCGACGTGCACTGGTGCGCTCTGGCTGGTGATGGCATGCAGTGGCTGCGCGAGAACCCGGTCGACCTGCTGGTGCTGGATGTCGGTCTGCCCGACGAAAGCGGCTTTGAAGTCTGTCGCCGCATTCGCCAGTTTTCCGCCCTGCCGATCATGTTTCTGACCGCGCGCAAGGAAGAGGTCGACCGCATCGTCGGGCTGGAAATCGGCGCCGACGACTACGTGGTCAAACCCTTCAGCCCGCGGGAAATCTCCGCCCGGGTGCGTGCCATCCTGCGCCGCACCCGGGCCGAGCCGCCAAGCAGCGAATCGCTTGAGCCTGCCGATCTGTTTCTGCACGACGCAGAGCGCCGGCGCATTCGCTACCACCAGCACTGGCTGGACCTGACCCGCTACGAATACCTGATTCTCAGCACCCTGCTGCGCCGCCCCGAGCACGTACTTAGCCGTGATCAGCTGATGGAGGCGGTCTGGGCCGACCCCGGCGCCAGTCTCGACCGGGTCATCGACACCCATATCAAGGGCATTCGCACCAAACTCAAACGCATCCTGCCCAGCCACGACCCGATCGTGACTCATCGCGGGCTGGGCTACAGCATCAACCCGCAGCTACCGAGCACCGGCGCATGAGCCTGAGTACCCGGCTGCTGCTTGGCTGGTTTGTTATCGCCGGCCTTGCCACCGTGCTGTTTCTCAACAGCATCCTCAATCAGGTGCCCTCGTCGGTGCGCCAGGCCAGCGAGGAGGTGATGGTCGAGAGTGCCAACCTGCTCGCCGAGATCGCCAAGCAGCACTGGCAACAGGGCTTTGCGCCAGACAGTGCCTTCGCCACTGCCATCAACCGTTACCTGGCCCGCCAGTTGGACGCGCAAATCTGGTCACGCCACAAGACCGGTACCGAACTGGTGATCTACCTGACCGACCTCAATGGCACCGTGCTCTATCACACCGACCCAAGCCAGATCGGCGCCGACTACTCGCGCTGGCGGGATGTATCGCTGACCCTGCGCGGCAAGTACGGTGCGCGCACCACCCGCATAGACCCCGAAGACGACACCAGCAGCCTGATGTACATCGCCGCGCCGGTCTATCAGGGCGATCAGTTGGTCGGCGTTCTGACGCTCGGCAAGCCCAACGCCAGCCTGCACCCGTTCATCACCCTCGCCCACGGCTACTTCTGGCAGCGCGGCGGGGTGATTCTGTTCGGCGCTCTGCTGCTCGGTGCCGGCATGGCGTTCTGGCTGAATCGCTCGGTCAGGCGACTGGTGGATTACGTCGAGCAGGTACGCCACGGCGAGCGGGTCAGCCCGCCGCAGCTGGCGGACAAGGAGCTGGCACGGCTGGCCGCTGCCACCGAGGCGATGCGCCGCGAGATTGACGGCAAGGCCTACGTCGAGCAGTACGTGCATACCCTGACCCACGAGATGAAGTCGCCGCTGTCGGCGATCCGCGGCGCGGCCGAACTGCTGCAGGAAGCCGACGTCCCCGAGCCCATGCGCGCGCGTTTTCTGGCCAATATCGACGGCGAGTCGCTGCGTCTGCAGCGGCTGGTGGATCGTCTGTTGTCACTGGCGGGGGTCGAAAAGCGCCAGCAACTGGAGCAAACCGAGCGAGTTGATCTAGCAGAGATTGCCGCCATCGAGCTGGAGGCCAAGCGCCCGCTGGCCGAACGCAAGGGCCTGACGCTCACACTGGAATGTGACGCTGACTGCTCACTGGCGGGGGATCGCTTCCTGCTGGAGCAGGCGATCAGCAATCTGCTCGACAACGCCATCGAGTTCAGCCTGCCCGATGGTGCCGTTGCGCTGCAGATCACCGGCAGCGGCTCGACCCTGAGTCTGCGCGTGCGCAACGACGGGCCGGCGGTGCCGGACTATGCATTGGGACGGGTGTTTGAACGCTTCTATTCCCTGCCGCGGCCAGACGGCCAGCGCAAGAGCACCGGGCTGGGGCTAAGTTTTGTCAGGGAAATCGCCAGACTGCACCGCGGCCGGGTGAGCCTGTATAACCGCGCGGAAGGCGGCGTGGAAGTGGAGATGATGCTGAACAGAAACCACCAGGAGAGAGAGGACGCCGCCTCTCTCTCCTGACTGAGTCGATCTTAGCCTTCGTAGGCCTCGATCGGCGGGCAGGCGCAGAACAGGTTGCGGTCACCGTACACGTTGTCGATCCGGTTCACGCTCGGCCAGAACTTGTTGGCCGCGACCCAGGGCTGCGGGAATACCGCTTCTTCACGGCTGTAGGCACGCTGCCAGTCGCCGGTGATATCAGCCAGGGTGTGCGGCGCGTTGTGCAGCGGGTTGTCCTCTGCCGTCCACTCGCCCTGCTCGACCTTGTGGATCTCGGCGCGAATGGTCAGCATCGCGTCGATAAAGCGATCCAGCTCGGCCTTGGACTCACTCTCGGTCGGCTCGATCATCAAGGTGCCGGCTACCGGGAACGACATGGTCGGCGCATGGAAACCAAAGTCCATCAGGCGCTTGGCCACATCTTCTTCGCTGATACCCGAGGCTGCCTTGAGCGGACGGATGTCGATGATGCATTCGTGCGCCACCCGGCCGTTGCGACCGCTGTACAGCACCGGATAGGCATCACCCAGACGCTTGGCCAGATAGTTGGCGTTGAGGATCGCGACCGAGGTGGCCTGACGCAGACCGATGGCACCCATCAGGGCGATGTAGGTCCAGCTGATCGGCAGAATGCTCGCGCTGCCCCACGGCGCCGCGCTGACTGCGCCGTTTTCCGGGTTCGGGCCATCCAGCGGTACCACCGGGTGGTTGGCAACGAACGGCGCCAGATGCGCCTTGACGCCGATCGGGCCCATGCCCGGGCCGCCGCCGCCATGCGGAATGCAGAAGGTCTTGTGCAGGTTCATGTGCGATACGTCGGCGCCGATGTCGGCCGGACGGGTCAGGCCCACCTGTGCGTTCAGGTTGGCGCCATCCATGTACACCTGACCACCGTGCTGGTGGATGATCTCGCAGATCTCGCGGATACCTTCCTCGTAGACACCGTGGGTCGACGGGTAGGTGATCATCAGGCAGGACAGGTTGTCGGCGTTGTCTGCAGCCTTCTGACGCAGGTCAGCCACATCCACGTTGCCCTGATCGTCACAGTTGACCAGCACCACGCGCATGCTTGCCATCATCGCCGAAGCCGGGTTGGTGCCGTGCGCCGAAGTCGGGATCAGACAGACGTTGCGGTGACCCTCGTCGTTGCTTTCATGGAACTTGCGGATCGCCAGCAAACCGGCGTACTCGCCCTGCGCGCCGGAGTTCGGCTGCATGCAGATGGCGTCAAAGCCGGTGATGGTGCGCAGCATCGCTTCCAGCTCGTCGATCATCTGCTTGTAGCCCTCGGCCTGCGCCAGCGGGGCAAACGGGTGCAACTGACCGAATTCCGGCCAGGTGATCGGGATCATCTCGGTGGTGGCGTTCAGCTTCATGGTGCACGAGCCGAGCGGGATCATCGCGTGGTTCAGCGCCAGATCCTTGTTCTCCAGCGACTTGATGTAGCGCAGCATCTCGGTTTCCGAGTGGTAGCTGTTGAACACCGGGTGAGTCAGATAGGCGGACGTGCGACGCAGAGCCGCCGGAATGCCCATCTCGGTGGCGCTGACCTTGGCGTCCAGCGTGGCAATATCCTGACCGTGCGCGGCACCGGCGAAGGCAGCCAGCAGTTGGTCGATGGTAGCGCGGGTGGTGGTTTCATCCAGGCTGACGCCCAGGTGATCGGCATCGATCACGCGCAGGTTGATACGGGCGGCGCGGGCGCGTTCCAGAATCTCGCGGGCCTTGCCCGGCACCTTCAGGGTCAGGGTGTCGAAGAAGGTCGCGTTGCGACGCTCGATGCCCTGCGCACTCAGGCCTTCAGCCAGAATCGCGGTAAAGCGCTGCACCCGCTCGGCGATCTGCTTGAGACCCTGCGGGCCGTGGTAGACCGCGTAGAAGCTGGCGATATTGGCCAGCAGCACCTGTGCGGTACAGATGTTCGAGTTGGCCTTCTCGCGACGAATGTGCTGCTCACGGGTCTGCAGCGCCATACGCAGGGCGCGGTTGCCACGGGTATCGACAGACACACCGATGATGCGACCCGGCATCGCACGCTTGTACGCGTCGCGGGTGGCAAAGAACGCCGCGTGCGGTCCGCCGTAGCCCATCGGCACGCCAAAGCGCTGCGCCGAGCCGAAGACCACGTCGGCGCCCAGCTCACCCGGCGGGGTCAGCAGGGTCAGGCCGAGCAGGTCGGCGCCCACGCAGGCCAGACCTTTCTGCGCCTGAACCTGTTCGATCAGCGGCTTGAGGTCGCGGATCTCACCCCAGGTTGTCGGGTACTGGAACAGCGCCCCAAACACCTCGTAGTCGCCCAGCGTGCTGACGTCATCGACCACCACGTCGAAGCCGAAGGCCTCGGCGCGGGTCAGCACCACGGAGATGGTCTGCGGATGGCAATCCTGATCAACAAAGAACAGGTTGCTCTTACTCTTGGCAACCCGCTTGGCCAGCGCCATCGCTTCGGCCGCAGCGGTGGCTTCGTCCAGCAGCGAAGCGCTGGCCAGCTCCATGCCGGTCAGGTCGATGGTCAATTGCTGGAAGTTCAGCAGCGACTCCAGGCGACCCTGGGCAATCTCCGGCTGATACGGGGTGTAGGCGGTGTACCAGCCCGGGTTTTCCAGCACGTTGCGCAGGATCACGGTCGGCGTCAACGTGCCGTGGTAACCCATGCCGATGCAGGAGGTGAAGATCTGGTTGTGGCTGGCAACCTGCTTCAGATAGTCCAGCACCTCGGCCTCGCTGCGCGGGCCGTCCAGCGCCAGCAGATCAGTGCGCAGAATGCTCTGCGGCACGGTCTCGGCAACCAGCGCTTCCAGCGAGGAGGCGCCCAGGGTCGACAGCATGGCTTGCTGCTCTGCGGCGTCCGGGCCGATGTGACGACGAATGAAGGCGTCGGTCTGTTCCAGCTCGACGAGGCTCGGGGTGTGGCTCATGGGGTGTACCTGTGCAAAGTGTGAAAGCAAAAAGCCCCGACGCGAATCAGGGCTTCAGCACTACAGCAAAAAAACCGGTCAGATGGAGGCGCCGTAGGCTGCGGCGTCCATCAGCTTGTCCAGTTCGGCAGCGTCACTCGGCTTGATCTTGAAGAACCAGGCCTCACCGTACGGTGCACTGTTGACCAGCTCGGGGGAGTCGGCCAGGGCGTCATTGACGGCGATGATTTCGCCACTGATCGGTGCGTAGATGTCGGAAGCGGCCTTGACCGACTCGACCACCGCGCACTCTTCACCGGCAGCGACTTCGCGACCTACCTCGGGGCACTCGACAAAAACCACGTCGCCCAGCAGGTCCTGCGCATGGTCGGTGATACCAACGGTCACGGTGCCATCGGCTTCCAGACGGGTCCACTCGTGGCTGGCGGCGTAACGCAGATCGGCGGGAATGTTGCTCATGGGAATATCCTCGGGGGTTGAACTTGATACTTATTCGATGACCGACTGGCCGTTGCGAACGAAGCAGGGCTTGACCACGCGCACGTCCAGCAGCTTGCCGCGAATCTCGACCTTGGCGCTGCTGCCGGTCGCACGTGGCACACGGGCCAGCGCGATGGAGTAACCCAGGGTCGGGGAAAAGGTACCGCTGGTGATTTCGCCCTCGCCGACACCGTCGACGATAACCTTCTGGTGGCCACGCAGCACCGCGCGTTCTTCCAGCACCAGACCCACCAGCTTGGGCTGATCGCCGGCGGCTTTCTGAGCTTCGAGCGCCTGACGGCCGATAAAGTCGCGCTCAGCCGGCTCCCAGGCGATAGTCCAGGCCATGTTGGCGGCCAGCGGCGAGATGCTTTCATCCATATCCGAGCCGTACAGGTTCATGCCGGCTTCCAGGCGCAGGGTGTCACGCGCACCCAAACCACAGGGTTTGCAGCCGGCGGCCAGCAGCGTTTGCCAGAATTCGGCTGATTGCTCGGCGGGCAGCATGATTTCCAGACCGTCTTCACCGGTGTAACCGGTACGACCGATAAACCAGTCACCCGAGGCCAGGCCCTGGAACGGCTTGAGGTCACTGATCAACGCCGCGCGATCATCGTTGACCACCGATTTGACCAGCTCCAGGGCCTGCGGGCCCTGTACCGCGATCATTGCCAGGTCGGCGCGCTCGGTCAGCTTCACGGCAAAAGACTCGGCCTGAGTGTTCATCCAGGCCAGATCCTTCTCGCGGGTTGCCGCGTTAACCACGACCCGGTAACCGTCGCTTGCCAGATAGACGATCAGATCGTCAATCACCCCGCCCGCCTCGTTCAGCATACCGCTGTAAAGCGCCTTGCCGGGCGTCTTCAGGCGGGCAACGTCGTTGGCCAGCAGGTACTGCAGATAGGCCTGAGCCTCGCTGCCAGCCACATCGACGACGGTCATGTGGGACACATCAAACATGCCGACAGCACGGCGTACCTGATGGTGTTCTTCGAGTTGGGAGCCGTAGTTGATCGGCATTTCCCAGCCGCCAAAATCGACCATCTTGGCACCAGCAGCAAGGTGCTGGTCGTACAGAGGGGTCCGCAAGGCCATTGCGCCGTCCTTCAATCAGGGGGTTGCAAAGGGCGAATTGTAGCCGCAAACCTGCGCTCTGTGCAGCCCGTCGATCAGCGCGTGCGGCGACTGACCGGCTGCGCGGAGCGACGTATCAAGATGATCACCGGCAGCAAGCCGGTCGCCACCAGTGTAATCGCCGGCAGCGCCGCCCGGGGCCAGTCGCCCTCTGCGGTCAGGCTGTGGATGCGCACGGCCAGAGTATCCCAGCCAAAAGGCCGCATCAGCAGGGTTGCCGGCATTTCCTTGAGCACATCGACAAACACCAGCAGACCGGCGCTGAGCAATCCGGGCACCAGCAGCGGCAAATAGACGCGCCAGAATACGCTGAAGCCGGAATGTCCCAGGCTATGTGCGGCTTCGGGCAGGGCCGGCCGAATGCGCGCGAGCGACGTATCGATCGGACCGCTGGCAACCGCCATGAAGCGAATCAGGTAGGCCAGCAGCAGCGCAAACAGACTGCCCAGCAACCAGGGCCGTGGCTCCTCAACGCCGAACCAGCCCTGTAGCGGAACCAGCAACTGATTATCGGCAAAACTGAACGCAAACATGATGCCGACCGCCAGCACAGATCCGGGCAGGGCATACCCCAGATTGGCCAGCGCGACCGCCGAGCGCACCCGACGCATAGGTTGCAGACGCCGAGCCAGCACCATCAGCAGCGCAACAGACACCGTCAGGAACGCAGCGATGGCACCCAGGCTCAGGGTATTGCGAATCAGCGACCAGTAGCGGTCATCGAAGTCATTGCGATCACTGGTCAACAGCCAGTAGAACAGCTGTAACAGCGGGATCACGAACGCGATTGCCAGTACCAGCAGACAGTAACCGGTCGCCAGCCAGCCACGCGCCCCCCGCAGACGAAACAGTGCCCCCTGGCGCGGCTTGTCAACGCCGGGGAAACGCCGACTACCCTGCGCCCGGCGCTCGGCATAGAGCGCCAGCAGAACGAACAGCAGCAGCAGACTGGCTAGCTGGGTGGCTGTCTGCAGGCTGTAAAACCCGTACCAGGTCTTGTAAATAGCGGTGGTGAAGGTGTCGTAATTGAATACCGAGACCGCGCCGAAATCCGCCAGCGTCTCCATCACTGCCAGCGCGGCACCAGCGCCGATCGCCGGCCGCGCCATTGGCAGTGCAACCCGCCAGAACGCATGCCATGGGCTGTGACCCAGAATGCGCGCCGCCTCCATCAGCCCGCGCCCCTGCGCCAGAAAGGCACCGCGCGCCAGCATGTAGACGTAGGGATAAAACACCAGCACCAGTACAAAGATCACACCGCCGGTGGAGCGAATCGAAAACATCCGAAAATCGTTGCCCAGCCAGCTGCGCAACAGGCTTTGCAGCGGCCCGGCAAAGTCCAGCAGGCCGATCATCACAAAGGCGAGCACGTAGGCGGGTACCGCAAACGGCAGCATCAACGCCCAATCCAGCCATCGTCGCCCCGGAAACTCGCACAGACTGGTCAGCCACGCCAGGCTGACGCCGAGCAGCACCACACCCGCGACCACGCCAACCGACAGCACCAGAGTGTTACCGAGCAGGCGCAGCATCTGGGTTTCCAGCAGGTGGCGCCAGATACTGGTATCCAGACTGCTCCAGCTCAGCGCCAGTACCAGCAACGGCATCAGTACCAGCGCGGCACCTGTGTAGGCTACGGCGCGCCAGTGGGGCTTGGACACAACGGACGGAAGCGGCACTCAGACTCCTGCGAGCTCAACCAGTGGAGCAAAAACAACAACGCCCGGCCGGGGCATATGACCCCGGCCGGGCGTGCAGTATATCGGCAAAATCGCGCCGGATCAGTTCCAGCCAACGCGATCCATCAACATGATGGCCTCGGCCTGACGGCGACCGGCCACTTCCACATTGACGTCGTCACGTTTGAACGAGCCCCAGGAGGCAACCTCTTCGGACGGCGCAACCGATTCGTTGGCCGGAAATTCCTGGTTGACGTCGGCAAACACGCGCTGGGCTTCTTCGGTGGTCAGCCACTCAAGGAAGGCGATCGCGCCGCGACGGTGCTTGGCGTAATGGGTCACACCGGCGCCGGAGATGTTGACGTGAACGCCACGGTCATCCTGATTCGGCCAGAACAGCTTGATCGGCAGGTCGGGATTGGCTGCTTCCAGGCGACCGAAGTAGTAGCTGTTGACGATACCGACATCGCACTGCCCGGCCTCGATGGCGTTCAGCAGCGCGGTATCATCCGGGAACACCGGCGTTGCCAGGTTGCTGACCCAGCCCTGCAGGACTTCAGTGGTGCGCTCGACACCGATAGTTTCCATCATGGTGGCGGTCAGGGACTGGTTGTACACCTTCTTGGCAGTACGCAGACACAGACGGCCGGCCCAGGCCTCATCCGCCAACGCTTCATAGGTGCTCAGTTCGGCCGGATCAACCCGCTCGGTGGAATAGGCAATGGTGCGGGCGCGCAGCGACAGACCGGTCCAGTAACCGTTGGCGGAACGGTACTTGGCCGGAATGTTGGCATTGATGATGTCGGACTCGACCGGGCGCAGCACACCCTGCTGTTCGGCCTGCCAGAGGTTACCGGCGTCCACGGTGATCAGCAGATCAGCCGGCGTATTGGCACCTTCGGCCTTCAGACGCGCCAGCAGCGGCGCCTCGCTGTCGGTGATGAACTGAAAGGTGGTACCGGTCTTCTCGGTGTAGAGGTCGAATACAGGCTTGATCAGGTGGTCCTGACGTGCCGAATAAACAACCAGTTCCTTGGCCTGAGCGACACCACTCAGGGTACTGATGGCCAGGCCAAAGACTGCCAGCTTGCGGATCACAGACATGAAAACGCCTCTCCGTTGAAAAAATGAGAGGAGATGATAATCATTCCCCATTGCACTGGCAATGCGGCGTACTGCCCCAGTCCGTCGCGAGATGTTACCGATCAGCCGCGCGCAAGACTGGGCAGTTCTCCGCTCAGCCCCATGGCCTGACGCATGACGCCGCTTTTAAGTAGCGGAGCGCGATCAAACAGCGCCATACCGGTATTACGCAGCCAGCGCAGTGGCAAGGCGTCGGCATGGAACAGACGTTCAAAGCCTTCCATTGCCGCCATCACGGCCAGATTGTTGCCCATGCGCGCACGCTCGTAGCGCTCCAACACCGTCAGATCCGCGATATTCTCGCCACGCTCGCGGGCGGCCAGCAACACATCGGCCAGCTGGGCAGCATCGAGAAAACCAAGATTGACGCCCTGCCCCGCCAGCGGGTGAATGCTGTGGGCGGCGTCGCCCAGCAACGCCAGGCCCGGCATCACGTAGCGTTTGGCATGTCGTTGGCGCAGCGGAATGCAGACCCGCCGATCCGCCGCCAGAACAGGCCCCAGACGGCATTCCAGCGCTTCGGCAAGCGCAATGCAGAAACCCTTGTCATCCAGCGCCATGACCTGCTCGGCAGCCTCGGGCAGCAGCGACCAGACAATCGAACAGTAGTGTTTGCCGTCGCGCGACGGCAATGGCAGAAAGGCCAGCGGGCCGGACGGCAAAAATCGTTGCCAGGCGGTCTGCTGGTGCGGTTCGGACAACTCCACCGTGGTGACCACCGCGTGATGCAGGTAATCCCACTCGCGCATGGCAAAACCGGCCAGGTCACGCAGCTGAGAACGGGCACCATCCGCGGCGAGAATCAGCGGCGCGTGCAACTGGCGGCCGTCATCGAGATTGAGTCGCCAGCCGTCGTCCTCCTGCACCAGTCCTTGCACGCGACTGTCACCGAGCAGCTCGACCGGGAGCCCCTGCAGAACCGCCAGCAGCGCATTCTGAACCTGCCAGTTCTCGACAATATGCCCCAGGCGCAACTCATTCAGTGAACGGGCGTCAAACCGCACCTCACCGGTACCTTCGGCATCCCAGACGCACATATGACGATAGGCGCAGCGCCGCGACGAGGGAATCTGCTGCCAGGCGCCGAGGCGGCGCAGAATCTGCTCGGACGCTGCGCTCAGCGCACTGACCCGCGGATCGTACCCGGAGCCACTGAGCGGCTCTGGCACCGGCTGCAGGGACTGCGCATCCAGCAGCGCCAGCTTCAGGCCACTATCGGCCAGCGCACAGGCCAGCGCCGAGCCGACCATGCCGGCCCCCACCACAATCAGATCAAAACGCTGTTGCATCTGTGCGCTCCAGAGTTATCCCTTAAGGCCCATTGCCTGCCGGGCAAACACCGACTTGAGCGGTGCCACGATATCCATCCCCAGCAGGCCCAGATTACGCCCTGCCGCCAGCACCGGACGACGGTTACTGAACAGCCGGGTCAATCCGTCACTGAACGCAATGGTCTGCTGCTGGTCCCGGCGCTGGCGATCAAGGTACCCCTCAAGCAGGCGCAGATCACCAGGCGCGCCGTGCGCCGGGGCATCAATCAGGGTATCAGCCAGTGCCATGGCATCGCGCAGGCTGAGATTGAAGCCCTGACCGGCGATAGGGTGCAGGCTGTGTGCGGCATTACCCAGCACAACCAGGCCGGTTCGCACCTGCTCTTCAGCCTCGATCAGGCTGAGCGGATAGGCATGCCTTTGCCCCACGCGGGTCAGTGCACCCATACGAAAGCCAAAGGCATCCTGCAACGCCTCAAGAAACGCCGCATCGGAGAGTGTCATGACCTCGTCCACCTGCGCGTCAGGCTGCGTCCACACCAGCGCACTGCGCCCGGCGGACATCGGCAACAGCGCCAGCGGGCCGTTGGGGGTAAAGCGCTCGTAGGCGACGCCATCATGGCCCTGCGAGCTGGTGATATTGGCGATAATCGCGGTCTGCCCATAGGGGCGCACCTGACGATGAATGCCCAGTTGCTCCAGCAGGCCCGAGCGGCCGCCGTCAGCGACTATCAGCAGATCAGCGGCCTGCTCGTGCAACTGCTCATGCTCCTCAACCTGCATCAGCCAGCCACTGCGGGCAGGCTCGGCGCGCACCACCCGGGCCGGCGCCTGCCAGCGCACTACCGCAGGGTCCAGTGCAGCCAGCAGCACCTTCCCAAGCGCGGCATTTTCGACCACATAGCCAAGCGCGGGCACCCGCTCTTTTTCGGCAAACAACCGGGTAACCCCGGGATGGCCGCGATCGGATACATGAATCTGGCGGATGGGCTCTGCCTGTCCGGCCAGTTCGGCCCATATACCGAGCTGCTCAAACAGCAGGTAACTGCCGTGCGACAGCGCGGTCGAACGCGCGTCAAAACTTGGCTGAGTCTGTCCTCTGGCCGGCGGTTGCGCCTCAATCAGATTGATTCGCCAGCCGCGACGGGCTGCATGCTGCTGCAGGGCCAGGGCCAGGCTGGCACCCACCATCCCGCCACCGACGATACTGATGTGCTGGCTCACGCCGGCTCGGCCTCGGGCTGACGCGCGGCAGCCATCAGCGCCTCGATTTCATCCGGATCTTTCGGCACCTTGCCAGTCAGCACCTGATAACCGGTCTTGGTAACAACCACATCATCTTCAATACGAATGCCGATACCGCGCCACTTACGTGGCACCGTCTCGTCATCCGGCGCAATATAGATGCCGGGTTCCACGGTCATCACCATGCCCGGTTCCAGCTCGCGCCAGACACCGCCCACCCGGTATTCGCCCACATCGTGTACATCCATACCCAGCCAATGACCGAGACGGTGCATATAGAAACGGCGGTAGGCTTCGCTGGCAATCAGCTCGTCGACATCGCCCTTGAGCAGCCCCAGATCGACCAGCCCTGCGGTGATCGTCCGCACGCTGGCATCATGGGACTCATTCCAGCTGTGCCCGGGACCAATTACCGCCATGGCGGCTTCCTGCGCGGCCAGCACGATCTCGTAGATCGCCCGCTGCTCCGGGCTGAACTTGCCATTGGCAGGGAAGGTACGGGTGATATCGCTGGCGTAGCAATCGAGCTCGCAGCCGGCGTCGATCAGCACCAGATCGCCATCGCGGACCTGTGCCGTATTCTCGGTGTAATGCAGGATGCAGCCGTTGACGCCGGCCGCCACGATCGACGAGTACGCCGGTGAGCGGCTGCCGTGGTGCATGAAGCAATGCTGCAGCTCGGCCTCGATCTGATACTCGTATACGCCGGGTCGGCAGAACTGCATGGCACGCACATGGGCCTGACAGGAAATATCGGCGGCGGCCTGCATGACTTTCAGCTCACCCGCACTCTTGTACAGTCGCATGTCGTGCAGCAGATGGTCCAGCGCCAGAAACTCCTTCGGCGGCTGGGCACCGAGACGCGCCTTGCTGCGAATCAGGTTGATCCAGTTGGTCAGCCGACGGTCAAAGTCGGCATTGGCGCCCATGGCGTAGTAGACACGCTCCCGCCCTTCAATCAGCCCAGGCAGGATGTCGTCGATATCATTGATCGGGAACGCATCATTGGCACCGTATTCGACAACTGCGCCTTCCTGCCCGGCGCGATAGCCATCCCACAACTCGCGTTCCTTGTCGCGTTCGCGGCAGAACAACACGTACTCGCCGTGCTCACGCCCGGGCACCAGCACGGCCACCGCCTCCGGTTCGGGAAAACCGGTCAGGTACTGAAAATCACTGTCCTGGCGATAATTGTGTTCAACATCACGATTACGGATAAAGACCTGCGCCGCCGGCAAAATGGCGATGCTGTTGGGTTCCATCTGACTCATCAGCGCCTTGCGGCGGCGCGCATATTCGGCCTTGGTGATTCGCATGCTTACCTCTTCAATGCAGAGCAGCGGGGGGCGTATCCTGTTTCGGGTCGGCGCTCTGGCACTCGCTGAACAGCATCAGGGTTGCCATGCGCACGTATTCCATCACTTCCATAAAGTCCACTTCGTTGGCCTCGGACTCGTCGAGGTCGGTCTGAACCTGCGAGATGGCAGCGAAGTCACGCAGGACGCCATCGGCCTCCTCGCTCAGCTGGGCGCTGCGCTCGACCATGCCGAAACCGGCCAGAAAACCCTCGCACCACTGCCCCAGCGCGGCAGTCCGGTGATCGATGGCGGCGCTGTCATCGGGCAACACCAGCGTCAGATCGAACCCGCTACCCGACAACTCGGCCAGACTGGCGTCGTACAACTGGATCAGCGCCACCTTGCCGGCCTCGGTCAGAGCCCCGCGACCATCCAGCAACTCCTGCGCCACACTCAGCCAGGTGGTATGGTCCAGCCGCGCACCCGCACTCAGACGACCGACCAGATGGCCATGCAGCTCGGCCGGCTGACCCACCGCGCCCACGTCGCTGCAGATCTGCGCATAACGATCAAAATCAAACACTGCCGGCATCAAGGCCATAAACATACTCCAGACTGCTGACTGAGGCTGCCGCAAACTCGCAAATACCGGTATCCTGCGCCCGACAAAGCGACCCGCGCAGCGGGTAAACCCAATGGCCTCTATTGTGCCTGCCCGGACCCGGTTAAATCTACCGCCGGGACCGCCAATCGGCCCGCCCGACAGGCCAGCGGCGAGGGGTTTGACCGCCCTGCGGGCCGCCTCTATAGTGGCTCAACCCCCGGGACGACAGAATGGCGGCAATGGACCAATCCGATATCAACGCACTGACTCAGCGCATCAGCCAACTGATCGACCTGTGCGACCAGCTGAAATTGCAGAACCAGCACTTGCAGGCACAGGAGCGCCTCTGGCGCGACGAGCGTGTTCAGCTAATCGAAAAGAACGATTTGGCCCGTCAGAAGGTCGAAGCCATGATTTTGCGACTCAAATCCCTGGAGCACGACTCATGAGCCAACCCCTGACAGTCACCCTGCACATTCTGGACAAGGAATACCGCGTTGCCTGCCCGCCGGAAGAGCGCAGCAATCTGGAGCAGGCCGCACGCCACCTCGACACCACGATGCGCGACATCCGCAACAGCGGCAAGGTGATTGGCGTTGAGCGCATCGCCGTCATGGCGGCACTGAATATCACCCACGAAATGCTGACCGGCAGTCACCAGCAGGACAGCACGCTCAGCGCACAGCAGGCGCAGATCAGCGAGCTGGTCAAACGGCTGGATCAGGCACTGGAAAGCCACAAGGCCTGACATCAGCCCATTAAGGCATCGAAGTCCCTGCCGCTTTTCTGTATAGTGAGCCCATCCCTGGGGTGTTGGCCAGCCGGAGATGTCCCTGAGCCGATACTCCTGTACCAGGAGAGGACGCGCTGATACCAGTGTGCATGTCCGCATGACGGAAAGCCTGAGGTATCGCCGTAATCTCCGCCTTGAACTTTCGGGTTCAAGGGCTAACCCGGCAGCGGCACTCTGGGGACCTTCTTTGATATGACTCTCACTGCGTCACGCACCACCCTTCGCAAGCAGCTGCGCCAGGCTCGCCGGGCACTCAGCCCCGCCCAGCAGCGCAGGGCAGCCTTACGACTGGCGGCCAACCTGGCCCAGGACAAGCGCTTTCTGCGCGCCCGGCATATCGCCTTTTACCTGGCGAATGACGGCGAGATTGACCCAACCCCACTCATGCTCCTTGCCCGCCGCCATCGCAAGCACTGTTACCTGCCTGTGCTGCAGCGCTGGCCAGCCACGGCGATGGTGTTTCAGAAACTGACCAGGGGCCAACGCTGGCAGCGCAATAGATTCGGTATTCGCGAGCCACTACGCAGCCGCAAACAACAGGTCAAGGCCTGGCGCCTGGATCTGGTGTTGGTGCCACTGGTCGGATTTGACCCGCAGGGTAACCGCCTCGGCATGGGCGGAGGATTCTATGACCGCACCTTCGCCTACCGCGGACGTCGGAAGCACACCAGCCGTCCCTGCCTGATCGGCCTGGCACACGAATGTCAGCGGGTCGAGCACCTGCCGTGCGCGGGATGGGATATCCCGCTTGATGGCGTGATTACGGACTGCAGACGCTACTGATCAGGGCACCTGTTCAACAACAGGCTCTGCGTTACGATCCAGGTAGCTCTGGGTATACCCCGTAGTGACCACCCCCAAACCAAACACAATGACCAGTACCCACAGCAAATCCGGTTTGCGTCTCACGAGTTGCCTCCTAATTGCTACGGCAATCTAATAATCAGTGCGAGACGGATATACGCCTTTCCCATCCCCCGATGAGACAAGTCATATCCGTGTATCACACGCTGTCTTACACTCATGCAAAAATTGCGTCAACTCACCCAGGAGAGTGTCATGGCCTATTGGCTGATGAAATCCGAGCCCGATACCTTTTCCATTTCCGACCTGGAGCGCCTGGGGCAGGCTCCCTGGGATGGCGTACGCAACTATCAGGCGCGCAACTTCATGCGCAACATGCAGCCGGGTGACCAGTTTCTGTTTTACCACTCCAGCTGCCAGCCACCCGGCATTGCCGGTATCGGTCGCATCATTGGCGAACCCTACCCGGACCGCACCGCCATCGATCCCGACAGCCCTTACTACGACCCGAAAGCCAGCACTGAAAATCTGCCATGGACGGCAGTGGACGTGGCATTCGAGAGAAAGTTCCCAACCCTGTTGACACTCACCAGGCTGCGCTCGCTGAACGGTCTGGAGGCGCTGGCATTATTACAGCGAGGCAGCCGGCTGTCGGTGATGCCGGTCACGGAGCAGCAGTGGCAGATTGTGCTGGGGGCAGCATAACTGACGCCCTCTGGCCGACAACAAAGCAATGTGCTATCAGTAGGCATACGCCCCGGGAATATCTATGCCAGCACCCGCTATTGATCGCCACGCAAAGAAGCTTCCTGCGCTGATCGTCGTTCTTTGTTGCGCCCTGGCGATCGCGCTGTTCGTTGTCTGGCGCGCACTTTATCTTGCTGAACAGGAGCAGGCCCGCGCACGCCTTCAACTTGAGTCTGACGCACTGGCGCACCAGATTGAGGCCCATTTCGGCAATCAAACCGAGGCCCTGCTTCGGCTCGCCAAGCGATGGCCACTGCACAGCAGCCGCCGAGATCTGTGGAATAGCGATGTCGAGCAGTTGCTGCACGACTTTCCGAGCTTTCAGGCCATCGAGTGGCTGGATCGTAACTACCGGATGCAATGGGTCGAGCCACTGGCAGGCAATGAAGCCGCCGCCAATCTGGTGTATCAGCCGCCCCATCCCAATTACCCGGTTCTGCTCAGCTCAGGCAGCAGCGGCCGGCCACAGCTGAGCAACGCCTTCACTCTCGCTCAGGGTGGTCTCGGCCTGGCCTATTATGTGCCGCTTTATCTGAAGGATGGGCAGTTCGACGGCTTTCTGATCGGCATCTTCCGTGTCGAGGTGCTGCTGAACGACCTGGTGCAGCACCTGCACACCGAACCGATGAACCTGCGGCTACTCGAGAACGAAAACATGCTGTTCAGCACCGGCGCAACCAACCTGCCCGGCGCGAACTGGAACGTCGGCAGCCCGGTTCGCCTGGGCGGTAACAACGATTTCCGGCTGCTGATCTACCCAAGCCAGCAATTGCTTGAACGCACCACCACCTCCCTGCCGGCACTGGTAACCGGCACCAGCACACTGATTGCCATCTTGCTCTGCTGCTCGCTCTGGCTGGCGGTGCGCGGCACGCAGCGCAACCGCCTGGTAAACGAAAGCAACCGCAGGTTGCAAGCCGAGATCACCCGGCGACAGAAAACCGAGGAGACCCTGAAGCAAAGCCAGGCGCACATGAGGCTGGTCAATGACATGACCGACAACAGCCACGATGCACTTTTCATTATCAGCCTGGCGCCTCTGGAAATTGTCTATCTGAACCGCACCTGCTGGCAGGGGCTCGGCTACACCGAACAGGAGCTTCGTAATCTGGTGCAGGTTTCCCCCACAGACGTGATACCCGACGCAGCACAGTGGCTCGCAGACCTGCGCAAGATGCTCAAGCGCGAGGGTGATGCGATCTTCCAGAGGCGGGTCATGCATCGTGACGGACACAGCGTACCGCTTGAGGTCAGCGTTCGCCACATCCGCCGCATGGGCAGGGACTACCTGATCTGCGTCGGCCGCAACAACAGCGAGCAACTGCAGATTGCAGAGCAACTGCAACGCCTGTCTCACCAGGACGGCCTGACAGGGTTGTTCAACCGCCGCCACTTCGACGACACCATACTCAGAGAATGGCGACGACTGCGCCGCGAGCAGGCTCCACTAGGACTGCTGATGCTCGATGTTGATTATTTCAAGCGATTCAACGACGAACTGGGTCACCAGGCTGGCGACGACGCCTTGCGACAGCTGGCAGCCGCCCTGAATAGAGCCCTGACCCGTGAGGGAGACTGCATTTGCCGTTACGGCGGCGAGGAGTTCGCGGTCATCTTGCCCGGTGCCGACGCCAGCCAGTGCCTGCAGGCAGCCGGACGGGTACACGAAGCCGTGGCCAAAATCGCCATTCACCACCCGAAAACCTCAGTGGCATCCGGCCTGCTGACAGTCAGCATAGGCGCCGCCAGCCTGATTCCGGCCTCCGACAAAACACCGGATGACCTGATCCGCCAGGCGGACCTGGCGCTCTATCAGGCCAAGACCAACGGCCGCAACCGCACCGAACTGGGTGATGAGACAACCACCTTGTAACACTCAGCCCAGATAGAGACGATAGGCCGGATTGTCGGTCTCGTCCCAGTACGGATAACCAATGGCTTCCAGCGCCGCAGGGATCAGATGCCGCTCAGACTCGGGCACCTGCAGTCCGGCAACCACACGGCCATAGGCCGCGCCGTGGTTACGGTAATGGAACATGGAGATATTCCAGCGTCCGCCCAACTTGTTGAGGAAGTTGAACAAGGCACCGGGGCGCTCCGGAAACTCGAAACGGAACACCTGCTCGTCAGTCACGTGTTCGGCATGACCGCCGACCATGTGACGCACATGCAACTTGGCCAGCTCGTTGTCGGTCAGATCCAGCACCGGGAAGCCGTCCGCAGCCAGTTGGCTGACCAGCTTGTCGCGCGGATCGAGCTCCGGATGGGTCTGCACCCCGACGAAGATGTGCGCCTCGCTGCCAGTGTGATAGCGGTAGTTGAACTCGGTGATCGCCCGTTTACCGATGGCCTCGCAGAACTGCTTGAAGCTGCCGGGCTTTTCCGGGATGGTCACCGCCAGCAGCGCCTCGCGCTTCTCGCCGATTTCCGCACGCTCGGCAACGTGGCGCAGACGATCGAAGTTGATATTGGCGCCCGAGTCGATGGCCACCAGCACCTGGCCGCTGCACCCTTCGCGCTCCACATATTTCTTGATGCCGGCAACACCCAGACAGCCGGCCGGCTCGCAGATCGAGCGGGTGTCGTCGTAGATATCCTTGATCGCTGCACACATCTCGTCGGTGGTGACGGTAATCACTTCATCAACATACCGGCGACAGACCTCGAAGGTGTGCTCACCGATCTGCGCCACCGCCACGCCGTCGGCAAACAGACCAACCTGGCCGAGCACCACCCGCTCATCGGCGGCCATGGCGGCCTGCAGACAGGCTGAATCCTGCGGTTCGACGCCGATCACCTTGATGTCCGGGCGCAGATACTTTACGTAGGCGGCGATACCGGCGATCAGGCCGCCCCCACCGACCGGGACGAAGATCGCATTCAGCGGACCCTGCACCTGACGCAGAATTTCCATTGCCACGGTACCCTGACCGGCAATGGTGTCCGGGTCGTCGTAAGGGTGGATATAGACGAAGCCCTTTTCCTTAACCAGCTTCTGCGAATAGGCCAGCGCCTCATCAAAGGCATCGCCGTGCAGAACCACCTTGCCGCCCCGGGCCCGCACCGCCTTGACCTTGATCTCGGGCGTGGTGCGCGGCATCACGATGGTCGCCTTCACGCCCATATGACGCGCAGCATAGGCCAGGCCCTGGGCATGGTTGCCGGCTGAGGCCGCGACCACGCCACAGGCGCGCTGCTCGTCGGTCAGCTGGGCCAACTTGTTGTAGGCGCCGCGAATCTTGAACGAGAACACCGGCTGCAGGTCTTCACGCTTGAGCAGCACGGTATTGCCCAGCCGCTCGGACAGAAAGGGTGCGGCGTGCACCGGGGTTTCCACCGCCACATCGTAAACCGGGGAGCAGAGAATCTTCTTGACGTAGGTTTCCAGCATGGGTGAGGTCAACTGATCGCAGGGGATGGGAAAGGCGCCAGTCTAGCGAATCACAGCCCGCGCGACTACACGCGCGCCCCTGCAACCCCGTATAATCGCACTCTTTGCCCAGCCAACGATGAGGAGCCGAGATGACCCAGGACGAAATGAAACAGGCGGTAGGACAGGCCGCCGTTGAGCGCCTGCTGCCACATCTGGATGCCAACAGCATCGTCGGGGTGGGTACCGGCTCCACCGCCAACTGCTTCATCGACGCCCTGGCCAAGCACAAACTGGCGTTTGACGGCGCCGTCGCCAGCTCCGAAGCCACCGCCGAGCGTCTGAAAGGCCACGGCATCGCAGTCTACGATCTGAACAGCGTGCCGCAGCTGGACTTCTATGTTGACGGCGCCGACGAAAGCAACGAAAACCTCGAACTGATCAAGGGCGGTGGCGCCGCCCTGACCCGTGAAAAAATTGTCGCCGCCGTAGCCAAAACCTTTATCTGCATCGCTGACGAAAGCAAACTGGTGCCGGTGCTGGGCGAGTTCCCGCTGCCGGTCGAAGTCATCCCGATGGCGCGCAGCCACGTGGCCCGCGAGATCGTCAAGCTCGGCGGCGATCCGGTTTACCGTGAAGGCTGCGTGACCGACAACGGCAACGTCATCCTCGACGTCTACAACATGTCGATTGTCAACCCGAAGCAGCTGGAAGCCGACCTCAACGCCATCGTCGGGGTGGTCTGCAACGGCCTGTTCGCCGCCCGTCCGGCTGACGTGCTGCTGCTGGGGACACCACAGGGCGTGCGTACTATCGAGCGCAGCTGAACCGCTGCGCTACTGGCCGGGTACGAAGCGATAGAACAGATTCGGCTCGCTGACCATATACAGCCGCCGCTGCCGATCTATCGCCAGCCCCTCCGCCTGCGGCACCGTTTGCTGCAGGCCGCCCATACCTCTCCAGAGGCCAAGCAGGCTGCGCGGATGCCCCTCTTCGTCATACTCAACCACCATGTTGGACTGATCGCTCAGCAACAGCAGATGGCCGGTTTCATCATGCAGACTCAGCGAAGACAGATCACGCATAAACAGCCGCGGCGAGTCCGGGGGTTTCAACTCGGTGATGTGCACGCTGATGACCGCTCCAGGCTCGGCTCCAACGAAGCCGGTTACCGCCAACACCCTTAGCGGATCACGCTCCTTGACCACCAGCAGGCGGCGTTGACGCGCATCCCAGGACAGGCCCTCAAACCCCTTGTTGCCGTTAAGGTCGAGACCGATCACCAGGCTGGGTGCGCCAGCCACATCAATCTGCTCAGCTCCGCTGGGCACCTCGATCTCGATCAGACGCTGGGTCCGCTCTTCAGCAATCACAAAGCGGTCATCGACGACATGGGTCAACCCCTCCATGTCCACCACCCCGTTGATCCGCACCTTACGCAGCAACTGACCGTCCGTCGACAACTCGACCAGCAGCGGCTCGCCATTAAGCACCGCAAACAGCGTTCCCGTTTCAGGATTGAAGGTCAGCGCAGAAACATCGTCGTCCAGCCCTTGAATAGGCTGAGCCTGGATATCGGCCCGGTAGTGATCGAGCTCCAGCGAATCGACATGAGGAGGAGCCTGATGCATCCGCCAGCTATGCCACCAGATGGCATCAAGATGAAGATAATGAATACCCGCTGCAGCACCCAGCAGCAAAAGGACCACGGCAAGCAAAAACTTCTTCATATTTGGCTTCCGACAGCGGAACGGCGCAGCGTCAGACCGCTGCCGGTGCCATAGGTTCATTCGGCGATGCGTGTCTGCACCTGCAGCTTACCGGCAATGGCCAGGGTCAGCTCATCACCGGGGTTGAGTACGCCAACACCAGCCGGGGTACCGGTGATAACAACGTCGCCCGGCAGCAGACTGAACTGGTTCGCGATATGCCGCACCAGCGCCACAATCGGCGTAATCATTTCCGCTGCGCTACCCTGCTGCCGGCGCTCGCCATTGATGTCCAGCTGCAGAGACAGCGCGTGCAGATCACCCGCCTGGGCCTTGGGCACGAATGGCGACAGCGGGCAGGCGCCGTCAAACGCCTTGGCGCGCTCCCAAGGGTGACTCTTGGCCTTCAGCTGATCCTGCAGCTCACGCAGAGTCAGATCCAGTGCCAGGCCCACGCCAATGATCGCCGCCTCGGCTTCTTCCTCGCTGACCAGACCGCTCAGCGGCGCACCGATCAGCAGCGCAATCTCCGTCTCGTAATGCACCGGGCCGCGCCCCTGCACCAGCTTGATCGGCGGCGTCATCGGCACCACCGAGGTCGCCGGCTTGATGAACAGCAGCGGCTCGGTCGGTACCGGGTTGTTCAGCTCGCGGGCATGCTCGGCGTAGTTGCGACCGACACACACCACCTTGCCCATTGGCAGATCAATCACACTGCCGTCTACATACTGATGCTGGTAGGTCATATACCCTGCTCCCGCTTTTGCCTTTGCTTGCCGCTTGAAGCTTGAAGCTTGAAGCTTGAAGCTTGAAGCTTGAAGCTTGAAGCTGTCAGTTGAATATCTTGCCGGGGTTCATGATGCCGTTGGGGTCGAACACGGCCTTGATTGCTTTCATCACAGCGATTTCCTCCGGGCTGCGGCTGTAGGTCAGATAGTCGCGCTTGGTCATGCCGACGCCGTGCTCGGCAGAGATCGAGCCGTTGTACTTCTCGACGATCTCGAACACCCACTTGTTAACCGTCGCACACTTGGCGAAGAACTCGTCCTTGGACAGATTCTCGGGCTTGAGGATATTCAGGTGCAGGTTGCCGTCACCGATGTGGCCGAACCAGACGATCTCGAAATCCGGGTAATGCTCGCCAACGATATTGTCGATGTCATGCAGGAAGGCCGGCACCTTGCCGACGGTCACCGAGATGTCGTTCTTGTAAGGCGTCCAGTGGGAGATGGTTTCCGAGATGAACTCGCGCAGCTTCCACAGATTTTCCAGCTGCTGCTGGCTCTGGCTCATCACGCCATCGAGCACCCAGCCCTGCTCCACACAGTGCTCGAAGGTCGCCAGCGCGTCGTTGGCAATGTCCTCGCTGATCGCTTCGAACTCCAGCAGCGCGTAGAACGGGCACTCGGTTTCGAACGGCGCGGGCACATCGCCACGGCCCATGATCTTGGCCATCGCCTTGTCGGAGAAGAACTCGAAGGCCGTCAGATCCAGCTTGTCCTGAAACGCGTGCAGCACCGGCATGATGGAATCGAAATCCGGCGTACCCAGCACCATCGCAGTCAGATTCTTCGGCGCACGTTCCAGACGCATGGTCGCCTCAACCACAAAGCCCAGCGTACCTTCAGCGCCGATAAACAGCTGACGCAGATCGTAGCCGGTGGCGTTCTTGATCAGGTCACGGTTCAGCTCCAGCAGCTCGCCGGTACCGGTGACGACCTTCAGGCCGGCCACCCAGTTGCGGGTCATACCATAGCGAATTACCTTGATACCGCCGGCATTGGTGCCGATATTGCCGCCAATCTGGCTGGAACCGGCGGAAGCGAAGTCCACCGGGTAGTACAGCCCCTTTTCCTCGGCAAACTGCTGCAGCTGCGCGGTCACCACGCCCGGCTGGCAGACCACGGTGCGGTCGTAAGCGTTGAACTCGCCAATCTGATTCATGTAGTCAAACGACACCACGATCTCGCCGTTGGCAGCCACCGCCGCCGCCGACAGGCCGGTACGGCCGCCGGAGGGCACCAGCGCCAGCTTCTGTTCGTTGGCAAAGCGCACAATCGCCTGCACCTGCTCAACGGTCTTTGGAAACACAATCGCCAGCGGAGCCGGAGCAAAGTGCTTGGTCCAGTCCTTACCCCAATTGTCGAGGGATTCGGCGTCGGTCCGCACCTTGTCCGGATCAACCAGCGTCTTGAGGGTTGCAATCACAGCGTCTGGGGTCATGGCGAGCTCTCAAAGGGAATTCATGCAGCGCCTGAACACATTTCATGCGCAGCCAGGCATCAAAAAAGGCAGATTATGCTAGCATACGCGACTTCCGAAACAGGACCCCTCCGTCGCATTCCGGGGCAGACGGGTTGCTCGGCCTTCCTTCATCAGCATTTTGGGTAACTGCACCATGACCATGGCCAAAACCTCGCTGGACAAAAGCAAGATCAAGTTTCTGCTCCTCGAGGGCGTACACCAGACTGCGGTCGATACTCTGAACGCCGCTGGCTATACCAACATCGAGTACCACACGGGTTCGCTGCCGGAAGAGCAGCTGAAAGAATCCATTGCCGACGCTCACTTCATCGGCATCCGTTCCCGCACCCAGCTGACTGAAGAGATCTTCAGCCACGCCAACAAGCTGGTCGCGGTCGGCTGCTTCTGCATCGGTACCAACCAGGTTGATCTCGACGCCGCCATGCGTCAGGGCGTAGCGGTATTCAACGCGCCGTACTCCAACACCCGTTCGGTTGCCGAACTGGTGCTGGCCGAAGCCATTCTGCTGCTGCGCGGGATTCCCGAGAAAAATGCCTCCTGCCACGAAGGCGGCTGGATCAAGAGCGCTACCGGCTCCTATGAGATCCGCGGCAAGAAGCTCGGCATCATCGGTTACGGCTCGATCGGTACCCAGCTGTCGGTTCTGGCCGAAAGCCTTGGCATGCAGGTGCTGTTCTACGACGTCGTCACCAAGCTGCCGCTGGGCAACGCCACCCAGGTAGGTTCGCTGAACGAGCTGCTGGCAGAGGCCGACATCGTCACCCTGCACGTGCCGGAAACCGCCGCCACCAAGTGGATGATCGGCGAGAAGGAAATCCGCACCATGAAGAAGGGCGGCATTCTGATCAACGCCGCTCGCGGCACCGTGGTCGATATCGACGCACTGGCTGCAGCGCTGCGCGACAAGCACCTGAACGGCGCTGCCATCGACGTATTCCCGGTTGAGCCGCGTGCCAACGGTGAAGAGTTCGTCAGCCCGCTGCGCGAGTTCCAGAACTGCATCCTGACCCCGCACATCGGTGGCTCGACCATGGAAGCTCAGGCCAACATCGGTCTGGAAGTCGCCGAGAAGCTGGTTCGCTACAGCGACAACGGTACCTCCATTACCTCGGTCAACTTCCCGGAAGTCGCTCTGCCGTCACATCCGGGCAAACACCGCCTGCTGCACATCCACGAGAACGTGCCGGGCGTCATGAGCGAGATCAACCAGGTGTTCGCTGCCAACGGCATCAACATCTGCGGTCAGTTCCTGCAGACCAACGAGAAGGTTGGCTACGTCGTCATCGACGTCGATGCCGAGTACTCCGATCTGGCTCTTGAGAAGATCCAGCAGGTCAAGGGCACCATCCGCGTTCGCGTGCTGTTCTAAGCAGCTCGCTGCAACGCCAAAAGGCGCAACCTCGGTTGCGCCTTTTTCGTTTTATGCGCGCCCTCTAGCTCTGAAGCAGCGCAGCCAGATCAGCAAGCTGCTCTTCGTTGAAAACCCGCACACCCGCCTGTCGCAACGCCGCCGCGGCCACGCCCTCACCCGACACGCGCACGCCGCTGAAGCTGCCATCATAGGTTTCGACATTACCGCAGGACGGGCTCCGTGCCTTGAGCAGCGCGTAACGGATACCGTGCCTGCGCACCAGCGCCAGCGCCTGCTCGGCGCCGCGAACAAAGGGCGCGGTGACATCCTCGCCCTGATCGGTATGCACCGGCAACCGTCCGGCCAGCACCTCTGCGCCCTGCCCACCGGGAATTTCGGCAGGCGGGCGTGGCGTCGGCAGGCCTCCGGCGACTTCCGGGCACACCACGACCAGTCGCCCCTGCGCCTGCCACTCCAGCAATTGCTGCAACGGATCAAAACCGCCACCGTCATAACGTACCCGCTGACCCAGCAGGCAGGCACTGACCAGAATCCTCTCCATGCGTACTCCCAGAGTGGCTGCGCGATGGAGCGATCAGCGCAGCAGCGGGTTATCCGGCCGACGGCGGAACCAGCCGGTCAGGCTGGCGCGCTCAAAGCGCGACGCCAGCACTTCATGCTCGACATCGGCACTGGTAAAAATCACCACGGTGCCGGCCCGCGGGGCAACATCGCGCTCGCCATCCGCCAGAAACAGCCGCAGCTCACCGCCATCGCCCGGCTGCCATACCGAGTTCAGATAGGCTACCACCGATATGGTGCGCAGCGGGCTGTCCTGAAAACGATCGAGATGGCGCTGATAGCCGGCCCCGGGCGGATATAGCGCATAGTGGGTTTCAAAGGTATCGAGCCCGAGAAACAGGCTGCGGTTGAGCGCTTCACGCAGCCCGTCCATCAGCGCCATGTACGCTCGACCGGCTGCCGTTGGCGGGCACTCATCCAGCCAACGGGTGTAGTCACCGCGAATACCTGGCACGACCAACTGACTGTCACCGCGGCCGATGGCTGCGGGCGTGAGGTCATCCTGCTGCCAGAGACTTCGGCAGTCTCGCTCCAGCGCCTGCGCCAGCGATTCGGGCAGAAACTGCTCCTGCACGGACCAGCCACGCTCGGCCAACTCATCAGCCACGCACGCATAACGTGAGGCCGGTACCAACGGGAACTCGGACATAGTGACACTACTCAAAGGGAGGGACGTCTACTCGTCGCTGTTGGCGGAGGGCTGGTACGCGGCAGGAGAAGAACATCTGCTACCGTGCGCAGCAACGAGACCCGCATTTTAGGTGATCACCCCCAACAGGCAAGCAATTTTGCGCACCGCCAATCCAGAGAAAATCATGCCCCAAACATTGCTCCGCGCCGCACAGGGCGCACTCTTCGCCGGACTTGTCTGCCTTGGCCTCTCGGTTCAGGCAGAAACCCACCAGTTGTACCAGGCTTCCGGCATGAAAACACATCAGGAACACTTCCAGCAGGCCTTGAGCAAGGCTAGCAGCCGGTACGCTGCCCAGCTGCCCGCAGCACTGGCCGACAGCCTGATGCGCAAAAGCAGCGAACGTTTTGCACCGGACCGCATGGAAGCGCGCGCCATGGCGAGCCTATCCGTCAATCTGTCAGACCAGCAGCTGAGCGAAGCCCTGCGGTTCTACCGCAGCGATCTTGGCCGGTTGATCACTGCCGCCGAAACCCGCGCCACCTCCCCCGCCGAGGTCAGCCGGATGCAGGCCGGCTTGCCTGCGCAGAACCCGAGCGCACAGCGGGCAGCACTGCTGAATCGGCTTGGCAAACAGCTTCCGGCACTGGACATGGGCGAGGAAGTATCGCTCGCGCTCGCCAGTCTGGCGACCCAAAGTGCGAACGATATGCTGGGCGGCCTGCTGACCATTCCCGACGGGCTGGCGGACCAGCGCCGCGGCACACTGCGCGCCCAGATGGAACCCAACCTGCCGCAGACCCTGGCCTACGTCTACCGTGACCTGACGGATCAGCAACTGGGGCGCTACGCCGACTGGAGCGAGTCCGATGCGGGCCGCGCCTTTTTCCAGGCCGCCAGCGCCGCCGCGCGCGATGCACTGACCCCCTAAGCCAGGCGACTTAACCTGCCAGCCGCGGCGCCAGCCAGTCCAGGTACTGCTGGCGCAACGTCTGGTGCTCGTTGGCCAGGTGGTGGCGCGCCGTCGGCAAGTAGAAGGTGTCCGGGCGGGTGAACTTGCTCTCCAGCACCTGCAGATTGTGCTGCCAGTCGACCGTGCCGTCTTCCTGGCCCTGAATGATCAGCGGCCGATGGGCGACCGAGGCCGCTGACTCGATGCGCGGAATCCAGCGCTCCAGAGCCTGCACCCAGGCTACCGGCAACACCTGCGGCTGCAACGGGTCCTGGCTGCGAATGAAATCGAGAAACGCCTGATCGGTGGAGTTGTCGGTGAAACGCCGACTGAGCTGCTGGACAAAACCGCCAAACAGCTTCAACCCCATTTGCGAAAAGGCCCACTGTTTCGGACGGACCAGCGGCGCCATCAGCACCGTCTGCCCCAGCTCCGCCGGCAGCGGTCCATGCAGCAGGCGGTCGATCAGAATCGCGCCACCGGTGCTTTGCCCGAGCATGTGCCAGGGCGCCGGCAGCTTCCAGCGCAGCGCCTGCTCCAGTACGCCATCAAGCACTTTCTGGTAACGCAAAAAACAGTCGATACTGGCCCGTTCGCCACTGGACAGGCCATGCCCCGGCAAATCGAACGCCAGCACCGCGTAATGCTGCTCCAGTGCCCACTCAATCAGATGGCGGTAAAGCCCCATGTGATCGTAGTAGCCATGCAGGATCAGCAAGGTGCCGCGTGCCACAGGCGGCTTCCATATCTGAGTGGCCACGCTGAAGCCATCGACATCGATTCGGCCCAGGTGTTGTTCAGCCCGGTCACGAAAATCGATGCCGTAATAGCCAGCGTAACGGCGGGCCGCCTCGTCCGTCGCCAACCCCGGGTCAAGTGCCGGGAGGCGTTCAGCGAGGGATGAGAAAAAAGCCTGATCCATTCGGTATCCAGTCAGCTGGGGGGAAGCAGACCCACGGGTCACGCCCTGATCTGCCGCAGGCCCGGGACATTTGCGCCTGTCGGGCATGCTTTGCAACACATCATCGTGTAACATACCGCGTCTCCAATTTCCACGTCCTGATGCGCGTAGCGCGCAGGTTGTCAGCACAGTGAGGGTGTAACATGACAGATCGCGTCCAAGTTGGCAGTTTGCAAGTAGCCAAGGTTCTCCACGACTTTATCAACGAGCGTGCCATTCCCGGTACCGGTGTCGAGGCCAACGCCTTCTGGGCCGGTGTCGAAGCGCTGATCAAGGACCTGGCTCCCAAGAACAAGGCACTGCTGGCCAAGCGCGACGACTTCCAGGCGAAGATCGATGCATGGCACCAGGCACGCGCCGGTCAGCCCCACAATGCTGCCGAATACAAAGCCTTCCTGCAGGAAATCGGCTACCTGCTGCCCGAACCCGCTGACTTCCAGGCCACCACCCAGAACGTTGACGAGGAGATCGCCACCATGGCCGGCCCGCAGCTGGTTGTGCCGGTGATGAACGCCCGTTTCGCCCTGAACGCTGCCAACGCACGCTGGGGCTCGCTGTACGATGCATTGTACGGTACCGACGCGATCTCTGAACAAGGCGGCGCCACCAAGGGCCCGGGTTACAACGAAATCCGTGGCAACAAGGTTATCGCCTTCGCCCGCGCCTTCCTTGATGAGGCAGCACCGCTGGCCAATGGTTCCCACGTTGACTCCACCAGCTACACCGTCAAGGACGGCCAGCTGAGCGTTAGCCTGAAAGACGGCAGCACCACCGGCCTGAAAGACGCCGCCCAGTTTATCGCCTTCCAGGGCGACGCTGCGGCGCCGACTGCCGTCCTGCTCAAGCACAACGGCCTGCACTTCGAAATCCAGATCGATGCGACCAGCAACGTCGGCCAGACCGACGCTGCCGGCGTCAAAGACGTGCTGATGGAATCTGCGCTGACCACCATCATGGACTGCGAAGACTCCGTCGCCGCCGTTGATGCCGACGACAAGACCGTTGTCTACAGCAACTGGCTGGGCCTGATGAAAGGTGACCTGGCCGAGTCCGTCAACAAGGGCGGCAGCACCTTCACCCGCACCATGAACCCGGACCGCGAATACACCAAGGCCGACGGCACCACCCTGACCCTGCACGGTCGCTCCCTGCTGTTCGTTCGCAACGTCGGCCACCTGATGACCAACGACGCGATCCTGGACCAGGACGGCAACGAAGTGCCGGAAGGCATCATGGACGCAGCGGTCACCAGCCTGATCGCCATGCACAACCTGAACGGCAACACCAGCCGCAAGAACACCCGCACCGGTTCGGTCTACATCGTTAAGCCGAAGATGCACGGTCCGGAAGAGGTGGCGTTCACCACCGAGCTGTTCGGCCGCGTTGAAGACATGCTGGGCCTGCCGCGCAACACCCTGAAAGTCGGCATCATGGACGAAGAGCGTCGCACCACCGTCAACCTGAAAGCCTGCATCAAGGCCGCCAGCGAGCGCGTTGTGTTCATCAACACCGGCTTCCTCGACCGCACCGGTGACGAGATCCACACTTCCATGGAAGCCGGCGCGTTCATCCGCAAGGGCGAAATCAAGGGCGCAGTCTGGATCGGTGCCTACGAGAACAACAACGTCGACATCGGTCTGGCCACCGGCCTGAAAGGTCGTGCGCAAATCGGTAAAGGCATGTGGGCCATGCCCGACCTGATGGCTGCCATGCTGGAGCAGAAGATCGGTCACCCGATGGCCGGCGCCAACACCGCCTGGGTTCCGTCCCCGACCGCCGCTACCCTGCATGCCCTGCACTACCACAAGGTGAACGTCGCCGAGCGCCAGGAAGAGCTGGCCAAGCGCACTCCGGCCTCCGTTGACGACATTCTGACCATTCCGCTGGCGCCGAACACCAACTGGTCCGCCGAGGAAATCCAGCAGGAACTGGACAACAACGCCCAGGGCATCCTCGGCTACGTTGTACGCTGGATCGATCAGGGCGTCGGCTGCTCCAAGGTACCGGACATCAACGACGTGGGCCTGATGGAAGACCGCGCAACCCTGCGTATCTCCAGCCAGCACATCGCCAACTGGCTGCGCCACGGCATCTGCACCGAGGAGCAGGTCATGGAAACCATGAAGCGCATGGCCGCAGTGGTTGACCGTCAGAACGAAAGCGACCCGGCCTACAAGCCGATGGCGCCGAACTTTGACGACAGCGTTGCCTTCCAGGCCGCCGTTGAACTGTGCGTTGAAGGCACCAAGCAGCCGAACGGCTACACCGAGCCAGTCCTGCACCGCCGTCGCCGTGAGTTCAAGGCCAAGTTCGGCCTGTAAGACCCGCAGCAAGCAAGAAGCCCGGCCATCGCGCCGGGCTTTTTTGTGCCTGACGTTCGACCTGTGCAAATGACACAGGCATGATGGAAACATCAAGCGTCCTGCTCCAAGGGAGAGCAACCAATGCACGGCCGACTGCTACTACTGACCCTGCTGACCGTGGTCAGCGCCACATCCACCGCACAGGCCGCCTCACTGCGCTGCGATAACGGCATCGTCGAGACCGGTGACTCGCAGGATGACGTATTGGCACTGTGCGGCGAGCCCGATCAACGCGAGCACACGCCGCGTCAGATCGATCCGGATGGCTATCCGACCGAAGGCAGCGTCACGATCGACCTCTGGACCTATGGCCCCGACAACGGCATGGTCCGGCGCTTGCGCTTTATTGATGGGCGGCTGGTGAATATCGACAGCAGCCGGCACTGACTCCGGGAGCCAGCGATGAAATACATCTTCGAGGTGACGATAAAGCCGGGCTTTCAGCCCGAGGACTACGCCGATGCCTGGGTGCGCGCCAGCAGCCTGATTCAGCAGGCTCCCGGCGCCCTGGGCACCGAACTGCATCGCAGCCTGAGCGACCCGGCCAAGCTGATTGCCATAGCCCACTGGGAGAGCAAGGCCGCGCGGGATGCGATGGAAGGCACGCCTGACCCGGCCGTCGCGGAGATTATCCGCAGCGCTGCAGACTGCTGCGAGATTCGCTTCGTCGGGGAGTTTGACGAACCCGAATGGGTAGTTATGCCGCCGAAAGCCGGCTAGCCCTTGGTGCGGCCGGCAAGATGCTCCAGCCATTCACTGCGCAGCACCATCTGATCCTCCGCGAGGCCACGCTCGACCAGCGCCTCACGCAACTGCTCGCGCTCGGCCACCAGCTCCAGCATGTCGCTGGTGTTGCCATCAAGGTGGTGCATCTGCTGCAGACCAAGGTGGTAGAAGCGCAGCAGCAGCATCGCCTGCTCGTCACCCGCCTTCACCGCGTCCTTGACCTGATGCATCTGGTTGGTCACCCGCATCAGGGCGCGCTTCAGGCGCCAGCCGTAAGCCGCAGCGTCCATCCAGGATTGTTTGAGAAACACGGTACGGACCAGGGTCGCGGTGATCGCTGCCGCCAGCAGCACACCGGTCAGATTCAGGCCAAAGTTGCTGCCATCGGCGCTGCCGAACAGGCCGATCAGCAGCGCCGGCAGTGCCATGCCGAGCAGAGCAAAGAGCACCACGACAATCAGCGTGCTGCGCCGGGTCTGCCTTCTGAAAGTTTCGGGATCACGCTGTTCGATACGAAAAAGCTCGCTCACTGGTTACCACCCCTGATGCATGCAAAGACCCACAGTGTACGTGCTCGCCCCGGCATCGCGCAGCAGGCGGCCGCAAAGCCGAGAAAGATTCTGTCGCCGATTGTTGCCCTGCGCTCAACGCGATACCATGCGCGGTTCGCAGGCCCCGCTGCCACAAGGCTGCCGCGCGGGACCGCCCACCCTTATTCCGAGGAACCGCTACGCCGATGAATCGACGTATTCTTGTGTCCCTGCTCGCCCTTGGCCTCGCCATTGTGCAAGGCTGCGCCACCTACACCACACCGGCGGCCGGGGTAAACATGTCTACGCTTGGCGATGACGATATCGTCGAGCTGATGGCGCTGGAGCCCGCAGCGCAATTCCCCGCACGACTGGCCATGGTCCGCGTGCAGTCTTCCGGCTACCGCTCGCTGACCGCCGACAGCTACGGCACCGGCAGCTTCAGTGTGGTGACCACCCGCGACGTCGAGAGCGAAGAAGATGTGCAGCGCATCGCCGCCTTGGACAATGTTGCCGCAGTGGCGCCAATCACCCGCCTGATCCTGCCGCAGGAGCTCAATACCATCAAGGATCTGCGCCTGGGGGCCGCCCGCCTGAAGGCCGATATGTTGCTGATCTACACTCTGGATACACGCTTCAACGTCGAAAGCACCTCGCTCGGTCCGCTGTCGGCGGTGACCCTGGGTTTTCTGCCGAACAAGGAAGCGTTCGTCAGCGCAACCACGTCCGCACTGCTGGTTGATGTGAGAACCGGCTTCATCTACGGCACCGCCGAATCCACTGCGCGCGAGTCCCAACGCGCCAGCATGTGGAATTCCGAGGCGGCTATCGATAACGCTCGCCAACTGGCAGAGCGCAACAGCTTCAGAGACTTTGTCGGCAAGTTTGAGACCCTTTGGCAGGCAACGCTGGCCGAGCACGTCAAGGTCGAGGCTCCCAGGCCGCTGACACCACCCGCCCCCAGCCCCGTACCGGAACCGACAGTCAAGCCGCCGGTACCGCCGGCTCTGGAGCCGCAGCCCGGCACTTATACGTTCTGAGGACGCTGCCATGCAGCCGCTGCCGCTGCTTTTGTTGAGCACCGCAGTCGCGCTCGGCTTGCTGTACGCCAGCCGGATGTCGACGGCCAGCGCTCCACTGCCACGCCACCTGCTGCTGGGCCCGCTCGCCCTGTTGATGATTGCAGCCACGCTGACCGCTCTGGTGAGCAACGACGCAACAGCAGGTGCCGACCGGGCCCTGCTGCTTCAGGTCGGTCAACACACTCCCTCCGCGCTGTCGCAGTTACTGGCGTTTGCAACGCACACCGGTTCGGCACTGTTCCTGACGATACTGATCAGCTGCTGGGTGATCGGCATGCTGGTCCGGCGCGACCTTGCCAATGCCCTGCTGCTGGCGCTGTCCGGACTGGGCGGCGCCCTGCTGGTGGTCATCAGCAAGCTGCTGATTGCCCGCCCGCGGCCGGAGCTGTGGGACACCGCAGCATTAAGCACCTACAGCTTTCCCAGCGGCCATACACTGGGCACCGCCGCCTGCGCCGGTGCGCTGGTCATTGTGCTGGCCCGTCGGCACCCCCGACAGCGCTCGCTATGGGTGACGCTCGGCCTGAGCTGGCTGCTGCTGGTCGGGCTGTCGCGGCTGACACTGGGCGTGCACTGGCCAAGCGACGTCTTGGCCGGAGCCTGCGCCGGGCTGGCGTTACCGCTGCTGTTGAGCCGGCTGCCAGGCTGTCGCCAGCCGGCATGAACACCGACGCCGGAGCTCGCGAGCCCCGGCGCCTGACACCCTTTCAACAACCAGTTGCGGCACTCAGTTGGCGCGGCGCCCCGGCAGCATGCGCACCAGCGTGTTGTCGCGCAGCACGTAGTGATGGGCAATCCCAGCGGCGGCGTGCAGACCGATCAGCCAGTAGCCGGCGATGCCCAGCCATTCATGCACTTCCTTCAGCTGCCCTGCCAGCGCACGGTCAGGCGCGACCAGTGACGGCAAGGTCAACCAACTGAAAATCCGGGTCTTGTCGCCGGCACTGAGAATAAGCCAGCCAATCAACGGCAGGCCGATCATCAAACCGTACAACGCCCAGTGCATGGCGCTCGCCAGCGCACGCTGCCAGGCCGGCGGCGTTGGCGTAATGGTCGGGGCAGGAAACAGCCACCGCCCGATCAGGCGCAACCAGACCAGCACAAACACCGCCATGCCGAGAGCGAAGTGCCAGTGCTTGAGCAGCTCGCGCGGATCGCTGCCCTTGGGAAAATTGGTACGAAGTTCAATGCATGCATACACCGCTGCAATCAGCAGCAGCATGAGCCAGTGCAATGATACGTTGAGTGAGTGGTACCGCTGGGTAGACGCCGACATGATCACAAATCCCTGAGCCGAAGTGGAGAGTGGCTGTAGTTTAGGGAGCGAGTCTTAATCCAGCCTTAAGAGCCGCGACACAGCGCTCGGCGCGAACAACACGGATGGAACCTTCGGCGACAACCGCCTGACTAAAACCGAAACCAGCCAGGATCTGCGTCACCCGTATCCGATACACACGCAGCCGCGAGGTACCGCATGCCCCTATCCGCCGGACAGCCCTTACCCGCCGAGGCCCCGCTGTTCATCGTGCTCAACGCCAGCTCCGGTCGCCACGACGGCGAGACCGTGCGTCAGACCATAGAACGCGTCCTTACTCAGGCAGGCCGCACCTTTACCCTGCTCGAGGCGGGCAAAGGCAGCGAGCTGGCCGACAAGACCCGAATCGCATTGGAACAGGCACGCCGGCACCAGGGCGCGGTGATCGCCGCAGGAGGCGATGGCACACTCAATGCCGTCAGCAACGCGGTGCTGGGCAGCGATGTCCCGTTCGGCATCCTGCCGCAAGGCACATTCAACTATTTCGGTCGCCGCTATGGCATTCCACAGAATACCGAGCAGGCCTGCCGCTGCCTGCTGGACGCGATAATCGAGCCGGTCCAGGTCGGCCTGCTCAACGGCCAGGTATTTTTGGTCAATGCCAGCCTTGGCCTCTACCCCGCATTACTCGAGGATCGCGAGGCCTGGAAGCAACGCTACGGTCGCAGCCGCCTGGTCGCATTCTGGGCCGCTCTGGCAACCCTGCTCAGGGCTCATCGCCAGTTCAGCGTACAACTGGAGACTGCGGGCCAGCTGAAACGCTTCCGCACCCAGACCATCGTGGTCGGCAACAACGCGCTGCAGCTTGAGCACGTGGGCATTGCCCAGCGTGAAGCGCTCGACAACGGCAATCTGGTCGCCATGACCGCCCGACCAATGGGGACGCTGGCACTTTACGGCCTGCTGTTGCGTGGTCTGCTAAGCCGGCTCGGTGATGCAGAGCAAGTCAGCAGCTTCGGCTTCCGGCAGATGCGCGTGCGCCTTGGCAAGCGGGGTCGTCGGGTCAAGGTAGCCATGGACGGCGAGATCAGCTGGATGCATTCGCCGCTGTTATTCCAGGTAGCAGGCCATCGACTGCCGCTGCTGGTGCCCCGCGATCAGCATCTGCGGGAGTACGCATGATCCGGTTACTGCACCTGTCCGACCCGCATTTCGGCACCGAGCAGCCAGAGGTCATGGCCGCCCTGCTCGCCTTCGCGGCGGAACGACGGCCGGACCTCACGCTGCTCACCGGCGACATCACCCAGCGCGCGCGCGCCGAGCAGTTCCGCCGCGCCAGGGCCTTTGCCGATCAACTGCCGGCCCCGGTACTCTCGGTGCCGGGCAACCATGATCTGCCGCTGTTCAATCTGGTCGGCCGACTGTTCAACCCCTACGGTCACTACCGCAACCACATCAGCAACGAACTGGAGCCGGTGTACGAGAGCAGTCGACTGCTGGTCATCGGCGTCAACTCCACCCGCCCGCAGCGCCACAAGAACGGTGAACTCAGCGAGCGTCAGATCGAGCGGGTCTCACGCCTGCTGCGAAGTGCGCGCAGCGACCAGTTACGCATCGTTATCCAGCACCATCCGGTACGAGCCATTGAAGCGTCGGACAAGGCCAATCTGCTAATCAATCACGAGCGGATCGTGCCGCGCTGGATTGATGCCGGGATGGACCTGCTGCTGGCCGGCCACATCCACCTGCCCTATGTGCGACCGCTGAACGGCCATGGTCAACGGCAAGCCTGGACCGCCCAAGCCGGCACCGCCCTGTCGTCCCGGGTGCGGGGCAACATACCCAACTCGGTCAACCTGATCGAACACAGCACCGACGGCCTGTTTCACCACTGCGCTGTCGAACGCTGGGACTATGCCGAAACCAGCGGCGATTTCCGCCTCTACAGCCACACCGATCTGACGCTCGACCGCAATCGCTGAACCACCGCGCCAGCGCGCTCGGGTACACTATCGCGCCACACTGACCCGGAGACGCTGCCATGACTGATCTGACCCTGACGCAGTATCTGCTGATCGGCCTGATCTTCGTCTGGAGTGGCTTTGTCCGGTCCGGGCTGGGCTTCGGCGGGGCCGTACTGTCACTGCCGTTTCTACTGCTGGTACACGACGATCCGCTGGTATTCCTGCCGCTGATCGCCGCACATCTGCTGCTGTTCTCGTCGCTCACGGTCTTTCTCAACAACCGCGCGGCGTCGCGCCCGGCTGGCGGCGGCACGGTCGACTGGCGCTATCTCGGCCACATGCTGACAGTGATGATGGTGCCCAAGCTGATCGGCGTGTTCGGCCTGCTGACCCTGCCGGCCGACGTGATGAGCATGATCATCTTCGTCATCGTCTCCGGCTACGCGATCTCCTACATTCTCAACCGGCCGTTTCGCAGTAACAGCCGATTGGTTGATACCCTGTTTCTGATGCTGGGTGGCTATATCAGCGGCACTTCGCTGATCGGCGCGCCCCTGATCATCGCCGTTGCGGCGCAGCATGTTGCCCGGGAAAAGCTGCGCGACACCCTGTTCGTACTCTGGTTCGTGCTGGTTGCCATCAAGATGGCCGCCTTCGTCTGGGCCGGAGTAGACCTGCAACTGATTCATCATCTCTGGCTGCTGCCCTGTGTAACAGTCGGCCACCTGATTGGCCTGCGCTTCCACAACCGTATGCTGGCAGACAGCGGCGGCCGCTTCTTCCGCGTACTGGGCCTGACTCTGCTGGCCGTCAGCAGCATCGGCCTGCTCAAGGTAGTGCTGGACTGGTGACCCGACAAACAGCGACTATGCTTGCAAGACACTGAATGAGCGGTAATGGAGAACCACCCATGCATGGACTCACCCTTTACAGCAATCCGCAGTCGCGCGGCCGGATGGTGCACTGGATGCTCGAGGAGCTGCAGGTTTCCTACGAAACGGTCTGGATTCGTTACGGCGATGAGATGAAAGGCGACGCCTATCGTGTGATTAACCCGATGGGCAAGGTACCCGCCCTGATGCACGGAGACCTGCTGATTACCGAGTGCCCGGCCATCTGCGCCTACCTTGCCGACCGTTTCCCGCGGCACCGGCTGGCACCGCCGGTCGACGATCCGCGCCGTGCCGCCTATCTGCGCTGGTTCTTTTTTGCAGCCGGCCCGCTGGAACAGGCCATTACCGCCCGCAAGCTGGGTTGGGAAGTTCCACCGGAGCGCGCGCGCATGGTCGGCTTCGGCAGCTTCGAAGACACCCTCGATACCCTGCAACAGGTGATGCTCGGCGGCCCCTGGCTGTGCGGCGACAACTTCACCGCCGCCGATCTGTATCTGTCATCCCAGCTGGGCTGGGCCATGCAGGAGGGGATCGTCCCCGAACGCCCCGGCTTTGCCGACTACGTTGCCGCCGCCTTCGCGCGCCCGGCAGCAGAGCGCGCCAACGCCTTCAACGACGCAAACATCGGCGAGGCCTGAGATCAGCTCCCGGGACGCATGTCCTCCGGGTGCTGGCGCTGGTGCCGCCAGGCGAGCAGAAACAGCAGCATGCCCAGTGCTGCCGTGACGGCACCGACATAGCCGGTCACCGTCCAGCCCAGACCGGCGCTGATCGCCACTCCGCCCAGCCAGGGGCCAAGGGCATTGGCCACATTGAACGCCGCATGGTGCGAGGCCGCTGCCAGGGTCTGGGCATCGGCCGCCACATCCATCAAGCGGGTCTGCAGGGGCGGCGACAGGGCAACCATGGTGCCGACCAGAAAGGCTGCCAGCAGCGCGCTCCACAGCGTCTGTACGGCAAACGGAAAGAACAGCAGCACCAGCACACTCCAGATCAGCACCACAGCAACGGCCCTGAACTGCAGACGCTCGAACAGCCAGCCGCCCAGCAGATTGCCGGCAAGGGTGCCTGCACCGAAGGTCGCCACCGCTACCGGTACCACCAGCGGCGATACCCGGGTGACCTCCAGCAGGGTTACCGCAAGATAACTGAACACGCAGAACATGCCGGCAAAACCGATTGCACCGATACCCAGCGCGTACCAGACCTGAATGCGCCGAAACGCCTGCAGTTCGGTCAATGGGTTGCTGCGATGCTCGCTGCGATCCAGCGGCAGAACCCAGGCAACCAGCAGCACGGTCAGCAGCGCAATGAGCGCCACAGCGACAAAGGCATAACGCCAGTCAATCGACTGGCCCATCAGGGTTGCCAGAGGATTGCCGATCAGAATCGCGATGGTCAGCCCGAGCATTACCTGGCTGACCGCCGCCGCACGCTTGTGCGATGGCACCATTGACGCGGCCACCAGCGCCGCAACTCCGAAATAGGCGCCGTGCGGAAGGCCGGTAACGAAACGGGCAAGTATCAGCGAGTGATACCCCGGCGCCAGCGCCGTCGCAGCATTACCAAGGGCAAAGAACCCCATGAGCAGCAAAAGCAGGTGTCGCCGGTACAGGCGAGCACCCAGCACAGCCAGAATAGGCGCACCGACGACCACGCCCAGAGCGTAGGCACTGATGACGTGCCCGACCTGCGGCTCGCTGACACCCAGATCCGCGGCCATGGTCGGCATCAGGCCCATGATCACAAATTCACCGGTACCGATACCGAAGCCTCCGACAGCCAGGGCAAGCAGTACCAGCCAGGAAAGGGAACGATGGGGGGTATCTGAAGACGCCGACGACAGGTCGGCAGACAGCTCTGACAAGGAAACTCCGGCACGGTAGAAGATCGGGGCGGGGAATTATTCACGTTTTGCCCAGGCGCGTGAAGGCATACTTCGGCTTTTCTGGAAATTCAGAACAAAGCGCTGAAATTCAGGTCAACTCAGGCAATATCGGCTACGCGGGTTATCATGCAGGCCAACACCGCAGTCGAGACGAATAGATGTGGGAACTTAGCGGGTATGCAGGGCTGTTCCTGGCCGCACTGGGTGCCGCCACCCTGCTGCCGTTGCAGTCCGAGGTGGTGCTGGTCGGCATGCTGCTGACCGAGCGCTACGACCTGACCCTGACGCTGATGGTGGCGACCGCCGGCAACCTGCTGGGCGCCATGATCAACTGGTGGCTGGGGCGCTATATCGAACACTTCCAGAAACGGCGCTGGTTCCCGCTGACACCCGAGCGTCTGCATCGCACCCAGCAGGCCTATCATCGCTGGGGCTTCTGGTCACTGCTGCTGAGCTGGGCGCCCTTCATCGGCGACCCTTTGACCATCGTCGCCGGGGTCATGCGCGAACCCCTCTGGCGCTTCACCCTGATCGTACTGGTCGCCAAGGGCGGGCGTTACCTGATTCTGGCAGGCGTTACTCTCGGCTGGCTGGCAGACTAGCAATATACAGCGCCTCTACCTTCTCGCGCGCCCACGGGGTGCGCCGCAGAAATTTCAGACTGGAGTTCAGACTGGGCTCGTGCACAAAGCAGTTGATCGGTATCCGCCGCCCCAACTCGTCCCAGCCATAGCGATCAACCAGCCACTGCAGCAGCACCTTGAGAGTAACGCCGTGCAGCGGATCAGCATTGCGGTGGTCCGGCGGGACACTGGAAGACATGCGACAAGCCTCGATAACGGGATAAACCGCCATTCTACGCCAGCCCGGCGCAGACACCCCAACAATGCTAGAATTCGCCGTTTCCAGCCACCCTGCCCTTGCGGATAGTTCAACGTGCCCCAGCCCGCTTTCGACTTTGACGTAATCGTACTCGGCGCCGGCGCCTCGGGCCTGATGTGCGCCGCCACCGCAGGCCAGCGTGGCCGCCGGGTGCTGGTACTCGAGCGCGCCAACCGCATCGGCAAGAAAATCCTGATGTCCGGTGGCGGGCGCTGCAACTTCACCAACTACAGTGTCGAGGCAGACAACTTCATCTCCGCCAACCCGCACTTCTGTAAATCAGCCCTCAAGCGCTACAACCAGTGGGACTTCATCTCCATGGTCGGCCGCTACGCCATCGACTATGAAGAGCGCAAACACCAGCAGTTGTTCTGCCGTGACTCGGCCAAGCCGATTCTCGCCATGCTGGAGAACGAATGTCTGCAGGCCGGCGTGGAAATTCGTACCCACTGCGAGTTGAGCACCGTAGCCCGGGCAGAGGATGGCGGCTTCGTCCTCAGCGTCGAACAGCAGGGCCGCCCCGGCACACTGCGCTGCCAGTCGCTGGTGGTGGCCACCGGTGGTCTGTCGATCCCGACACTCGGCGGCAGCGGCATTGGCTATCAGCTGGCCGAGCAGTTCGGCCTCAAACTGGTCCCGCGCCACGCCGGGCTGGTGCCCTTCACCTTCAGCGACCAGCTCAAGCCGATCTGCGAGCGGCTGGCCGGCCTGGCGCTGGATGTCGAGGTCAGCTGCAACGGCCAGCACTTCAGTGAGGCCATGCTGTTTACCCATCGCGGTCTGAGCGGCCCGGCCATGCTGCAGATATCCAACTACTGGCAGGCGGGCGACCCCCTCAGTGTCGACCTGCTGCCCGGCCTCGATGCCACAGCCTGGCTGCTCGAGGAAAAACAGCAGCAACCACGCAGCCGGCTGAAAACCCGTCTGGCCATCCATCTGGCCAAGTCGCTGGTAGCCGAATTGCAGGCGCTCTGGTGGCCGGCCGACGACGATACAGCGCTGGCCGAAATGCCGGATCGACAGCTGCGCGAGATCGGGGCGAAGCTCAACAGCTGGCAGCTCAAGCCCTCCGGCACAGAAGGCTATCGCACCGCCGAGGTTACCCTCGGTGGCGTCAGCACCGACGACGTCAGTTCCAAGACCATGGAAGCCAAACACTGTCCCGGGCTGTTCTTCATAGGCGAGGTGATCGACGTCAGCGGCCATCTCGGCGGCTTCAACTTCCAGTGGGCATGGTCATCCGGCTACACCGCGGGTCAATTCGCCTGAATCGGTCCATGGCCCAGTGGCCACGGCAAACCTAACCCGTTCCGGTATCCTTGCCACAGAGCCGTCTACACTCCAACTGATCACCCTCGGTGCCGCCCCATTGAGACGGCTAACCAAATGGAGCGAGACACGCCATGAGCGCACGTTACACAGCCCTTGCCCTGACGCTTTTTGCCAGCATCCCGACAACCGCTGCCACTGGGCAAGTCGCCGACAGCATTTACCTGGGCGGTCCGATTCTGACCATGGATGACCAGCAACCGCGCGCCGAAGCGGTTGCCGTTGCCGATGGAAAAATTATCGGCGTCGGCTCGCGTGCCGAGATCGAACGTGCCCACCGGACGGCACAGACTGCATTGCATGACCTGCAAGGTCACGCGTTGCTGCCCGCGTTCTTCGATGCGCACAGCCATTTCAGCATGGTTGGCCTGCAGGCCATCTCGGCCAACCTGCTGCCGCCGCCCGATGGTCCGGGAAGCTCAATCGCCGAGCTGCAGACTGCGCTTCGGGAGCACCTCGCAGCCCATCCCGAGGCGCGCGAGATGAACCTGCTGATCGGCTTCAATTACGACGACTCGCAACTGGCGGAAAAACGCCACCCAACTCGCCAGGAGCTCGATGCAGTTGCCACCGACATTCCGATTGTTGCCATCCACCAGTCGGGGCACCTGGGGGTCTACAACAGCCTGGCGCTGAAGCAGGCCGGTATCGACGCGACCACCGTCAATCCCGAAGGCGGCGTCATTATCCGGGAGGCGGACGGTGTCACGCCCAATGGCGTCATGGAAGAGAACGCGCATATCGCCACCCTGATCAGGCTGATACCCGGTTTCACTGCGGCTCAGCACGCCGACATGCTCAACCGGGCCCAACAGGTTTATCTGGCCAACGGCTTCACTACAGTGCAGGAAGGCCGCGCCTCCGCCGATACCGTGGTCGGCATGCAACAGGCCGCCGACGCCGGTCTGCTCAAGCTGGACCTGGTGATCTATCCGGACCTGGAGCAAACCCTCGACAGCCCGGTACTCACCGGCCCGCTGATGTCCCACGACTATCGGAGTCACCTGCGTCTGGGCGGTGTAAAGCTCACCTTTGACGGCTCTCCGCAGGGCAAGACTGCCTGGTTCACCCAGCCCTACGCCCAGCCCCCTGAACATGAACAGGCCGGTTACCGCGGCCGTCCGATTTTTGCCGACGACGCCGTACCGCTGGCGATGATGCGCAAGGCCTACGCCCACGGCTGGCAGTTGCTGATTCACACCAACGGTGACGCCGCCATCGATCAGATGATCCGGCTGGTGCGCATGGCTCAGCCCGGCAACCCGCCCTCGTCCGGACCGCATACGGTGATGATCCACGGACAGTATCTGCGAGCCGACCAGATACCGCCGCTCAAGGCGCTGGGTATCTTCCCCTCACTGTATCCGATGCATACATTCTACTGGGGCGACTGGCACCGCACCTCGGTTGCCGGACCGGAGCGGGCCGCTTTCATCTCTCCCACCCGCGCGGTTCAGCAGGCTGGGATGACCTTCAGCATCCACTCCGATGCGCCGGTTATCTTCCCCGACTCGATGCGTTTGCTGCACAGCGCGGTCAACCGCGTTACCCGCAGCGGCTATGTGCTTGGCCCGGACCAGCGGCTGGATGTGGAAACTGCCCTCAAGGCAATGACTCTCTGGCCCGCCTGGCAGCATTCTGAAGGGGACAGCAAGGGCTCGATCAGCAGCGGCAAGCTGGCAGACCTGATCATCCTGGATCGTGACCCGACCACCGTGGCTAAAGAGGACCTGCTCTCGCTCCGGGTGCTGGAAACCATCAAGGAAGGACAACCCCTCTACCGCAGCGAGAAGCTGCCAGGTAGCTGACACGCTGAGCTGCATACTCCGCGTGCAGGTTAGCGAGTGCCGTGAACCTCTGCCGTGCCGGCGTCACGCCCCTGCCGCCGGACCAGCAGGATTGCCAGCAGTATCAGCGCGGCCAGCATCGCCAGCCACAGCCGCCCCAGCAGATGTGCATGACGGCCATAGAAGCTGGCCTGCGCACTGACGGAATAGGGCAGATCAACCAGCAACTCGGCCCGCGAAAAGGCCGGCGTACCCGCCAGCGGCCGACCACTGGGTGCCGCCGCAACCGAAGGGCCATTGTTGATCAGGTGCACCATGGGAACCCGATTTTCAACCGCTCGCATGATCGATATGGCCCGGTGCTGAAAGGGTTGCGAGGTCTCGCCAAACCAGTTGTCCTGGGAGACAAACAGCAGCACAGCGCCGCTCACCTCATCCCCGATCGCGTCGGCAATAAACTCGGGGAAGGCGGTCTCGTAGCAAATTTTCGGTACCACCTGCATCCCGTCGATCGCAAAACGGGTATGCACGTCCCCCGCCCCTACGGGCCGGAGATAGTCCCCCAGCACGGCGTGGGTCAAGGTGCTGATGCCGGGCAGTTGCCAGAACGCCGGCAGGTACTCACCAAAGGGCACGCGCAGCATCTTGCGGTATCGCTCTGCCAGTTCGCCGTCGCGGCGCAGCCAGCCCATCGTGTTGTAACTGATCGGCTCGGCGTGGCGATTGCGGGTCTCCACATCATGGAACAGCAGATCGGCGCCCATCGCCAGCACCTGGTCGGCGTAGGCCTGACGGACACTCTGGTGATCAAAGTAACCCTTGTAACGGGCCTCCGGCCAGACAACCCAGCGCGCGCCGGCGGCGGCCAGGCGACGGCTTGCTTCCATCTCCTCGGGATATTGCCGGGAATATCCGGCGGGCGGCGCGGGAATCCGCCGGGTCGGCGCGTCATTGGGCTGCACCAGCCCGACACGCATACGCTGCCAGTTGGCAACCTCGGCATCCCAGTGGGCCAGCGCCTGCCAACCGTAAACAAACCAGACCAGCACCAGCACCGCGCCCGTTGCCGCCAGTGCCGACGCTACCCGACCGCGCACACCCGCAAGCAGCTGAAACAGCAGTCCGTTGACCAGCAGGATCAGCAAGTCCATGCCCTGAGCGCCGACCACATCAGCGCCCTGAATCGCGATCAGGAACGCTGCCTGGGTCTCACTGAAACGAATATCGAACAACCCGGGAAACAGGGCGCAGACGCCGACGATGGACAGCGGAAAGCTAAGCAGTACCAGTTGCGGCAGACGCCGAGCCAACCAGCGATAGAGCAGGCAACCGAGTCCGATTGCAGCCCCGCAATAGATCCAGAACAGCGCTGCCAGAAGCACACTGAGCGGCAGTGACAAGCCCTTGAGGTGAATGGCAAAGTGGACCATCCAATAGGCTGTGCCCAGATAGAACAGGCTGCCGGTCAGCCATCCCAGCAGCGCCGCACGAAGCGGCGACACGCCCTGCAGGGCACAGAGCAGCGGAAGCCAGCCAAACCAGGCGGTCCAGTACAGACTGCCATCGACCCAGGGCAGGCACAGCAGTACGCCGGACAGCATGGCAAGCAATACCTGCTGACCACGTCGACGCACTATCGGCACCCCCGCTGCCCGACGGTAGAGAAAACAGATATCCAGCTTGCCGGCAGAACCCATGCCCACTCCAAGGCTGCAACGTAAACCCGTCAGGCCCCCGACGATAGAAGCGCCCCGGGCGCCTGCACATCACCCTTACGGGTGAACACAGACTGGTCGCGGCCGCAGAAAACTCGCTATGCTTGGAACTGAATTACCCAAGGGACATGCCATGCCGCACTGGATCACAGGTATCCTTACCTGCCTGCTCATATTGCTCAACACGCTGACAGGAATCGGCCCGATGCTGCTGATCGGCATCGTCAAGCTGCTGCCATGGCCCCCGTTGCAACGATTGTGCTCCGCCGCCGTCATGTGGATCGCCGAAACCTGGGCAGAGGGCAACAAGGCGATCTTCGCACTGCTGACGCCGACCCGTTGGGACATCCGTTGCGATGCCAATCTCAGCCAGCAGCACTCCTATCTGGTCATCAGCAATCATCAGTCCTGGGTCGACATCCCCGCGCTGGTCAAGGCCTTCAACCGCAAGACACCCTACTTCAAGTTTTTCCTCAAACGCGAGCTGATCTGGGTGCCGTTTCTCGGCCTCGCCTTCTGGGCGCTCGACTACCCCTTCATGAAGCGCTACAGCAAGGCCCACCTGGCGAAACATCCGGAGGATCAAGGCAAGGATCTGGAAATAACCCAGCGTGCCTGCGAGAAGTTCCAGGGGCTGCCGGTTACCGTGGTCAACTATCTGGAAGGCACGCGCTTCACCCCGGCCAAACACGCTCAGCAGCAGTCGCCCTACCGTAACCTGCTGAAACCCAAATCCGGTGGTATCGCCTTCGTCATCGCCGCGCTGGGCAAACAGATGCACACCGTTCTGGATGTCACCATCGTCTACCCCGGTGCACGACCTCCGGGATTCTGGGCGCTGGTCAGCGGTCAGGTCCCGCATGTAATCGTCGACATTCACGAATGCGAGCTGCCAGAGGCCCTGCTGGAAGGCGACTACAGCGGCGATCGGCATTACCGGGAGCACTTCCAGCGCTGGGTCTCAGATCTGTGGCAACGCAAGGATCAGCGTATCGACCAGTTGCGCAGCGAGAGCGATCAGGCCTGATCGGCGCAGCCGGCACACCAGGGCGTCGCCGGCAAGGCTTCAAGACGCGCAGACGCGATCTGCTCGCCGCAGCGCTGACATTGACCGTAATGCCCTTCGCGCAGACGTTGCAGCGCTGCCTCCACCTCACGCAGCGCCGCTTCGGCCTCCAGCTTGAGCCCCCGCATCACATCGTCATTCTCGCGCTCCTGGGCCTGCTCGGCCCAGTCGGTAGAATGGCTGCTACGCAGGTCCCGCTCCAGCGCATCAAGGCGCCGGGCATATTCGTCGTACAGGGTCCGCAGGTTTGTCGCGGCAGTCTGGTTGTCCACGTTATAGAGCCCCCATCGGTTTACAAGCGTTGTTGTCGTTACCCCTTGGCTGGCCAGCCAGGCTAGGCCATCGCGCTCAAGGCCTCCTGCAGAGACTGCACCGGCAGGCCGAGCGCCGCACCGACTTCGCGATTGCACAACGCCCCCCGACTGACATTCAGGCCGTTGGCCAGGTGCTGATTAGAGCGCAACGCCGCCGCCACACCCTGCTCTGCCAGTGCCAGCACAAAGGGCAATGTCGCATTATTCAGCGCCTGCGTCGCCGTGCGGGCGACCGCGCCCGGCATGTTGGCAACGCAGTAATGCACCACGCCATCAACAATATAGGTAGGATCTGCATGGGTCGTGGCATGAGAGGTCTCGGCGCAGCCGCCCTGATCGATGGCAACATCCACCAGCACACTGCCCGACGGCATCCTGGCAACCATCTCGGCAGTGATCAGCTTTGGCGCAGCCGCACCCGGTACCAGCACCGCCCCCACCACCAGATCTGCCTGCAGCAGCGCTTCTTCGATAGCGCTATTGGTCGCATACAGGGTTTGAATCCGGTTGCCATACCGGTCATCAAGACGACGCAGCACGTCGGCACTCTTGTCGAGAACCAGGACCTGGGCTCCCAGTCCGACCGCCATCGCCAGCGCATTACTGCCAACAACGCCACCTCCGAGGATGACTACTCGCCCCTGTGGCACGCCCGGAACACCACCCAGCAGAACGCCGCGGCCGCCATGGGCCTTTTCCAGGCAGCTGGCACCGGCCTGAATGGCCATACGGCCGGCAACCTCAGACATGGGCGCCAGCAGCGGCAAACGGCCGGCCGCGTCCGTCACGGTTTCATAGGCGATGCAGGTTGCCCCGGATGCAAGCAGGTCCCGGGTCTGGGCCGGATCCGGCGCCAGATGCAGATAGGTAAACAGCGTCTGCCCTGGACGCAGGCGTTGCCGCTCCTCGGCCTGCGGCTCCTTGACCTTGACGATCAGGTCGCTGTCACTGAAAACCTGCTCACAGGCAACCAGTTGGGCGCCAGCCTGCCGGTATGACGCGTCATCGTAACCAATCGCGTCACCGGCACCTGACTCGACCAGCACCACGTGACCGTGGCCGACCAGCTCCTGCACAGATGCAGGAGTCAGTCCGACCCGGTATTCATGATTCTTGATTTCTCGTGGTACGCCGATACGCATGGCTCGCTCTCCTGTCCGTTAGTCAACCTCTGTAAACAGTGTAGAAGAGCCCACGTCATCGGCAATTAATCTGAACGACTTGTTCTTTATTCAGAACACGCATCAGAGGCGCAGTCCGGCTTTGCCAGCGCATAGCGCTGCCCGGCCGCCACCACCTGATTACGTCCACCGCCCTTGGCCTCGTACATTCGTCGGTCAGCGATCCTGAGCAGCTCGCTCAGGCTGTCTCCGTCCTCACCGAGGGTGGCAACCCCGGCACTGAAGGTTACATTCAGTCTTTCCCGGCCGACTGCAACCGGGCTCTGAGCCAGCAGCACACGGACAGCGTCGGCCAGATCAGCGGCCTGCTCCAGCGTTGCACCCGGCAGCAGCATGGCGAACTCCTCTCCCCCCAGCCGACAGGGCAGATCAGAGTCTCGCAGCCGGCGCTTGAGCAACTGCGCGGTGTGCAGCAAGACGCTATCGCCAACCTCATGGCCATAGCGGTCATTGACCTGCTTGAAATGATCCAGATCCAGCACCACCAGCGACAACGGGGTATTGCTTCGGTCCGCCTGACTGCGCATCGCACGAAAGGCCTCCGACAAACGCATGCGATTGGCCAATCCTGTCAGGCTGTCAGTGCCGGCCAGTTCGATCAGCCGCTGCTCGTTGTCGTCACGGCTGCGCTCGTAGATATGCGAAAACAGCATCACCGCCAGAGCGCTGAAGCCCACGTTTGCCATCACCGCCATATTGACCAGGCTCAACTCGGTCACATAGCGCACGTTGAAGGCCAGTACACCGAGGCTGATGAAGATCAACGCCATCCAGAAGCCTCCGCGCTTACCCAGCAGCAGGTAGGAAATGATCGGGATGGACTGAATCCAGGCAAAGACCGTAAACGAGCTTTGCGGCAACAACAGGGCAATTACCATGATGCAGAAAAACGGCACAAGAAAAGCCAGGGTCCAGGCTTTGAGATGCGGCGTAGTATCAACAAAGCGCAGCATGAAAGCGGCGAAGGCGGCGTAGATCAGCTCCAGCGACGCCAGCAGATAAAGCTCGCGCTTGATGTTGATCAGGGCAAAGCTGGCACCCGCGATCAGGGTCATCCACAACAGCGCCCGCAGCACCCGCCGCCGATGCTGCAGGTTGCGCTCGAGACTGTCAGTCATGCCAGATCACCGTTTGAACACCACAGCCAACGGACCACTCCTGGTAGTGGATCATCCTGTAATCCCTGTTTGCCGGACATGGTCAGCAAAATACCCGAATTCTCGCGGAAAAACCCGAAACATATACCCTGATATCCCTTCTCAACAGGTCAATAAGTTGTCATGCTTGGCCAATAGACTTATTGATGGCTATCTGCCTTCTATCGGCCACCCTGCCCTCAACTGAACTCTGCCGGACAGCTTAGCAACAAGGATCATGCCGTGAGTGCCATTCCTCTGCTTGTATGCGACGACTCGAACATGGCTCGGAAGCAGCTTATCCGTGCGCTGCCGGCCAACTGGCCGTTCCGCATCAGCCAGGCCGCCAACGGTGTCGAGGGCCTTGAGGCCATCCGCCAGGGCAACGGACAGATCGTGCTGCTTGACCTGACCATGCCGGAGCTGGATGGCTTTGGCGTGCTGGCGGCATTACGCGAGGAAGGCCTGACACCTGAAGTCATCGTGGTTTCCGGCGACGTACAGGATGAAGCAGTACGCCGAGCCAAGGCACTCGGTGCACGCGCTTTCATCAAAAAGCCGGCTGACCCGATGCAACTGGCCGAGGCATTGAACACACTCGGCGTTGATGTCCCGATGGCGACAGCAGCGACGGCAGAAGAAGACGTCTACCGCACGCTGCCCAATGTCTCGTTCCGCGACGCCTTCCGCGAGGTGTCCAACGTCGCCATGGGCCGCGCCGCCGAGTTGCTCGCACGCGTGCTGGGTGTATTCATCAAACTGCCGATCCCCAACGTCAACATTCTCGAGGTGGGCGAGTTGCACATGGCCCTGGCAGACGCCCAGCGCGACGCCCGGCTGTCCGCCATCTGCCAAGGCTATATTGGTGGAGGTATTGCCGGCGAGGCACTGCTGATCTTCCACGACTCGGAGATCGATGATGTTGCCCGCCTGCTGAACACCCAGCGCGATGAGGGTGCCCAGCTTGAAATGCTGCTGGACCTGGCCAGTATCATCATCGGCGCCTGCCTCAACGGTCTGTCCGAACAGCTCAACATTACGCTGTCGCAGGGGCATCCACTGGTGCTCGGCCAGCACTGCCCGATCGAAGACCTGATTCGTATCAATCAGCGGCGCTGGAAACGCACGCTGGCTGTCGAAATCAGCTACGGTCTCGAGAACCTGGACATTCATTTCGATCTGCTGCTGCTGTTTACCGAAGATTCGGTACCCAAGTTGCGGGAGCGGCTCGACTACATGATCGACTGATCAAGGAAGAAGACGCAGCACATGGCCGACACTTTCGATATCAATGAACTTCACTGGCTGCTCGATATCGTCCAGAGCATCGACGTCGGCGTGGTCGTACTCGACCGCGACTACAACGTCGAAGTCTGGAACAGCTTCATGGAGAACCACTCCGGTGTCAGCGCCGAGCAGGCTTCGCGCCACTCGCTGTTCGAGCTGTTTCCGGAGATCGACCAGAGCTGGTTTACCCACAAGGTCGAAACGGCCGTGATGCTAGGCACCCGCGCCTTCACTATCTGGGAGCAACGCCCCAATCTGGTTCATTTCAAGAGCTACCAGCCAATCACCGGCCTGGCCGACGAGATGTACCAGAACGTCACCATCCTGCCACTGCGCAGTGCCACCGGCAAAACCGACCATGTCTGCCTGATCATCTACGATGTAACCGGCGTTGCCGTGAACAAGCGTCAGCTCGAGTCCGCCAATACCAAGCTGCAGGAGCTGGCGTTGCGCGACGGACTGACCGGACTGCTCAACCGACGCTACTGGGAGAGCTGCCTGGAGCGGGAGTTCGCCCGTCACCAGCGTTACGACAGCCCGGTGAGCCTGGTCATCTTCGATATCGATCACTTCAAACGGGTCAACGATACCTATGGCCATCAGACCGGCGACGAAGTCATCCGCTCGGTGGCCGAAATCACTTCCCGGCTGGCCCGCGAAACCGACTTCGCCGGACGCTACGGCGGCGAGGAGTTTGTCGTCTTGCTGCCGGGCACCCATCTGGAAGGCGCAGCCCAGTTCGCCGAACGCTTGCGTCAGGCGGTTGAGCAGCAGGTACTCGACTATCAGGGCTCACCGCTGAGCTACACCATCAGCCTCGGTGTAGCCACTATCAGCGATGACATGGCCAACTACCAGATACTGCTGGAGCGCGCAGACAAAGCCCTGTATGCCTCCAAGGAGCAAGGACGAAACCGGGTCACACTGGCTCCTCAGGCATAGCAGGCGATCACTGACAACAGCGGTTGTCAGTGATATCAAAATACCGTTATTCTCCGGCAGCCCGGGCACGACAGAGCCGGGCCTGATTACCATTAATCCTGCAAAACAGCTCCGTTTTGCACCGTACGATACTGGCAAACGACCATGGACGATCGAAAACGCGGCTGGCGCTGGGCCTATGCCAAGGCCCGCAGCTATCACACCGGCAAACTGCAAGCGGCCTACCGGGCGACGCGATTCTGGCTGACCGGCGACACCGGCACCTTTCCCAGCCACGGCGGTTTTCGCAAGACCCGCATCCGTCGCTGAGTACCAGTCATCTCTGCTACACTGCAGCGCCCGGTCCAAAGGGCGCCTGCCGTGACTTCCGATCAGTTCAATACCCTGCCACTGCCGCAAAGCATGCTGGCGACACTTACCCAGCTTGGCTACGAGCGCATGACGCCGATTCAGGCACAGGCACTGCCACCGATTCTGGCCGGTCAGGACCTGATCGCCCAGTCGCCTACCGGCAGCGGCAAGACCGCCGCCTTCGGCATCGGCCTGCTGACGCCGCTGAACCCGCGCTTTTTCGGCTGTCAGGCACTGGTACTCAGCCCGACCCGCGAACTGGCGGGCCAGATCACCGATGAGCTGCGCAAGCTGGCCCGCGGCATGGGCAATATCAAGATCGTGACACTCAGCGGTGGCGTTCCCTTCGGCCCGCAGGCAGCGTCGCTGGAGCAGGGCGCCCACGTCATCGTCGGTACGCCGGGCCGGGTTCAGGATCACCTCAAGCGCGGCACCCTGAGCCTCGACAAGCTGAACTGCCTGGTGCTGGATGAGGCCGACCGGATGCTCGACATGGGCTTTGTCGACGCCATTCGCGAGATCATCCAGCAGACCCCGAGCCGCCGCCAGACGCTGCTTTTTTCGGCTACCTACCCCGAAAGCCTGGAACAGCTGACCGACGAGTTTCAGCGCAATCCGGCGCAGGTGCGAATTGAGCAGTCCGCGCCGGAAAACCCGATCGAGCAGCGCTTCTACGAGATTCAGCCGGAGCAGCGCTTCGCATCCGTCTTGCGCCTGCTCGCAGCCAACCGCCCGCAACCCTGCATCGCCTTCTGTCATACGCGCCAGCAGTGCCAGGAACTGGCCGATTACCTGAACAAGGAAGGCATCAGCGCCCAGGCCCTGCACGGCGACATGGAGCAGCGCGAGCGCGATCAGGTCCTGGCGCTGTTCGCCAACCAGAGCTGCAGCGTGCTGACCGCCACCGACGTCGCCGCACGCGGCATCGACATCGCCGGCGTCGCGGCAGTCATCAATGTCGAGCTGGCTGCCGACCCGGCCGCCCATGTTCACCGCATCGGTCGCAGCGGTCGTGCCGGCCAATCCGGTCTGGCGTTGAGTCTGGTCGCCCCGCGCGAACTCAAGCGCCTGAAGCCGATTGAGGAAGCCTACGGCGAGCTGAACTGGCAGGACATCGAACGCCTGCCGGAGCGCCCGGACCGGCCGCTGATTGCCCCCATGCGTACACTGGCAGTAGCCGGTGGCCGCAAGGACAAACTGCGCCCCGGCGATCTGCTCGGCGCCCTGACCGGCGAGGCCGGCCTGACTGGTGATGCGATCGGCAAGATCAGCATCAGCGACTATCAGGCCCTCGTCGCCATCCGCCGTGATCAGGCCAAACTCGCGCTGCAGCGCCTGGAAGACGGCAAGATCAAGAGGCGCCGCTTCAAGGTGCGGCTGATCTGAACAACCAACCCGGGAGGCCTGCCCACGCATGGACGCCAGCCAGCAACTGATTCTGCTGATCCTCGCCTGTACCGTCGGGCTGTTCCTCTGGGGCCGCTGGCGCCACGATGTGGTCGCGCTGGCGGCGCTGATGGCCTGCGTGGTGTGCGGCCTGACACCGGCCACCGAGGCCTTTGTCGGTTTCGGTCATCCGGCGGTCATCACCGTGGCCGCGGTATTGATCCTCAGCAAGGGGCTGCAGACCACCGGCGCCGTCGAAGCGCTGGCACAGCGCGCGCTGCCCCAGCGCGGCGGCATGTTGCTCGGCCTCGGCGTGCTGACCCTGCTGGGCGCCACCCTCTCCGCCTTTATGAACAACGTGGGCGCCATGGCACTGCTGATGCCGATCGCCCTGCAGCTGGCCGGTCGTAACAATATTCCGCCCGGCAAGGTGCTGATGCCGCTGGCCTTCGGCACCATTCTTGGCGGCATGACCACGCTGATCGGCACACCGCCCAACCTGATCGTATCCGGCTTCCGCGCGCAGACCGAGCTGGGTGCCTACGGCATGTTCGACTTCACGCCGGTGGGCCTCGCCATCGCCATCGGCGGCGTGCTGCTTGCGGTCATTGCCGGACGCTGGCTGGTGCCGAACCGCCCGCAGACGGATGCCGGCAACTTCGACACCGGCACCTATCTCACCGAGGTCCACATTGATGCCGACAGCAAGGCCGATGGCAAACAGCTGCGCGAAGTCGAACAGATGCTGGACGACGGCGACGCCCAGATCGTCGGCATGGTACGCAACGATTTTCGCGTCATCGCGCCGCAACCCGGCCGCAGACTGCACGCCGGCGACATCTTGGTCATTGAGGCCGAGCCCGACGCGTTGGGCGCCTCGCTGACCCGCCTGGGGCTGAAACTCGAAGAGGCGGTCGAGCCAGACAAGGACAGCAAGGATGAAGCAGACGAAGCCGAGGCGGACCGCGCCGCCGACACTGCGGCGCCGTCGGAGCCAGAGCGGGATAAGGAGCAGGAGAAACCGGCAGCCCGCCACAGCGACGATATCGCTCTGCAGGAACTGGTTGCCCAGCCCGGCGCCGCGATTCTGGGGCGTAGCGCATCGGACATCGCCCTGCGCACCCGCTTCGGCATCAACCTGCTGGCGATTTCGCGCCAGGGCCACCGTTCCATTCGCCGCCTGCGCTGGACCGAAATCGAAGCCGGCGACGTGCTGCTGATGCAGGGCGACGCCGAATCCATTGCCGGCTTTGCCGCCGAGTACGGTTGCGTACCGCTGGCCCAGCGCAGCATCCTGATTCCCGATCGTCGCCGGGCAATCACCGCAGTCGCGATCATGATTGCCGCCGTGGCACTCGCCGCCTTCGGCGTGCTGCCCGCCGCCGTGGCGTTTACCGCTGGCGTCCTGGGTTACATGCTGACCCGCGTGATTCCGCTGCGGCGCATCTACGAGGCGATCGACTGGCCTATCATCATTCTGCTCGGCGCGCTGATGCCGTTGGCGGCGGCGATGGCCGACACCGGCGCCGCCGACGTACTGGCTCGCACCCTGCTGGAGCATGTTGCCCAGGGCAATCCGGTCATTGCGCTGACGTTGATGCTGGTGGTCACCATGACGCTGTCCGACTTCATGAACAACGCCGCCACCGCGGCAGTGATGTGTCCGATTGCGCTCAGCATTGCCAGTCAGCTGGGGGTCAATCCGGACAGCTTTCTGATGGCGGTCGCCATCGGCGCCTCCTGCGCCTTCCTGACGCCGATCGGTCATCAGAACAACACTCTGATTCTTGGCCCCGGCGGTTTCCGCTTTGGCGATTACTGGCGGCTGGGGCTGCCGATGGAACTGCTGGTGATCGCCATCGGCATTCCCATGCTGCTGTGGGTATGGCCGCTGTAGGCGGCCGCGGCATCACTCTTCAACCGGCTTGAAGTCTTCCTTGTAACGCACGGCACAATCCGGGCAGGTAAAACTGTCCGGCAACGCCTCCCAGTGCGTGCCGGCCGGATAACCCTGATGCGGGTCACCCGCCGCCTCGTCGTACTCGTAACCACACTCCGGACATTGATAGCGGCTCATGCGGCCACCTCCGCACCCTCCGGCGCTGTCGCATCGACCAGCCCGTAACGACGCATCAGCATCTCGCGCTTGGCCGGCAGAAAGTTGATGCGCGAAGCGTCACGGCCGACTGCATCCAGCAGGCGCTTGTCCATCACCTTGAACCACAGCGGCGGGAAGTAGGTCAGCAGATACATGCCGAAGTAGCCGCTTGGCAGCCGCGGCAGATCCGGAAAGTCCCGCAGCGACTGATAGCGCCGGGTCGGATGGGCGTGGTGATCAGAGTGACGCTGCAAATGGAACAGCGCCCAGTTCGAGAACAGATGATTACTGTTCCATGAATGATGCGGCTGGCAGCGCTCGTAACGCCCACTTGGCTCCTTGCGCCGCAGCAAGCCATAATGCTCGATGTAATTGGCGAGCGTCAGCTGGAACGCGCCCCAGAAGGCAATCAGCAACATCACCGGCAGGATCTCGATACCCAGCCAGGCAATCAGGCCGCCATACAGCACCGCGCTGATCAGTGCCGGTTGCAGCACCTCGTTATCCAGACTCCAGACCGACTTGCCGCAGCGTTCAAGGCGCTGCGCTTCCAGATCCCAGGCACGAAAGAAGGCACCGGGCATCTCACGGAAGACAAAGCGATAGATGCTCTCGCCCATGCGCGATGAGGCAGGGTCTTCCGGGGTTGCCACATCACGGTGGTGGCCGCGGTTGTGCTCGACAAAGAAGTGACCGTAAAAACCCAGGGCCAGGGTAATCTTGGCCAGCCAGCGCTCCAGCCCGGTCTTCTTGTGGCCCATTTCATGGCCGAGATTAAGGCCAAACCCCAGACTGCCGCCGGTTGAAATGATCACCGCCAGGGTGCCGTACCAGGGCAAGTCGTAGTAGCCGAGGAAGGTGATGTTGACCAGAAAGCTGACCCACAGAATCGGCACCAGCGCATAGGTTACGTAACGGTAGTAGGGGTCAGCTTCCAGCGCGGGTACCGCCTCTTCCGGCGGATTGCTCAGGTCTTCACCGAGCACAGCGTCCAGCGCGGGAATGACAACGTAGGCAAAGATGGTCGAAACCCACAGCCAGATGACCTGCGGCGAAACCAGCACATACAGCAGCGGCCCAACGAGTGCCAGCATCGGCACCCCCAGGGAAAACAGCCAGAGCCGGCGCTTGCGATCAACATAGCCAGCCAGGCCGCTTGGAGCAGCAGCGGTAGACGTCATGCTTTTACCCTCTTGTTGTTGTGTTTTCAGGGATACGGCACCGGCATGGATTGCGGCACAGGCAACGGCAACCGGCAAATACCTCGACACATCATGCGCCTGCGGTCATCGACGGCCACCCGTTGCAAGCGGCAATAAACCGTCATATTGTGACAGCCATTGGACGCGACCCTACCAACAACAACAGCAAGGCCGACCATGCCCCCCGATCAGTCCTGGCTGAGTCCAGCAGCACATACCGTCTACGCCCGTCTGGTCCATGCCGAGCTGCGTCGCCTCGGCTTCAGCCCCGACGCCATTCGCAGTGCCAGCGACGTCGACTGGGACATCCTCCAGCAGGACAGTCAGTTCCTCAGCCTGGAAACCCTGACCAAGCTGCTCGACAGCGCCATCGCCCTGACCGGCCACCCCGGCCTGGGATTCGCGGTCGGCATGCACACCGACGTCTCGGCCCATGGCCCCGGGGGCTATGCCGCCGTCACCGCACCGACCATCGGGGCCGCTGTGGAAGTGGTCGAACACTACTCCAGCCTGCGCCAGCATCTGGGCCATTTCGTCATCGAGCAGGTCGAGCCGCCGGTGCTGCGTCTGGATGAGGAGCAGTCGCCGGCACAGGTTCGCGAATACCTGCTGGGGCACTTTGCTACCGGCATGCTGCGGCTGCTGGAAACGGTCAGCGGCTTGCCACTGCAGCAGGAGGTTACCCTTGAGTGGCCGCTGCCGCGACCGGACTGGGCCGATCAGGTCGCCGGCTATGCCGGGAAATGGATATTCGGCAGCGATGCATTGCGCCTGCATCTGCCGGCAGGATTGTTTGCCCAGGCGTGCCTTGGAGCGGATCCGGATGCCCATCGTCAGGCCCTGCGCGACTGCGAGCATCAGCTGCAGCACCAGCGCCGGGGCGGCGACCTGAGTGAGCGGATCAAGCAACGCCTGCTCAGTTGCGAGTACCACTACCCAACCCTGGCCCAAATGGCGGCGCAGGAGCACATGACCGCGCGCACGCTGATTCGCCACCTGGGCAACGAGGGCGTGCGTTATCAGCAACTATTGGATGAGGTGCGCAGCGAGCAGGCCTGCTGGCTGCTGGAACACACGGACTTGAGTGTCGAGCTGATAGCCGAGCGGCTCGGCTATCAGGACACCAGCAATTTCAGCCGCACCTTCCGGCGCTGGCTGGGTTGCCCGCCGCGCGCCTACCGGCAGCACAGCCAGGCAACCCGCTAGGGCGTCAGTTGGCCGGCACTACGCGCAGCACCTTGCCAGCGGGGCTGTCGGTCAGCAGATAGACGGCGCCGTCCGGGCCGCTGCGTACATCACGAAAGCGCTGGCCCAGCTCGGTAAACAGGGACTCCTGTGCACTGACCGTATCGCCATCCAATACCACGCGGCGCACTTCCCTGCCGGCCAGCGCCGAGATCAGCAGGTTGCCCTGCCATGCAGGGAAAAGATCCCCCTGATACAGCGCCATCCCGGACGGCGCAATCGACGGCACCCAGTAGGTCAGCGGCTGCTCCAGCCCGGGCAATTCGGTGTAGGGCGAGATCTGCGAGCCGTTATAGTCGACACCGTAGGTGATCTTCGGCCAACCGTAGTTGTGACCGGCCTGAATCAGGTTCAGCTCGTCGCCACCGCGCGGGCCGTGTTCGTGGCTGAACACGCGACCTTCGCCGTCTACCACGATCCCCTGCACATTACGGTGGCCGATGCTGTAGAGCTCCGGCAGCGCCCCCTGTTGGGCAACGAAGGGATTGTCAGCCGGCGCCGAGCCATCACGATTGAGGCGCACGATGCTGCCCAGATGATTGCCAGTGTTCTGCGCCTGCTCGCGGTAATCAAAGCCATCCCCAAGCGTCAGCAGCAGGGTATTGTCCGGCAGAAAGGCGATGCGCCCGCCATAATGCGCGCTGCCGCGCTTGGCTGGCTGAACACGAAAGATCTCGTGGGTATTTTCCAGCGCCGAACCATTGAAGGTCGCCGCCGCCAGACAAGTATGGTTGGCTTCCAGCGTGCCGCAGCTGTAGCTGAGGAACAGCTCGCCAGATTCGGCGAAATCAGGCGCCAGCGCCACATCCATCAGACCCGCCTGACTGTTGACGAAGGCCTCGGGCACACCGGCTACCGGTTCGGCACGCAGCGTTCCGTTAGCGCCAATCAGGCGCAGGTGGCCGGCACGCTCGGTGACCAGCATGCCGCCATCCGGCAGAAACGCCAGTGACCACGGATTGCTCAGTCCCTCGGCGACCGTTTCGATCTGATAGTCCGCCGCCGCAACCGGGCCTGCACAGAGCGCCAGGGCGGCGCCGACCAGAGTGAACCTGTTCATTAACTGTCTCCTTGCAGGATTAACCGAGCACACGCAGCCCGCGCCGCGCCTTGGGTTTGGTCAAACGGCCGAACAGCGCGCTGCCCAGACCGACTGCCGCCATCATGCTCAACAGGCCGGACGTTTCGCGAGTCGCCGCGATAAAGGTCGGCATCGGCAGCAGCGTGTTTGCCAGGGTGAAGGCCGCCCAGATGCCGACAAACCCACCCAGAAAATACAGCAGCCAGCGCCAAGGCTTGAAGATGCGCCCCAGTGCCTCGGCCAGCGGCAGCGCCAGCAGCAGGGTCGCCGCAACCATGACGACGAAAATCGGGGTAAAGGTCAGCAGGTCATGCAGACTGCTCTGCGCACGGGTCGCCAGATCAACCGGCACGTCCATGGCCTGCAGTGCGGCCAGATTGAACTGGGTCTGGACCAGCGAGCCCAGCAGGGTCGCCACCAGCACGGCCAGCAGATAGAGGAAGACGATCCGCAGTACGGTCATCAATTTCATTGTCGTTATCCTGTTACGCAGTGCGAGCACTCAGCTCGCGTCAGTTCCATCGGGCAGGGTCGGCAGATTGCGCAAGGCCTGCTCGTAGGCGGGAGTATCAAAGGCAGCGTCTTGCTCCAGCATCTGGTTGATGCTGTGGGCCAGAACCTGCGCCATCAGCTCGAGAATATCCTCGCGCGCATAACCGACCAGCGTCAGCTTGTTCATGGTCGCCAGCGCAGCAGGTGGCTCACCGGCAGCCAGCTGATTCTCGATCGCTTCGATCAGGCGGGCCTCGGCGAAGGACTCGTCGTCCTGTTCATCCTGATTGCTCATATCTGTGTCCTGTTGCAAAAAGGGCGGCTTGCGCCGCCCCTTTAGTGCTCAGTTAACCTTGGCTTCCAGCTCGCCACTGGCGTAACGCTGGAACATGCCTTCCAGGGAGATCGGCTTGATCTTCGAGGCATTGCCGGCGGTGCCAAAGGCTTCGTAGCGGGCGATACAGATGTCGCGCATGGCGTCGATGGTCTTGGCGAAGAACTTGCGCGGGTCGAACTCGCTCGGGTGCTCGGCCATCATGCGGCGCATGGCACCGGTGGACGCCAGACGCAGGTCGGTATCGATGTTGACCTTGCGCACGCCGTGCTTGATGCCCTCAACGATCTCTTCGACCGGCACGCCATAGGTTTCCTTGATGTCGCCGCCGAACTCGTTGATCACCTTCAGCCACTCCTGCGGAACCGAGGAGGAACCGTGCATTACCAGGTGGGTGTTGGGGATGCGCTTGTGGATTTCCTTGATGCGCTCGATTGACAGCACATCGCCCGTCGGCGGCTTGGTGAACTTGTAGGCGCCGTGGCTGGTACCGATGGCAATCGCCAGAGCATCAACCTGAGTGGCCTTGACGAAGGCTGCGGCTTCTTCCGGGTCGGTCAGTAGCTGACTGTGATCCAGCACACCCTCGGCGCCAACGCCGTCTTCCTCACCCGCCATGCCGGTTTCCAGACTGCCCAGGCAACCGAGCTCGCCTTCCACGGACACACCGCAGGCGTGGGCGAACGCCACGGTCTGCTGGGTCACGCGGACGTTGTAGTCGTAGTCGGCCGGGGTCTTGCCGTCTTCCCTCAGCGAGCCGTCCATCATCACCGAGCTGAAGCCCAGTTGAATCGAGCGCTGGCACACGTCCGGGCTGGTACCGTGATCCTGGTGCATGCACACCGGAATATGCGGAAACTCCTCGATGGCAGCCAGGATCAGGTGACGCAGGAAGGGCGCACCAGCGTACTTGCGGGCGCCGGCAGAGGCCTGCACGATCACCGGGGAATCGGTCTTGTCGGCCGCTTCCATGATGGCGCGCATCTGCTCCAGGTTGTTGACGTTGAAAGCGGGCACGCCGTAACCGTATTCGGCGGCGTGGTCGAGCATCTGGCGCAGGCTGATAAGAGCCATAATCAATCTCTCCGTTAAAAAAGTCGTTGCGGCAAGCGACAAGCCCCAAGCGGCAAGCTGTCCGGGCGATCCCGACAGTCTACCCGCCTGACCTGAGGCTGGTCACCCCTTGCCGCTTGCAGCTTGAGGCTTGCAGCTGTGCTTAGCGCGCACGCTGCTCCAGAATCTCGACAGCCGGCAGTACCTTGCCCTCGACGAACTCGAGGAAGGCGCCACCACCGGTGGAGATGTAGGAAATCTGTTCGGCAACACCGTACTTGTCGATGGCAGCCAGGGTGTCACCACCACCGGCGATCGAGAAGCCCTCACTGGCAGCGATGGCGTGCGCCAGCGCCTTGGTGCCTTCGCCGAACTGGTCGAACTCGAAGACACCAACCGGGCCGTTCCAGAGGATGGTGCCGGAGGCTTTGAGCATCTCGCCAAACTGCGCTGCAGTCTGCGGGCCGATGTCGAGAATCATGTCATCGTCAGCCACGTCAGCGACGGCCTTGACAGTGGCAGTAGCGGACTCGGCAAATTCCTTGGCAACCACCACGTCAACCGGCAGCGGCACACTGACCTTGGCGGCAATGGACTTGGCGGTATCAACGAGGTCGGCTTCGTACAGCGACTTGCCAACCTTGTAACCGGCGGCCGCGAGGAAGGTGTTGGCAATACCGCCACCAACGATCAGCTGGTCGCACTTGTCCGACAGCGCTGTCAGTACGTCCAGTTTGGTCGAAACCTTGGAGCCGGCAACAATGGCCACCATCGGGCGGGCCGGCTTGTCCAGCGCCTTGGCCAGCGCGTCCAGCTCGGCGGCCAGCAGCGGACCGGCGCAGGCGACCTTGGCAAACTTGGCAACGCCGTGGGTCGAACCCTGGGCGCGGTGGGCGGTGCCGAAGGCATCCATAACGAACACATCGCACAGCGCCGCGTACTGCTGAGCCAGCTCGTCGGTGTTCTTCTTCTCGCCCTTGTTGAAGCGGACGTTTTCCAGCAGCACCAGCTCGCCCGGCTGGACCTCGACACCGCCGAGATAGTCGCGCACCAGCGGCACTTCACGACCCAACGCTTCGCTCAGGTAAGCAGCAACCGGTGCCAGGCTGTTCTCTTCGCTGAACACACCCTCTTCCGGGCGGCCCAGGTGTGAGCAGACCATGACTGCAGCGCCTTTCTCCAGCGCCAGCTTGATGGTAGGCAGCGAGGCAACGATACGCGCGTCGCTGGCGACCTTGCCGTTCTTGACCGGCACGTTGAGGTCTTCACGAATCAGTACACGCTGGCCGTTCAGGTCCAGCTCATTCATGGTCAGTACGGTCATAGCCCGCTCCTTCGTTCAATAAGGGTTAATCAGTTGCGCCGCCGTTGGCCGCGCTCAAGTCATTCGACAGGTTGCGCCAGCCAGTACTGGGCAACATCCAGCATGCGGTTGGCAAAACCCCATTCGTTATCAAACCAGACCAGCAAGTTCACCAGTCGCGGGCCGGACACGCGGGTCTGGCTGCCATCGACAATCGCCGAGTGCGGGTCGTGGTTGAAGTCGCAGCTGGCGTGGGGCAGCTCGGTGTAATCGAGCAGTCCCGCATAGTCGCCTTCGGCGGCGGCCCGCAGCAGCGCATTGATTTCAGCAGCGCTGGTGTCGCGCGCGGTCTGCAGGGTGATATCCAGCGCCGACACATTTACCGTCGGTACCCGAATCGCCTTGGCCTGAATGCGCCCGGCCAGCTCCGGCAGCAGCCGCTCGATGCCGCGTGCCAAACCAGTCGAGACCGGAATAACCGACTGGAATGCCGAACGGGTGCGGCGCAGGTCAGCGTGATGGTAAGCGTCGATCACCGGCTGATCGTTCATTGCCGAATGAATGGTGGTGATGGAAACGTACTCCAGCCCGATCACTTCGTTCAGCAACTTGAGCAGCGGCACGCTGCAATTGGTGGTGCAGGAGGCGTTGGACACCAGACGAGCGTCGCGCGGCAGGCTGGCGTGATTGACGCCATACACCAGCGTTGCATCGACCGCCTCTTCGCTGGCCATCGGCTGCGAAAACAGCACCCGCGGCACCCCGGCGTGAACAAAGCGCAGCCCCTGTTCACGGGTGGTGTACTGGCCGGAACATTCCAGCAGCAGATCGATATCCAGCCCGCGCCAGTCAACCCCTTCCGGCTCCGCCTCGCGCAATACCTGAATCGCCTGCCCGTTGATCTGCAAGCAGTCACCGCTGACCCGCACCTCGCCCGGAAAGCGGCCGTGGGTGGAGTCAAAGCGGGTCAGGTATTCAATACTGTCACGGTCGGCCAGATCATTCAGCGCCACCACCTGCACATCCAGATCACCGCGCTCGTGCAGCGCGCGCAGCACGCAGCGACCGATCCGGCCGTAGCCGTTCAGAGCGATTTTATAGGGACGCGGGTGGGACATAACAGCAGGCTCCGCCTGGCTGCAAGCTGCAAGCTGCAAGCTGCAAGCAGGCAGAGCGCCACTTGCAGCTTGAGGCTTGAGGCTTGCCGCTGGTTTAGTCTTCCAACAGCTCTTCAGCCGCTGCCAGCACGTTGTCGAGGGTGAAACCGAACTCCTCGAACAGCGCCGCAGCCGGAGCGGATTCGCCGAAGCTCTGCATGCCGATGATGCGGCCGTCGAGGCCGACGTACTTGTACCAGAAGTCGGCGTGGGAGGCTTCGATGGCGATACGAGCACCCACTTCCAGCGGCAGCACCGACTGCTTGTAGGCGGCGTCCTGCTGGTCGAACACGCTGGTCGACGGCATGGACACCACGCGAACCTTGCGGCCCTGTTCGGTCAGGGCGGTCCAGGCGTTGACCGCCAGACCGACTTCGGAGCCGGTCGAGATCAGGATCAGTTCAGGCTCGCCGTCGCAGTCCTTCAGCACGTAACCACCGCGGGTAACGTTGGCCAGTTGCTCGGCATCGCGCTCCTGGTGCGGCAGATTCTGACGCGAGAAGATCAATGCGCTCGGGCCGTCGGCTCGCTCCAGCGCGTACTTCCAGGCAATCGCCGACTCAACCGCGTCAGCCGGGCGCCAGGTGTCCAGATTCGGCGTACCGCGCAGGCTGGCCAGCTGTTCGATCGGCTGGTGGGTCGGGCCGTCTTCACCCAGACCGATGGAGTCGTGGGTGTAGACGTGGATTACACGCTGTTTCATCAGCGCCGACATGCGCACCGCGTTGCGGGCGTATTCCATGAAGATCAGGAAGGTCGCGCCGTAGGGCACGAAGCCGCCGTGCAGGGCGATACCGTTCATGATCGCGGTCATGCCGAACTCGCGCACACCGTAGAACAGGTAGTTACCGGACGCGTCTGCAGACTCGACGCCCTTGCAGCCCTTCCACAGGGTCAGGTTGGAGCCGGCCAGATCGGCGGAGCCGCCGAGCATTTCCGGCAGCAGCGGGCCAAAGGCGTTCAGGGTGTTCTGGCTGGCCTTGCGGCTGGCGATGGTTTCACCCTTGGCAACCACCTCGGCGATGTAGGCATCAGCCTTGGCGCTGAAGTCAGCCGGCAGATCGCCAGCCAGACGACGCTGCAGCTCGGCAGCCAGTTCCGGGAAGGCAGCCTGATAGGCGGCAAACTTGTCGTTCCAGGCGGCTTCGGCCTTGGCGCCGGCCTCGTGGGCGTCCCACTCGGCCTTGATGTCAGCCGGAATTTCGAACGGGGCGTGCGGCCAGTTCAGCGCTTCACGGGTAGCAGCGATTTCCGCCTCGCCCAGTGCTGCGCCGTGGCACTCTTCCTTGCCCTGCTTGTTCGGCGAACCGAAACCGATGATGGTCTTGCAGCAGATCAGGGTCGGCTGCTCGGTATTCTTGCGTGCGGTCTCAATGGCGGTCTTGATCTCGTCGGCATCGTGGCCGTCGACATTGCGGATCACCTGCCAACCGTAGGACTCGAAGCGCTTGGGCGTGTCGTCGGTAAACCAGCCTTCGACTTCACCGTCGATGGAGATGCCGTTGTCGTCGTAGAACGCAACCAGCTTGCCCAGACCCAGAGTGCCGGCCAGTGAACAGACTTCGTGGGAGATGCCTTCCATCATGCAGCCGTCGCCGAGGAACACGTAGGTGTTGTGGTCGACAACCTCGTGACCTTCACGGTTGAACTGCGCAGCCAGCACCTTCTCGGCGATCGCCATGCCCACGGCATTGGCAATGCCCTGCCCCAGCGGGCCGGTGGTGGTTTCAACGCCCGGGGTGTAGCCGTATTCCGGGTGGCCCGGCGTTTTGCTGTGCAGCTGACGGAAGTTCTTGATGTCGTCAATGCTGACGTCGTAGCCAGTCAGGTGCAGCAGCGAGTAGATCAGCATCGAGCCGTGACCGTTGGACAGCACGAAGCGGTCGCGGTCGGCGAAATTCGGGTTGGCCGGGTTGTGCTTCAGATAGTCGCGCCACAGCACTTCGGCGATATCCGCCATACCCATGGGCGCACCGGGGTGGCCGCTGTTGGCTTTCTGCACGGCATCCATGCTGAGGGCACGAATGGCATTGGCACGGTCACGACGACTGGGCATGAACAACTCCTGTGGTTGGCAAGGCATGGGGCGTTTGCCGCAACACGCGGCTGGCCGGGAAAAGAAGGCGGGCATTTTCGCGCAAACGGCCGTTTCGGGCAATGAAAACACCGTTCCGAGTGCGGTTATCGTTCGCTCGCCGGACGAACGGAGGGGCCTATATCAAAGTTTTTTGATATAGCCGTTGCGGCGACGCCCGATCAAAACTAAACTGCGCCGCATGAACCAGATTGCGCACCTTCCCGCCACCCCCAGTCAGACCGACGATCTGGCCGCCTTTTGCAAGGCCGCTGGCGATGTGTTGCGGCTGGATATCCTGCGGGTGCTGCGCAGCGACTCGTTCGGCGTGCTGGAACTGGCGCAGATCTTCGGCATGCGCCAGTCCGGCATGAGCCACCACCTCAAGGTGCTGGCAAACGCAGGGCTGGTGAGCACGCGCCGCGAAGGCAACTCGATCTTCTACCGCCGCAGCCTGCCGGTCACTGAACAGCCCTGGCATCGGCTGCACAGCCAACTGCTGAACGAACTCGACAGCCAGCCGGATGACGCCCAACTGCAGCAAGCCATTGCTGCAGTGCACGCCCAGCGTGCAGAGCTGTCACGCCAGTTCTTTGCCCGTTTTGCCGATGGCACCCCGGCGCAGCAGGACCTGATCGCCCACTTTGGCATCTACCGCGAGCCGCTGCTGATCCTGATCGACGCCCTGCCGCTGCCGGCCCGGCAACTGGCCATCGAGATTGGTCCGGGCGAAGGCGGCTTTCTGCCCAGCCTGGCCAGCCGCTTCCAGCGCGTGGTCGCGCTCGATAACGCCGACGCCATGCTCGAGCGGGCGCGCCAGCAATGCCAGGAAGCCGGCCTGACCAACGTCGACTGCCTGCTCGCCGACGCCCTGCTGCCGCAGCAATTGCCGCTGGCTGACTGCGTGGTCTGCAACATGGTGCTGCACCACATGCCGGCGCCAGCTGAAGCGCTCAAGCGCTTTGCCGCACTGCTCAAACCCGGTGGCAGCCTGGTGCTGACCGAGCTGTGCAGCCACGACCAGAGCTGGGTACGCGACAGCTGCGGCGATCTGTGGCTAGGCTTTGACCAGGATGATATTGCGCGCTGGGCCGAGGCTGCCGGACTGCGTCCGGGCAACAGCCAGTACATCGGCCTGCGTAACGGCTTTCAGCTGCAACTGCTGCAGCTGGCCAAACCCGAATCCCCTTCTCCCGAGGACAGGAAAGACCCATGAGCGATTACTCGATTTTCACCTCCGAATCCGTGTCCGAAGGCCATCCGGACAAACTGGCTGACCAGATTTCCGACGCCGTTCTGGACGCCATCCTGAGCGAAGACAAATTTGCCCGGGTCGCCTGTGAAACCATGGTCAAGACCGGTGTTGCCATCGTCGGCGGTGAAATCACCACCAGCGCCTGGGTTGATCTGGAAGACCTCGTGCGCGGCGTGATCTGCGACATCGGCTACACCTCCTCGGACGTTGGCTACGACGGCGCCACCTGCGGCGTGATCAACATCATCGGCAAGCAGTCACCGGACATCGCCCAGGGCGTTGACCGTCAGAAGCCGGAAGATCAGGGCGCAGGCGACCAGGGCCTGATGTTCGGTTATGCCAGCAACGAAACCGACGTGCTAATGCCGGCACCAATCACCTTCGCGCACCGACTGGTCGAGCGTCAGGCTGAAGCCCGCAAAGACGGCAGCCTCGGCTGGCTGCGCCCGGATGCCAAGTCGCAGGTCACCTGCCGCTACGAGAACGGCATCGTCACCGGTATCGACGCCATCGTGCTGTCGACCCAGCACAACCCGGACATCAGCCAGGCGGACCTGCGCGAAGCGGTGATGGAAGAGATCGTCAAAAAGGTGATCCCGGCCGAACTGCTGCACGCCGCCACCCAGTACCACATCAACCCGACCGGCAAGTTCGTCATCGGCGGCCCGGTGGGCGACTGCGGTCTGACCGGTCGCAAGATCATCGTCGACACCTACGGCGGCATGGCTCGCCACGGTGGCGGCGCGTTCTCCGGCAAGGATCCGTCCAAGGTTGACCGCAGCGCCGCCTACGCCGGCCGCTACGTCGCCAAGAACATCGTCGCTGCCGGCCTGGCCGACAAGTGCGAGATTCAGGTTTCCTACGCCATCGGCGTGGCGCAGCCGACCTCGGTATCGATCAACACCTTCGGCACCGGCAAGATCAGCGACGAGAAGATCATCCAGCTGGTCCGTCAGCACTTCGACCTGCGTCCGTACGCGATCACCCGCATGCTCGACCTGCTGCACCCGATGTACCGCGCCACCGCCGCGTACGGCCACTTCGGCCGCAACCCGTTCGAGATGACCGTCAAGGGTGACACCTTCACAGCCTTCCCGTGGGAGAAGACAGACAAGGCTGACGCGCTGCGCGCGGACGCCTGACGGCGTAGCGGCTGGAAGCTGGAAGCTGGAAGCTGGAAGCTGGAAGCCAAGTCAGCGTGGATCTACGCCCAGCACTATCAAGCGCCGGGCAGACCGATAGAAGCAGCCCAATACAACTCGGACTGCTTGAAGCTTCCAGCTTAAGGCTTCCAGCTGGGTTTATTGGCGATAGCTGTCATGACAGCTTTTGCAGGACTGCTGGACCGCACGCAGCTCATCAGCTGCCTGGTCCAGGGATTTGATGCCGACAGAGGTAACGGCATGCAGGTCGGCGACCTTGGCCTTGAAGTCATCAATGGCCAGGGCAAAGCCTTCGGGATCGGACCAGACGGTGTCCTTGGTGCGGTTCGGCTCGGGGTCATCGCCCGGGGTCGGGAAGTGCTCCCAGGGCTGATCGGCGAGCTGGGCCAGGGTATCGGCCTTGTTCATGAACTCGCCCATGCTGGGGGTAACGCGCCCGGTCAGCATGCCGCTCATCGGCTCGGTCTGGCGCAGCATCTGTTTGAACAGCGCCTGGCGCTTGCCTTCGTGCGAGTTGGGGTCAGGTTCATTGTTGCAGCCGGCCAAAGCCGCGCCGAGCAACAGGGCGACAACGAGTTTTCGGTATGGAACAGCGATCATGTTTCATCCAGACGACATACAGGAGGGGCGACAGTATCGCCTCTGAACCGATTCCGGCCAAGGCGTGTTCCTGTGCGAACAGCCTGACCGGGTAACTTCAGCCCCGGACGAGGGGCGCTGCAGCAGCGGCTCCAGCCGCTGCCAGGCTCGTCCGGGGCGTGCGACATTTAACCGCGCCCATTCGCAACCACGAATGGAGAAATCAGATGAGTGCCGTGATCAATAACGCCTTTACCGACTACAAGGTCGCCGACATCAGCCTGGCCGACTGGGGCCGCCGCGAGATCATCATCGCCGAGTCGGAAATGCCCGCGCTGATGGGCCTGCGCCGCAAGTACGCCGGCGAGCAGCCGCTCAAGGGTGCCAAGATTCTGGGCTGTATCCACATGACCATCCAGACCGCCGTACTGATCGAAACCCTGACTGCCCTGGGCGCCGAAGTACGCTGGTCTTCCTGCAACATCTTCTCAACCCAGGATCAGGCCGCTGCTGCGATCGCTGCCGCCGGCATCCCGGTATTTGCCTGGAAGGGTGAGACCGAAGAAGAGTACGAATGGTGCATCGAGCAGACCATCCTCAAGGACGGTCAGCCGTGGGACGCTAACATGGTGCTGGACGACGGCGGCGACCTGACCGAAATCCTGCACAAGAAATACCCGGCGATGCTGGACAAGATCCACGGCATCACCGAAGAAACCACCACCGGCGTGCACCGCCTGCTCGACATGCTGAAAGCGGGCACCCTGAAGGTCCCGGCAATCAACGTCAACGACTCGGTCACCAAGAGCAAGAACGACAACAAGTACGGCTGCCGCCACAGCCTGAACGACGCGATCAAACGCGGTACCGACCACCTGCTATCCGGCAAGCAGGCGCTGGTCATCGGTTACGGTGACGTGGGCAAGGGTTCTGCACAGTCGCTGCGCCAGGAAGGCATGATCGTCAAGGTCACCGAAATCGACCCAATCTGCGCCATGCAGGCCTGCATGGACGGTTTCGAAGTCGTCTCCCCGTACCACAACGGCATCAACGACGGCACCGACGCCTGCATCGACGCCGCGCTGCTGGGCAAGATTGACCTGATCGTCACCACCACCGGTAACGCCAACGTCTGTGACGCCGGCATGCTGAAAGCACTGAAGAAACGCGCGGTGGTCTGCAACATCGGTCACTTCGACAACGAGATCGATACCGCCTTCATGCGCGCCAACTGGGGCTGGGAAGAGGTCAAGCCGCAAGTGCACAAGATCCACCGCACCGGCAAGACCATTGACGCCACCAACGACGACTACCTGATCCTGCTGGCCGAAGGCCGCTTGGTGAACCTGGGTAACGCCACCGGCCACCCCTCGCGGATCATGGACGGCTCCTTCGCCAATCAGGTGCTGGCACAGATCCACCTGTTCGAGCGCAAGTTCGCCGATCTGTCTGCAGCCGACAAGGCCGCCGCGCTGACCGTTGAAGTGCTGCCGAAGAAGCTGGACGAAGAAGTCGCACTGGAAATGGTCAAGGGCTTCGGTGGCGTCGTCACCCAGCTGACCAAGACCCAGGCCGACTACATCGGCGTCACCGTCGAAGGCCCGTTCAAGCCCGACAGCTATCGCTATTGATAGCTGTCAGCCGCAAGCTGCAAGCCTCAAGAGCCCTGCCCGCCTCGCTGGCGGGCACCGGTTTCCGGGGGTTGCTTGCCGCTTGCAGCTTGAGGCTTGAAGCTGACGCCCTTCCAAGAGTAGAGAGATAATGACGACCAACGCCCCCATCAGCTTCGAGTTCTTCCCGACCAAGACCGAAGCCGGCCACGAAAAACTGCTCGCCACCGCCCAGACCCTGGCTGCGGCAGGCCCTGAATTCTTTTCCGTCACCTACGGTGCCGGCGGATCCACCCGTGACGGCACCCGCCGCACCGTGCTGCAGCTGGACGGCGAGGTGAAGGTTCCGACCGCACCGCACCTGTCCTGCGTCGGCGACTCGCGCGAAGACCTGCGCACCCTGATCAACGACTACCGTGCCAACGGCATCCAGCGCATCGTCGCCCTGCGCGGCGACCTGCCCTCCGGCATGGGTCACGCCAGCGGCGAGCTGCGCTACGCCAACGAGCTGGTCGAGTTCATCCGCGCCGAGACCGGCGATCACTTCACCATCGAGGTCGCCGCCTACCCGGAGTCGCACCCGCAGGCGCCAAACTTTGAAACCGATCTGCAGAACTTCATCCGCAAGGCCCGCGCCGGTGCCGACAGCGCGATCACCCAGTACTTCTTCAACGCCGACTGCTACTTCCACTTCGTGGACCGGGTACGTCAGGCGGGTGTCGACATCCCGATCATTCCGGGCATCATGCCGATCACCAACTACACCAAACTGGCGCGGTTCTCCGACGCCTGTGGCGCCGAGATTCCGCGCTGGATTCGCAAGCAACTGGAAGCCTACGGTGACGACAGCGACAGCATCAGCGCCTTTGGCACCGAGGTGATCAGCCAGCTGTGCGAACGCCTGCTCGACGGCGGCGCACCGGGCCTGCACTTCTACACCCTCAACCAGGCCGAACCCAGCCTTGCCGTTGTGCGCAATCTGCAGGGCGATCGCTGAGCCGGACGGGCTACCGGCGACCCCGGCAGCCCGAACATGCGAGCACCGCAAAAGCACGCTAGACTGCGACCATGAACCGATTTCATGGCCTTCTGGCCGTCGCCCTGGCACTGTTAGCCAGCCCACTCAAAGCCGAACAGCTGACCATTGTCAGCGAGCCATGGCCACCCTACGTATTTGAAGAGAACAACACTATCCGTGGCGTCGACTACGAGGTCAGCGACAGGCTGCTGCGTGAGCTGGGCTATGACCCCAAATGGCGAATGATGCCCTGGAAGCGGGCCCAGCATGAGGTGCGCGAGGGCAATGCCGACGCCATTCTCGATATAGGCATCAACGACCAGCGCCGCCAGACGTACCACTATCCCAGCGAGCCGCTTTCCTACAGCGAGACAGTGCTGTTCTATCGCAAGAGCCAGCCATTTCCGTTCACCCGAATCGAAGACCTGCGCGGTCTGCGTATCGGTATCTCCGCCGGTTACAGTTACGGAAACGATGAGTTCAAGGCCGCCAACTACTTCGAGCGCTGGCCCTGTCCTGCAATCGAAGCCTGTCTGCTGATGCTGGAGCATGGTCGCATCGATATGCTGCCGATCAACCGCAGGGTCGGCCTGTACACCATCAGACAACTCGGACTGAATGATCGGATCGCCCACCATGACACTCAACTGAGCAGCGGCGAGCTCTACCTGGCATTCGCGCGAACGCCGGCGCTGGCCGACCTCGCAAAGCGCTTCAGCGAGGCATTGCAGCAATTCAAGCAGTCGGACGACTACCTGCACCTGCTGTATCGCTATGGTCTGCAATAGTCAGGCAGCGCCTGCCAGTCGGCACTATGCGGCGGCTCCCTTTCTGTTATACTCGCCGGGCTTCAGGAAGCACTGAACAACTCCGCATGCTCTCTGGCCTTCCGATCAACTGCGCATCAGGCGCACTATCGAAGACCTGCCAAGACCCGTCGCACCACCGCCACGCAGAGAGCGGTTGGCCGCGACAGTCACTCAGGGCGAGCGCTCAAGCACCAATCGACTGTTCGGCACGGTCTGTCCGGGGCATTTCCCGTACGCCATTGCCAAGCGCCGGTGTCGCTGAGCCCTTGTAGCGCGCGTGCGACGTCACACACTGCTTTCTTTCATTCCAGGCCGCACGGACACGCGGCAGCCGCACGGTGCCAGACACCTGCCCGCTGCCCTCTGCACGTTCGCAACGGCCATCACAGGGTTATTCTGAATGTCCTTTGCCTCCTTGGGCCTGTCGGACGCGTTGGTACGCGCCGTGGCAGCCACTGGTTACACCACGCCCACCCCGGTTCAGCTGCAAGCGATTCCGGCTGTTCTCGAAGGCCGCGACCTGATGGTTGCGGCACAGACCGGTACCGGCAAGACCGCCGGTTTTGCACTTCCGGTTATCGAACGTCTATTCCCCGCTGGCGAGCCCGCCGGCAAGCGCCCGGGCGCCAAACAGGTTCGCGTGCTGGTACTTACCCCGACCCGTGAGCTGGCAGCTCAGGTGCACGACAGCATTCGCGCCTATGCTACCGAGCTGCCACTCAAGTCCACCTGCATCTTTGGTGGCGTTGGCGCCAACCCGCAGATGAAAGCCATCGCTCCCGGCCTCGATATTCTGGTTGCCTGCCCGGGCCGCCTTCTTGACCTGGTCGGTCAGAAGGCTGTCGATCTGTCGCAGGTAGAGGTACTGGTGCTGGACGAAGCCGACCGCATGCTCGACATGGGCTTTGTCCATGACGTGAAGAAGGTCATCGCCAAACTGCCGGCCAAGCGTCAGAACCTGCTGTTCTCCGCGACCTTCTCGAAAGACATCACCGATCTGGCCAACAAGCTGCTCGACAACCCGGCGCGTATCGAAGTCACGCCGCCGAATACCACCGTCGAGCGCATCAATCAAAAGGTCTACCGCGTTGCTGCCGGCCACAAGCGTGCGCTGGTCGCCCATCTGATCACCCAGGGCGCCTGGGAACAGGTGCTGATCTTTACCCGCACCAAACACGGAGCCAACCGCCTGGCCGAGTACCTGGTCAAGAACGGTCTGCCGGCGGCGGCGATTCATGGCAACAAGAGCCAGAGCGCACGCACCAAGGCACTGGCCGACTTCAAGGCCAACACCCTGCGCATTCTGGTAGCTACCGATATCGCCGCCCGCGGCCTGGACATTGATCAGCTGCCTCACGTGATCAACTTCGAACTGCCCAACGTCTCGGAAGACTACGTCCACCGCATCGGCCGCACCGGCCGTGCCGGTCGCAGCGGCGAAGCGGTGTCGCTGGTCAGCCCGGACGAGGACAAGCTGCTGCGTTCGATTGAGCGCATGACCAGGCAGCGCATCGAGGAGGGCTCACTGGAGGGCTTCGAGCCGCCGGCCCAAGCCGAACTGAACAGTGATCGCCCGGAGCGTGAGCGTGGGGAACGCAGCGAGCGCCCGCGTAGCCAGAACGCGCGCAGCAACAGCAATGGCGGTGCGCGCAACAACCGCGGCCAGGGTGGCCAGACCGCCAAACGCACCAGCCAAGGCCAGGGCCAATCGCAAGGCCAAGGCCAGGGCGCCCGCGCGAACGGCGGGAATGCCGGCAACGGCGGCAAGGGTAACGGCGGAAACGGCCAGCCACGCGGCCAGCGTCGCGACGACCGCCAGCGCGGCGAGCAACGCCCGCATCAGCAACGACAGCGCGCAGCCGGCCAGCCACGCGTCATGCCCGGCATTCATGCTCCGGAAGATCCGGTTGCGATTGAACGCCGTCGTCAGGCACTCGGCAATCGCATCGAGCCGGAGGTTGAAGAGCGCAAGCCAAGCAATCGCAAATCGGGTGGCCGCCCGCAGCGCGAAAAGCCGGCACTGCTCGGCCCACGCTGAGGTCGAAAACGAAACGGGGGCCATGCGCCCCCGTTTTTTTGTGCAACGATCACGCCCCGCATCATCAACGCTGCACAGCAGCTTCATCAGCGGCTATAGTCCTTGAAGGTATTTACGTCACAAGGACCGTTTCATGACTCTGCCACGGCTTGCACTGCTCTCCACCCTCGCCCTTGCTCCTGCCCTGCTCTGCGCCCAGCAGCTCGACACCTCGCCAAAACCGGGCCTGTGGATCAGCGAAAGTATCACCCTGATCAACGGTGTCGATATGCAGGCGCGTATGCGCGAGATGCGCACCAACATGCTCAACAGCCTCCCTCCGGAGCAACGGGCCATGGCCGAGGAAATGCTCGGTACTGAAGAACAGGTTGGGGAGCGCCAATGCATTACAGCCGACATAGCAAAAACCCTGACCGACCCGCAAGCCCTGCTGCGCGATGCACGGGAGAATATGCCCAAATGCGACTTCAAGATCAGCCAGTCCAGCGCTGACGCCCTGGAGTTCACCGGTCGCTGCAACGATCCTGACGGGTTCACCGGCGACATGAGCGGCACAATTGAAATGCTCTCCAGCACTGAAATGCGCTCTACTTTCAACGGCCAGGGCGCCTATGCGCTGCCGGCCGGCTTACTCGGCCCGGATGCCGGCCCCGGCGATGGCGAGGTAACCCTGTCTCATCGGCAGATCAGCCGCTGGCAATCCAGCGATTGCGGCAACGCCCCGCCCTACTGAGCTGCGTCAACCGTGCCCACCACAAAGAGTCTTGCGCTGCTTCACATCAGTGCAGAGCAGGGCTCGCCTGCCTGACGTCATCGGGTTATTCTCCCCCACCCGGCCTGTGCCGGCGTCGTGCAGTGACAGGGAGCGTACATGTCTGCAACAACCCCGGATAACGCCAACAGCTGGCGCGGCCGTCTGGTCGCAGCGCTGCTCGCCTTCCTGATCTGGGGCGCCTGGGCCCTGTTTGCCAATTGGCACAACGATACGTCACATGCGCTGATGGCCGGCCTGCTGCAAGGTACCTTCAGCGGCATCCTCACCCTGCTGATGGCCATGGCCGTCACCACACTATTTCGCCGCCTGCCGGACAACCCGCTGCGCATGCTGCTGCCGGCACTGCTGATCGTCGGCGTCAGCTTCACCCTGCTCTACCTGCTGCACCGCTGGCATCAAACGCCCGCGCTCTGGCAAACCATCATTCCTCCGAGCAGCATGGCCTTTGCCTACTGCCTGTTTCTGAGCGTGCGCCTGCATCACCAGGCCCGCGCCCTCACCCTCACCCTCAACAACGAGACACCATGACCAGCAATCGCCGCCCACTGAAGATCCGCGATCAGCGGATCATGACCCGCTTCGCCGCCTGGCTCAGCCAGCGCAGCGTTACCCCCAATCAGATTTCCGTGCTCAGTGTGATCTGCGCACTGGCCGGTGCGGCTGCGCTCGTCTGGTCCGGTCAGCAGGCGGGCGGCGAGCGCTCGATCTGGCTGATCGTCGCCGCCCTGTGCATCCAGCTGCGCCTGTTGTGCAACCTGTTCGACGGCATGGTGGCGATGGAGGGCGGCAAGCAGACGCCGGCGGGCGAGCTGTTCAACGATGTCCCGGATCGCATTGCCGATCCGCTGCTGATCGTTGCCTGCGGCTTTGCCCTGCCCGGTTTCGAGTCGGCCCAGTGGCTGGCCTGGCTTGGCGCACTGCTGGCCGTGATGACCGCCTATGTACGCGTACTCGGTGTCTCGCTCGGGCTGCCAGCCGACTTTCGCGGGCCGATGGCCAAGCAGCAACGCATGGCCCTGCTGACCGGCGCCTGCGTACTGTCGGTATTCGATCCGCTGTGGCAGCACCCGGGGCTGATTCTGTGGGTCAGCTTGATCATCATCGCCGTTGGCAGTGGCCTGACGGTGCTGCGCCGTCTGATCGGCGCCTATCTGCGACTGGAACGCCGGGGGATTGAATAATGGATATCGGCCTGCCCTTTATGCTCGACCTCACACCCAATACCCTGAACGCCATGCTGGTGGTGGTCGCCATGCTGGTGATCGCCAGCATCACCCAACTGATCCTGCGCCCGCGCCTGAGCGACGACGGCTATCTGGAGCTGAAACAGCGCATCAACTCCTGGTGGGTAATGGTCGGCGTGGTGTTTACCGCACTGATGATTGGCCCCACCGCCTCGCTGGTCTTCTTCACCATCCTGAGCTTTATCGCGCTGCGTGAATTCTTCTCGATCCTGCCGGTCCGCGTCACCGACCGCCGCCTGATCCTCGCGCTGTATCTGGCCGTACCGCTGCAGTACTACTGGGTTGGACTAGGCTGGTACGGGATGTTTATCGTCTTCATTCCCGTCTACCTGTTCCTGCTCATTCCCTTCGGCCTCTTGATGCTGGGTGAAACCAAGGGCTTCATTCGCGCGGTCGGCTCCTATCAGTGGGCAACCATGACCACGGTGTTCGCCATCAGCCATGTCGCCTATCTGCTGATGCTGCCCGCCGATGAAAACCCGGCGGGCGGTGGTGTAGGTCTGGTGCTGTATCTGGTGTTCCTGACCCAGTTCAACGACGTGGCCCAGTACATCTGGGGCAAGAAGTTCGGCAACCGCAAGATTGTCCCGGCAATCAGCCCGAACAAGACCTGGGCCGGTTTTCTCGGCGGCGTCGCCACCACCACCCTGCTCGGCGCCGTGCTGGCTCCCTGGCTGACGCCAATCGGCTGGGGTCTCGGACTGGCCGCAGGCCTGCTGATCGGTCTGGCCGGCTTCATCGGCGACCTGACCGTATCGGCGGTCAAGCGTGACCTGCGCATCAAGGACACCAGCCAGCTGATTCCGGGCCACGGCGGCATCCTCGACCGTATCGACAGCCTGATGTATACCGCGCCGCTGTTCTTCCACTTCCTCGTTTACACCACCTACTGAGGCCGCCATGTCCGTGATCAAGCGCCTGCCCAAACAGCTGTTCTTTCTGCTGATCGTCAAGCCCGTGGTGTACCTGCTGCTTGGCCTGAACATCTACAACAAGCAACGCCTGCCGAGCCACGGCCCGGCGATTCTGGCCGCCAACCACAACAGCCACCTGGACACCCTTGTATTGATGGCCCTGTATCCGCTCGGCGAGTTGCACCGGGTACGCCCGGTGGCGGCAGCGGATTACTTCCTGCGCAACCGCTTCACCAGTTGGCTGTCGCTGAACCTGATCGGCATCATCCCGCTCGACCGGCAGGGTCAGGTCGACAAGGATCAGGTCTTCGAACAGTGCCAGCAGGCGCTGGCCGATGGTCAGATTCTGCTGCTGTTCCCCGAGGGCAGTCGCGGCGACCCGGAGCAGCTGCAGCCGTTGCGCAAGGGTGTCTACCACCTCGCCCGCAGCCACGCCGGCACTGAGGTGGTGCCGATTGCCATGCACGGCCTCGGGCGCGCCCTGCCCAAGGGCGGCTCGATGATCGTGCCGTTCAACGCCGACGTGGTGATTGGTGAAGCGCTGCAACCGGGTGAAGACAGCAACGCCTTCATGCAAGACCTGCAGACCTCGCTGGAAGGCCTGCTGGCTCAGTGCATCACCAAACGGGATGCGCGTTGGGAGGATGAGTAAGCCTCGCGCGCCGATAGCGACTGCGCGAGGCGCGGCCGTCAATAAACAAGCGACTTCAGCCGGGGACGCCATAGTGTTGACGCCATTGTTTTGCCACTACATTTTATAGATAATAATGCCGCGCTCAGGGATGATCGCCGGCAGCAGGAGCCTGCCTATCCTTCCCCTGTTCGCATTGATCATACATACGCACAGGACCAGGCCTTTGAAAGCAAATCGGATTTCCCTCGCCATCACCCTCGGCACTGCAATCGCCACCAGCGCAGGCTGCGCAAACCTGTCTGAAAATCAGTGGGCCAACAAGGAAAACATTGGAACACTCATTGGCGTAACCGCCGGAGCGCTGCTTGGCAGCCAAGTGGGCGATGGCAACGGTCGCACCGCCGCCATCATTGCGGGCGCACTTGCCGGTGGCTATCTTGGCAAAACAATTGGCTCCAAGCTGGACGAGCGGGATCGTCAGGCACTCGCGCAACAGACCCAGCAAGCCCTCCAATATTCAGCTGATGGCCAAAGCCGTCAGTGGACCTCCAGCCACAGTGGTGCTAGCGCAACTATTACTGCCGTCAGTAGCGAGACTGTCGAGCGCCAAGTTGCAGTGAAACGGGCGCCCAGCGTAGCGGCCGTACCAAACATGTCGCTGATCAATCAGCCGTATCGCTCCACCAAATCGGCTAATGTTCGCAACGCACCGGACATTAATGCGGAGCGCGTCGCCAGTTTGCCCACAGGCACTACATTTACCGCGATAGGCAGGACCGATAATAACTGGATCATGGTTGGTCGCCGCGGTGTCACCGTAGGCTACGTCTATGCACCACTTGTTGAGCAGGTGCCCGCCACAACGACCGACAGCACCAACCCATCGGTCGCCGACACAGCCACCGATCTGGACAGCCTCGATGTTGCTACCGCAGCAAGCAAAGGCATCGATCTTGACGCTTTCGACCTGGACGCCGTGCCAGTTGAGCAACAAGTCGCAGCACAAACTACCTGCCGAACTCTCAACTACAACATTCGAACAGCCGAAAGCACTGACTCTCAGACCGTAAAAGCGTGCCAGGCCGATGATGGCGCTTGGGAACTGATCTAAAAGGAAGGCCGCATGAGACGCATCGTTATCCCGAGTCTGTTGGCACTGGCGTCAACAGCCCATGCCGCGGACTACCGCCTGGCATACTCGAAGGCAGAAAACCTTGAAGTATTCGTGGTACATGCTGACAACGCGCAATGGTGCAGCGACGCACTGCAACTGCGCTTTGCCTTTACCAGCGACGTAACCGACCCCAGCGCAGTAGGCCGCCTGCTGCCTAAACTTGGCGGGCTGCTGGCAAGCCAGTGTCCGGCTGCGAGCCAACTCAGCTGGGTCAGCACCGACAGCAGCGGCAGTACATTAAACAACGGCAGCGCATCGCAGGCCGGAGGCTGGATCGCGCAAACCACCGCACCCGCGCCGGACCCGGTCGCCTCTGCGGCCACTCCAGCCGTTGAAAGTGCAACCACGGCCACCGCCAGTCCGCCACCAGTATCCAAGGCTCCTATTGTTCCTGTCGCGGCACCGGTTGCCGAACCGACACCGAGTCCGGTCGCAGAAGCGGCGTCCGCCACTGAGCCAGCACCTGAGTCGCCCACCGAACCAGCAACAGCCACCGCAGTTGCCGCGCCACCGACTGTTTTCAGCGTGGCAGGCTGGACGCCGCCACTGCAGAAGGACGCGTTTGCTCAGGTCGATTTCCTGACCGAGGTGCGCGATCAGAACGGCTGCCGCTTCCGCCTTGCCGATAAGCTTGAAGATGGCACCGAGAACGTCAGGGCGGTGTCTTCCGGCGTCACCTGCGACGCTGATGGTTATGCCTCAGGCCCCGGTTCGCTGACGCTGACCCGCAGCGACGGTGTGCTGCTCAGTAGAACTGGTGACGCTCATTTCTTGGCTGGTCTGGCGTTCGATGCTCCCCCACCGGCTCTACCCATCGTCGGCTTCGATCAGGATAGGAACCTGCTGCAGCTACTGCACAGCGAGCCCGCCAGCCAGACCTACTACCTGCTCCGACTGAACCGCAGCTACAACGGTCAATGGCAATCCAACAACGCCACTGTGATTGCTTTGACGGAAAACCGCGACCTTTTCCGCGAACTGGACTCGATCAAGACCACGGTCGATCTAGCCGCCACTCGCCTTGACCAGGTCGCACCAGGCATTCGAAACACCCACCTGTACGCCATGCGCGACCTGAACAAAGGGCTAATGGAAAGAAACAGGGACTTCTGGCTTTACGATATCAGCCTGTCGCGCCACTACCGCAGCAAAAAGTGGGAATACAACCCGCAGCGTGCCACCAACCACTTGTTTGCTTTCGAACGTAAGGAATCGGAAGAACAACGCAGAGCCGAGGCAGAACGCTTGCGCGAGGAGCAGCGCCAGCGTGAACTGATGGCCCAGCAGGCAGAGCAACAACTTCGCCTGTACAGTCAGCTGCGAAACGACGTCCGCCGGCCCGAAGAACTGTACGCAAGCATGACCGAGGACGCCAGCTACAGCCCAACCGGGTCTGGCAGCTACCTGCGGATGATGCGCGGCGGAACAGCCACCTATAGCCAGATAGTAGAGATCGGCAAGGAACAGGATGATGGCTGGCTAATTGGGTATCCCTATCAAGCGGTGCTATTGAGCAATGAGCATACCGACCAGATCGAACAAGGATGGCATCTGATCAAGGGCAGCGCCCAGCTGGATCCCGAGCGCAAAGACGACCAAAACCTACCGCTGACCCTGATTACAGCTGACAGCATCCAATCTTGCTCAGAAGAACAATGTGCAGACTTGAAAGACCCATTGGCACTCACCCGCTACCGGATCGGGAACCCTGACTGGACTCCCGAAGAAGCGGAGGAGCTGATCAAGCGCGCAAGACCGGATCAAGCCGCGACCACAGGAGCAGCACGATGAACAAAAAGATCTTTCTGATTGCCGGAGGAGCCGCTGCTCTGATTGCCGCCACCTACGCCGGGCTATCCGTATACGCCGGCAATAAGGCAGAAAAGAAACTGGAAGACTGGGCCTATGATGCACAAATAGAAAATAGGCTGCACTGGTCCAAAGTATCCTCCAGCCCATTTGGCGGGCGCGTCAGTATATTCGACGTGGAATTGGACATCGGCGACAGTAACGCCGCCATCCGAGCAAAGGAAATCATTGTTAGCGACCTGCTCGACGAGGATGAACGCACCCGAATTCGCCTACAATTCCGTGGTGTCAACGCCGAGCAAGAGGCCTTCTCTGACTTCAGGCAGTTCAGCGCGATAGCCGGGCGAAATATCGACCGCGGTTTCGCTAACGCAGTAGGCGGATTCCAACCTGCGCTCAATAGTGGACTAACTTTCGTCCCACCGTTCGACGTGGACCTGTTTGTCGATGTCGATGATGATGCGGGCGTCGTGGAAACCGCAATCAACGTTGCTCTGCCAGAACTTTTTGACAGCCAAATCAGCTACCGGCTGGCAGGCCAGCGGGGCTTGAATCGCCAGCTGCGAGGCTTGCAGCGCACACTGACATCTGCAGAAAATGGCTACCAGATACTGCAGAGCCTTGAAGAGCTTGGACAGACCATTGACAGGATTGAGATTGAAGCGATCCGTTTTACCATGAAGGACAGAGGGCTTGTCTCCCGCAGCATCGCCTTACAACAGCGCTATAACACACCACTTGACCCAACACGCGGCGACGCGGATAAGCAACGCAGCGAGCACTACGAACGGCAGGTCGAGCAACAGGTAAAGCAATGCGAGCGCGGAGACCTGGCCAGAGACCTGGAAGATGTATGCGAATTGATTAGCGACATTTTGCTGGGCAAGGAGGATGGTTTTGAGCTCAGCATCGAGCCGAAGGAGACCGTTCGGCTTCGTGACCTGAGCAAACTCGACGACTCAAGGACCAGCAGTCGGATGCTAGCGCGCATGAATCTTCAAATTGATAGCCTCTAGTCATAAGCGCTTCCGTCACCCTCGGTGACGGAAGCATTCCACCAAAACACTTAATGACCTCAGTCACTCTTCGGACAGGTAACCCGATCCACCAGATAGACCAGACTGTGATAGTCCACGCCGCTATGGCTGGACAGCCCGATCTCGCAGGTACGGCTGGTTGATACCCCCTCGCTGCAATGCTGCACCACCGGCTTGAGCGTGCGCAGTGCATGATCATTCAGCTCGGGCAGGTTGAAGCCCTTGTCGCCGGCAAAGCCGCAGCAGTGAATCCCTTCCGGCACCACGACGTTGGTACTGCAGCGCCGGGCGATCTCGATCAGCGCCTGCCCCTCGCCCAGATGCTGGGTACTGCAGGTTACGTGCACCGCGACCGCCCCGGCCTGGGGAGTGAACTCCAGCCGCTGGAACAGATGGGTGCGGATAAAGCGCACCGGATCAAAGATATCCAACCCATCGGCCTCGCCATTGATCAGACTCAGCGTACAGGGGCTGGTGTCGCAGTAGATCGGATCCTGACCGTTGCGGCTAGCCTCGCGCAGCGCTGCAAGCAGCTCGTTGCGCTTGGCCTCGGCCTGCTCGGGATAGCCCTTGGAGGCAAACGGCTGGCCGCAGCACAAGCCATCGAGCTGCGCCGGCAGTACGACTTCATAGCCCGCCTTTTCCAGCAGCGCCCAGGTCTTGTCGATCAGCGGCATCTGCTCGCTGTCGCTGCGCGCCGGCCCCATGCTGCGCGAGATACAGGCCGGCAGGTAAACCACCCGCGGCTTGCCGCTTTGCCATTGATCGAGCGGCGGAATCAGTTTGACCGGCTGCGGCATTGCCGGCGTCCAGCTCGGCAGGCTCGCACCAGACAGCTTGCGCGCGCCCTCGCTCCAGCGCTGCAGACGCGGTGCGCCGAGCAGGCGGTGGGCCAGATCTGCGGCGCGCAGGGTAAACCGCACGCCCTTGAGTGCACCGGCAAAGTGCTTGGCCAGCCAGTTGGCGCGATCCGGGTAAGCCGCTTGCGAGGCGCGCAGCTCACGCACCAGATCGCCGGTATTGATGCCCACCGGGCAGCGCTCGGCGCACAGGCCGGTCGCGGCGCAGCTGTCGATGCCCTGATATTGGTAGGCGGTTTCCAGCTCACGGGTATCGATACCCGCGCGCTTTTTTGCCTGAATATCGCGCCAGATGACGATGCGCTGGCGCGGCGTCAGGGTCAGGCCGTTGCTCGGGCAGACTGGCTCACAGAAGCCGCACTCGATGCACTTGTCGACGATGTCGTTCGCGGCCGGCAGCGGCTTGAGGTTTTTCAGGTGAATCTGCGGGTCATCGGACAGCACCACATCCGGGTTCAGGATGCCCTGCGGGTCAAGCAGCCGCTTGATGCGCCACATCAACTGATAGGCGTCGCTGCCCCACTCCTTTTCAACGAACGGCGCCATATTGCGGCCGGTGCCGTGCTCGGCCTTGAGCGAACCACCGAACTCGATCGCGACCAGTTCGGCCACATCGCCCATGAACGCTTCGTAACGGGCGACCTGCGCCGGGTCCTCGAAGCCCTGGGTAAACACGAAGTGCAGGTTGCCCTCCAGCGCGTGGCCAAAGATGATCGCCTCGTCGTACCCGTGCTTCTCGAACAATTCGATCAGCCGGTGTACACCGGCCGCCAGTTGCTCGACCGGGAAGGTGACGTCTTCGATGATCACGGTGGTTCCGGTCGCGCGCACTGCACCAACCGCCGGGAAGGTGCCCTTGCGAATCGCCCACAGCTGTCCGGAGACCGCCGGATCTTCGGTAAAATCCACCTGCTGCTCGACCGGGAACGGGGCCAGCGCCGCGCGGATCTGCGCCAGTTGCTCGTGCAGCAGCGACTGACTGGCGGCGCGCGACTCGATCAGCAGCGCACAGGCGCCATCCAACAGCGCAGCCACCCAACCCGGCAGCCCCGGCTGATCCTGCACCGAGCGCAGACTGCGGCGATCCAGCAGCTCCACCGCTGCCACCGGCTGCTGCTTGAGCACCGGTACTGCGCGGCAGCAGGTGTCCACATCCGGAAACACGATCAGCGCACTGGCCTTGTGCGGGTATTCGGGAACGGTGTTGTAGGTCACCGAGCTGATAAAACCGAGGGTGCCTTCAGAGCCGACCATCAGGTGGGTGAGGATATCCAGCGGATCGTCAAAATCGACCAGCGCGTTAAGCGACAACCCGGTGGTGTTCTTCAGCCGATACTTGTGGCGAATCCGCTCGGCCAGCGCGGTATTGGCGCGGGTTTCGCGGCCCAGCTCGGCCAGTTGCTCAAGCAGCGCGCCGTGACTTTGGCGGAAGGCCGCCACACCGCGTTCGTCCTCACTGTCCAGCACGGTGCCATCGGCCAGCACCAGACGCATACCAGCCAGCGTCTGGTAGCTGTTCTGCGCCGTGCCACAGCACATGCCGCTGGCGTTGTTGGCAACAATGCCGCCGATCTTGCACGCGTTGATCGAGGCCGGGTCCGGCCCGATCTTGCGCCCCAGCGGCGCCAGTACAGCGTTGGCCTGCGCGCCGATTACGCCAGGCTGAAGGCGAATCTGATTACCACCGTCGCGAATCTCCCGACCGTTCCAGTAATCGCCCAGCACGATCAGTACCGAGTCACTGATCGCCTGTCCGGACAGACTGGTGCCCGCCGCACGGAAAGTGACCGGCACCTTATGCCGGGTGGCCAGATGCAACAGACGCACCACCTCTGCCTCCGACTCGACCCGCACCACCAGCTTGGGAATCAGCCGATAAAAGCTGGCGTCGGTGCCAAACGCCAGGGTCGACAGCGGATCGTCGAACAGACGCTCGGGCGGAATCAGGCGACGGGCGCCGGTCAGAAAGTCGGCAGGCAGGCTCATGCTATCTCCGTATTACTTGCTCAGATGCTGCAGTTCACGCACCAGCAGATCGGCGTTGATCTCACTGATGGATTTGGCACCGGTCAGTACCATTGCCACCCGCATCTCTTTTTCGATCAGCTCCAGCAGACTGCTCACGCCCGCCTCACCATCAGCCGCCAGCGCGTAGATAAAGGCGCGGCCGAGCATGGTGCAGTCGGCGCCGAGCGCCAGCATACGGACGACGTCCAGACCTGTGCGAATACCCGAGTCGACCAGAATCTTCAGGTCACCTTTAACCGCATCGGCAATCGCCGGCAGCGCTCGCGCGCTGGACAGTACGCCATCGAGCTGACGGCCGCCGTGGTTGGATACCACTATACCGTCGGCACCAAAGCGCACCGCATCGCGGGCGTCTTCCGGATCGAGAATGCCCTTGATCACCATCGGGCCGTCCCAGAAGTCACGAATCCACTGCAGATCTTTCCAGGAGATGGACGCATCGAAGTTGGCACCCAACCAGCCCATGTAGTCTTCCAGGCCTGTCGGATTGCCCCGGTAGGCGGAGATATTGCCCAGGTCGTGCGGTTTGCCGAGCAGCCCCACATCAAAGGCCCAGCGCGGATGGGTCACAGCTTGAAGGTAACGACGCATCGCGGCGTTCGGGCCGCTCATGCCCGAGTGCGCGTCACGATAGCGCGCACCGGGCACCGGCATGTCGACGGTGAACACCAGGGTGGTCACGCCGGCGGCCTTGGCGCGCTCCAGCGCATTCTTCATGAATCCGCGATCCTTCAACACATAGAGCTGAAACCACATCGGGCGACTGATCGCCGGTGCAACTTCTTCAATCGGACAGACCGAGACGGTCGACAGGGTAAAGGGAATGCCCTTGTCAGCTGCTGCGCGCGCCGCCTGCACTTCACCGCGACGGGCGTACATGCCGGTCAGGCCGACCGGTGACAGCGCCACCGGCATGCTCAGGGCTTCATCGAACAGACGGGTTTCCAAGCTCAGCTCCGACATGTTCTTCAGCACCCGCTGCCGCAGAGCAATACCGGCCAGATCCTCGACGTTCTTCTTCAACGTGTGCTCGGCATAGGCCCCACCGTCGATATAGTGAAACAGAAAGGGAGGCAGTCGGCGCTGAGCGGCGGCGCGGTAATCGGTCGAGGCAGAAATGATCATCAGCAAACTCTCATCGGTTCTTCAACGGGCAACGCCCCGGCAGCCAGGGCCGGGGCGCGAGCAGTCAACACATCAACCAGCCATCAGCGGATCGCTGACACCCAGCACATAGGCAGCAAACAGCGCAATCACACCAGTCATCAGCACATAGTACAGAGTCGGCCAGACAGTCCGGCGCAGGGTGGTGCCCTCACGGCCGAGCAGACCCACAGTTGCCGAGGCAGCCACCACGTTGTGGATCGCCACCATGTTGCCGGCAGCGGCCCCCACGGCCTGCACCGCCACGATCAACGCGGTCGACAGGCCAAGGTTGCTGGCCACGCCAAACTGAAACTGGCTGAACATCATGTTCGAGACGGTATTGGAGCCCGCGAGGAACGCGCCCAACGCACCGATGGTCGGCGCCAGCAACGGGTAGATGCCACCGACGCTGTCGGCCACATAACGGGCCATCAGAATCGGCATGCTTGGCAGGTCAGCCGCGTTCACTCCGGAGTTGATCAGGATACGCACCATCGGCACGGTAAACAGCAGCACAAAACCGGCACTCAGCAGCACGCCACCGGACTCGCCAAGCGCCTTGCCCAGCTCACGGACCTTCATGCGATGCAGGAAGAAGGTCGCGATCACCACCATGACCAGGATGCCGCCCGGCAGATAGAGCGGCTGAACCCCACCGCTGACACCGGTCTCACCAAGAATATCGGTAAAGTTGATGGCCACCGACTTGAACGCGGTGCTGACCTCGGGGAACACCCGGCTGATCACCAGCAGCACACCGACCAGCAGGTAGGGCAGCCAGGCACGGAAGCTGCTCATGGGGCGCGCAGTCAGCTCTTCCAGCTTCATCTCGATCGTGCCCATCCAGGCCTCCGGCCAGCTGTCGCGGGGCGCAAAGTCCCACTGACGCTTGGGTACCAAAAAACCGAAACGCGCGGCGCTGGTCACCACTGCCAGACCGACCAGACCACCGATCAACGACGGAAACTCGGGGCCGAGCAGCAAGCCGCTGATGAGATAGGGAATGGTCATCGACAGGCCGGCAAACAGAGCAAACGGCAGCACCTCGAATACCGCGCGCCAGCTTTTGTCCTTGCCGAAGAAGCGCACCAGCATGATGACCATAACCAGCGGCATGACCGTACCGACCAGCGCATGCACGATGGCTACCTGGCTGGTGATCAGCTGCAGGTAGGCGTCCCAGCTTGAGCCGTTGGCGGCCAGCTGCTCGCCGATCGCGGCGTGATCCAGCCCGGTGTTGACCCCGACAATGATCGGCGTACCGACCGCACCAAAGGACACCGGCGTGCTTTGCACCAGCATGCCCATCAGCACCGCAGCCATCGCCGGGAAACCGATCGCCACCAGCAGCGGCGCGGCAATCGCCGCCGGGGTGCCGAAGCCGGACGCACCTTCGATAAAGCAGCCAAACAGCCAGGCGATGATGATCGCCTGAATGCGGCGGTCAGGGCTGATGGTAGTAAACCCGGCACGAATCGCGGTGATACCGCCCGAATGCTTGAGGGTGTTCAGCAGCAGAATCGCGCCAAAAATGATCCACAGCACCCCCACGGTGACGACCAGGCCCTGCAGGGTCGACGCCAGCACCCGGTTGAAACTCATATCCCAGACAAACAGCGCGATCCCGGCGCTGAGCAGATACACCAGCGGCATGGCGCGACGCGCCGGCCAGCGCAGACCGATCAGCAATACACCTGCAAGCAGGATCGGGGCAAAAGCCATGAGGGCAAGGAAACCGGAAGACATGGAGCGCTCCTGTAGTTGTTATTGGCGGTCGAGCACCAATTGGTAAGACCAATTTACAAAAATGGATGACCAGATTAAAAAAGCACCAGAGCCATGTCAAACCCATAACGCTAGACTTTGGTATAGATCAATCCTGACGGGTTGCCTGTAAAGGTCATGCTGGTTACCCTCTACAGGCGATTGGTCAGACCAAAGGAACAAAAATGGAAGTAGGTCAGATTCGACAGCGCAGACTGTCGGACAACATCGTCGAGCAACTGGAAACCATGATCCTTGAGGGCACGCTGCAGCCGGGGCAGCGCCTGCCGGCCGAGCGCGCGCTGGCCGAGCAGTTCGGCGTGTCCCGCCCGTCGCTGCGCGAGGCAGTACAGAAACTGGTCGCCAAGGGCTTGCTGATCAGCCGCCAGGGCGGCGGCAACTATGTCAGCGATTCACTCGGTTCAAGCTTCAGCGATCCCCTGCTCAGCCTGCTCGAAGGTCATCCGGAAGCGCACCGAGACCTGCTGGAGTTCCGCCACACGCTGGAAGCCGACTGCGCCTATTACGCCGCGCTGCGCGCTACCGATCTGGACCGCCAGCACCTGCAGAGCGCCTTTGACGCCCTGCAGGCCTGCTACGCCCGCGAGGGCAAGGCGTCACGCGCCGAGGAAGGCGCCGCCGACGCGCGCTTTCACCTGGCAATTGCCGAAGCCAGCCACAACCTGGTGCTGCTGCACACCATTCGCGGCCTGTTCGACCTGCTCAAACGCAATGTGGTAACCAATATCGGCGGCATGTATGCGCTGCGCAGCGAAACTCGGCGGATGCTGGTCGCGCAGCATCAGGCGCTGTTCGACGCCATCATGCAGGGCCGCGCCGACGATGCCAGACGCATCGCCAGCGAGCACATCAGCTACGTGCAGGACGTGCTGGAAGAGCGGGAGGAGGAAAGCAGACGGCTGGCGCGCGCGCAGAGACGCGAGCGGCCGATCAGTCGCTGAGCCAGTCAGCGAACACCTCGCTGTTGTGCTCACCCAGCAGCGGCGGCGGGCGCCGGTAGTCAACCGGCGTGCGCGACAGTCTGATCGGGTTGGCGACCAGGTCCACCTCACCGGCCAGCGGGTGGGCCATGCGAATGCGCGTACCCCGCGCCTGCACCTGCGGATCGGCAAACACCTGCGCCAGATCATTGATCGGCCCGCAGGGCACGCCCGCCTGCTCCAGCGCCGCAATCCATTCGGCGGTGGTGCGAAATACCGTCACCTGGCGGATCAACGGAATCAGCTCGGCGCGGTTGGCAACCCGAGCAGCGTTGCTGACAAAGCGCGGATCAGTCGCCCACTCCGGGTGCCCCGCCACCTCGCAGAACTTGCGGAACTGGCCGTCGTTACCCACCGTCAGGATGAAGTCACCATCGGCGGTCGGGAAATCCTGATACGGGACGATGTTCGGATGAGCGTTGCCCAGCCGCCTGGGCGGCACGCCCGTGGTGAGATAGTTCAGCGCCTGGTTACCGAGGCAGGCGATCTGCACATCCAGCAGCGCCAGATCGATGTACTGGCCCTGACCGCTGCGCTCACGCTCAGCCAGTGCGGCGAGAATGGCATTGCTGGCGTAGAGCCCGGTGAGAATATCGGTCAGCGCCACGCCGACCTTGACCGGCCCGGCACCATCCTCCCCGTCTGCCTTGCCGGTGATGCTCATCAGGCCACCCATGGCCTGAATCATGAAGTCATAGCCTGCGCGTTTGGCATACGGCCCCTGCTGGCCGAAGCCGGTCACCGAGCAGTAGATAAGGCGCGGATTGAGCGCCTGCAGGCTCTGGTAATCCAGCCCATAGGCCGCCAGCCCGCCAACCTTGAAGTTCTCGATCAGCACATCTGCGCGCTGCACCAGCTCACGCACCCGCTGCTGCCCCTCGGGCTGGGTAAAGTCGATGGTAATCGAGCGCTTGTTGCGGTTGGCCGACAGAAAGTACGCCGCCTCGGAGGTATCGCGACCATCGGCATCACGCAGATACGGCGGCCCCCAGGCACGGGTGTCATCACCCGCCCCCGGCCGTTCCACCTTGACCACATCCGCCCCCAGATCAGCCAGCATCTGCCCGGCCCATGGGCCAGCCAGCACGCGGGACAGGTCGAGGACGCGTAAACCGGATAATGCACTCATGTCTTTAGCTCCAAGCTTCAAGCGGCAAGCTTCAAGCCACAAGCTGGCCGTGCGGGATACGAAGATAAGGGTACTAGCGGTACGCCAATGCAGCGTGAGGAGAACGCGACAAGCCGAACCAACTCAGAACGGCTTGTCGCTTGCAGCTTAAAGCTTGCAGCTGCCTGCCCGCCTTCAGAAGAAGGCTTGCAGGCCAGTCTGCGCACGGCCGAGGATCAGCGCGTGTACGTCGTGGGTACCTTCATAGGTGTTAACCACTTCCAGGTTGACCACGTGACGGATCACACCGTATTCGTCGGAGATACCGTTGCCACCCAGCATGTCGCGGGCAACGCGGGCGATGTCCAGCGACTTGCCGCAGGAGTTGCGCTTCATGATCGAGGTGATTTCCACCGCAGCAGTACCTTCGTCCTTCATGCGGCCCAGACGCAGGCAGCCTTGCAGAGCCAGGGTGATTTCGGTCTGCATGTCAGCCAGCTTCTTCTGTACCAGCTGAGTCTGCGCCAGCGGACGACCAAACTGCAGACGGTCCAGGGTGTACTGACGGGCGGTGTGCCAGCAGAACTCGGCGGCACCCAGCGCGCCCCAGGAGATACCGTAACGGGCGGAGTTCAGGCAGGTGAACGGACCTTTCAGACCGGTCACGTGCGGCAGCATGTTTTCTTCCGGAACGAACACGTCTTCCATCACGATCTCACCAGTGATGGAGGTACGCAGGCCAACCTTGCCCTTGATCGCCGGCGCGCTCAGACCTTTCCAGCCTTTCTCCAGAATGAAGCCACGGATGACGTCGTCGTCGGTTTTTGCCCAGACCACGAACACGTCAGCAATGGGGCTGTTGGTGATCCACATCTTGGCACCCTTGAGCAGGTAACCGCCCTCGGTCTTGCGTGCACGGGTGACCATGGAGCCCGGATCGGAGCCATGGTTCGGCTCGGTCAGACCAAAGCAGCCGATGAACTCACCACTGGCCAGCTTGGGCAGATACTTCTGCTTCTGCTCTTCACTGCCAAATTCGTTGATCGGCACCATCACCAGCGAGGACTGCACACTCATCATCGAACGGTAACCGGAATCAACGCGCTCGACTTCACGGGCGATAAGACCGTAGCAGACATAGTTCAAGCCGCTTCCGCCGTACTCGGTCGGAATGGTTGCACCCAGCAGGCCCAGCTCGCCCATTTCGCGGAAGATTTCCACGTCGGTCTGCTCGTTACGGAACGAGTTCAGCACCCGCGGCATGAGTTTGTCCTGGCAGTACTGGCGTGCACTGTCACGCACCATGCGCTCTTCTTCAGTCAGTTGCTGATCCAGCAGCAGCGGATCTTCCCAGTTGAAACTTGCCTTGGATGCGGCCATGAGCTCTCCGATATTCGTTTTACGGGTGATGGGGTTCCACTGGGGAACCATAATGTGTCAGTGACTCTACGCACAGAGAAACCAGCAAACAAGCGTCTTTTATGCAGACACCTGTGCTAAATTGGAACTCCGAACAATTGCATAGCGACAAGCTGCAAGCAACCCCGGCTCAGCGCACGGACAGCTTGCCGCTTGATACTTATAGCTTATCGCTGCTCCGAAGGAGCCCGCCCCATGCGCCGCAAGATCCCTCCGACCCAGGCCCTGATCTGCTTCGAGTCGTCCGCTCGCCATGAGAGCTTCACCAAGGCTGCCGAGGAACTCTCGCTGACCCAGAGCGCGGTGTGTCGCCAGATCGCCAACCTCGAAGCATTCCTTGATATTCAACTGTTTCGCCGTACCCGCCGCGGTGTGAAACTGACTGACGCCGGACAGATATACAGCCGTCGAATCGCCAGCCGGCTGGATGCTGTCGAGCGCGACACCCTGTCGGTGATGGGTAATCAGGGCACCGCCACCCTGGAGTTGGCCCTGGTCCCCACCTTCGGTACCCAGTGGCTGCTGCCGCGGCTCAGTCACTTCCTGCGCCAGCATCCGCAGATCACCGTCAATATGACCAACCGTACGCGGCCGTTCCTGTTCGCCGATACCGAATTCGATGCCGCCATCTATTTCGGTGATGGCGACTGGTCCGGTACGCAAACCCACTACCTGATGCCCGAAGCGCCGATTCCGGTGTGCAGCCCGGAGCTGATCGCCCCTGCGCGCGAGCTGACGCCCGAGGACATCGCCCAACTGCCACTGCTGCAGCAGACCACCCGCCCCTATGCCTGGCGCCAGTGGTTCGCCGCCGCTGACATGCGCGTCGAACACGACCTCAACGGTACCCGGCTGGAACTGTTCTCGATGCTCGCGCAAGCCGCGATGCACGGCATGGGCATCGCGCTGATCCCGCCATTTCTGATCCGCCAGGAACTGGCAGACGGCCGCCTGATCAGCCCCTGCCCACGCAGCTTCGAGACCGACAACGGTTACTACCTGGTGATCCCCGAGCGCAAGGCCGAATCGGCTGCGCTGCTGGCGTTCCGCGACTGGATTCTGCAGCAGGCGCGCGCCTGGGTTAAGGAGGCGGCAAGCTTCAAGATGTAAGTTGTTAGCGGCAAGCTGCAAGCTGCAAGCAGAACCGGATGGGCGGCGGCGTCCTGAGAGTGTCCGTAGCGTCGAGCAGCTACCTCCGCCTGAATACCCCCGCGCGATGGAGCCCCGCACGGGTTTTGCTTGCAGCTTGAAGCTTGCAGCTCAAAAAAAAAGGGGCCCGAAGGCCCCTGAAGCACACATGAACTAGTTACCGCGATTACTGGCGAATACCTTCGACAGTAATGATCAGGTCGACGGTTTCAGACGCCGGCCCGAGGTTGTACGTGATACCGAAATCGGCCAGCTTCAGCGTCGTGGTCGCATCAAAGCCGGCGCGGTAGCCACCCCATGGGTCGTCACCTTCGCCGATGAAGCGCGCGTCCAGCACCACCGGTTTGGTGACACCGTTCAGGGTCAGATCGCCGGTTACCTTGGCGGTATCTTCGCCAGTCATCTCGATGGCAGTGGAAGCAAAGGTGGCAGTGCCGTGTTCTTCGACATTGAGGAAGTCGGCGCTGCGGATATGCTTGTCACGCTCGGCGTGGTTGGTGTCGACGCTGGCGGTGTTCAGGGTGACGTTGACGCTGCTGGCCTCAGGCTTGGCAGCGTCCCAGCTGAAGGTGCCGTCGAAGTCGTTGAAGCGGCCGTAGATCCAGCTGTAGCCCAGGTGGCTGATCTTGAAGTTGACCGAGGCGTGCTGCCCCTGCTTGTCGATCTGGTAGTCCGCGGCCTGCGCCAGGCCACCTGCCATCATCAAACCACCGAGGGTGGCTGCAACCATCAGTTTCTTCATTTGCCATTCTCCGTCGAGTTGCGCAGCCGCATGCCGAGCATGCGCCGCAGAGTATTATCCTTGTCGATCAGGTGATGCTTGAGCGCGCCCAGCGCATGCAGCCCGGCGAGCCCCAGCAACCCGAGCGCCAGCCAGTAGTGCACGGCACCCGCCCGATCGGCCTGCTCCGGCAAGCCGCTGATCAGCGCCGGCACGTCGAACCAGCCAAACAGGCTAACGCCGCTACCCTTGGCGGTCGAAATCAGATAGCCGCTGATCACAATGATCAGCATAGCGGCGTACATCAGCCACTGCGCAGTGCCTGCTGCCATTCGCTCGACGCGCGAGTGAGTGGGCAACGCTGCCGGCGCCGGAGACAACCAGCGCCAAAGCAGACGAACCAGCAACAGAGCCGCAAACACCAGCCCTACGCTTTTGTGCCAGAACGGCGCACTGGTATACCAGGGGCTGTAATAGTTGAGGCTGGTCATCCACAGACCGACAGCTGCAAGCCCTGGGACCATCACCGCCATGACCCAGTGCAGGCTCATTGCCAGCCAGCCGAATCTGTCCTTGCTGTTACGCCACTGCATAGTCACCTCACCTGCGATGGGCGAGATAATCCCATCGGCTGAATAAGATAAAAAGCGCAAAAATTGGTTCCCACCAAACAGGTTTCTCGATATTTCAGCCTGGCAGTATGCTTTGTTGAGGGCACCGAAAGACGCATCCCTGAAAGGATCACTCAGGGAGGACGCTTTTCGATGTTTTTGTGATGGGCCAACGTGAAGAAGAACACAATCAGTTGGACGTTTTCGACATCGCGCGGCAGCTAAATCCGCCTTTCGCCTTCACGGCGAGCCAAGGGGGGCTGCTTGCCCAGCCCCCCTTGGCGATCCCCCCGGGCACCCGGCTACGCGGCCCTTCGGGTTCGCTGCGTTGCTCGGCTTGGCGGGGATCGGCAGAACTCGGCTCTGCGAGCCTCAAACAGACTGCCGCTCTTTTTCCCGCCAACCCTCCGCTACTCGCCCGCGTAAACGGGACGAACCACAGTGCACACTCCACCATCCGAGCAGGCGGATAAACGCAGTAGTCTAAGATCCTATCTATCTTCCCCGAACGGAAGCGCCAAACCACAAAAAAACCTCCCGAAGGAGGTTCTTTCAATGCTGACGTCGCAGATCAGAAAAACAGTCGCTTGAGCTCCTGCCCCGGATTGGCCGCGCGCATAAAGGCCTCACCAACCAGAAAGCCGTAGACCTCATGTGCGAGCATCAGCTCCACATCGGTGCGATGCAGGATGCCACTTTCGGTGACCAGCGTCTTGTTGCGTGGAATCTGCGGGATCAGCTCCAGAGTGGTGTCGAGCGTCACCTCGAAGGTATGCAGGTTACGGTTGTTGATGCCGATCAGCGGGGTATCCAGCTTGAGGCCGCGCTCCAGTTCGGCGGCATCGTGCACCTCGACCAGCACATCCAGACCGTACTGCCTTGCGGTCGCTGCCAGCTCGCCCATCTGCACGTCGTCCAGACAGGCAGCGATCAGCAGCACACAGTCGGCACCCAGCGCACGGGCTTCGACGATCTGATACGGATCGACCATAAAGTCCTTGCGGATCACCGGCAGCGAACAGGCGGCACGGGCCTGCTGCAGGTAATCGTCATGGCCCTGGAAGAAGTCGACATCGGTCAGCACCGACAGGCAGACCGCACCACCTGCTTCGTAGCTGGCAGCGATCTCGGCGGGCTGGAAATCCTCGCGCAGCACGCCCTTGCTCGGTGACGCTTTCTTGATCTCGGCAATCACGCCCGGACGCTGCGCCGCAGCGGCGTCCTGAATGGCCTTGGCAAAGCCTCGGGCAGGCGAGGCTGCAGCAGCCAGCTGCTCCAGCTCGGCCAGGCTACGCTGCTGAAGACGCTCTGCCACTTCCTCGTGCTTGCGCGCGACGATGTTCTGCAAGATGGTCGGCACGCTCATTGTGCTGCTTCCTCTCGGAATACTTCGGTGAAGGCGATAAGTTCGTTGAGTTTTTCCCGCGCCAGACCTGAATAAAGCGCATCGGAGGCGAGCTTTACGCCTTCGAGCAGACTGGTCGCATGATCTGCCGCGTACAGCGCCGCACCGGCATTGAGAATGATGATATCGGCCGCTTTTTCACCGGCCTCGGTTTCGCGCTTGCCGAGCGCATCGCGGATCAGCTTGAGCGAGCCCGCCGCGTCATCGACCGTCAGACCGATCAGCGAGCGGCTCTTGATGCCGAGTTCTTCCGGGCTGACGTCGTACTCGCGGATTTCACCGTCTTTCAGCTCGGCGATATGACTGGTCGCCGCCAGACTCAGCTCGTCCAGCCCATCCTTGGAGTGCACCACCAGCACGTGCTCGCTGCCGAGGCGCTTGAGCACCTCGGCAATCGGCCGGCACAACGCCTGGGTAAATACACCGATGACCTGATGCTTGACCCCGGCAGGATTAGTCATCGGGCCGAGCATGTTGAAGATGGTGCGCATGCCCAGTTCGCGGCGCGGGCCGATGGCATGCTTCATCGCGCCGTGATGGGCTGGCGCAAACATGAAGCCGACACCGACGCTTTCGACACAGCGCGCAACCTGCTCGGGCGTCAGATTGAGGTTCACGCCTGCCGCCTCCAGCAGGTCGGCGCTGCCGCTCTTGCCGGATACCGCACGGTTACCGTGCTTGGCGACCTTGCCGCCAGCAGCGGCTACCACCAGCGCGGCGGCGGTCGACACGTTGAAGATGTTGGCGCCGTCACCGCCGGTGCCGCAGGTGTCGACCAGGCGCTCGGCGTTGATCTTCACCCCGGAGGCCAGCTCGCGCATGACCTTGGCTGCGCCGGTAATCTCGTCGAGGGTCTCGCTCTTCATGCGCAGGGCAACCAGAAAGCCGCCGATCTGTGCGTCGGTGCACTGGCCAGTCATGATCTGGCGCATGACGTCCTGCATTTCCTCGGTGGACAGATCCAGTTGATCGACCACCTTGCCGAGGGCTGTCTTGATATCCATACCGTCTCTCCTTGCTGGTCAGCGGCGCATGCCGCCCTGCTGCTTGAGGAAGTTGGCGAGCATCTCGTGCCCCTGCTCGGACAGGATCGACTCGGGATGAAACTGCACGCCCTCGATCATGTATTCGCGGTGGCGCACGCCCATGATTTCGTCAACGCTGCCGTCTTCATGCTGGGTCCAGGCCGTCAGCTCCAGGCAGCCGGGCAGCGTGTCGCGGCTGATTACCAGCGAGTGGTAGCGGGTCACGGTCAGCGGATTATTGAGGCCGGCAAACACGCCCAAGCCTTCATGGTAGACCGGACTGGTCTTGCCGTGCATGACCTGACGGGCACGCACCACATCACCGCCAAAGGCCTGGCCGATACTCTGGTGGCCGAGGCAAATGCCGAGAATCGGCAGCTTGCCGGCAAAGTGCTTGAGCACCGGCACCGAGACTCCCGCTTCGTTGGGCGTGCACGGACCGGGCGAGACGACGATGCGCTCGGGATTGAGGGCTTCGATCTCGGCGACGGTCAGTTCGTCGTTGCGCACAACCTTGACGTCGGCACCCAACTCGCCGAGGTACTGCACCACGTTGTAGGTAAAGGAGTCGTAGTTATCGATCATCAGCAGCATGGCGTTTCTCCTTTACCGGGCCGATTGTTCAGCGAGGGCAATCGCACGGAACATGGCGCGACGCTTGTTGATGGTCTCTTCCCACTCCAGCGCGGGCACCGAGTCAGCCACAATGCCGCCACCAGCCTGTACGTGCAGTTCGCCATCCTTGATCACCGCGGTACGAATCGCGATGGCCGTGTCCATATTGCCGTTCCACGCCCAGTAGCCGACCGCGCCGCCGTAGACGCCGCGCTTGACCGGCTCCAGCTCGTCGATGATTTCCATCGCGCGAATCTTCGGCGCGCCGGACAGGGTGCCCGCCGGCAGAATGGCGCGCAGCGCGTCCATCGCGGTCAGTTCCGGCTTGAGCTGGCCCTGCACGTTGGAGACGATGTGCATAACGTTGGAATAACGTTCGATGACCATCTTCTCGGTCACCTTGACCTTGCCGATCTGCGCCACACGGCCAACGTCATTGCGGCCCAGGTCGATCAGCATCAGGTGCTCGGCGATTTCCTTGGCGTCGGACAGCAGGTCCTGCTCCAGCGCCAGATCGGCTTCTTCGGTCGCGCCGCGCGGGCGGGTGCCGGCAATCGGGCGGACGGTGACTTCACCTTCTTCGACGCGCACCAGCACTTCGGGAGAGCTGCCAACCACGTGGAAGTCGCCGAAGTTGAAGAAGTACATGTAAGGCGTCGGATTCTGGCTGCGCAGCGCCCGGTACAGATCAATCGGCTCGGCCTTGAAGTCGATGCTCATGCGCTGGGACGGCACCACCTGCATGCAGTCACCGGCAAGGATGTATTCCTTGATGGTGTCGACCGCCCGCTCGTAATCCTCACGGGTGAAGCTGGCGCGGTATTCCAGGTCGGTATCGACCGGCGCAGCCAAATCAATCAGCTTGCGCGCCGGGGTCGGCAGGCGCAGCTGCTCAAGCAGTTGATCGAGCCGGGCATTGGCCTGTTCGAAGGCATCATCGGCGCTTGGGTCGGCCAGTACGATAGCGTGCAGCTTGCCGGCCAGGTTGTCGAATACGACAACCTCATCGGACACCATCAGCAGGATGTCCGGGGTACCCAGCACATCCGGGTTAACGGTCGCGGCCAGACGCGGCTCAACATAGCGCACACAGTCGTAGCCAAAATAACCAACCAGCCCGCCATTGAAGCGCGGCAGACCCGGAATGCTCGGCACCCGGTAACGGGCCTTGAAGGTCTCGACGAAATCCAGCGGATCGGCGCACTCGTGGCGCTCCTGCTCGACGCCGTCGACCAGCACGGTTGCGGTATGGCCATCGACGCGCAGCACGGTACGCGCCGGCAGGCCGATAATGGAATAACGCCCCCATTTCTCGCCGCCCTGCACCGACTCCAGCAGGTAGGAGTAGGCACCGTCGGCCAGTTTCAGATAGGTGGACAGCGGGGTTTCAAGATCTGCCAGCACCTCGCGTACAACGGGTACACGGTTGCAATCCTGGGCAGCCAGGCGAAGGAATTCGTCTCGGGTCATGATCAGCCTCAAAGGCAGGGTAAGTCATACGCAAACAGGGGTGCTCGCACTCGGGAGCGAGCGAGGACAGTTCAGGTACGCCAACGCCAGCGGGCGAGCGCCTTGATAACTCTCATCAGTTTGCGATTGCTGACAAACACGGCTGATCCATCACTGGTCGGGACACCCGAGCAAGCCTATATGAGCGCGTCAAGCGAATCAACCAGCAAATCCGGGTTCTCCGAGGCAATCGGCCGGCCGTGATTGTAGCCGTAGCTGACCGCCACCACCGGCACCCCGGCCGCCTTCGCCGCCAGTACGTCACTGCGGGAATCGCCGACAAACAGCGCCTGCCCAGCCTCAACACCAGCCTGCTGCATGACCCAATGAAGCGCAGCCGGGTCGGGCTTCTGCACCGGCAGGGTGTCGCCGCCAACCAGCCAGCGGAAATAACCGTCCAGTTGTTTGTCCGCCAGCAGCTCCGGCACGAAGCGACTCGGCTTGTTGGTGATCAGTGCCAGTGGCACCTGCTCACCCTGCAGCCGGTCAAGCAACGCGCGAACGCCCGGGTAAACCGTGCTGCGCGAGTGATCGCCGGCGTAAGCCTCGAGAAACAGCGCCAGCGCCTGCTCGGTCTCAGCCTCGCCGATGTGCGCGTGCTCGATATCGCCGGCCAGCGCCCGACGCACCAATACTCGCGCACCGTTGCCGACCCAGTGACGGACCTGCTCGACGCCCGCGGCGTCACGACCAAGCTGACCCAGCATCACATCCACCGCCGCCGCCAGATCCGGCACCGAGTCAATCAGAGTACCGTCCAGATCAAACATCACCAGGTTCGGCAGCTCGCCACCGAACAGCTCGCGCAGCAACGACATCTCAGCGCTTGGCCTGTGCCAGCTCCGCACGCATGCTGTCGATCACCGCCTTGTAATCCGGCTTGTTGAAGATCGCCGAACCGGCGACGAAGGTATCGGCACCGGCTTCGGCGATGGCGCGGATGTTCTGCTCGTTGACGCCACCGTCGATCTCCAGACGAATTTCGCGACCACTGGCATCGATCAGCGCACGCGCCTCACGCAGCTTGTCCAGGGTGCCCGGGATGAACTTCTGGCCACCAAAGCCCGGGTTGACGCTCATCAGCAGCACCATGTCGACCTTGTCCATCACGTACTTGAGCGCATCCAGCGAGGTCGCAGGATTGAATACCAGACCGGCCTTGGCGCCGCCGTCCTTGATCAGCTGCAGGGAGCGGTCGATGTGTTCGGAGGCTTCCGGGTGGAACGTGATGTAGCTGGCACCCGCCTCGAGGAAATCACCAATGATGCGATCGACCGGCTTGACCATCAGGTGCACATCGATAGGTGCGGTGACGCCATACTTACGCAGCGCCGAGCAGACCATCGGCCCGATTGTCAGGTTCGGCACGTAGTGGTTGTCCATGACATCGAAATGGACGATGTCGGCACCGGCGGCCAGCACCCGATCAACATCCTCACCCAGGCGGGCAAAGTCGGCGGACAGAATGGACGGCGCAATGGCGTAATCGAGCATGGGAGAACCTCGGCAGGGGCAGACACGGAAATGCCGGCCAGTTTACCCTATCCGTCGTGGTTATACTCATCAGGACTTCGGACCGAGACGGACCCCATGCGCGCGCCAATCCTCATTGCCCTGCTCTGCCTTGCCGGTATCGCCCAGGCCCAGGAGCCAGCAACGCCGTCACCGGAGGCAACTGCCCCCGAGCGATCGCACGCGTTGTCCCGCGACCTTCAGTACCAGCAGACACTCAAGCGCGAAACGCCAATCAGCGAACAACGGCAGCTCGAGTTCGCCGGCGAGTCACGGCTGGGACTGTTTCTGCCTGCCGCACGCCCCGAGCCACTCGGCGGCATTTTGCTGATTGCCGGGGCTGGAGAGCACGCCAACTGGCCCGAGCTGATCGGCCCCGCCCGCATCAGTCTCAGCGACGCCGGCTGGCACACCCTGGCCATCAGCCTGCCCGAAGCGCCGCGCGAGCCCATTGTTGACGTCCCGCCGGAACCGGTCGAGTCGGCCGCACCGAGCGAGGAGGCGACGCCGGAGATCGTGCCGGCCGATGCCATGCTGGCCGCCAGCGATCAGGTCGATGCCGCACCAGAGCCGCCGCCCGAGGCGCGCTACAGCGAACGGGTCACGGCGCTCATCCGCGCCGGCCTGCAAGTACTTGAGGGTGAAGGCGCCCATCAGGTACACCTCATTGCCCGCAACGAATCAGCCTACTGGGCGCTGCTGACCGCCAGCACCGGCGCTGCCGATCAGCCACCAGCGACCCTGATGCTGTATCAGACCCGGCAGCCGGCATCAGCCCCGGAGCCGACCCTCGACAGCTTGCTGGAAACGAATACGCGTCCACTATTGGACATGCTGAATCTGGAAGTCACCCCCGACCGGCTGATGGCAGGTGAGCACCTGCGTATCGCCCGCCGCAAGGGGCAGCAGACCTACCAGCAATTGGATCTCGCGCCACTGGAGCGATCCGCCTTTGCCGCCGACATGCTGGACAAGCACCTGCGCACCTGGCTCACCAGCCACTATCAACCGCCGCCACCGCCAGTGGCCGCTCCCTGAGCGCTCAGCGAAAGCCGCGATGACGACGCAATGTCTCGTAGGCCTGCTGAATCTGTCGTATTTTTTCACCCGCCCCGCGCTGCTGGGCGGCGCTGCCCCCACGGGCGGCCAGCTTGTCCGGATGGTGCAAGCTGAGCTGACGACGATAGGCGCGCTTGATCGCCTCCGGTGAGTCATCGGGGCTGACCTTGAGTATGCTGGCCGCCTGCTGAATGCGGTCCTCCTGCGCAACCGCTGCACGACCGCCCTGAGTCTGGCGACTGTATTGATGACGCTGATGCATGCGCTGCTGCTCGGCCTGCCCCAGCCCGGCAACCTTTGACCACCCTGCCAGCAGCCCCTGAACCTCGTCGTTCAGGCGACCAGGCAGCACCGCCATCCGCCAGCAACAATCCATCAGTTCCGCCGCGCGCCCCGGCTCACGGCGACACAGGGCGCGTACCAGTTTGACCAGGTCATCACTACGCTTGCCTTCGTTGAAGTCGTGCATGGCTCGCAGCCTGGCGTCACCGTCCAGCCGATACTGCTGCATCAGATCCCGCGCCAGCTGCAGATGGGCCTGGGTCACACGGCCACTGGCCTTGGCCAGCCGCCCCACGCACAGAAACAGCACACGCTCGAAACTGTTACCGGCGCCACGTACCTGAGCCAGACGCTCCGGCAGATCGCGCCAGTGACGCAGCTGCCAATGACGATCCAGCGCGTGCCCGACTACCGCGCCAAGGACAGCGCCGGGCACAGCGCCGCCGAGACCGCCCACCAGCGCACCCAATACGGTTACCGGCCACAGCATCGCTCAGCCCCTCGCCACACGCTCAGCATCGGCCAGCCGCTCCGGCGTGCCGACATCAATCCAGGCACCACGAAAATGCTCGCCACTGACCCGCCCCTGCGCCGCTGCCGCACGCAGCAGTGGCGCCAGCGCAAAGGCCCCTTCCGGATGCCCCGCCAGCAACTCGGGGTGCAATACCGCAATGCCGCTGTAGGTCAGGCCCGCCTGCCCGGCAGCCGGGTTGCCGACCATGCCATCGGTAAGCAAAAAGTCGCCACTCGGGTTATGCACGGGATTATCGATCAGCACCAGATGCGCCAACATGCCTTCGGACAGCGCCAGCTGCGCGAAGTCATAGCGGGTCCAGACATCGCCATTGACCAGAATAAAGGGTGCATCACCCAGCAGCGGGAGCGCCTTGCGAATCCCCCCTCCGGTCTCCAGCGGCTCACCCTCGGCAGACCAGCGAATATTCACGCCAAGGCGCTTGCCATCCTCGAAATAACGCTCGATCTGCTCGCCCAGCCAGGCGTGATTGATCACCAGCTCACTCACCCCGGCCGCGCGCAAGGCCTCAAGGTGCCACTGCAACAGCGGCTTACCGGCTACCGGCAGCAGCGGCTTGGGCGTATGCAAGGTCAGCGGCCGCATCCGTTCGCCCTTGCCGGCCGCCAGCACCATGGCTCTCATCATGGCTCCAGCCCAAGACTGTCGAGCAGCGCAGCCAGCGGGGCCAGCCGAGTGTCGGCGGCACAGGCATCACGCAGGTAACGGACAAAGCGCGGTGCATCCTGCAGGTAATGCGGCTTGCCGTCGCGGTGGCAGATCCGGGCAAAGATACCCAATACCTTCAGGTGACGCTGCACGCCCATCAGGCGCGCCTGGGCCAGGAACGTATCCAGCTCATCCGGCACCGGCACCCCGGCGGCCCGCGCCTGCTGCCAGTAGCGCGATAGCCATTGGCTGCGCTCCGCCGCGGGCCAACTGAAAAAGGCATCGGCAAACAGCGAGGTAGCGTCGTAACTGACCGGGCCGTAAAGCGCGTCCTGAAAGTCGAGCACACCCGGCTCACCCTCGGCGGTCATCAGGTTGCGCGGCATATAGTCGCGGTGAACGTAGACCCTGGACTCGCCAAGATTGCTGTCGAGCAGCAGCGCCTGTACCTGATCCCACAACGATTGCTCTTCGGCAGACAGACTTCGCCCCCGTTCGCGCCCGACGTACCAGTCCGGAAACAGGGCCAGCTCACGGCGCAGCACCGCTTCGTCGTAGTCGGGCAACACACCGGGGCGGCTGGCGAGCTGCCAGCGAATCAGGCTGGTGATCGCTGCGGCAAACATCCGCTCAAGCTCTGCCGGCGCAACGCCCTGCTCGATGGTCTGCAGGTAGGTTTTGGCGCCCATGTCCTCCAACAGCAGAAAGCCCTGCGGCAGGTCCTCGGCGAACAACCGCGGCACCCGCACGCCCGCGTCCTGCAACAGCCGGGTAATGCGCACAAAGGGCTCGGTATTCTCGTGCTCGGGCGGCGCATCCATGACAATCAGGCTGCGCTCACCGGCCTGCCAGCGAAAGTAGCGGCGAAAACTGGCATCGGCACTGGCCGCAGACAGCACGCCGGCGGGCAGGTCTGTCCATCCAAGTGCAGCGGCAGCCTGCGGCAATACCTGATCCAGCCAAAGTTGCATCTGTTGCTGTCGTGAATCCATCGCTCTCCCACTTCTGCGTCTTCGCCACCGCCGGCGAAGCCGGAAAGCAGCATCATTAATTCAGTCCATTCCTAGATCAGGCATCGCTTGATGCTTTATTATCCGTTATCTTGCTCGACTGACACAGCATGCAGATTGCATTCTCCTCGCACAAGGCGTCGCGAGCACGCACCGACTGGAAGCCCGGACAATTACATAATGGCCTACCGTACTCCTCCCTTTCGCTCCTCCTTTCCGATGTTGCTGGCCAGCTCGTTGCTGCTGTTGCAGCCGCTGAGCTCTGTAGCAGCCAACCAGGTTCAATGCCGGCCAGCCGGCAACAGCTGGGCCTGCGAGCCGCTGCAGGCACCGGGCAACCTGCCCCCAAGGCCGCCCAGACCGGCACCTGCGCCGGCCCCGGTCACCGACAGCGTGGTCAAGGCAGCTGAACCGGCAGCGACGCTGAGTGGCGGCCCGGCCACCCCGAGTACGGACTTCAGTCGCCTTGACTGGGTACCCCGTGAGCAGTTGAGCAGCGAGCAGCTGGCCGCCATCGCCCCCTACTGTGGCGGCACCTATGTGGAGCCGGAACGCAGCGGCCGGGACGACTCTACGCCGTTCGACCAGCTTCCGGTCTACGCCTCCGCCGATTCCAGCCGCTTTGAACAGGGTAATCAGACCGGCGTACTGCAGGGCGATGTGCTGCTGCGCCAGGGCCGCCTGCAGGCCCGCGCAGATCAGGCCAGCTTTGACCAGGCCAATGCCCAGGCCGTGCTCGAGGGCAACGTCCGCCTGCGTGACCAGGGCGTACTGGTTCTCGGCGACAGCGCATCGATGCGCATCGACAATGGCGAAACCCGCATTGACGGCGTCGAATACGTGGTTCACGACGCCCGCGCCCGCGGCACCGCCGACACCCTGCGTCGCCGCGATGATGCCGTCATCGTCATCAGCGACGGCAGCTATACCACCTGCGAGCCGGGACAGAACACCTGGTCCCTGCACGGCAAGGACATCGAGCTGGACCGCGAAACCGGCTGGGGTGAAGCCAAGCACGTTACCCTGCGGGTCAAGGACGTACCGGTGTTCTATACCCCGTACATGTACTTCCCGATCGACGACCGCCGTCAGACCGGTCTGCTGGTGCCCTCGTTCAGCTACTCGTCCGACAACGGCACCGAGATCGAGACGCCGTACTACATCAACATCGCACCCAACTACGACGCCACCCTGTATCCGCGCTATCTGTCCGAGCGCGGCTTGCAGATGGAAGGCGACTTCCGCTATCTGCACGACGACAACGAAGGCACCCTGACAGCCGCCTTCCTCAACGACAGTGACTATGGCGAGAATCGCTGGCTGTACGGCTGGCAGCACGAAGGCGGGCTGCAGAGCCGCTGGAGTACCGAGGTCGATTACACCGACATCAGCGACCCGTTCTACTTCCAGGACCTGAACACCGCGCTGGATGCCCGTTCCGGCACCTACGTCAATCAGCGGGCAGGCCTGACCTATCGCGGTGACGGCTGGCGCTTCCAGGCTGCCGTTCACGGCTACGAGCTGGCCACCATTACCTCGGTTACCCCTTACGAGCGCCTGCCGCAACTGCGCCTCGACGGTGCCAACTGGCTGGGTGATACCGGCCTGCGCTTTGGCTATAACGCCGAATACGCCTACTTTGATCGCAATCTCGGCAGCGGCCTGCTGACCGGCAAGGATGGCATCCAGCTCGACAGCGCCGGCCAGCCGATCCTGACTCCGGACGAGAACCTGGTCGGTCTGCAGCGAGCGACCGGCCACCGTGTGGTAGTCAGCCCCAGCATCAGCTACCCCTGGCGCAACAGCTGGGCCTTCATCACACCGAAGCTGCGCACCCAGAGCACCTATTACGATCTGAACTTCGACTCGCGGGCCGACGGCTTCGACTACGACGGTGCCAATAACACCCCGTCCAGCACCATCCCTGTCGCCAGCCTGGATACCGGGCTGTACTTTGATCGCGCCACCAGCTGGTTCGGCCGCAACCTGCGCCAGACGCTGGAACCGCGCGCTTTCTACCTGTACGCAGCAGACGAGGATCAGGACGACCAGCCGCTGTTCGACACCAACCAGAACACCTTCAGTTACAGCTCGCTGTTCCGCGACAACCGCTTCAGCGGCAACGACCGGGTCGCCGACGCCAATCAGCTGTCTCTGGGCCTGACCAGCCGCGCCCTGGAGGCAAACGGCACCGAGCGCGCCCGAGCCAGTTTCGGTCAGGTGTTCTATTTCCGCGACCGCAACGTGCAGCTGCTTGATACCGACGGAGTAGCGCGTGAAGCAGACAAATCCTCGTCCTCAGCCTACGCGGCTGAAGCCATGTACCAGGTCAGTGACGCCTGGCGCGTGAACGCCGACGTCATCTGGGATCCGGACGACAGCACCAGCGATGCGGGAAGCGTATTTGCCCACTATCAGCCAGAGCCCCGCAAGGTGCTGAACATGGGCTATCGCTACCGCAACAACATCAACACCTACAACGCACTGACCGGCACCTTCCAGCGCGACCCGGACAGCCGTATCGATCAGTCCGATCTGTCGTTCATGTGGCCGCTGAACCCGCAGTGGAGTCTGATCGGTCGCTGGCAGCATGACTTCGACCAGGATCGAACCCTCGAAGCGTTTGGCGGTCTGGAGTACGACAGCTGCTGCTGGAAGCTGCGTGTCATCAACCGCTACTGGGTTGATTACAACGAGTTTGAATCCGTCGCCACTGACGATGCCAACCGCGGCATCTTCCTGCAGCTCGTCCTCAAGGGGCTTGGCAGTGTGAGCGGCAATGAGGTGGACAGCCTCCTTGACGATGGTATCCCCGGTTACAGAGAGCGTGAAGATAATGCATTTTAAGTTGATGACGGCCCTTAGCCTGTGCGCGGGCATTTTCCTCAGCAGCACAGCCCAGGCCGCCGTAGAACCGCTGGATCGCGTTGCCGCGATCGTCGATAACGACGTGGTCATGGCCAGCCAGGTTGAAGAACGCATGGCCACCGTGCGCCAGCAGTTCGCCCAGAACAATACCCCGGCACCAACCGAGAGCGAGCTGCGCTCGCAGGTGCTTGACCGCCTGATTCTGGAGAGCATCCAGCTGCAGATGGGCGAACGTGCCGGCATTTCCATCGATGATGCCTCGCTCGACCAGGCGGTGCAGCAGATTGCCGCCCGCAACGGCGTGACACTGGAGCAGTTCCGTGAAGCCCTGACCCGTGACGGCGTCAACTTCAATCAGGTCCGCGAGCAGATCCGCCGCGAGATGATCATCAACCGGGTTCGCCAGCGTCGGGTACGGGACAACATCCAGGTGACCGATCAGGAAGTGCGCAACTTCCTCAATTCCGAAGTCGGCAAGTATCAGACCTCGGCGGATTACCGCCTGGCGATGATCGTTCTGCCGCTGGCCGAAAGCGCCAGCCCGGGCGAAGTGGAAAAGGTTGGTCGCGCGGCCAACGATATCTACCGCCAACTGCAGAGCGGTACCGACTTCAACACCCTGGCTGCCAGCCGCTCCGCCGGAGACACCGCACTGGAAGGCGGCGAACTGGGATGGCGCAAGGCAGCGCAGCTGCCGCCCGCATTCGCCCGTGCAGTCGATGCGCTGGAGGTTGGTGGCGTGACCCAGCCGATGCGCTCCCCGGCCGGCATCCACATCCTCAAGCTGCTGGACCGCCGTGGTGGCGAAGGTCAGATGGTCGAGGAGTTCCACGTCCGTCATATCCTGATCAAGCCGAGCGAAATCCGCAGCGAAGGCGAGGCGGCGCAGTTGACCCAGCGCCTCTATGATCGCATCAGGGCTGGCGAGTCCTTTGCCGCGCTGGCCAAGGCCTACTCGGAAGATCCGGGCACCGCGCTCAATGGCGGCGACCTCGACTGGGTTACCCCGGATGCCATGACCCCCGAGTTCGGCGAAGTCATGACCACCACCCCGGAAAACACCCTGTCCCGTCCGTTCCAGACCCAATACGGCTGGCACATTCTCGAGGTGCTTGGCACCCGCAGCGTCGACATGACCGACGACATGCGCGAGCAGCAGGCGATCAACCTGATCCGCAGTCGCAAGTACGAGGAAGAACTGCAGACCTGGTTGCTGCAGATTCGCGACGAGGCCTACGTCGAGATCAAGAACGGGTGAGCACAGCGCGCCTTGCCATAACCGCCGGCGAGCCGGCGGGTATTGGCCCCGATCTATGCCTGATGCTGGCGCAGCACCCATCGCCCTGCGAACGGGTCATCATCGCCGACCCGCAACTGCTGCGTGATCGCGCCCAACAGCTCGGCCTCCCGGTCGAGCTGTTGCCGTTTGATCCCGACGCGCTGCCCGTTGCCCAGGCCGCAGGCCAGCTTCACGTTTTACCGGTCACCCTCGGCACAGCCTGTACCCCGGGCCAGCTCGACGCAGGCAACTCGGCCTACGTGCTGGAAACCCTGCGCCTCGCTGGCGAAGGCGCTCTGAGCAGTCTGTTTGACGCCATCGTGACCGCACCGGTACACAAGGGCATCATCAATGAGGCTGGCGTGCCGTTTTCCGGCCACACCGAGTTCTTTGCCGAGCAGACCGCGACCGACCAGGTGGTGATGATGCTCGCCTGCCCCGGCCTGCGCGTCGCCCTGGCAACCACGCACCTGCCGCTGCGGCAGGTCGCCGATGCCATTACCGGGCCGCTGATCGAACGCGTGGTGCGCATCCTGCACAGCGATCTGGTCAACAAATTCGGCCTGAGCGCCCCGCGTATCCTGGTCTGCGGCCTCAATCCGCATGCCGGCGAAGACGGCCACCTGGGGCGCGAGGAACTGGATATCATCATTCCGGCGCTCGAGCGCCTGCGCAACGAGGGCGTTGAGCTAATCGGCCCCCTGCCGGCGGATACCCTGTTCACCCCCAAGCATCTTGATCAGGCCGATGCGGTGCTCGCGATGTATCACGATCAGGGCCTCCCGGTACTCAAGCACAAGGGCTTCGGCAACGCCGTCAACATTACCCTCGGTATGCCGATCATCCGCACCTCGGTTGATCACGGCACCGCTCTGGATCTGGCCGGGACCGGTCAGGCCAACCCGGGCAGCCTGCAGGTTGCCATCGATACCGCCATCCAGATGATCAACGCCCGGAGGGCTGTATGAGTCAATTTCCCCAACACAAGGCGCGCAAGCGCTTTGGTCAGAACTTCCTGCACGACGCCGGCGTGATCGACCGCATCATTCGCTCGATCCGTCCGCGTGAAACCGATCATCTGGTCGAGATCGGTCCCGGTCAGGGCGCCATCACCTCGGGCCTGCTGGCCAGCGGCGCGCGCCTTGACGTGGTCGAGCTGGACAAGGATCTGCACCCGATCCTGATGGGCCAGTTCGGTTTTCTCGATCGCTTCCGCCTGCACAAGGGCGATGCCCTCAAGTTCAACTTCCGCGAGCTGGCCGCCGACGGCGAGAAGCTGCGCATCGTCGGCAACCTGCCCTACAACATCTCAACGCCGCTGATGTTCCACCTGCTGGAGCAGTCGGACTGCGTCGAAGACATGCACTTCATGCTGCAGAAGGAAGTGGTGCAACGGCTGGCTGCGACCGCCGGCATGAACCACTACGGCCGCCTCGGCATCATGGTGCAGTACCACTGCCGGGTGGAGCACCTGTTTGACGTCGGCCCCGGCGCCTTCAACCCGGCGCCCAAGGTCGATTCAGCGATCATCCGGCTGATTCCGCACGCCACCCTGCCGCATCCGGCCGACGACGTGGAAGTGCTCGAAATCCTGGTGCGTGACGCCTTCAACCAGCGCCGCAAGACCCTGCGCAACACACTCAAGTCGCTGCTCAGCGCAGAAGAGATCGAAGCCGAAGGCATCGACCCGGGCACCCGCCCGGAACAGGTCGACCTGGCCGGCTTCGTGCGTCTGGCCAACCGCCTGACTCGCAAGCGGGCAGGCGACGCATGAGCGGCGAGCCGCAATATGCCGTCGAGGTGACGGTGCGGACCCGCTACCTGCCGGAGCAGTCCGATCCGCAGAAGAAGCGCTTTGCCTTTGCCTATACCATCAGCATCCGCAATCAGGGCTTGGTGGCCGCGCAGCTGCTGCATCGTCACTGGCTGATCACCGACGGCAACAACAAGCAGCAGCGTGTTGATGGCCCCGGCGTGGTCGGCGAGCAACCGCTGATCGAGCCCGGTAACGAGCACACCTATACCAGCGGCTGCATGCTTGAGACCCCGGTTGGCACCATGGAAGGCAGCTACGACATGCGCGCCAGCGATGGCCACACGTTCAGCGCCAGCATTCCGCGCTTTCGTCTGGCCCAACCCAACGCACTGAACTGATCGACTCGTACGCCCATGACCATCTACGCCGTTGGCGACATCCAGGGCTGCCTCAAGCCGCTCCAATGCCTGCTCAGCGAGGTAGGCTTCAACCCGTCCAGGGACGTGCTCTGGTCCGTTGGTGACATGGTCAACCGCGGTCCCGACTCGCTTGGCACCCTGCGCTTTCTCAAGCAGCTCGACAACGCCTGCGTTGCGGTTCTGGGCAATCACGACCTGCACCTGCTGGCCGCCAGCCGAGCTGGCAGTCGCTTGCGCAAGTCAGACACCCTCAAACCCCTGCTCAAGGCCGACGACCGTGTCGCCCTGCTCGACTGGCTGCGCGAGCGGCCGCTTGCCCACCTCGACGCAGAGCTGGGCTATGTGATGACCCACGCCGGCATCCCGCCAATCTGGAGCGTACAGCAGACAATGGAGCTGGCCGCCGAGGTGGAAATCATCCTGCGCTGCGACAAGCGTCTGCCAGACTATCTGGACGAGATGTACGGTAACGAACCGGCGCGCTGGAAGCCCGGCCTCAAGGGCATCGACCGGCTGCGTGCGATTACCAACTACCTGACCCGCATGCGCTTCTGCAAGCCGGACGGGACGCTGGAGTTCAAATCCAAGGAAGGGCTGGATACCACGCCCAAGGGCTTTGCGCCGTGGTTTCGTTACCCGCGCCGCGACCCTGACATTCAGGTCATCTTCGGCCACTGGGCAGCGATCGAAGGCCGCACCGGTGTGCAGGGCGTACATGCGCTGGACACCGGCTGCGTATGGGGTGGCCGCATGACCCTGATGAACCTGGATACCCACGAACTGCATCACTGCGACTGCGCGACCTGAGAGGAACCAGCATGAGCGATTTCAAACGCATCGACCCGCAAACCGCCAGCCAGTTGATCGCCAGCAACGCCCAACTGGTCGACATCCGCGACCCGCAAAGTTTCGACTTTGGCCACATCCCCGGCGCCATCCGCCTGGACAACGATAACCTTGCCGACTTCGTCGCCAACGCCGACCAGCAGGCGCCCCTGATCGTTTGCTGCTACCACGGCAACTCCAGCCAGGGCGCAGCGGCCTATCTGGCCAGCATCGGTTTTGCCGACACCTACAGCCTGGACGGCGGCTTTGATCTATGGCGGCAGACTTATCCGGAGCGGGTAAGCTGCGGCTGAGGCCCAGCCTCTTGACCGCCCAGTAGGGCGGACCAAGCGCAGCGTGTCCGCCAGCGCCAGCGCTGCCACACGAGCCCTTGCTCAAACGCAGCGCCGATCCCACGCCTATCCGGTGGAGACGCTGCGCTTTCTCCATCCTACAGCCCCGCGCTCCTCACCCGACCCACACTGAACGAATAGCCCGCAAGCCACGCCAGCCGTGCCGTCACACTCCTGCAACAAAATTTCCTGAGAAATCTTCTGTTGCACTGCGTATTTGCAACTATCCTGAGGTCAGGCGAATCAAGAAAGAGAACGTCGGTCTGCCGGCTTCCGATAAACACGGGAGCCTGCCGGATCCACCGTACGACCAGTCATCGATTGGCCGCCCGGCGCCTCCGACAGACTCCTGACCGTGCTCGCAGTTGCGCCTTGGGGGATTCACGCATCAGGAAATGCCGTCGCCCGGTAAAGCGCGTCATGCGGGCTGCTGCCCGGAAGCGCCAGACCTCTTAACTGGTAACAGCGAGGTCGTGTCATGAGCATATTCAGCCATTTCCAGAACCGCTTTGAAGCCACCCGGCAAGAGGAGTACAGCCTTCAGGAATACCTGGAACTCTGCAAGACTGACCCTACCGCCTACGCGACCGCCGCCGAGCGCCTGCTGATGGCCATCGGCAAGCCCGAACTGGTCGACACCTCCCTCGACCCACGCCTGTCACGCATCTTTTCCAACAAGGTCATCAAGCGTTATCCGGCGTTCGCCGACTTCCACGGCATGGAAGACGCCATCGAGCACATCGTGTCCTTTTTCAAGCACGCCGCCCAGGGGCTCGAAGAACGCAAGCAGATTCTCTACCTGCTCGGCCCGGTTGGCGGCGGCAAGTCCTCCCTGGCGGAGAAGCTCAAAGAGCTGATGCAGCAGGTACCGTTCTATGCGATCAAGGGCTCGCCGGTGTTCGAGTCGCCACTCGGCCTGTTCAATGCCACCGAGGATGGGGCCATCCTCGAAGAGGACTTCGGCATCCCGCGGCGCTACCTCAACAGCATCATCTCGCCCTGGGCGGTGAAACGCCTGCACGAATACAACGGCGATATTTCCCAATTCCGCGTGGTCAAACTCTACCCCTCGGTGCTGCAGCAGATTGCTGTCGCCAAGACCGAGCCCGGTGACGAGAACAACCAGGACATATCTTCACTGGTCGGCAAGGTTGATATCCGCAAGCTGGAAGAGTTTCCGCAGAACGACCCGGACGCCTACAGCTACTCGGGCGGCTTGTGCCGTGCCAACCAGGGCCTGCTCGAGTTCGTCGAGATGTTCAAGGCACCGATCAAGGTACTGCACCCACTGCTGACCGCCACCCAGGAAGGCAACTACAACAGCACCGAAGGCATGGGCGCGATTCCGTTCAATGGCGTAATTCTGGCCCACTCCAACGAGTCCGAGTGGCACAGCTTCCGCAACAACAAGAACAACGAAGCGTTCATCGACCGCATCTACATCGTCAAGGTGCCTTACTGCCTGCGCGTCAGCGACGAGATTCAGATCTACGAAAAACTGCTGACCAACAGCTCGCTGGCCAATGCCCACTGCGCACCTGACACCCTGAAGATGCTCGCCCAGTTCACCGTGCTTTCGCGCCTGAAAGAACCGGAGAACTCCAATGTCTACTCGAAGATGCGCATCTACGACGGCGAGAACCTGAAGGACACCGACCCCAAGGCCAAGTCGATTCAGGAATACCGCGACTCGGCGGGCGTCGACGAGGGCATGAACGGCCTGTCGACCCGCTTTGCCTTCAAGATCCTCTCCAAGGTGTTCAACTTCGATACCACCGAAGTGGCCGCCAACCCGGTACACCTGCTCTACGTCCTGGAACAGCAGATTGAGCAGGAGCAGTTTCCCAATGACGTGAGCGAGCGCTACCTGCGTTTCCTCAAGGAGTACCTGGCACCGCGCTACGTCGAATTCATCGGCAAGGAAATCCAGACCGCCTATCTGGAGTCCTACAGCGAGTACGGCCAGAACATCTTTGATCGCTACGTCCTGTACGCCGACTTCTGGATTCAGGATCAGGAGTACCGCGACCCGGAAACCGGCGAGATCCTCAACCGCGCGTCGCTCAACGAGGAGCTGGAGAAGATCGAGAAGCCGGCCGGCATCAGCAACCCGAAGGACTTCCGCAACGAAATCGTCAACTTCGTGCTGCGTGCCCGCGCGCAGAACAACGGCAAGAATCCGAGCTGGCTGTCCTACGAGAAGCTGCGCGTGGTGATCGAGAAAAAAATGTTCTCCAACACCGAAGACCTGCTGCCGGTCATCAGCTTCAACGCCAAGGCCTCGACCGAAGATCAGAAGAAGCACAACGACTTCGTCCACCGGATGGTCGAGCGCGGCTACACCGAAAAGCAGGTGCGGCTGCTGTCGGAATGGTACCTGCGGGTGCGTAAGGCGCAGTGACGGCTGCGCCGTCGCTGGGCAGCTTCAAGCCGCAAGCGACAAGCGGCAAGCAGCGCGGCGCCGCCTGAGACCATGCGCTGCGCCTCAAAGCAGCACGGCCAGCTTCAAGCTTGCAGCTTATGGCTTGCGGCTGGCCCGGAGGGCCCTGAATGAGCTACGTGATTGACCGTCGTCTGAACGGCAAGAACAAGAGCACCGTGAACCGCCAGCGGTTCCTGCGGCGCTACAAATCACACATCAAGAAGGCGGTTGAAGAGGCCGTGGGGCGTCGTTCGATCACCGATATAGAGCACGGCGAAAGTATCAGCATCCCCAACCGCGACATCGACGAGCCGATCTTTCATCACGGCAAGGGCGGTCGCCAGACCCAGGTGCACCCCGGTAACCGCGAGTTCGCCACCGGCGACCGCATCGCCCGCCCGCAGGGTGGCGGTGGGGGCCAGGGCGGCAGTCAGGCGGGCGACAGCGGCGAAGGCATGGATGAGTTCGTCTTTCAGATAACCCAGGACGAATTCCTCGACTTCATGTTCGAGGATCTCGCCCTGCCCAACCTGGTCAAGCGCCAGTTGACCGGCACAGACACCTTCAAGCCGGTCCGCGCCGGCATCAGCCAGCAGGGCAACCCCTCGCGGATCAATATCGTAAGGTCCATGCGCGCGGCGCAGGCACGGCGCATCGCACTCTCGGGCGGCAGCCGCAAGCGGCTGCGCGAGGCCCGCGCCGAGCTGGAGCAACTCAAGCGTGAGCATCCGGATGACATTACCGGTATTGCGCAGCTGCAGGAGGAAATTGCCAGCCTCGAGGCACGCATCGAGCGCGTTCCCTTTCTCGATACCTTCGACCTGCGCTACAACCTGATCGTCAAGCAGCCAACGCCGTCGTCCAAGGCAGTGATGTTCTGCCTGATGGATGTCTCCGGCTCCATGACCCAGGCCACCAAGGATCTGGCCAAGCGCTTCTACATTCTGCTCTACCTGTTCCTGCGCCGTAACTACGAGCGCATCGAAGTGGTGTTCATCCGTCACCACACCAGCGCCAAGGAGGTCGACGAGGAAGAATTCTTCTACTCGCGCGAAACCGGCGGCACCATCGTGTCCAGCGCCCTGCGGCTGATGCAGCAGATCATTGAACAGCGCTACCCGCCCGGCGAGTGGAATCTGTACTGCGCCCAGGCATCCGACGGCGACAACTGGAACGACGACTCGCCGATCTGCCGCGACCTGCTGGTGCGCCAGATCATGCCGGCGATGCAGTACTACTGCTACGTGGAAATCACCCCACGCGAGCATCAGACCCTGTGGCACGAGTATGAAGCGGTCGCCGAGCACTTTGCCGACAGTTTCGCCCAGCAGCAGATTGTCGATGCCGGGGACATCTACCCGGTGTTTCGCAAGCTGTTCCAGAAGAGGATGGCGACATGAGCCGGAACCCCATATCCACCGGCTCGGAGTGGACCTTCGAGCTGATCCGCGAGTACGACCAGGAGATCGGCCGTATCGCCCATGAGGTCTACGGACTGGATACCTATCCCAACCAGATCGAGGTCATCACTGCAGAGCAGATGATGGACGCCTACGCCTCGGTAGGCATGCCGCTGGGCTATCACCACTGGTCCTACGGCAAGCATTTTCTCGCCACCGAAAAAGGCTACCGCCGTGGTCACATGGGGCTGGCCTACGAGATCGTCATCAACTCCGACCCCTGCATTGCCTACCTGATGGAAGAGAACACCATGTGCATGCAGGCACTGGTGATTGCCCACGCCTGCTACGGCCACAACTCGTTCTTCAAGGGCAACTACCTGTTCCGCAGCTGGACCGACGCCAGCGCGATCATTGACTACCTGGTGTTCGCCAAGCAGTACATCAGCGAATGCGAAGACCGCTACGGGATTGACGCCGTCGAGGACCTGCTCGACTCCTGTCACGCCCTGATGAACTATGGCGTCGACCGCTACAAGCGGCCCTACCCGATCTCTGCCGCGGAAGAACGGCAACGCCAGCAGGAGCGCGAGGAGCACCTGCAGCGCCAGGTCAACGAGCTGTGGCGCACCATCCCGGTCAACCCGCACCACGCGCAGGATGAGCAGGTACACCCCCGCTACCCGAGCGAACCCCAGGAAAACCTGCTGTATTTCATCGAGAAGAACGCACCGCTACTGGAGCCTTGGCAGCGCGAAGTCGTCCGCATCGTGCGCAAGGTCGCGCAGTACTTCTACCCCCAGCGCCAGACCCAGGTGATGAACGAGGGCTGGGCCACCTTCTGGCACTACACCCTGCTCAACCACCTGTATGACGAAGGCAAGGTCACCGACGGTTTCATGATGGAGTTTCTGCAGTCCCACACCAGCGTGGTCTACCAGCCACCGTTCGACAGCAACTGGTACAGCGGCATCAACCCCTACGCGCTGGGGTTTGCGATGATGCAGGACATTCGCCGCATCTGCGAACACCCGACCGACGAAGATCGCCGCTGGTTCCCCGACATTGCCGGCAGTGACTGGCTGGAAACCCTCAAGTTCGCCATGCGCACCTTCAAGGACGAAAGTTTTATCCTGCAGTACCTGTCGCCCAAGGTGATCCGCGACTTCAAGCTGTTTGCCATCGTCGACGACGAAGCCGACGACCACCTGGAAGTCGCCGCCATTCACGACGACAGCGGCTACCGCGCGGTACGCGAACTGCTGGCAGCGCAGTACAACCTTGGCAACCGCGAACCGAACATCCAGATCTGGTCGGTGGACCGCCGCGGCGACCGCTCCCTGACCCTGCGCCACCAGCGCCATCAGGGCAAACCGCTCGGCGAATCCACCGACGAAATGCTCCGCCACCTGCATCGCCTGTGGGGGTTCGACATTCACCTGGAAAGCGTCGACGGAGAACGAATCGTGGCCGAAGCCCACATCCCGCCCCGCCCCAAACCGGAGGAAGAACGCCTGCCGCGCTTCGACCTGAATATTCCGCCCATATAGGGGCGCGATGCGCCAGCTGCAAGCTGCAAGCTGCAAGCTGCAAGCTGCAAGCTGCAAGCTGCAAGCTGCAAGCTGCAAGCTGCAAGCTGCAAGCTGCAAGCTGCAAGCTGCAAGCTTAATCAGGGTGAGTTCGGCGGCTATGCCGTCAAGTGTTGCTCAAGTTTCTGCGGTCATGTGCAGCCAAAAGAAAACCCGCGCGACTAGACACCGCGCGGGTTTTGCTTGCAGCTTGCAGCTTGAAGCTTGAAGCTTGAAGCTTGAAGCTACTCCCCTTTAGCCAGAGTCCGTGTCGATGCCTGAGAGTTACTACACCTACCTGGTCGGCGGCGCCGTCCGCGACCAACTGCTTGGTTTGCCGGTAACAGACCGCGACTGGGTTGTGGTTGGCGCGACGCCGGAGCAGTTGCAGCAGGAGGGTTTCCGTCCGGTCGGCCAGGACTTTCCGGTGTTTCTGCATCCGACCTCGGGCGAGGAGTACGCACTCGCCCGCACCGAGCGCAAAAGCGGCGTCGGCTACGGCGGGTTTCTCTTCCACACCAGCCCGGACGTCACCCTGGAAGAGGATCTGATCCGCCGGGACCTGACAGTCAACGCCATGGCCCGGGCCGAGGACGGCCGGATCATCGACCCCTACGGCGGCCAGCGCGACCTGCAGGCCAAAGTCTTGCGCCACGTCTCCCCCGCCTTTGCCGAAGACCCGCTGCGGGTGCTGCGGGTTGCGCGCTTCGCCGCCCGTTACGCCAGCCTTGGCTTTCGTGTGGCCGATGAGACCATGGTGCTGATGCGCCAGCTGAGCGAATCAGGCGAGCTGCGGAGCCTGACCGCCGAGCGCAGCTGGATGGAAATCAGCCGCGCCCTGATGGAACCCAGCCCGGATGTGTTCATTCAGGTACTGCGCGACTGTGGCGCACTGGCCGAACTGCTGCCGGAAGTCGACGCCCTGTTTGGCGTGCCGCAGCCGGAAGCGCATCACCCGGAAATCGACACCGGCGTCCACGTCCTGCAGGTACTGCAGATCGCCGCCAGAGACCAGCTGCCACTGCCGGCCCGCTGGGCCTGCCTGCTGCATGACCTTGGCAAGGGACTGACGCGCCCGGAGCACTGGCCAAAGCATCACGGCCACGAGACCAGCGGCCTGAAGGCCGTCAAAGCCGTCAACCAGCGCTGCAAGGCACCGCGTGAGTGTCAGGAACTGGCACTGCTGGCCTGTGAGTACCACACCCACTGTCACAGAGCACTGGAGCTGCGCCCGCAGACATTGCTCAAGCTGTTCAAGGCGCTGGATATCTACCGCCGCGGCGAGCGCTTCGAGCAGTTTCTGGCGGTATGCGTGGCCGACGCCCAGGGTCGCACCGGGTTTGAACAACGCCCCTACCCGCAGGCCGAGTACCTGCGCGGCGCGGCACTGGCCGCGCGCGCAGTGGATATTCAGCCGTTACTGGATAAGGGCCTGCAGGGCGCCGAGATGGGCCGCGCCCTAGAGCAGGCGCGGCTGGAAGCGTTAAGCGACTACAAGGCCTCGCGCGGCTGATACCCCGCCAGCAGTTCGACCGGCGTCAGTGACCGACCACGCCATGAGAAGGCGACCGGCCACAGCGCCTGGTTCCCCTGCCAGCCCTCCCAGAGCTGACCGAATGTCTGCCCGCTGCCGGGCAGGTTGCTGTGCGGCGCGACCAATGCCAACGGCCAGAGCACAAAGGCGTTGCGGGTGACTTCCGGGCGCGGCAGGGTAATGCCGTCATGCACACCGGCCAGATCGCCATAACAAAGCACGTCGATATCCAGCGTGATGCGCCCGGGTTGCGGCGACTCACGCCGGCCGCAGGCGGCCTCGATCGCCTTCAGCGCCGCATTCAGATCCGCCAGCGCCAGCCGCGTTTCGACGGCGACCACCATGTTGTAGAAGCGCTTGCCGAGCACCCCGACCGCGTCGCTTTCAAACACCGGCGACAACTGCAACTCGCCGCACAACTCGGCCAGCGCATCCAGCCCGCGCTGCAGGTGATATTCGCGTTCAGTGTTGGTGCCCACACCCAGATAGACGATGGTCACGCGGGTTTGACTCCCCGCTCGATCAACACCCCGACGCCGCCGGATGCCGCCGGCACCGCGCCCGGCTTGGTGACCTGCAGACGCAGCCAGGGAATGGAGAATTCGTTCATGAGCAGCGCAGCCAGCTGCTCGGCCAGCGTCTCGACCAGCAGGAAGCTGCTCTGCTCGACAAAGCCCTGCACGCGCTCGCTGATTGCCGCGTAGTTGAGGGTGTGCTCAAGCGTGTCGCCCGCGGCAGCCGGACGGATGTCCCAGCCCATATCGAGATCGAACACCAGCCGCTGGCGGATGGTGCGCTCCCAGTCATAGACGCCAATGACGGCATCTACCGCTAACCCTTTGATAAAAACCTGATCCACAGGTTGCTCCCGTGTCGACTACAATCAAACGTCATTTTGCCCGGGATCCGCTGCATGCATACCCAGTTTCTGTTCTGGCTGGTCATCGCCTATCTGCTCGGCTCGGTCTCCTTTGCCGTGCTGATCAGCCACCTGCGTCACCTGCCGGACCCGCGCAAACTGGGCTCCGGCAACCCCGGCGCCAGCAACATGCTGCGCCTTGGCAACCGCTCTCTGGCGCTGGCCACCCTGGCCGGCGATCTCGGCAAGGGCGCACTGGCCGTGGCGCTGGCACGCTATGCCGACCTTTCTCTGCTGCAACAGGGCTGGGTCGGTCTGGCCGCCGTGTGCGGCCATATCCTGCCTATCTTTCATCGCCTGCAGGGTGGCAAGGGTGTTGCCACCGCTGCCGGCGTCATGCTGATGTTCTGCTGGCCTGCGGCCCTGATCGCAGCGCTGGCCTGGGGCCTGACCTTTTACTGGCAGCGGATCGCCTCACTGGCATCGCTGCTGGCCAGCCTGACGCTGCCACCAGCCCTCGCCTGGCTGGCCCCGGCACTGCTGCTGCCGGTCACACTGATAGTGCTGCTTATTCTGCTGCGCCACCGCCTCAACATCGGCCGGCTGCTGGCAGGAGTAGAAAACCGCTTCAGGCCTTGACCGCAATCGGCGGCAACTGCTCCATCGGCCAACGCGCCCGCGTTTCGATACCGCCCTCATCCTGCTGGCCGGCCAGCAGCCGCTGGCATCCGGCATAGGCGATCATTGCGCCATTATCGGTGCAATACGCCGGGCGTGCATAAAACACGTTGCCCTTCAACTCGGCGGTCATGCTCTCCAGCTGCTGTCGCAGGCGGCGGTTGGCGCTGACGCCGCCGGCAATGACCAAGCGCTTGAGCCCGGTCTGTTTGAGTGCCCGGCGGCACTTGATGGTCAGCGTCTCGACTACCGCCGTTTCAAAGCCGAGCGCGATATCGGCCAGCGTCTGCTGATCCGGCTGCCCCTGCTGCGAACACGCCTGCCATGCCGTCAGCACGGCGGTTTTCAGGCCACTGAAACTAAAGGTCAGGCCGGGGCGGTCAGTCATCGGACGGGGAAATACAAAGGCACCGGGGCGCCCCTGCTCGGCCAGCCGTGCAATCTCGGGGCCGCCCGGATACGGCAGCCCCATCAGCTTGGCGGTTTTGTCGAAGGCTTCCCCGGCGGCGTCGTCCAGCGACTCCCCCAGCAACTGGTATTGGCCGATACCGTCTACCCGGACAAGTTGCGTGTGGCCGCCGGACACCAGCAAGGCGACGAACGGAAACTCGGGCGGATGCTCCTCCAGACAGGGCGCCAGCAGATGCCCCTCCATATGGTGAACACCCAACGCCGGCACGCCCCAGGCAAAGGCCAGCGCCCGCGCAAAGGCACCGCCAACCAGCAGGGCCCCCACCAGACCGGGACCGGCCGTGTAGGCCACCGCATCAACCTCACCCGGCTGCAAACCGGCCTTGGCAAACACCTCGCGCATCAGTGGTACCATGCGCTTGACGTGATCGCGCGAGGCCAACTCAGGCACCACGCCACCGTACACCCGGTGCAGGTCGATCTGGCTGAACAACGCGTCCGCCAGCAGGCCTCGCTCACTGTCGTACAGCGCGATGCCGGTTTCGTCGCAGGAAGTCTCAATACCCAGAACGCGCATGCTTGGCCCTGTGCCTCGAATTACATGAATGTCATCTGCCGCGCATCATAATCAGCCAGACGCCCACAGGCCAGTTTTTTACCCTGATGGACGTCATAGGCTTTGCTTTTTACAGATGAAGGCGGTAACATCCGCGTCCCTTGAAATGCAATCGCCGCAGGCAATATTGCCTACGGCCATGACTACCAACGTTTGAGAAAGGTACGAAATGCCTGCCGTCAAAGTTAAAGAGAACGAACCCTTCGACGTGGCCCTGCGTCGTTTCAAACGCTCCTGCGAAAAAGCCGGTGTTCTGGCTGAAGTGCGTCGTCGCGAGTTTTACGAGAAGCCCACTACCGAGCGCAAGCGCAAGGCAGCTGCTGCTGTAAAGCGTCACGCCAAGAAAGTTCAGCGCGAACAGCGTCGTCGCGAGCGCCTGTACTGAGTTCCAATACTCAGCTCTGATCGGGCCTGACCACAGGCCCACCGATGCAGCGCACCGCGCTCGCATCACCAGACTGAACAGCACTGGAACACGCATCTTTCCGGCCTTCCGAAAGGAATTGGCTGGATTTTTGCGTCTTTGTGCATTTGCCAGCGCATAAAGCCACGAACAGTACAGCACGCCGGCAACGACGTACTCTCGCAGGGGCACCGCAGACAGCATGGCCGGACTTATTCCTCAGGGCTTCATTGATGACCTGCTCGGACGCATCGACATTGTCGAAGTCGTCGGGGCGCGGCTGAAGCTGAAGAAGACCGGCAAGAACTACTCTGCACTCTGCCCGTTCCACAACGAGAAGTCACCGTCGTTCAGCGTCAGCCCGGACAAGCAGTTCTACTACTGTTTCGGCTGCGGCGCCGGCGGCAGCGCACTGAGTTTCGTGATGGATTTCGATCGCCTGGATTTCCCCCAGGCGGTTGAAGAACTCGCACGCCAGGCCGGCGTCGAGGTGCCGCACGAAGAACGCAGCGACGGCCGCAAGAGCAACAACCGAACACCGCGCAAGGACAACCCGCTATACGCCCTGCTGGAGCAGGCTGCCGCCTACTATCGGCAGCAACTGCGTCAGCATCCGGCGCGCCAGCGGGCGGTCAGCTACCTGAAAGGACGCGGCCTGTCGGGACAGATCGCCAAAATGTACGACCTGGGCCTCGCCCCGCCCGGCTGGGACAACCTGATGTCGCACCTGGCCCGCGACACCAGTGAACAAAAAGCCCTGATCGATGCCGGCCTGGTAGTGGAAAACCCGGACAGCGGCGGCCGGTACGATCGCTTCCGCGACCGCATCATGTTTCCGATTCGCGACAGCCGCGGCCGCACCATCGGCTTTGGCGGCCGCGTACTGGGCGACGAGAAGCCCAAGTACCTGAACTCCCCGGAGACCACGGTCTTCCACAAGGGACAGGAGCTGTACGGGCTTTATGAAGCCAAGCAACAGAATCGGCAACTGAACGAGATTCTGGTCGTCGAAGGCTACATGGACGTGATCGCACTGGCGCAGCACGGCATCACCAATGCTGTTGCCACACTGGGCACCGCCACCAGCGAAGAGCACCTCAAGCGCCTGTTCCGACTGGTGCACAATGTGATTTTCTGTTTCGACGGCGACCGCGCCGGACGGCAAGCCGCCTGGCGCGCACTCAATTCGGCGCTCCCGGTGCTGGAAGATGGTCGCCATGTGCGCTTTCTGTTCCTGCCGGATGGCCAGGACCCGGATACCATGGTGCGCGAAGAAGGCACCGACGCCTTCCGTCGTCGACTGGAACGTGAAGCGCTGCCGCTTACCGACTATCTGTTCCGGCACCTTGCCGAAGAAACCGGCGCCGACAGCCTGGAAGGCAAGGCGCACATGGCCTCACTGGCCCTGCCGCTGATTGACCAGATCCCCGGCAGCATGTTGCGCCGCCTGCTGAGGCAGTCGCTGCAACAACAGACCGGGCTTGACCTGGACAGCATTGAACCGGCAGCGATGCCGACGGCGACAGAGCAGCCTGCGGGCAACGACGCAGGCAACCATGCGTACCCGCGCCATGACGAAGCCGTACCAATGGACGCCTGGGGCGACTGGTCGGAAAGGGATGACTCCGACGGCGACTACTACCTGCCGGAAGGTATGGACAGCAAACCGCCGGCCACATCGGAGAGCCGCCGTTTCACTCCGCGCGACAGCGAACGCAAAGGTCGCAGCGGCGGCAAAAAGGCGCTGCGCAGGGAAGTAGACAGCCCGTTACTGCAAGCCGTGCGAACCCTGCTGCACCACCCGCACCTGGCCGCACATGCCCAACAGGCCAATCAAATGGCCGACGAGGACGACGACGAGGCAAGGCTGCTGGTAGCGCTGGTTGACGCTGCGCAGAAACAGCCCGGGCTGACTACAATTGAACTGCTGGCGCGCTGGCACGGCACGGCGATGGGGGAGCAGTTGAATCGCCTGGCAGAACAGGAGTGGCTGCTGACCAGTCCCGGCGTGAACCTTGAACAACAGTTTTTCGACACCATTAACAGACTAACCGCTCAACAAAACGAGCGACGACTTCAGCACCTCCTCGACAAATCGGTCACCGAACCGCTCTCTGCCGAGGAAAAGCAACAGCTGCGAGACCTGCTGGGCTCACGAAACACCCGGAAAAACGACGGCTGACCGCGCCTCAAGTGGCGTCAGCAGGCGAAATCAGGGTATAATCCGCAGCTTATTTTTTGCACACCTAGGCATCCACAAGGGTTGTTATGTCCGGAAAAGCGCAACAGCAATCCCGTCTTAAAGAGCTCATCGCCCGCGGTCGCGAGCAGGGCTATCTGACCTATGCGGAGGTCAACGATCACCTGCCCGAGGATATCTCCGATCCGGAACAGGTGGAAGACATTATCCGCATGATCAACGACATGGGCATCACGGTTTTTGAAACCGCACCCGATGCCGATGCGCTGTTGCTGGCCGATAATGATGCCGACGAAGCTGCCGCCGAAGAAGCTGCCGCTGCCCTGGCTGCCGTGGAAACCGATATCGGTCGCACCACCGACCCGGTCCGCATGTACATGCGCGAAATGGGTACGGTCGAGCTGCTGACTCGCGAAGGCGAAATCGAAATCGCCAAGCGCATCGAGGAAGGCATCCGTGAAGTCATGGCGGCCATCTCCATGTTCCCCGGCACCGTCGACGGCATCCTTGCCGACTACGCTCGCGTGGTTGAGGAAGGCGGTCGCCTGTCCGACATTTTCAGCGGCTATATCGATCCCGATGACGACGGCATGTCCGGCGTCAACAGCGACGACATACCCGCGGTCGCCTCCAAGGAAACCAAGAAGGACGACGACGAGGAAGACGACGAGGAAGACTCGGACGACGACAGCGATGACAACGAAGGCGATGGTGGCCCCGATCCGGAAGTGGCCCGCCTGCGCTTTACCGCCATCAAGGAACAGCTGGAAAAACTGCAGAAGGTGCTGAAGAAGCACCCGCGCAACAGCCCCAAAGCCGTTGCCGAGCAAGAGGCCCTGGCCACCCTGTTCATGCCGATCAAGCTGATCCCGAAACAGTATGAAGCGCTGGTCAACCGTGTCCGTGATGCCCAGGACCAGATCCGCAAGCAGGAACGCGCCATCATGCAATTGTGTGTCCGCGACGCACGCATGCCGCGCGCCGACTTCCTGCGCAGCTTCCCCGGCAACGAAGTCAATGAAGGCTGGGTCGACTCCCTGCTGGCTGACAGCCCGCGCTACAGCGAAGGCCTGGAAGCCCTCAAGGGTGACATCCTGCGCGCCCAGAAGAAGCTGGCCGAGCTGGAAGAAAACGCCAGCCTGACCATCTCCGAAATCAAGGACATCAACCGCCGCATGTCCATCGGCGAGGCGCGTGCGCGTCGTGCCAAGAAAGAGATGGTTGAGGCCAACCTGCGTCTGGTGATCTCGATCGCCAAGAAGTACACCAACCGCGGCCTGCAGTTCCTTGACCTGATTCAGGAAGGCAACATCGGCCTGATGAAAGCGGTAGACAAGTTCGAATACCGTCGCGGCTACAAGTTCTCGACCTACGCCACCTGGTGGATTCGTCAGGCCATCACCCGCTCCATTGCGGATCAGGCCCGTACCATCCGTATTCCGGTACACATGATCGAGACCATCAACAAGCTCAACCGAATCTCCCGCCAGATGCTGCAGGAGATGGGTCGCGAGCCGACCCCGGAAGAGCTGGGCGAGCGCATGGAGATGCCCGAGGACAAGATCCGCAAGGTCCTGAAGATCGCCAAGGAACCGATCTCGATGGAAACCCCCATCGGTGATGACGAAGATTCGCATCTGGGCGATTTCATCGAGGACGGCACCATGGAATCACCGATCGATTCGGCGACCGTGGAGAACCTCAAGGAAGCGACCCGCGACGTACTGTCCGGCCTCACTGCCCGTGAAGCCAAGGTACTGCGCATGCGCTTCGGCATCGACATGAACACCGACCATACCCTCGAGGAAGTCGGCAAGCAGTTCGATGTTACCCGTGAGCGGATTCGTCAGATCGAAGCCAAAGCACTGCGCAAGCTGCGTCACCCGACCCGCAGCGATCACCTGCGCAGCTTCCTCGACGACTGAGTCACCTGCATGCAGTCAATAGCAACGCCCGGCCTGTGCCGGGCGTTGTTGTTTGTGGCCCTGCGCCAGCGGGGGGTGGGCATGCACCGCATCCTGGGGCTAAACTGGCGAAACAATATCGAGTAGCCATGGATACAGGTTTCCCGTCGAATGAACATCGCCGCAAAGGGATTGGTTGCCGCAGGGCTGGCAATGGCCGGCGCAGGATGCAGTGCCATCAATATCCCCATGGCACCCGACCTGCAGATCACGCAGGCTGGCGTGCTGCTGCTGTCCTGCATACTTCTGCTGGCGGCGCACGGCCTTAATCAGCTGCGCAGGCGCGCCGTGATGCAGCGCCAGGAAGCACTGGAGCTGCTCAGACAGCAGGAACACCGCTACCGCACCCTGGTTGAGAAGCTGCACGTCGTCACATGGGAAATGTCCTACCCCTCACTGCGTTTCATTTATACCTCGCCCCACGCAGCCGACCTGCTTGGCTACCCCGCCAGCAACTGGCTAAGCCCCGACTTTCTGGCCGACCACCTGCACCCGGAGGATCATCGCCGCGTTCTGGACAGCCTGCGCGACCATGCACTGACCCATCAGCAGCAAAGCTTCGATTTCCGCCTGTATCGCGAGTGTGGTGATTATGTATGGGTGCGCGCCATCATCAACCGCGTCACCAGCCAGGAATACGAGGCAGCCTCACTGCACGGCCTGCTGATCGACATTCAGGAACAGAAGCTCGCCGAACAGGCCCTGCGCAGCTCGGAACAGAAATTCTCGTCGGTCTTTCACAACTGCCCGGACACCATCGTTCTGGCTGACGCCGAAGAGGGCCGGTTGATGGCCGTCAACCAGACCTTCGAGGAGCAGTTCGGCATCAGCATGAGCGACGCCGTCGGCCATACCGCAACGGAGCTGAACCTGTGGAACGAACCGGGCACAGGGCCCAGGCTGCTCGCGCTCCTGCTGACCCGAACCAAGAGCAACGTTGAACTGGAGTTCCGGCGGGCTGACGGCAGCCGCTTTACCGGTCTGCTCTCGGCCCGACCGGTGAGCATCGACGGCCAGCCGGTCCTGGTTACCGTGATTCGAGACATCTCGGCCCTGAAGCTCACCCAGGAACAACTGCGCCTGTCCGAGCAGAAATTTTCCCGCGCCTTCCACGCTTCACCGGACGGCCTGCTGATCACCAAGGCCAGCGACGGCATGCTGCTCGACGTCAACGAGGGCTTCACCCGCATCACCGGCTACACCCGAGCCCAGGCCATCGGCAGCAGCACGCTCGCCCTGCGAATCTGGCGTGATGACGCTGACCGAACACGCATGGTGGAGACCTTGCGACGCGATGGACGGGTGCGCGACATGCTCTCGCAGATCACGACGGCAACCGACCAGGTACGCTGGGTCGAAATCTGTACCGAGGCGCTCACCATCAACGATCAGGAGTGCATGCTCAGCATCGCCCGTGACGTAACCGAGCGTCTGGAAATGGAGAACTCGTTACGCCAGGCCGCAACCGTCTTCGAGAACACCACCGAAGGGGTGATCATCACCGATTCCTCCGGCAATATCGCCGCAGTCAATCGCGCCTTCAGCCAGATTACAGGTGTCGACGCCGCCGACGCCATTGGCCAACCACTGCGGATGCTGTCAGCCAACGTTGAAGATCAGGAGGTAGTCGCACAGGCATCTCGCGCCATCCGGGAACAGGGGCACTGGCAGGGAGAGTCCTGGAACCGCCGCCCCAACGGCGAACTCTACGCCTCCTGGTCCAACGTCAGCCAGGTGCTTAACGTCGACGGCAGCCTGAGCCATCTGGTTGCGGTGTTCAGCGACATCACACCGCTCAAGCACACCCAGGCGCGACTCGACCATCAGGCCCACCATGACCCGTTGACCGGTCTGCCCAATCGCACCCTGTTCGAGGCACGACTGCGAGAGTCGCTGCACAGCCAGGCACTCAATCACGAGGAACACATCGGCGCCCTGCTGTTTATCGACCTTGACCGTTTCAAGCAAATCAACGACAGCCTGGGCCACCCGGTTGGCGATAGCCTGCTGCAACTGGTCAGCCAGCGCCTGTGCTCGGTCCTGCGTGACATCGACACGGTCGCCCGGCACGGCGGCGACGAGTTCATCGTCCTGCTTCCCAATCTGCGTACCGACACCGACGCCGCCGCCATTGCCGACAAGCTACTTGCCGTCTTCCGCGCCCCGTTCATCTGCGCCGGCCACGAACTCTTCGTCAGCGCCAGCATCGGCATCAGCCTGTTCCCAACCGACGCCGACGACGTCAACAGCCTGATCAAGCATGCCGATGCCGCCATGTACCGGGCCAAGAACCAGGGGCGCAACCGCTACGCGTTCTATACCAGCGACCTGACGGCCAGCGCCCACCAGCGCCTGGAGATGGAAAACGACATGCGCCGCGGCCTGGAACGCAACGAGTTTGTGCTTCACTACCAGCCCAAACTGGACCTGAGCAGCGGCAAGCTGGACGGCGCCGAAGCACTGGTACGCTGGAACCATCCCCAGCGGGGCATGGTCGAACCCGACCAATTCATCCCTCTGGCCGAAGAAACCGGCCTGATCGTGGATCTGGGCCGCACCATCCTCAACATCGCCTGCGCCCAGCTCGCCCAATGGCACGACCAGGGCCTCACCGCACCGCGCATGGCCATCAACGTCTCCGGCGCCCAACTGATCGGGGACCACCTGGTAAACGATATTCGACGCGCCCTAGCCAAACACAGCCTGTCCGCCAGCCAGCTTGAACTGGAGATTACCGAAGACTTCGTGATGAACCAGAACCGCGAAGCCATCGTCCTGCTCGATCTGTTCAGCAGCATGGGCATCCACCTGTCCATCGACGACTTCGGCACAGGCTACTCCTCACTGGCGTACCTGAAGGAGCTACCGCTCGACACCCTCAAGATTGACCGCAGCTTTGTTGCCGGTTTACCCGGCAACCACCACGATGCCGCCATCAGCCAGACCATCATCGTACTGGCGCACAACCTTGGCATGGCCGTGATCGCCGAAGGCGTGGAGAACGAACTGCAGCGCGAACTGCTGCTTGAACAGGGCTGCGACAGCATCCAGGGCTACCTGGTAAGCCGCCCGCTTCCCGCCGACGAATTTGCCAACGCCTTCCTCCGCCGAGCGCCTAGTCACCAGCCATCACAGCCCGTATAATCCCCGACGCTATAACAGCGTGGGCCTATAGCTCAGTTGGTCAGAGCAGGCGACTCATAATCGCTTGGTCCCAGGTTCAAGTCCTGGTGGGCCCACCACTCTCCCCTCCCCGCAGCATCCCGTGGTTTCCGGACCATAGACTGTCCTCTAATCATAGCCGCCAGCTACCGCGCATACGTCAATCAAAGCCTTTCGCTGCACCAATATCTCTAGCAAAGAATCACCGCACACTTGCCTTACATCAGCCAAGCGTTCATGCAGGTTGATACACTCCAAGCGTTCATGTGCAGGAGAGCCGGAATGCAAGCCAACCCTGAGACCCTATTGGATGTCATCATCATCGGCGGTGGCCAGGCGGGTCTGGCTACGGCGTACTTCCTGCGACGTACCGGCCTGTCATACCTGATTCTCGATGCAGAAGACGGGCCTGGCGGCGCCTGGCGGCACGGCTGGAACTCGCTGCGGCTGTTCTCTCCCGCCACCTGGAGCTCCATCGCCGGCTGGATGATGCCACCGGTAGCGGACGGCCATCCTGCCCGCGACCACGTGATCGACTACCTGAGCCGCTACGAGGAGCGCTACCAGTTTCCGCTTCAGCGCCCAGTGCGTGTCACTGCACTCGAACGGATTGAGGGAGGGCTGCGCGTACGCGCCGGGCAGCAGCACTGGCAGGCCAGAGCCGTGGTCAGCACCACTGGCACCTGGAGCAACCCCTATATTCCCGCCTATCCCGGCGCCGAGTCGTTTCAAGGCCAGCAACTGCATTCGGCCCACTATGTCGAGGCCCAGCCCTTTGCCGGCAAGCGCGTACTGGTTGTGGGCGGCGGCAACTCCGGCGCACAGATTCTTGCCGAGGTCTCCAAAGTGGCAGACGCCACCTGGGTGACCGCTACCGAGCCTCTGTTCCTGCCTGATGACGTTGACGGGCGCGTGCTGTTCGAGCGCGCAACCGAACGCTGGAAAGCCCAGCAGGAAGGCCGCGTCATCGACCAGCCGGTGGGTGGCCTGGGTGATGTGGTGATGGTGCCGCCCGTAGTCGACGCAAGAGAGCGCGGCGTTTTGCACGCAATTCGCCCCTTCACTCGCTTCACCCGCAACGGTGTGGTGTGGCCCGATGGTTCCGAGACCGAGGTCGATGCCGTGATCTGGTGCACCGGTTTCAGGCCCGCATTGGGCCACTTGGCGAGTCTGGGGCTCATCAACGATGAGGGCCGCGTCGAGGTTCAGGGCACCCGCGCCACCCACGAACCCAGGCTATGGCTGGTGGGCTATGGCGAGTGGACCGGGCTAGCTTCCGCAACCCTGATCGGCGTCACGCGCACCGCCCGCAGTACGGCCACCGAGATAGCGCAGTTTCTGGCTGACGGAGAGAGCTGAGGACAAGCTCTTGTTAGGAACCCAAGTGCGCAAGAACGCCGAGCCACCAACCCTCAGCGCCGCACTAACGCCGCCCCTCGCCCACTCCCGCAAAACTGCTGATACTATCGCCCCAACAAGCAGCCAGCCCCTGACAGACCGAGAGTGCGGCCCGTGGACCAATTGAATCTTCGCCATTTGCAGTATTTCTGGATGATTGCCCGAACGGGGTCGATTGTGCGGGCGGCGGAGAGTCTTGACCTGTCGCCGCAGACGCTGAGCGGCCAGCTGGCAACGCTGGAGGCGTCGCTGGGTGGTGCGCTGTTCAAGCGAGCCAACCGCTCGCTGCAGCTGACCGACTTCGGCAAGACGGTGTTTTCCTACGCCGACGACATTTTCCAGTCTGTGCAGTCGTTGACCGAGGTTCTGCAGCAGCCGCCGGAAAATCGCCCGTTGACGCTGGCTATCGGCATCGCCGCCTCCATCCACAAACTGATCGCCTACCATTTGACCGAGCCTGCGCTGTCGCAGCCGCGGCCGGTGCATCTGGTCTGCCAGACCGGGGAGACGGGGCAGTTGCTGCGCCAACTCGGCCAACGGGAGCTGGATATTCTGCTGACCGACCGCCAGCCCGACTTCAAGGACGCCGGCCAGTTTCGCGCCACGCGGCTGGCCAGCTCGTCCATATCCCTGTTTGCCACCCCGGAGCTGGCCGCGCGGCTCAGGCCCGGCTTTCCCTTGAGCCTGGACCGCCAGCCCTTTCTGACGACCTCTCTCAATGCGCCCTATATCAACGAGCTGATGAACTGGTTTGCAGCCAAGCGGATCCGCATCAATGTGGTGGCCGAGGTCGACGACAGTGCGTTGATCAAGGTATTCGGCCGCCAAGGGCTGGGCTACTTTGCCGCCCCGACGGTGATTCACGATGAGGTATGTCGCCAGTACGAAGTGGAGTGTATCGGCTCGATTGGCGAGGTCAGAGAGACGCTCTACGCCGTCACCCGCGCGCGCTCCAGCGGCAACCCGGCCATTGAGGCACTGTTGAAGTCTCGGCCCGAGCTGGACGATAGCATCGAAAAAATCGAACTATAAATTCCAAATAGATCGATTTATAAAGACCCTCATTTAGCTGACCCTGAATCCGTCAAAACTGTTCGGAGACAGGTCATGAAAACCATCCATCAGTATCAACTGGCCAATGACAAGCAGGTGACCAGCCTGGCCCTGCGCGAGGGGTTCCGGATCGTGCGCTGCGAGTATGTGGTTGCCCAGAAACGCGTATACCTGTGGGTCGAAGAGCCACTGAAGATCGACCTGCCGGTAAGCGAGCATCAGTTCATGGTGGTTGGCTCGGGTGTGCCGGTGCCGGTTAGCCATTGCTACGTAGACACGGCCGTTGATCCCTTTGGCCCGGAGGCCTTCCATGTCTATCAGGTGGTGAACAATGCTGCCAGCGCAACGGACGAGGAACGCTCGGTGCACAGACCGCCTGCAGAGAACGCACTCAGGCTCAGCGCCTGAAGCCTGAAACTCACCGACCAGAGCCCCGCACAGGGGCTCTTTTTTGGCCTACGCTTTTTAATCAAGCCCCTGCGGAACATGCTTCATGCCCGATATCATCGTCATGTTTTTCATTCTTGGTCTGATCGCCGGCTCCCTGCGCTCGGACCTTGCCATCCCCAAGGCGGTCTACGACATCCTGTCGCTGCTGCTGATGCTGACCATCGGCCTGAAGGGTGGCATGGCCCTGCACGGCAACCTGCACTGGTCGCTGCTGGGGGAAGTGCTTGCCGTTACCGCGCTGGGCTTTCTGATTCCCTTGCTGCTGTACCCATTGCTGCGCTATCTGGTGCGCCTGAACGGGGCGGATGCGGCCAGTTTCTGCGCCCACTACGGCTCGGTAAGCGCCGGTACCTTTGCGGTGGCGCTAGCCTGGACCGAGTCACGCGGAATGATGGTCAGCGGGCAGGTCACGCTGTATCTGGTGCTGCTGGAGCTGCCCGCAATTATCACCGGGCTGTGGCTGTATCGCCGACTCGGTAGCCCATCCGGCCCGGCCCAAACGGTTGCGAGTACGCCGCTCTGGCAGGAGACGCTGACCAACCGCAGCGTAATTCTGCTGGTGGGCGGTGTGGTGATTGGCCTGCTGTACGGCAAGCAAGGCGGCAGCCAGGTCACTGGCGCGCTGACCAGCGGATTTTCCCTGATTCTTGCGCTGTTCTTGCTGGAAATGGGTCTGGTAGCTGCAGAAACCCTGCGCAAGGTCCGACTGCAGCACTGGCGGGTTATCGCCTTTGCCCTGTGCATGCCCACACTGCTGAGCTTGCCGGGCATGGCGACCGGGCTGCTGCTGGGGCTGGCTCCGGGCACGACGGTAATCCTCGCGACCCTGACCGCCAGCGCCTCCTACATCGCCGCTCCGGTCGCGGTGCGCCACGCCATTGAAGAGGCCGACATCGGGCTGGTAATGCTAGCCTCGCTGGGCGTCACCTTCCCGTTCAACGTGCTGGTGGGCATTGAGCTGTACGCTAGCATCCTGCAGCGGCTGACCGGCTAACGGCTCAATGTACGGGCAGCCCGGAGGCTGCCCGTGACAGCGGCTGCCGGAGCACCGATACTGCGCGCAACAGAATCCACATCAACAGCTGGATGACCCGCGGAGGACAACACCCTGGCAACCCTGAAATACCTCGCGGGCTACAGCCCCGATCTGCGCCAGCAGGTCCAGCAGTTGATCGATCGTGGCCAGCTCGGCGCCTGGCTTGAGCAACGTTACCCGTCCGGCGAGCAGCATTCGATCCAGACCGACGCTGCACTCTACGACTACACCCAGCGCCTCAAGCAGCAGCACATGCGCAGTAGCGGGCCGATCAGCAAGGTGTTGTTCGATACCCGCATGCACGTGATCGACAATGCGCTGGGGCAACACCAGTTTGTCAGCCGGGTGCAGGGCGGCAAGTTGAAGAGCAAGAACGCGATCAAGATCTCGGCCATCCTCAAGAGCCTGCCCGAGCCGCTGCTGCGCATGGTGGTGGTGCACGAACTGGCGCACCTGCGCGAGAAGGAACACAACAAGGCGTTCTACCAGCTGTGCCGGCACATGGAGCCGGACTATCACCAGCTGGAGCTGGACCTGCGGCTGTTCCTGACCCTGCGAGACGGCTAGCGCGTTTGCGGGTTGGCGTGCAGCCAGGCGGCCAACTCGGCAACGGCCTGGGGCGCCGTTCTGCTGGCACCGACCCAGCTGCAGGCCAGCATCAGGTTGCGCGGCAGGCCGAAGTTCTCGACCACAAAGCCGTCCGGACACAGCCCCTGCTCATCACGCGGCAGTTGCTCGATCATAGGCTGTTGATCGGGGAAGTACGCCCACACCGGTTTGCCCAGCGCACAGGCAAAGCCCACCTCGAAGACGGTGCCGGAATCCGGCTCGTTACCGCGAAAGTGGCCCAGATTGGCCAGCACCGCGTCGGCGCGGCGCAGGCTGTCGAGGTTGGCCTGACAGATCCAGCCAGCCGGGTCGCTCAGCCCCTCCGGCAGGGCCGCATCCAGCGGATAGAGCCCTTCCAGGCCATGCGTGGCGCACAGCGCCTTGAGATACTCGCCGCGCGCCTGTGCGTCGGGATAGAACACGTCAAAACCGGCCAGATATACCGATGGCACCGGGGATCTCCTGCGTGGATCAGACAAGCGGATTCAGCGTGGCAAGGTCTGCGGCCTGGTCCAGATCGAGACAGACACCGGCATCCTCCACCGCCAGCACCTTAACGCAATCGGCATGGGCGCGCACAATCTCGCGTCCGCCGCGGTCACCACTGAGGGTCAGCAGCTGCGGCCAGAAACGCCGGCCGAACAACACCGGATGGCCGCGCTGACCCTGCCAGCTCGGCAGCACAATATCCTCCGGACCACACCGCTGCGCCAACGCTTGCAGGGTGGTCGGCTGGATACACGGCATGTCGGCGAGCAGCACGGCGATTGCCTCCGCATCACCGTGCCGCAGATATTCAATACCCAGTACCAGCGAGCTGGCCATGCCCTGCGCGCTATGCGGGTTGAACAGCACGTCGACCGCCTCCGGCAGCGCCAGTGCTTGCGGGTCATCATCGCTGCGCAGCACCAGAGTTACCGCGCCGAAGGCCGCCAGTGCGTTCTCCAGTGCACGATTGAGTACCGTCTGGCCGCTGGCCAGACGTGCCTGCCGTTTGTCGCCGCCGAAGCGCCGGGAGAACCCGGCGCCAAGCATCAGGGCGGCAACCCCTGGCATCAGGCCTTGGCGTCCAGCAGCATCACTTCGCGCTCGGCAATCAGGCCTGCCAGCGCCTTGCCCATTGCCTGATAGTGCGGCGCCTGACGGTGCGCTTCGATGGCCTCCATCCCGGCCCACTGCTCAACAAACACGAAGCGACTGGCATCGCTGCGGTCGTGGTGCAGCACATAACCTCGGCAACCGGCCTCGGCGCGCGACGGCTCGACCGCGTCGGCAAGGATGGCTGCGACCTGTTCGGCTGCGCCAGGAACGGCGCGCAGCACCGCTACGACGGTAATGATTTCGGACATTTAATTGCTCTCGATAGTGGAGGGTGCTGGCAAATCCTGCTCGCACCCGTCATGGATATGAATTGCAGAAGGTTCGTGGATAGCAGACCGCCGCTGCTGCAGCTGGCCACCGGCGCGTTCGTTGAGTACTGCTGTGATCTCGCCCAGAATCGCCAGCGCGACGGCTTCCGGGGTATCGCCCCCCAGGTCGAGACCGACCGGGTAATGCAGCCGCTCGACGCCCGGCAAGTTGGCTTGCGCCATGCCGGCCAGCAGCCGCTCGGTGCGCTCACGCGGTCCGAGCTGGCCGATGTAGCACGCCGACGACGCCAGCGCCTGCGCCAGCCACCAGGCATCCTGCTGCAGACTGTGGGTCATGACCACTACCGCCGCGTCGGCCAGCAAATCCTTCAGTGCGAAGCTGTTGTCCAACTGCCCGAGCAACACCGCATCGGCCTCCGGAAAGCGACTGCCCCGGGCAAAATGCGCCCGACTGTCAATCACCGTCACATGCAGGCCCTGCAGTTTGGCCATCCGCACCAGCGGCTGGGCATCGTGCCCGCCACCGAAAATCACCAGCCGCTGCGCCGGGCGCAGGTGCTCGATCAGCACCTCAACCGCGCCACCGGGCTGAAGAAAGCGATGCAACGCAGCACGTCGGGCAGAGCGCGCCAGGCGCAGCAGTGGCAGCAACGGCGCCGACCAGGCATCGGGCAGGCAGCCCTGCAGCTGATCATCGGCAGTCAGAAGCAGTCGCTGCCCGAGCAACTCAGGCTGTGATGCGCTGACGACGGTCGCCACACTGAGTCCAACAGCGCCATTGATCAGCGCCCGGCAGCCATCCAGCAACAGCTGACAGGCCGCGGAATCGACACGCTCGAACAGCAGGTGCACGGTACCGTTGCAGCCGAGGCCAAAACGCACTGCCGCATCGCCATCTTCATCATCTTCGGCGGTGCTGTAGCTGCGCAGCGCCGGCCCGCGTTCGGTCAACCAGCGCGCCGTGCGCGCCACCTCGCTTTCCAGGCAGCCGCCGCTGACAGTCCCCTCGGTCTGCCCCAGGGGGTTGATCAGCATCCGCGCGCCGGGGCGGCGGTAGGCCGAGCCCTCGACCTTGACCACCGTTGCCAGCACCGCATCGTCGCCCTGCAGGGCGGCCTCATCGACCGCCTTGAGCAGCTGTTCCACTGCAGACATCACACCTCCCGCTGTCGGCTCAGTGGCCGGTGTTACCGCGCTTGGCCGCAACATCCTCAGCACTGAGGCTGCTGCCACTCTGACCGAAGTGCTGCAGCACGAAGCTGCCGACCGCAGCCAGCTCGGCATCCTGATAGCCCGCAGCGAAGGATGGCATCTGCTGGTCTACCCGTGCGCCCGGGCCGCCGTGACCGCGCAGCAGGATACCCAGCAGGTTGGTGCCGGCCGGATCATTGACGGTTTTCAGGCCGCCGAGCGCGGCAATCGGCGACTGGGTGCCGCTGCCGTCCCAGGCATGACAACCGGCGCAGTTGCCGGCAAACAGCTTGCTGCCGAGCGCACCATCGGCTACCGGGGTCGCATCCGGCACCACCTCGGGCCGGGCGATGCCGGTGGCCTGCGCCGGGGTGCTGAGCAGGTAGGTCGCGATGGCAGACAAGTCGTCCGGGGTCAGATGGCGCAGGCTGTGATTGACTACATCACCCATCGGCCCGCTGGCCACGCCCTTGCCCGGGGCATACCCCTTGCTGAAATAACTGACCAGTTCGGCCGGCGACCAGGCACCGATGCCATAGGTCTCGTCCGAACTGATGTTGTAGGCCTGCCAGCCCTGCACCAGGTTGCCCGCCAGCGGCTGGCTGCTGCTCAGCGCCTGGGCAAAGTTGCGCGGGGTATGGCACTCGCCGCAGTGACCCGGCCCTTCGACCAGATAGGCGCCACGATTCCACTCCTCGGACTGGTTCGGATCAGGCTCGAAGCGTTCGTTATCGTGAAATACCAGGTTCCAGAAGAACATGCCCCAGCGCTGGTTGTAGGGGAAACTCAGGGTGTTCTCCGGCACCGTATTGCTGACCGGTTCCAGGCTGAACAGATAGGCCTTGATGGCCTTCACTTCGTCGTCCGGCATCAGGGTGTAGGAGGTGTACGGAAAGGCCGGGTAGTAGCGCTTGCCGTCCTTGCCGACGCCCTCATGCAGGGCGCCGAGGAAGTCGGCGTCGGTCCAGTCGCCAATGCCGGTCGCCTTGTCCGGGGTGATATTGGGCGAATACAGCGAGCCAAACGGCAGCTTGAATTCGACACCCCCGGCGAACGGCTTGCCGCCCGGGACAGTGTGGCAGGCCACACAGTCGGCCGCGGCGGCCAGATACTTGCCACGGGCGATCAGCTCATCGTCAGCGGCCTGCACGGACAGCGCCGAGGCAGCCAGCCCCAGCCCGAGAATCACGGATTTGCTCAGATGCATGGGTTCAGCTCCTTAAACCGGGAAGTAACCAGCGCGGCTCAGCGGCAGACGCCGCAGACGCTCGCCGGATGCAGCCGCCAACGCGTTGAGCAGCGCCGGACCAATCAGTGCGGTCCCGGTTTCGCCGACTCCGCCGGGTGACTCTGTGCTGGGCACAATGTGCACCTCGACGCCGGGCGCTTCACCGATGCGCAACTGCCGGTAGGTGTTGAAATTGCGCTGCTGCACCTGGCCCTGCTCAATCGTGATTTCATTGAACAGCGAGGCCGACAGGCCGAACAGGGTGCCGCCTTCAATCTGCGCCAGCACCGAGGTCGGGTTGGTCACCAGACCGCAGTCGATGGCACTGACCAGACGTTTGATGCGGATGCCCTTGTCCGCCTGCATTTCCAGCTCGACCACGGTCGCGACGAAGCTGCCGAACACCGCGCTGACCGCAATGCCACGCCCCTGCCCGGCCGGCAACGGCGTTTGCCAGTCGGCCTTCTCGGCAGCCAGCTTGAGCACCGCCTGGGCCCGCGGATGCTTGTCCATCAGCGCCAGCCGGTAGTCGACCGGATCCTTGCCGGCGTTGTGCGCCAGCTCGTCGATAAAGCACTCCACCGCCAGCGTGCTGCGCAGCGGCCCTACTCCGCGCCACCAGGAGACCGGAATCACCTTGGGCTCCTCGCGGATGTAATTGACCTGCAGACTGTCCAGCGCATAGAGCGGGTCAATGGCCACTTCCACCGCATCGGCATCCACGCCGCTCGGCGGCAGGCTGCCGACATAGCGCGCCAGCACCGACGCGCCGGCAATGCGATGCTGCCAGCCCTGCGGCTTGCCGTCGGCGTCCAGTGCGGCGGTCAGCCGGTCGACGTAGTGCGGACGGTACATATCGTGGGTCATGTCCTCTTCGCGACTCCAGATCAGCTTGATCGGGTAACTCACCTGCCGCGCAATCGCCACCGCCTGGGCGATGAAGTCGTAATCCAGCCGGCGGCCGAAGGCGCCACCAATCAGCTGGTTGTGCACGACCACCTGCTCCGGCTTCAGCCCGGTGATGCTGGCGGCAGTCTGCTGGGCAAACACCGGCACCTGAGTGCCGACCCACAGGTCACAGCCATCCGGGCGCACGTGCGCTACGCAGGTCATCGGCTCCAGCGGCGAATGGGACAGGAACGCCTGTTCGTACACCGCTTCAAAACGGCTGCTGGCCGCCTCCAGCGCTGCTGCAACATCGCCGCTGCTGTGAGCAACCACGCCGTCTGCGCTGGAAGCCTTTTGCAGCGCCGCATCCAGCTCGGGCGAGCTGATCGAGGCGTTCTCGCCCAAATCCCATTCGATCTTCAGCGCCTTGAGCCCCTGCTGACAGGCCCAGTAGTTGGTTGCAGTCACCGCAACAGCGTTATCCAGCGTGACCACATCGCGTACACCCGGTACCTGCCGCGCCGCGCTGGCATCAACCGATTTCAGGGTGCCGCCGTAAACCGGACAGGCCAGGCTGGAGGCAACCAGCATGTCCGGCACCTGCAGGTCGATGGTGAACTTCGCCTTGCCGTTGACCTTGTTCGGGGTATCAATGCGGCGCGCCGGGGTGCCGATCAGGCGGAACTGATCCGGGGTTTTCAGGGTAATGCTGGCTGGCAGCGGCAGGGTGCTGGCCAGATCGACCAGCTCGCCATAGCCCGCCTGACGATCGCCCGGCCCGTAGACCACGCCCTCGCGCGCCTCGCACTGGGCAGGGTCGACCGACCATCGCTGAGCAGCCGCCTGAATCAACAGCAGCCGCGCGGTGGCACCGGCCTCGCGCAGGGGCTGCCAGGCATGCCGTGTGGACGTCGACCCGCCGGTAGCCTGAAATTGCATGATCGAGTCCGTGTAGAGTTCGGCGTCCGGTGGTGCATCCTCGACGCTGACATCAGCCAGTCGCACTTCCAGCTCCTCGGCCAGCATCATGGCGATACCGGTATGCGCCCCCTGCCCCATCTCGATTTTCGGCGATATGACGGTCACCTTGCCGTCGTGGCCGACGCGCACATAGGCCCCGTAGCCGCGCGGCGTCTGATCACCGAGACGGCCGGCGGCGGTCGCTTCGGCCGCGACGCTGTCCGGGATAAATCCCGGCAACCAAGTGCTGAGCACCAGGCCGCCCATCACTGCGCCGGAGCCTTTCAGGAAGCCGCGCCGAGAGACCTGCCGTGATTGCCTGCTCATGCCTGATCCCCCTTGCCGACGTCCTTGATGGCCGCACGAATGCGGGTGTAGGTCGCGCAGCGACAGATATTGCCCGCCATACCGGCGTCAATCTCCGCATCGCTGGGGTTGGGTTGGCGCTGCAGCAGCGCGGTGGCCGACATGATCTGACCGGACTGGCAGTAGCCACACTGCACCACCTCGTGCTCCAGCCAGGCCTGCTGCACCTGACTGCCCAGCGCCGACTCGCCAACCGCCTCGATGGTGGTCACCGCACGGCCGGCCACAGCACCCACCGGCAGCACGCAAGAGCGCACGGCTTCACCGTCCAGATGCACGGTACAGGCGCCGCATTGGGCGATACCGCAGCCAAACTTGGTGCCGGTCAGACCGAGCACATCGCGCACTACCCAGAGCAGTGGCATGTCGGCGGGAACGTCGAGCTCATACCGCTCGCCGTTAACGGACAACTGGATCATAAGTACCTCGTCAGGCAACGCAGGTTATTGGAGTTCCGTTCACTGTAGCACTCGAGGCAGGCATGGGACGTTGCGACGCAGAACGCCCTCAACAAGACGCATGACAAACGCCGGGACAGCTGCCGCCAATGTCGTGAAAAACGGACAGAATGCAGGGAGGATAACCAGCACGACGGCAGGGCCGATAGCACAAAACCCCGAAAGCCTTGCGCTATTGCCCAGCGGCCGGCCCCGTTGGCACTACTGCCCACACTCCCGTTCGGCGACCTCGCGAATCATCGCAATGGCGCGCTTTGCAGGTGGTGACAAACTGCGATCGGCGAGCTGCATCAGGTGGCTGTGCAGACGGTATTGCAGCGCCGGAAGATCAGGCGGCAGCCAGGCCGTCAGGTCAACCAGCGCTTCCTGAGCCAGATCCTCCTGCAGCCAGCCATCCCAGGTAAAAAGCAGGCTGTCAGTGTTAAGCACGGTATGGCGCAACAGGGACAGGCTGTTGCAGCTCATCAACGCCCGTGGCCTGACCTCGGATGACAGCCCCAGCAACGCCAGCAACTGCGGCAAAGAGGCATCATCCAGCAAGGCGGCAGACCAGGGGTAGTCAACCAGCAGCTCGGCCCGAACCGGACGGCCGGCTGACAGCAGCGGATGCTGCGCACGACAATAAATCGCGGTGGCCCGAGCCGGCAGTGGCGTGACCGCCAGACCCGGCGGAGGCTGCAACGGCCCGGTACCTCCGACCAGAAACTCGATGCGCTCCTGCTCCAGCAGACGCAGCAGATTCTGCCAGTGGTCGACCTCCACATTCAGCCGCAGCCCCGGGCAATCACGCCGCAGCCGCGGCAGCACCTCCTGCATATAACTGTGCGCTGCCAGCAGACCAACGCCGAAGTTCAGCTCGCCCCCCTCGGCATCGGCCAGAAACTGCGCCGACGCACTCAGGCTCTCGGCCCGTCGCAACAGGTCACGGGCCTGCTCCAGCAGTTGCCTGCCCGCCGCAGTCAGTTGCACGCTGCGGGTTCCCCGGTCGAACAGGCGCAGCTGCAGGTCGTTTTCCAGCGACTGAATGCTGCGGCTGAAAGCTGTTTGCGACAGGTGCGCACGCTTGGCCGCCCGGGAGAAATGCAGCTCCTCACTGAGCAGAACCATGTGAGTGAGACGCTTCAGATCAATTAATGAACTCATTGCATCAATAACTCGCAATATATGCATTGGACCTGATGTATAGCACTAACCAATACTGCCACCCAAGGGGCTGCTGCCCAGCCAGCCCGCCAAGAACAACAAGATAAAAGGGGGGACCCCATGAAACGCACAACCCGATGGCAGCACACCTGCCTGTCCCTGCTGCTCGGCGGCCTGCTGGCCGGCCCGGCACTGGCGGACCAGCAACCGCTCGACGCCCGCGCCAGCGATCCGAACGTCATGGGCTGGATGCAGGGCTTCCCGCCGGCAGCCGACAAACAGATCAACGCCCGCAACTACCTGCTGTTTCCACAGACCCGCTGGTCTTTCTCGCATATTCGCCAACTGCTGCCGACGGCGACAGTCGGCCGCGGCACCGGTGCCGTCAGCCCATTGCCCGACGCCCGCCGGGATGACATTGACGCGGTGCAGTTCAAGCTGGCCGACGGCTCGCAGATGAGCTGGGAGCAATCGCTGGCAGCCAATTACACCGACGGCATCGTGGTGCTGCACCGCGGCCAGGTGGTCTATGAGCGGTACTTCGGCGCCCTGCAGGCCGACCGCCCGCACATGGCCTTCTCGGTCACCAAGTCGTTTATCGGCACCCTGGCGGCGATGCTGGTTGAAGAGGGTGTGCTGGACGAGCAGGCTCCGGTCTCGCACTACGTTCCCGAGCTGAAAGACAGTGGCTTTGGCGACGCCACCGTGCGTCAGGTGATGGACATGACCACGGCCATTCGCTATTCCGAGACCTACTCCGACCCGAGCGCCGAAATCTGGGAATACTCAAGGGCCGGCAACCTGATACCGCGCCCGGCCGACTATGACGGCGCCACATCCCTGTACGGTTTTCTGCAGAAGGTACAGCCCGAGGGGCAGCACGGCGAGGTGTTCGCCTACAAGACGGTCAACTCCGACGTCCTCGCGTGGATCGTTCAGCGCGCCACCGGCAGTTCCTTCGCCGACCTGTTGCAACAGCGGATCTGGAGCAAGCTGGGCGCCGAACAGGACGCCTACATCGTGGTTGACCAGATCGGCACCCAGTTCGCTGGAGGCGGCCTGAATGCCAGCCTGCGTGACATGGCCAGGTTCGGCGAAACCCTGCGCAACAACGGTCGCTTCAACGGCCAGCAGATCATTCCGCAAGCGGTGGTTGCCGATATCCGCCGAGGCGGTGATCAAAGCAAATTCGCCCCCGCCGGTTACGCCACCCTGCCCGGCTGGAGCTACCGCAGTATGTGGTGGGTGTCGAACAACGACCATGGCGTGTTTGCGGCGCGCGGTATCCACGGCCAGACCATCTACGTCGACCCCAAGGCAGAAATGGTGATCGCCCGCTTCGCCTCCAACCCGGTGGCGGCCAACGGCGCCAACGACCCGATCTCGCTACCGGCCTACAACGCGCTGGCACAACACCTGATGCGCAAACCGTAACAGGACTGGCAAAGGCGCCATGCCTGCAAGGTCAGCTTTGCCGGTCGATCCAGTTGCCCCGTAAAAGCACCGCGCCGGATACCAGGGGCATCCGGCGCGGCATGGAAAAAGCCGGGCTACCTGCATCGCACAGGTAGCCGCTGCACTCAACGATCAATCAGGGCAAAGGCGCCCTCACGATCCAGCCGCACCCAGAAGTGCGGCGCGCCTACCGACACCAGGCCGGCAGCAGTGCTGCACTCGGCACCCACATCAGCCGGCAGGCTGGTCAGATAGCTGCTGTCGTAGTCCAGTGCACTGAGGCACTCGGCTGCTACCACCGGCTCCCAGCTGCCCTCTGCATCATTCCAGCGAGCCAACTGCAGGCTGCTGGCATCCGCGCCGGACGGCACGTTGAATTGCAGCACGAAGTCATCACCACGCGAATCATCATCCAGCGTCCAGTTGCTGTTGACCCGGCCTTCCGGCAACAAATAGGGCTGTTTGCCCAGCTCGCTGCCATCTCCGTAGCTGCCGGCGAAACCGGTGTCGACGGCCAGGCTCTTCTGCGCCCCACGCGCACCGTTGTAGGTGCCATCCTGGCCCTGAATTCCGCTGACCAGCAGAACCGCACTTTTTGCTCCCTCACGCGCGGCTACCCAGCTGAGCGATACCTGCTTTTTGAGGTCGATGGTCGTCTGGCGGATTTCCACCTCTTCGTCTTCCGTGCCCGCGTTGATCAGGCGCACGCGCTGGCTGTTGTTCAGGTTCGGGTTATAGCTGGCATGGGGAATATGCAGCCAGCGGTAGTAGCGAGCGGCAAGTGCAGAGTTGCTCTGCGCGGTTGAGACACCTGGCTCGACGCTGGTGGTACGGGTGCGGGTGTCGTAGCGATTGAATATACGGTTCTCGCCATCCAGAATCCGCGCCGCCTCTCCCGATCCGGCCACACACAGACTGGTGCGGTAACTTTTGTCATGGGTCATGTTCAACTGATTGCCGGCGGGGATGCTCGCCGGAAACACGATCTTGTCGCAACGCTCGGCGGAGCGGGTAAAGCGGTCGATCAGCTTCCAGTCCGGCGTTGCCAGCTCGCGCATGCCATCTTCGTTGCTGCGAATCGTGTGGCTTTCGTAGTAGGAGCGATAATCGACCAGTGTGCCATTGAACGTCAGAATCGAGGCGTTGACGTCGAGAGTGCCATCGACACTGCCGTCGTTGATTTTGGTCATGACCACCTGCTGGATCAGTTCGCTCTCGCCATAGCGGCTGTCGTAGCCCTTGTAGGACGCGTTACCGCTGACCAGTTCGGTGTAGTGTCCACCGTAGTACCCCGAAATCAGACTGCGAAGGTACTGATGCTCATGACCGGCGACATAGATGACGTCATTATCGGCAAACAACTGGCGATAATCCTCGTGCACCAGCAGAAACTGCTGATCCCCGACGGAGGTGTCATAGGCTTCTACCGCACGCTCGCGGATGTTGCCGTAACGGCTGCCGACCATGGTGTTATGGGAAGACACGATGATGTGATCAACCTGATCACGGTAGGTTTCGATCATCTCCCGAACAAAGTCATAGGCGAACGGAATCTGTCCGTACGAAACCGCGACAATAAGCACGTTGTCCCGCACCAGGGCATAGTTCTTGTCTGCCTGACCGGCCATCTGAATGGCGTCGTCCGGAATCAGGTCACTGACGTTGTCATACCAGTCCTGATCAGTGCCCTTGATATCGTGGTTGCCCTGCAACGGCAGCATGACGAAGTCATCCCGGTAATCGTCGACAACACTGCGCCACTGGGCATACTCGGCAGGAGTGGCCTCCTCAGACAGATCACCGACAATCAGCAGCAGGTCGACGTCCTGCTCACGGTAAAACTCCATCAACGCACGCATCGGCATCACCGACGCATTCTGACCTCCGCCCTGGGTATCGGGAATGATCCCGACCCGCAGGGTCGGTGCCTCCGGCGCAACCGGCGGCCCTCCAGCATCGCTGCTGCTACTGCTTTCCGACGAAAGGCAGCCGGTCAACAGACCTGCCGCCAGTAAACAAACCAATCCTGTACGAATAAACATGGCGCATCCTTAACGAACCATATGAGTGAGTCGCAAAGGCTACCGATGCGCTGTGAAAGCCCCGAGACAGAGCGGTTACACTCTGATCACAAGAATGTTGCATGGAGCAGCGGAGTTACCGCACGAAGCGATAGAAGAGGTTGGGCTCGCTGACGACAAACAGCTCGCCGCGGCTATCCAGCACCACGCCTTCCGGCTGCGGGATGTCGGCATCAAGGCCGCCACCAGCCCGCAGGCTGCGGCGGTCGAGAAGCGCCCCGTCAGAGCCCAGTTCAAACACCACCTGCGACTCATCACTGAGCAGCAACAGGTGGCCGCTGTCAGGCTCGACGGTGATGGCGGAAAGGTCTTTTGACACACCGGCGGCATCGACCCAGGCACTCAGATCCCGGATATCGAGTTGCAGATTTCCAGCCAGGGTGGGACGCAGGCCGCTGATGCGGTAGAGCTGCTGGGCGTCACGTTCCTTGACCACGTAAAGCAGATCACGCCGGTGGTCGTAAGCGGCACCTTCAAAACCCTTGTTGTCATCCGACAAGGCCAGTCCCAGCGTCAGTTGCCGCGCCTGATCACGCCTGATCGGGGCAGGATGCGCGGGAAGACGGACCACATTCAACCGCTGCACCCGCTCTTCAACAATCAACAGCAGCCCGTCGCCCAGCCAGGCCAGATCTTCCGGGTCCTCGAAGCCGATCAGTGGATAGAGGCCAAGCAGCCGGCCCTGTCGGTCAAGGGCCAGTACCTGAACAGGGCCCGCGTTGGTGATCGCCAGCAGCCGGTCGTTATCGGCATCGTGGGTGATGCCGGACAGGTCATTGCCGATGCCGGCAATGACCTGTGCCTGATGCTTCACCCGGTAATCCGCAAGCCCGAACACGCCGCGCCCGTCGCTGATCGCCGCACCGCTGAAGCGGAATCCGGTCAACTCGACCAGCGTGTATCGCCACGCAAAGACTGCCGCCATCACACTCGCGGCAAGCAGCAGTAACAGCAGGCGTTGCGGCCAGCGTCTGCGCCTGAGCGGCCCGCCCCATTCAAGCGTGCCCGACATGGAGACGCCCCTTGCTGTTATGCCGCTTCATCCAACCTGCTCCTGTTCGCTGTCGGGCCGATACTAGGCGACAGCGGTGACAGGGCAGTGACAGTGCAGTGCTGGCTAACGGAACGGCGGCTCGTCGAAACTGCGCAGCTTGCGCGAATGCAGCGAATCGAGCTGGCTGCGCATCAGCTCCAGCGCATGAATGCCGATATGCAGATGCTGAGTCACGGCGCGCTCGTAAAAGGCGCCCGCCGCGCCCGGCAGCTTGATCTCGCTGTGCAGTGGCTTGTCCGATACACACAGCAAGGTGCCGTAGGGCACCCGCAGGCGATAGCCTTGGGCGGCGATGGTGCCGCTTTCCATATCCACTGCGATTGCCCGCGCCAGGTTGATCAGCGGCCGCTCCTGGGCCCAGCGCAGCTCCCAGTTGCGGTCGTCGTAGGTCAGCACCGTGCCGGTGCGCAGGCGGCGCTTGAGATCATCGCCCTGCTCGCCGGTGACCTCGGCTGCGGCCTGCTGCAGCGCCTGCTGCACCTCGGCCAGCGCCGGCAGCGGAATGTTCGGCGGCAGCACCCGGTCGAGGATACCGTCGCGACGCATGTAGGCGTGGGCCAGCACATAATCGCCAATGGTCTGCGACTGACGCAGGCCGCCACAGTGGCCAATCATCAGCCAGCAGTGCGGGCGCAGCACGGCCAGGTGGTCGGTAATGTTCTTGGCGTTGGACGGGCCCACACCGATGTTGACCAGGGTGATGCCTTCGCTCGGGCTATTGCCCTGCAGGTGGTAAGCGGGCATCTGAAAACGGTGCCAGACCACCGACTCGATGATCGCCTGCATTTCGCCTTCGGACATACCGCGCTCGACCATCACGTTGCCCGGCAGCACCATGCGCTGAAAGCGCGAGTCGGCCTGCAGCATGTTCAGCCCGTGGCGGATGAACTGATCCACGTAGCGGTGATAGTTGGTCAGCAGAATCCACGGCTGTACATGCCGCCAGTCGCTGCCGGTGTAATGCACCAGACGACGCAGCGAAAAGTCGGTGCGGGCGGCGTCAAACAACGCCAGCGGCAGCGGGTCCTGGTCTTCCCAGTCGTACAGGCCGTCGGCGGTGCCGTCATTGGCGGCGGACAGGTCGGTACTCGGGAACACCCGCGCCAGCTCGGCAGCGGTCACGCCCGAGGCGCCCAGTTCGTCACCCTGTTCGACCACATACGGATAGGGAATATTGGCCTGACTCGGGCCCACTTCCACAGTGACGGTAAAGTCGGACATCAGTGGCCGCAGCTGATCCAGCAGGTAGGTACGGAAGGCGTCCGGCTGGGTCACGGTTACCGCGTAGGTGCCGGGCACCTGTACCTTGGCGTAGGCGCGCACACTGCTCGGCACTTCACCCTGGCAGTGATAGGTGAGCCGCAGCTCAGGGTAGCGGAACGCGCAGTGCGCGGCACTTGGCGGAGTGCGATCCTTGAGGTACTGCTTGAGAGCGCTGCGCAGCGCATTGGTGGCCTGCTGGTAAAGCATGGCCAGGCGGTCGACCGCCGCTTCCGCGGAATCGACCTTTACAAAATCGTCAGGACAAACTTGATTCACGAGGTGCCTCTGGGTTGTTCACGTGCCCCCATATTGCGCCCTCAGTGCGGTCTGCAACAAGCGATGGCCGCACATTCCGGCCAGTCACTCTGACAACAGCGGGCACAACCGGGCCAGCCTGCCGGACAGGGCGCGTCAAGCAGGCAGGGGCAAAAACGAGGCCAAGCTCAGCTGCCGGTCTTGTCCTTGATGACGTCGCTGGTGCCGTTGCTCTTGACCGACTCGATGCCCTTCTCGCAGCTCGCCGCCGCGGAGTACATCTGGCTGGTGCCGATCACCTGATGATTGGCCGCCTTGAGATTGAAGAAATGGCGTCCGTCCTTTGCCTCCTTGCGCTCATAGCGCCCATCCTCCGTGCAATTTTTCTGTACTGACGCTATGCCGTTCTCGGCGCTGGCGCGGGTCTTGTACAGCTCACTGGTGAGGATGGTTTCAGCGTTTCCCGCCTTGAGGACAAAGCGGAACTGCCCGTCCGTGCTGTTGCTCAATTCATACCAACCAGACATATGAAGCACTCCTTATCCAACGTCGGTGGACTAGCTGCGCATCCGCCCGGATGCGGACGACCTGGTCAGTATAGACAGGAGATACGTACTGTCTCGCAATCGAGACCTATTAATATTGCCGAGACGGAACAACTGCCGGCGAAGACGGTTCAAGCCCCAGCGCTGCTGCCCGCTGAGCTGCACGCCAGTGCGACGGCGAGACGCCGGTCCAGCGCTTGAAGGCACGGGAAAAACTGGCCGCTTCGCTGTAGCCCAACTGCGCGGCAATGGCATCCAGTCCGAGATCACTGTCGCCCAGCAGGCGTTCAGCCAGGCGCGCGCGCACCCGCTCATCGAGCTGACGAAAGGGTTGTCCCTCGGCCGCCAGCCGGCGATGCAGCGAACGCTCGGATATACCCAGTGCCGCCGCCACCTCGACGGCGGCGGGAGGTTCACCCGAATGGCTGATCAGCACCTGAAGAACCTGCCGCGCGAACGGCGACACCACGTCTTCAAGCCCATCACACAGTTGCCGGCACAGGGCCGCACAGGCGTTGCGGGTAAGCTCGTTGGCGAGCGGCAGGGCGCTGGTCAGGTCCGCGTCCGCAATCAGTACCGCGTTACTGGCAGCACCCATTACCACCGGGCATTCGAAGTAGGTCTCGTAACACTCGGCGGTGGCAGGGCGCGACAGCGCCAGCTCCACCCGAAACGGCACAAAGGGGCGCTGCAGCAACTCACCGAAGATGCGCTTCCAGACTGCCAGCCCGCGCTCGGCAACCATATCCTGTGCATCCGGCGGCAGTACCCTGTGGTCCAGGCTCATGCGCACGCCACCGTCAAAGGGCTGCAACTGAACCGGACAGATCGACAGCGTCAGTTCACGAAACTGGGTACTGACCACCAGTGCCTCATGCAGATTGCGACAGGCCAGCATGGTGTAGCCGAGCAGCCCCAGACTGGTCAGTTGATATCGACTGCCCACCAGCAGCCCGAGACCGGGTTCCGGCGCCAGCGCCACCAGATTGCGGATCACGGCCAGTTCCTGCCAGCGCTGTATCCTGGCCCCGGCACTCAGCACGCCCTCGTCCAGCCCGCTGCCCTGCAGACACGCTTCAACGGAACAGCCAAGACTGCGCGCGGTGTTCAGCAGATGGCGCACGTTGGTGGCATCACGTACTTCACGCCAGTTCATACAACCTCGTGGCAGTTATTGTCATGTCATGGCAGAAATTATCATGGATAGCCACCGCGCACAGGCGCAATCTTGCCTGGCAGAACAAAAACATCAACAACAAGACAGACCACTGCAGGTGACAGCCATGCCCGAGTTCTTCTACACCACGGCGAAAAATAATCAGGCCCGCTCCAGCAACCATTTCCGCACCGTACCGGTGGCAGGCTCACTGGGTGCAGACATCCACGACATCGACCTCAACAACCTCAGTGACGCCGGACAGGCCGATCTGCGCCAGGCACTGATGGACCATGGCGTGCTGTTCATCCGGGACCAGAACCTGAGCGTCGAGCAGCTCGAAGCCGTGACGCTGCGTTTCGGCAAGTTCGGCAAGGAACCCTATGTGCAGCCGATGGCCGATCATCCGCATGTGGTGCATGTGCTCAAGGAAGCCGGCGAAGGCAGCCCATTCGTGTTCGGCGGCGCCTGGCACAGCGACTGGTCATTCCAGGAGCGGCCGCCGGCCTTCACCCTGCTGTACGGCCACGATGTGCCGGAAAGCGGCGGCGACACCCTGTTCAACAACATGTACCTGGCCTGCGAGTGGCTGTCTCCCACCCTGCGCAATCTGCTGCGCCAGCTCGACGGCACCCACACCCCCGAGTTCGGTTACGGCCCGAAGGCCGTACATAACGCCGGCATCGAGAACATGCAGATCCGCTTCGGCGAAAACGTCGATGAAGATGTCCGCACCCATCCGATGATCATTCGCCACCCGGAAACCGGCCGCGAGGTACTGTTCGCCAATCCGGCCTATACCCTCGGCATCGCCGGCATGAAGCCGGAGGAGTCACGCCCGCTGCTCGACTACCTGTTCAGCGTCGCCGCCGCCCCGGCCTTTACTTGCCGCATGCGCTGGACGCCGGGCACACTGGCGATCTGGGACAACCGCTGCGTCTGGCATCAGCCCATTTCGGACTACTTCGGCAAGCGCCGCGAGATGTTCCGCACCACGGTTGTCGGCGAAAAACCGAGCCGGGGAGAAACGGCATGAGTCATATAGAACAGGCCGCAGAGGCGCTGCTGGAAGCCCGCAGCAGCGGAATGCCGCGCGGCTCGATCGCCACCGAGTATGCCCTGACCGACCTGGCGTCCGCCTACGCGGTACAACACGCGCTGATCGCCCGCCAGCTGAACGGCGCGCGGCCGGCCGGTTACAAGCTGGGGCTGACCGACGCCCGGGCCCGAGCGGCACTCAGCGTCGCCGAACCGCTGCGCGGCGTGCTGCTGGCGGCCAACGAATATAACGACGGCGCCACCCTGCGCCACGCTGACTTTATCGCGCCGCGACTGGAGGTTGAGGTTGCGATGCGCCTGGCTCGCGATATCGAAGATCCTCTGGCCGATCGCGCCGAACTGATCGCGGCGCTCGAAGGTGTGATGCCCGCGCTGGAGGTTTGCGACTCAGCCTATGAGGGCTGGCCGAAGTCTCTGGCTGATGCGGTAGCCGACAACCTGTCCTTTGGTGCCCACGTGCTGGGCCAGTGCGTTGCAGCAGACAGCGTGCAGCTGGATGACCTGCCGGTGGCCCTGAAGCTCAACGGCGAAAAGGTGGGCAGCGGAAACACCGGCAGCAGCATGGGCAACCCGTTGGATGCAGCCCTGTGGCTGATCAATCAAATGGTCACTGCCGGGCAGCACCTGCGCAACGGTGACGTCATCATGACCGGCGCGCTGGCGGGCATGCAGCCGGTTGCTGCCGGCGATCTGGCCGAAGTAGAGATGGGCACGCTGGGCAGTTTGAGCTGTCGTTTCAGCGGCTGAGCGGTGCAACGGGGGGTACGTGCTGACGTATCCCCGGACAAATCGCAGGCAAGAAAAAACCCCGCCGAGGCGAGGTTTTGCAGAAAGGATCCTGATCATCCCTAATGTGTTGTGCCTCCGAGGCACCGTCCCTGTTCCCTGTTGTTCTGGTCGCTTCCTGCGATGCTCCTAGCGCTTTTGATACTACGCAGCATCGCAGGGTGTGCCCATAGGCCAACGCCAGCACAACGCGTAAGCAAATGCTTACATCGGGTCATCAGGCCCCGACCAGGCCGGCGGCCTGACCCGGCTCAGCCCTGGTGATAGCCGGTAACCCGCTCAACTTCTTCCTTCGAGCCGAGGAACACGGCAACCCGCTGGTGCAGGGACTCCGGCTGAATATCGAGAATGCGCTGAGTACCGTTAGTCGCGGCGCCACCGGCCTGCTCGATCAGCATCGACATCGGGTTGGCCTCGTACATCAGGCGCAGCTTGCCCGGCTTCTCCGGCTCGCGGCCATCGCGCGGGTACATGAATACGCCGCCACGGGTAAGAATGCGGTGCACATCGGCGACCATGGAGGCAATCCAGCGCATGTTGTAGTTCTTGTTCAGCGGCCCCTCGACGCCTGCCAGCAGTTCGTCAACATAGCGCTTGACCGGTGCTTCCCAGTGACGCTGATTGGACATGTTGATCGCGAACTCGGCGGTACTGGTCGGCACCTTGAGATTTTCGTGAGTCAGGAAGAAGCTGCCCATCTCCCGATCCAGAGTAAAGCCCATGACGCCATCGCCCAGGGTCAGCACCAGCATGGTCTGCGGGCCATAGATGGCGTAACCGGCAGCCACCTGCTCGGTACCCGGCTGCAGGAAGGCGTGCTCATCGAGGCTGCCGGTCTGCTCGACATACTTGTCAGGGCAACGCAGCACGGAAAAGATGGTACCGACCGAGACGTTCACGTCGATATTACTGGAGCCATCCAGCGGATCGAACACCAGCAGGTAGGCACCTTTGGGATACTGCCCCGGAATCTGATAGGCATTGTCCATTTCCTCGGACGCCATGCCGGCCAGGTGGCCGCCCCACTCGTTGGCCTCCAGCAGGATTTCATTCGAGATCACATCAAGCTTTTTCTGCACTTCACCCTGGACGTTCTCGGTACCCATGCTGCCCAGCACACCACCAAGGGCACCCTTGGATACGGCATGGCTGATTTCCTTGCAGGCGCGCGCCACCACCTCGATGAGGAAACGCAGGTCGGCGGGGGTATTGTGACTGCGCGTCTGTTCGATCAGGTAGCGGCTGAGAGATACACGGGACATGAGCAAGCTCCGGGGAGAGAAAAGTAAAATCGCGCACAGTTTACCCGCTCCGGCAGCGCTTCGCCTCCTGAATAGGTCCGACGACAGCAACAATGCCGCGCAGAAACGAAAAAGCCCCGTCGAAGCGGGGCCTTTCGTGGCACGATCCGAGTTAGAACTGATCCGCTGTCAGCAAATACAGTGCATCACTGCCCGCCTTGACCGACGAGGTCAGTGAGTGGATACGCGGCAACAGACGGGCGAAGTAGAAACGCGCAGTGCCCAGCTTGCTCACGTAGAACTCGTCTTCCGCCTGCTTGGCCATGGCGGTACGCGCCATCAGTGCCCACATGTAGGCATAGGCGGTGTAACCGAAGGCCTGCAGATACTCGACCGAGGCCGCGCCGATTTCATTCGGGTTACCCTTCGACTGCTCGATAACCCAGGCGGTGAGTTCGTCGAGGTTGCCGATGGCCGCTTCCAGCGGGCCGGTGAACTCGGCCAGAGAAGCATCGGCACTGGCAATGAAGGCTTTGACCTCGTCGCTGAAGTGCTTGTAGAACGCCCCACCGCTGCCGACGATCTTGCGGCCCATCAGGTCCAGCGACTGGATTCCGTTGGTACCTTCGTAAATCTGGGTGATACGGCAGTCGCGGATCAGCTGTTCCTGACCCCACTCACGGATAAAGCCGTGGCCGCCGAAGATCTGCTGGCCGTGCACTGTGGTTTCCAGCCCCATGTCGGTGAGGAATGCCTTGGCAACCGGCGTCAGCAGTGCAACCAGTTCCTCGGCGCGCTTGCGGGTGGCCGGGTCCTCGCTGTACTTGGCGGTATCGAGCTGCATGGCAACGTAGCTGGAGAAGGCGCGACCGCCTTCATTCAGCGCTTTCATGGTCAGCAGCATGCGACGCACGTCCGGGTGAACGATGATCGGGTCGGCAGCCTTGTCCTTGTTGACCGGGCCGGTCGGCGCACGACTCTGCAGACGATCACGGGCGTACTCGATGGCATTCTGGTAGGAGCGTTCACCCAGCGACAGGCCCTGGATGCCTACACCCAGGCGCTCGTAGTTCATCATGGTGAACATCGCATTGAGGCCCTTGTTCGGCTCGTCGACAATCCAGCCGGTAGCGCCGTCGAAGTTCATCACACAGGTGGCAGAGGCCTTGATGCCCATCTTGTGCTCGATGGAGCCGCAGGACAGGGAGTTCCTCTCACCCAGCGAACCATCGTCATTGACCATGACCTTGGGCACCAGGAACAGCGAAATACCCTTCGGGCCAGCCGGTGCGTCAGGCAGCTTGGCCAGTACCAGGTGAATGATGTTCTCGGTCAGATCGTGTTCACCACCGGTGATGAAGATCTTGGTACCGGAAATCTTGTAGCTGCCGTCAGCCTGCGGCTCGGCCTTGGTGCGAATGATGCCGAGGTCGGTGCCGCAGTGCGGCTCGGTCAGGCACATGGAGCCTGCCCAGGTACCGGCATACATATTCGGCAGGTACTTTTCCTTCAGCTCTTCGCTGGCGTGGTTGAGGATCGACAGGCAGGCACCGGAGGTCAGCATCGGATACAGACCGAAAGACAGGTTGGCCGAGTTGACCATTTCCTCGACCTGGGCACCGATGACCTTGGGCATGCCCATGCCACCAAACTCGGGCGCCCCGCTGACACCAACCCAGCCGCCTTCGGCGTAGGTCTTGTAGGCTTCCCGGAAGCCGGCCGGCGTCGTTACGGCGCCATTGTTCCAGGAGCATCCTTCCTCGTCGCCACTGCGATTCAGCGGTGCGACCACACCACCGGTTACCTTGCCGGCTTCTTCCAGAATCGCGGCTGCGGTGTCTTCGTCAACAATCTCGGCAAGACCGGGCAGCTCGGCCCAGAGCTTGGAGATCTCGAAGACCTCGTTGAGAACGAAGCGCATGTCGCGCAGGGGAGCTTTATAGTCGGCCATGGATATCTCCTCATGATTCAGTGCCGGGATATACCGGCGCAGGCGGGAGATTGTATATCGACAACAAAAAAACCTGTAGCGTCTTTTTATGACTTTTTATTATTGATTGGTCACCATAAGCAACATCGGCAGATCAGGGTCAGACGTGCCAAGCATTACCCAAAGCCTGCACGCCAGACAATAAAAAACCCCGGCAAGCCGGGGTTTCCTGGACCAACGGATGGATCAGAACTGCTCGACAGCAATATCCATCAGAGTAGAGGCACCGGCGCTCAGCGCCTCGGCGTGCGCCTGGGCGCGCGGCAGCAGACGCTGGTAGTAGAACGCCTGGGTCGCCAGCTTGCCCTTGTAGAAGTCGACCTCGGTGGTGCCGGCATCCAGCTTGGCCTGAGCGACCAGTGCCATCTTCAACCAGAAGTAGGCGTGCACAACGTAGCCGGAGAACGCCAGGTAATCAACGGACGCTGCGCCCACTTCCTCGGGGTTCTGCATCGCCTTCATACCAACGGCGGTAGTCAGCTCGCCCCACTGGGTGTTGAGCTGGGCCAGTTTCTTGGCGTACTCGCCAAAGGTGGCGTTGCCTTCCACTTCCTTGCACAGCAGGTGAACCTGCTTGGTGAAGGTTTTCAGCAACTTGCCCTGGCTACCCAGCACCTTGCGACCGAGCAGGTCGAGGGCCTGAATGCCGTTGGTGCCTTCATAGATCTGGGCGATACGGCAATCACGCACCTGCTGCTCCTGCCCCCACTCACGGATGAATCCGTGACCGCCGAAGATCTGCTGACCCAGCAGGGTGGCTTCCAGACCGGTATCGGTCATAAAGGCCTTACAGATCGGCGTCAGGAAGGCCAGCTGGGCCTCGGCATCAGCGCGGGCCTCTTCTTCTGCCGCGTAGTGAGCCTGATCCAGCAGGCTGGCGGTGTGGTAGGCCAGCGCGCGGTTACCTTCGTTGAACGCTTTCATGGTCAGCAGCATGCGACGCACGTCCGGATGAACGATGATCGGGTCAGCCGCTTTTTCCGGGGCAGCCGGGCCTTTGAGCGAACGCATTTGCAGACGGTCTTTGGCGTAGGCCAGCGCCGACTGATAGGACGCTTCACCGTGACACAGACCCTGCATGCCGGTACCCAGACGGGCGTGGTTCATCATGGTGAACATGCAGTTCAGACCCTTGTTGATGTCGCCGATCAAAAAGCCGGTAGCATCGTCAAAGTTCATGACGCAGGTAGCGGAGGCCTTGATGCCCATCTTGTGTTCGATGGAGCCGCAGATCAGGCTGTTGCGCTCGCCCACTTCGCCGTTGGCGTCGGGCAGGAACTTGGGCACGATGAACAGCGAGATACCCTTGGTGCCAGCTGGCGCGTCGGGCAGCTTGGCCAGTACCAGGTGGACAATGTTTTCGGCCATGTCGTGCTCGCCGCACGAAATGAAGATCTTGGTGCCGGTGACCTTGTAGGTGCCGTCAGCCTGCGGCACGGCGCGGGTCTTGATCAGGCCCAGGTCGGTGCCGCAATGCGGCTCGGTCAGACACATGGTGCCGGTCCAGGTGCCGGGGGTCAGCTTGCTCAGGTACAGGTCTTTCTGCGCCTGGGTACCGTGCGCTGCAATCGCCGCAGCACAGCCGTGGGACAGGCCCGGGTACATGCTGAACGAGTAGTTGGCCGAGGCAACCATCTCGCTGATGATCAGACCCAGCGAGGACGGCAGACCCTGTCCACCGTATTCCGGCGATGCGGTCATGGAACCCCAGCCGTTCTCGCAGTAGGCCTGATAGGCTTCCTTGAAGCCCTTCGGAGTGGTAACCACACCATTTTCGATATGGCAGCCTTCTTCGTCCCCGCTGCGGTTGAGTGGAGACAGTACCTGGTTGGTGAACTTGGCGCCCTCTTCGAGGATCGCGCTGACCAGATCAGGGGTGGCATCTTCCAGACCATAGGCAGCATAGCTGCCGGTCATGTCCAGCAGTTCATCCATGACGAAGCGCATATCGCGCAAGGGGGCGTTATATTCAGGCATGTCGACTCTCCAGGGGGCGCCAGACAGAACTGGCAGCATGGTTTCATACAGGTGTTTGAACACTAGGGATGCCCGTCCCTGTGGTCAAGGTTTTGGCTCGTCCATTACCCCGCCTGATGGAGAGCCATAACACCGGAAGCATCCTGCTGTAGCATAGGCACTGCATCCATTGCTTCGGGAACCCGCTGTGTCCACTCTGGCCGATCTGCACTTTGACAACCGCTTCGCCGCACTGGGCGATACCTTCTCCAGCAAGGTCCTGCCCGACCCATTGCACAACCCGCGACTGGTGGTATGCAGCGAGGACGCCTTGCGGCTGCTCGATCTGGATCCGGCCGAAGCAAGAGACCCGCTGTTCATCGAGCTGTTCTCGGGCCACAAGCTGTGGAGCAGCGCCGAACCACGGGCAATGATCTATTCCGGCCACCAGTTCGGCGCCTACAACCCGCAGCTTGGCGATGGCCGCGGCCTGCTGCTGGGCGAGGCGGTAAACCAGGCCGGCGAGCATTGGGATCTGCACCTCAAGGGTGCCGGCAGCACGCCCTACTCGCGCATGGGCGACGGCCGTGCGGTACTGCGCTCGTCGATCCGCGAGTTCCTCGCCAGCGAGGCGCTGCATGCGCTTGGCATCCCCAGCAGCCGTGCCCTGTGCGTGACCGTCGGCGACAACCCGGTCTACCGCGAACGGGAAGAGCGTGGTGCCATGCTGCTGCGCCTGGCGCGCTCGCATATTCGCTTCGGCCACTTCGAGTACTTTTATTACACCCGCAAACACAATGAGCTGCGCCAGTTGCTCGATTTCACCCTCGATACCTGCTACCCCGACTGCCGCAACCAGCCGGAACCCGAGCTGGCGATGTTTCGCAGTGTGCTCCAGCGCACTGCCGAGATGATCGCCCACTGGCAAGCCTGGGGTTTCTGTCACGGGGTGATGAACACCGACAATATGTCGATTCTGGGCATTACCTTCGACTTCGGCCCTTACGCCTTCCTCGACGCCTTCGATGCACGGCATGTCTGCAACCACTCCGACCACGAAGGCCGCCATGCCTTCCATCGGCAGCCGATGATCGCGCAGTGGAATCTCGCCTGTCTGGCTCAGACGCTGACGCCGTTTATTGCGGTCGATACGCTGAAAGCCGAGCTGGCGCAGTTCATGCCGACCTTCGAGCAGCACTATCTGACGCTGATGCGCCGACGACTCGGCTGGGGCGACGCCCGCCCGGAAGACGTCGAGCAACTGGACGCACTGCTGCAACTGATGCAAACCAGTGGCGCCGATTACCACCTGACCCTGCGCAAGCTGGCCGAAGACAACCCGTTGGTGCGTGATCAGTTCATCGACCGCAGCGCTTTCGACAACTGGTATCGCGAGCACCAGCGCCGTTGCCAGGCCAGCCCGGCCGCGCGCCAGGCTGCCAACCCTCTGTATGTGCTGCGCAACTATCTGGCGCAGAACGCCATCGCCGCCGCCGAACAGGATGACTTCGATGAAGTACGTCGCCTGCACCACATCCTGCGCCGGCCGTTCGAGCCACAGCCCGGTGCCGATGCCTATGCGGCGACGCCGCCGGACTGGGGCAGGCATCTGGAAATCAGCTGTTCATCCTGAGCCTCGCTTATTCCTTGCAAGCATATAAAAATCAGTTTTTGTGCTTGGACAAATATAGCGCCGCCTCTTAATGTGACGCCCTGCAAGGGTCCAAGCATGGACCCGATACCTCACGAGAGAGTTCGGTACCGATGAGCTGGGATTCACTGCCACTGATTGGCGTGGCACTGCTGTTGTGCTGGGTGTTCTACGCGTTCGCACGGGAAAGGTTCAGCCCCGACGTGGTCGTCGGCATCGCCGTTGCCGTGCTGCTGGTCAGCCAATTGCTGAGCCCGGCCGAGGTAATGGGTGTGTTGTCGAACAGCGCGCCCATTACCATCGCCTGCATGTTTATTCTGTCTGCCGCGCTGGAGCGCACCGGTTGCGTTGAAACCCTGGGCAACTGGCTCGCGCGCATGGGCGGGGGCAGCCAGTGGCGCACCCTGTTCAGCCTGATGATGACCGCCCTGCTGCTGTCGACCTTTATCAACAATACCCCGGTGGTCGCGATTCTCACGCCGGTCGCCATCGCGCTGGCCACCGGAATTGGCAGCAAGCCTTCAAAAATGCTGATCCCGCTGTCCTACGCCACCATTTTTGGCGGCACCATGACCATGATCGGCACCTCGACCAACATTCTGGTCGACGGTGTAGCCCGGCAAATGGGCATGGAGCCCTTCGGCATGTTCGACATTACCCTGCCCGGCCTGATTCTGGCCGGTATCGGTATGGCCTTCGTGCTGCTGATTGGTCACCGCCTGCTGCCGGAACGCGAGAGCCTGTCGCGCCAGCTGCGCCCGGATCAGTCCCGTACATTCATGACCGAGCTGCTGGTACCGCACGACTCGCCGGTGATTGGCCAGACCATCAGCCAGGCCAACCTGAACGGCAACAGCGGTATCCGGGTGCTGAAAATCTTCCGTGGCGACGACGAACTGTCGACCCCGCTCAACGACACCCGGCTGCTGGCCGGCGACCGGCTGGTGCTGCATGCCGGCATGCGCGACTTCGTCGAACTGCGCCAGAACGGCCTGCTGGCGATCAACCGCCCGGACAGCTTCGAGACCATCTCGACCCGCGACGTGATGCTGGCCGAGGCCATCGTCGGTCGTAACTCACGCTACAGCCACCGTCCGATGCGCGACCTCAACCTGACTGCGCGCTACGGTATTCACGTGCTGGCAGTGCATCGCCATAACGAGAATATCCAGGACAACCTGGACGACTTCGAGCTGCAATTCGGCGACGTCATGCTGGTCGAAGGTACTCCCGCACAGATCAAGAAGTTTGCCGACAACGGCGAGCTGATCAGCCTCAACTCGGTACAGGAACGCGCCTACCGCCGCGACAAGGCGCCGATTGCCATCGCCGCCGTGCTGGCCGTGATGGTGCTGGCCGCCTTCAAGGTCATGCCGATCGAGGGGCTGGCAATGATCGCCGCCGCACTGGTAGTTGCCACCGGCTGCCTGGATACCGAGGACGCCTACAAGGCCATCGACTGGCGCATCCTGACCCTGATCTTCGGTATGCTGGCGATCAGCATCGCAATGAACAAGGTCGGCCTGGTCGACACCGTAGTCAGCCACGTCATGACCCTGGCACCGCTGCTTGGCCCGCTGTTCATGCTGTCGTTCATCTACCTGCTGACCTCGGTGCTTACCGAAGTCGTCAGCAACAACGCGGTCGCTGTACTGGTTACCCCGATTGCCATTGGTGTAGCCCAGCAACTCGGTGCCGACCCGACGCCCTTCGTTGTCGCCGTGATGTTCGCCGCCAGCGCCAGCTTCGCCACCCCGATCGGCTACCAGACCAATACCTTTGTCTACAGCGCCGGTGGCTACCGGTTCGCCGACTTTATGCGTATCGGCGTACCGCTGAACCTGATCATGTGGGCAGCCGGGTCGCTGATCATTCCGCTCGTCTGGCCGCTGTTTCCCTAGCGCGCGCAGGCGCGCGCGAGCTGCAAGCTGCAAGCTGCAAGCTGCAAGCTGCAAGCGCAGTCAGGATGAATTGGCCTACAGGCAGTCAAACGCTTTTTAGCATTCAGGGTGCTATCCCAACCAAAAGAAAACCCGCGCGATTCAACACCGCGCGGGTTTTGCTTGTGGCTTATGGCTTGCCGCTTTAGTCACCTCCCGCAAAGCGGGAGGTGACTAAAGCGAAGCGTCGAGCGCCTGCGACAGGTCGGCAAGAATGTCGTCGATATGCTCGATACCGATCGACAGGCGCACCATGTCACGCGGCACGCCGGCCTTGGCCAGCTCCTCGTCGTTCAGCTGACGGTGGGTAGTGGAGGCCGGGTGGCAGGCCAGTGACTTGGCGTCGCCGATATTGACCAGTCGCACCACCAGGTTGAGCGCGTCGATAAAGCGCGCGCCGGCTTCCTGCCCGCCTTTGATCCCGAACGACAGTACCGACGCCGGCTTGCCGCCCATATAGCGTTTGGCGAGGGCGTGCTCGGGATGGTCTTCCAGCCCGGCGTACTGTACCCAGGCGACCTGCGGGTGATTCTTCAGGAACGCGGCCACCGCCATCGCGTTGTCGCAGTGGCGCTCCATGCGCAGCGCCAGCGTTTCCAGCCCCTGCAGGATCATGAAGGCGTTGAACGGCGACAGCGCCGCGCCCATGTTGCGCAGCGGCACAACGCGGCAGCGACCAATGAAGGCGGCCGGGCCGAAGGCCTCGGTATAGACCACGCCGTGATAGGACGGGTCGGCGGTATTGAGCAGCGGGAAACGTTCCGCGTTCTCGGCCCACGGGAAACAGCCACCATCGACAACGATGCCGCCCAGAGTGGTACCGTGACCACCCATGTATTTGGTCAGCGAGTGGACCACGATGTCCGCGCCGTGCTCAAACGGGCGGCACAGTGCCGGTGTGGCCACGGTGTTATCGACGATCAGCGGGACGCCGTGGCGGTGAGCCGCGTCGGCCAGCGCCTGAATGTCGATGACGTTACCGGACGGGTTGCCGATGGATTCGCAGAACACCGCCTTGGTACGCGCGTCGATCAGGCTTTCCAGCGCGGCGATGTCGTCGTGGGCGGCAAAGCGGGTCTCGATGCCCTGACGCGGCAGAGTGTGGGCAAACAGGTTGTAGGTGCCGCCATACAGCTTGGCCACCGACACGATATTGTCGCCGGCTTCGGCCAGCGTCTGGATCGCATAGGTAATCGCGGCCATACCGGAGGCCACCGCCAGCGCACCCACGCCGCCCTCGAGCGCGGCAACCCGCTGCTCCAGCACATCGTTGGTCGGGTTCATGATGCGGCTGTAGATATTGCCAGGCACCTTCAGGTCGAACAGGTCGGCACCGTGCTGGGTGTTGTCAAAGGAGTACGAGGTGGTCTGATAGATCGGCACGGCCACCGCGTGGGTGTTCGGGTCTGGGGTATAGCCGGCGTGAATGGCGAGCGTTTCAAGCTTCATTGCGCTGTCCTTGTTATCGAGTTGTTCAAGCCCAGCGCCGAGCATGCAGAAGGAAGCCCGGACGGTCAATCCGGGCGGACACGACTTATTGACTCTCGATGTGGTCGTGCAGTGCCATAAACTGCTGGGTCAGCTTGTGCCGACCGTCGAGGAAGATCAGCGGCGTGGCCGCCTCATGCGACTCGCGCATGCGTACCGAGCTGTTCAGATGCACCGGCAGCACCGGCAGCCCTTCGGCAATCAGTTCATCAAGCATTTTCTGCGGCAGTGCCGCCCGCGGCTGGAACTGGTTGACGACGATGCCCTCGACCGCCAGATCCTCGTTGTGCTCTTCACGCACGTCTTCCAGCTCGCTCAACAGGCCATAGAGCGCCTGCCGGGAGAAGCTGTCGCAGTCGAACGGGATCAGCACGCGATCGGCGGCAATCAGCGCCGACATGGTGTAGAAATTGAACGCCGGAGCGGTGTCGATATAGATCCGCTCGTAGTTGTCCTTGAGGTCGTTCAGCAACTTGCGCAGCTTCTGGATCTTGTAGCGCGATTCCAGCTTGTGCTGCAGCTCGGCCAGCTCGGGGCTGGCCGGCATCAGCCAGAGGTTTTCGAACGGCGTCTCGGTGACAAAGTGCTCGGCCTTCTTGCTGAACAGGCTGCTGGACAGGGTCTGGGCGAAGAAGTCGGCGATGGTGGTGTCGACATCCGTCATGCGCTCGCCCAGCAGGTAGTGACTGGAGTTGGCCTGCGGATCGAGGTCAACCACCAGAGTCTTGTAACCGGCCGCGGCACTGACCGCGGCGAGGTTGCAGGCGATGCTGGATTTACCGACCCCGCCCTTCTGGTTGAACACTACCCTGCGCATACGCCTTCTCCTTGTTCAGTCGCTTCCGTCGTGCGCCATCTTGGCGCAGGAATCGTCAGACCACGATAGCATTCGGATCGTGATAGATCGCTGACAATTCATGTACCGCCTCGATAAAGGCGCCGGCGTGAGCCGGATCGACCTCGGGTGTAATCCCGTGGCCCAGGTTGAATACATGGCCGCTGCCCTTGCCGTAACTGGCGAGGATGCGTGCCACTTCGGCACGAATCGCCGCCGGCTTGGCGTACAGCACAGTCGGGTCCATGTTGCCCTGCAATGCAACCTTTGCACCAACCCGTGAGCGGGCGACGCCGATATCCATGGTCCAGTCCAGACCCAGCGCATCGGCACCAGCATCGGCGATGCTTTCCAGCCAGAGGCCGCCGTTCTTGGTGAACAGGATGACCGGAATCTTGCGGCCGTCGTGCTCGCGAATCAGACCGGAAACGATCTTGCGCATGTAGGCCAGCGAGAACTTCTGGTAGGCGTCGGCAGACAGGTTGCCGCCCCAGGTATCGAAAATCTGCACCGCCTGGGCGCCGGCCAGGATCTGGCCGTTCAGGTAGCTGGTGACCGACTGGGCGAGCTTGTCGAGCAGCAGGTGCATGGCTTCGGGCTGGTCATACAGCATCGCCTTGGTCTTGCGAAAATCCTTGGAGGAGCCGCCCTCGACCATGTAGGTCGCCAGCGTCCAGGGGCTGCCGGAGAAGCCGATCAGCGGCACCCGGCCGTTCAGCTCGCGGCGAATGGTGCGCACCGCATCCATCACATAGCCCAGGTCCTTTTCCGGATCGGGAATCGGCAGCGCCTCGATATCGGCCAGGCTGTTGATCACCTTGCGAAAGCGCGGACCTTCGCCGGTTTCAAAGTACAGGCCCTGGCCCATGGCATCGGGGATGGTCAGGATGTCGGAGAACAGAATGGCCGCGTCCAGCGGGTAGCGATCCAGCGGCTGCAGGGTCACTTCGCAGGCCATCTCCGGATTCATGCACAGCCCCATGAAATCACCGGCCCGTGCACGCGAGGCGCGATACTCCGGCAGATAGCGGCCAGCCTGACGCATCATCCACACAGGGGTGACATCTACCGGCTGACGCATCAGCGCGCGCAGGAAACGATCATTCTTGAGTTCGGTCATGGGGGCACATCCAGTCGAAAAAGTCAGCGGCCATTGTAGCGGCAATTGGCGGGAAAGATCAGGGCCAGAAACAACAAGGGCGCCCGAAGGCGCCCCTGCATGTGTGACGGGTTGTCACACCTCGAGGAAGTCGAGGATACCCTCGGCAGCCTGACGACCTTCGAAGATCGCCGTGACCACCAGATCGGAGCCGCGCACCATGTCGCCACCGGCAAAGATCTTCGGGTTGCTGGTCTGGAACTTGTACTGACCTTGCTCGGGCGCGATAACGCGGCCCTGGCTGTCAGTCTCGACGTTCTTGTCAGCAAACCAGTCGGCCGGGCTCGGACGGAAACCGAAGGCGATGACCACGGCATCGGCCGGCAGTACTTCTTCGGAACCCGGAATCGGCTCGGGACTGCGGCGACCGCGGGCGTCCGGCTCACCCAGACGGGTTTCCACCACCTTGACGCCTTCAACCTTGTCTTCGCCAACAATGGCGATCGGCTGGCGGTTGAACAGGAACTTCACGCCCTCGTCCTTGGCGTTCTTCACTTCCTTGCGCGAACCCGGCATGTTGGCTTCGTCACGGCGGTAGGCGCAGGTCACTGCGGTCGCACCCTGGCGAATGGACGTGCGGTTACAGTCCATTGCGGTATCACCACCGCCGAGCACAACCACCTTCTTGCCCTTCATATCGATAAAGTCGTCAGCGGACTTCTCGAACCCGAGGTTGCGGTTGACGTTGGCGATCAGGAAGTCCAGGGCGTCGTATACACCAGGCAGATCTTCACCCGGGAAGCCGCCCTTCATGTAGGTGTAGGTACCCATGCCCATGAACACGGCATCGTACTCGGCCAGCAGGTCGTCGATCATGACGTCCTTACCGATCTCGGTGTTCAGGCGGAACTCGATACCCATGCCTTCGAATACTTCGCGGCGGCGTGACAGCACGCTCTTCTCGAGTTTGAACTCGGGGATACCGAAGGTCAGCAGGCCACCGATTTCCGGGTAACGGTCGAATACCACCGGGCTGACACCGGCGCGCGCCAGCACGTCGGCGCAACCCAGACCGGCCGGGCCGGCACCGATGATGGCAACGCGCTTGCCCGTCGGCACGACACCGGACATGTCCGGGCGCCAGCCCATGGCGAAGGCGGTATCGGTAATGTACTTCTCGACCGAGCCGATGGTGACCGCACCAAAACCGTCGTTCAGGGTACAGGCGCCTTCACACAGACGGTCCTGCGGGCACACGCGGCCGCAGACTTCCGGCAGGGTGTTGGTCTGGTGCGACAGCTCGGCGGCTTCGAGGATGTTGCCCTCGGAGACCAGCTTCAGCCAGTTCGGAATAAAGTTGTGTACCGGGCACTTCCACTCACAGTAGGGGTTGCCACAACCGAGGCAGCGGTGCGCCTGGTCGGACGCCGCTTCCGGCTTGAACTGCTCGTGAATCTCGACGAACTGGGTCTTGCGCACGCGCAGCGGGCGCTTCTTGGGATCTTCACGACCTACATCGATAAACTGGAAGTCGTTGTTCAAACGGTCTGCCATATCTCAACCTCTAAACTGCAGCGGCGGCTTCATCACACCACTGCAAGACTCATCAGGGCCAGCGGCAGGCTGGGGCGCTCGGTGCGCGGCAGCCTGTCTGCGGCGGCTTTATTGTGGGTTCGCTCGCGTGCTGGTCAGCAGGGCCCGCAGGCTTGCGGCCTTCGGCTTGACCAGCCAGAAGCGGCGGATGTAGTCGTCCAGGTTGTCCAGCACCTCGGCACCCCATGCACTGCCGGTTTCGGTGACGTACTCGGTCAGCACCTGGGTCAGGTGGCTGCGGTACATCTCCATCGCCTCGTTGCTGATGCGGTGCAACTCGACCAGCTCATGATTGAGCTTGTCGAAGAAGGTATTGTCCATATCCAGCACATAGGCAAAGCCACCGGTCATACCGGCACCGAAATTGTGGCCGGTACTGCCGAGTACGCAGACCATACCGCCGGTCATGTACTCACAGCAGTGGTCGCCAGCGCCTTCGATGACCGCGTGCGCACCGGAGTTACGCACCGCGAAGCGCTCGCCGGCCACGCCGGCTGCGAACAGCTTGCCACCGGTGGCACCGTACAGGCAGGTGTTGCCGATGATCGAGGTCTGCTCGGAGCGGAACGGGCTGCCCTTGGGCGGTACGATGGTCAGCTTGCCGCCGGTCATGCCCTTGCCGACGTAGTCGTTGGCATCGCCTTCCAGATACATGTGCAAACCACCGGCGTTCCAGACGCCGAAGCTCTGACCGGCCGTGCCCTTCATGCGGAAGGTGATCGGTGCGCTGGCCATGCCCTGGTTGCCGTGTACCTTGGCGATCTCGCCGGACACACGGGCACCGATGGAACGGTCACAGTTGGTCAGCGACAGCTCGAACTCGCCACCGGTACGACCGTCGATGGCGGCACGCGCCATCTCGACCATCTTCTCGGCAGTCAGGCCCTTGTCGAACGGCGGGTTACGCGGCGACTCGCAGAACTGCGGCTTGTCGGCCGGAACGTCCTTGCTGAACAGCAACGGCTCAAGATCCAGGTTTTGCTGCTTGGCGGTCGTGCCGGGCAGGATTTCCAGCAGATCGGTACGGCCGATCAGGTCCTGCAGACTGCGCACACCCAGCTTGGCCAGCCACTCACGGGTTTCCATGGCGACGTAGGTGAAGAAGTTCATCACCATCTGCACGGTACCGATGTAGTGGTTGTCACGCAGGTGCTGGTTCTGGGTCGCAACACCGGTCGCGCAGTTGTTCAGGTGGCAGATACGCAGGTATTTGCAGCCCAACGCGATCATCGGCGCGGTACCGAAACCAAAGCTCTCGGCACCGAGGATCGCCGCCTTGATCACGTCCAGACCGGTTTTCAGACCACCGTCGGTCTGTACCCGGACCTTGCCACGCAGATCATTGCCGCGCAGGGTCTGATGGGCTTCGGACAGGCCCAGCTCCCAGGGCGAGCCGGCATAACGGATGGAGGTCAGCGGCGAGGCGCCGGTACCACCGTCGTACCCGGAGATGGTGATCAGGTCAGCGTAGGCCTTGGCCACACCGGCGGCGATGGTACCCACGCCCGGCTCGGATACCAGTTTGACCGACACCAGCGCCTGCGGGTTGACCTGCTTGAGGTCAAAGATCAGCTGCGACAGATCTTCAATCGAGTAGATGTCGTGGTGTGGCGGCGGTGAAATCAGCGTCACACCCGGGACTGCATAACGCAGACGGGCAATCAGCTCGTTGACCTTGCCACCCGGCAGCTGGCCACCCTCACCGGGCTTGGCACCCTGGGCAACCTTGATCTGCAGCACCTCGGCGTTGACCAGGTATTCCGGGGTCACACCAAAGCGACCGGAAGCGATCTGCTTGATCTTGGAGGTGCGCTCGGTTCCGTAGCGAGCGGGGTCTTCACCACCTTCGCCAGAGTTGGAGCGTGCGCCCAGACGGTTCATCGCCTCGGCGATGGCCTCATGTGCCTCGGGAGACAGTGCACCCAGCGAGATACCGGCAGAGTCAAAGCGCTTGAAGATCGACTCCAGCGGCTCGACCTCATCCAACGCAATCGCCTGCTGGTCGTCGCGCACCTTGAGCAGGTCACGCAGCGCCGCAACCGGACGGCTGTTCACCAGAGCGGCGTACTCCTGATACTTGTCGTAGCTGTCGCCCTGCACCGCATCCTGCAGCGCGCGGACCACGTCCGGGTTGTAGGCATGGTATTCGCCACCAAACACGAACTTGAGCAGACCGCCCTGCTGGATCGCCTTGCGCGGGTTCCAGGCTTCCTTGGCCAGCAGCGCCTGTTCGGCCTGCAGGTCCTGGAAGCGGGCACCCTGAATGCGGCTGGCAACGCCCTTGAAGCAGACATCAACGACTTCGTCGGCCAGACCCACTGCTTCAAACAGTTGGGCACCACGATAGGACGCGATGGTGGAGATACCCATCTTCGACAGGATCTTCAGCAGGCCCTTGGAAATACCCTTGCGGTAGTACTTGAAGGTTTCGTACAGGTCGCCAATGACTTCGCCGGTACGGATCAGGTCACCCAGCACTTCATACGCCAGGTACGGGTAGACTGCGGTCGCACCGAAGCCGATCAGCACCGCGTAGTGATGCGGATCACGGGTGGTCGCGGTTTCAACCAGGATGTTGCACTCGCAACGCAGACCCGTCGCGGTCAGGTGGTGATGCACAGCACCTACAGCCAGCGCCGCGTGGACCGGCAGCTTGCCCTGCTCGATAGCCCGGTCGCTCAGCACGATCAGCGTCTTGCCTTCACGCACGGCGGCCTCGGCCTGGGCGGCGATATCGCGCACGGCCTCGCCAAGCGGCGTGCCTTCAGCGACGTTGAGGTCAATGACGTGGCGCGCAAAACCGGGACGCTCGTCCAGGTTCATGATGGTGCGCCACTTGGCCGGAGAGATCACCGGCGAGCTGAGAATCGCGCGATTGGCGTGATCGGCAGTCTCTTCAAAGACGTTGCGCTCGGCACCCAGGCAGGTTTCCAGCGACATGACGATGGCTTCACGCAGCGGGTCGATCGCCGGATTGGTCACCTGGGCGAACTGCTGACGGAAGTAGTCATAGACCGAACGCACGCGACCGGACAGCACCGCCATCGGCGTGTCGTCGCCCATGGAGCCGACCGCTTCCTGACCGTTCTCGGCCAGCGGGCGCAGCACCTGGTCACGCTCTTCGAAGGTGACCTGGAACATCTTCATGTACTGCTTGAGACGCTCGGACGAGAGGAAATCGGAGCCGTGGTCGCGATCATCCAGCGTAGCCTGGATGCGCAGGGCATTTTCCTTCAGCCACTTGCGGTACGGATGACGGGACTTCAGGCGATTAGCCACATCATCGGTGTGCAGCACTTCGCCAGTCTGAGTGTCGACAGCCAGAATCTGACCCGGACCAACACGGCCCTTGCTGACGACGTCCTCGGGCTGGTAGTCCCACACGCCGATTTCGGAGGCCAGGGTGATATAGCCGTTCTTGGTGATGACATAACGCGCCGGGCGCAGACCGTTGCGGTCGAGCAGACAAACCGCGTAGCGACCTTCGGTCAGTACAATACCGGCCGGGCCGTCCCAGGCTTCCATATGCATGGAGTTGTATTCGTAGAACGCCCGCAGATCGGCATCCATGGTCTCCACGTTTTGCCACGCCGGCGGCACGACCATGCGGATGGCGCGGAACAGATCCATGCCGCCGCAGATCAGCAGCTCAAGCATGTTGTCCATGCTCGAGGAGTCGGAACCGGTGGTGTTGACCAGCGGTGCCAGACTGTCCAGATCGGGCATCAGATCGTTGGTGAACTTGTTACGGCGCGCCTGGGCCCAGTTACGGTTGGCGGTGATGGTGTTGATTTCACCATTGTGGGCAACCAGACGGAACGGCTGCGCCAGCGGCCACTTCGGCAGGGTATTGGTTGAGAAGCGCTGATGGAACACGCTGATCGCGGTTTCCATTCGCGCATCGCCCAGATCCGGATAGAACTTGTCCAGATCGGCCGGCATCATCAGGCCCTTGTAGGACACGACCTTGTGCGACAGGCTGCAGACATAGAAGTTGCTGTCGGCCTGCATGGCGATTTCGGCCTTGCGGCGCACGTAGAACAACTTGACGGCAAATTGCTGCTCGTCCAGGCCCTCGCCTGATACGAACACTTGCTCAATACGCGGCATGCTGCTCAGGGCCAGCGGGCCGAGAACCGACGGATCGACCGGCACTTCGCGCCAGCCCAGACCGGTCAGCCCCTGATCACTCAAGGCGTCGGCAAAAGCCTGTTTGGCAGCGGTACTGGCAGCCTCGTCGGCACCCATGAACACCATGCCCACGGCGTACTGGTCGGGCAGTTCAACCGCCAGCGCCTCGCGGGCAACCTCGCGCAGAAAACGGTCCGGCTTCTGAATGAGCAGGCCGCAACCATCGCCGGTCTTGCCGTCGGCGTTAATGCCGCCGCGATGGGTCATGCACGTCAGCGCTTCAATTGCCGTCTGCAGCAGGTGATGACTGGGCTGGCCTTCCATGTGGGCAATCAAACCAAAGCCACAGTTATCCTTGAACTGATCAGGCTGGTATAGACCTGCTTTCATAGGCACTCTCTCAAAAAGCTAGTAAATTCGGGCGCGTTAGACTCCAGATCACAGAGAAATCTGGCCCTGCGCCGGACAAAAGGGGAGTAATTGTACACAGCGGCATCAGCGCCCACAATTTTTTTTGGGCAAAAAATGCCGCTTGGGCGTATCCAAATGTCGTAAATAGGAAACTTTTGCCACCCCTGCCAAGCGCCCGAAGGCGCTTTATAGATCCTGCGACAGGGCGCGGTGCACCCGTCAGCCTTGCACCGACGGGCTCGGGCTCAGCGCAAACCGCCCTGAATGTCCCCAATGCTGCGCGGCCAGGGCTTGCTGTCGCGCAGAACAGCAGGCAGCTCGGCAATTCCGGCCTGGGCAGCCTGGCGGGAAGGATAAATGCCCTGGGTGACCACAAACCAGGCAGCACCCTGATGCGTCGTCTCGAAATAGCCCAGATCAGAGACGCCGGCGTGCTTACCGATAAAACTGCGGGCCGCCGCCTCTGAGCGCGTACCCAGCAACTGAACCACGTACTCGGAACCCGCGCGCTGACGGTACCACTGCGCGTCATGCGTAACCGATGACACAGCGGACGCAACAACCGGCGCCGTAACGGGAGCAGGCGCTGGCGTCGGGACTGGAGCTGGAGCTGGAGCTGGAGCTGGAGCTGGAGCTGGAGCTGGAGCTGGAGCTGAAACAGGCTGTGGCGAGGAATCGGATTGCGCAACCTCCAATTCGGGTGCACGAGCAGGGACAGTTTCATCGCCCTCTACCAGCACCGGCGCATCAACCAGGCCAGCCACTGACGGCGCTGTTTGGTTGCCGCCGTCATTCTGAGCAGCAGCCGAGGCCGGCGCCGGCGGCGCAATCGGCTCGGGTACTTCAATTTGCGCCTCAACGACCGGCTCCGGCAACTGCAGCACCGTGCGCTCCGGCTCAACCGGGGCTCGATCCCCCATGTACCAGGCCACGGCAACACCCAGCCCAATCAGGCCAAGCGCTGCCAGCGCCTTGAAGGGTATACCGCCTGAGCTTGAAGTGCGCGCTGCCAGTGGCGCCTGCTGCATCGCCCGAAGCATAACCTGACGTCCTGCCAGATTGATCCCGCCGGGCCAGCCGCCGCTGAGCCGGTGAATCTCCTCAATCTGCTCGTCGCTAAGCAGCTCGATTCCCTGCCCGGCGCCTTCCAGGCGCTGGGCGAGATAGTCGCGGGTTTCGTTAACATCCAGCGCGGCCAAACTGACAACATGAACATTGCCGGCCTCCTCACCCGCAGCGGCAGAAGCAAAACGCCCCACCGATTCGCTATCGGCAAACAGGAATACCCGCGGTGCAAAGCTGCCGGCTTCAGCGATTTCACACAACATGCTGATGGCCGACGACTCAAGCAGTTCGGCATCATCAATGACCAGATAGAGCTGAATGCCTACCAGCTCGCTTTGCTGCGCCTTCTGCAGCAGACTGGCCACATCGCGCTGCTCGGTATTGAGCGCCTGACACAGCTGCGCCAGCAAAGCCGCCTCCGAGGCGTGCTCGCGCGCAGACAACACAACGCACTGAACGACATCCTTGTTGCTGCTGGCCACCAGCGCCTGACGCAACAACGTCTTGCCGGCACCCTGCGGCCCCGCTACCACCAGCACCTTGTGGCCATAACGAGCGAGATGGTGCAACTCGGCGAGAACCGGCTTTCTTTTCGGCGTAAAGAATTTGAAGCCGGGAGCACGCGCGGCAAAAGGATCATGACTGAGCTGGTAATGTTCCAGCAGCTCGTCCGGCTGACTCACCGCACTGAAAACCTCATCAAAACCGTTACTCATTGTTCACTGTCCTGCAGGCATTCACGAAGCGCCACGACGTCATAATCGGCCGTCACTTCAGCGCCGCCAATCCGGCGCAGCAGCACCAGGCGCAGCTGACCGTCGAGAACCTTTTTATCCACTGCCATCAGGCGCTCAAAGTCGGACGCCCGCATACCGGCAGGCGCACGAACCGGCAATCCAGCTGCGGCGATGACGGATTCGCCACGCTTTCGATCAACATCCGAGATCCAGCCAAGCCGCTCCGACAGGTCAAGCGCCATGACCATTCCGGCGCCCACGGCCTCTCCGTGCAGCCAGCTGCCGTAGCCCTGGTGTGCCTCAATGGCGTGGCCGAAGGTATGACCCAGATTGAGAATCGCGCGCACACCGCCTTCGCGCTCGTCAGCAGCAACAACCTCGGCCTTGATAGCACAGGAGCGCATGATCGCCTCGGTCACCAGCGTCGTATCGAGTTGACGCAAGCCGACCATGTTCCGTTCCAGCCAGCCAAGAAAGGCTTCATCCCTGATCAGGCCGTACTTGATTATCTCTGCCAGCCCGGCGCTGACCTCACGACCCGGCAGGGTCTTGAGGCTGTCAGTGTCGATAATCACCGCCTTGGGCTGATAGAAGGCGCCGATCATATTCTTGCCTGCCGGATGATTGATGCCGGTCTTGCCGCCCACAGAAGAGTCAACCTGCGACAACAGGGTGGTAGGCACCTGAATGAAATCGACACCGCGCTGGTAGGCAGACGCAGCGAAGCCCGTCATGTCACCAATTACACCACCACCAAGGGCAATGAGCGTTGTTCGGCGATCGTGGCGCTCCGCCAGCAGGGCATCGAAAATCTGCTGCAGTGTTGCCCAGTTCTTGTAGGCCTCACCCGTCGGCAAGACCACCGAGGTTACCTTGTAGTCACTGAGCACCTGCTGCAGAGACTCAAGATATAGCGGCGCGACGGTATCATCGGTGACGATGCACACCTGCCGACCGCCGATATGACGAGCGAACATCTCAGCCTGGGCCATCAGACCCGAGCCGATATAAATTGGATAACTGCGATCACCTAGATCGACATTCAGAACCTGCATCAAAGCACTCCCCATTCAGCTGGCACAGGATACAACAGTCGCGGGAAGCTGCGATACGGGAGGGAGGAGAAGCAAAAGCTGTAAAACTCAGGCTTCCTGCAGCTTGGCCAGAATGGCGTTAACAACCACCTTGGGGCCGCGTTGATCCGTTTCGATGATCAGATCGGCAATTTCCCGATAGAGCGGATCTCGCTTGGCCATCAGGTCACGCAGCACCGCCTCGGGATCGGCGGTTTGCAGCAGAGGGCGCTGACGATCCTTGGCCGTCCGTTGCAGCTGCTGCTCTACACTGGTGCACAGGTAGACGACCAGACCACCGGATTTAAGCGCAGCACGATTGGCCGGGCGCATGACAACGCCACCGCCGGTCGCCAGCACGATTCCGTCCTCGTGGACCAGCTCGGCAATCATCGCCTCCTCACGCTGGCGAAACCCCTCCTCGCCCTCAACATCGAAGATCCAGGGGATATCGGCACCAGTGCGCACCTCGATCTCGCGATCGGAGTCCTTGAAGGGGTATTTGAGCTCTTTGGCAAGCAAACGCCCGATGGTGCTTTTTCCAGCACCCATCGGGCCTATCAGAAAGACGTTACGCAAGAAGATTACCTGGCCAGCGTGATGGCACCGTTGTTGATGATCCGCGGCGTCAGGAAAATCAGCAGTTCGGTCTTGCTTTCTGCCGTTACGTCACGACGGAACATCCGACCGAGCAACGGCAGATCACCAAGGAAAGGTACCTTTTCCTGAGCACTGGAGGTCTCGCTCTGGAATACGCCACCGATCACGATAGTTTCACCGTCGGCAACCAGGATATTGGCATTGACCTCATTCTTGCGAATGGTCGGCACCCCATTCACCTGGTTGGAGAAGTCCGGCTCATCCTTGGTCACGATAACTTCCATGATCACCTGGTTGTCCGGAGTGATCTGGGGGGTCACTTCCAGCGACAGCACTGCATCGGCAAAGGACGTCGTGGTTGCACCGCTGGAGCTGGCTTCCTGATACGGAATTTCCGAACCTTTCAGGATCTTTGCCGTTTCCTTGTCGGAGGTCACCACTTTCGGCTGGGAAATCACCTCACCGTTACCGGTGCTCTCCATCGCGGACAGTTGCAGATCCAGAATGGTGTTGTCGGTAATAAAGCCGATGCCGATCCCCGAGGTGGAGCCCACTACGCCCATATCGACGAACGGCGAGTTTGCCGGGCGCTCCGGTACACCGTAATAGCCGCCAGAGGTAGTATCCGGCGGCAGAAAGTCCGGCGCGTCAACGATCTCGGTCTGGCCATCCTTACCGAATGCGGAGAAGTTGCCACCCAGATTGAACGCGCCACCCCAGCGCACACCCAGGGCCTTGTCGAAACCGACGTTGGCTTCAACAATCCGGGCTTCAATCATGACCTGACGAACCGGAATGTCCAGCTGGGTCACAATGCGGCGCAGCTCGTCCAGCTTTTGCTGGGTTTCCAGCGCGATAATGCTGTTGGTACGCTCATCAACCGTCAGCGAACCCCGTTGGGAGTCGGCATCAGCCGCCGTTACTGAGGCAAACAGCTTGGCAATATCCGCCGCCTTGGCGTAATTGACCTGAATCAGCTCGCGACGCAGCGGTGCCAGCTCGGCAATCTGCTTCTGCGCCTCCAGCTCCTGACGCTCGCGTGCAGCGATCTCGTCTGCCGGCGCTACCAGCAACACATTACCCACCTGACGCTTATCCAGACCTTTGGTCTTGAGCACCAGATCCAGCGCCTGATCCCATGGCACGTTCTGCAGGCGCAGCGTGATACTGCCCTGCACTGTGTCGCTGGCTACCAGGTTCAGGTCGGTGAAGTCGGCAATCAACTGCAGCACCGAGCGCACTTCGATATCCTGGAAGTTCAGCGACAGCTTCTCACCGGTATAGGTGAACGCATCAGCACGACGCTGCTCCACCTCGGCACGGGTCAGCGGCTTGAAGCTGACGGTCAGGCGATTGTCAGCCTGATACACCAGATGCTCGTAATAGCCGGTCGGCTCAATCACGATAGACGCATTGTCGCCGCTGCCACTGGCATTGACGAAGTTCACCGGCGTGGCGAAGTCCTTGACGTCCAGCTGAACACGCAGCTCGTCAGGCAGGCGGGTATTTGGGAAGTTGAGCTTGACGCGACCGCCCTGCTCCTCCACGTCGACCCGGATAGTCGGATCACTCAAGTCAATGACGACATTACCGGAGCCGTCACTGCCACGCTGAAAGTCCAGACTGGTGATCGCCCGACCACTGACGACCGGACTGGATACCGCCGGCTCGTTGTCCGTGCGCCAGTTATTGTTGGTGGCCACCGGAGTGGCGGCGGCCGTGGTTGCCGGCGCTGCCGCTGCCGTTGCACCAACCATCACGTACAGGTCATTGCCTTCGGCGCGGGTGGTGTAGGGCGCCAGGCTGGTCAAATTGATGATCAGGCGGGTACGGTCACCGGCCTCAACGACGGTCACGCTCCGGGCATTACCCAGACCGAGTTCGCGGCTGCGCTCACCGAGCTTGTTCTTGACGCCTGGCAGGTCCAGCGCGATCCGCGCCGGCTGGTCGATGGTGTAACCCTTCGGCGAGCCGGTGACAGGCTCGTCGAAGCTCAGTTTGAGCTCTACCCGATCCCCCGGCAGAGAAGCGACATCCATACGTTGCAGATCAGCCGCAAGGGCCAACGGACTCAGCAGTGACATTACTGCTGCGAGCGGAAAAATTCTGGTCAGAGACATTTGCTTGCGTTCCACGCGTGACTGTTTGCAGTTCATGTTTTCTCTCCCTGGTTGTCCTACCCGCGCTCAGCAAGGCTGAGGGTGCGCGGTCGCTCCAACCACCCGCCTTCTCCGTCCGGCACGATTTCAACTACATCAACGCGATTTTCTTCGATCCCGGTGACACGTCCATGATTACGCCCGAGGTAATCGCCAATTCTGACCCGATGCACACTGCCGGCACCCGAGATGAGCGCCTGCATTCCCTCGGCGTTACTGATGGTACCGACCATCTGGAAACTCTCGATGTTGAACCCTTCAAGGAACTGCTTGACGCGGTTTTCGTCAGGCTTGATGTCCTGAGACCCTTTTTGCCGCTGCGACAGATCAATCTTGATCGGCGGCTGGAAGGGGCTGCGCAGGGACGCTGCGCTGTAGGTGAAGGCCTCATAGGGTTCAAAGCGTGGCAACGGCTCGATCTTGCCCGCAGGACGCGCGCGCACATCGTCCATGAATTGCTGCAGATCGGAAAAATCGTTACTGCCACAGCCACTGAGCGAAAACGCCGCCAGCAGCGTCAATCCGGTCATTCGCCAGGTCAAGTTCATTGCTGACCTCCGGCATCATTGTAGCGGTAGGTTTTCGCGACGATATTCATCGCCAGCAAATCGGGGTTGTTCCCGCTGACCGGTTTGATAGTGAAGTCACCGAGCGTCACGATCCGCGGCAGGCCGGCTACACCGCTGACGAAGGTCGCCAGATCATGGTAGCTGCCACGAACCACGATATTGATCGGCAGTTCAACGTAGAACTGTTTGGCCTGCTCGGGACGCAGGGTAATCGACTCGAACTCCAGGCCGCTGTTCAGCCCCATCTGGGTAATGTCTTCGAGCAAACCGGGGACTTCGCTGTCCTTGGGCAGCTGCTTGAGGAGACCGCTGAAGCGCTCCTCGATTTCGGCCAGTTGCTCCTTATAGGCTTCAAGGTTTGCGGCGCGGAACGACTTGTCCTCGAACTCCTTGCGCAGAGCCACTTCCTGAGCCTGGACACGCTCCAGCCCTACTCTCAGATCCTTCAGGTGGAACTGGTAGCCCGCCGCCAGCAGCGCGATAAACACCAGCACGCAGACGATGACCTTGAGCGCTCCCGGCCAGGAGCCAATATTATTGAAGTCAAGATCGTTTAAATCGATCTTCTTCAGACTTTCCATGGATTGAGCGAAACTCATTGCTGCTGCTCTCCCTCAGCGGCACCGGCTCTGGGCTCGGTTTGTTTTACGGTCAACTCAAACACGTTGGCCTGATCCAGAGCACCCGAGGTAACCGCCTTGACGGCAGTCAGATTCGGAGCGGTCAGCCAGTCAGACGCATCCAGCTGACGCATCAGATTGGACACTCGGCTGTTGGACTCTGCCCCACCCTTGATGGAAATCGCACTGCCCTTCATGCCCACGTCAGTGAAATAGACTCCATCGGGCAGCGTACGCGCCAACTCATCAAAGACACGAACAATGATGGGCCGTTTGCCCTGCAGATCCTGGATAATCTTCATCCGATCCAGCAACTGGGCGCGACGCGCCTGCAACTGTTCGATTTCCTTGATACGCCGCTCAAGCTGGGCAATTTCGCTCTTGATAAAGGCATTGCGCGCGTTCTGATTCTCGATCTGCCCATTGACGTAGCGGTCAGCCAAAAACACCAGCGCCCCTGCAAACAGGACAACCAGTGCCAGAATGGTCAGAAATTCCTTTTTTCGCTCTTCCCTCAGCTGCTCGCGCCAAGGCAACAGGTTAATGCGAGCCATCAGTCAAAACTCCTCATTGCCAGACCACACGCAATCATCAGGGCGGGCGCGTCATTGCTCAGGGCAACCGCATCAACCTTGTTTGACAGGGTCATGTTTGCAAAGGGGTTGGCAACCAGAGTGGTGGTACCAATTTTCTGCTGTACCAACTGATCCAGCCCTGGAATCGAAGCGGTACCACCGGCCAGCAAGATGTAGTCGACGTCGTTGTATTGCCCGCCGGCAAAGAAAAACTGCAGCGATCGAGATACCTGCTGCACCACTGCATCCTTGAAGGGACCCAGCACCTCGACTTCGTAATCGTCGGGAAGACCGCCCTGCTTCTTGGCCAGCCCGGCCTCGTCCTGGGACAAGCCGTAACGGCGCTGAATCTCATCCGTCAGTTGCTTGCCGCCAAACAGCTGCTCGCGGGTATAAATGGTGCGACCACCACTGAGCACACTCAGGGTCATCATGGTTGCACCGATGTCGATCACCGCGATGGTCAGGTCATCGTTGCCCGCATCCAGCTGCCCAATAACAAGCTCGCAGGCACGCTCCATCGCGTAAGCCTCGACCTCGACAATCTTGGCGGTCAGACCGGCAAGTGCCAGTGCGGCTTCGCGGATATCGACATTTTCACGGCGACAGGCAGCGAGCAACACTTCTTCTCTGGCGGGATTGCGGGGGGAAACGCCCTGGACTTCGAAGTCTATGGCAACCTCGTCCAGCGGGTAGGGGATGTACTGGTCGGCTTCGATCTTGATCTGTTCTTCCATCTCGTCAGGATCAAGCCCGGCATCCATCTCGATCACCTTGGTGATCACCGCGGATCCGGCTACCGCCACTGCGGCCTGCCTGAGCGACGATTTCGATCGCGCCAGTACCTTCTCCAGCGCCTGTCCGACGCCTTCGAGTTCGACAATGTTCTTCTCCACTACCGAAGCGGGAGGGAGAGGTTCGACCGCGTAGGCCTCGACCTTGTAGCGGCCACCGGAGCGGCTGAGTTCGAGCAGCTTCACGGTGGTGGAGCTGATGTCGATGCCCAGCAGCGTATTCGCTTTTTTCTTGAAGAGCCCTAGCACAGCCAATTTCCTATCAGCATCCGACACTTACGGACGGTTTATGTTTTCCTACATTAAATAACAGGACTTGTACAAGCGCAAATGGCTAAAACAAAAAAAATACGCTTATAATGCAGACTGTTATCCCGTTCTCGTTTAGCAATCCTGCTAACGTTCTAATTAATCAGGGAATTCCGCATCCCTTATGCGATTGCTGAAGTTTCTATTCTGGTCAGTTCTGGCGCTTGTATGCGCTCCAGCCATGGTGCTCAGCGGCGTCGCGCTCTATCTGAGCCCCTCGCTGCCTGACGTCGAAACCCTTCGAGACGTCGAACTGCAGACTCCGTTGCGGATATATAGCACAGATAATCGACTGATTGCAGAGTTCGGCGAAATGCGTCGTTTCCCGATCAGTTACGAGCAGATTCCACCGGCCTTCGTCCACGCCCTGCTTGCTGCAGAAGATGACAACTTCCTGAATCACCATGGCGTCGACCCGATGGGCCTGCTGCGCGCTGCCGCAGAGCTTGTGCAGACCGGTCACATCCAGACCGGCGGCAGCACAATCACCATGCAGGTCGCCAAGAATTACTTCCTGTCGAGCAAGCGCGTGTTCTCGCGCAAGCTGAACGAAATCCTGCTGGCTCTGCAAATCGAGCGCAATCTCAGCAAGCAGGAGATTTTCGAGTTATATGTGAACAAGATCTACCTTGGCAACCGCGCCTACGGGATCGAAGCCGCCGCGCAGGTGTATTACGGCAAGTCAATTAATGAGTTACCCCTGGCGGATCTGGCCATGATCGCCGGCCTGCCCAAGGCGCCTTCGCGCTACAACCCGATTGCCAACCCGGAACGCACCAAGGTGCGTCGAGACTGGATTCTCGACCGCATGCTGACGCTTGGCTATATCGATGAAGCGAGTTATCGAGAAGCCGTTGCGACGCCAATTACCGCACGCAATCACGGCGCCAACCCTGAAATGGAAGCACCCTATATTGCCGAGATGGCCCGCCTTGAGATGGTCGAGCGCTACGGCAACGAGGCTTACACCCAAGGCTTCAACGTCTACACCACCGTCGACAGTCGACTGCAGGAAATGGCCAACAGCGCCCTGCGTGACGGCCTGCAGGAGTATGACCGCCGCCACGGTTACCGTGGCCCTGAGTCGCGCAACCCCGAGATCACACTGGAGCAGGGCCTGGCCATGCTCGAAGGCTACCGCAGCATGGGCGGACTGGAGCCGGCGCTGGTTTCGGCGGTGAACGGCGACAATGTCGAGATTCGCCTGCGCCGCGAGCAGACGGGGATCATCGCCTGGGAGAACATGAACTGGGCACGCCCCTATCTCAGCGCCAACAGCATGGGGCCGCGTCCGGGCAAACCCGCCGACGTGCTCAAACCGGGTGACATCATCCGGGTCAGCCGCCTCGAAGGTGACCAGTTCCGCCTGGCGCAAATCCCGCAGGCGCAGAGCGCACTGGTGGTGCTGGGCCCGCAGGACGGCGCAATCAAGGCACTGATCGGCGGTTTCTCGTTCCTGCAGAGCAACTATAACCGGGTTACCCAGGCACGCCGGCAGCCCGGCTCAAGTTTCAAGCCATTCCTGTACTGCGCGGCACTGGATAACGGCTACAACCCGGCCAGCCTGGTCAACGATGCGCCGCTGATCTTTGTTGACGACTATCTGGACTCGATCTGGCGCCCGCAGAACTCGGGCGGTGATTTCCTCGGCCCGATCCGCCTGCGCGAGGCGCTGTATCGTTCTCGCAACCTGGTTTCCATTCGCCTGATGCAGGATCTGGGCGTCGACAAGGCACTGACCTATATCGAGCGTTTCGGCTTCAGCCGTGAGGAGCTGCCTCGCAACCTGTCTGCCTCACTCGGTACCTCCGAGCTGACGCCACTGCAGATTGCCCAGGGTTATACCGCCTTTGCCAATGGCGGCTATGCGGTCAAACCCTACCTGGTTGAGCGCATCGAAGACCGTTACGGCAACCTGATCGACTACGCCAGGCCGGCAGTAACGCCCGAGCTGACCGAGGAGCAAACCGCTCGCCTGCAAAGCTATGCAGAACGCCAGGAAACCGAGACCGCAAAAGAGCCGGTAGCCGCGGAGCGCATCGTCGACGCGCGCACCATCTACCAACTGAACAGCATGCTCCAGGACGTTGTGCGCCGCGGCACCGCCGTCCGTGCCCGGGCACTGCAACGCAATGACCTGGCGGGCAAGACCGGGACCACCAACGACCAGAAGGATGCCTGGTTCTCCGGCTACAACCCCGATCTGGTGGCCACCGCCTGGGTCGGATTCGACCAGCCCGCGACGCTGGGGCGCCGCGAATACGGTGGTACCGCCGCACTGCCAATCTGGATGCAGTTCATGGGCGCCGCGCTGGAAGGCGTCCCGGACCGGACCATCCCCATGCCGAGCGGGCTGGTAACGGCACGCATCGATCCCGCTACCGGGCGCAGCGCGCCGCCCGGCAGCAGTGATGCCTTCCTGGAAATCTTCAAGCAGGAAGAGGCGCCGCCGCCCTACAGCGAATTGGAAATGGGTGGCTACAGCAATGGCGACGGCAGCGTCTCACCGCTAGAGCTGTTCTGAGCCAACGCATGGACCTGGCGCCGCAACCAGCGGTTGACCGGGTCATGCTCCATGCCCTTGTGCCAGTAAAGCGTCAGACCAATCTCCGGTAGTGGTAACGGCATGTTCAGCAGCCGGTTTCCCAGCGGCCGGTTGATCAACTCGGCATGACGCCGCGACATGGTCAGCAACAAGGGCGTCTGCGCCACCACCAGGCTCGCCGCCTGATAACTCTGGCACTGCTGCACCACATTGCGCATCAGCCCCAGATGCCCCAGTGCCAGATCCTCGTAGGACAGCCCACGCCGCCAGGACGCCACCGCGATATGCTCGGCGGCCATATAGCTGTCGGCCGTCAGCTCGCCCTCAAACTGCGGCCCGGCCACCACGCAGAGCGGCTCCTTGACCAGTTGCATCTGCCGCAGACTGGCGTCCGCCGGTCGCGCGATCTGCACAGCGAGGTCAATCCGTCCCGCGGCTAATTCCAGCTTCAGCTCAGACCAGCGCACACCCACGGTGCGCACCCGGCTGCGCGGCGCCAATTCACGCAACCGGGTCAGCAGCGGCGGAATCAAGACCGGCTCCAGTTGCTCCGGCAGGCTGATGGTGAAGGTGCGCGCGTCTTCCTGCGGATCAAACTGCTGCAGATAGCCGAGGCTCTGCTGCAGCCGACTCAGACTATCGATAATCCCGGGCGCCAGCCGCATTGCCGCGGCGGTCGGGGTCACGCCCCTGCCCTCACGCACGAACAGCGGGTCGGAAAAGTGCTCTCGCAGCCGTGCCAGCGAGTGGCTGACCGCGGACTGGCTGACATGCAGCACCGCCGCCGCACGGGTCAGGTTGCGCTCGCGGTAAACCACCTCGAATACCCGAAACAGATTGAGATCAATCCGGGCCAATGATGGGGAATCATTCTTTTCACTCATCAACAAACACCTGCTGCATGGGCCATCCCCCCGAGATTACGCGCCCATAGCCAAACCATGAATCGTAATCATGGTTCTGAATGAATATTGATCGCTTCTTATCCGCCTCGACAGCTCCTAAGCTTGAGCAACAACAACAGCAAGAGGCACGGACATGCACGAGCAGGACTATCTCGATACCCTCAAGGCGATTCAGGCCAAGGTCTGGCCGGCAGGCAAACCGACCAACCCCGTCTACCCACAGGGTGAACGACCGCTGACCGAATATCTCGCCCACTGGGCGCACACCGCGCCGGACCGGGTTGCCGTGCATTTCTATGGTCACCAACTGACCTACGCCGAGCTGGATGACCTGAGCAACCGTTGCGCCGCCCTGTTGCAGGCCCAAGGTATCAAGCCGGGAGACCGGGTCGCGGTGTTCATGCCCAACTGCCCGCAGCTGCATATCGCTTTCTACGGCATTCTCAAGATGGGCGCGATCCACGCCCCGGTCAGCCCGATGGCCAAGGGCATGGAGCTGAGCTATCAGCTCGACGACTGTGGCGCCCGCGCCATCATCTGCTTCGACCAGTTGCTGCCGGTGGTACGAGAGATTCGCGAGCAGACCGCGCTGGAGCAGGTGTTCTCCACCAGCTTGTCCGAACTCTGCCCGGCCCAGCCGCCGATTCCGGTACCGGACCTGCTGCAGGCACCCAAACTGCCCGTCACCGACAGCATCGACCTGATGCCCGCACTGGCTGCCACAGATCCCGCTCCGCAGAACCTGCCCAGGCTGAATCTGGACGACACCGCCGCGCTCAACTACACCGGCGGCACCACCGGTCTGCCGAAGGGCTGCATTCATACCCACGGCGACATGCTCTACACCTGCGCCAGCTTTGTTCCGGTCGCCATGGGCTTTGACGAGGAGCGCATAGGCCTGAACTTCATGCCGGAATTCTGGATCGCCGGCGAGAACTCCGGCCTACTGTTCCCCGTTTTCGCCGGCACCACGCTGGTGTTGCTGGCCCGCTGGGACGCGCTGACCTTTATGAGCGCCGTTCAGCACTATCGGGTTACCCAGACCGGTCTACTGGTCGACAGCGCCTCCGAGGTGCTCGATCACCCGCAGGTCAGCGAGTTCGACTTCAGCTCGCTCGAAACCACCAGCTGCGTCTCCTTTATCAAGAAGCTGACCCCGGAATACCGCCGCCGCTGGCGCGAGCTGACCGGCTGCACGCTGTTCGAAACCAGCTTCGGCATGACCGAAACCCACACCTGCGACACCTTTACCGCCGGCCTGCAGGACGATGACTTCGATCTGAAATCCGAGCCCACCTTCGTCGGCCTGCCGGTGCCCGGCACCGAGTTCAAGGTCTGCGACTTCGAGACCGGCGCGCTGCTGCCGCTGGGCAGCGAAGGCGAGCTGTGCCTGCGCAGTCCGTCGCTGCTCAAGGGCTACTGGAACAAACCCGACGCCAGCGCCGAGGCACTGCGCGACGGTGGCTGGCTGCATACCGGCGACAGCGGCGTGATCACCGAGCAGGGTTTTATCCGCTACCTCGGCCGGCGCAAGGAAATGCTCAAGGTCAACGGCATGAGCGTGTTCCCCAGCGAGCTGGAAGCCATGCTCGGCCAACATCCGGATATTCTGGCCTCAGCGGTCATCGGCAAGCCAGACCCGCAGCGCGGCCAGACGCCCCTTGCCTTCATCATTACCAAGCCCGGCAGCCACGCCAGTGCCGAGTCGCTGCGCGACTGGTGCAAACAGGCGATGGCGATCTACAAGGTGCCGGAGATTCGGCTGGTCGATACACTGCCGATGACCGCGACCGGCAAGGTCAAGAAACAGGAACTACAGGACTGGATCAACTAACTCATGGCATTCAACCGCATTCTCATCGCCAACCGTGGCGAAATCGCCATTCGTCTGGCCCGCGCCATCGCCGACTGTGACGCCACCAGCGTTGCCGTCTACGCCGAAGATGACGCCCAGTCGCTGCACGTACGCAGCGCCGATCAGGCCATCGCCCTGCAGGGCCAGGGTGTTGCCGCCTATCTGGACGCCGCCCAGCTGATTCGCATCGCCACGGAGCAAGACTGCGATGCGATCCACCCCGGTTACGGTTTCCTCAGCGAAAACGCCGACTTCGCCCGCGCCTGCCAGCAGGCCGGCATCACCTTTATCGGCCCCGCGCCTGAGGTGCTCGACACCTTTGGCGACAAGGCCAGTGCGCGCCGACTGGCGCAGCAGCAGGGTGTGCCCCTGACCCAGGGCACCAACGAGCCGACCACGCTGGAGCAGGCCCGCGACTTTATGCAGTCGCTCGGCGACGGCGCCGCGGTAATGCTGAAAGCCTTGGCTGGCGGCGGCGGGCGCGGCATGCGCGCGGTATACGACCTTGCCGAGCTGGACGACGCCTTCGCCCGCTGCAGTTCGGAGGCCACCGCCGCCTTTGGCCGTGGCGATCTGTATGTCGAACGGCTGATTCGCCGCGCCCGTCATATCGAGGTGCAGATCATTGGCGACGGCACTGAGGTTGCCCACGTCTGGGAGCGCGACTGCACACTGCAACGCCGTAACCAGAAGCTGCTGGAAGTGGCTCCGGCGCCGAGTCTTGATCCGGCTGTGCGCGAGCAACTGCACGCCGCCGCCTGCACCCTGACCCGCGCGGTCGGCTACCGCGGCCTGTGCACCGTCGAGTTTCTGCTCGACGAGGAGCGTGGCGACTTCGTGTTTATGGAAGCCAACCCGCGCATTCAGGTCGAACACACGGTAACCGAAGCGGTGACCGGTCTGGATCTGGCGGTGACTCAGATCCAGCTTGCCGCCGGCAAGACGCTGGCCGAGCTGGGCCTGACCCAGGCCAACATCCCCGCCGCCCGCGGCTTTGCCGTGCAGCTGCGCATCAATCTGGAAAGCATGGCCGCCGACGGCAGCACCCGACCGGCCGGTGGCACGCTCAGCGCCTATCAGCCGCCCAGTGGCCCGGGCATCCGCATCGATGGCTACGGCTACGCCGGTTACACCACCAGCCCACGCTACGACTCGCTGCTGGCCAAGCTGATCGTGCACGCGGGCGGTGACTATCCGAACACCCTGCGCCGCGCCTACCGCGCGCTGTGCGAATTCCGTCTGGAAGGGGCCGCCAGCAACCTGCACCTGCTGCAGAACCTGCTGCAGCACCCGCAGGTACAGAACAACGACGTATCAACCGCCTTTATCGAAGCAGAAGCTGCCAGCCTGACTGCCGCCCACCCCAGCGCCCACCCGCACCGTTTCTTCCAAGGCAGCGCAAGTAGCGCCGCCACCAGCAGCGCGCAGACCGACGCTCCGGCCGGCACCGAGCCGCTGAATGCGCCGGTACAGGGCGTGCTGGTCAGTCTGGATGTACAGGTTGGCGACAGCGTCGCCGTCGGCCAGCAGGTCGCGATCATGGAAGCCATGAAAATGGAGTTCGTGGTCAAGGCGACCCAGAGCGGCATCGTCCGCGCGCTGGCCGCCAACGCCGGTGACAGCCTGTTCGAAGGCAGCGCCCTGCTCTATCTGGAGCCTGCCGAGGTGGCGGGCAACGCCCAGCAGGATGAAGAGTCCGTCGCCATCGACCATATCCGCGCCGACCTGCAGGAAGTGCTGGAGCGCCGCGCCGAGCTGACCGACGAGCGCCGCCCGGACGCCGTCGCCAAGCGCCGTAAGACCGGTCAGCGTACCGCCCGCGAGAACCTCGCCGACCTGCTCGACGACGGCAGCTTTATCGAATACGGCGGCTTTGCCCTCGCCGCCCAGCGCACTCGCCGCACCCACGAAGAGCTGCTGAAGATGAGCCCGGCGGACGGCCTGATCAACGGCATCGGCACCATCAATGCCGACAAGTTCGGCGAACACGCCGCCCGCTGCATGGCGCTGTCCTATGACTACACGGTGTTCGCCGGCACCCAGGGTGTCACCAACCACAAGAAGACCGACCGCATGCTGGAGCTGGCCGAGCAGTGGAAGCTGCCGCTGGTGTTCTTCACCGAAGGCGGCGGCGGCCGCCCGGGCGATATCGACAAGGTCGGCGTGGCCGGACTGGACTGCACCACCTTCATGCGCATGGCGCGGCTGTCCGGCATGGTACCCACCGTCGGTATCGTCTCCGGCCGCTGCTTCGCCGGTAACGCCGCGCTGCTGGGCTGCTGCGACGTAATCATCGCCACCGAGAACGCCACCATCGGCATGGCCGGGCCGGCGATGATCGAAGGCGGCGGTCTGGGCCGCTTTACCCCGGAGCAGGTTGGCCCGACCAGTATGCAGAGTCCGAACGGGGTAATCGACGTGCGGGTGCGCGATGAGGCTGAAGCCACCGCAGTGGCCAAACAGTACCTGTCCTACTTCCAGGGTGATCTGACGGACTGGGAAGCGGCGGACCAGCGCGAGCTGCGTCACCTGATCCCGGAAAACCGCCTGCGCGCGTACGACATCCGCAAGGTCATCGAAACCCTGGCCGATCGCGATTCGGTGCTGGAGCTGCGCCGCGAGTTTGCGCCGGGGCTGATCACCGCGCTGATTCGCATCGAGGGCCGCGCCTTCGGCCTGATCGCCAATAACCCGATGCATCTGGGCGGCGCCATTGATGCCGTCTCCGGTGACAAGGCAGCGCGCTTCATGCAGCTGTGTCAGGCCCACGGTCTGCCCATGATTTCGCTATGCGACACCCCCGGCTTTATGGTCGGCCCGGATGCCGAACAGCAGGGCACCGTGCGCCACGTCTCGCGCATGTTCGTCACCGCCGCCAGCCTGAGCATCCCGTTCTTCACCGTGGTGCTGCGCAAGGGCTACGGCCTGGGCGCGCAGGCAATGGCGGCGGGCAGCTTCCACGCACCGATGTTCACCATCGGCTGGCCAAGCAGCGAGTTCGGGGCGATGGGCCTGGAAGGCGCGGTGCGCCTGGGCTACTCGAAGGAACTGGCCGCCATCGAGGACGAGGGCGAACGTCAGGCGACCTTCGAGAAGCTGGTCGCCGAGCTGTACCAGCGCGGCAAGGGCATCAGCATGGCCAGCTTCCTCGAGATCGACGCCGTAATCGACCCGCTGGAAACCCGTGACTGGCTGATGCGTGGCCTGCACTCGGCCCCGGACGAGGCGCTGAAGAAGGGCACCCGTCCGTTCGTCGACACCTGGTAATCAGCCAATACGCAGGTGGCGAGCCTCCGGAACCGCCACCTGCTGATGGCTGACTATTACGATAATGCCCTGCTCGCGCCGACGCAGCAGGGACGCCAGCACCCGCTCGCGGGTATCAAAATCCAGCCCGGCAAAGGGCTCATCCAGCAGCAGCAGGGGGCGTTTGGTCAGCAGCAGACGGGCCAGGGCAATACGCCGCGCCTGCCCACCGGAGACTTTGGCACCGAACTCGCCCAGCGTGGTGTTCAGGCCATGCTTGCGCCCGCGCACCCAGTCAGCCAGCGCGACATCGTCCAGCACCTGCCAGAGCGCCTCGTCACTGGCCTCCGGATCGGCCAGACGCAGGTTCTGCGCCAGTGTCATATCGAAGATATCCAGCTGCTGCGGCAGGTAGCCGATCAGCTCACGCAGATTCCAATGCTCAAAGCCCTGACCGTTGATCAGCCGTTCCCCCGTGAACGCCAGCGGCTCGCCCGCCAGCACCTGCAGCAGGGTGCTCTTGCCACCGCCGGACGGCCCTTCGATCAGCAGCACGTCGCCCTGTTGCAGGGCGATGGACACATTTTCCGGGCCGTTCAGCGCGCCGGGCATTCTGGCGCTGAGGCCAGACAGCACCAGGCTAAGTGGCTGCTCAGGCGGCGCGGTTGCGGTGCCGGCAAGGTCGGTCTCGGCGGCGGTCAGCTGATTCAACCGATCCCGCGCCGCCTGGCTGAAGCCCAGCGAAATAAAGCTCGCTGCCAGCGGCAGCAGGGCTTCGGCCAGCCCCATTACCGACAGCAAGGCGGCCAGCAGCCAGGGCACCGACAACGCCCCCTGCTGCAACAGCGCATGCCCCTGCCAGAGCACCGCAAGCAACGCCAGCGCCAGGCCCAGTTGCTGCCCCAGCGCCGTCAAACTGACCAATTTCTGCTGTCGCAGGCGCTGCTGCAGCCAGGCATCATCCTGCTGCAGAAATGCCGCCTGCTGATCGTCCCAGCGCTGCCACAGCAGCAGCGAGGTCAACAGTTGCAAGCGGTCGAGCAAAAATTCGCGGCGTTGTTCGGCCAGTTCGGCATCACGGCGGGCCAGGCGCGCAGCCAGGCGGCCACCGAGCATTGGCACCACCAGCCAGGCCAACAGCAGGCCCGGCAGCGCGGCAACCGCCAGCGAGCTGTCGAGCAGCGCCAGCCAGCCAAGCACCAGCAGTGTGAGCATGGAGGCCCAGAACCAGGGCGCGACAAAGCGCAGCGGGAAGAAGTCGAGCAGATCGATATCGGCTACCAGCCGGTGCATGGCAATCGCCGAGCGCGCCGCCGGAGTGAGCCGGCGCTGCCCGGCAACGCGGGCAAACAGGCGCGTACGCAAATCCTTGAGCAGGGCCAGTGCAGCGTTGTGCGAAGCCAGCCGTTCGGCGTAGCGGCCGGCAGTACGAACGATGGCGAAGAAGCGGATGATCGCCGCCGGACGAAAGTAGTCGAAACCGTAGGCCGCGACCGTCGCCAGCCCGGCCAGCGCCGCCGCGCTGATAAACCAGCCGGAGGTGGCCAGCAGGCCGATTGCCGACCACAGCGTCACCGCGCCGAGAAACAGCGCCAGACTCCACTGCCCGAGGCGGCTGCGCAGCAGGGTCCGCAGACGAATGGGTTGCTCAGACATCGGCAGCCTCCAGGCGTTGCTCAGACTGGCCGAGCGTCACCACCCGATCAGCCCAGTCCAGTCCCTGCAGATCGTGGCTGACCAGCAGCAGTGTGCGCCCCTGGCTCAGGCGCTCCAGTAGCGCATGGATCAACTCGGCGGTGTCCGCATCCAGGTGGGCCGTCGGCTCATCCAGCAGCCAGACCGGGGTATCGCGCAGCAGCAGCCGCGCCAGCGCCAGCCGGCTCAGCTGCCCGCCCGACAGCCCCAGCCCGCGCTCCCCCAGCTCGGTCTCCAGACCCTTGGGCAGTTGGCAAATCAGCGGCCAGAGCGCGACCTGCTCCAGCACTGCGATCAGCTCGGCGTCAGTGGCCGCGGGCGCGGCAAGGCGCAGATTATCGGCGATGCTGCCGTGCAGAATCGGTACCTGCTGGGCCAGATAACCAACGTGCCGCAGCCAGTCCGGTCGCGACAGATCCAGCAGCGAGCGACCATTGATCAGCAACTCACCCTGCCAGAGCACAAAGCCCAGCAGCGCTTCGAGCAGGCTGGACTTGCCGCTGCCGCTGGCGCCCTGCAGCACCACCCGCTCGGCCGGCTGCACACGCAGATCGAGCGGCGCCAGGCGACCCTCAATTGCCAACTGATAGCACTCGATACGCGGCGCGGCGCTGAGCGTCACCGGCTCACGCCCCGGGTGCGCCCACACCTGCTGATTGAGCAGTGGCAGCAGCTCGGTCATCGCCCCTTCGGCTTCCGCCTTGGCGTGATAATCCGCGCCGAGCTGACGCAGCGGCGCATAGAACTCCGGCGCCAGCAGCAGAATGAACAGCGCGCCCAGATAGGGAACCGGAATTTCGCCCTTGGCCCAGGGCAAAATACCGAGCAGCCCCAGCCCCAGGTAGAGCGCCACCAGCGCGATCGCCAGCGAGGAAAAGAGCTCCAGGACAGCACCGGAGAGAAAGGCCATACGCAGCACCCGCATGGTGCCGGCGCGGTAGTGTTCGGCGGCGGTTTCCACTTCCGCTTCGGCGGCGGGCAACGCGCCCAGATGGCGCAGCGTCCAGCTACCGCGCAGCAGGTCACTGAAGCGCCCGCTCATCCGCGCCAGCGCAACGAACTGGCGCTGACTGGCGGAGGCCGCGGCCTTGCCCAGCAAGATCATGAACACGGGCACCAGCGGCGCAGTCAGCAGCAACAGCACCGCTGCCAGCGGACTGAACACCGCGGTGCAAACGATCAGCAACACGGGGACCAGCAACACCAGTTGACGCTGCACCCGGTAGCGGCTGATATAGCCGTCCAGCGCCTCGACCTGCTCCAGCAAACGGCTGCCGAGTTCCGCGTCAGCGCCCAGTTGCGCCCGGGCAGGCCCCAGCGCGGCAAGTCGTTGCAGCAGTGTGCGGCGCAACTCGCCGCGGGCGCGCAGACTGGCCAATTGGCTGGTCTGCTCGCGGCCGTACTGCAATAACGGCCGCAGGACAAGACAGAGCGCCAGCCAGGGCAGCAGACTGCTCAGCAGCTGCGTCTGCGTCTCACCCAGCCCGCCCTGCTGCCAGGCCACCAGCCAGCCGGAAAACAGCTGCGCCAGCAACCAGCACTGCCAGACAAAAAGCCCCGCCGCCGCCAACGCGAACAGCAGGGCCAGATTGAGCAGGGAAGCCTGCGGTGCCAGCAGCCGGGTCAGCCAGCCGCTGGCGGTACGCGAATCAATCTCAGTCGACTTGATCTTCTTCACCGACATAGCCATTGAGTTCCAGCCACATGGCATTGACGATGCCAAAAGCACAGGCCAGCAGTACGCCGAGAATCCAGGTGAAATACCACATAGTCTTCTCCTTCCGTTAATACATGCTGTGAGTGTTGTCGCGGATGTGCTGCTCGTTCAAACGGCCGCGCATCACGAAGTAGCCCCAGGCGGTGTAGCCGAGAATCAGCGGCACAAACACACAGGCCACACAGAACATGATGAACAGCGTGGTTTCACTGGCGGTGGCATCCCACATGGTCAGACTGTGGTTGGGCATGCTCGAGGACGGCATCACGAAGGGGAACATGCTGATGCCGGTAGTGATCAGCACCATCGCCATCGCCAGCCCGGAGCTGACAAACGCCATCGCATGCGCCCGCGCCTTGCTGAACAGTGCGCAGAGCACGAAGCAGATCACCCCGAGCGCCGGAACAGCCCACAGCAGCGGCGCCTTGCCGTAGTTGATAAACCAGGCACCGGACATGATCTCGACGGTCTTCTCGACGGTCCGGTTGCCACCGTTGGTGTCGATCACGCTGGTGACGATATAGCCATCAATGCCAACCCACAGCCAGACCCCGGCCATGACGAATACCACCGCACAGACCAGCGCCAGCAGCGAAGAGATCGCCTCGGCACGCGCCTTGATCTGCCCCTCGGTCTTGAGCTGCAGATAGGTCGCACCGTGGTTGACGATCATCAGCAGACTCAGCACCCCGGCGAGCAGCGCAAAGGGGTTGAGCAGCGCCCAGAAGCTGCCGGTGTACTCCAGCCGCAGCAGGTCGTCGAAATGGAATGGCACGCCCTGCAGCAGGTTACCAAAGGCCACACCGAAGATCAGTGCAGGGATCGCCGAACCGGCGGTCAGCGCCCAATCCCAACGGCTGCGCCACAGCTCATTATCGATCTTCGAGCGGTATTCAAATGCCAGCGGGCGCAGGAACAACGCAAACAGGGTCAGCATCATGGCGATATAGAAGCCGCTGAAGGAGGCGGCATAGACCGTTGGCCAGGCCGCAAACAGCGCGCCACCAGCGGTCACCAGCCAGACCTGGTTGCCATCCCAGTGCGGCGCGATCGAGTTGATCATCACCCGGCGTTCATCGTTGCTCTTGCCAATGATCTTCAGCAGCGAGGCAACCCCCATGTCAAACCCGTCGGTGACCACAAAGCCAATCAGCAGCACTCCGATCAGCACCCACCAGATAAACCGTAACGCTTCGTAATCCATGATCAGGCCTCCTGTGCTTCGGCAGTTTCCAGGTCATAGCGACCGGTGTGCAGGCTCGACGGCCCCTTGCGCGCGTATTTGGTCATCAGCCAGATCTCGATGATCACGAAAATGCTGTAGAGCACGGCGATCGAAATCAGGGTAAACAGCACATCGCCCGGGCTCAGCTGCGAGACAGCCAGGTGGGTCGGCAGGATTTCACCGATCGCCCAGGGCTGACGGCCGTACTCGGCGACGAACCAGCCCATTTCACTGGCGATCCACGGCAGCGGCAGGCTGAACACGGCAAACTTGAGCAGCCATTTGGGCTTGTCGACGGTGCGGCGTGCGCTATGCCAGAAGGCGCAAGCGAACAGCAGCAGCATCAGGAAGCCGCAGGCAACCATGACCCGGAAACTCCAGAACAGCGGCCAGACCTTCGGCACGGTCGCCTCGACCGCGTTGGCGATTTCTTCCGGCGTCGCGTTCAGCACATCATCGGTGTAGCCACTGAGCAGCAAACCAAAGCCCAGATCAACACGCACTTCGTTGAAGCGATCGACCGTGGCAGAGGACTTGTCTCCCGCGCGGATACGCTGCATCAGGTCATAGGCTTCCTGCCCGCGGATAATGCGCTGCAGGTTCTCTTCCTTGATCTGCTGCAGGCCCTTGACCTCTTCGCTGACCGAGCGGGTCGCAATCAGGCCGAGTACCGCCGGAATCTTCAGCGCGTAATCGGTGCGTTGCGTTTCCTCGTTGGGGATGCCGAACAGGGTAAAGGACGCCGGCGGCACCTGAGTTTCCCACTCGGCTTCCACCGCTGCCAGCTTGACCTGCTGCACCTCACCGACTTCGTAACCGGACTCGTCACCCAGCACGATGACCGACAGCGCGCTGGCCAGGCCAAAGGCCGAGGCAATGGCGAAGCTGCGGCGGGCGAAGGCCAGATCGCGGCCCTTGAGCAGATAGTAGCTGGAGATCGCCAGCACGAAGATCGAACCGGTTACATAGCCGGCCGAGACAGTGTGAACGAACTTGACCTGGGCCACCGGGTTGAGCAGCACCTCGGCAAAATTGGTCAGCTCCATGCGCATGGTTTCGATGTTGAACTCCGAGCCCACCGGGTGCTGCATCCAGCCGTTGGCAACCAGAATCCACAGCGCCGACAGGTTGGTGCCCAGCGCCATCAGCCAGGTCACCGCCAAATGCTTGACCTTGCTCATGCGCTCCCAGCCGAAGAAGAACAGACCGAACAGGGTCGACTCAAGGAAGAACGCCATCAGCGCTTCGATCGCCAGCGGCGCACCGAAGATATCGCCGACGTAATGAGAGTAATAGGACCAGTTGGTGCCGAACTGGAATTCCATTGCCAGGCCGGTGGTAACCCCCAGGGCGAAGTTGATACCGAACAGCTTGCCCCAGAACTGGGTCATGTCACGGTAGATGGTCTTGCCGGTCATTACATAGACCGACTCCATGATCGCCAGCAAAAAAGCCATACCCAGCGTCAGAGGGACAAACAGGAAGTGAATCATCGCCGTCAAGGCGAACTGCATTCGGGAGAGCTCTACAATATCCATCTGCGTACTCCGCTCGGAGAAGTCATCGTCAGGTCAATTCTGCACCGCAGGCAGGCCCGGTTTTCCGAGCCTGCCGACACAGTGTGCCGCAATCATCGCTCCAGCGGCGATTGGGCGAATTGACGCACAGCAAACAGAACGCAGATTAGTCCAGAATGCAGCCGCCGGCTGGCGACTTGCCTACCACATCATCCAGATGGATACCGCCAGCGGCAGCAACAGGGCCGTTGCCGTGCCCATCAGACTCATTGCCAGGGCAGCGAAGGCACCGGCCTCCTCGCCTTCCTCCAGCGCCCGAGAGGTGCCAACCGCGTGGGCGGTGAGACCCATCGCCATGCCCCAGGCTGCAGGATGATCGACTCCGCACCAGCGCAGCAGCATCGGGCCGAAAATCGCGCCCAGTACCCCGGTAAACATCACGAATACCGCTGCCAGCGCGGCAACACCGCCGATCTGTTCAGCTACCAGCATGGCGATCGGCGAGGTCACCGACTTGGGTGCCAGCGTCATCATGATCATGTCCTCGGCGCCCAGCGCCCAGGCCAGCACGATGGCCAGAACGGTCGCAAAGGTCCCACCCACCAGCAGGCAGGTAAGCACCGGCACCAGGTAGCTGCGAATACGCTTGAGGTTCATGTACAACGGCACGGCGAGCGCCACGGTTGCCGGCCCCAGCAGCACCAGCAACGGCTGCACCGCGTCACGGTAATGCGGGTAATCCTCACCGGCCAGCCAGATCGCCAGCACCAGCACCGGGGTCGAGACCAGTACCGGGTGAAACAGCGCCAGCCGGGTGCGCTGATAGAGCGCGAGGCCGAATTGATAAGCGGCCAGTGTCACTCCAACCCAGAACAGAGGATGGCCAAGAATCGCCTGCCAGGCCTGCATCAGCGTCCCGGTCACAGGCCGGCCCTCCGATCCTGTCGCTCGATCATCTTCTGCATCAGCCAGCCGCAGAACGGCAGGCTCAGCGCCAGCGACGCCCCCAGGGTCAGCAGAATCGCGGTAGCGTCCGCCAGGATTTCTGAGCCGTAGGCCATGATACCCACCGCCGGCGGCACCAGAATCAGCGGCAGATAGGTCAGCAGCCCGCTGGCCGCCAGGCTGATCGACTCGCTCACGCCGCCACGCAGGCTCAGATAGACCACCATCAGCAGCATGCCGATGATGGGGCCAGGGAGAAATGGCAACAGCAGGACATTGAGCCCGGTACCCAGCAACTGGAAGAACACCAGCCAGGTCATTCCACGTAAGAGCATTGATTTGAATCCAGCAGGACAGACACCCCGAAAGGGTAAACACTCCGCTGCGCAGTGCCTAGTACCGTGCGGCCTAAAACGCCCTTTTCGGGCAAATACCGACATGGATCAATGGATAATCGACAAGTGCCTGATAAAGTGCGTCACTTATCTCCCAACCCCCGGATCAGTTGTCGTACCGAGGCCATGCCGATACCCCTGCGCCACCTGTGGCTGTTTTCCAGCCGTCACGCCAGCCACCGCCAGGGCCTTCGTCGCTCGGCGCTGCTGCTGGGCACCCTGTGCCTGGCAATGCTGCTGTTCGCTGTTGTGCCGCTCCCGGGCCTACTCGGCCAGGCAGGCTACCTGCCGCTGCACATGCTGCTGGAGACGCTGGCGATCGTGGTTGCCGCAATGGTGTTCGCCATCAGCTGGGCCAGTTACCGGCGACTGCGGGCCGATACCCTGCTGAGCCTGGCTTGCGGCTTTGCCGGCGTGGCGATTCTCGATTTCAGCCACATGCTGTCATTCCAGGGCATGCCCGATTTCATTACTCCGGCGGACCCGGAAAAGGCGATCTCCTTCTGGCTGGCCGCCCGGGGCATGGCCGCCGGCACCCTGCTGTGGGTTGCACTGCGCCCATGGAAAGCCTCCGGCCGACCCTTTGAACGCTGGGCCATACTCGGCCTCAGCCTGTTCGCGGTTGCCGTGGTTCACATTACCGTTTTCGGCTATCAGGAACTGCTGCCTCGTACCTTTATCGAGGGTGTGGGACTGACCCGGTTCAAGGTGGGTTGCGAGTACCTGCTGATTGCCGTTCACCTGCTCACCGCCGTGTGTTTCTGGCGCAGCATGCGCCGCCCACAACCATTCAACATTGCCGCGCTGTTCTGCGCATCGCTGCTGATGGCCCTGGGCGAGCTGTGCTTCACCCTCTACGCCAGCGTTACCGACCAGTTCAACCTGCTCGGGCACCTGATCAAGGTGATTGCCTACTGGCAGCTGTATCAGGGCATCTTCGTTGAGGCGGTCGAACAGCCCTACGATCAGTTGGCCCGCTCCCGCGCCCAGCTGCAGGCCACCTTCGACGCCATTCCGGACATGCTGTTCGAGCTGGATGAACAGGAGCGCGTAGTCAACTGCCACTCTTCGGCCGACGCTCGGTTGCAGGTAGACCCGGCCAGAGTTATCGGCAAATCGGTTGCAGACCTGCTGTCTGACGACACGCTGGAACATTGTCGGCAGACGATGGCCAGCGCCAGCGCGCAGGGCTACGCCCAGAGCCAGCCCTTCCTGTTCGAGCAGGGCAACCTGTCAATCTGGCTGCAGTTGTCGGTATCGGCGCGGCGCATCGGTCGCCGCCTGACAGGGCATATCCTGCTGGTGCGTGACGTCAGCCAGCTGAAGCAACAAGAAGAGCGAATTCTCCATCTGGCCCATTTCGATACACTGACCGGCCTGCCCAATCGCACCCTGTTCCGCCAGCGAGTGACGCTGTCACTGGGTCTTGCCAGGCGCCATCAGCAGTCGGTGGCGTTGCTGCTGATCGACCTTGACCACTTCAAACATATCAACGATACCCTTGGACACAACGCTGGCGATCAGTTGCTGTGTGCCGTCGCCGAACGGCTGCGTCCGCATCTGCGCAGCGAGGATACCCTGTCGCGCCAGGGCGGCGACGAGTTCATCATTGCGCTACCCGACATCGACGCCGATGGTGCGATGCACATGGCCACCCGATTGCTTGAAAGCCTGACGCAACCGCTGCATTTCGACCATCACGTCACTACCACCAGCGCCTCTATCGGCATTGCCCTGTACCCGAACGACAGCGACGATCTGGACTGTCTTATCCAGCACGCCGATGCCGCCATGTACCTGGCCAAGCAGCGCGGTCGCAACAACGTGCAGTTCTACACGGCCGATCTGCAGACGCGCATGTCCCGCCTGATGGAGCTGGAGAATGCCCTGCGTACCGCAATCGATCGACACGAGCTGGCACTGCATTATCAGCCGCAGTGGGCACTGGTAGGCCAACGGCTGACCGGTTTTGAGGTGCTGCTGCGCTGGCAACATCCGGTACTGGGGCAGGTCTCTCCGGCCGAATTCATACCGGTCGCCGAAAGCAGCGGTCAGATCGGCCAGATTGGCGAATGGGTACTGCAGCAGGGCGTGGCTCAACTGGCGCGCTGGCGCGCGCAGGGCTTCACCTCGATTACCCTGGCAATCAATCTGTCGGCCGCGCAGTTCCGCCGCACCGATCTGGCCACCCAGGTGGCTGACCTGCTGCACCACCATCAGGTTCCGCCCGAACGTCTGGAGCTGGAGCTGACCGAAGGAACAGCCATGGAAGACCCGATGCAGGCGCGCCAGCAGTTGACCAGCCTGCATCGTCTGGGCGTCAGGCTGGCAATCGACGACTTTGGTACCGGCTTCTCCTCGCTGGCCCAACTGCGCCACTTCCCGGTCGATACGCTGAAGATCGATCGCAGCTTCGTGCAGGACGTCGATGTCGACCAGGGCAGCGCCGACATGGTACGCAGCATCATCCAGATGGCCCACAACCTGGGCATCAGCACCCTGGCCGAAGGGGTAGAAACAGCCCGACAGCTGTCACTGCTGGAGCGTCTTGAGTGCGAGGCCATCCAGGGCTACCTGTGGGGCCGCCCCTTGACCTGTACCGACGCGCAAAAACTGCTGATCAACCAGAGCCAGGCCGTCCTGACACCCTGACAGACGGCGCGGCAAAATGTAGCAACATGCCCATGAACCGCTGCTTCCGGACGCGTTTTGCTATACCATGCGCGCCGGATTACCGGCCCAACCAAGCTGTGCATTACCGGGCCACTGCGTTACACCCACAATGCCAATACGAAATGGAGCAACATCCATGAACAGCCTGACCCGCGCCGCACTGGGTAGCACCCTGATGCTGGCCAGCAGCCTTGCACACGCCTATCCCCTGCTGTGGCAGAACAACAGCATTACCTATCTGTACGGCACCGACTTCCAGGTTGATCCTGACACCCAGCAAACCGTGACCTTCGAGCACGCCAGCGGCTGGACCAAGGGTGACCTGTTCGCCTTCTTCGACACCATCCACTACAACGGTGGTACCAACAGCGAAGACCAGAACAGCAGCTACTACGGTGAAATCTCCCCGCGCCTGTCGCTTGGCAAGATCACCGGCCAGAGCTTTGCCTTCGGCCCGATCACCGACGTGCTGCTGGCCGGCACCTACGAGTTTGGCCGCAACGACCTCAAGAACTACCTGCTCGGCCCGGCCGTTGACCTGAGCATCCCCGGCTTCGACTACTTCCAGCTGAACACCTACTACCGCCATGCCAACAACGACGAAGGTGGCCGCGGCATCTGGCAGATCACCCCGGTCTGGGCCTACACCGTACCGGTGGGCAACTCCGACATCCTGATCGACGGCTTTATCGACTGGGTAGTCGATAACGACGGCGACAACTACCACGCCAACCTGCACATCAACCCGCAGGTCAAGTACGACCTGGGCAAGTCGCTGGGCTGGTCCGCCAAGCAGCTGTACACCGGTATCGAGTACGACTACTGGAAGCACAAGTACGGCATCCAGAACGGCAACTTCGGACTGGACACCCACCAGAGCGCGACCAACCTGATCGTCAAGTTCCACTTCTGATCAGGACATAAAAAAACCGCGGCCAAGGCTGCGGTTTTTTTATGCGGCACCGGTAATGCCAACGGCCACGGCATGCCGTGGACCTCATCTACGGCGTACTGAAATCAGGTCAGCCGTTCGACCCGATCAGAGCACTTGCACACTGATCGGGAAGACGGTATCTACGACGGTGAAGTTGCGCTCTTTCCGTAGGGACGCGACATGTCGCGTCCGACCGTGCCAGTGGTGCAGCCGCATACCTGAAGCGCGAGCGCTCTCCAGCATTCGCCGCGCCATCCGGTGGAAAAGCCTGCGGCTTTCTCCACAGAACTCAATACCCCCGCAGCGCCGCAAAGCGGTTGGCGTGGTAGCGGTAGTCGCCGAACAGCGTCTGCACACTGCGCGCGCGCTTAATGAACAGGCCGATATCAAACTCGTCGGTCATGCCCATGCCGCCGTGCATCTGCACCGCTTCGTTGGTCGCCAACTCGGCCACTTCGCAGGCCTTGGCCTTGGCCAGACTGACCCACTGCGCTGCCTCGGCGTCACCGGCATCCAGCGCCATCTGCGCCTTCAGCACCGCCGACTTGACCAGCTCCAGCTCGCTGAACAGATGCGCGCAACGATGCTGCAGTGCCTGGAAGGTGCTCAGGGTTACCCCGAACTGCTTGCGCTCCTGCAGATAGGCAACGGTGCGCTCGAACACCTCCAGCGACAGGCCCAGCAGTTCGCCGGCCAGCTGAGCGTTGACCACATCCAGGGTCAGTTCCAGCGCAGCCCAGGCAGTGCCCGCTTCACCCAGCAGATCACCCGCGGCGACCTTCACATTGTCAAAGCTCACAATCGCCGCATTGCGGCTGTCGGCCATGATGGTGCGCTCGACACTGACGCCCGGCGCGTTGCGATCCACCAGCAACAGGCTGATGCCCGCCTGGTCGGCTTCGGCACCCGCGCTGCGGACGGAGACGATCAGCTTGTCGGCAACATGGCCGTCGACCACAAAAGTCTTGCGGCCGTTGAGCAGATACCCGCCATCAGCCACCTGCAGACGGGTTGCTACCCGGTTCGGCGCGTGACGCGGCGCTTCATCAACCGCCAGCGCCAGCAGCAGGCTGCCCTCGGCGACCTGCGGCAGCAGCGCCTGCTGCTGTTCGCTGGAGCCGGCCAGCAGCAGCGCGGCCACACCGCCAATGGCGGTCGAGATCAAGGGGGAAGCACTCAGGTTGCGACCAGCCTGCTCGCTGACCTGGCCCATGCCGACGTAGCCAAACTGGGCACCGCCGAGGGCTTCGGGGATCAGGGTGCCGACAAAACCCATCTCGACCATGCTCTGCCACAGCTCGCGGGAGAAGCCGGTTTCGTCGCGGCTGTCGCGCAGCGCACGCAGCTGGCTGACCGGGGCGCTCTCGCTCAGAAAACGCTTGGCCGCGTCCTTGAGCATCTGTTGTTCTTCGTTAAGTACCAAAGCTGCCATGATGCTGTCCCCTCACTGAAGGCCGAGAATGTTGCGGGCGATGACGTTGAGCTGCACCTCGCTGGTGCCGCCCTCGATCGAGTTGCCCTTCGAGCGCAGCCAGTTACGGGCGATGGCCCCCTCGCGAGACGCCTCCCCTTCCCAGAGCAGACCGTCACTGCCATGCAGGGCAACCATCAGCTCCTGCCGACGCTTGTTCAGCTCGGTGCCGTAGTACTTGAGCATGGCCGATGCCGCGCCAACGCCCTGACCCGCCTTGGCTTCATCCAATACCCGCTCGGCGGTCAGCGCAAAGGCAGCCGCATCCAGATCCCATGTCGCCAGCTCGCCGCGCAGCATGCCGTCGGCCAGCTTGCCGTCTTCCAGGCCGACAGCATCCACCGCGATCTGCGGCAGACTCTTCTGACCTGCGGCCGTGCGGCCCATGCCGCCAATCATTTCCCGCTCGTGGGTCAGTAGGTACTTGGCGATGGTCCAGCCGGCGTTGATCTCGCCCACGACCTGGCTTTTTTCCACCCGCACATTGTCGAGGAAGGTTTCACAGAAAGGTGAGCTGCCGGAAATCAGCTTGATCGGCCGGGTGCTGACACCGGGGGTGGTCATGTCGAACAGCACCAGACTGATGCCCAGCTGCTTCTTGGCATCCGGGTTGGTGCGCACCAGACAGAACATCCAGTCGGCCTTGTCGGCGTAGGAGGTCCAGATCTTCTGGCCATTGACGATAAAGTGGTCGCCGTGGTCTTCGGCACGGGTCTGCAGGCCGGCCAAGTCGGAGCCGGCACCCGGCTCGCTGTAGCCCTGACACCAGCGGATTTCACCGCGGACGATCGGCGGCAGATGCTGACGCTTGAGCTCTTCGGAGCCGAACTTGAGAATCGCCGGGCCGATCATCCAGACACCAAAACTGGACAGCGGCGGGCGGGCATTGATGCGCGCCATCTCTTCACGCAGCACCTTGTGCTCCTGCTGACTGAGACCACCGCCGCCATACTCGGTTGGCCAGTCGGGCGCGGTCCAGCCGCGTGCGGCCATGCGCTCGAGCCAGAGTTTCTGGTCTTCGCTGGCAAAGGTGAAGTTGCGTCCACCCCAGCAGGCATCGTTGTCCGAGCGTTGCGGTGTGCGCATGCTCTGCGGGCAATTTTCTTCCAGCCAGGCACGGGTCTGCTGGCGAAATACGTCCAGATCGGCCACGGGCATTCTCCTCGGTATGTTCGTGAAAGGTCCGGAAGCAAAGATACTCTGCCCGGCCCAGCGCGCGCGCAGAGCTTGACTGACCGAATGGTTACCCATTAACCAACGTGATGGATCAGCCCTGCCGGCTGCGCATGAACTGCTTCGGCGTCATCCCCTTCCAGCGCCGGAAGGCATGCACGAAATTGGACACCTCGCCGTAACCCAGACGTTGGGCGACCTCGTCGAGCGACAGGCCCGGCAGGCGCAGCAGTTCCTCGGCCAGCGCCTCGCGGGTTTCCTCCTGCAGTTGGCGGAAACCGGTCTGTTCCTGGCCCAGGCGGCGGCGCAGCGTACGCTCGGTCAGGTGCAGTCGCGCTGCGACCGAGGTCATGTCCGGCAGAGCGCTGCCGCCCTCCAGCAGCAATTCGCGCACCCGACCTGCCAGTCCATCACGCGCCCGATAGCGCTGCAGCAACTGCCGACACTGCTGCTCGCAGGCCTGCCGAATCGCCGGGTTATCGCCGGGCAAACCGCGGGCCAGCAGTACCGGGTCCAGTTCCAGCAGGGTTTCCGCGGCATCGAACTGCGGGGCGCAGCCATAGGCCTCGGTGTAGGCACTTATCAGTGCATCCGGTGGCGCGGGCAGCGCCAGTCGAACCGATTTGAAGGGCTGCCGCAGCCCGGTCAGCTCCCTGTGGATACGGGTAATGGCGGAGCTGTCACGCAGCAGCAGAAAGGACCGCAGGCGCGGTTCGACCCAGCGATCATCAATGACCAGCCATCGGCGACCGGCGTCCTCGCGGGCCTGGATGCGGCAGAAGGCAAAGGTCAGATCAAGGTAGCGCAGGCCCATTTCCAGCGCCTCGCCCAGCGAGGCACTGCTGAGCAACGCATACCCCCAGATGCCATAGCGACTCAGTTGATAACGGCGCCCGGCCAGCAGACCGAGCAGCGGCTGATCAGGCAGGTTGGCGAGCAGATTGCCGACCACCTGCAGCTCCTGATCCGCGGTGACCTCGGCCTGACCATCGGCCAGCGCCATCACATCCAGCCCGGTGCCCTGCAGGCACTGCGGTACGGTCAGGCCCAGCTCGGTACCCAGTTGGGTCATCAGTTGCACGCTGCCAATGTTGCGCAGGCGCGGCCAGGGAGGAGCAGTAGCGGTCATGACGTGTCCGAAACTCACAATTTTTTGACCGACTATGCCATACCCGCGCCGACAGGCAACACCTAATATGCTGACAACAGGAGGAAGCACACAATGACTACAAAAAGCTCACCTGCCGCACCACTCGACGCCATTATCATCGGCAGCGGGTTTGGCGGCCTCGGCATGGCCATCCAACTGGATCGTGCCGGCATCAGCCATTTTCTGCTGCTGGAGAAGGCCGCTGACATTGGCGGAACCTGGCGCGACAACCACTATCCGGGCTCAGGTTGCGACGTACCTTCGCACCTGTATTCCTACTCGTTCGAGCCGCGCACCAACTGGCCGCACAAATACGCCCGCCAGGACGAGATTCACGCCTACATCCGCCACTGCGCCGACAAATACCACCTGCGCCAGCGCATCCGCCTGAACTGCGAAGTCAGCGACGCCCGCTTCGATGCCGACAGCGGCTGCTGGCAGGTCACTACCGCCAGCGGAGACACCCTGGTCGCGCGCAACCTGATCGCCGCCACCGGCCAGCTCAACCGCCCGCTGATGCCGAACATCGACGGGCTCGGCAGCTTTGCCGGCCCGGCCTTCCACTCGGCCGAATGGCAGCACGACGTTGATCTGAAGGGCAAACGGGTCGCAGTCATCGGTACCGGCGCCTCGGCGATCCAGTTCGTACCGCAGATCGTGCCCGAGGTGGCCCAGCTCGACCTGTACCAGCGCAACGCCGCCTGGGTGCTGCCCAAGGATGATTGCGAGTACAGCGATTCGCGCCGACGCTGGCTGAGTCGCCTGCCGCTGCTGCACCGGCTGGACAGGGCCTGGCAGTACCTCAGCCATGAAGTACGTGCCCTCGGCTTTGTACACTTCACCTCGCTGGTCAAAAGCAGCGAAAAGGCCGCCCTGCGTCATCTGGACCGTCAGGTCAGCGATCCCGCCAAGCGCGCCGCACTGACCCCGGACTACCCGATGGGCTGCAAGCGTATCCTGATCAGCAACAACTACTACCCGGCGCTGGATCAAAAGCACGTCAACATCGTCAGTGACGGCATCGAGAAAATTGTCCCGGAAGGCGTCGTCACCAACGACGGCACCCTGCATCCGGCCGACGTACTGATCTACGGCACCGGCTTTGCCGCCACCGAGTTCCTCGCGCCGATCCGCATCAGCGGGCTGGACGGTCGTGACCTGAACGACGCCTGGCGCGACGGCGCAGAAGCCTACAAGGGCATCTCGGTCTCCGGCTTCCCCAATCTGTATGTGCTCTACGGGCCAAACACCAACCTCGGCCACAACTCGATCATCTACATGCTGGAAAGCCAGTTCCGCTATGTCGTTGCCTGCGTAAAGGCCGTGCGCGATCGTGGTCTGCGTTACCTTGATCTGCAGCCCGAAGTGCAGGTGCGCTACAACCGGCAGCTGCAGGAAGATGCCCGCGGCACGGTCTGGGCCCGGGGCTGCCAGAGCTGGTACCTGACCGCCGACGGCAAACAGACCGTCAACTGGCCCGGCTTTACCTTCACCTATCGATACATGACCCGCAAACCGACATGGAGTGACTATGTCCAGGTACGTTGATGAGCTGTATCGCAACCCAGGGCAGCCCGGGTTGCGCGCCCTGCTGCGCGGCATGCTGAAACTGCTGTTTCGCGGTCTGATCCGTCCGCCCGTGCCCTTTGCCGTGCAGGCACTGGTGCTGCGCCTGCTGACCCTCGGCATGCCGCTGGCCAGAGGCGTGACCCGCAGCGCCGAGCAGATCGCCGGACGGCCCTGTATGTGGCACCGCCCGGCGGCGGGTGGCGACGGTCGCGTGCTGCTGTATCTGCATGGCGGCGCCTTCGTCATCGGCTCCCCGCAGACCCATCGGGGCATCTGCTCGGCGCTCGCCAGCCGTGGTCAGTTTGACGTCTGCGCCCTCGATTACCGAATGGCGCCGGCGTATCCGGCACCGGCGGCCTGTGACGATGCGGTCGCCGCCTATCAGGCGCTGCTGCAGCGGGGTTACGCGCCAGAACAGATCACCCTGATCGGCGACTCGGCGGGCGGCAATCTGGTGCTGGTGACAGCGCAAAAGCTGGCTGCACTCAAGCTGCCGCTGCCGGCCTCGCTGGTGTGCTTTTCACCGGTCACCGACATGACCGCCGAACAGCTGCACGCGCCTGCGGCCGGCGATCCACTGCTGCATCCGTCCTGGCTAGACAGCGCCCGCGACGCCTACTGCCCGGCCGGGCTGGACCGCGCCGACCCGATGGTGTCGCCGCTGTTCGGCCAGCTCAAGGGCTTGCCGCCATTGCTGCTGCAGGTCGGTGAAGACGAGGTGCTGCTGAACGACAGCCTGCGGCTGGCCGAAGCCGCGCGCGCAGCCGACGTCGCCGTACGGCTGGAGCGCTACGAAGACCTGTGGCATGTATTTCAGGCCCACGCCGGGCTGCTGCACAGTGCTGATGCAGCGCTGCAGCGGGTGGTGGACTTTGTGAACAGCGCTCAGACCGACTCGGTAAGCTGATCCCGGTGAATAGCGTAAGGCCCCCAGGCCTGACGCACCGGCACCACTTCCAGCCGGTTGATGTTCATGTGCGCCGGCAGCGCGGCGATGTAGCCCACCTGTGCGGCTACATCGTCGGCGGTGAGCGGCACCGTGCCCTGATAGACCTTGTCCGCGGCACCCGAGTCCCCGGCGTTGCGCACCAGACTGAACTCGGTCTCGGCAATACCCGGCGCCAGATCAGTCACCCGCACGCCGGTGCCCTGCAGGTCACAGCGCAGGTTGTAGGAAAACTGCTGCACGAACGCCTTGCTGGCACCGTAGACATGACTGCCCGGATACGGATTGCCGGCGGCAGTGGAGCCGATGTTGATGATGGTTGCACCGCTACCCCAGACGATCAGTTTAGGCAGCACCGCGTGGGTGACGTTGACCAGTCCGGTGATGTTGGTGTCGATCATGGTGTGCAGGTCGCTCAACTCAACCGCCTGCGCCGGGCCCGGCGCCAGCGCCAGCCCGGCGTTGTTGACCAGCACCTGAATCCCGGAGAACGGCTCCGGCAGCTCATCGATGGCACGCTGCACGGCGATGGCATCGCGTACGTCCAGCTGCAGCGGCAGAACGCTGGTCAGCTCGCTGAGTTCATCGGCCAGCGCCTGCAGCCGCTCCAGACGGCGACCACAGAGAATCAGCGGCCAGCCCTGACGCGCCAGACAGCGCGCGCTGGCGGCGCCAAACCCCGAGGTCGCGCCGGTAATCAATACTGCACCTTGCATGGGTATATCCTGTTTTCAGTTCCGGGCTAGCGGTGTTGAAAGCGCTGGCCACGCAGCCAGCTTTCAACGCGGCTAGCGCCTCTCCTCACGAATAAAGGGTTCCCCCAACGCCCCGGGCTGGCTGCTGCTATCGCGGCTGGCCACGGCAACCCAGATCATCACCCCGAGGGTGACGGCGTAGGGGGTCATGAATACGAAGTACTGCGGCAGGCGAATACCGGAGGCGGCCATCTGCGGAATCAGCGCCTCGATACAGCCAAACAGCACGGCACCGGCCAGCGCCTTCCACGGCGACCAGCGGGCAAAAATCACCAGCGCCACGGCGATCCAGCCGCGCCCGCCGACCATATCGACGATCCACATCTTGGTGCTCAGCACCGAGATATAGGCACCAGCGAGACCGATCAGCATGGAGCCGGCAACAATGGCGGCGCAGCGATAGCCCAGTACCGGAATACCGGCGGCATCCGCCGCCTGCGGGTTCTCGCCGACCGCACGCAGGCGCAGACCCAGCACACTGCGATTGAGCACCAGCACCACCACGACGAAGATCAGCGGCGTAACGAATACCAGCGGGTTCTGCACAAACAGCTTGCCCACTACCGGCAGCTCCGAAAACGGCCAGAGCGAGACCGCGTGCAGCCCGGCGACCGGCTTGTTGGTCCAGTCCAGCAGGGTGCCGAGCAAGCCGGTCAGGCCCTGACAGAAGAACACCAGAGCAAGGCCCGCGATCACCTGATTGATGCGCATCACCAGCACCATCAGGGCAAACAGCAGCGAGACAACCCCGGCCGCGCACATCGCCAGAATCAATGCCCAGACGGTTGCGCCGCCGGTCATCAGTGACGCGCCGATCCCTGCCAGCGCACCCACCAGCATCAAGCCCTCGGCACCCAGTGCCAGCACCCCGGAGCGTTCGATCACGATCAACCCGAGCGCCGCCAGCGCAAAGGGCACGGCAAAGTCGGGAATGTTGCCGATCCAGCTTGCAATCATGTCCATCAGACCTGCCCTCCCTGAATGCGGCGAATACGGTGGCGGATAAAGAACTCCGAAGACGCCACGCAGATCACCAGAATCGCCTGGATCAACTGCACCATCGAGAACGGAATCTGATAGAACACCTGCAGACTGCGCCCGGCGACAAACAGGGTCGCCACCAGCACCGCGACAATGGTGGCGGCTATCGGCTGGTTACGCGCCAGGAAGGCGATCAGAATCCCGGAAAAACCATAACCGGCGTAGAAGGAATGGGTCAGCCGCCCTTCCTGCCCGGCGGTAATCATCAGCCCGGCCAGGCCAGCCAGCGCGCCGGACAGCAGCACGGTACCGAGGATCACCCGCTTGACCGGCACGCCGACCGCACGCGCCACACCTGGGCTGCTGTCGACAAAGCGCAGGTACAGGCCAGCGCGCGAGATACCGGTAAACCAGAGCACGAACAGCGCGACCACCAGCGCCAGCACCACCGCCAGACTGACGCCATCGAACAGCTCGGGCAGACGCTCGAATACCTTGTACTGCGGCGAATAGGGGAAGGAGTCACGCGGGTCCTTCCAGCTGCCGTAGACCAGATGCAGCAGGAAGTTGATCGCAATGTAGTTGAGCATCAGCGTGGAGATGATCTCGTTGACCTTCAGGTGCAGCTTGAGCAGCACCGGCGCCAGCGCCCAGAGCAGGCCGCAGACCATGGCGCAGACCATCATCAGCGGCAGGCGCAGCGACGGCGGCCCGATCTCGAACAGCGAAACGGCCGTCGCGCCAATCGCGCCCCAGATCATCTGGCCTTCCAACCCCAGATTCCAGAACCGCGCACGAAACGCCAGGCAGCCGGCCAGACCGACCATGATCAGCGGCGCGGCCTGAAACAACACCGCGCGCAGACTCTGGCTGTCGAACAGGGTGAGGATGACAAACTCATTGAGCAGCTCATCGGCGGGTACCCCGGCGCTGACCAGAATCGCCGCCGAGATCAGCATGCCGACTACCAATGCCAGCGCGATGACCAGCGCCTGCCAGTACCAGGCCATCTGCTGGCGAACTTCAAGGGTGTACCGGCGCGCCAGCAGCGGTTGAAAATTCGTTGTATCAAACATGATTCACCATGGCCTGCCCGATTGCCTGGCGGTCTGCCGGTTGGGCAAACTCGCCGATGATACGTCCTGCCGACATCACGCCAATGCGGTCAGCCAGCGCCATCACTTCGTCCAGGTCTTCACTGATCAGCAGCACCGCAGCGCCCGCATCACGCGCGCTGCGCAGCCGCTCGTGCACCGCCAGCGTGGCGCGCACATCCAGCCCGCGGCTGGGGCTGTGGACGATGACCAGTTGCGGGGGGCGGGCAAATTCGCGGGCAATCACCAGCTTCTGCGCGTTGCCGCCAGACAGCAGCGCCGCCTTCTGTTGCAGCGAGCGCACACCCTGCACATCAAACTCGGCGACCGCGGCGGCGGTGTCGGCTTCGATCCGCTTGCGGCGCAGGAACCAGAACGGCCCGTAGCGGCCGCTGTGTACATCGCCCATGGCAAAGTTGTCGCTGATCGACAGCGGCGCGGCGAGCGCCGAGCTGTAGCGGTCGGCCGGGATGCAGGCGATGCCCAGCTCGCGGCGACGGGCCGCACTGAGGCTGTTGAGATCGCCTTCCCCGACCAGCTCCATCTCGCCGGACACCGGCTCGGGCAGGCCCATCAGCGCGCCGGCCAGTTCACTCTGGCCATTGCCACCAACCCCGGCGATGCCGTAAATCTCACCGGCACGCAGCTCCAGATTGACGCCGCGCAGCGCCGGCGCATCGCCGCTGGAGCGCAGATCACGCACCGCCAGCCTGACCTCGCCCGCGTCTCGGCTGGACGGAATCTGCGGTGGAGTCGGCGCGTCGCCAACGGTCAGTTTGACCAGCTCACCGACCGACACGGTCTGCGGCTTGAGGCTGGCAACCGTTGAGCCTGTGCGCATCACCGTCACCTGATCGGCGTAGCGCATGACATCATTCATTTTGTGGGTCACCAGGATGACGGCAGCACCTTCCTGATGCGCGAAATTCTGGACCGTGGTCAGCAGGTTTTCTGCTTCCGCATCGGTCAATACCGCGGTGGGTTCATCGAGAATCAGAATGCGGGCACCGGCCAGCAGCACCTTGAGAATCTCGACCCGTTGCTGCTCGGCCACCGACAGTTGATCCACCCGCGCGTGGGGTTCGATGCTGAACCCCAGGCTGGCGGCCATGGCGGTGATCTGCTCGGCGGTCTGCGCCAGCCGCTGCCGGTAGGTACCGGTTTGCAGATGGCGCAGGCCAAGCAGAATGTTCTCTGCCACGGTGAAGGGTTTCACCAGCTTGAAATGCTGGTGAACCATGCCGATGCCCTGTGCGGCAGCATCGAGCGGCCCCTTCAGACGAACCGGGTTGTCGTCGATGAACAGCGATCCGGTTTCCGGCGCATACAGCCCTGCGGCGATGTTCATCAGGGACGACTTGCCCGCTCCGTTCTCGCCCAGCAGAGCATGTACCTCGCCCCAGCGTGCGGTGAAGGATGCCTCGGACAGCGCCTTGAAGCCGTCAAACGACTTGCTTACGCTGTCCAGCCGGATCGCGTTCGGGTTACTCATTGCTGGGTAATCACTCCCTTGACGAACCAGTCCATGGACCAGAGTTCACCGTCCGACAGCGCCTCACCCTCAGCAGCCTTGACGTTGCCGTCACGGTCGGAGATCGGGCCGGCGTAGATCAGTTTCTCGCCGTTCAGCAGTGCCTCGCGAGCAGCCATGATCTTGGCTTTCTCTTCTTCATCGATACCCTTGCCGCAGCAGGAGACGTCGGTACCGCCCTGCTCCATCGACAGCAGCGCACCGTTCTCCGCCGGGCCCCAGTTGCCGGCCATGATTTTCTTCAGCTCCGGTGCCAGGAAGCGATCCCAGACCCAGACCGAGGAGCAGACAGTGGCTTCGGGGGCGAACTCGCTCATGTCACGGTGGTGACCGGTGCCATAGACGCCGCGCTCCTGGGCAACGATCTGCGGGGTCGGGCTGTCCACGTGCTGGCCGATGACGTCAGCGCCCTGATCGATCAGTGCGGTGGCTGCCGCGCGCTCCTTGACCGGGTCGTTCCATGCGCCGGTGTAGATGACGGTGACGGTCGCATCCGGATTCATCTGCTGCGCGCCCATGGCGAAGGCGTTGACGGTCCAGTTCACCTGACCGAAGGGGTTGGCCGCTACAAAGCCCAGCTTGCCGGTTTCAGAAGCGGCACCCGCGGCCATGCCGCACAGGTACTGGCTCTCGTAGGTACGACCGTAGAAGGACTCCAGGTTGTGCGAGTTGGTGGTGCCGGAGCCATTCAGGAAGGCCACTTCCGGGTACTTGTCGGCCAGTTCCTTGAAGGTGTCGGAGTAACCAAAGGCGGTACCGATGATGATGTTGGCACCACGCTGAATCAGCCGTTCAACGGTCGGTTTAATCGCCGAGGCGGTTTCCGGCACGCTTTCCACGTACTGAATCTTCTGGCCAATCTCGCCTTCCAGACGCTGACGCGCCTCGTCGAACGCCTGGGTCCAGCCGCCGTCATTGCGCGGGCTGATGTACAGCATGGCGATCTTCGCCGGGCCGGTCAGGGTAAAACCGCCTTCCTCGGCAGCAGCCAGGGTCGGCAGGCCGCAGGTGGCCAGGGCGCATACGGCGCCCGCAATCAGTTTTTTCATTGCCAAAGTCCTTCTTGCGATCAGGTGGTGTGACTACATCATGTGGTTGATACGGAACACGTTGCCTTCCGGATCCATCAGCACCGCCTGATACCAGTTGTAATAGGTGGTATACGGCGGCTTGATCAGGGTGGCGCCCGCTTCGACGGCGATCGGCACCATGCGGTCGACCTCGGCGGGGCTGTCGACGTCGATGTTGAGCAGAAACTTGCAGCCAGCAGTGTCGGAATACTCGGCCAGATGCAGCAGCTCGTAGGCATCCGGCGCGTTGAAGCCGATACAGCAGGTGCCGGCATCCAGGCCGACGAAGATCGGCGAGCGAATCGCCTCCACTTCCGGAAAGTCGAACACCCGCTGGTAGAACCCGCTGAGCGCTTCGATGTCGCGGGCGAATACGTTGACGTAGGAAAGTTTGCTCATCTCAGGCCACCTTGCTGCCGCCAAAGGTCGTCTGCCGGACGAACTTGGACTTGAGGTGATCGCCGGAGCTGACCGGTGCATACCGCGGCGTCTCGCCCTCGGCCAGGCAGCTTGGCAGGCATTCGACCATCACGTCGTAGTTGGGCTGATGGAAGAACACCAGCGACTGGCGCTGCTGATCGCCCGCAGCATCTTCCGGCGGGTTGATCACGCGGTGCAGGGTCGAGATCCACTGGTCGTTGGTCCACTGCATCATCAGGTCACCGATGTTGACCACGAAACCGTCTTCAACAAAGGGCACATCGACCCATTCGCCGTCGCGGTTGCAAACCTGCAGGCCACCCAGTGCGCCGTCGGGTTTGACGATGGTCAGGCTGCCGTAATCGGTATGCGCACCGGCGCGCAGCTGACCTTCCTCGATACCCTCCTTCAGGTGCGGGTAACGCAGGCTGCGGAACATGCTGATGTGCTTGTCGATCTTGTCGTCGAAGAAGGTCTCCGGCAGCTCCAGCGCCAGCGCAAAGATGCGCATCAGCGAACGGGCCAGATCGCCCATGGCTTCAAAGTATTCGGTGTAGGCCTGCTGAAAACCGGGCAGGTCGGACGGCCAGACGTTAGGCGCAAAGTGCGGACCGGCCATGGCTTCGGAATAGTAGGGCTCGGCCGGTACGTTGCTCGGGCCGATCGAGAAGGATTCCTTGAGGTCGCCCGGCGCCGCCTCTTCCATCGAATAGGACAGGCTTTCCTCGGCGACTGCGCTGTAACCGCGCACCATGTCGGGACGCGGGCGGTTTGCCTTGCGCTTTTCTGCCATCGGCAGATCAAAGAACTGCGAGGTCAGGGCATAGACCCGCTCGATCAGTTCCCTGGGAATCTGATGCTCGGTAATGACCAGAAAGCCGATGTCGCGACAGGCCTGGTTGACCGCTCTGGCCACCTCAGCCTTGCCCTCGGCGGTGCCGCTGAAATAGGGTCCAAGATCGATGATGGGAACGTATTGAAGCGTCATACAACCGTTTCCTCCAAATGGAGCTCAGCGGGAGCGCTGGGCAGAAGAAGCGACGCGAGGAGTGTTCGACGCGCCATTTTCCAATCAGCGGAGACGGTTGCAGCAACTATGCCAAAAAGCGTTTCTACTTAAAAAACAAATAGATAATGAAAAGTGACCGCTTGTTTTGGAACAAACGGTCTGATCTAGAGCACTCGGTTTGTGCGTCTAGCCCAAAAAAGGGGCGGAGATATTGATCTGCATCAAGAGCGCGGACAGACGCCCTGCAAAACCAGTGCCTTGAGATTGTCCAGCGTCTCGGCAAAGAAGGCCGGATCTTCCAGGGTACGACCAGAAACGGCCTCAACCTGGGTACGAAAGTCGGCGTAATGCTGGGTCATCGCCCAGAGCGAAAAGATCAGATGGTGCGGCTCGATCGGTGCCAACTTACCGGCCTCGATCCAGGCATTGATGACGCCGACCTTGGATTCGACGATATCACGCAACGAGCCCTGCAGCTCGCCCAACAACAGCGGCGCCCCCTGAATGACCTCCAGACAGAACAGCCGCGACTCGGCCGGATGATCTCGCGACAACTCCAGCTTTACGCGCAGGTAGTCACCAATCGCCTCGGACGGATCCTGTTCGACAGTGAACGCCTTGAGCGGGCTGAGCCAGACATCCATCAACTGACGCAGCACATTGATGTACAGATCTTCCTTGGAAGCAAAGTAATACAGCAGGTTGGTCTTGGACACGTCGGCCTGGCTGGCCACCTGATCAAGACTGGTGCCGTGCAAGCCGTAACGGGAAAACACATCCAGCGCCGCTTCCATGATGGCGCTGCGCTTGGTTTCCATCAGCCGCTTGCGCCGATTCAGCGTGGCCTCACTGGGCACCCGAGTCCGCGCCTTGGGCTTCTTGGCAGGTGTTGCGGGACGCTGTATCTGTTTGCTCACTGGGAGGTATGCCTCTTCTTTTAACGCCCGCATTCTACCCTTGGGGATAGCAGACAACTCAAGCCCCAAAATGGGCCCCAAAGCGAATCGGCATGCACAAACCAAGTGCTCTAATTCGGACTAAATGGTCTACCTTAAACCAGTCAAACCACCCAAATCATTGATTTAAATCAACAAAAAAAACATGGCCTGGATTGTGCTTTTCAGCTGTTCAGCGGCCGGCAGGGTATGCCGACCTTCCGAACAAATGGACCACGGAGTGCAATCCAATGAATGTAGGTATCTTCATCCCGATCGGTAACAACGGCTGGCTGATCTCCAAGAACGCGCCGCAGTACATGCCGACCTTCGACCTGAACAAGGCCATCGTGCAACGCGCCGAGCACTACGGCTTCGAGTTCGCACTGTCGATGATCAAGCTGCGCGGCTTTGGCGGCGAGACCGAGTTCTGGGAGCACAACCTCGAGTCCTTCACCCTGATGGCCGGCCTGGCTGCCGTGACCGAGCGCATCCAGCTGTTCGCCACCGCCGCCACCCTGACCCTGCCACCGGCCATCGTTGCGCGCATGGCCTCGACCATCGACTCGATCTCCAACGGCCGCTTCGGCGTCAACCTGGTGACCGGCTGGCAAAAACCGGAATACAGCCAGATGGGCCTGTGGCCGGGTGATGAGTTCTTTGCCAACCGCTACGACTATCTCGGTGAGTACGCCACTGTGCTGCGCGATCTGTGGAACACCGGTCGCAGCGACTTCAAGGGCGAACACTTCCAGATGGACGACTGCCGCGTCAGCCCCAAACCCCAGGCCGACATGAAGGTCATCTGCGCCGGGCAGAGCGAGGCCGGCATGGCCTTCACCGCCAAATACGCCGACTACAACTTCTGCTTCGGCAAGGGCGTGAACACCCCGACCGCCTTCGCCCCGACCGTCGAACGACTGGTCAAGGCCACCGCAGAAAGCGGCCGCGACGTCACCTCCTGTGCGCTGTTCATGATCATCGCCGATGAGACCGACGAAGCCGCGCGCGCCCGCTGGGAGCACTACAAGGACGGCGCCGACCACGAGGCCATCGCCTGGCTGGGCGAGCAAGGCGCCGCCGACACCAAGTCCAAGGGTGACACCAACATCCGCCAGATGGCCGATCCGACCTCTGCGGTGAACATCAACATGGGCACCTTGGTGGGTTCCTACGAAAATGTTGCGCGCATGCTCGACGAAGTCGCCACCGTGCCCGGCAACAGCGGCGTGATGCTGACCTTCGACGACTTCATCAAGGGCATCGAAGACTTCGGCAGCAAGATCCAGCCGCTGATGAAAAGCCGCCAACACGTTAACGAGATGCTGGAGAGCGCGTGATGAACGGCCTGACCAAACCTGTTGTCGGTCATGCACCGCTGCGCAATAACCCGACCGATGTGATTCTGCCCGCGCGCCCCGAGTCGCTGGCGATGAACAGCGGCGAGACCGCGCTGATCGTAGTCGACATGCAGAACGCCTACTCGACCAAGGGCGGCTATCTGGATCTGGCCGGCTTTGATGTTTCCAGCACCGGACCGGTGATCGAGCAGATCGCCCGCGCCATCGAAGCGGCCCGCGCCGCCGGCGTGCAGGTGATCTTTTTCCAGAACGGCTGGGACAGCGAGTACGCCGAGGCCGGTGGCCCCGGCTCGCCGAACTGGCACAAATCCAACGCGCTGAAGACCATGCGCAAGAACCCGGAGTTGCAGGGCAAGCTGCTGGCCAAGGGCACCTGGGACTACGATCTGGTCGACGCCCTGCAACCGCAACCGGGCGACCTTGTGGTGCCGAAACCGCGCTACAGCGGTTTCTTCAACACCGCTTTCGACAGCCTGCTGCGCGCCCGTGGCATCCGCAATCTGGTGTTTACCGGCATCGCCACCAACGTCTGCGTGGAGTCTACCCTGCGCGACGGGTTCTTCCTCGAATACTTCGGCGTAGTCCTGGCAGACGCCACCCATCAGGCCGGCCCGGAATTCGTCCAGCAGGCCTCGCTGTACAACATCGAAACCTTCTTTGGCTGGGTCAGCAGCGTCGATGACTTCTGTAATGCCCTGACCAAGCCCGTTACCCAAGGAGCATCCGCATGAGCAAAACCACCGTACTCCCTGCCGGCACCGGCAAACCGCTGGCCCCCTACGTTCCGGGCTCGATGGCCGATGGCATTCTCTACGTCTCCGGCACCCTGCCCTTCGACAAGGACAACAACGTGGTTCACGTTGGCGATGCCGCAGCGCAAACCCGTCACGTGCTGGAAACCATCAAGGGTGTGGTCGAGGAAGCCGGCGGCACCATGGATGACGTCACCTTCAACATGATCATGCTGCGCGACTGGAGCGATTACGCCGCGATCAACACCGTCTACGCCGAGTACTTCCCGGGCGAAAAGCCGGCGCGCTATTGCATCCAGTGCGGTCTGGTAAAGCCGGACGCGCTGATCGAAATCGCCAGCATTGCCCACGTCGGCTGAGGCCGCGGCCGTGATGCATATCGAAATCCACGGCCGGCGTGATGCCGACGCCCCGACGCTGGTGTTCAGCTCGGGGCTCGGCGGCGCGGCGCATTTCTGGATGCCACAGCTGGATGCCCTGACCAGCGACTATCGCGTGGTGCTGTACGACCAGCTCGGCACCGGCAAGAGCCCCGCCACGCTGCCCGCCGACTACAGCATCGACGCCATGGCCAGCGAGTTGCGCACGCTGCTCGCCAGCCACGGCATCGGCGACTATCACCTGATCGGTCATGCCCTCGGTGGTCTGGTCGGCCTGGCACTGGCCATGCAGCAGGCGCCGGGGCTGCGCAGCCTGACGCTGATGAACGCCTGGTCGCGGGTCAGCTCGCATACCGCGCGCTGCTTCTCGGTACGCAAGCAATTGCTGGCCGGCAGCGGCCCGGCTGCCTACGTCGAGGCGCAGGCGCTGTTTCTCTACCCGCCGGACTGGATTGCCGCCAACATCGAGCAGTTGCAAATCGACGACCGCAAGCACGTGGCCGGCTTTCCGCCGACCGACAATCTGTTGCGCCGCATTGCTGCTCTGCAGGCCTTTGCGCCGGATCTTCAGGCGCTGGCCGGCATTCGCCAGCCAACGCTGCTGATCGCCAACCGAGACGACATGCTGGTGCCCTGGCAGTGCTCGCGAGAGCTTGCCGAGCAACTGCCGAACGCCCGCCTGGAATGCTTTGACTACGGCGGCCACGCCTCCAGCGTGAGCTGCCCGGACACCATCAATACGACGCTCAGGCGCTTTCTTGCCAGCGTCATTCACGACACCGAATACGCCGCCTGAGTGAGGGCAACCATGCACGAACCATTGGATCAAAGCGCCCTGGCGCAACTGTTTACCGAGGCCCGCAGCCACAATGGCTGGCTCGATCAGCCGGTGCCCGACAGCCTGCTGGAAGCCATCTACAACCTGACCAAAATGGGCCCGACCTCGGCCAACTGCAGCCCGGCACGCTTCGTGTTCGTGCGCACCCGTCAGGGCAAGGAGATGCTCAAGCCGTGCCTGTCATCGGGCAATCTGGAAAAGACCATGAGCGCGCCGGTCACCGTAATCGTTGCCTATGACTCGCGCTTCTACGACGCACTGCCCGAGCTGTTCCCGCATGCGGACGCACGCAGCTGGTTCACCGGCAGCCCGGAGATGATTTACGAAACTGCCTTCCGTAACAGCTCGATGCAGGCCGCCTACTTCATCATGGCCGCCCGCAGCCTGGGACTGGATACCGGGCCGATGTCCGGCTTTGACGCCAAGGCACTGGACGCCGCGTTTTTCAGCGACAGCCACTGGAAGTCCAACCTGTTGATCAACCTCGGTTACGGCGACAGCAGCAAGGTGTTCGACCGTTTGCCGCGTCTGGCCTATTCCAAGGCCTGCATTCTCACCTGAAGGAGCCCGTCATGCTCGCAGCCAAGATAGTGGAACCCATGCCCGCCCCGGTCACCAAGGATGCTTTTCGCAACGCGATGTCGGTGCTGGCGTCAGCCGTCAACGTGGTCACCACCGATGGCCCTGCTGGCCGCGCCGGCTTCACCGCCACCGCCGTGTGCAGTGTGTCGGACGAGCCGCCAAGCCTGCTGGTCTGCCTCAACCGCAGCGCATCGGTCTACGACATCTTTCAGACCAACGACCATCTGTGCGTGAACACCCTGACCTGCGAGCAGCAGGCGCTGTCCAACCTGTTCGGCGGCAAGACGGCAATGGATGAGCGCTTCGCCAGTGCCGACTGGAGCACCGATGTCAGCGGTGCGCCGATGCTGGATGACGCGCTGATCAACTTCGATTGCCGCATCAGCAACCGGGTTGCCGCCGGCAGCCACGACATTCTGATCTGCGAGATTCTGGCGATCCGCCAGCGCGACAGCGGCGACGGCCTGGTGTACTTCCAGCGCCGCTATTGTCAGCCGGTCTGACACGGGGTGCCTCGCCGCGCTGACGGCGAGGCACCTCCTGCTTCAGCTGACCACGCGGTAACACGGCTCGTAGTCGGCGCCACCCGGCAGTTTCATCCGGTGCTGATCGACGAAGGCCTGCAGCAGCGCATCCAGCGGCTGCATGATGCGCGGGTCGCCGTGTATACGGTACGGCCCGTGCTGCTCAATCAGACGAATACCCTTGTCCTTGACGTTGCCCGCAACGATCCCGGAAAAGGCCCGACGCAGGTTCGCCGCCAGTTCGTGCGGCGGCATGTCCAGGGTGAGCTGCAGCGCTTCCATGTTGGCGTGGGTCGGGTCGAATGGGCGCTGAAAACTCTCCTCGATGTGCAGCAGCCAGTTGAAGTGGAAGGCGTCGTTACGCTCGCGCCGGAACCGCTCCACCTCCTTGAGGCCGGCGGCCATGCCGCGCGCGACCTCGATCGGATCGTCGATGATGATGCGGTAGTGCTGCTGCGCCTCGGCGCCCAGGGTCGCACCGACAAAGGCATGCAGTTGCTGCAGATAGGCCTCGGCGCTGCGCGGGCCGGTGAGGATGACCGGGAACGGCAGATCACGGTTGGTCGGGTGCATCAAAATACCCAGCAGGTAGAGAAACTCCTCCGCCGTGCCGGCGCCGCCCGGGAAGATGATGATGCCGTGACCAACCCGCACGAAGGCCTCCAGGCGCTTCTCGATGTCGGGCATGATGACCAGTTCGTTGACGATCGGGTTGGGCGCTTCGGCGGCGATGATGCCGGGCTCGGTGATACCCAGATAGCGCCCCTCGACGATGCGCTGCTTGGCGTGGGCAATGGTTGCCCCCTTCATCGGGCCCTTCATCACACCAGGCCCGCAGCCGGTGCAGATGTCGAGATTGCGCAGGCCCAGTTCGTGCCCGACCTTCTTGGTGTACTTGTACTCCTCGATGCTGATCGAGTGCCCCCCCCAGCACACCACCATCTTCGGTTCCAGCCCGGGGCGCAGGGTGCGCGCGTTGCGCAGCAGATGGAAGACGTAGTCGGTGATGCCGGCGGAGCTTTCCAGATCTATCCGCGGGCCGCCCAGTTCGCTTTCGGTATAAACGATGTCGCGCAGCGCGCTGAACAGCATCTCGCGGGTACTGGCGATCATCTCGCCATCGACAAAGGCATCAGCCGGCGCGTTGATCAGCTCCAGCCGCACGCCACGATCCTGCTGGTGAATCTGCACTTCAAAATCGGCGTAAGCCTCAAGAATGGTCTTGGCGTTATCGACGCGCGCGCCGGTGTTGAGAATCGCCAGCGCACACTGGCGGAATAGCTGATGCAGGCCACCGGAGCCGACCTTGCCGAGCTGTTGGACTTCACGTTGAGAGAGGGTTTCCAGGCTGCCTTTGGGGCTGACCGATGCATTGATTACGTTGGGTCTTGTCATGCGAGGCTTCCTTGGCAGACACCGACGACCACGCCGTCGGGTGACGATAGATACGACCGCGATGGTCGCAAAGGCGCCTTCATTCTCGACCCCGGCAGCCTGCCTTGGCAATCGCCGGTGGCGCAAAATGGCGCCCGAGAGGCAGGTAACCGATCAGCTGGTTGCCAATGACTCACGACTGCGTCCCAGCGCGGCCGCTTCAACCGGGCGACCAAACAGGTAGCCCTGAAACACCTCACAGCCGCTGTCGACCAGAAAACGCATCTGCTCGGCGGTTTCCACGCCCTCGGCCACGACGCCCAACCCGAGCGTTCGCCCCAGCGCCACAATGGTGCCGGCTATCGCCGCGTCGTTGGCGTCGGTGAGAATGTGGTCGATAAAGGACTTGTCGATCTTCAGCTGATCCAGCGGCAGTCGCTTGAGATAACTGAGCGAGGAATAACCGGTGCCAAAGTCATCCAGCGAGAAACGGATACCCATCTGTCGCAGGGTGCGCATCTTGCCGATGGTACGCGGCAGGTTGTCCTGCAGCATGCTCTCGGTCAACTCCATGCGCAGCCTGGCAGCAGGTGCGCCCGTGGCGTCGATGACAGCGGTTACCTGATCGACAAACTCGACCTGATTCAGTTGCCTGGCACTGACGTTAACGGCGATATGCCAGTGGGCGCGTTCCGGGTCCTGTGCCCAGCTGACCAACTGGCGGCAGGCCGTTTCCAGCACCCATTGACCTATCGGCAGGATCAGCCCGCTGTCCTCGGCCAGCGGAATGAAGGTGGCCGGCGAGACCATGCCACGCTGGGGGTGCTGCCAGCGGATAAGGGCCTCGACACCCAGTATCCGCTGCTGCCCGTCCACTACCGGCTGATAGAACAGGCAGAACTCATGGTTCTCCAGCGCCTGACGCAGGTCGCGCAGCAGCATCGCGCGCGCCACCACCTCGGTCTGCATCGCCGGATCAAAGAAGCATACCTGATCACGACCCGCATCCTTGGCCCGATACATCGCCATGTCAGCCTGTTTGACCAGCTCCTCCGGCTGGTCATCGATCAGGGAGAACAGCGTGACGCCGATACTTGGTGACACACCCAGCTGCAGACTGCTGAGCTGATAGGGCTCACCCAGCCGCTGACGAATGTGCTCTGCGCGCGCGGCGACCCGGGCGATGACCTGGTCCAGATCACTGCCCAGGTCCTCAAACAGCAGCACAAACTCGTCCCCACCCAGCCGGGTCACGGTGTCCACGTCACGAACCACTTGCTGCAGCCGTCCGGCGACCTGACACAGCAGTGCGTCTCCCTGGGCATGACCAAGGGTATCGTTGATCTCCTTGAAGTTATCCAGATCGATCATCAACACCGCACCGTAACTGCCGCTGCGCACAGCCTTGCGGGTCGCCTGCAACAGGCGTTCGGTCATCAGCCGGCGATTGGGCAGGCCGGTCAACTCATCGTGCAGAGCGATATGCAGTGCCTGCGCTTCAGCCTGCTTGCGCTTGGTAATATCGGCGCGGATGGCGATATATTGCTCCGGCAGGCCGTTGTCACCGACAAAGGGCACGATGGTTGTCTGCACCCAATACAGCGAGCCATCTTTCGCCCGGTTGCAGACCTCGCCATTCCAGACCTCGCCCTGGGTAATGGTGCGCCACAGATCGACGAAGAAGGCCCGCGGATGGGAGCCCGAATTGAGCAGGCCATGGGTCTGACCGATCAGCTCATCACGGGCGTATTGGGAGATCGCGCAGAACTTGTCGTTGACCTTGGTAATCACGCCACGCGCATCAGTGAACGCAACAATGGCATGAGCGTCCAGTGCCAGCCGAATATCACTGTTCTCGCGCATCGACAGCTCCAGCTTTTGCAGGTTCCGCTCGCGCTCAGTGGTATCGGTAAAGATCGCCATGACGCCGTCGCCATCAGGCACCACGATGGCGTGGCCATGGCGCAGCTCTCCCTGCGGCGCGCGGTAAGCGCCATCAAGCTGTCCACGCTCACCGCGCAGTGCATTGCGCAGCAATGGCAACAGCTGCCCAAAAAGATCAGCATTGATCGCCCACTCAAATGGCCGCCCGGTCTCTGCAGAGGAAGCGCCGGCAAAGGCACGGTCAAAGGCCGGATTACGAAAGCGGATCGCCAGACTCGGATCCAGACGCACCACACCGACCGGCAGATTTTGCATCAACCTGTTCAGGTCCTGCTCCCTGGCCTGCGCAAGTTCGGTGGTTTGACTCAAAAGCGCATAGGGCTCATGAACCGCGACGATAAATGCTGCCCGATAGATAAAGATGTAGGCCAGCACCTTGTAGAAGTGCCCCAGCAGGCTGATCGCGTCAGACGGATCGACATAGCCGGTAAATGCCAGTTCACCCACCCCCATGACAAAGCTTGCCAGGCCGAGCCAGAGGAAGCGCACATTGCGTTCGCGGCGGAAACGGGTGAACAGCCAGCCGGCCAGCACCAGATTGGCTGCACACAGAGCGTATTCAATCCGAGCCTTGAACGCTGTGACGCCCTGCCCCGGCACAAAGGTATCCGGCAGCAGATGCAAGGCATATACACCCGTCAGCAACAATCCGGCGAACAGCAGCAGCGCAGCTGCCAGCCAGCGCAACGGTGTGCCGTGAAAGCGCACTCCGGCAGCAACCAGCAGCAGCGACAAAGCCTCGACACAGCGCCCTGCCAGCCAGAAAAAGATGGAGAGTTCGATGCTGCCATCCACGATCAGTGACGGCATGCCGTCATACGCCAGGGCATGAGCCAGATCAGCGCCCGCCACAAGAGTGAAGCCGAAGACCAGCACATTGGCCCGAGGCATATCCCGCTTGCCCAGCGAACCCCAGGCGATCGCAACAACCATCACCGACACAATGACCGCGACCAGCTCAAGCAACAGGTGAAGCGACAGATAATCCTGCGGCCGCTCGACAAAAAGCGGGATGCGCGGAAGAGACAGGGCAACCACCATCAATGCAGCCGACACCAGGCACGCAAACATCGCGAACCGCCACTTAGGGTCACCACCAGGATGCATTCGAATACTCCGCAAAGCCAGACAGCTGCAGCGCCCGTCGCAGCAGGGTTACGCAAGACACAAGCAATGCCAGCCCGCCTGACGGGCCACCATTGATGCCCAGTTGCATTGGCGTATCGCCGCCGGGCGGCGGTGCTTCCGAGCACGCCAAGGGTCGGGCAGATCCGATCTGCCTCTTGCAACAACCGCTGAAAAACAAAAAAGGCCTGCGATTTCTCGCAAGCCTTTTGTGTTGTGGTGCCGGCACCAAGAGTCGAACTCGGGACCTACTGATTACAAGTTTTATCAGCAGCCCATATTCCACAAGGCTTTCGGAACAGGCAAGGCAAAAATAATTCCTGCATCCCCTTGAATCTCAAGAAAAAAGCAGGAGTTGTTAAGGGAAGACTAACAGATTTGGAAGCGGCGTCAAAGCCCTACCCCAACCCTACCCCGGGGCCAAATCCCTACCCAAAACCTACCCCGAAAACCGCCTATGGAGGCCGCATGACCATACGACAACCCATGAATGAGCTGACCGTAAAACGCCTGAAGTACGACCCCAAACAAGGCCGATTTGAATATCTCGACCCGCCCATGCATGGGCACGGCACATTCGGGGTCAGGGTCAACAAAACCAGCAAAAGCTTCATCCTCCTGTACAGCTTTCACAATCACCCACGCAGGCTGACACTTGGAAAGTACCCGGCCATGTCGTTGACTGAGGCAAGAGAGCAGGCCGCTCAAGCCATCAACCTTCTCGCCCAGGGCATCGACCCTGGGCAGAAAAAGGTCGCGGAGCTGTTCGAGTATCGCGAAAGCCCCACCTTCGCCGAGGCTGCTGCAATCTATCTGGATCACGTCAAACTCAAGAACAGCGAGAGGACACTGCACGAGTACAAGCGACTCTTGGAGGTCGACTTTATCCCTCACCTCGGCCGCATGAAGATGGTCGATATCAAACGCAAGCAAGTCATCGCTTTGCTCGACGAGAAGGCCAAGACTGCGGGCATCCAAGCGAACCGCAACCTGGCAGTCATCCGCGCGATGTTCAACTTCTGCGTAGACCGGGACATCCTGGACGCGACCCCGCTGGTGCAGATGAAGAAGCTAGTCAAGGATGTGCCTCGAGAACGTACGCTCAATCGTCACGAACTGGTCTGGTTCCTGCGCGAGCTCACCGCCCCCTACCTCAATGAGAATACCCGCTTCGCTCTGCTTCTCAGCCTGATGCTGGCACAGCGCTCCGGTCGCATCGTAGAAATGCGCTGGGTAGATCTAGATTTTTACGACTCCATGTGGGATCGCAGCGGCAAATTCGAAAAGAATAACAACCCCATCGCGATCCCCTTGTCGGATGAGGTTATGGGCATCCTGAAGTACCTCAAAAACAAACAGCGCAAACAGATCGAGGATCACAAGAAAAAAGGCAACGAATTCGCTAGCCGCACGGGGCAATATGTATTTCCCGGACGCTTCCCCGGACAGGCTCAGACTCAACCATCACTAAACCGCGCCATGCATCGAATGTACACGGCCTACGTCAAGGATATGGACAGGGTTGAGCACGAAGGCCTGCTCCGCGTCGCAGACGGCTACCCTCGCCCAGTGGTACATGACCTGCGCAGAACCGCCACCACACACATGACAAGCCGAGGGCTTGGCAAAGACGTTCGCAGTCGAATCCTTAACCACAAAGACATGTCGGTCGACGCAGTCTACGACCGCTATGCGTACTTCGATGAGAAGGCAGAAGCGCTATCCGAATGGCACGCGTTCTTGCGGGGACTATTTGAACGTGAGTTCGATGGAAAATCCTGGATCGAAGTCTACGGCGACAAGCTCAATGAACTTGAACCCTCCCAACACGACGACGCAATGACTCCGACTCCCTAAGAGTCGCATTAAGGCTGCGCAGGTGAAGATAGAGCAGCTTCACCTGCGCCTAATACCCGCTATATGCGCCTCCCTGGCGCTACCAGCCATGCGAGCAGCAAACAGCATGACTGCGCATAAATTTAAAAGGCCGCCCCTTTCGAGACAGCCTTTTGAACTACTTCTTTTGCCCTTGGATTCGCGGTGGTGCTTTTTAACCTGCCGAAAATATGTGCCCAAGCGCCTACTCGAGCATCGAAACAGGCCCGAGACCTCGGGTCAACGCCTAAGGAGGTCAAGCTTCAGATACCCTCCCCCATCAACTGCTCATCTCCGCGCCCGTCCGATTCTATTGAAAACGTCCCGTGGAGATTTTCGGCCAAGAAACAACCTGCTCTACGTTGAAATCTGTCCAATTTTTACGTCGTAGTGGTTTTGGATTTTGCGTAGACGCGCGGAAATTCATTGGGTTTTGACCAGTATGTAGCGGTCGCTATCGGTAGCCGGAGGGCGTTTCTACGCTTCCTTGTTGATGCACTCCTCGTTGTGGCAGGTATAGACTTGTGTAAACACTAGCTGGGGCAAAGGGGTTGACATCACTAATGTCGGTGAACAAAAATCTATGGGCCTGGGGAGGCACCCTGCTGCGATGGGAAAAAACCCCCTGTTTATATTGATTTTTCGCCTTTTCGGGCCAAGCAAGCAGCATGCAATTACCGAAATTCCGGTATGGGCCAATGGAGAAAAATCATGTCTGCTGCAATCGACTGCTACAACGATCTGAAGTACCTGTCCTACCAATTCAAAGACGATAGCCTGACGCATTGCCAACGGCTTGATCTTCTTTGCCGCGCGCTCGGCTTCAACAACCGCCATCACTTCGAGCAAAAGATCACCGAACTCCCTGATGTCCAGATCGGCAAGTACTCAACGAAGCTCATGCGACAGGCTTGCGCTAGAGTCCTACCCAAACCTAACGTGCCCTACTATGAGTTCATCGCCCAGAGCGAACGCCGTATGCGCTTTTACAGTCTCTGGGCCGGATGGGACAAGTGCGGGAGGGAAGTTCGTATTCCGAGGGATCTGGATGGGGCTTTCGCAGTTCCACGCTTGCGTGTGCAAATGGATGCGCCTGTGTATGTGATTGAAACTGATCGCCAGTTGGTTGCATGGCGAAATACCTGGTTCGGCATGGCTTATGTGCCTGAGGCACTTGCTCGGGAACATATGAAGGAAGCTTTTGCACGTATTGAGGCGGTGATTAAAGGGCCTAGGAATAAAGCCTATGGGCTGGAGGAAGATTTCAACGATAACTATGCAACGTGGTACCCGCTGGGCAAGTAATCAGGCTGCTGGGGCTGCGATGCAGCCCCATTTAGAGCTGAGGCCTCAACAATAGAATCGAGCCGGCCGGATTAACCCACCGAGCAAAAACGAAACGCTCAAAAATTCAGACCTGGCCTGCGCCAGCCCAGGTCAAAGGTGACATCCTGATTCTAAGCCTGTAAATGCTCGACAATGCATATCGGTAGCACATATCCACCATGAGTCGGTTACTTGACCTCATCATCGCTAGGCCCGCGCATGGCAGTTTCAAATGAGTTGAGGTCTTCGTCGGAGGGGACGGTCATTGTCGGTATCGCTCGAATCCCATCCGCAATGTCTCTACGGCTCAGATTGCAGATGATCACCTGGCCGCTGTTAATCTGATATTCCAAGGAGCCACACCAGCGATTCATGTACCCAACGGTAGGTGTCAGAACAGCAGCGCTGGGTCGCTTTCTCATCTGGTGCTTTGCTAGCGACATCCGCAGGAGCTCCATCCGAGTGAACAGTATTTGAGTACGCTTCAGGTCATCCCTCATCGTCTCGACGAGCTCTGGCTTCTCGACGAGTAGGGTGAGTTCATCGATGCGCCTTTGGATCGTGTAGTTCTCGTAGCCTATGGGCTGCTGCAGTTCCTTCAGCTTTAGGTGCAGGCCGCCGTTGTCTGCTGCTTTGAGGTACTTGCTGATTTTCTCACGCCATGTACGCATCAGCTCGTAAGCAGAGAAAATCCACATCTGTGACTGCGCAGACAGGAAAATCGCCTGATAAAGCGTGTTTTTCTCATTGCATTTACTACGAAGGTATCCGTACTCAAGACCCATGATGAACTCATCCACAATCGTGAGATTCATCGCTTGGTTGCTGAAGTCGCTCATTCCGTTTGAACGTGACCGCCTGTTCTGGGCTATCGTGACCGCTTATTCCGTTTCATCGTGACCGATTTTGGGTGCTTGCCCGGAATCGTCGGTCACGATGCCGGAATCATCGGTCACGTTCCCCCGGGATCACTGCCAACACACTGGAATTCTTCAACTTAATCGCGCATACCGCTTCCTTTTACCACGAGGAAGAGCGGATGCCGGCTGCGAGGATTTCCATGCGACAGATCACCGAGGTCTTGCGCCTCAAATACGAAGCCGGTCTCAGTCACGAGCGCATTGCCCGTGCCTGCGGACTCTCCAAGGGCGTGGTCGGCAAGTACGTCAGCCTGGCCCAGGTTCAGGGCGTTACCTGGCCACTGCCGAAGGACCTGGACGAGGTTCGGCTTTACGCGCTGCTGTTCCCGGCCAAGGCGCCACCGTCACGCTTTGCCGAGCCCGACTACTTCCAGGTTCATCAAGAGCTCAAAACCAAAGGCGTCACTCTGCAACTGCTCTGGGCCGAGTATGTAGAACGCCACGGCGACAAGGCCTATCGCTACAGCCAGTACTGCCACCACTACCGGCTCTGGCGTGGCCGGCAACGCCGCAGCATGCGACAGGTCCATCGCGCTGGCGAGAAGATCTTTATCGATTACTGCGGCCCTACTGTGCCGGTGGTGGACCGCTCTACCGGTGAGGTGCGCAAGGCCCTGGTCTTTGTGTCAGTGCTGGGCGCGTCCAGTTACACCTTCGCCGAGGCCACCTGGAGCCAGAGCCTTCCAGACTTGATCGCCTCCCACCAACGGATGTTCAGGTTCTTTGGCGGGGTACCGGAACTGCTGGTTCCGGATAACCTCAAGGCAGCGGTGACCAAGGCGGACCGCTACAGCCCGACGATCAACGAGACCTATGCTGAGCTGGCCTGCCATTACCAGACGGCGGTGTTGCCAGCACGGCCCTACAAACCCAAGGATAAGGCGAAGGCTGAGACGTCGGTGCTGCTGGTTGAGCGCTGGATCCTGGCGCGGTTACGGCATCAGATGTTCTTCTCCCTGGCCGAATTGAATGCCGCCATTGCAGCGTTGCTACCAGCCCTGAACCAGCGCCCGTTCCAGGGGCGGACCGAGAGCCGTCAAAGCTTGTTCGATGCCCTCGACCGACCGGCGTTGCGACCGCTGCCGTCAGCGCCCTATACCTACGCCGAGTGGCGCAAAGCCCGACCGGGAATCGACTACCACATCGAGATCGACAAGCGGCTGTACAGCGTACCCCATGCCTTGGTGGGGTTGGTTCTGGACGTACGGGTAACGGATACCGCCCTGGAGGTCATGCACAAGGGCCAGCGGGTGGCGTTACATCCCCGCCACGGAAAGAGCCGCTTCGTGACCCTGACCGAACACATGCCCAAAGCGCACCAGGCCCACAAGGACTGGTCGCCACAGCACTTCCTCAACTGGGCCAAGGACATCGGCCCCGGCACGCTGGAGGTGGTGCAGGGCCAGCTCAAGGACCGCCCTCATCCAGAGCATGGCTACCGCGCTTGCCTGGGGTTGCTGAATCTCAGCCGGCGCTACAGTCGTGAACGCCTTGAACAAGCCCGTGCCCGGGCGGTGTCGATCAACTCGGCCAGCTACCAGAGCATCACCTCGATCCTGAAACAGGGGCTGGACCAGTTCCCGCTGCCTCTGGCCGACGATGAGCGTGACCTGACCGACCTGCCGGCGCACACCAACGTTCGCGGCCCGCATTACTACCACTGATCCCGGAGAAACCTATGCTGACTCACAACACACTCAACACCCTGCGCCACCTCAAGCTAACGGGCATGTGCGACGCCCTGGAACAGCAACGGGCGCAACCGCAAACCCACGATCTGGCGTTCGAGGAGCGACTGGCCCTGCTGGTGGACCGGGAAGTACTGCACCGGGAGAACCGCCGTCTGGACCGGCTACTGAAGGCTGCCCGCTTGCGCGTGCCGGCCTGCATCGAAGACATAGTCTATCGCCACCCGCGAGGGCTGGAACGCTCCCGCATGGCAGGTCTGGCCAGCTGTGACTGGATCAGACAATCGTTGAACCTGTGCATCACCGGTCCCACCGGCTGTGGCAAGACCTGGCTGGCCTGCGCCCTGGGCAACCAAGCATGCCGGCAAGGGCTGTCTGTGCGCTACCTGCGGGTGCCACGGCTGTTCGAGCAAGTGCGGATCGCCCACGGCGATGGCAGCTACGCCCGCCTGATGACGCAGCTGTTGAAAACCGATCTGCTGATCCTGGACGACTGGGGCATGCAGAAGGTCAATGCCCAGCAACGACAGGATCTGATGGAGGTGATCGAGGACCGTCATGGACGCGGCTCAACGCTCATTGCCAGCCAGCTACCCACCGAACACTGGCACGAGTACATCGGCTCCGCCACGCTCGCCGACGCCATCCTGGACCGGCTCCTGCACGGCGCTCACCGGCTCAATCTGAAGGGAGAATCACTGAGAAAGGCCAACGCTCAAAACACGGCGCTGGTTGACACATCGTGACCGCTCAGAGTACGAAACCCGCTCCAGCGTGAAGGCCGTGTGCAAATCGGTCACGATCCCCAGAATGACCGGTCACGTTCGCCGGAATACGCAACTTGATACAAATCAAGTTCAGCCTGCTGGATAGCAAGTAATTCAACGCAGGATGCACCTGACGGAGCCTCTGAAGGTTTACGTAACATCAGGCTTCACGCAGCTCGAAACGGGGAAAGAGTTGTTGCAGGTACGGCCACAATTGCAGGGCCTCAGCCGGGGCCACACTGGCTCCTAATGTCGAATCAAACATGCGCTGCCCGCGCGCCAGCTGCACCACAAAGTGCTCCACGCCCTGCCCGGCCAAACGCTCGGCCAAGCGCTGCAGGCGCAGGCAATCGAACAGCTGCCAGTGCACGGTGCTGCGGCATTCGTAGGCCACGCCACTGTCTAGCAAGATATCCAGGCTGTGCCAATTGGCCTGGCCGCTGCCTGTCACGCCGGTAATCAGCGCGACGTCTTCTTCCAGCGCCTTGACGTCAAAGCCTACCCAGTCACACAGGGGCAGCACCCGGCGGAAAGCACCGGGCTTGATCCCTGCGCTGTGCAAGCCGACTTTAAAACCCAGCTCACGCACTTCACGCATGGCTCCCGGCAAGGCTTTTTGCAAGGTGGCCTCGCCGCCGCTGAACACCACGGCCTCAAGCAGGTTGCGACGCTTGCACAGAAAACTCAGCACCTGCGACCAACTTATATCGGTGGGTATGCGGGCGCGGATAAGCTCTGGGTTATGGCAATAGCGACAGCGCCATGCACAGCCCTGACAGAACACGACACAGGCCAGATGGCCGGGGTAATCGAGGGTGGTCATGGGTAACAGGCCACCGACGCGCAGCGGTGTGTCCAGCGTTGCGTATGAGCCGAACTGTTGGCGGGGGCCAGTCATACAACCTCCTTGCTAAACCAAGAACGCCGCCCGTACAGACCTACACAACCGTGCGTTGGTCAGGCGGCGCTGGTTAGATAGCGCTTACTTGGACTCGACGAAATGTCGCCGCTCACGGTGCTCGGGCTGCTTGCCGAGGTTGAATGCGGCTACCGGGCGGTGATAACCCATCACCCGGGTCCAGACTTCACAGCGCTGACGTTTGGCTTCTGGCAATTGCTGGGCTTGATTCATGATGATGCTCCTTGTTGTGGGTAAAGGGTTAACCGCCGAACGCACCGCAGCAGGACTTCTTCTGCAGCAGAGCGTCGTCGCATTTCGGGCAGAATTCGTGCTCACCGGCTAGATAGCCGTGCACCGGACAGATCGAGAAGGTCGGCGTTACCGTCAGGTACGGCAGGCGATAGCGCCCCAGGGCGGTGTGCACCAGTTTTTTACAGGCCTCAGCGGAGGAAATGCGCTCGGCCATGTACAAATGCAGCACGGTGCCGCCGGTGTATTTGCATTGCAGCTCATCCTGCAACTCAAGGGCTTCGAACGGGTCACTGGTGAAGCCTACGGGCAGCTGTGAGGAGTTGGTGTAGTAAGGCGCCTCGGGCGTACCGGCCTGGAGAATGTCGGCGAAACGCTTCGGGTCTTCTTTGGCAAAGCGGTAGGTGGTGCCCTCGGCTGGAGTGGCTTCGAGGTTGTACAGATGCCCGCTCTGCTCCTGAAACTCGACCAAACGCGCCCGTACGTGGTCGAGCAAACGCAAGGCGAGTGCACGCCCGGCATCGGTGTGCATGCCGTGCTCATCATGGGTGTAATTGCGCAGCATCTCGTGAATGCCGTTAACCCCAATGGTCGAGAAATGGTTACGCAACGTGCCCAGGTAGCGCTTGGTGTAGGGGTACAGGCCGTTATCCATATGGTGCTGAATAACCTTGCGCTTGACCTCCAGGCTCTCGTAAGCCAATTGCAGCAACTCATCCAGGCACTGCAGCAGGCCGCCCCAGTCTTGCCGGTAGAGGTAACCCAGGCGCGCGCAGTTGAGCGTTACCACACCCAGTGAGCCGGTTTGCTCGGCCGAGCCAAACAGCCCACCGCCCCATTTGAGCAACTCACGCACATCCAGCTGCAAACGGCAGCACATGGAGCGCACCTGATTGGGCTGCATATCGGAATTAAGGAAATTCTGGAAATACGGCAGGCCGTAGCGCGCCGTCATATCGAACAGGCGCGTGGCGTTTTCGCTGTCCCAGGGGAAATCATGGGTGATGTTGTAGGTCGGTATCGGGAAGGTGAACACCCGGCCCTTGGCGTCGCCGGCCATCATCACTTCGATATAGGCGCGGTTGATCAGATCCATCTCGGCTTGCAGCTCACCGTAACTGAACGGCATTTCCTCACCGCCAATCAGCGGCACTTGCTCGCGCAAATCGTCCGGGCAAACCCAGTCAAAGGTCAGGTTGGTAAACGGCGTTTGCGTGCCCCAGCGTGACGGTACGTTGAGGTTGTAGATGAACTCCTGTATCGACTGGCGTACCTGGGCAAAGCTGAGATTGTCCTTGCGCACGTAAGGTGCCAGGTAGGTGTCAAAGGAACTGAATGCCTGGGCGCCAGCCCATTCGTTTTGCAGGGTACCGAGGAAGTTGACCATCTGCCCCAGCGCGCTGGACAGGTGTTGCGGCGGCCCGGCTTCTACCCGCCCGGGGATGCCGTTGAGGCCTTCATTGAGCAGGGTGCGCAGCGACCAGCCGGCGCAGTAACCGGCGAGCATGTCGAGGTCATGCACATGTAAATCGGCTTCGCGGTGGGCGGTGCCAATGGCCGGGCTGTAGACCTCATCCAGCCAGTAGTTGGCGGTAACCTTGCCGGATACGTTGAGAATCAGGCCACCGAGCGAATAGCCCTGGTTGGCGTTGGCCTGTACGCGCCAGTCTTCGCGCGAGAGTATTCATTCATCGATGCCGCCACATCAATCAGGCTGTGACGGTCACGGCGCAAGCGACCATGGCGCTCACGGTACACAATGTAGGCCCGTGCGGTAGCGTAGTAACCCGCCTCCATCAACACCCGCTCCACGGTGTCCTGCACGCGCTCCACATCGAGCGGCTGCTGCGGGATCAAACGGGCCAACACGGCATCACTCAGCGCGAGCACTTCATCGGCAGTGAACTCCCCTGTGGCCTGGCCTGCTGCGCCAATCGCACGCTCGATCTTGCCACGCTCAAATAACACTTCAGTGCCATCGCGCTTGAGTAAAACCTGGGGCCCGAAAGCTGCTTTCCCGGCTGTCATTCACCACCCCCAAAACACATCATCTAGTTATTTTATAAAAAATAAACACAACATGATGTGCAATCTACGCGTAAAGCCCGGATATAACTTGACCATGATCAAGAACGCTACAAAAGCGCTCGCACGACCTTGGGCATTCACCAAGGAAGGCAGGCAAAACTCGGCCTTGAGCAGCCAGCAGAGGCAAAAACGAAAAAAGCCACGTCCTGCCCCAACAGGCTCGACACGTGGCAAAAACCTGCAATGCAGGTTAAGGAGGGTATAAGGCAACAACCAGCGGCTAGCCGCCGCTGGCGTTCATAAAGCGCACCACCTGAACCTCACCGTTCACACTGAATTCATGACGTAAAGGTTTGCGGGCAAGGCCTGCATTGATGGCATTGAGCAGCGGTGTATCGGTTTCCGGGTGACGGCGCAGCAGCGCCCGCAAATCCACTGAGTTTTCGTGACCCAGGCACAACAGCAAGCGCCCTTCCACGGTCAGCCGAACACGATTGCAGGTGCTGCAAAAATTGTGGCTGTGCGGTGAAATAAAACCGATACGGCTATCGGGAAAGTCTTTCAGCCGCACATAACGTGCAGGCCCGCCACTGAGCTCGGCGCTGTCGATCAGGCTGAAGCGCTCGGCAATCCGCTCACGTACCCAATCACTGGAGCAGAAGCTTTCGCCACGCGAACGCCCCACATCGCCCAGCGGCATTTCTTCAATAAAGCTGATATCCAGCCCGCGGTTGACGGCGTAATCCACCAGTTCAACCACCTCATCGGCGTTACGACCCTGCATCACCACCGTGTTGAGCTTGATCCGCCCGAAACCGGCCACGCTGGCCGCCTCAATGCCAGCCAGCACCTGATGCAACTCGCCGGTACGGGTAATGGCGCGGAAGCGTTCGCCGTTCAGGGTGTCGAGGCTGATATTCAGCCGCTTTACCCCGGCATTGGCCAAAGGTTGCGCCAGCTTGGTTAACTGCGAGCCATTGGTGGTCATCACCAGCTCACGCAGGCCTGGCAATGCAGCAATTTGCTCACACAAACCGACAATGCCCTTGCGCACCAAAGGTTCGCCGCCAGTGAGACGAATCTTCTTCACCCCATTGCGTACAAACAAGGCGGCCAGGCGGTACAGCTCTTCCAGGCCCAGCACCTGCTGACGTGGCAGAAAGGTCATGTCTTCAGCCATGCAGTAGACACAACGGAAATCACAGCGATCAGTCACCGACATCCGTAGGTAATCGATAGTGCGACCGAAACCATCCTGCAGATTGCTGTCCATCTGGCACTCCTTGGTGCGCCAACCTCAGGCGACCGGGCTGGTGATTACTGCAACAGAGGCGAATCGGCACCTTCCAGGACTATGCCCTGGATATCCGCCGCACCGATCAGGCCTTTGATGTATTGCACCACCGCGACCTGCCAGACCCGCTGGTCCAGTTCGGCACGAATGGAGCCTTCAACCACCTCAAAGGGTAGCTGCTTACCCTCGATACGCTGGTCAACCCAAACCAGATGGAAACCGTAACGGCTCTCTATCGGTTGGCTGGCCAGCCCTTCCGGCAAGCGGAACAACTGGCGTTCGAACTCCGGTACGGTTTGCCCCTGACTGATCTGCCCGAGTGCACCGCCCTGCGCTTTTGAAGGGCAAGCCGAATAGGCTTCCACCAACTCGGCAAAGCGGCTGCCATCGGCCTGTAACTGTTTGAGCAAGCTATGCGCCTGCTCGCTGGCCAACGAGCGCCCTTCTGCGTCATCGGCCGCGCAGGCCAGCAAAATATGCCGCGCGACGAGCAGCGGCGCGCTGGCAAAGCGGGCCCGGTTGTTCTCGTAATACTGCTCACACGTTGCAGAGTCTGCACTGGGCAAGGCCACTTCGCGCTCAATCAGGGCGCTGATGGCTGCCTCTTCGCGGCTTTCGCCTTCTGCAGGCTGAACCCTGAGGCCCAGTGCATTGACCCGCTGAGTCAACAATTCACGGATCACCAACGCCTGGCTGGCCAGAAACACCGCCTCCTGACGCGTATCGGCCGGGTGATACTGCAGCTCCTGAGCAATGTTCTCGACTGCCAGGCCGACACCATTGACCTTGATCCGCGGCCACTCCTGTTCACTGGAGGCAATCAGCTCCAGGGTATTATCAGGCGCCTGAGTCTCAACCTCGCGCACCGGCGGGACAAACTCCTGCACAGCAGGCCCTGCAACAGGTGCAGCAACGGGCTCTTGCCCGCCGGCGCAACCGCCGCCACCATTTCCTCCACCGCATCCACATGCCATGACGGTATTCCTCGCTCAGTGCAGGGCACGGCGTGCCCCGCACAACAGATGATTTAGTTAAGCGCTCGCCACACGCGACTCAGCCTTTTTGCCGCACGATCTGGTAGCGCCGCCCCAGGTACCACACCGGAGCACTGACGATGTGCACCAGACGGGTGAAGGGAAACAGCACGAACAGGGTCAGACCGAGGAACACGTGCAGCTTGTACACCAAGCTCACCGGTGTAATGGCCGCCGCCGCGGCTACCGGTTGCAGGGTCACAATGCTTTGCGCCCAGTGCCCCAGCATGACCATCACCGAACCATCCATGTGCTGAGTAGACGCCACGATGGTCATAAGCCCCAAGATCAGCTGAGCCAACAGCACCAGCAGAATCATCATGTCCGAGGTGCTGGAAGAAGCACGCACACGGTCGTCGGTCCAGCGCCGTTTGATCAGCATGAGCAAGCCGATCAGGCACAGGATGCCGAAGAAACCACCGGACACCATCGCCAACAACTGCTTGTTCGCGGTGCTGATTACATGGTGATAAATCGGCTCAGGCGTAAGCAAACCCACAAAGTGACCGGCCAGGACAAACAGCACCCCGACGTGGAACAAATTGCTGGCGATGCGCATGTAGCGCTGCTCGGCCGCGTTGCGGTTGAACACCTGGCTGGAGCCTGACTTCCAGCTGTATTGCGACAGATCAAAGCGCGCCCAACTACCGATCAGGCAGATAGCCAGCGCGATGTAGGGGAAAACCCCGAATAGCAACAGATCAACCTTGGACATGACGCACCTCCGGAGTCAGCTCGGTGGCCAACCCATCCTGTTTGAAATCAACCCAATGCAACGGCACCGCAGACTCTTCACGCGCCTTGCCCGACAACGTGGTCTGGCTCGGGCAACGGTCTTGCTGCTCGGCCTGCATAAAGTCCACGGCCTCCTCTTCCCACACCTTATCCAGAGCCTCCAGCGAGTCGTCACGCACCTCGGCGGCGACTTGCTCACGCACCTCATCCATTGCCACTTGCGGGTTGGCGCCGGAAATCTGCAGCAGGGCACGCAAACAACTGGCATAGGCGCTTTCACGTTCATCCAGACGGGTGGCCAACAACGCCAGCAAATGCGCGACATCGGCCAAGCCCTCACGGGCCTCCAGGTCTTCACGGGTAGCGAGGTATTCCAGGTACAGCGGGATGTAGTCCGGCAGCTCTTTCACCCTGATGGCAAAACCGGCTTCTTCGTACTGCGCCATCAAATCGACCATGGCCTGGCCGCGATCACGGGACTCACCATGCACATGCTCAAACATCAGCAGGGACAGTGAGCGACCGCGACCGAACAGGGCACCGTAGTGCTCCTGGCCGTCCATCAGGTCATTTTCGCAAATCAGTTTGAGCAGCTCGTGCAGCGCATGGCGCTGCTCCGGGCTGATTTCACGGCTGGCGGCAATCGCTTGATCCAATTCATCACGACCGTCCAGCAGCACCTCGGTCGGATAATCCAGTAGCAACGAGATGACTTTAAGAATTTTCATGCTTAGTCCTCCCACAACTGCACGGTTTTCAGGATGTCGCGCTTGTTGGCCTTTTTCGCGCCGAACATGTTGGTGTCCGAACTGCCACTGCAACCACTGCCAAAGCTGAAGCCACAACCGGAACGCTCGGCAAAGGCATCCGTCATGGCGTCTTCACGGTGCGCGGATGGGATCACGAAGCGATCTTCGTAGTTGGCGATGGCCAGGTAGCGGTACATGTCCTCCACTTGCGCCTGCGACAGACCAACCTCTTCAAGCACTTGCAGGTCCTGCACGCCTTCGACCTGCTCGGCACGCTTGTAGGCACGCATGGCCAGCAAGCGCTTGAGGGCCAGTTTGACCGGCTTCTCGTCGCCCGCCGTCAGCAGGTTGGCCAGATAGCGCAGCGGGATACGCAGGCTGTCGACATCCGGAATCACCCCGTTCATCCCGACGGTGCCGGCGGTGGCCGCGTTCTGGATGGGCGACAATGGCGGCACGTACCAGACCATTGGCAAGGTGCGGTATTCCGGGTGCAGCGGCAGGGCCAGCTTCCAGTCCACCGCCAGCTTGTACACCGGCGATTTTTGCGCCGACTCGATCACCGACATCGGTACGCCGTCGGCCAACGCCTGCTTGATGACAGCCGGGTCATTGGGGTCAAGGAAGATATCCAGCTGCTTCTGATACAGGTCCTGCTCGTTTGGCGTGCTGGCCACTTCGGCAATACGGTCAGCGTCGTACAGCAATACGCCGAGGTAGCGGATACGCCCTACGCAGGTTTCCGAGCAGACGGTCGGCATACCGGCTTCGATGCGCGGGTAGCAGAAGATGCACTTCTCGGATTTGCCGCTCTTCCAGTTGTAGTAAATCTTCTTGTACGGGCAGCCACTGATGCACATGCGCCAGCCGCGGCACTTCTCCTGATCGATCAGCACGATGCCGTCTTCTTCGCGCTTGTAGATCGCGCCGCTCGGGCAGGACGCCGCGCAAGCCGGATTGAGGCAGTGCTCGCACAGGCGCGGCAGGTACATCATGAAGGTATTTTCATACTCGCCATAAATGTCCGCCTGGATCTTGTCGAAGTTCTTGTCCTTGCGCCGCTTGGCGAACTCGGTACCGAGAATTTCTTCCCAGTTCGGGCCCCATTCGATCTTCTGCATGCGCTTGCCGGTGAGTACCGAGCGCGGCCGGGCAGTCGGCTGATGCTCACCCAGTGGTGCGGTGTGCAGGTGTTGATAGTCGAAATCGAACGGCTCGTAATAGTCGTCGATGGTGGGCATGTCCGGGTTGGCGAAGATGTTCGCCAGCACGCGGAACTTGCCACCGATTTTCGGATTGATCGAGCCGTCCTTGTTGCGTACCCAACCGCCCTTCCACTTGTCCTGGTTTTCCCACTCTTTCGGGTAGCCAATACCAGGCTTGGTTTCCACGTTGTTGAACCAGGCGTATTCCATGCCTTCACGGCTGGTCCAGACGTTTTTGCAGGTGATTGAACAGGTGTGGCAACCGATGCACTTGTCCAGGTTCAAGACCATGCCGACTTGTGAACGAATTTTCATGTCAGCGCTCCTCAAATATCTTGTGGCAGGGGTTGTGGCAAAGCGTCACCGTCAGAGCCATCGAGCCAATCGACCTTGCTCATCTTGCGTACCACCACAAACTCGTCGCGGTTGCAGCCGACCGTGCCGTAGTAGTTGAAGCCATAGGCCTGTTGCGCGTAGCCCCCGATCATGTGGGTGGGCTTGAGCACCACGCGGGTTACCGAGTTGTGGTGGCCGCCACGGGTCTTGGTGGTTTCCGAACCCGGCACGTTCATGATCCGTTCCTGGGCGTGGTACATTATCACCATGCCGTCTTTAACCCGCTGGCTGACCACCGCTCGCGCGGTCAGGGCGCCGTTGGCGTTGAAGCATTCGACCCAGTCGTTGTCCTCGATGCCGGCACGCTTGGCGTCGGTTTCCGAGAGCCAGATAATCGGGCCGCCCCGGCTCAAGGTGAGCATGATCAGGTTGTCGGTGTAGGTACTGTGGATGCCCCACTTCTGGTGCGGCGTGATCCAGTTCAAGACGATCTCGGTGTTGCCGTTGGGGCGCTTGTCCTTCACGTACTCGATGGTGCGGGTGTTGATTGGTGGCCGGTAGCTCATCAGCTGCTCGCCAAACGCCTGCATCCACGGGTGATCCTGATAGAACTGCTGACGGCCGGTGATGGTGCGCCACGGGATGTACTCGTGGACGTTGGTGTAACCGGCGTTGTAGCTGACCTTGTCGTCTTCCAGGCCTGACCAGGTCGGGCTGGAGATGATCTTGCGCGGCTGCGCCTGAATATCGCGGAAGCGAATCGCTTCATGCTCTTTCGGCACGGCCAGGTGGCTGTGATCCAGACCGGTAAATTCGGACAGGGCTGCCCAGGCTTTAACCGCCACATGGCCGTTGGTTTCCGGAGCCAGGGAGAGAATCACCTCCGCCGCATCAATGGCCGTATCAATCTTCGGCCGACCTTTGCTGACCCCCTCCTCGCGCACCTTGTAGTTCAGCTCACCGAGGAACTCGACCTCATGTTCGGTGTTCCAGTTAATGCCCTTGCCGCCATTGCCCAGCTTGTCGAGCAGCGGCCCGAGGGAGCTGAATTTCTTGAAGGTGTTGGGGTAGTCGCGCTCGACCACCAGCATGTTCGGGCAGTTCTTGCCCGGAACCGGTGCTTCGCCGGCAGTTTTCCAGTCGGTGCCGCCGAAAGGCTGGGCCAACTCGCCCACGCTGTCGTGCTGCATGGGAATGGTCACCAGGTCCTGCTCTACGCCCAGGTGGCCTTCGGCCATTTCCGAGAAACGCTTGGCGATACCCTTGTAGATTTCCCAGTCGGAACGCGACTCCCAGGCCGGATCAATCGCCGCCGACAGCGGGTGAATGAAGGGGTGCATGTCCGAGGTGTTCATGTCGTCTTTTTCGTACCAGGTTGCCGTCGGCAACACGATGTCGGAATAGACGCAGGTGGAGGACATGCGAAAGTCCAGGGTGGTGACCAGATCGAGCTTGCCGATTGCGCCTTCGTCCACCCACTCGACATCACCCGGCTTGACCCCGCCGCGCTTGCCCAGGTCTTCGTTCATCACGCCGTTCTTGGTACCCAGCAGGTACTTGAGCATGTACTCGTGGCCCTTGCCGGACGAGCCGAGCAAGTTGGAGCGCCAGATAAACATGTTGCGCGGAAAGTTGGCCGGATTATCCGGCTGCTCGCAGGCAAACTTCAAGCTGCCGTCTTGCAGCGACTGGGTCACATAATCCACCGGCGACATGCCCGCAGCGGCGGCATCCTTGGTGATTTGCAGCGGGTTACGGTTGAGCTGCGGCGCACTCGGCAACCAGCCGGCGCGTTCGGCGCGGATGTTGTAATCCAGCGCGTGCTCGGGGAACTGCGACTTGTCGGCCAAGGGCGAGAGCACTTCGTGCATGCTCATTTTTTCATGACGCCACTGGGACGAGTGGTTGTAGAAGAAGCTGGTACCGTTCATCTGGCGTGGCGGACGGCTCCAGTCCAGGCCAAAGGCCAGCGGCAACCAGCCGCACTGCGGACGCAGTTTTTCCTGCCCCACGTAGTGCGCCCAGCCACCACCGGTTTGCCCTACGCAGCCGCACAACATCAGCATGTTGATCAGGCCACGGTAGTTCATGTCCATGTGGTACCAGTGGTTCATCGCCGCACCGACGATGATCATGCTGCGACCCTTGGTCTTGTCGGCGTTGTCGGCAAACTCACGGGCGATCTGGATGGCCTTCTCACGGCTGACGCCAGTGATCTGCTCCTGCCACGCCGGGGTGCCGGGCACGCTGGCATCGTTGTAATCCTTGGCCACGTTAGCGCCGCCCAGACCACGGTCGATGGCCAGGTTGGCCGCCGACAGATCGAATACGGTAGCGACTTTCACCTGGCTGCCATCGGCCAGGGTGATGGAACGGACCGGCACCCGGCGCAACTGCACCTCGTCACCTGCCACGTGCTGGAAGTGCGCGTGGGTCTGCCCGCCAAAGTAGGGGAACGCCACTTCGGCCACGTCTTCGCCGATCAGGCTCAGTTGCAGTTTGACCTCACGATCCGCCGAGCCTTCACGGGCCTGGATGTTCCACTTGCCCTTCTCGCCCCAGCGGTAGCCGATCGAGCCCAACGGCGACACCAGTTCATTGCTGGCGCTGTCCAGGGCAACGGTTTTCCACTCGGGGTTGTTGGCCTGCTCAAGGTTGTCGGTCAGGTCAGCGGCACGCAGGAAGCGGTCCGGCTGGTAGCTACCTTCGCCATGCTCCTTGAGCAGCACCAGCATTGGGAAGTCGGTGTAACGACGCACGTAGTCGGTGAAATATTCACTCGGCTTGTCGAGGTGGAACTCTTTGAAGATGACGTGATTGAACGCCTGAGCCAACGCCGCATCGGTGCCCTGCTTAGGGTTCAGCCAGAGGTCGGTGAGCTTGGCTACTTCGGAATAGTCCGGAGTAACGGAAACGGTCTTGGTGCCTTTGTAGCGCACCTCAGTGAAGAAGTGCGCGTCCGGGGTGCGGGTCTGCGGGACGTTGGAGCCCCAGGCAATGATGTAGTTGGAGTTGTACCAGTCGGCCGACTCCGGCACGTCGGTCTGCTCGCCCCACACCTGCGGGGAAGCCGGCGGCAGGTCGCAGTACCAGTCATAGAAGCTCAGGCATACGCCGCCGATCAGCGACAGGTAACGGCTGCCTGCGGCGTAGCTGACCATCGACATGGCGGGGATCGGCGAGAAGCCGACCACGCGGTCCGGGCCGTGCTCTTTAACGGTGTAGACGTTAGCAGCGGCGATGATTTCGTTGGCTTCATCCCAGCTCGAACGAATAAAGCCACCCATGCCGCGCTTGCTTTTGTACGACTCGGCCTTGACCGGATCGGAAACAATGCTCGCCCAGGCCTCTACCGGCGCCATGGTACGGCGCGCTTCACGCCACAGTTTAAGCAGTGGCTTGCGAATTTTCGGGTACTTCAGACGGTTGGCGCTGTAGATGTACCAGCTGTAGCTGGCACCCCGTGGGCAGCCCCGCGGCTCGTGGTTGGGCAGGTCGTTACGGGTACGCGGGTAGTCGGTCTGCTGGGTTTCCCAGGTGATCAGGCCGTTCTTCACGTAGATCTTCCACGAGCACGAACCGGTGCAGTTCACCCCGTGGGTGGAGCGCACAATCTTGTCGTACTGCCAGCGTGAGCGGTACACGTTCTCCCAGTCACGGGACTCTTTGCGGGTCTCACCGTGACCATCGGCGAACTCACCCTGCTTACGATTGAAGAAGCGCAGCTGGTCGAGTAGGTGGCTCATTTTTTCTTCCTCTCAGGCTGAGCGCAGGCGGCCCTACGCTCGTCATTTCTCGGATTCAGTTACGGGGTTAGCAGGGTGTCTCGGCACCCTTGCGTGAGTACCACCACCAGGTCACCAGGATGCAGCTCAGGTAGTAGCCCACGAACACGTAGAGGGCGACCTCAGGTCCACCGGTCAGCGCGATGGAGGAACCGAATGACTTGGGAATAAAGAACGCACCGAAGGCGCCAATTGCCGAGGTAAAGCCCAGAACAGCAGCTGACTCCTTACCCGCCGCCTTGCTGGCCAACTCTTTAGCGGCCGCGTCTTTGCCGGCGCTCCAGCGTTCATGCAAGGTGCGGAAAATCACCGGGATCATGCGAAAGGTCGAACCGTTACCAATACCGGTGGTAACAAACAGCAGCATGAACATCGCCAGAAAGCCGTAGAAGCTTCCGGCGCTACCGTCCTGCGGCAAAAAGTGAATGACCCCGAATACCGCTGCGATCATCAGTACAAAGTTCCACAGGGTGACGCGCGCGCCGCCCAGCTTGTCCGCTACCCAACCGCCCAGCGGACGCATCAGCGCACCGACAAAGGGCCCAAGAAAGGCAAATTTCAAAGCGTTCACATCAGGAAAGGAGTGTTTGATCAACAGCGGGAAAGCAGCAGCAAAGCCAATAAAAGAACCGAAGGTGGCCAGGTATAACCAGCACATCAACCAGTTGTGCTTACGGGTGAAAATCACTGCCTGCTCAGAGAAGGAGGCCTTGGCGCTGGTCAAATCATTCATGCAAAACCAGGCGGCTACAGTGACCGCGATGATCAGCGGAACCCAGACAAAACCGGCGTTTTGCAGCCACAACTGACCACCATCCGCCAGTTCCTGCGGACGACCACCCACAGCCCCAAACAGGCTGAAGCCAATGACCAATGGCACCAGAAACTGCATCACCGAAACGCCCAGATTGCCAAGACCGGCATTCAAGCCGAGCGCTGTGCCCTGCTGTGCTTTCGGGTAGAAGAAGCTGATATTGGACATCGATGAAGCAAAGTTGCCGCCGCCAAAACCACAGAGCAACGCGATGATCACAAATACGCTGTAAGGCGTTTCCGGGTTCTGTACGGCAAAGCCCATCCAGATAGCCGGAGCAAGCAACGAGGCCGTACTTAGCGCGGTCCAGCGGCGGCCACCGAAGATGGGCACCATGAACGAATAAAAGATGCGCAATGTGGCACCGGACAACCCCGGCAAGGCGGCCAGCCAAAAAAGTTGGTCGGTGGTGAAACCGAAGCCGATGGCGTTCAAACGCACAATCACCGTGCTCCACACCATCCACACGGCAAACGCTAGCAGCAGCGCCGGAATCGAGACCCACAGGTTACGGTTGGCAATGCGCTTACCGACCGTGCCCCAGAAATGCGGGTCCTCTGGTTGCCAGTCGCTAATCACCGGCCCCTTGGGTGGAGGTAAATTACTGGCGAGGTTGTTGGTTACAGACATAACTCTCTCCTTAAGCGTCAGAAGCGGAAACCATTGGGCTAGAAGAGCCCTGACCCATGAGCGGGGTTTTGCGGACTTCGCTGAGGTACATCCAGACCAGAGAGACCCAGACCACTCCGTACATGAGCATGAAGCAGGAGCTGCGTACGCCAGTCAGATCAACCAGCGCGCCAAACATGATTGGCAGGACAAAACCACCCAGACCGCCCGCCAGACCGACGATGCCGGACACAGCGCCCATGCGGTCAGGGAACTCATCGGAGATGTATTTGAAGACCGAGGCTTTGCCGAACGCGAAGGCGATGCCCATGATGAACAGCAGCACGGTGAACAACGTGGCGCTCAGCCCCAGGTGAAAGCTTTGCGGGCCATTGACGGTTTGTACGATCAGGCTGGTTTGCGGGTAGGACAGAATGAACAAGCAAATCCAGCTGACCCACATCACCCACCAGGTCACGCTGTGCGCGCCCCACTTGTCCGACATCCAGCCGCCGAAGGCGCGCAAGATGCCGCCGGGCAGGGAGAAACAGGCGGCCAGTAACGCTGCGCTCTGCAGGGAGAATTCGTACTCCTGGACGTAGTACTTGGTCATCCACAGGGCCAATGCGACATAGCCGCCAAACACGATCGAGTAGTACTGGCAGTAGCGCCATACCCGAGGATCCTTCAGCGTCTTGAGCTGCTCGGCGAACGACACCGAACTGGGCATGCGGTGCGCTTTGTTCTCGTAGGTGAAAAACCAGAACAGCAGCGCCGTGATGAACATGATGGCCGAGTAGACCTTGGGCACCATCTGCCAGCTGCCGGCGGCAATAATTGCCGGAGCCACAAACTTGGTCAGGGCAGCGCCCGCGTTACCGGCACCGAACACCCCCATTGCCGTGCCTTGGGTTTGCTTGCTGAACCACTTGGCGACATAGGCGATGCCTACCGAGAAAGAACCGCCAGCCAGGCCGACAAACAAACCCAAGAGCAGAAACTGCCAGTACTGAGTGGCCGCGCTGATCAGGTAAATCGGCAGGACACACGCCAACATCAGCAGAAAGAACACGATCCGCCCGCCAAAACGGTCGGTGAGCATGCCCAGTGGCAGGCGCACCAGCGAACCGGTCAGCACCGGTGTGGATACCAGCAAACCAAACTGGGTCTCGTTGAGCTGCAGCAGCTCTTTGACCGGAATACCCAGCACCGCAAACATCATCCACACCATGAAACAGATGGTGAACGCTGTGGTACTCATGCCCAGTACCAAGCCTTGCTGTACTTTCTGGCTTACCATGACCGCTCCCCCGCATGTCAGTTCATGGTAGCAGGATAGTCGCGTGCCATCGGAAACAGTTGACCTAGATCAAGGGAGCCCATCACCTCCAGGGCCTATCATTGCCGTCGATACCACTAAAGAGGTAGCGCCAATAACGATAAATAAATTCATTAAAATCAATAGGTTAAATAAAAAAAGGCGGGGTACTAAACACATGGACTTTGGCCAAAATCTCTTTAGAGGTAGCCGTCATGCTTGACTGGCTGAAAAGCTCGCTGCCGGCCCGAGCCGGACTTGCGGTCATGCTGATTGCCGCCCTTGCCTTCTCCAGCGCCTTTAGTGCGGTGCTGATTGCCTGGGTCAGTGAGAACGACGCTGCGGCCATCAACACCGCAGGCTCACTGCGTATGGCCACCTACCGACTGAACTGGCAGCTGGAAGCCAACGCCTCGCCCGAGCAGGTTGCTCAACTAAGCAACGACATGCAGCGGCGCCTCGACAGCAGCACCCTGCAGCACTTGCTCAACGAGCAGAGCGCCTCCCCACAGCAACAAGCCTTCGGCAACATCTTTAAAACCTGGGATACACAGTTGAGACCTGCGCTGGAACGCAACGACAAAGTAGCGTTCCAGCAAGCCTCGGAAGGATTTGTCGAGCAACTCGAACAGTTTGTGCTGTTGCTGCAAAAACTCAGTGAGCAGCGTCAAAGCTGGCAGCAAAACATCCAAGGAGCAGCCCTGCTGCTTACGGTGGTCATTCTGTTGATCGGCATGTTCGAGCTGCAAAGCAGTGTCATCAGCCCGTTACAAGAGTTGGTGAGCACCACGGAGCGCTTTCGCACAGGCGATCTGGATGCACGTATCGAATATCGTTCCGACGACGAATTGGGGCAGATGGCCCTGAGTTTCAACAGCATGGCCGACGCCATCGAAGAGTCACACCGCACGCTGGAATCACGAGTCGCGGAAAAAACCCAGAACCTCGAACAATCCAATGCCGCGCTTGAACTCCTCTATACAAGCAGCCGCAGCATTGCTAGCAACCCGGCCAACGCGGAGCAGCTGGACGAACTGATCGAGCGCTTCCAGCTGCGCTTACCGGGCCTGCGCCTGACCCTGTGCCTGCGTGGCGATGCCGCTGAGCCGGTTGAGCAGCTGATTGCCCTGCACGGTAACGAGTCACGGGAAATCTGTGCGCCTAACGACTGCGCCAGCTGCGAGCGTCATCAGGGGCCTAGCCGGCTGATTTACCCGGTCAATGCTCAAGGCCATAGTTTGGGCGAGTTGCGCGCGCACTACCTCGATGGCCACCCGCCACATATCTGGGAGCAGGAGCTGATTCAAGCCCTGGCCAACCTGATCGGCACCTCGTTGCTGCTCGAGCACCAGCGCGAACAGGACAACCGTTTGCTCCTGCTCGATGAGCGCACCATTATCGCCCGCGAGCTGCATGATTCGCTGGCCCAGGCGTTGTCCTACATGAAGCTGCAGGTCAGCCGCCTGCAGACCCTGATTCGCCGCGGCGAGTCGGGCGAGCAATTGATCCAGGTCAGTGATGAACTGCGTGACGGGCTGAATAATGCCTACCGCCAATTACGCGAGCTCCTCACTACCTTCCGCCTGCAAATTCAGGACGGCGGTATCGACCAGGCGTTCAACGACACTGCCCGCGAGTTCGCCGAGCGCGGCAATATCCGCATACTGTTGCATTGCGAACCACTGGCCTTTGGCCTCACGGCAACCGAACAGATCCACCTGTTGCAAATCGTGCGCGAAGCATTATCCAACTGCACCCGTCACGCCCAAGCCAAACAAGCCTGGGTGCACCTGCGCCAGCTCGGCGAAAAGGTCGAGCTCTTGATCGAGGATGACGGTTGTGGAATTGCCGATGGATTCGACAGTCGCCAACATCATGGTTTAACCATCATGCAGGAGCGTGCTCGCAGCCTCAGCGGCGACCTCAGCATTAGCTCACGCGAACCCAGTGGAACCCGGGTGCATGTACTGTTCTGCCCCGAATTTCTTCGCCAACCCAGCCGAGATAATCCGCAATGAAGCCTTCCGCTCCCCACACCCTGTTGCTGGTCGACGACCACCCCATAATGCGTCGCGGCATTCGCCAACTGATCGAGCTGGAGAGCGACCTGTGCGTTGTCGGAGAAGCCAATAACGGCGAAGAAGCCATCGCCCTAGTGGCCCAGTTGAACCCTGAGCTGGTGTTGCTTGACAACAACATGCCGCAACTCAATGGCGTGGAAACCCTCAAACGCCTGCGCGAATTGAACTACGCCGGCAAGGTACTGCTGTTTACCGTGTCCGATGCCGAACATGACGTGCGCGATGCCATGCGCTTTGGCGCCGACGGTTACCTGCTCAAGGATATGGAGCCGGAGCTGCTGATCGTGCGGTTGCGCGAGGCTCTGAAAGGTGCGCTGGTGGTCAGCCCGGCGCTGACTGCGGCACTCGCTCAGGCACTGCGCGCGCCGCAAAGTGCCAGCTCACTGGATTTAACCGATCGCGAACGGCAGGTGCTGAAAATGATCGCCGGCGGCCTGAGCAACAAAATGGTCGGCAACAAACTGGGCATCACCGAAGGTACCGTGAAGGTGCATGTGAAACACCTGCTGCACAAACTCGGCCTGCGTTCACGGGTTGAAGCGGCGGTATGGGCCATGGAAAATCTGCGTTAAGCGGTTTTCACACCCGCGTTATTGGTCATACAGAAAGGTCTCATCGAGCTGGGTAGCGCAATCGACAGTCACGTTCAGGTCTTTGACCAGGCCGTCGGTCAAACCATAGATCCAACCATGCACCGCCAGACTCTGCCCACGCCGCCAAGCGCTCTGCACAATGGTGGTGTGGCACACGTTTCGCACCTGGCGCTGCACATTCAGCTCGCACAATAAATTGACCTGCTGCTCGGCATTCAGCCCGGCAAACCGTGGCAAGTTCTGATGATGCAAGGCCTTTAGCGCGCGCAGCCAGTTATCGATCAATCCAAGGGCTTCATGGCTCAACGCCGCGCGCACGCCACCACAGCCGTAATGGCCACAGACGATTATCTGTTTGACCTGCAGTACGTCTACCGCGTACTGCAGCACCGAGAGAAAATTCATGTCTGTGGCCACCACCATATTGGCCACGTTGCGATGCACAAACAGCTCACCGGGCATCATCCCCACCACTTCGTTAGCCGGCACGCGGCTGTCGGAGCAACCGACCCAGAGAAACTCCGGTTTCTGCTGACGCGCCAAGCTGGGGAAGAAGTCCGGATCACGAGCGCTCATCGATTCGGCCCAGTTACGGTTGTTACTCAACAACTGCTTCACATCCACGGCGCATTCCTCAATCAAGCCTGGCTTAAACACCCGCCACCGAACGCACGAGGTTCCTCGCCATAGCATCCCAAATCAGCCACAACATCACACTGCCTCTTTGGAGGTAGCGCCTTCGGGGAATGGGCGAGGCGCAACAGTGCACATAGGATGGCAGCTAGGAGGTACCGCCATGCTGACCGATTCAGAAAACCTCAAGGCGTTGCGCCAGCACCACTTGTTCAGCCGCTTGCCCGAGGATCTATTCAACGAAGTCAGTTGCCTGGCGATTCACCGCAAGCTGGACAGCGGTGAGGCGTTGTTCCACCAGGGCGACACGGCCGATCGCTTTTATCTGCTGCTCAACGGCCAAGTAAAGCTGACCCGCGTGCTGTTCGAAGGGCAGGAAAAACTGGTCGAGGTGATTCAACCCGGCCAGAGCTTTGCCGAAGCCTTGCTGTTTACCGGCGCAAAATATTATCCGGTGACCTGTAACGCGCTGAAGACCAGTAACCTGATCAGTATTGATGGCTGTCATTACCGGCGTCTGCTGGAAGAACAACCGAAAATCTGCCTCGACTTGTTGGCCAATCTGAGTATTCGCCTGCATCAACGCCTGAATGAAATCGACACCCTGACTGCCGGAAATGCCGGTCGGCGCGTGGTGCGTTTTCTCTGCCAGGAGCAAGACGAGGCTGGCGGCGAGCAAATTCAGCTCAGCGTACCGAAACGGCTTATCGCCTCGCAGCTGGGCATCCAGCCGGAAACCTTCTCGCGCATCCTGCATCGCCTGATTGATGCCGGATTGATCGCCATGGAGCGCCGCAATATCCGCGTCTTGGATCCTCTCAGCCTGGCCAACTACTACGAATGAACGCCGCCGTATGCGGCGGCTCATCTGAGGAGTGCTTTATGTCCACCCCTACCCTGCCACTGGTTTATTCCTGCTCCGGCTGCTCCAACGTGGCTCAGCTCGCCAATACCCTGGCTGTGCGCCTAGACCGTGCCGGGCTGGCCGAGATGTCCTGCATTGCCGGGGTCGGCGGGCGAGTTACCGCGCTGGTTAACAAGGCGTGTAGCGGCCAAGCTATTCTTGCGTTCGATGGCTGCAAGCTAGAGTGCGTGCGAGGCTGCCTGGAGCAACACGGCATCAAGGCCAATGTGCATATCACCCTGAGTGACCTGGGCTTAAAGAAGCGCTACGGCAAGGATTTCAACAGCGCAACCGTGGACCAAGTCTACGCGGAAATAGTGGAACTGATTAGCCGCGATCAGCGCCTGCAGCCGGCGCTAGAAAACCACAAATCCTAAACACACCCTCCACCCGGCAGTGCTGTCTGTATGAACCGGCAGCACTGCCGTGGGGTGAGTGCTTAGCTGGCCTTGGCCGTTGCCCGTTGCGCCAGATCATCACGAACCACCTCACCCACCCGGCATAGCGAACGCCACAGGCGTGGCGGCAGTTGGTCCGGGTCGAGACTGTCGATCAGGTTTTTCATCGCCAACCCCAGCTCGGTATCCCCTTCAATCACTAGGCGCCGGCGAAAGAACAAGGTGTCCGGGTCTTCCTGGCGGCTGGCGAGCAAGACAAACTCACGCCAGTTACCGCGGATGCACACATCTACAGGCGCCTGCGCAGCCATGCGCAAGCCCTGACGGTTACGGGTGATGCACCAGCCCAGCTGCAAATCGCTCACCTCCAAACGCAGCCAGCGACCCTTGAGCAAATCAAACGCGCCGTCACTCACCGACTCAGCAAACAGCCGTGCGGCGGCGGCCTCCAATACCCAGCGCTGCAAGGTAAAGGGCACATGCTTGGCCAGCCCCAGTAACGGATCAGCACTGCGCAGCGCCCACTGTTGAACACTTAACACAGGCCAGCCTCCTCTGCGCTGAGCATACCCGGACGGCCATGCCAGTAACCATTGCAACCCTGCGCCAGCAACGGCGGCAAACCGCCCTGACGCACCGCGTGATAATCCGCCACCACCTGGGCCATGCCGTCAGCGCGCGGGCTTAAGCGCAGGCAATCAACGCCACTGCGTTGCACAGCCGGGTAGTCGGCCAGCAGGTTATTCACCCGCGCCGAGAGCGTCTGGATGCCATTGAGGGTAAACAACGCTTCGCCTTCCTGGCTGAGCAGCGGGATACCTTCGGAGTAGTTGATGCAGCAAATCTGGCAATCGTCCTTGGGGCGGTTCTCCGCTCGCGCGGTAAAACAGCGCGCCGAGTAGGCCAGGGGCAAATGGCCGTAGGCAAACAACTCCACTTCGGGGCGCGGTCGTCCCAGCGCATCAAGCTGGTCCAGGCAGTCGCGCAACAGCGCCGCCGAACACTCCACCGGCGGCACCCAGCGTTGCAAGCCACAGTCTTGCAGCTCGGCAAGGGCTTGGGCGTTATACAGGTTGAGCGCGGGGCCGGCGACAAATGGCAGGCCTTGTTCGTGCAGCAGTTGCACCGCCCCCATATCATTGGCTTCCACCAGCATTTCGCCGTTGTGGCACAAGCGCTTGAGGCTGGACAGCTCGGAAGCGGCCTCGATCAACGCCAAACCCGAGAGCACCAACTCAGCCTTGCTGCACTCGCGTAGCTCACGGGCCAAGCCGAGCCAGTCGTCCAGCGATAGAGCGCGACGCTTGGAGCAGACGGTTTCGCCCAGGTAGATGATATCGAGCGGCTGCTCAGCCATCTCGGCATAAAAGTCCAAGAGCTTTTCACGGCTCCAGTAAAACAGCACAGGGCCCAGACTCAGTTTCATAACCGCCTCACTGCCAGGATCGATGGTAGGCACCCAGGGTGCTCTGGCTGCCTTCCGACAGCGCATCAAGCGCACTGCGCCACTGTGGCAATACGTTGAAATGTGCAGGTGCCTGTGCGTGGGCATCCAGAGCGGCGCGCCACACGCGTGTGACCTGCTCGACATACGCTGGGCTGCGCTGCCGGCCTTCGATTTTTACTGCGGCAATGCCGATTTTCGCCAACTGCGGGATCAGGTCCAGAGTGTTCAGGCTGGTCGGCTCTTCCAGCGCGTGAAAACGCTGGCCGTTGACCATAAAACGGCCCTTGCACAGGGTTGGGTAACCGGCCGGTTCTTCAGGGCTGTAGCGGTCGATCAAGACGCCACCCAGGCGCGAGCTCAGGCCATCGGCATCCTCCTGCCAACGTACCGCTTTAGCCGGTGAACAGACCCCGCACAGGTTGGGCGACTCGCCCGTAACATAAGACGACAGGTGGCAACGCCCCTCAGCCATGATGCATAGGCTGCCAAAGGCAAAAACCTCCAGCGGCACCGTGCTTTTTTCTGCCACCTGGCGTACCTGTGCCAGCGACAGTACCCGTGGCAACACGGCGCGGCGAATGTTGTAGCGCTGCTGATAGAAGCTCAGCGCTGCCACATTGGTGGCCGAGCCCTGGACTGACAGGTGCAGATTGAGGTCAGGGTAACGCCGGCTGGCGTAAGCCAGCACGCCAGGATCGGCGGCAATCAGCGCATCCACCCCCAAGTCGGCGGCCTGATCAACAGCCCGCTGCCAGCGCGTCCAGCCCTGTGGCTGGGCATAGGTATTGACCGCCACATAGAGCTACTTGCCGCGCTGACGGATCAGTTGCAGGCCGCTATCCAGTTGTTTGTCATCGAGGTTGAGGCCGGCAAAGTGCCGTGCATTGGTGTCATCGCGAAAGCCGACATAAATCGCGTCTGCACCTTGCTGCAAGGCTGCCTTAAGGGCGGGCAAGCTGCCCGCCGGACATACCAGATGCATGTTGAAATCCTCTGTCTAAAAGCGTGGCGACACTCTAGGGCGCAAAACGCTATGCGCCCTTGATGCTGGTCAAGCCGGGTCAGTGCAGCAGGCTGTCGAAAGGCAGAAAATCAATCAGTTCCCCCGCCGCCAATGTGCGCTGACATTCGACGATGGCCAGGCCATCCGCCCAGCAAGCGGCCGTGAGCATCGCCGAGCCTTGTTTGGGGTGAAGTACCGCATTCAGTTGCCCACCTGCCGGGTACAAACGCGCACGCAGGTACTGGCGGCGACTATTGGCCCTGTCCCAGGAAAACCCAGCAGCGATACGCAGCGGCTGGGGCATGACATCGCGACAACCTTGAGCCCTTAACAGGTAGGGCCGAGCCACCACCAACGCGGTAATCAGCGCCGCCGCCGGGTTGCCCGGCAAACCGATCCAGGGCGTACCGCACACATGCCCGAAGGCCAAGGGTTTGCCCGGCTGAATGGCCAGCCGCCACAACTGCAGCTCACCCAACTCGCTCACGGCATGCTTGAGGTGATCCTCTTCACCGACCGACACTCCGCCACTGCTAACCAACACATCACATTGAGCAGCGGCCAGGCGCAACGCGGCACGACTGGCATCCAATTCGTCACGCAGCAACACACTGTCATCCACCTCACAGCCCAACCCGCGCAAAACAGCGCCAATGCTGTAGCGGTTGGCGTTGTAGATCTGCCCGGCCTGCAACGCCTCACCCGGCTCACGCAGCTCATTGCCACTGCTCAACAGGCCCACCCGCAAACGTCGATGCACCCGCACCTCAGCCACGCCCAGGCTGGCCAATAACCCTAGCTCTTGTGGCCGCAGGCGCTGGCCGGCCTGCAGCACGCAGCTGTCCACTGCAAACTCTTCACCGCAACGGCGCACATGACTGCCCAACGGGGTAGCGGGCAAGCGCACTTCCCCCCCCTCTTCTTGCGCCTGCTCTTGCGCCACCACACTGTCGGCACCGGGCGGCAACGGTGCGCCGGTGAAAATTCGTACCGCATGGCCCAGCGGCAGCGGCTGCAAGCCACTGTCACCTGCAGCAATGCGCCCGGCCAGAGGCAACCAGCCCCCGTCCGCAGGCACATCGGCGGCGCGCAGGGCGTAGCCGTCCATCGCACTGTTATCCCATGCCGGCATTGGCCGGGGCGCACGTACATCTTCGGCCAGCACTCGGCCGCCCGCCTCGCTCAGGGCGATCAATTCGCTGGGCAGCGCGGCAGGCACTCGGGAGAGCAACTCGGCAATGGCCTGATCGACCGGACGCAGGCTATGGCCATGACCATCGCAACCGCAGGCACTCATGAGCGAGCCCCACAGGCACTGACCGGCTGTTGCGGTAGCTGTTTGAGGTGCGGAACAAAGTTGCAGGGCCGGGTACGGCTGTCCAGCTGCTCCAGCAAAATATTGTTCCAGGCGGTACGGCAGGCGCCCGGCGAGCCCGGCATGCAGCACACCAGCGTGCCGTTGCTGATGCCCGCCAACGCCCGCGACTGCACCGTGGAGGTGCCAATCTCCGCCAACGATACCTGGCGGAACAGCTCGCCAAAGCCATCCACGGCTTTATCCAGCAAAGGCGCCACCGCCTGCGGAGTGTTGTCACGCGCAGTGAAACCGGTACCGCCCGTAATCAGCACCGCCTGCACCAGCGGGTCGGCGATCCAGGCGCACAGGCGTGCGCGGATCTGCCAAATGTCATCCTGAACAATGGCGCGTTCGAACAAGGCATGGCCGGCCGACTCCAACCCTTCGATCAAGGTCTGCCCCGATGTGTCGGTGGCCAAGGTGCGAGTATCGCTAACCGTGAGGACGGCAATGCGCAGTGAGTGAAACGTATCGCTGGATAAATGGGCCATGTTGCCCTCCTCGAAAAGTCATTACCCACAAGCCTGCGCCGTATGTACGCCCTCGCCCATTCCCCGTTGGAGGTATCCCCTAGGGGCAATCGCGAGCAACTTGATCGAGGTCAAGGCCAACCCCCTCTCACGGCTTAACCTGAACGCAGGTGTCAGCCGAAGGGGCCGCCCGATGAGTAAGAAATTTCCGCTGCATCCTAAACACCCGGAACGCATTTGCTGGGGCTGTGATCGTTACTGCTCGAGCGCTGACCTGGCCTGCGGTAACGGCGCAGACCGCACCATGCACCCCGCAGAAATGCTCGGCGAGGACTGGTACCTGTTTGGCGGCTGGGACATTGAAGCGCCTGCCGAGGCTGACACGGCACTAAACACCGGGGCAAACAGCGTCAGTCCCTGACGCTGTTTACCACACTCCAGCGCTGCGCCGCCTGCTGGTCGCTGGCGCGCGCCGCAACCCACTGCTGACGCTCGCCGTCGTGCTCTTTCTTCCAGAAAGGTGCACGGGTTTTCAAGTAATCCATGATGAATGCGCAGGCCTCGAAAGACGCCTGCCGATGCGCACTGCTGACCCCCACAAACACGATCGGCGCGCCCGGTACCAGCTGGCCGACACGGTGCACGATTTCAACCGCCAGCAAAGGCCAGCGGGTACGCGCCTCAGCCTCGATTTTCGCTAGGGCTTTCTCGGTCATGCCGGGGTAGTGCTCCAGAAACAGGCCGTGCACCGCGTGGGCCTCATTGTAATCACGCACATAGCCGACAAAACTGACCACCCCCCCCACGCCCTGATTGCGCCCATGCAGGGCATTGAGCAACTCGCCGGCGTCGAACAGTTGGTGCTGTACCCGAATGCTCATCTCAGCCTCCGGTCACAGGAGGGAAGAATGCCACTTCATCGCCGTCCACAAGTGGCTCGGCCGGGCTGCAAAGATCCTGGTTACGCGCACACATCAAGTTATTGGCTGCCAGTTCGGCCCAACAGCCACCTCGCGCAACCAAATGATCGCGCAGCGCACCAACACTGCTTAGCGCGGGCTGCCAGTCCAGTCGCTCGTGATCCAGGCCAAGCTGCTCGCGGTAGCGGGCGAAATAATGAAGGGTCAACATCAGTCACGTCCTTATTTGTCAGGGTGCAAGGCGCTCACAGCACCAGCCCGAGGCTTGCTTGAGATAGTTGATACGGTCATGCAAACGATCAGGCCGGCCCTGCCAGAACTCCACCCGCTGCATCGACAGGCGATAACCACCCCAAGTCTGGGGGCGCTCGGGTTGACTGTTGGCATACTGCTGCTGGACCTGTCGCATGCGGGCGTCCAGGGCCTCGCGATTTACCAGCGGCTAACTCTGTGGACTGGCCCAGCAGGCCAAGCGACTGAGCAAAGGCCGGCTGTGAAAATAACGCTCTGATTCGTCAGCAGCGACCTTTGCAATCACACCTTCCACGCGCACTTGCCGCTCCATTCCGGGCCAATAAAAGGTTGCCGCCACATAGGGGTTTAACGCCAGCTCAGCGCCTTTTGCGCTGTCATAGTGGCTATAGAAAACCAGGCCTGCGGCGTCCAGGCCTTTGAGCAACACCACGCGACAATGCGGCCGGCTCTGCGCATCCACACTGGCCAAAACCATTGCATTGGCCTCAACCGACGGCGCTTCACATTCAATCGCCTGCGCTAGCCAGGCCTGCAACAGGCTGACGGGGTCATCAGCCAACTGGCTGTCCAAAAGGGCATCGCATTGATAATGGCGCCGCATGTTTTCTAGCTGTTCATTCATGGCCAACCCTCCAGATTAACGGTTGCCCCATCTCAACAGCTCGTCACACAGGCACCATGACCAAACTCAAGATGCATAAAAATCTCCGGACGCCCCGCCGCTCTTTTCCAGCAAGCGCACCGATTCGATCTGCATGCCACGGTCCACGGCCTTGCACATGTCGTAAATCGTCAACGCAGCAACACTGGCTGCGGTAAGGGCTTCCATTTCCACTCCGGTTTGCCCGGCCAGCTTGCACCGCGCGCGAATGCGCACGCAGTCATCGGCCTCGGCCTGTAATTCGAGCTTGATGCTGCTCAGCATCAAGGGATGGCAGAGCGGGATCAGGTCTGAGGTTTTTTTGGCCGCCTGGATACCGGCAATGCGTGCCACGGCGAAGACATCGCCCTTGGGGTGGCCGCCAGCGACAATCATCTGCAAGGTGGCTGGCTGCATACGCACCCGTGCTTCGGCCAAGGCCTCGCGAGTGGTGGCTGGCTTTGCGGAAACATCGACCATATTGGCGCGGCCCTGGGCATCTAGGTGGGTCAGCATTGCAACTCCTTCGTCGGTTAAATCAAGTTGAGGCGACGTGCCAATTTGCGCAGATTGCTGGGGTCCAGCTGCAGATCACGAGCAGCAGCGGCCCACTTGCCCTGACAACGCGCCAGAGCAGCAGTAATCAACTCCGCCTGGAACTGCTCCACCGCGCTGTGCATGGCGTCAATACGAACAGGCAGCTGCACCGGCTGGTTATGTTGCGCATCGCCTGAGGGGCCGTCCAAACCCAGCCAGGACGCTTCAATGCTGAGCAAGGCGCTACGTGATTGCGCCTGGTTGAGCACCTTAAGCGCCGCCCGACTGATGACATGCTCAAGCTCACGTACGTTGCCAGGCCAGTCATACCTCATCAGTGCCCGTTCGGCATCGCTGGATAGGCGCAAACAACGAAGCCCGAGGCGCGTGCGATTAAGCTCAAGAAAGTGTCTCGCCAGCACTAGCACATCGCGGCCACGTTCGCGCAGTGGCGGAATATGCAGCGGATACACGGAGAGGCGATGATAGAGGTCGGCGCGAAAACGGCCGTTACGCACCTCCTCCCACAGCCGCCGATTTGTCGCGACGATAATTCGCACATCGACATGGTGCGGCTGGTCAGCCCCCAAACGCTGGATTTCGCCGTTTTGCAACGCGCGCAATAACTTGGCCTGGATCGACAAAGGCAACTCGCCAATCTCATCGAGAAACAAGCTGCCGCCATTGGCGGCTTCAAACCGCCCAGGCCGATCCTGCCCGGCACCGGAGAAGGCACCGCGCAGATGACCGAACAGCTCACTCTCTGCCAGGCTTTCCGGCAACGCCGCGCAATTCACATACACCAGTGGCTTGCGCGCGCGTGGCGAGTGCGCATGCAGCCAGCGAGCAAACAGCTCCTTGCCCACGCCGGTTTCACCTTGCAGTAACACCGGCAGGTCCGAGTCGGCCACCACGCCAAGTTCATCGAGCAACTCACACACAACCGGGCTGCTGCCAAGAATCATTGACGGGGTCTCGTCGCCACCCTCCATCTGCTCACGTCTGGCCAGGCCCAGGCTGCGCACATCCGCTTCGAGTCGGTTGATGCGCAAGACCGTTTCGATCAGCCAGGTATAAGCCTGCAACTGCTGACACACCTGGCCATCAAAGTGTCTCGGTCGGAGCGCATCAAACGTCACAGCGCCCCATAAACGGCCGTCCAGATAAAGACTCGTACCGATGCAATCATGCGCCGTCAGAGGCTCTTCGCCACCGTCTTCGAACAGGACGTCATAGGGATCGGGCAGCTGATCATCGGCGGCAAATTGCACGGGCTCGCGCTGCGCCAGAATCCGAGCGAGGCGTGGGTGGCGCGACAGCATAAAGCTGCGCCCGAGCACCTCATGGGCCACCCCGAAAGCAGCTTGTGGACGCAGGCTCTGAGCATCCAGGCGCAGTATCACAACCGCCGTACAGGCGAACGCTTCACGCAAGCTGACCACCAAGCGCTGCAGGCGCACAGCGGGCGGCAGTTCACTGGTCAGGGCTGCCAGAAGACCAGGCTGCAGCGGGGTAAAATTGACCATTTCAGGTACCTGGCACCTTGAAAATTCAAGGTAGATTAAACCTCGAAAGGCTGTAAGCCCTTGATATGCGTCAAGCCTGAAGTCGACACGGGAGTTGCGATAGCCCGTTCAGTATCCAGCCTGAGAAGGAGCGTTTCATGACCGACCAATTACTCGATCACACCCTGGGCAACCTGGCCAGTCGGATTCCCGGGGCAACCCAGGTATTCCATACATTTCATCTGGACTTCTGCTGCGACGGTCAGAAAACCCTGCGCCAGGCCGCGCTGGAAAACGACCTCGATGCATGGCTGGTGGAGGAGCACTTACTGGCCCTGGCTCCGGATGAGTTGCCACTGTGCGACTGGCAGCAAGCATCCAATGCACAACTGATTGAGCACCTGCTTGAGCGTTACCACGCGGTGCATCGTCAACAGTTACCGGAGTTGATACGCCTGGCCGCCAGGGTCGAACAGGTGCACGGTGCCCGAGAGCATTGCCCACGCGGCTTGACCGATGTGCTACTGACCATGCAGCAGGAGCTGGAGAACCATATGCATAAGGAAGAGCACGTGCTCTTTCCTATGATCAAACAAAGTAGCCATCCACTCGTGGCGGGGGCCATCTCAGCGATGCGCTTCGAGCATGTTCAGTACGCCGACGCCCTAGAGGAAATCATCATGCTGACCAATGACATGCAACCACCTGCCGGCGCATGTAACACCTGACGGGCGCTATACCGCAGCCTCGACGAGCTGGGTATCAACCTGATGCAAAACATTCACCTGGAAAACAACCTGCTCTTTACCCGGGCGCTTGAGGACGGGGTTGAAGAGAGGCAGCGCTAATATGCTTGGCGGGCATGCCGCATGCGCTTTTTCAGCAAACCGGCTTGAGCTACAGAGCCCAGCACTGGCTGGGAAATACGGCAAAGCGCGCTATGCTCTAAAACGTGACATGAGGTAACCACGCGACATGCCATTCACGTAACCCGCGACCCGCAACGGCCGCAAGCTCAACCAACCATGGGCCATCAGCAGCGCTTTGCGAGTTGGGTGATATGCACAAGCTTCAGCAAGCGTTGAATGCCCCCGGCACTACCCCCTTGTGGGTGGCGTTTTGGCTCTATGGCGTGCTGGTCAGCCAAGTGCTGTTCGGCTCGATCATGCTGGCGTTCAGTCGAGTCGATACGCCGCTGTTTGGCTTAATCCTGCTCGCGTTTGTTGCATACACCGCCTGGGTGCTGAATACCGTGTGGCGCAATGCCGACAATGTCACTGAGCCCATGTACGGCCAGATTGCCCGCTTTCTTACGGTAGCCTGGTCGATCAATGCGGTATTGGTCTCGGGCTTCTTGTTCCTCAGCCACCTGAATGCCGTTATTAGCCCACTCCCTGCATTTTTTTAGGCAAAGAAGCACTCAATCCTTAACAAGGAAGGCCCGTCAGTTGCGGGCCTTCCTTGTGCTCACAGGCGGCGATTACCAGGTCAGAATCACCATCGCTTTGGCTAGAAAGATCATAAGCAGCATCTGCGTCAACACGCTCAGGTGAATCAGGCGTGAGCGTGCCGGGTTCATCCGCCCAGTCCGCATCAGCCAGACGACAGTCAGAAAATGCCCAAGAATGCTGAATGCCAGACAGATTTTCAGCGTTAACAATGTGCCAAAGCTGCTGGCAAACGGGTCGACAAGCACCGCGCGGAAGTTCCAGGCCAAGGCCAGGCCTGCCCCATAGAGTGCCAATATTACCCAATGCATAACCCGTCGTGCGCGCTGGCCCAAGGCTTTGGACAATTGTTCACGAGGCTCGGGAGGTAATTGACGGGCGGCGCGACTGAGGATCATCACCTCAAAAAATACCCCACCAATAAAGAACGCCGCGGCGCCCAGGTGAACGACTTTGAGCAGTAGATAAATCATCCCGGATGTCCATCCGCCCGGGTGCGGCACAGCATCGGGCCATAGCAATACAGGTAGTGCGCGCACGCCAGACTCCAGCACAGTGCGGCGAACCACAGGGCCGGCTGGTAGGCAAACGACACCCCAACAACGCGCACCAGCGCGGCCAGGTTGATCATCACAAAGGCCAGCGCAAAACCGCGCGGCAAGGTCAGTGGACGCCCGGTATGGCCCAACGAAACCCGCGCCAGCATGGCCAGAATCAGCCCGCCCACGGAACCAACCGTCAACGCATGCACGGCCTGGCTGGCCGATAGCGGCGCGCCCCAATGCCACAGCGCCAGCGCTGCGCAACCGACCACCAACCAGGCGTAAGCCAGGTGCAACGACCACAGCAAGGGCACGCTCAGCAGGCCGCGATCAAACCAGCGGTATAGACGTATGGCATGGCCAAGGCCCAACAACAGTAGCAACCCGCCGGCCCATGCTGAAGGCAGCAGTAGCCAACCGAGCCCCGTGAGCACGCCGGCCAGCACAGTGCCGATTAACAGCGACCAGTCCAGCCACGGCCAGGGCTGCACCGCCGCCACGCGCATTAACCCGCGCTGGGTAAAGAAAGGAATCACCCGGCCGCCAATCAGGGTCATCATCGCCACCACCAGCCATACCGCAGCCAAGCTGCCTTGGCGTTGCCCGGCATCGTTGAGCTGCGCCACGCCGAGCAAGGTCAGCGCATCTGCGGCGGCCAGCAGCAGCAATACCAGCACAATCGGGTAATTCCGTTGCTGCCGCACTGCCCACAGCAGGCGACCCATTACGGCCGCTACCGCCACCAAGAACAGCACATTAACCGCCAGCAACAAGACTGGCGAAGGCAGCCACCAGCTCAAACGTCCCAGCAGCCAAAGGCCAACCAACAGCCCTAACGGGCGTCCCGACACACTGGGTTGGCCGGTCCAGGTTTGCACCGCCGTGAGCAAGAAGCCGCTGATAATGGCTCCGGCAAAACCGAACACCAGCTCATGCCGGTGCCAGGCCAACCAGCCCCCCTGCGGCGCAGGAAAAGACCATCCGCCGAGGAAGACCACTACCCACAACGGAATGGCCAGGGCAGCCAGCACCATGCCAAACAAGAAGAATGGTCGAAAGCCCAAACGCAACAACGGTGTTATCGCCATTGCTTGGCGCTTATCAATCACCTGCATATGTCCTCCAAGTGTTCTGTGAGCAACGCGTCTATGCCGCTGCCAATATGTCTAGGGAATTGACGTTGATGAGTTGCGGATCGTCCTCCGCACAGGCCAGCTCAACGGCCTGCAACTGCTGCCATAACCGATTCGGGCTGCGCTCGCCTTGATCCCAGGCCAGTTCAATCGCCTCTTTGAGCTCGCGCGGTACAACGCACACGAGCGGCTGTAAACCAGCGCCCTGACGAACCACGACGGGCCGCTCCGGATACTGGCGAGACAGCCTTTGCAGGCCTACCAGCAATGCGCTAGTGATTGCCGGCAAGTCACAGGGCAGCACCAGCAAATGTGAGCCTCGCATCGCCCGCAACCCCGTCACAATGCCGGCCAGGGGGCCTGGGTAATCACTCTGTGCATCGCCCAGAATTTGTGTGGCAAAGGCGCTGTACTGTGCTTGATTACGGTTGCAAGAGAGCAGCACCTCACACGTCAATGGACTTAACTGCCGACAGACATGCTCGGCCATCGGCATGCCGCGCCAATGCACCAGCCCTTTGTCAGCGCCGCCCATACGGCTGCCGCGGCCACCACTGAGCACCAACCCGGAAAAGCTCATCTGCATGTCGAACCTCTCTGCCTGATGTACACATCATGCGCCAGTGGTCTGTCCAGACGCATGATAAAGGTCAACTTATCAACACCACCCGGACCACTCGCCACCCGATAACAGCGACGGCTGTGTCACGGCTGCGTCAATTGCCGGTAAAGCTGCTCCAACCGCCGCAACGCCTGCCCCAGCTTGACCAGCTGCGCCGCCAGTTCATCGCCCACCTGTGCCTCGCGCGCGACGATGCGCTGTTCCTCAGCCGCCTCGGGGTAGTCGAAACGCAACGCGACAAAGCGCTGGCGGGTGCTTGGCTTCATACCCTTGAGCAAGTTCTGGTAGCCGGGGTTGTAAGACACCACCAACATGAAGCCCGGCGTAGCGCGCAACACTTCGCCGGTGCGTTCCAGATACAACTCGCGGCGATCATCCGCCAGCGGGTGCAGCACCACGGCGGTGTCCTGCCGCGCCTCGACCACTTCATCCAGATAACAGATCCCGCCCTCGCGCACCGCCCGCGTTAACGGGCCGTCTTGCCACCAAGTGCCTTGCGCGCCGATCAAATGCCGGCCAACCAAATCTGCCGCACTGAGGTCATCGTGGCAAGCCACGGTGTACAGCGGTAGGTTCAGACGATGGGCCATGTGCTGCACGAAACGGGTCTTGCCGCAGCCGGTCGGGCCTTTGATCAATACCGGCAAACCATGCTGCCAGGCCTGTTCAAACAGCACTTCTTCATTGCCGCAGGCCTGGTAGAACGGCTGCGCCGCCGGGCCCGGCTGGACTAGATTCAGGGGAGCATTCACAGCGCACCTCACACAGGGTTGTTCAGAATTTCACGCTACCTGCCACGGCTATCAGTCTCAAGGCGTCTGCGCGGAACTCTTGATTAGCATCAAGCGCGGCCAACATCCGTGCCCGGCTCGTACGCAATGGCTGGCAATCACTGCGGCCGCTGTCAGGCCGTCAAGCTGAAGCCGTTATCCACCACCCAGTCTTGCCCGTAGACACCTCGCGCACCTTCCGAGAGTTGAAATGCAATCACCCGCGCCACCGCCGCTGCATCCAGAAAGTGCCCGGTTAACAGACGCCGGCCGAGGTTGTCAGCGATCTGTTCCAGCTCGTGCTCGTACAGCCCCAGCCCGTCCCACAGCGCTGTAGTCGTGGGCCCAGGCGATACCAGATTGATGCGCACCCCGAGTGCGGCAAATTCTGCGGCCAAGCTGCGCACCTGGGTGGTCAGTGCGGCTTTAACGGCGCCATGGGCAGCCAATCCCGGAACGCTTGCCTGACGCAGAAAACTGCCGAGAAATACCACCGAACTGCGGCTACTCAGTGCCCCGCGCAGCACCGCCAAGGTATTCAGCGCACCGGCACCGTTGACTGCCCATTGGCGCTCAAACGCGGCGTGATCGAGGCTGCCGGCCAACTCTGCATTGCCCGCACAGGCAACCAGGTAGTCGACGCCACCCAGGGCCACCGCCCGCTGACGCAGCGCTTCTAGGTCGGCGCATCGGGTAACATCGCCCGCCTGTACCAGCAGCCGTTGCGGGTAGCTTTGCTGCAGCGCCTGCAAACCCAAGACATGCCGCGCCATACCCAGCACCCGCGCGCCTTGTTGCAGCAGCTGCGTGGTCAGGGCCAAGCCAATGCCTGAGCTGGCACCGGTCACCACCGCCAAGCGATCCGCAAACTCGCCGTCCATCGAACTCTCCACTGCATGCACTGTGACTGAGAGGTCTTTGTACAGCCAGACGCGTGATGAGCGACTTGATTGCAATCAGCTTTATGGCATGTGTAGCGGTTGTTGTACGCAACCTCGCAACCATCAAACCCGGTGATGCGGCGTCAAGTAGGCCGCCGTAGCGCCGCGCTGCTGCTGCGCATTGTGCAGTTCGAAACGCGCAATGCTGCGCAGGTGAACCTGGTCGGGACCGTCGGCAAAGCGCAGCGCTCGGCCCCCCGTCCACATATCCGCCAGCGGGGTATCGGGGCTCAAGCCCATGGCGCCGTAGACCTGAATGGCGCGATCGACCACGCGGGTATGCATGCTCGGCACCAGGGCCTTGATCATGGCGATTTCATTGCGCGCGGCCTTGGCCCCAACCTCGTCGATCATCCAGGCGGTCTTGAGTACCAGCAGGCGCGCCTGTTCGATTTCGATCCGCGACTCGGCGATCCAGTCCGCGATATTGGCGTACTGATGCAGGTACTTGCCGAACACCTTGCGCTCCTGACAACGCTCAAGCATTAATTCCAGCGCCAGCTCGGCCATGCCGATTGAGCGCATGCAGTGGTGTACGCGGCCCGGCCCCAAGCGTGCCTGAGCCATCATAAAGCCCTCGCCCTCGCTGCCCAGCAGGTTGCTCAGCGGCACCCGCACATCGCGCAACAGCATCTCGCAATGGCCCTCGGGGGCAAGGTGATTGAGCACCGGAATATTGCGCAGCAACTGCACCCCCGGCGTATCGAACGGCACCAGAATCATGCTCTGTTGTTGGTGCGCGGGAGCATCCGGGTCTGTCTTGCCCATGACGATAAACAGCTTGCAATCAGGGTGTGCGGCGTTGGTAATAAACCACTTGCGACCATTGATTACATACTCGTCGCCCTCGCGGCGGATCAGCGTCTGGATATTGCTGGCATCGGAAGACGGCACGTCCGGTTCCGTCATGGCAAATGCGGAGCGGATCTGCCCTTCGAGCAACGGCAACAACCAACGCTGCCGCTGCTCCGCGCTGGCAAACAGATGCAGCAACTCCATATTGCCGGTGTCCGGCGCGTTGCAATTGAACACTTCGGAAGCCCAGGGCACCCGGCCCATGATTTCCGCCAGCGGTGCGTATTCCAAATTGCTCAGCGCCGTGCCTGGCTCATCACTGTGCAGCGCCGGCAAGAATAGATTCCACAAACCCTCGGCGCGCGCCAAGGCTTTCAAATCAGGCATAAACGATGGCGGAAACTGTCCGGCGGCCACCTCGGCGTGCCAGGCACCAATACGCGGCACGATGTGCTGATCAAGAAAGCCACGCAGTTGCTGACGCAGAGCTTCTGTGCGGGGGCTGTAGGCAAAATTCATGGGGCACCTCAACATGCTGGATGATGGCTGTGTGCACACCTTAGCCAGCGCAACCGGTAAAATCGAGGATCTTCCAATACCTGAATCTGCATCTATCAACGCGCCCAAGCAGCAACCGTTATTGACCAAAATCATCGTCAGTCACAGCCTAACGGCGTAGTGCTAACCGACTGATATACGCGACAGTGTTATGGCCAAACCCCATTCAACCTGGAGATCAGACTCATGGCTTTAAAACATGCAGCCTCAGGGGAGGTGCTTGAGTTACTGCCCACCACGCCCACTGCGGCACAGATTTCCCAAGCGTTGGTCTGTGCACCGCGCCTGGAAGTCATGCGCTTTGTCATGGTGGCCGGCAAGCAAATACCCGGACACGCCCTAGCCGGCCCGCTGACGATTCAGTGCCTGCAAGGCCGTGTCGAGGTTCAGGCCGATGGCACCTGGCAAACACTCCAGGAACATCAATTGATGTACGTAGCCGAAGGGGTCGAGCACGCTCTGTACAGCAAGGTGGAAACCATTGTGCTGGTCACCCTGGTACGACTGCCGCACAACGACTGATACCGTGCACGCCACACTGGCGCCTGTTCAGTGCGCTACCAGTGCAGGTAAAACATGGCCTTGGCCAGCAGCACGATCGCCAGCATTTGCCCCAGCACCGCCCAATGCAGCGCGCGGTACAGCCTGGGGGTCATGCGCCCCCGACGCAGCAGCAGTGCAAGTGCGCCGTAGCTGATAAAGACCGCCACTGCCAAGCCGATTTTCAACGTCAGCAAGCTGGCGAAGCTGCTGGAGAACGGCGCACTCAGGAGCTGCCGGTAATGCCAGGCCAGGCCAATGCCGGCGCCGTACAACAGCATTACAACCCAATGCAGCACCGCCCGCGTACGCGCACTGAGTGCCTGCTCAAGCGCAGGCAGGCCAGTGGCGTCAAGTTGCGCCTTGACGCGCTCCAGAATCAGCAACTGAAAAAACACCACGCCGATAAACGCGATGGCTGCCAGTAAGTGCACGACATGAAACAAGGCATACAGCACGACTTACCCTCCTGCTTGCCAGCCCCTGCCGCCAGGCAGCGGCATGACAACCGCTATTTATGGGGCTAACGCCGTGATCTGCGAGCCCTGTACAGAAACCTGCTGGCCCTTGATAAAGCCAGCATCTGAGGAGCGCACACGGTGAACATGACCACTGTCATCCTTGATCACATACAGCGTCTGCTCCAGCCCTAAGGCTTGCTGTGCCTCGCTACCGGCAAAGTAGCCGATAGCCGCCCCAACCAAAGCCCCCACTGGGCCGCCTGCCGCACCGCCGAGCATGAATCCGCTCAAGCTGCTATAGCCACCCCCGACCAACGTATCGCTTTGCGCTGAGAGTATCTGTTCCGCATGACTCAAGGGGCTGTTCAGCAGTGCGACTACGGCGCTTAGAGTAATGAGCTTACGCATGACATGTTCCTTGTTTAGGTTAGAGACTTCACCCACTACCCATCACAAAGCATGCCAAAATAATATTCATATAAATCAATTAGATATAAACAATAAAGGTATTAAAAACCCTGACAGATAGAGTTTTTAATGGTTCTTCACGGAATCCCGGGAAAGATAAAAACAAGAACGCCGATTTGAGGGATGATGTTAGTGCGAACAAACACATCCACAAACCGGCGTTCTTGTGCACGATATTAATACGTTTCTGCCCTTTTGGGAGGGCTTTTCTGTCACTGCGATCCGGCCTGACGGCGACGGCCTGCTGATCGACCTGATTCCGCAGCCCACCAGATTGCCCACCTGCAGCGGCTGCCATCAGCCCAGCACCACCATCCACGAATACTGCCAGCGCTCAATCCGTGACCTGCCCATCCTTGGCCGCGCAGTGCGGTTGAATGTGGCGCTGCGGCGCGTCGGGTGCAGCACATGCGGCAAGAGAATGGAGTTAGTCCGCTGGCTTGACCGCTATTCGCGAATGACCAAGCGCTTGGCCGAAGCTGTAATCCAGGCCTGTCAAAGACTGCCCACTCTGCACGTCGCCGAGCTGTTTGGTTTGCATTGGGGCAGCGTGCGCTTGCTGGAGCGACGGGCGCTACAAGACGCACTGGAGAAGCTACCGAAGGCGCAGCCCAGACGCTTGGTGATGGATGAGTTCGCTCTGTTCAAAGGGCATCGCTACGCCAGCGTGGTGCTGGATGCCGATACCCACCGGGTGCTGTGGATTGGCGAAGGGCGTAGCCGAGCTGCTGTCAGACCGTTTTTTGAAGCGCTGGGGGCGGAGGGTTGCGCACGGATCGAGGCAGTGGCAATGGACATGAACACCGCATTTGACTTGGAGGTGCACCAACACTGCCCTCAAGCACGCGTTGTTTATGATCTGTTTCATGTGATCGCCAAGTATGGGCGAGAGGTGATTGATCGGGTACGGGTCGATGAGGCCAATCGCCTGCGCCATGACAAACCCGCACGCAGGGTGATCAAGCAAGCACGGTGGCTGCTGCTGCGTAATCCAGAAAATCTCAAGCGAGAAGATCAGCAGGTACATCTGCAGGATCTGCTGGCGGCGAACCAATCGCTGATGACGGTTTATCTGATGAAAGCAGAACTCAAAGCCCTGTGGTCGCCCGCCACCGCTTGGGGCTGGCAAATGTCCTATCGAAGTCATGAGCGAAGTGATGCAGAAAGCCTTGGCTATGCAATATGATGCTCCTGCGTCAATTCAATAACCGTGTTGCACTCAGCTGCAACCGCCATATTTTTAACACCTTACAAACAAGCCACAGCATCGGCTTAGATGGCACGTCAATAACAGACGCGACTATTAACCAGCAGCAGGAGAGCGAAAATTAACATTACAGACTATGAAACTCTGTTGTTGGCCGCCAAAAACCAACCCGAACCACAACGCTTGCTTTTCGTTTTCTTGAAGGCATCGTTACCCGAAGAGCATGAAAGCGAAGAAGCAGCCCGTTTTCACTCAGGGCAAGGCGGTCAATTACAACCGGTCATGTGCGTTGACAAAACCCTGAGCGAACTGGGAAGTTTTGCCGATCTAGTAGCAGAGTCTGAACATATGGGGCAGGCGTGGCAGATCGTCCTAGTGGCCGGTTTATCTGGCCGCAACGGAATAGCCCCAAGCGCTGACGATGCAACTCAACCGCTTAAAGTGATGCAGCATACTGTAGAAAACGGTGGCGACCTGTCTCACTACATGGCGTTTGATCGAAACGGAAACCCAGTCCGGTTTCACACTTAAAAGCTCGCGTTCAGGTGCTTAAGCGGAAAGCTGGGCATTGATCTTCTGCATACCCCAGTCATCAAGGATCAGCAGATCGGTTTTCAACAACTGCGTCATCAGGCGAGCGTAGCTGCCATCACCGTGGGCGATTCGTACTTGCTCGAACAGCCGCGGCACTCGCAGGTAACGGACGGACAGGCCTTGGCGACAGGCTTGATTGCCGAGGGCGCAGGCCAGCCAGGTTTTGCCACAGCCGGTGGGGCCGGTAATGCACAGGTTCAGCGATTGTCTGATCCAGTCACAGCTAGCCAGGCCCGCCATGCGCGAGCGCTCCAGGCCGCGCGGGTGCCGGTAGTCGATGTCTTCGATGCAAGCTGGCACGCGCAAGCGGGCAGTCTTGAGCAGGCGGTCCAGCCGACGGTTTTCCCGGTGCAGCACTTCCCGGTCCACCAGCAGAGCCAGGCGCTCCTCGAACGCCAGATCGTGGGTCTCGGGCTGAGCCCGTTGTTGTTCCAGGGCGTCACACATGCCCGTCAGCTTGAGTTGGCGCAAGGTGTTGAGTGTGGTGTGGGTCAGCATAGATCTCTCCGGTATCAGTGGTAGTAATGCGGTCCGCGAACGTTGGTATGCGCTGGCAGGTCAGTCAGATCACGCTCTTCCTCAGCCAGTGGCAGGGGGAACTGATCAAGTCCTTGTTTCAGGATTGAGGTGATGCTCTGGTAGCTGGCCGAGTTGATCGACAGCGCCCGAGCGCAGGCCTGCTCAAGGCGTTCACGGCTGTAACGCCGACTGAGGTTCAGCAACCCCAGACAGGCGCGATAGCCATGCTCAGGATGGGGGCGATCCTTGAGCTGGCCCTGCACCACCTGCAGGGATGCGGGACCGATGTCTTTGGCCCAATTGAGGAAGCGCTCCGGAGACCAGTCCTTGTGGGCCTGGTGCGCTTTGGGCATATGCTCGGTCAGAGTGACGAAGCGGCTCTTCCCGTGGCGGGGGTGCAAGGCAACGCGCTGGCCCTTGTGCATAACCTCCAGAGCGGTATCCGTTAGCCGCACGTCCAGCACCAGCCCCACCAGGGCGTGAGGCACGCTGTACAGCCGCTTGTCGATCTCAATGTGGTAGTCGATGCCGGGCCGGGCCTTGCGCCACTCGGCGTAGGTATAGGGCGTTGCTGGGAGCGGCCGCAGGGCTGGTCGGTCAATCGCGTCGTACAGGCTTTGACGGGTCTCGACCCGGCCTTGGAACGGGCGCTGGTTCAGTGCGGGTAGCAACGCAGCAATGGCGGTATTCAGTTCAGCCAGGGAGAAGAACGTCTGATGCCGTAAGCGGGCCAGGATCCAGCGCTCAACCAACAGCACCGACGTCTCGGCCTTCGCCTTGTCCTTCGGTTTGTAGGGCCGCGCAGGCAACACCGCTGTCTGGTAATGGCGGGCCAGCTCAGCGTAGGTCTCGTTGATCGTCGGGCTGTAGCGGTCCGCCTTGGTCACCGCAGCCTTGAGGTTGTCCGGAACCAGCAGTTCCGGTACCCCGCCGAAGAAGTTGAGCATCCGCTGGTGGGACGCGACCCAGTCTGGAAGGCCCTGGCTCCAGGTGGCCTCGGCGAAGGTGTAGCTGGAGGCGCCCAACACTGCCACAAAGACTTGTGCCCTGCGCACTTCACCGGTAGAGCGATCCACCACAGGCACGGTCGGGCCGCAGTAGTCGATAAAGATCTTCTCACCGGCACGGTGGACCTGACGCATGCTACGGCGCTGCCGGCCACGCCAGAGCCGGTAATGATGGCAGTACTGGCTGTAGCGGTAGGCCTTGTCTCCGTGGCGCTCCACGTACTCGGCCCAGAGCAGTTGTAGGGTCACGCCTTTGGTTTTGAGCTCCTGATGGACCTGGAAGTAATCAGGCTCTGCAAAGCGTGACGGGGGTGTCTTGGCCGGGAACAACAGCGCATGCAGCCGGGCCTCGTCTAGGTCCTTCGGTAGTGGCCAAGAAACACCCTGGACTTGGGCCAGGCTGACGTACTTGCCGACCACGCCCTTGGAGAGGCCGCAAGCACGGGCAATGCGCTCGTGGCTCAGGCCGGCTTCGTACTTGAGGCGTAATATCTCGATGATCTGTCGCATGGAAATCCTCGCAGCCGGCATCCGCTCTTCCTCGAAAAAAGGAAGGGGTATGCTGGATAAAGTTCAAGAATTCCAGTGCGTTGGCTGTGATTCCGGAGGAACGTGACCGATGATTCCGGCATCGTGACCGACGATTCCGGGCAAGCACCCAAAATCGGTCACGATGAAACGGAATAAGCGGTCACGATAGCCCAGAACAGGCGGTCACGTTCAAACGGAATGAGCGGTCACGATGGGCCGGAATATGCACTGACACGCCAGCCTACGATAAACCGTGAGTAGACATCGACGATGAACGCCACATAAGCAAATCCCTGCCAGGTTGAAACGAATGTGAAATCGGCGACCCAGAGCTGATTGGGACGTTCGGCCGTGAACTGGCGCTTTACCAGATCCCTGGGATTGGCATTGTCAGGATCGGCTTGTGTGGTTTTCACCGTTTTGCCCCGCGTTACGCCGCAGAGCCCCATTTCACGCATCAACCGTTCCACTGTGCAGCGCGCAACCACCTGGTGTTCGCGATGCATCTGCCGCCAGACTTTCCTAGCCCCGTAGACCTCGTAGTTTTCCTGCCAGACACGGTGAATTTGTACAGCAAGTTCCTCGTCACGGATCGCTCGGGCGGAGCGTCGTGAGCGGTCACGTAGCCGTGCAGCATGGCGCCGGTAAGCCGATGGAGACACTTGCAACACGCGGCACAGTGGCTCGACTCCAAAGCTTTGCCGGTGCTTGTCGATCAGCTGCCAGATCACTTCAAACGGCGCAGGATGGCCTGCCCGTCGGGCTCCGCCTGGGCGAAAAAAGCGCTGGCGACCTTGAGGATTTCGTTGGCTCGCTTGAGCTCACGAACCTCGCGCTCCAGTTCCTTGACGCGGGCATCAGTGCCCGAGGCGGAGGGGGCCGCAGGCGCAGCCGCCTTCCGAATCCAACTGCTCAACGTCTGGGCGGTGCAGCCGATCTTGCTGGCCACCACCTCAATGGCGGCCCACTGCGATGCGTGGGACTCCCGGACCTCATAAACCATACGGATGGCCCGGTCACGGACTTCAGGGGAAAATTTGGTGTGCTTGCTCATATGGGCTCCATTCTCTCAAAGGGTGGAGCCTCCGCGAAACCCGGGGCGGTTCACTACCTGATAGTGAGGTTTACGGGTATGCTCCAAATTACGAGAGAGGAAACGCCCTTCTGCACTTATTCAGTGTAAAACCTGATGGCATAGAGATGACTGGAGTGAGTTTTAGCTGGACGGAAACAAGTGGTGTTTCGATGAATGATGATGTAGTGATTATTCATACAACGACGTACGCACAAGACTTCACGTTTCTCGTTTACGGCATGAGTTACCTATCAGATTCCATCAAAGGTATTGAGTTGGGGGTGTACGAATTTTTGTGTAACCGGCTAATGAGCGACACTGTCGCTCCGAACCGGAGACACGATGAGCAAGAAACTACATCCCATCACCGACGAGCTGCTGGATCAGCTCTTGGCCAACTATCAAAAACCTGAAGACCTGATTGGTGCCGAAGGCATCCTCAAGCAGCTGACCAAAAAGCTGGTTGAGCGTGCGCTGGATGCCGAGTTGACTCACCATCTGGGGCACGACAAGCATCAGCCGGTCGGTAACTCGTCTGGCAATACCCGCAACGGCTTTAGCCGCAAGAAGCTCAAGGGCGAGTTCGGCGAGCTGCCCATTGAGATACCGCGTGATCGGCATGGCACCTTCGAACCGCAGATCGTCGAGAAGCACCAGACCCGCTGGGTGGGGTTCGACGACAAGATTCTTTCGCTGTACGCACGGGGCATGACCGTGCGCGAGATTCAGGCACACCTACAGGAGATGTATGGCGCCGAGGTATCGCCCAGTCTGATCTCCTCGGTGACCGATGCCGTAACCGATGAGGTGAAGGCCTGGCAGTCACGGCCGCTCGACGCGGTCTATCCCATCGTCTACCTCGACTGCATCCACACCAAGGTGCGTGAGGGTGCCGTGCGGGTGAAGGCGGTTTACCTGGCGCTGGGCATCAACCTGGCCGGGGAGAAGGAAATCCTCGGGCTATGGATCGCCCAGAGCGAGGGTGCCAAGTTCTGGTTGCAGGTGGTGACCGAGTTGCGCAACCGTGGCGTGCAGGACATCTTCATCGCCTGCGTGGATGGCCTGAAGGGCTTCCCCGAGGCCATCGAGGCTGTCTTCCCGCACACCAGCGTGCAACTGTGCATCGTGCATATGGTCAGGCACAGCCTGAACTACGTCTCTTGGAAACGGCGCGCCGAGGTAGCGGCTGACCTGAAGCGGATTTACCAGTCCAGCACGGCGGACGAGGCTGAGCTGCGCCTTGGCGAGTTCGAAACCAAATGGGATGACGACTACCTGCCAATTGGTCAGTCCTGGCGGCGCAACTGGGCTCGGATCACGCCGTTCTTCGACTTCCCACCGGAGATCCGCAAAGTGATCTATACCACCAACGCCATTGAGTCGGTGAACATGAGTTTGCGCAAGATAACCAAGAACCGCGGCTCGTTCCCCAGCGACGAGGCGCTGCTGAAACTGTTCTATCTGGCGCTACGCAACATCAGCAAGAAATGGACGATGCCGATCCGTGACTGGAAAGCGGCACTGACACGCTTTACGATCAGCTACGAAGGCAGGCTGCCACAGTAGTAACCCCATCCCCGGTTACACAGAATTCTGCACACCCTCATTGAGTTATATTATCGAGGCTACCCGACGGTATTCACCCTCGTAAACAGAATCACGTTTGAGTCACAGATCAATCATGAAATTGATATATTTTGAATATTTAGTTCACGCAAGCGTACTGCCAAGCAAACCTTGGCAAACATTGGACCGGAGTTTCAGGCCAAAGCAATTGACAAGCCACTGCTTAAATTCTCGATTTCATTTGTGATACTTACGAAAGTCTTCAAGAAATTTGCAGCAAAACACCGCCGGGCGCACCTGGCCAGATGAATCATCTACTGGGCCACCTACCAGAACTGCTCAGACCGCCCCAGGCAGCGCAAGAAAGCTATAAGCTAGAAACCCTTACATGGGTAGCACCTTGCACCACAAGGCAAGCCAAATGGCTCCACAGGCGGCCAAAAGCACATGCGATCACTCTAAGGAATCGCTGATCAATTCAGATTGGCGCGGCGGCCGTTCCAATCAATGGATTTTGATGCAGCCAACTCGCTCTCAGCTACAGCACCACGCAAATCATCTTCAATTCTGGCCATTTGGGCCAGTTTTCACCCGACTAACGGGTTTCAAGACGCAATAACCCCGTCTGTCATCTCATAACACCTCTTGGCCAATACCAGGTTGGCCAGTGCAAACAGGCTGAACAGCTGGGCCTGATTCTTCTCCATGCCCCGGTAGCGCACCTTGCAGTGACCAAACAGATTCTTGATCACATGGAACGGGTGTTCCACCTTGGCGCGGATGCTCGCCTTGCAGTGCTCAATGCGTTGCATGATCTGCTTCTCCGGGCCATCTTCAATTTTCTTGATGGTGCTGCGCCGCGCAGCAATCCGCAGCGGAGGAAGCGTGATGCCATCCTCAGCAAGACGTTTGCCCAGACCCGTGTACCCGGCATCGGCATAAACAGGTTCTTTGTCGACACGTAGCAGCTGCGCGGCTACTGTGATGTCCGCCTGGTTGGCCGAGGTGGCCACCAGGCTGTGTGTCAGACCTGTTGCCGCATCAACACCGATATGGGCTTTCATGCCGAAATACCACTGGTTGCCTTTGCGTGTCTGCTTCATCGCCGGATCACGCTGCTTGGCCTTGTTCTTGGTAGAAGGTGCAGCGGCAATGATGGTGGCATCGACAATGGTCCCTTCGCGCATGAACAAACCACGTTCTGCCAGAGTGGCGTTGATCTCTTCGAAGATCCGTTGCGTCAGCGAATGCCTTTCCAGCAGGTGGCGGAAACGCAGCAGTGTTGTGGCATCCGGCACGCTTTCGATGGACAGATCAATACCGACGAAATCACGCATCGCCTGACTGTCGTAAATCGCATCCTCAAGGGCTTCATCAGCCAGGCCGTACCACTGCTGCAGGAAGTAGATTCGCAGCATCCGCTCCAGCGGAGTCGGTGGACGGCCACGCTTGCCGGCAGCATCGGGGTAATACGAGGGCGACAGCGCATCCAGCAGGCGCTGCCAAGGAACCAGCACATTCATCTCGGCCAGAAAGCGTTCCCGGCGGGTAACTTTTTTCTTGTTCTGATGCTCGGCTTGGGCGAAGGTGATCTGCTTCATCGGGTGGCTTGGCTGAGGTAGTGGCAGTGTCTGGTGATTATACTCAGGGCTGCGTAATCAGGCAGAGGGCTGATTTGTGCAGCGTTTCCCAAAGCATCTTTGGCATGCAGTTCAAGAATCAAGGGTATTTTTGGCATGGTTTTCTCCTGAAAGCGGGCAGCTGACTGCAACCTGATGTAATCGGTGCTTTGGTTCGATTAAATCAAAGCGCATGTCAGTTGCAAGCAAGAAACCGGGGAAATTCAGCTACCCGTCAGGAAATTCGATGCAACTAAATGCCAGTAGTTAGCCTCAACCATATGGCATCAGCGGCGCACCAGACGGCACAATGCTTGCTTGCCGGTCCATGGCAGGTATCAATGGCGATGCCCGAAACGACAACGGCGTCGTGCATCCGCTGCGAAATACTTCGCAACGGGCACGGCGTTTTTTAATGACTGCGGATAAGCCTATGCAACCACCCAGCAATCCCCTGCGTGACCCGCGGATATGGGCAAGCGGCAGCGATGCCCCGGAAAAACCGGTACTGGAGCTGGGCTTTATGCCGCTCTGCGACTCGGCGTCACTGATAGTCGCGGCCACTCAGGGCTTTGCCCAGCAGCACGGTCTGAGCCTGAACCTGCGACGCCAGCATTCCTGGGCCGGCCTGCGTGACAACCTGCTGAATGGCCGGCTTGATGCAGCCCAGGGGCTCTATGGTCAGGTGTATGGCATCCAGCTGGGCATAGCCGGTCCGCAGGCTGATCTCGCGGTACTGATGGGGCTGAACCTGAATGGCCAGGGCATCACCCTGTCGCGCAGCCTGCAGCAGGCCGGCGTGCGCGATGGCGAAGCACTGGCCCGGTATGCGCACCAAAACAAGGCGCGCCTGCGTCTGGCCCATACCTGCAACACCGGCACCCACGCGCTCTGGCTTTACTACTGGCTGGCCGCCCATGGCATTCATCCGTTGCGTGACATTGACAGCCCGGTGGTGCCGCCGGCGGATATGGTGGAACACCTGCGCAATGGCGATATTGACGGTTTTTGCGCCGGCGAACCCTGGGGCTCCTGCGCCAGCCAGCAGCAACTGGGATTCACCGTCAGCACTACCCAGGCGATCTGGCCGGATCATCCGGAAAAAGTCCTGTTCTGCAGCCGCCAGTTTGCCGACCAGCACCCAAATACAGCACGCGCCCTGACCTGCGCGATTCTTGAGGCCAGCCGTTTTATCGATGCCAGCGCCGACAACCGCCGCGACACCGCCCAACTGATCAGCGCAGCATGCTACCTCGACGCACCGGCCAGCATCCTGCAGGACGCCCTGCTTGGCAGCGGCCAGAACGCGCTCGGCCAGGCATGTCAGGACCCCCACCCGCTGCAGTTCCATGCCGATGGGCGGGCCAACCAGCCCTGGCTGTCGGATGCCCTGTGGTTCCTCAGCCAGTTGCGCCGCTGGGGACTGTTGCGCAGTGATCCGGACTATCTGGCAGTGGCCCGCCAGGTGCAACGCATGGATATCTATGCCGATGCCGCAACCGCCCTGGGCATTCCGCTCGACACCAGCAACCTGCGCAGCGCACGGCTGTGCGACGGCGGCCTGTGGAGTGGCAGCAATCCCGCCGACTATGCCCGCAGCTTCAGCCTGCACGGCCTGACTGACGAAGGCAGCCCATGCGCATCCTGCTGATCAACGACACAGCGCGCAAGGTTGGGCGCCTGCGTGACGCACTGCGCGAGGCCGGCTTCGAGGTAATCGACGAATCGGCTGTGGCGATTGACCTGCCGCAACGCGCACAGCAGCTGCAGGCCGACGTCATCCTGATCGACAGCGACTCCCCAGGGCGCGACGTGCTTGAGCAACTGTGCCTGATCAGCCGCGACCAGCCACGGCCAATGGTGCTGTTCACCGATGAACAGGATCCGGCGGTGATGCGCCAGGCGATTCAGGCCGGTGTCAGCGCCTACATCGTCGAAGGCATCCAGAGCCAGCGGCTGAAGGCTATACTGGATGTCGCCCAGGCCCGTTTCGAGGCCGAGCAACAGTTGCGCAACGAGCTGCAGGCGCGGGAACAGCAACTCAACGAGCGCAAACGCATCGAAAAGGCCAAGGGGCTGCTGATGCAGATGAAACAGTGCAGTGAACCCGAGGCCTACAGCCTGATGCGCCGCCAGGCCATGACCCGACAGCAGAAGCTGATCCAGGTGGCGGAACAGATCATTGCCATGCAGGAACTGCTCGGCAACTAGGTTCAAGCAGCGGCTCTGCGCCAACGCAGCAGCCAATGACCTGTTCCGGACACGCTGTAAATACATCCCTGTAAGCTCGGCGATGCCCGTCCAGGGCATCGACGGTCCAGAACAGGTCATTGGCTGCCGCGCCCCGCAGTTTCGGTGCAATTAGTCAGTGCTCTGCCGGCCACCAGCTGGCACGCATCCTGCAAAGCAATCGTCAGGCAGCCAACGGCGGTTGCCTGCCAGACAACGACGTCATCCCCGACCCGGAGCCAATCCGCGGTTGGGGGTGGCGTTTTTTTTTGCCGCAAGGTTGCCGGCAAAACACCTGAATCACTGATTCTGCCTAGCCTGAGGGGTAATCCATGACAACATCATTCTGGAAAGCCGGCCATGCACCGACGCTGTTCGCCGCCTTTCTCTACTTCGATCTGAGCTTCATGGTCTGGTACGTGCTTGGCCCCCTGGCGGTGCAGATTGCCACCGATCTGGGACTGACTGCACAGGAACGGGGCATGATGGTCGCCACCCCTATCCTTGCCGGCGCCATACTGCGTTTGCTGCTGGGCTTTCTGGCTGATCACCTGTCGCCCAAGGGCACCGGTATCCTCGCCCAGCTGGTGGTGATTGCCACCCTGCTGGCCGCCTGGCTTATCGGCATAGACAGCTATCACCAGGCCCTGCTGCTGGGTCTGGGCCTCGGCTTTGCCGGCGCCGCCTTCGCCGTGGCCCTGCCGCTGGCCTCGCAATGGTATCCGCCGGAACATCAGGGCAAGGCCATGGGTATTGCCGGTGCCGGCAACTCGGGCACCGTGCTGGCAGCCCTGTTCGCCCCCGGCCTGGCCTACCTGTTCGGCTGGCAGAATGTGTTTGGCCTGGCATTGATCCCGCTGACCGCCACGCTGATCATCTTCACTCTGGTCGCCCGCAACGCACCGCAACGGGCCAAACCCAAATCGGTCCGCGACTACCTGCAGGCACTGAATGACAAGGACAGCTGGTGGTTCATGCTGTTCTACTGCGTGACCTTCGGAGGCTTCATCGGCCTGGCCAGCGCCCTGCCCGGCTATTTCAATGACCAGTACGGGCTTGATCCGGTGGTCGCCGGCTACTACACCGCCGCCTGCGTCATGGCTGGCAGCCTGATGCGGCCGCTGGGCGGTGCCCTGGCGGATCGTATCGGTGGCATCCGCGCCCTGTCGTTCATGTATGCCCTGGCCGCAGCGTGCATCGCACTGGTGGGTTTCAATCTGGACAGCTCAATTGCCGCACTGGCCCTGTTCGTCGCCGCCATGCTCGGACTGGGCGCCGGCAATGGCTCGGTGTTCCAGCTGGTTCCCCAGCGCTTCCACCGTGAAATCGGTGCCATGACCGGGCTGATCGGCATGGCTGGTGGCATTGGCGGCTTTGTTCTGGCGGCCGGGCTTGGCAGCATCAAACAGCACACCGGTGACTATCAGCTGGGACTCTGGCTGTTTGCCGCACTGGGGATTGTTGCGCTGCTTGGCCTGACCTCAGTGAAGCGGCGCTGGCGCACCACCTGGGGCTCCTCCGCCGTTACCAGCGCCCGCGTCTGAACATGACCCTGCAGCTTCAGCTTGACCAGGCCAGCGCCGCCGGGCCACGCAAGGACAATCAGGATGCCCTGCGCATAGTCACGCCGGCGCCCTGGCTGGCCGCCAGCAAGGGGCACCTGCTGGCGCTCGCCGACGGCGTCAGCCAATGCCGCGATGGTGGTCTGGCGGCACGCGCCACCCTGCAGGCGCTGGCACTGGACTACTATTCGACACCGGAAACCTGGACCACCACCCAGGCCCTAGAACGCCTGCTCAGCGCACACAACCGCTGGCTGCGCGCCAATGGCGGTGGTCAGCCGTTATTGACCACCCTGAGCTGCCTGATCCTGCGCGGACGCCGCTACACCCTGGCACACATAGGCGACTGCCGGGCCTATCTGCTGCGCCGCGGACGCCTGCACAAACTGACCAGCGAACATGTCTGGGAGCAGCCGGGCATGCAACATGTGCTGAAACGTGCGCTTGGCCTCGACGAACAGCCATTGATCGATTACCACGAGGACGAGCTGCACACCGGCGACTGCCTGTTGCTGGTCAGCGACGGCATCTGGGCCAGTCTGGACGATGCCAGCATAGCCCGCCTGCTGACCAGCAACGATGAGCCTGAGGGCATCTGCCAGCGACTGGTCGATCAGGCCCTGGCCAATGGCGGGCAGGACAACGCCAGCGCCCTGCTGGTCAAGATCGCAGGCCTGCCCGATGCCAGTCTTGACGACCTGTTGCAACCGGTCGCCGAACGCGGCCTGCCGCCGCGCCTGAAACCCGGCCAGTATTTCGAAGGCTGGCTGGTGCAGGGTCAACTGAGCGAATCGCGGCAATCGCTGCTGTATCGGGTCAGCGATGCGCAGGGCCAGCCGTGGCTGCTGAAAACCCTGCCCGCCGTGCGGCGGGATGAGCCCCAGGCCTGCCGCGAGCTGCTGCAGGAAGAATGGTTTATGCGGCGGGTGGCCGGCACCGCAATCCCCGAACTGCATCCGCTACCCGAGCGCCGCCACCATTATCTGGTGATGCGCGAATATCCGGGACTGACACTGGCGCAGCACAAGACCGCACAGGGGCTATGGACGCTGGCCGAGTTCCAGCGTCTGGCCCCCGCGCTGATCAGCGCCGTCGGCGCATTGCACCGGCGCAATCTGGTGCACCGCGACCTCAAGCCGGACAACCTGCACCTGGGTGATGACCGGGTGTTGCGCCTGCTGGATTTCGGGCTGGCCTTCTGTCCCGGGCTGTCACACTGGCAACCCGGCAGCCCGGCCGGCACACCCAGCTTCATTGCCCCGGAAGCCTTCGCCGGTGCCGAACCGGCGCCCCAACAGGACATCTACGCACTGGGCGTCAGTTTTTTTTACCTGCTCACCGGGCACTACCCCTATGGCGAGGTCGAGGCCTTTCAGCGCCCACGTTTCGGCGCGCCATCCAGCCTCAGCCGCTACCGCCCGGACCTGCCCGCCTGGCTGGATGAATGCCTGCTGCGGGCAATTGCCGCCGACCCGCAGAAACGCTACGAAACCGCCGAACAGTGGCTGCTGACGCTGCAACAGGGAGAGAACCTGACCAGCCCGCACCGCCCGCTGCTGGAACGCGAGCCGCTGCTGGTCTGGAGGAGCATTGCGCTGGGTGCCCTGGCGCTGAACCTGCTGTTGCTGGTACTGCTGCTGCACTGAAGCTGCACCGGCAACAACCCTGTATCACCGGGCCACAAGCCCAAACGCACCACTGCAGTGCAACCCGCTGCATCACGGTGCAACCCATGGGCCACACCAAAGGCCCAAGCCACTGAAAAATAACACCTTTCAAGTTGGCACGAGGAATGCATTGCTCTACCCAGCAATGAATCAAAGCCTGTCGGTCAACGGAGATAGACAGGCTTCCTGACCGATCAGGACTGGACAAAGGCGTCCTGCCGCGCGAGCGGTAGGACGCCTTTTTTGTTTTGCGCTCACGCTGATGGAGCCCAGGATGCAAAAACTCAAACTGGTAATGGTAGGTAACGGCATGGCCGGGGTACGCACCCTGGAAGAGCTGCTCAAGCTGGCACCGGACATGTACGACATCACGGTATTCGGCGCCGAGCCGCATCCCAACTACAACCGCATCTTGCTGTCGCCGGTACTCGCCGGCGAGCAGGCCTTCGAGGAAATCATCCTCAACCCGCTGTCCTGGTACGAGGAAAACCACATCACCCTGCATACCGGTCGCAAGGTGGTAAAGATTGACCGCCGTGCCCGCAAGGTGATTGCCGATGACGGCACCGAGGCCGAGTATGACCGCCTGCTGCTGGCCACCGGTTCCAATCCGTTCATCCTGCCGATTCCCGGCAAGGACCTGGACGGGGTGATCGGTTACCGCGACATCGCCGACACCGAAACCATGATGGAAACCGCCAAAACCCATAAGCATGCGGTAGTCATCGGCGGCGGCCTGCTCGGCCTGGAGGCTGCCAACGGCCTCAAGCTGCGCGGCATGGACGTGACCGTGGTGCATATCGGCGAATGGCTGCTGGAACGCCAGCTCGACCGCACCGCCGGCCAGCTGCTGCAGCAATCCCTGGAAGAGCGTGGCCTGAAGTTCCTGCTGCCGCAGTTCACCAGTGAATTGCTGGACAATGGCGATGGCCGCGTGTGCGCGGTGAAGTTCAATGACGGCAGCGTGATCCCCGCCGACCTGGTGGTGATGGCCGCCGGCATCCGCCCGAATACCGAACTGGCAGAGAGCGCCGGTCTGGCATGCAACCGCGGCATCCTCGTCAACGACACCCTGCAGACCTTCGACCCGCGCATCTATGCGGTTGGCGAGTGCGTCAACCACCGGGGTACCGCCTACGGACTGGTGGCTCCGCTGTTTGAACAGGCCAAGGTCTGTGCCAACCACCTGGCGATGCTCGGCTATGGCCGCTACCTTGGCTCGGTCACCTCGACCAAGCTCAAGGTCACCGGCATCGACCTGTTCTCCGCCGGCGAGTTTATGGGCGATGACGGCAGCGAGCTGATCACCCTGTCCGACCCGATCGGCGGCGTCTACAAGAAATTGGTGATCAAGGATGACGTGCTGGTCGGCGCCTGCCTGTATGGCGACACCGCCGATGGCGGCTGGTATTTCCGCATGGTCAAGGAACGCCAGAATGTGCGCGAAATCCGGGACCACCTGATGTTTGGTGAAAACAGCATTGGCGATGTCGGCCACCAGGGCCAGAGCAAGACCGCCAACATGCCCGACAGCATGGAAGTCTGTGGCTGCAACGGCGTGTGCAAGGGCACCATCGTCAAGGCCATCCAGGAACAGGGACTGTTCAGCGTCGACGACATCAAGAAGCACACCAAGGCCGGCAGCTCCTGCGGCTCCTGCGTGGGTCTGGTCGAACAGATCCTGATCAATACCGTGGGCGGCGCCGCCGACGTCAAGCCAAAGAGCGAAAAACCGGTATGCGGCTGCACCGACCTCAATCACGGCCAGGTGCGCAAGGCGATTCGCGAACACCACCTGACCAGCATTCCTGAGGCCATGGCCTTTATGGACTGGCGCACGCCGAACGGCTGTGCCACCTGCCGCCCGGCACTCAACTACTACCTGATCTCCACCTGGCCCGGTGAGGCCAAGGATGATCCACAGTCGCGCTTCATCAACGAGCGCGCCCACGCCAACATCCAGAAGGACGGCACCTACTCGGTAATCCCGCGCATGTGGGGCGGCATTACCAACGCCGCCGAGCTGCGCCGCATTGCCGACGTCGCCGACAAGTACCAGGTGCCGATGGTCAAGGTCACCGGCGGTCAGCGCATCGACCTGCTGGGCATCAAAAAGGAAGACCTGCCGAGCGTCTGGAAGGACCTGGACATGCCCTCCGGACATGCCTACGGCAAATCCATCCGCACGGTGAAAACCTGCGTCGGCAGCGAGTTCTGCCGCTTTGGCACGCAGAACTCGACGCAGATGGGCATCGACCTGGAACACGCGCTGTTCAACATGTGGTCACCGCACAAGGTCAAGCTGGCGGTTTCCGGCTGCCCGCGCAACTGCGCCGAAGCGGGTATCAAGGATGTCGGCATCATCGGTGTGGACTCCGGCTGGGAGCTGTACATCGGCGGCAATGGCGGCATCAAGACCGAGGCCGGTGAATTCTTCGTCAAGGTGCAGACCGCTGAAGAGGTGATGGAGTACAGCCTGGCCTTTCTGCAGCTGTACCGCGAGGAAGCCTTCTACCTGGAACGCACCGTGCACTACATGCAGCGCGTCGGCATGGAGCACATCAAGGCCGCCGTACTGACTGATGCGGCACAGCGCAAGGCCCTGCACGAGCGCCTGCTGTACGCCCTGTCGTTCGAACAGGACCCGTGGAAAGAGCGCATCGAGAAGGAAGCGCTGAAGCAGGAGTTCCGCCGCATCGCGGTCAAGCAGATTGAGGAGACGAGCGTATGAACTGGCTGGATGTCTGTGCCCTGGAAGATATTCCGCAACTGGGTTCGCGGGTGATCGACAGCCCGCTGGGTGACATAGCGCTGTTTCGCAGTGCCGATGACGGGGTGTTTGCCCTGCAGGACCGCTGCCCGCACAAGGGCGGGCCGCTGTCCCAGGGCATAGTCCACGGCCGGCAGGTCACCTGCCCGCTGCACAACTGGCAGATCCAGCTGGAAAGTGGCGAGGCGGTGGCACCGGATGTCGGCTGCGCCCACCGCTACCCGACCCGGGTGGAGAACGGCCGGGTGCAACTGGTACTGGAACGTATCCGCAAGACAGCCTGACCGATACACCTGCCCGGGGAGCCGGCCATGACCCAAACCACTGCCTCCACCTGCTGTTACTGCGGCGTCGGTTGCGGCGTACTGATCGAGCATGACCAGCAGCGCATTCTCGGCGTCAGCGGTGACCCGCAGCACCCGGCCAACCTTGGCCGGCTGTGCAGCAAGGGCGCCAGCCTGCACCAAAGCAGCGACCCGGCGGCGCGCCTGCTGCATCCGCAACTGCGCCTGGGCAAGGGCCTGGCGCGCAGCCGCATCGACTGGGACAGCGCCCTCGACCACGCCGCCGAGGTGATAGGTCGCAGCATTGCCGAGCACGGCCCGGACAGCGTGGCCTTCTACGTCTCCGGCCAGTTGCTGACCGAGGACTACTACGTATTCAACAAGCTGGCGCGGGCACTGGTCGGCACCCACAACATCGACAGCAACTCACGGCTGTGCATGTCCAGCGCGGTGGTCGGCTACAAGCGCAGCCTGGGTGCCGACGCACCGCCATGCAGCTACGAGGACATCGAACAGAGCGACTGCGTACTGATTGCCGGCAGCAACATGGCGAATGCCCATCCGGTGCTGTTTGGCCGTCTGCGCGAGGCCAAATCCAGACGCCCGGAGATGCGCGTGATCGTGATTGATCCGCGGCGCAGTGAAACCTGTGAACTGGCCGACCTGCACCTGGCACTGCAACCGGGCACCGATGTCGCCCTGTTCCACGGCATCCTGCACATACTGCTGTGGGAAGGCTGGATCGACCGTGAGTTTATCGAGCAGCACACCGAAGGCTTTGACGCCCTCAAGGCACTGGTGCGCGACTACACCCCGGCCATGGTCAGCGAGCTGTGCGGCATTCACCAGGACGAGCTGCAACAGGCCGCACGGCTGATCGGCAGCGCCCCGCGCCTGCTCTCGCTGTGGTGCATGGGGCTCAACCAGTCGACCGCCGGCAGCGCCAAGAACAACGCGCTGATCAACCTGCACCTGGCCACCGGGCAGATCGGCAAACCCGGCAGCGGGCCGTTCTCCCTGACCGGCCAGCCCAACGCCATGGGTGGCCGCGAAACCGGCACCCTGGCCAACCTGCTGCCCGGCCACCGCGACGCCGGCAACCTCCAGCACCTGCATGAAGTAGCCGATTACTGGGGTATCCCGGCACTGCCGGAGCGCCCGGGACTCAGTGCCATAGAACTGTTTGAGGCGGTGCGCAACGGGCGTATCAAGGCCCTGTGGATCGCCTGCAGCAACCCGGCGCAGTCACTGCCGGACCAACAGCTGGTGCAACAGGCGCTGGCCATTTGCCCCTTTGTGGTGGTGCAGGAAGCCTTCGCCACCAGCGAAACCTGCCAGTTTGCGGACCTGCTGCTGCCCGCTGCCAGCTGGGGCGAGAAGGACGGCATGGTGACCAACTCCGAGCGCCGCATCAGCCACGTGCGTGCCGCCATCGCCCCCCCCGGCGAAGCCCGCCCGGACTGGCGGATTGCCCGCGACCTGGCGCAACGCCTGGAAAAGCAGTTGCGCCCCGGCCTGCCCAGCCTGTTCGCCTTCGACAACCCGGCGCAGATCTACGACGAATACAAGGGCCTTACCGCCGGCCGCGACCTCGACTGCAGCGGCATCAGCCATGCACTGATCGACCGCCTTGGCCCGCAGCAATGGCCATTCCCGGCGGGTGCCGAAGCAGGCAAACCTCGGCTGTACACGGATGCACAGTTCCCCAGTGCCGACGGTCGTGCCCGCTTTGTGGCCGAACACTACCAGCCGCCACGGGAAAAGCGCGAAGCCCGCTATCCGCTAGTGCTGAATACCGGACGCCTGCGCGACCAGTGGCACGGCATGACCCGCACCGGCACAGTCGCCCGGCTGTTCGGCAGCGTTGACCGCGCGCAGCTGCACCTGAATCCGGGTGACATGACCAGCCGCCGCCTGCGTGAAGGCCAACTGATGCGGGTCAGCAGCCGTCGCGGCAATCTGGTCCTGCCACTGCACGGCGACCCCGCCGTGGCCTCCGGGCAGGCATTCCTGCCGATGCACTGGGGCGACCGTTTTCTCAAGGGCCTCGGTATCAATGTGCTGACCCAGCCAGCCTTCGACCCGCTGTCAAAACAGCCGGAACTCAAGCAGAGTGCCATTCGTCTGGACCCGGTTGACCTGCCCTGGTCATGCTTTCTGCTGGTCGAGGGCGATGTGCAGCAGCGCTTCAATGCCCTGCGCCCGCTGTTCGACTCCTTCGACTACGCCGCCTTTGCCCTGACCGGCAACGAACGCCCGGCCCTGGTGGTCCGCGCCGCGCATGCCAGCGCCGCAGACAGCGACTGGCTGGAGCAGATCGACCGGCTGCTAGGGGTCGACCAAGGCCCGGTACTCGCCTATGACGACCCGCGCCGGGGCGTCGGCAAGCGGGTCCGCATTGAGCAGCAACGCATCCAGGCCATTCGTCTGAGTGGCGAAACCCTCGCCGCCGACTGGCTGCTGGCCGCCTGGCAGAGTGGCGAAGCCGATAGCGAACTGCGCCGCTGGTTCCTCGCGCCCTTCTCCAACCCGCCAGGCGCCACCCGCAGCGCACCCGATCGCACCCTGTGCAGCTGCATGGACGTGCGCCAGAGCGCCATTCTTGACGGCCTGCAGCGCGGCCTTGACCTGCCCGGACTGCAACGCGAACTGCGCTGTGGCAGCGGCTGCGGCTCCTGTCTGGCGGAAATCGGCCAGCTGGTAGACAGACATCAGCAGGCGGCACTGGCCGCCACCCAGGAGGTACCATGAATACCCAGGTATGGCTGCTTGGCGCCGGCCCCGGCGACCCCGAACTGATCACCCTGAAAGCCGCACGCCTGCTGGCGCAGGCCGAAGTGGTACTGCTGGATGATCTGGTCAACCCGCAATTGCTTGAACACTGCCCGCAGGCGCGCATCATCCGCGTCGGCAAGCGCGGCGGCTGCCGCTCCACCCCGCAGCAGTTCATCAACCGGCTGATGCTGCGCTACGCCCGCCAGGGCAAGCGACTTGTGCGCCTGAAGGGCGGCGACCCGTGCATCTTCGGCCGCGCCGGTGAAGAGGCCGCGTGGCTGATCGAGCGCGGCGTCGGCTGCGAAATAGTCAACGGCATCACCGCCGGACTGGCCGGCGCCACCCAGTGCGGCATTCCGCTGACCCTGCGCGACATCAGCCGGGGCGTGACCCTGGTCACCGCGCATACCCGTGACGATAGCCCGCTGAACTGGCAGGCACTGGCCCAGGGCGGCACCACCCTGGTGGTCTATATGGGCGTGGCACGCCTTGCGGAAATCCAGCAGGGACTGCTGCAAGGCGGCCTGCCGGCGGCCACTCCGGTGGCGATGATCGAACGCGCCAGCCTGCCGCAGCAGCGTCAGCACAGCTGCCGCCTGGATCAGCTGTGCACGGCGGCCAGCACCTTCAACCTGCAAAGCCCGGCGGTGCTGGTGATTGGCGAGGTGGTGGCGGCCATGCACGTGCAGTTACCGGCGATCGATAGCCCCCCTGTGTCAGCCTAGTTGTCCAGTAGGCAGTTTTGCCTGAAACCACATCACAGGGGGCCTGGGTGGCGATGCTGTTCGCCGCCGGAGTGGAGATCGATATGCTGTTCTACTCGGTTACGGCAGTTTAGCCGCGATCTCAGGGATAAATCACTCCTGTACCGCTGATCACTCTTCTCGAGGCGTCATTAGCCCGTTTTTGACACAGAAATCGTCCAAGGTCTTTCCAGGAACAGTTGGAGCACTGAATCGCCCCTAGTTTCGTAGACACTTCCTGGCCTCAACGGAGATTTCTAAGCCACTGCGGAACTGCCCCTTCTGGCCGGATCCTGCCAGTTGCGACAGGCGCCTCCCGGCCATAAGCGCTCATCTGGTGTCTACAAAACCAACGGCGATTCAGATATCGCGCGAGGTCCTACGCCCCAGTTGGACTGGCGATGCAATTTCTTGCCCGGTTTGATTAGCTCTGAACGAGCAGGGCAAGGAACTTTGCCTGCACAGACTCTGTGAGCCAAACACCATTATCAGACAGAAAGAAGCTCGCTCCCTCCCTGTGCATTCTTCCGGACAGTACCTCTAAGACCACAGGTTTTCCGTGACGTTGGCCCACTCTTACGGCGGTTTCGAGACATGCCCCTGCAGACACACGTATTCGGACACATTCATGAAGGTTACGGGATGTACCAACGAGGAGAACAGTTGCTGATCAATGCGTGCTCTTGCACCGAGCACTACGAGCCGATTAACACCCCGGTGATATTCGTTGCCACATCTAGCAGCCTGTTGAAATTCGCCGCGATGATTACGTCCACTGCTTCTGGCAGCAGCGGTCGCGCTCGTTTACTTCCCGTTTAGGGCGCCAATCGATGGAAATAGCCCGATTTGGCGTGCTCCAGGCGCACCTTCCCCGTCAACGCGCTCATGCCATTGAGCCTGTAGCCAGCAGCTTCGGCAGGCGCACCAGGTTGCTTGCCGCCATGGCCAGCTGGAACAGCGCGTCGACACGCTCAAGTCCGCGTTGCTTCACCTGGCGCAGGCCTGCCGCCGCCTTGAGCCAGCCGAAGTGGGTTTCGATCCAGGCGCGAATCTTCAGGCTCAGTCCATAGCCAGCATGGCGCGTGGTACGGCCGTCGATGGCGCTACGCCGGCCACTGGTGTTCTGTGCCACATGCGGTGTCACGCCGAGTGCCCGACAGGCGGCCACGAAGTCTGCCGTATCGTAGGCCTTGTCCGCAGCCAAGGTGCGGCGACGGCGACCACCCAGCTTGCTCAGCATCGCCAGCGCGGCTTCGCGTTCGCCACGGCCACCGGCCAGAGTCACATGAGCACTGCGCACCAGGCCACTGCGGTGTTCCATCAGCACATGCCCCATGTAACTCAGCTGCGCGCCGGTGTTGTGGCTCTTTCGGTACAGCCGGGCATCCGGATCGCTGGTCGAGGCGTGGGTGTCGTTGCTGCGCTTGTGCCCCTTGAAGTCCGGCGGGGCATTGCGTGGTCCGGGGCCTTGATCGTCTGGAGAGTCGTCCTTGGGCCGGAAACTCTTCTGAGAGGCCCAGGCTTGCAGCAATGTGCCGTCGACTGAGAAGTGCTCATCCGAGATCAGCCCCTGCTTCTCTGCCAGGCGCACCACCTCGCTCAGAAATTCGGTGGCCACGGCCTGGGCATTGAGACGGTCACGGTTCTTCGAGAAGACCGAGTGATCCCACACCGGATCATCGATGGCCAAGCCGACGAACCAGCGGAACAGCAGGTTGTAGCCCAGTTGCTCCATGAGCATCCGCTCGCTGCGCAGCGAGTAGAACAACTGCAGCAACTGTGCCCGCATCAGCTTCTCGGGGGCGATCGAGGCGCGACCGGTGTCGGCATACAAGGTGTCAAACAGGGCGCTCATCCGCTGCAGAGCGGTGTCTGCCAGCTTGCGGATGGCGCGCAGGGGGTGAGTCGCTGGCACGAAGTCATCGAGCTTGGCGACAGTGAACAAGGATTCCTGAGTGATATCGGCGCCACGCATGGAAATCGGGGTTCCCGGCAGATTGGAGCCGATATCGTAAACCTTACACTGCAAAGTCAGACAGACCGTAGGCGAATTTCAACAGGCTGCTAGGCCTGCAAGGGGGGAGTAGGTCATGCGCCCCAAAATCCGAATAAGTTTCCCAACCTCATCCGGGCCTAGGCGCACACGAACCAACTGCACGGACAACAAGGCGCTGCACCCGAAGCTCATGATATTAGCGACTCAGCGCTACGAGCCTCTCTCACGCTCCCAGCGTCGAATGAAACGCCCCAGCGGAGTTGTGTCTGACACACCACCGACAAAGTCCACCGCCACCGGATTATGGCTACGGCCATAGCGGGCGTCCCGAGTTGAAACACGCACCCTCTCCACATCAGCATCATTGGCCGGAGCAACGTATAGCTTGCGCCCCTCGCCTTTACGCCGATCCCCGTATACATCAATGGATTCAGTGGACTGGTGCCCCATGATGTAAGCGATTTGCTGCGGACTGTCGGATGACGCTTTCAAGTTCGCACCAAGCTGGTGGCGCAGGCTTTTCAAGGTAAGCTGCACTTTTCGCCTAGGCCACAGCTCTCTGCAGACCTTCCGTAGCGCATCACGAATAGCCGTATCTGAGCGCGTAGTATGCCGCAGACGCTCCGCAGCCAAGATAACCGCCTTCAAGGCTTTTGGGTTCTCGATCACCAACGCCCTATCCGCACCGCGCTTAAGCTTCCGGCTTTTCTTTCCCCCTCGAATGATGACAAGGTTGCCCTCGACCTCGATCGAGCGCATCTCACAAGGCCGGGCACCCGTGACATACGCCAACATCACCGCTGCCCACTCGTCGCTGCAGCCACTATCAGATAAATGCCGCACCAACAGAGCGACGTCTTGCTTGGAGACCGAGCGCACCCGTCGCGGCCTCGGCTTGCGTGGCATGGTTGAGCCAGGTGCTGTTACGGGATTGGTGACCGATCGAATCGCCTCAGCTGCAACCGGATTCCCTCGAGCCAACTGATCCGCCGCCAGCGCACTCTTCAGGACGCGAAAGGAGCTGCTGACGTACTGTGGCGCAAGCGCCACCATAGCCGCGCATATCTGCGCCGAATCAGTCGCGCTTCCGTTGCAATGGTCGCGGTAAAAATTCCGCGCCCGGGTCTGGTACTTCTTCAGGGTTTCAGGCTGCATGAGCACTCACCTCTTGTTGTTATGTTGATGACAAAGCAGCCGCTACGCGAAGGCGCGGTGAGCCGGTTCTGGCTGCACTGAAACACCCTCGGCCTACGCCTCGTGTATTTCTCATTCCGCCCGAACCAGCACACCGCCCCCATACTCGCGCCGCGAGTATGGGGGGCACGAGCGTTACTCGCGCGCCGCTTCATCTACATTCAGCGTGCGCATGGAGCAAACGCCCGTGCAAGTGTTTGTCATCAAAACAGCAATAGCCTCCGTGGCGGACGCCACGGAGAAGCAGCGCCCTCTAGGCACCATAACCGTCAGAGCTTGCAAGGGCTGAGAGCCTGGTGACCCACCCAGAATGGACGCACACGAGTTGACGATATTTGATGGAAAAAGCAGTTCTCGGCCCGTCACGCACCAGAACGATGCCATTATTTCAGCCTTTCCACACTATAAAGTGCCAAAATAATTTCATGCCAAGCATTCTCTAAATGATGCTATTATTCCTTCACTTAACGCTTTTAAGTGAAGGAATAACATCATGGCGAAGAAGGTCGCACCGCTTCTTCCCTCTACAGAACGCCTTGTGTCCGAGCTTGGTGGGCGCATCAAAATCGCCCGCTTACGCCGAAAGATCACGGCCAAGCAAGCTGCAGAGAGGGCTGGGATGTCGCTGATGACGTTGCGAGCGCTGGAGAAAGGCTCCTCGGGCAGCACCATTGGCGCTTATTTAGCGGTTTTGCAGATACTGGGCATGGAGAAAGACCTCAGCAAGCTTGCCTCCTCGGATGAACTGGGCAGGCATCTCCAAGACTCCGATCTATTAGAAAAAAGTAGCCGAAAAAAGGGCGGCGTTGAAGTCGCCCGGAACACGGCTGCCGTAGCTGAAAGCCCGGAAGAAAAAAAATACAGGAGCACCTTAGGAGCAGGTGACTCGTCTATCTCCACTGCCACCGAGCCCCCAAAAAGCAAGCGCCTTGGCTCTAGCGGATCACTTGATACGGATTCACTTTCCATCCTTATCATTCCACCAAGCGGAGACAAGAAATGACGCCTATCGAGGTATGCGCCGACTGGGAAGGATTGGGCGGGCCGCAACGCCTGGGCTGGCTCCATGCGTGGAACAAAGGTGCTATCGAGAAATTTGAGTACGAACATGACCCCGAGGCGCTAACCAACCCTCTTTTAAGCTTGGTACAGATTGACCCAAGCATCCTTCCGTACGAGGGCTCTCAGTACCCGCCAAATGGCCGAGACATGTTCGGTGTATTTGGAGACTCTTGTCCTGACCGCTGGGGACGACTCCTCATGAAACGTCGACTGGAGCGCGACATCCGTGACGGTTTGGCCCCCAAAGGCTCTATTCTTCGGGAATCCGACTACCTACTAGGCGTCCACGACCAGTACAGGGTTGGAGCACTGCGCTACCGCCCCCATGGCGAAGGAGCTTTTCTCGACAACACGGATAATGTTGCCGCTCCACCTTTTGTTGCGATCACTGAACTTGAGAGGGCAAGTCAGGCTCTTGAGCGTGATCCCAACAACACCTCGCGTGATGGTCGAGATTGGCTCCGTATGCTAATTGCGCCTGGCGGCTCGTTGGGTGGCGCCCGTCCGAAAGCGAGCGTGGTCGACGACGCTGGTCATTTATGGATTGCAAAGTTTCCCAGCGTGCGTGACGAGTATGATGTTGGTGGCTGGGAGATGGTAGTTAATGCATTGGCCAAAAGCTGTGGCATTAATGTCGCTCAGGGTGCAGCCCAGCGCTACGCCAGCCCCTTTCACTGCTTCAGGGTTAAGCGCTTCGACAGAACAGAGCACGGTGGCCGGCTGCACTTTGCCTCGGCCATGACCTTGACGGGTCATATTGACGGCGAGGACGCAAGCACGGGCGTGAGCTACCTTGAGCTGGCGGAGGTTCTCATACGCGCAGGATCAGAGCCGAAGAGAGACCTGCAAGAGCTATGGACTCGCATCGTGTTCAGCATCCTTGTATCTAACACGGATGACCACCTGCGAAATCATGGATTTATTCTCAGCCCTAGCAGGGGGTGGTGCCTGTCAGAGGCCTACGACATCAACCCGGTGCCCACCGGAGATAGCCTGAAGCTCAATATCACCGAAGCAGACAACGCCCTGGACTTGGAGCTTGCCAGAGAAGTGGCGGGGCTCTTTCGTTTGCCTCTGTCAACGGCAGACGACATCATCGGCGATTGTAAACTCGTGGTTGGCCAGTGGCGTACCATCGCAAAGGCCGTTGGTCTGCCGCCTCGTGAACAAGATTACATGGCTCCCGCGTTCGCACTCTCTGGAAGTTAGACCTACGTCGGAACACTTGGCGGTCACCATAAAGCTGGGCGCAATTCCCTAGAGCAGGGACGCTCTAGGGGCGATTCAGACAGCATTTTCCTTACATGTTGGGTGTCAGACCACAGCGATTTGTCTTCAGCATGCTGCAAGCGAGGAAGGCCGGGCAGAAAGCGCTATAGAACCTACTTGACCGTCAGAACTTGTACGGCAAGAGCCTGCAATGTGACCATCACTTGCGTACGCACCAGAGCCAACCAGGGCCGTACACGAGTTGACGGTCTTTGAGAGTGGCGTCCACTAGGCTCTCGACCGCCAGTTTGCGTACGCCGCCCTAGAAGCCAGGGCGATCAGGCAAAAAGCACGCTACAGCCTGTCTGACCGTCAGAAGTTGTGCCGCAAGGATTCGCGCTATGACCGTCGATTTCTGTACGCAGTTGTCCCAATTAGGGCCGTACACGAGTTGACGGTCTTTGAGCGTGGCGTCCACTTGGTTCTTCAACCGTCAGTTTGTGTAGGCCACACTGGAAGCCAGGGCGATCAGACAAAAGCACGCCACAGCCTGCCTGACCGTCAGAAGCTGTACGCCAATGGCTCGCACTGTGACCGTCGATTTCTGTACGCAGTTGGCCCAATCAGGGCCGTACACGAGCTGACAGTCTTTGATCGTAAAGGCAATTCTCTACCCAAGAAGGATTTGGAAATGAAGGTATCCCAGCTCATCCAACTGCTCAGCAGCTACCCTACGGATACGGAGGTACTCGTGGAAGGCTACGAGAACGGTTACGACCCGCTTCATTCCGTGTACATGCAAACACTCGCCAAGGTGCTGAATGCTGCGGACTATGACGGCCTGTTCGATGCACCTGAAAACCTGGTACTGGACGTTACAGGGGAGACACTGACAGGCATACGAAGGATGGCTCGAAGGGAAAATGGCGAACACCACAGTTATCTGGTGATCACGGGATTGCGAGGACACCGACGGTAAGACGCTAGAGGCGAATTGCTTGACTGCGATACCGGCCTGACAGGGAGAAATCAGAGCATCAAGGCGAAGCCTGTTACGCACCCACCAGAACGAGCGGCCACCAACAGCTGGCGATGCAGAAGCCTTACAGCGGCGATCTATAACGGACTTTTGAGCCCTGGCAAAACCCTACCCCAATCCTACCCCGGAGCTGGTTTTCACATAAAAAAAGGGCTACGCTGAAGCGTAACCCTTTGATTTGTCTGGTGCCGGCACCAAGAGTCGAACTCGGGACCTACTGATTACAAGTCAGTTGCTCTACCAGCTGAGCTATACCGGCGCGGGGTGCATTATATATCGCCAAATTTCTGTGTAAAGAGATCAGCGGCGTGCAGGCGCTGATTATCCTCTATTTTTTCCTGTGGATACCGTTCGCCCACTTGTGCATGACTTTTCGATCAACACTTCATAAAGGCTACGCAAGCCCTTGTTTTCATGCATCAAACACAACTGGTCAACAATTGACCTGACACCGCAAAGCCGCGTGGATTCTCGCTTTGAGGTAGTTACTACAACCTCATCAACACAGTTATGCACAGAAGGCGTGGATAACCACAGATACACACAAGTTGTGGATAAGTCTGTGCGCAAGCGGTACACAGACTGGTGATGGCCTGTCAGTTATCCCGTTGAGCCAGCAACAGCAGGTTGCGCGGTGTCAGTGCCGGCTCGCAGAACTCGCCGAGCCGCACCCGATAGCCCGCCTCCTGCAGATACAGAGCCCGCTCCAGCACCAGCCACAGCTCCAAAGGACGCCGGAACAGGCCGCCAACCAGCTCCAGATTGCGTACCTCGGCCAAGCGCTGCCAGCCATGCGCTTCCAGCGCCTGCCAGTCCGCCGGTGCCGGCAGCTGCAGGTCGTGGTAAGCGGCCATGGCGAGGCAAAAGTCTGCGAGCGTTTGTGGCTGCGGGCCGGGCGCACGTGACGGGGTAGGCAGGTAGCTATCCACTCCCCTGCCCTCACGCTGCCAGTGATCAAACGCCAGCCGCCAGGCCATCGAGCGGTCACGCTGGCGCAGCTCACGGGCGCCGGCGGTGGCGCTCTGCTGCAGTGCCAGCCCCAGCTCATCGCGACTGAGCGGCAGCGCCGCCGTCTTTCCGGCCAGCGACAGCGGCTGGTGGCTCGCGCCAGCGATGCGGTTGTAACAGCAGGGCGACAACGCCAGCTGTCGGCACTGACGAGCAACTACCTGTTCGATCAACTGTCGATGCAGATCGCCACAGGCATGCAGCGCCACTAGCGTATCGCCGCGTTCAAGTCGTTCGGCATTGCTGGCCTGCATGACGTCGGCATCCAGATGCTGCGCATCAACCTGCAGCCGCGCACTCAGCTCGGCGCCGGCGCGGTTCAATTCGGCATCCCACTCCAGGCAGCAGACCGGGCAACCGCTCTGCCAGGCCAGCAACCGGCCCAGATGGCCCTTGCCGGCACACCAGTCGACCCAGCGTTCAACCGGCGCCGGCGTGCGCGCGGTGGCTACCCCAGCAAAGCGGGTAATCTGCTGCCACTTGCGGCCGGGGATGTGACGGTGCAGCAGCTCGGGCACCGACGGGGAAACGGCGGCCTCCCAACGCGGCAGCACGCAAAGCTCTTGCGCCTCTGCGGCCAACTGGCCAAATGGCTCCGGCGCCCCCAGGAGCTGGGCCGGTTGCGACTGCGCCGCTTCGGCATCGGCCAGCGAGCATGCGCGCAACCAGCCGGCCAATTCGGGCCAGTCGGCTTCCCACGCAAGCACAGGGGTTGTGAAAGGTCGGGCTCGCCACAGCGCCTGATGGCGCTGCAGCCAGTCCGTCAGTCGGGTGAACCGCGTGAGCAGATCCACGCCGCAGGGGTCAGCGTTGCTGGCGGCTGGCGTCAACCTTGAGCCAGCGCTCGACCAGCCGGAACAGCTGGGTAAAGACCAGCGTGATGATCAGATACATGACCCCGGCTACCAGGAAGAACAGCTCGTACTGGTAGGTGCGCGAGTTGATGGTGCGGATTACGCCCATGATGTCCATCATGGTGATGGTGTAGACCACGGCACTGGCCTTGAGCATCAGGATCACTTCATTGCCGTAGGCCGGCAGACCGATGCGAATGGCACGTGGCAGGATGATGTACTGCAGCGCCTGACGGCGGGACATGCCCAGCGCCCGCGCAGCTTCGACCTCACCCGGCGGTACCGCCTGAATCGCGCCGCGCAGGATCTCGGCGATATAGGCTGCGGTATGCATGGTCATGGTGATCAGCGCACACCAGTATGGCTCGCGCAGATAGGGCCAGAGGAAACTCTTGCGCACGACTTCGAACTGGGAGATGCCGTAATAGACCAAAAACAGCTGCAATAGCAGCGGTGTGCCACGGAAGAAGAAAATGTAGCTGTAGGGCAGCGCCCGGATATACCAGTGCCGCGACGCCCGCGCCAGCCCGAGGGGAATGGCAAAAAACAGACCGATGACCACCGCCAGCCCGACCAGCTGCAGGGTAACCAGGGTACCGTCCCAGAGTTGCGGCAAAAAGCGCTCGATCAGCGCCCAGCGTTCGGCCCAGGTCATAGTTCAGTCCTCACAAAACCCCGGTTGGCACGACGCTCGAACCAGTGCATCGCTGCCATGATAAAGACCGTGAGGAACAGGTAGATCAACGCGGCCAGCAGATAGAAGGTGAACGGTTCCTTGGTCGCATTCGCCGCGGTCTGGGCTTTGCGCATGATCTCTTCAAGGGTAATCAGCGAGACCAGCGCTGTATCCTTGAGCATGATCAGGTACAGGTTACCGAGCCCGGGCAGCGCAACACGCCAGAGCTGAGGCAGAGTAATGCGCCAGAAGATCCGCAGGTTCGACATGCCCAGCGCCAGGCCGGCTTCCTTCTGCCCCTTGGGAATGGCCAGCAACGCACCACGGAACACCTCGGTCGCGTAGGCACCAAAGCACAGCGCCAGCGCCAGGGTACCAGCAACAAACGGGCTCAGTGACAGGGTCGGATTGCCAAACCAGGCACCGATGGCATTCATCGCCGACACCGTGCCGAAGTACATCATCAGTACCCAGACGGTCTCCGGCACGCCACGCACCACCGACGTGTAAAAGCCGCCGCACAACCGCGCAACGCGATTGCCGGAGACCTTGGCGGAGGCACCCAGCAGGCCAAACAGCAGGCCGAACACCAGCGCGGCCAGTGACAGACGTAGAGTCATCCAGGTCCCTTCGAGCAGGGCTGGACCAAAACCGTGAAGATCAGGCATGAGTTTACATCCAGGTCGGGCCCCGCAGGGCCCGACTGGTCATCAGTAGATGCTGAAGGGGAAGTACTTGGCGTTGATGGTCTCGTAGGTACCGTTCTCGACGATCGTCTGCAGCGCCGCATTCAGACGCTCGCGCAGCGGGTCGCCCTTGCGCACGGCAATACCGATCTGGTCGTTGTCGAACACCGGCTCGCCCTTGAACTCGAAGTCTGCGCCAGCATCGCTCTGCAGCCACTCGTACTGCACGAAGTTGTCGGCCAGCACACCGTCAATACGGCCCGCGCTCATGTCCAGGTATGCGTTCTCCTGGGTGTCGTACAGGCGGATGTCGACCACATCACCCAGATTGTCTTCCAGCCACTGGCCGGCGATGGTCGCGCGCTGCGCGCCAATGGTCTTGCCCTTCAGACTGGCTTCGTCGGTAGCGAAGTCAGACGACTTGGGCGCAACGAACTGCAGCTTGTTGGTGTAGTAGGGGTTGGTGAAGTCTACCGCCTGCTTGCGCTCGTCGGTGATCGACATGGAGGCGACTAGGAAGTCGAACTTGTTGTTGTTCAGAGCCGGAATGATGCCATCCCAGTCCGAGGTCACAACGGTGCACTCGACCTGCATCTCGGCACACAGTGCCTTGGCGATATCCAGGTCAAAGCCGACAACCTCTCCACTGGCGTCGATCTGGTTGAAGGGAGGGTAGGCCCCTTCTGTGCCGATACGCAGGCTCTCGGCAACGGCGGGAGCACTTACAAACAACGCTGTGGCGACTGCCAGCAAGACTTTCTTGTATTGCTTCATGGAAGGACTCCTTACTTATGGCTTGACATGAACTGTCGGCAGCGTTCGGAAACGGGATTGCCGAATACCTGCTCCGGAGTGCCGATCTCTTCGACCTGCCCCTGGTGCAGAAATACCACTTCACTCGATACCTGCCTGGCGAACCCCATCTCGTGGGTTACCAGAAGCATAGTACGCCCCTCTTCCGCCAGCGCGCGGATCACGTTCAATACTTCCTGCACCATCTCGGGATCGAGGGCGGAGGTAGGCTCGTCGAACAGGATCACGCGTGGCTGCATGGCCAGTGTGCGGGCAATCGCTGCGCGCTGCTGCTGACCACCGGAAAGCTGTGCCGGGAAGGCGTGGCGCTTGTCGGCGATCCCCACCTTCTCAAGAAAGGCCTCAGCCGCCTCAACGGCCTCGGCCTTGGACTGGCCCAGCACACGGCGCGGCGCCTCGATAATGTTGTCGAGGATGCTCATGTGCGGCCAGAGATTGAAGTTCTGAAAGACAAAACCGACGCGGGCACGCAGTCGGTTGATCTGGCTGTTGTCTGCGGCAACCAGGTCGCCCTGCCGACTGCGCTTGAGCTTGAGCTCTTCGCCAGCGATCAGGATCTGCCCTTGATGGGGGTTCTCCAGCAGATTGATGCAGCGCAGCATGGTGCTCTTGCCGGACCCGGAAGAGCCGAGAATCGAGATAACGTCGCCGTCGCGGGCGACCAGATCAACGCCCTTGAGAACCTCAAGGTCGCCGTAACGTTTGTGCAGGTTGCGCACTTCCAGAGCGGGTGAAGTCACGTATCAATATCCACCAGGCTGTGTTGGCCGTCAGGTATGGGGCTATCACACTCGTGGTGCGATGCCATCGGGAAGCGTTCCCTATGCAGTCATCCGAGTGCGGTACTGATGGCAAACCTAGCACAGCTGCCAACCATGACCAAGATCAGCCGTTCGGTCACACCGGGCAATTAACAGGCAAGAGTCTTGCCAACCCCGATGCCAGACGCCTCGAATCACTAAAAACAAAAAAGCCCGCTGGGGTTGCCAGCGGGCTTTCTAAATAGTGGTGCCCGGGGACGGAATCGAACCGCCGACACGGGGATTTTCAATCCCCTGCTCTACCAACTGAGCTACCCGGGCAACGTGGGCGCCATTAAATAGATTGCGCCTCGACCTGTCAAGCACCCTGGAAAATATTTTCCATTTTTTCAGCTGCTTACCGGCAAATTACTCGCTGGGAGGAACGTAACCCTCGGCCTGCGCGTACTCTTCACCGGCCAGGAACTTGTCCATTTCCTGCTGGATGAAGCGGCGATCCTCGGGATCCATCATGTTCAGACGGCGCTCGTTGATCAGCATGGTCTGGTGCTTTTGCCACTCATCCCAAGCCTTGCGCGACACTTCGTTAAAAACCGCCTGCCCCTTCGGGCCCGGATAGGGTGGTCGGTCCAGCCCCGGCAGCTCCTTCTTGTACTTGCGGCACATCACCATGCGTGTCATCGACAAACTCCTCTCAGGCCAGTGACGGAACTCGCGCTTCGATCTGGCGCAGCAACTTCTTCACGGGAGCCGCCAGACCCAGCGATTCAGGGTGCCGCAGGTTATACCAGACCTGCCCGGATTCGGCCACGGCAGGACGCGCCGAGACCCGCAGCAGCAGGGGCTGAATGTCCAGATGAAAATGGCTGAAGGTATGCCGCAGGGGCGCCAGCGCCTCGCGCTCATGCGCAGCCATCTGCAAGCGGCCGAGCAGGTCGGCCAGCTCGTCTTCGGCATCCAGTTGCGGCGGACACCAGAGCCCGCCCCAGAGGCCGCTGGACGGCCGGCGCTGCAACCAGACGGCGCCCTCCTCGTTCATCAGCAGCGGCATCACGCAGCTGCGCACCGGCAATACCTTGCGCGGCCTCGATGCCGGAAAGCGCTTCGGTTCGCCCAGCGCGCGCGCCTTGCAGCCATCGCGCAGCGGGCAGAGCAGACAGGATGGATTGCTGCGGGTACACAGGGTCGCGCCGAGGTCCATCATCGCCTGGGTGTAGTGGGCCACCCTGTTTTGGGGCGTGAGCGACTCGGCCATGCGCCACAAACGGTCATGTACCGCCTTCTCGCCGGGCCAGCCGTCGACCGCCTCGAAGCGGGTCAGCACCCGCTTGACGTTGCCATCCAGGATCGGTGCACGAATGCCCATGCTGAGCGATGCCACCGCGCCCGCAGTGGAACGACCAATGCCCGGCAGCGCGCACAGCCCCTCGACACTGCGCGGAAACTCGCCGCCGAGCTGACTGACAACCAGCCTGGCAGCCTTGTGCAGATTGCGCGCTCGGCTGTAATAACCCAGCCCGGTCCACAGGTGCAGCACCTGATCCTCGTCAGCCGCCGCCAGCGCCTCAACGCTCGGCAGTTCCTGCATGAAACGCAGATAGTAGGGAATGACCGTGGCCACCTGCGTCTGCTGCAGCATGATCTCAGACACCCAGACCCGATAGGGGGTCATATCCTGCTGCCAGGGCAGGTCGTGCCGCCCATGCTCGTCATACCAGTCCAGCACGCGCTGGGCAAAAACCTCAGGTATCACCGTGAAAACAGCCCTTTGATGGCGTCACGCAGTTCCGGTGCCTTGTCGCCGAGAGAATCGTCAATGCGCTCTTCCAGTTTGCGCTGCACTTCGTTACCCACCAGTTTGGCGGCGATCTTGCCCACACCCTCGGTATCCACACCACAGCTGCTGCCGGCGTTATGCAGATAGCCATTGCAACGGATCGGCCACTCGATATCGGCATAGCGCTCATTAACCTGGCAGGCCTCGTCCGGCATCTCGCTGCGATCACCTTCCAGCAGCAAGCCCAGCCGATAATCAATCCGCTGATCCGGCAGATTGATCTCGCCCTGCCCCTTGCCGGCCAGCCCCGGCAGGTCAGCCACCAGATCACGGTTGCTGACCACGCCATTTCGAATGGTGAAGCTGCCGCTCAGTTGCTCGAACGGCGTGTCTTCACTGCCGTGCTCGGCGCTCAAGGACTTACGATTGGCCAGTGCAATAGCGCGACAAACCTGCTGCTCCAGATTCACGCCGAGCAGCGCGCCATCATCTACCTTGAAGTTGGCCGAGCCGTTCAGGCTGTTCATCCAGCGACGCAGGCTGTTGCCGCCAGCGGTGACATCCAGATTCAGATCCATCAGGCCGCGAACCTGCTGCGGCACATCATAAGCCTGCTGCGCGGCCGCCGAATCAATCCCCTTGAGCTGCGCTTTCAGCGCATTGCTGACCGGCGTCTTGCGGGTGTCGATACTGCCACTGGCCGCGAAGGTGCCACCGAAGATGCCGCCATCGAGCTGCGTCAGCCGTACCAGGCCGTCACGCGCCTTTACTGCCACACTGAACGGCTTGATATTTTGTCCGGTCAGGGTGACTTGCTGCAGCGCCAGCTTGCCGTCCACGTCCAGGCTCGCCAGCACATCCAGTGGCAGCAGCGCTTCATCGCTCCACTCCTCCGGCGCCGACTGTGAGCGGCTGCCACCGGAGCCGGCAGCAGCACCAGTGCTCTCACCCGCATCGCGCGGCGGCAGGTAGTTATCCAGATTGAGGTTGTCGCCACTCAGGTCAAAGCGCAGCGCCTGACGCTCGAAGTCAGCGACGCCCAGCGAGCCGTTGAGCGCAAAGCCGTCCAGCGCCAACTGCAGGTCGTTGAGCATGATGCTGCTCGCACCGCCCTTGAGGTTGGCCGACAGCGCCACACTCGAGAGCGCACCGGGGTCTGCCATCTCCGGCAATTGCTGGCCGATGTCACGCAGCAGGTCACGGGCATCGAAGGCAGCGACGTCAAGCCGACCGGTCAGCTGCGGCTCGGTGCTGAGCCCCGTCACCTTCACCTGGCCAGTCGCGCGCATATCCGCCAGCGACAGCCGCAGCTGGCTCAGCTCGGCAACCTGCTCGGCAAGGTCAAGCATGCCGTCGCCCTGAAGCTGGAAATTAACCGCACGACCGTCGAACGGCTCACCGCTGGCGTCGACCTTCAGGTCCACAGCGCTGAGCTGATAGCGCTGACTCTCAGGCTGCAGGGTCGCCACCGAGGACAGATCCACACGCACCCGCATGGCCGGTTGATCAGTCGTCAGCAGTCCCTGAAAAGACACATCGAAGGGCTCGTCGGGAATCAGTGCGCCAGTCATGAAGTTGGCCTCATCCAGACTCAGGATGCGGCCGCTCTGGCGGTCTTCGTAGCGCACGCTGGCGTTGGTCACCCGCACGCTTTCGACGGTGATATCGAAGCTGCGGCCACTGTCCGCCGACTCTTCGCCGGCTGCACCGTCGCCTCCCGCACCTGCCGTTTCGGGCTTGGCTTGCGGGCCGACGCTTTCCCAGTTGCCAACACCCTTGTCGTTACGCATCAGTTGCAGCTGGATATCGTCGAGAATCACGTCACTCATGCGCAGCTGCTTGCGCAGCAGCGGCAGTACCTTCACGCCCAGGCCAAGGCTGCCAACGGAGGCCAGCGGCTGATCGGGCGTTGCCACCGGCGCCACACCCACGTTCTTGAGTTCGATACCAAGCCAGGGAAACAGCGACCAGCCGATATCACCATCCAGCGTCAGCTCGACATTGGCCTGCTCACGCGCGGCCTGACGAATGTCGTCCTTGTAGTCATTGGGGTCAAACATCCGGGTCAGGAAGAACAGCGCGCCGATCACCAGAATGACGATGCCTGCCAGCACCATCCCCAATACCTTGGCAAAGGATTTCATACTTGCTCCTTGTCGTTTGCGGCCTCCGCGCCGCCTGCATGCAGCCTACACGGCATCCAGCCTGATCGCGACCTGTTCGGCCAGCGCCAAACAGGCAGTCAAGCCCGGGGACTCGATCCCCAGCAGGCTGACCAGCCCGACAATACCGTGAGTCGTGTGGTCTTGGATGACGAAATCCCGGGCCGGTTCCCCCGGGCCGGACAGCTTGGGCCGCACGCCGGCGTAAGCCGGCTGCAGCCGCCGGGCATCGCAATCGGGCCAGTAGCGGCGAATCGCGCCGGCAAAGACATCGCGCAAACCCTCGTCGACCTGATAATCCAGTTGATCGATATAGCGCACATCCGGGCCAAAGCGCAGCTGTCCACCAAGATCCAGCGTCGCATGCACGCCGAGCCCTGCCGCATTGGCTTCCGGCATGGGGTAGACCAGGTGGGAAAAGGGCGAGCGACCGCTGTAATTGAAATAGCGCCCCTGACACAGCTGCAACGGCGGGATCTCACCCGCACCGGCGGCAGCCTGCACCTGCTGCGCGAACAGCCCGCCGGCGTTGACCACCTGTCGAGCGCTGACAACGAAGGGCTCGCCCGCGCTGGTGCCGGTCACGCGCAGCCCTCCGCTGATCGACTCCAGCCCGGCGACCCGGGTGTTGCAGTACAGCTCGCCGCCGGCGACCTGCAGCGCCGCCTCGAACGACTGCATCAGCGCATGACTGTCGACAATCCCGGTGAGCGGAGAGAACAGTCCGGCCACCGCCCGCACCTGCGGTTCACGTGCGGCGACATCGTCGGCACTCTGCCAGAGCAGCTCGACGCCATTGGCCGCGGCGTTGGCCTGCAACCGTTCAAGTGCGGGAATCTCGTCTTCGGTGACCGCCACCAGCAGCTTGCCGATGACGTGATGCGGCACCGCATGGGCGCGGCACCAGTCATACAACAGGTCGCGCCCATGCCGGCAAAGCTGCGCCTTGAGCGAGCCCGGCGCATAGTAGATACCCGCGTGAATCACCTCGCTGTTGCGGCTGGAGCAATGCTGACCAATGCTGCTTTCCTGCTCCAGCACCAGCACGCTGCGGCCGCCGCGCGCCATGCGCTGTGCGACAGCCAGCCCGACAACCCCTGCTCCGATGACCACCAGATCCACATCCACGCGCAGCTCTCCTCCTGTTTCGCTGCCATTGTGCCGTCAGCCATGGTCCGGCAATAGCCCTTCCTATCAAGCCGATTGGCAGACCCCATCAGTCACCGGTAGCCCTTCTGGCTGGCAGGCACGTATAATGCACGCCTTTGAATGCATCCATCAGCGGAGACACCCATGGCTGAGCGTAAGGCCAGCGTCGCGCGCGACACGCTGGAAACCCAGATCCAGGTCGCCATCAATCTCGATGGCACTGGCCAGGCCGATTTCGACATCGGGGTTCCCTTCCTTGAGCACATGCTCGACCAGATTGCCCGTCACGGCCTGATCGACATGACCATCAAGGCCCGCGGCGACCTGCACATCGACGACCACCACACCGTCGAAGACGTCGGCATCACCCTCGGCCAGGCGTTTGCCAGGGCCATCGGCGACAAGAAAGGCATCCGCCGCTACGGCCATGCCTATGTGCCGCTGGACGAGGCGCTGTCGCGCGTGGTGATCGACTTCTCCGGCCGCCCCGGCCTGCAGATGCACGTGCCCTTTACCCGCGCCAGCGTCGGCGGCTTTGACGTGGATCTGTTCATGGAATTCTTCCAGGGCTTCGTCAACCACGCCCAGGTCACCCTGCACATCGACAACCTGCGTGGTGTGAATACTCACCACCAGATCGAGACCGTGTTCAAGGCCTTCGGCCGCGCGCTGCGCATGGCGATTGAAGAAGATCCACGCATGGCCGGCATCACCCCGTCGACCAAGGGTTGCCTGTAAGCCATGAGCAGCCATGTAGCCGTCATCGACTATGGCATGGGCAACCTGCACTCGGTTGCCAAGGCGCTTGAACATGCAGGCGCCCGCCAGGTCGACGTGACCAGTGATCCGCAAATCATCCTCGCCGCCGACCGCGTGCTGTTGCCGGGCGTTGGTGCCATTCGCGACTGCGTCAGCGAACTGCGCCAGCTCGAACTCGACGGCGTGGTCCGTCAGGCCGCCAGGGAAAAGCCCCTGCTCGGCATCTGCGTCGGCATGCAGATGCTGCTGGAGCACAGCGAAGAGAATGGCGGTGTTGACTGCCTCGGTCTGTTCCCGGGCAAGGTGCGCTTCTTTGGCAATGAGCTGCATGAAGCCGACGGCACCCGCCTGAAGGTCCCGCACATGGGCTGGAATCAGGTCAAGCAGGCCATCGACCACCCGCTTTGGCACCGCATTGAGCAGGATGCCCGCTTCTACTTTGTGCACAGCTATTACGCTGCGCCGGACAAGAGCGGCCAGCTGGCCGGGCGCTGCCACTACGGTGTCGACTTCGCCGCCGCACTGGCCCAGGACAACGTATTCGCCACCCAATTCCACCCCGAGAAAAGCCACACCAACGGCCTGCAGCTGTTGAGCAACTTTCTCGCCTGGGATGGGCGCTGGTAAACATCGAGCGACAAGCCACAAGCTGCAAGCCACAAGCCAGACCGCTTGAAGCTTGAAGCTTGAAGCTTGAAGCTCTTTTTCCAAAGGAAAAAGACATGCTGATCATCCCCGCTATCGACCTGAAAGACGGTGCCTGCGTGCGCCTGCGTCAGGGCCTGATGGAAGACGCCACCGTGTTCTCCGACGACCCGGTCGCCATGGCCGCCAAATGGGTTGAAGCCGGCTGCCGCCGCCTGCATCTGGTTGACCTGAACGGCGCCTTCGAGGGCAAGCCGGTCAACGGCGATGCGGTCACCGCGATCGCGCGCCGCTACCCGAACCTGCCGATCCAGATCGGCGGCGGTATCCGCTCGCTGGAAACCATCGAGGAATACGTCAAGGCGGGCGTCAGCTACGTCATCATCGGCACCAAGGCGGTCAAAGAGCCGGAGTTCGTCGGCGAAGCCTGCCGCGCGTTCCCGGGCAAGGTGATCGTGGGTCTAGACGCCAAAGACGGCTTCGTTGCCACCGACGGCTGGGCCGAAGTCAGCAGCATTCAGGTGGTTGACCTGGCCAAGCGCTTTGAAGCCGACGGCGTCAGTGCCATCGTCTACACCGACATCGCCAAAGACGGCATGATGCAGGGCTGCAACGTTGAAGCGACCGCCGCGCTGGCCAACGCCACCTCGATCCCGGTGATTGCCTCCGGCGGCATTCACCACATCGGCGACATCCAGACCCTGCTCGACGCCCGCGCCCCCGGCATCATCGGCGCCATCACCGGCCGTGCAATCTATGAAGGCACGCTGGATGTAGCTGAAGCGCAGGCGCTGTGTGACAACGCAGCGGCAAGCCACAAGCCATAAGCGGCAAGCTGTCCGCGCCGGTTTACTGATTTTGCTTGCAGCTTGAAGCTTGTCGCTTGCAGCTGCTTTCGGAGAAAGCCCATGCCCCTGGCCAAACGCATCATCCCCTGCCTCGACGTCGATAATGGTCGCGTGGTCAAGGGCGTCAAGTTCGAGAACATCCGCGACGCCGGTGATCCGGTGGAAATCGCTCGTCGTTACAACGAGCAGGGCGCGGACGAAATCACCTTCCTCGATATCACCGCCAGCCATCAGGAGCGCGACACCACGCTGCACACGGTCGAACGCATGGCCAGCCAGGTGTTCATTCCGCTGACCGTCGGTGGCGGCGTGCGCACCGTGCAGGATATTCGCAACCTGCTCAACGCCGGCGCGGACAAGGTATCCATCAACACCGCAGCGGTGTTCAACCCGGAGTTCGTCGGCGAAGCGGCGGATCGCTTCGGTTCGCAGTGCATCGTTGTGGCGATCGACGCCAAGCGCGTGTCCGGCCCGAACGAACCCGGCCGCTGGGAGATCTTCACCCACGGCGGACGCAAGCCAACGGGGCTGGACGCAGTCGAGTGGTCGAAGAAGATGGAACAGCTGGGCGCTGGCGAGATTCTGCTGACCAGCATGGATCAGGACGGTGTGAAGAGCGGCTACGACCTGGGCGTAACCCGCGCCATCAGCGACGCCCTGCACATCCCGGTGATCGCTTCCGGCGGCGTCGGCAACCTGCAGCACCTGGCCGACGGCGTACTGCATGGCGGCGCCGATGCGGTGCTGGCGGCGAGCATTTTCCACTTCGGCGAATACAGCATTGCCGAAGCCAAGGCCTATATGGCCGAGCGCGGCATCGAGATGCGTCTCTGATATCACTGACGGCTTCCACGCTCTGCCTGGGATACTGACCGCACGGACGTTACGCATACCGATAAGCGGCGGTGAGACGCAGAGCATTGGAACGATCAGCGACGGCGGAGCGCGCACGGACTCCAGTCCCGTTTACGCGGGCGAGTAGCGCAGGGCTGGCGGGAAACAGGACGGCAGCATGTCTGAGGAGCGCAGCGACGAGTTCTGCCGTCCCCCGCCAGGCCGAGCAACGCAGCGAACCCGAAGGGCCGCGTAGCCGGGTGCCCCGGGGGATCGCTAAGGGGGGCTGGGCAAGCGGCCCCCCTTGGCTCGCCGTAAAAGGCGAAAAGCCATCTGTCAGGCGACACCGCAGCCGGCAATGCCATGCAAAACTGAACGCACCAGAGATGCACGCCCTGACGGGCGCTCCCACGCGGAGCATGGGAGCGATCAACGATCAAGCAGCTAACGCTCCAACAACGCCTGCACACTCACCAACCGCACACCCTCTCCCTCCAGTTGCGGCAACCGCCGCTCCAGATAGCGCACGGTCTCAGGATACGGATGACCGATCAGTACCGCCGCGCCGTCCTTGCGCGCCTTGGCGACAGCCAGAGCGAACTCGTAATCAATCTCCGCCTCGGTCCGCTGGTTATCGAGGAATACGTCGCGTGACACGCTCGGCACCTGTGCAGCCTTGGCGGAAAAAACAGCCTGAGTCTGAGCGGTAGTGCGACTGTCGACAAAGAACAGATGCCGCTCGGCGAGTACCTGCATCAGCCAGTCCATGCGCTGACGATCCGCAGTCAGACGACTGCCCATGTGGTTGTTGACACCCTGAATCGGACTGAAGGCATTCAGGGCGAGTTGCAAACGGGAGCGAAACTCGGCTTCCGACATGGCCGTGGTCAACCCGCCGGGGCCAATCGACAGGCCGGCCATGTTTTCCATCGGCAGATGCAGCATCACCGGCTTGCCGGCTGCCGCGGCTTCGGTGGCCAGCAGCTGTGAGTGGGGAAGAAACGGCAGGATGGCCAGTGCAACCGGACCAGGCAAAGCCACCAACTGGCGGCCAACCGGCAGGCTCTGGCCCACGTCATCAATGATGATCGCCAACTGCGGCATCAAGGGCGGTTCGATGGGCGACGCCGGCGGAACCGGTTCGGGCTCGACAACCACCGAGGGCACCTCGTCCGCTGGAGCCGGCGGCGCATCACCCGGGACGACGGGACCAACAGCAGCGTCCGCCTCGACCACGGGCAGGTCAGACGACTCGGTTGATGGTGCCGTAGCTGTTACCGGGACGGGCGCAGGTTTTTCCGGCGACTCCTCGTCCGAGCAGGCGCCCAGCAACAGCGCAAAACCCAGCACAAGCGCAGGCAACACGCCAACGCGCGACAGAAAGGTCCAGCTCATTTATCAGTCTGCGGCGCGCGCACGTGTGGCGATGTTCAGCCCCTTGAGCAGGCTCAGCGCCTGGGTCAGTTGATAGTCGTCGTCGAGCAGGCTGCGCTCCGGCTTGGGCTCGCTGCCCGTGGGCCGCTCGTTGCCACTGGCGTTATTGATGTGGCCAGCCAGATCGGCCTCACGGAAGCCGACCTCGCCCTCGTCGACTGTCAGATGTCCGCGCTCGACACGGATATCCGGCACGATGCCCTGGGCCTGAATCGAGCGTCCGCTCGGCGTGTAGTAAAGCGCGGTAGTCAGCTTGAGTGCCCGGTCATTGTTCAGCGGCAATACGGTCTGCACAGAGCCCTTGCCAAAACTGTCGGTACCCATGATCACACCGCGTCCCAGATCCTGCAGAGCACCGGCAACGATCTCGGAAGCCGAGGCCGAGCCACCGTTGATCAGCACCACCAGCGGCACGCTGCCGGAGGGATTGGCACTGGTCGCATTGAAACGCATCTCGGCGTTACTGAGGCGGCCCTTGGTGTAGACGATCAGGCCGCTGTCGACAAAGCTGTCGACCACCTCGACCGCCGCCTGCAAAACGCCGCCGGGGTTGTTGCGCAGATCGAGCACCAGCCCCTTGAGCTGACCGTTGGCATTGAGGCGATTGATCGCCGCCCGCACCTCGTCACCGGTGTTGATCTGAAACTGGGTAACGCGCAAATAGGCATAGCCCGGCTCAAGCTCCTCGGTCTTGACGCTCTTGACCTTGATGATCGCGCGCGTGAGGGTCACCTCAAACGGGCGTCCTTCGCCACGCACCAGGGTCAGTCGAACCTCGGAACCCGGCTCGCCGCGCATGCTGTCGACCGCGTCCATCAGACTCATGCCCTTTACCGGCTGATCGTCGATCTTGATGATCAGGTCGCCGGCCTCGATACCTGCCTCGGCGGCGGGGGTGTCGTCAATCGGAGATACGACCTTGAGGAAGCCGTCTTCCTGCCCCACTTCAATGCCCAAACCGCCGAATTGCCCTTCGGTGGAGTCTTGCAGGCCGGTGTAATCTTCCGGGGTAAGGTAGGCGGAGTGCGGATCAAGCCCCTCGAGCATCCCGCGAATGGCGTTTTCCAGCAGGGTGGCGTCGTCCACCGGCTCGACATAGGAGCCGCGAATGCGTTCGAATACCTCAGCGAAGGTGCGCAGCTCGTTCAGCGGCAGCGGTGCGGTAGCGGGCTGGGAAGCCGACTCCTGAGCCTGAACCTGTGACAGGCCAAAGGCCAGGGCAAACCCGGCCACCAACAGACGACGCGCTGCGATCATGTAACTCTCCAGTCCGGAATATTCAACAACCACCCGTGATCTGCAGCGGGCGCTGTCACCCGGACAGCATACACCAGCCCAGCGGATCCAGCGCCTGACCACGGTGACGAATGGCAAAATACAGTGACGGCTCGCTCAACCCGCCACTGCTGCCGACGGTGGCAATGGGCTCACCGGGCTGCACCCAGGCTCCCACTTCCTTCAGCAAGGTCTGGTTGTGGCCATACAGGGTCAGATAGCCACCGCCGTGATCGAGAATCAGCAGCAGCCCAGAGCCACGCAACCAATCGGCAAACACCACCCGGCCACCGTGAATGGCATTGACCGGGGTTCCGCTCGGCGCATTGATTACCAGCCCATCCCACTTCAATCGGGAATCGGCACCGCGCTGACTGCCGAAACGCGCCGCCACCTGCCCCCTGACCGGCAACGGCATCTTGCCACGTGCCTGGGCGAAGGGCAGGTTACCTGCCGGCACCGGGATGCTGACTACGGCTTCCTCGAGACGCTTGATCAAGCGTGTCAGCTCGGCGCGCTCGGCTTCACGGGCGCGCAGCTGTTCGGCCTGACTGCGCTGCTGACCTTGCAGTGACGCCAGCAACTGGCTGCGCTTGCGCTGCTGGGTTTCAAGTGCGGCGGTACGTTCGGCCAGCCCTTCGCGCTGCTGCTGCAGGCTCGTCTGCTGGGTGACTATCTGTGCGCTGGCCTGCTGCAACTCGGCGATGGTGTCGTTGAAACGGGTGATTTCCCCGACCCGCGCCTGGCCGACGTAGTCGTAGTAGCGCAGCATCCGCGCCATGCGGCCCGGGTCATCCTGATTCAGCAGCAACTTCAAATAGCTCTGCTGACCGGCCATATAGGCGGCGCGCACCTGACGGGCGATCTGCTGCTGCTGGGCCTTGAGCGAAGCCTGCAGGGTGCGGGTCTGCTCTCGCAGGTCGATCAGACGGCTCTCGCCATCGCGAATCTGCTGCTCAAGCTCGCGTCGTTCGCGCTGCAGGCGACCAATGTCCGTCTCGCTTTCCTTCAGCTCGGCCTCCATGCCGGAGACCTCCTGCCGCAGGCCCTGCAACATGTCCTTCAGCCGCTCAATATCCGCCTGGGCCTTCTCCAGCTCGGCACGGGCAGCACGCGAATCTGACGGCTGATCTGCGGCCAGTGGTGCAACCCAACCACATATCGCAGCCAGCAGCATGGCCATCAGCGGCCGACGCCAGCGTCCCTGCTGAGCACTGGGCATCGGCGCTTACTTCACGCTGGTGATGATGCTGCGACCCGTCATCTCGGCCGGTTGCGGCAGGCCGAGCAGGGTCAGCAGGGTTGGTGCAACGTCGGACAGGATGCCGCCGTCACGCAGCTCGACCTGACGCGGGCCGACATAGACGAAGGGCACCGGCTCGCAGGTGTGCGCCGTGTGCGCCTGCCCGGTGTGCTCGTCGGACATCTGTTCGACGTTGCCGTGGTCGGCGGTGATCAGCGCCTCGCCACCGACCTTGGCCAATGCGGTGCTGATACGGTCAATGCAGCTGTCGAGACATTCGACTGCAGCAACTGCCGCGTCGAAGACACCGGTGTGGCCGACCATGTCGCCGTTGGCGTAGTTGACGATGATCACGTCGTAGCGCTGCTGCTCGATGGCCTCGACAATGCGATCGGTCACTTCCGGCGCACTCATCTGCGGCTGCAGGTCGTAGGTCGCAACCTGCGGGGACGGGATCAGGATCCGCTCTTCGCCTTCGAACGGTTCTTCACGGCCGCCGGAGAAGAAGAAGGTCACGTGGGCGTACTTTTCGGTTTCGGCGATACGCAGCTGGGTCTTGCCCTGCTTGGCCAGGTATTCACCCAGCACGTTTTCCAGTGTTGCCGGCGGGTAGGCGCAGGGCGCCGGAATGTCGGCGGCGTACTGCGTCAGCATCACGTAGCCGGCCAGCTTCAGCTCGCGCTGGCGGGCAAAGCCGCTGAAACCCGGCTCAACGAAGGCACGGCTCAGTTCGCGGGCGCGGTCGGCGCGGAAATTCATGAAGATGACAGCGTCACCATCCTCGACCCTGACCGGCGCACCGATAGTGGTGGCCTTGACGAATTCGTCACTCTCGCCGCGCTCGTAGGCGGCAGCCAGACCATCGGCTGCGGTCTGCGCGCCGAACTCGCCGCGACCCTCGGTGATCAGATTGTATGCAGCCTCGACCCGCTCCCAGCGGTTGTCACGATCCATCGCGTAATAGCGGCCGATCAGACTGACGGTGCGACCCTTGCCGAGGCGGGCATAGGTATCTTCCATCATCTGCAGCGAGGGCTCGGCGCTCTTTGGCGGCGTATCCCGACCATCGAGGAAGGCGTGCAGATAGATGTTCTCGGCACCACGGCGGGCCGCCAGCTCGACCATCGCCGCCAACTGCTCTTCATGGCTGTGCACGCCGCCCGGCGACAGCAGCCCCATGACGTGTATTGCGCGACCGGCAGCCACTGCCTTGTCGACCGCTGCGCAGATCACCTGATTGTCGAAGAAGTCGCCGTCCTGAATCGACTTGGTCACGCGGGTGAAGTCCTGATAGACGACACGGCCCGCACCCAGGTTCATGTGGCCAACCTCCGAGTTGCCCATCTGGCCGTCCGGCAGGCCAACATCCATGCCCGAGCCGGATACCAGCGTGTGCGGCGCGCTGGCCCAGAGCTTGTCCCAGACCGGCGTCCTGGCTGCCATGATGGCGTTGGAGTCGGGAGATTCACTGTAACCGAAGCCGTCCAGAATCATCAAAACCACAGGTTTGGGCGCTGCTGTCATGGCAAAAACTCGCGTTGAAAAGATCGGGAAAGGGTACTGCGTGCCTGTCGGCCGCCAACAAGGCCCCCAGTTTACTGGTCGGGCGGCGGCCTGTCATGCTCGGTTCCCGCCAACCTTGGTGTATACTCGCGAGCTTTCAGCGTCCCGGAAGCCAGTTCAATGCAGTTTCTCCAACATCTGATCGAATTCATCGGCAATCACTATCTGCTGACCACCGCCTTTCTTGTCGTGCTCGCCCTCCTGCTGTTCACCGAGGGTCGCAAGTCAGGCAAGGCCCTGACTGCCAGCCAGGCCACCACCCTGATCAACCGGGAACAGGCGGTTGTGATTGACCTGCGCTCAAAGAAGGACTTCAGCGCAGGCCATATCGTCGATTCCATCAACATTCCCTACGACGCGCTCGAAAAACGCATGGGCGAACTGGACAAGCACAAGGGCAAGCCGTTGCTGCTGGTCTGTGCCGCAGGTCAGCACGCAGGCAGCTGCGCCAAGCAGCTCAAAGCTGCCGGACACGAGAACGTCGCCCGCCTGGCAGGCGGTATCTCGGGCTGGCGCGCCGACAACCTTCCATTGGTCAAATAACATGGCAGACGTCGTCATCTACAGCAGCAATTATTGCCCTTTCTGCATGCGCGCCAAGCAGCTGCTGGCCAGCAAGGGCGTGCAGTTCCGCGAGATCTGTGTCGATGGTCAGCCCGCCGTACGCGCCGAGATGACCCGCCTGGCTGGCGGGCGCACGTCGGTTCCGCAGATCTGGATCGGCAACACCCATGTCGGCGGCTGTGATGACCTGGTCGCCGCGCAGCGCTCTGGACAACTGGATGCGCTGCTGGCAGGGTAAGCAGCGCTTTCAACCCGAAAACACAACCATCACTTCAAGGATTTTTCACGATGGCCGAAGAACAGAACAATCAAGCCGCCAACGGCGCACAGGCAGGTCAGCCGCAGTTCAGCCTGCAGCGCATCTACGTCAAGGACCTTTCCTTCGAGTCGCCGAAGTCGCCGGCCGTTTTCCAGAGCCAGTGGAATCCTCACGTCAATCTGGACCTCAATACCCGCAACACCGAGCTGCAGCCGGGTATCTATGAAGTGGTTCTGACCGTCAATGCCACCGTCACCACTGGCGAGAACGAAGTCTGCTTCATCGCTGAAGTACAGCAGGCCGGCATCTTTGCCATCGACGGCCTGGATGAAGCGGCCATGCGTCACACCCTCGGCGCGTTCTGCCCGAACATCCTGTTCCCCTACGCCCGTGAAACCATCGACAACCTGGTACTGCGTGGCAGCTTCCCTCCCCTGATGCTGTCCCCGGTCAACTTCGACGCCCTGTTCGCCCAATCCGAACAGCGTCGTGCCGCCGAGGCCGCAGGCACTGCCTGATCAGCCGCTGCTTGCCGGGCCGCAAAGCCCGGCAAGCACCTCGCATCAATACCGGCAACCACCGGATCTTGTGCGCGCCAAGGCGCATGATCTAAGGTAGGCGTCCGCCCCCCGAACGAAGACGGAATCTCGCATGACCCTGCCGGCCTCTCGCCCTCTCTACCTGCTTGCCCTGATTGTGTCCGCCCTGCTGATGGCAGCCGCTCTTTATCTGGAGCACGTGGTTGGCCTGGAGCCCTGCCCGCTGTGCATCATCCAGCGCATTGCGCTCATCATCGTCGGTCTGATCTGCCTTGCCGCAGTGCTGCATAACCCCGGCCCGAAGAACGGCAAGCGCACCGGCGCACGAACCTACGGCGTTCTGCTGACGCTGGCCAGCCTTTTTGGGGCAGGCACTGCCGGCCGCCAGGTCTGGCTGCAGCACTTGCCACCAGATCAGGTGCCATCATGCATTCTGCCGCTGGACTACATGCTCGAAACCCTGCCCTTCTGGGATGTGCTGAGCCAAGTCTTCAGCGGCACCGCCCAGTGCGCAGAAGTGACCTGGACCTTCCTCGGCCTGAGCATCGCCGAAGGCACCCTGATCGCGTTCATCTGCTTCTCTGTCTTCGGTGTAATGCAGATCCTGCGCAAGGTCGACTGATTGCTGCAGAACCGGCATCAGAAGCCTTGATGCGGCGATACCGACTGGCCTATTCTGATGCCAGCCCGGGATTCATTCACACCCACTAAGTCGGCCAGACCGACACTGCCGAAAAGAGGTGGAAGATGCTGGAAACCTGCAGAACCTCCCAGGAGCGCTGGGGCGGTGTTCACCAGTTGATCGACCGCTGGCTCGCCGAACGCAACCAGCTGATCCTGGACTACACCCAGCTGCGCAAACGCACGCCGGTGCCCGACTCCGCCGACACGGCACTGTCGGCCTTCTGTGACGTGCTGGTCGACTACGTTTCCGCCGGTCATTTCGAAATCTACGAACAGCTGCTGCGTGAAGCACAGGATTTCGACGACCAGCGCGGCATTGAGCTGGCTCATCAGGTCTACCCGCGCATCGAAGCCATTACCCTCGAAGCCGTTGCCTTCAATGATCGCTATGGTCAGGCAGCCAGCATCATCGACGAGACGCAGATGCAACAGCAGCTGGAACAGCTGGGCGGCCTGTTGCATGAACGTTTCGAGCTTGAAGACTGTCTGATCGAAGTACTGCATACCGCTCACAAGGATCTGCTCGGCGCCGTCTGAGCAATCCGCAGACCAAGGAACAGCTGCTCGTGACCAGCACAGACAAGCCAAAAACAGCCGACAGGGTTGCCTCACCTCTGCATCTGCTGAAGACCCTGACACGCACCCTCAACGAACACCTCACCGAGGCCTGCGAGAAAGCGATCAAGGATGCGGGCAAGGCCCTGGAGAAGCTCCAGCGCCAGCAGGAAAAGCTTGAGGACAAACTCAAACAGAGCGAAGCCAGGCTGGCCGAGCGCACCGCCGAGGATCCGAACAAGCCGGCAAGCAAGACGCGCCGCAAGATTGCCGACCTGCGCGCGGCGCTGGAAACGCTTGAGCAATCGCGCAACAACGCCGAGCGCTATATCGCCCAGCTGGAAGCCGATGTGCGTCAGACCCTGCGCCTGGCCAAGGGGCTGGACCGCATCGACGCCCAGGTGACCCAGGCCCTCGACAAGCGCGACGCCCCCAAACCGGCCGCCAAACCGCGCAACCGCCGCGCGCCGACCAGGCGCAAACCCTCGGCAGCCAAGTCTGCAGCTCAGCCCGCTACTGAAGCGAACTGAGCTGACGCTCCAGGCATAGCGCCAGCTGCTCTACCAGCTCGGCGCGACGCCCGTCCATCTGCCCGATGCAGCCCGCCGCAAGGCACTGCTGCAGCCCGGCTGCGGTCAACTCGCTGCGCTCAAGCCAGACAGCCAGGCGCGCCAACTGACTCAGTTCTGCCTCGACCTCCGCCTGCTTGGCTATCTGATACAGCGCCTGAGACTGGGGGTCGCCGGCGAGACCGCGACGAGCCTCACGCGCCGGCAGAATAACCGCATCCCGCCACGCTGCCTGCTGCAGATGCAGCGCCTGCCATTGCGGCGCCGGCAGTGCGCGCCGCTGCAGCCAGAGCCAGATAGTCAGCAACAGAAGCAGCACGTCTTCGTCGCATTCGTCCTGCAACGCCAGCAGCAGAGGCGCTGCACCCGGCCTGGCATACAGCCACTGCGCCCATTGCGGCAAGCCGATGGTTGTCTTACTCATTGTGCTTCTCCCGCCTTGCGGCGCTGATATACTCCCGCCCCATGATAAGCATCGACTCCCTTACCCTGCAGCGCGGCCCCCTGCGACTGCTTGAACACGCCAACCTCACCCTGCATGCCGGCCAGAAAGTCGGCCTGCTGGGGACCAATGGTGCCGGCAAATCCAGTCTGTTCGCCCTGTTGCGCGGCCAGATCGAACCCGACGCCGGCAGCTGCAGCGTACCGGCCGACTGGCGTATCGCCCACATGCAGCAGGAAGTCAGCGCGCTGGACCGCAACGCGGTCGACTATGTGCTCGACGGCGACCAGCGCCTGCGCGATATCCAGCGACGGCTGGCCGAAGCCGAGCGCCTGGAGCAGGCCGAGCAACTCGGCGCACTATACGCCGAACTGGAAAGCCACGGTGGCTTCAGCGCCGACAGCCGCGCGCGTACCCTGCTGGCCGGCCTGGGGTTCACGACCGAACAATGCAGCCGCCGCGTCGGCGACTTCTCCGGCGGCTGGCGGATGCGCCTGAACCTGGCGCAGGCGCTGATGTGCCCCTCCGACCTGCTGCTGCTCGACGAACCGACCAACCACCTGGACCTGGACGCCATCCTCTGGCTGGAAGACTGGCTGCGCAACTACCCCGGCACCCTGCTGCTGATCTCCCACGACCGCGACTTCCTGGATGCGGTAGTTGAGCACATCGTGCACTTTGAAAACCGTGCACTGCACCTGTACCGCGGCGGTTTCAGCCAGTTCGAGCGTACCCGCGCAGAGCGCCTGGCACAGCAGCAGTCAGCCTTCGAGAAGCAGCAGGCCGAGCGCGAGCACATGCAGAGCTACATTGCCCGCTTTCGAGCCAAGGCCAGCAAGGCCAAACAGGCACAAAGCCGCCTGAAGGCGCTTGAGCGGATGGAAGAACTGAGTCCGGCGCACATCGACTCGCCCTTCTCGTTCAGCTTCCGTGAGGCCAGTAACCAGTCAACCCCGCTGCTCGATCTGCATCAGGGCACCCTTGGCTACGATGGAACGGCGATTCTCGAGCAGGTCAAACTGCAGCTCGCACCGGGCGCGCGTATCGGCCTGCTGGGGCCCAACGGCGCCGGCAAGTCTACCCTGATCAAATCACTGGCCGGCAGCCTGCCGCTGCTTGGCGGCGAACTGAAAACCGGCGAACATCTGGCCATCGGCTACTTTGCCCAGCACCAGCTCGACAGCCTCGACCCGCAAGCCAGCCCGCTACTGCATCTGGCACGCCTGGCACCGGATGAGCGCGAGCAGGTACTGCGCAACTTCCTCGGCGGCTTTGACTTCAAGGGCGACCGCATCGAAGAACCGGTGCTGAATTTTTCCGGCGGCGAGAAGGCCCGTCTGGCACTGGCGCTGATTGCCTGGCAACGCCCCAACCTGCTGCTGCTGGACGAGCCAACCAACCACCTCGACATGGAAATGCGTCACGCGCTGACCGTAGCCCTGCAGGCCTTTGAAGGGGCCATGCTGCTGGTCTCCCACGACCGCGCCCTGATCCGCGAGACTACCGACGAGCTCTGGCTGGTCGCCGATGGGCGTGTGCGCAGCTATGAAGAAGACCTCGACAGCTACACCCGCTGGCTGGCGCAGTTCCGCCAGCAACAGGCCGCGGCGGCGGCCCCGGAAGCCAGCTCAGGTGCGCCCAAGGTAGACGCCAAGGCCCAGCGCCGCGCCGCGGCCGAACAGCGCCAACTGCTGGCGCCGCTGAAAAAGGCCGCAGAAAAGCTGGAGAAGGAACTGAACAAGGTCAGCGACCTGAACGCCGAGGTGGAGAACGCGCTGGCCGACAGCAGCCTGTACGAGGCTGCCAGCAAAGACAGGCTAAAGGAGCTGCTGAACCGTCAGGCCGAGTATCGCCAGCAGATCGCCCAACTGGAAGAAGACTGGCTGATGGCTCAGGAAGAGCTCGAAGCCCTGCAACAGGAACTCGGCAACAGCTGAGCGAGGAGCCCGCATGACCCTCTGGATCGACGCCGACGCCTGCCCCAGGCCAGTACGTGACGTTACCGTCAAGGCCGCCCGACGCAAGCAGATCGAACTGGTACTGGTGGCCAACAGCGCCCAGCAACTGCCGCCGGGCCCCGGCATACGCCAGGTAACAGTAGCCGCCGGCGCCGACGCTGCCGACCATTACATCATCGAGCACTCACGACCCGGCGACCTGGTGGTCACAGCCGACATCCCACTGGCTGCCGGCCTGGTCGACCGCGGCGTCACCGCCATCAACCCCCGGGGCCAGATCTACGACAAGGGCAGCATCGGCGAGCGCCTGGCGGTGCGCAACCTGATGGACGAGCTGCGCGGCGCCGGTCTGGCCGGCCGCAGCGGCCCGGCACCTTACAGTGATAAGGACAAGCAGGCCTTCGCCAATGCGCTGGACCGCCTGATCGCCAGGCTCTGAGACCTCAGCGGCCGGTCCGGAACTGAGCCGCATCGCGCATCAGCACCACACGCACCTTCTCCAGCTCGGCGGACAGGCGATCCAGCTCGACCGCTTCGGCGGTGTTGGCCAGCGCAACGGCTTCGACCTCGTGCAAATGGGTAGCGACATCTTCGCCGACCGCCGACTGCTCCTCCGTCGCAGTAGCGATCTGCGCGTTGCGCCCGACGATACTGGCGATCTCGCTGACAATGCCGGCAAGAATCTCGGTACTGCTTTGCGTTACCTGCAGACAACGATGCACCGAGGTGCGACTCTGCTCCATCGCACTGCGGGCCGACTCCGAGGCCTGCTGCAGACGGGAGATGAAGTCCTGGATCTCGCTGGTCGACTGCGCCGTGCGCTGCGACAGGTTGCGCACCTCGTCGGCCACCACGGCAAACCCGCGGCCCTGATCACCGGCGCGCGCGGCCTCGATGGCGGCATTGAGCGCCAGCAGGTTGGTTTGCTCGGCGACACCCTTGATCACATCAACCACCTGGTCGATATCGATGGCGAGCTGCGCCGCACCATCGACCGCCTCGCCGGTTTGCGCGATGTTATTCTCCAGTGACGCCACCTCGCGGGCAATTTCCTGCATCGCCGCATGGCCGTCCTGGGCACGCTTGTCAGCCTCACTGGAGGCCCGCGCCGCATCGGCCGCATTGCGCGCGACGTCGGCAGTCGCCTGGCTCAGCTCCAGCATGGCCTGCACCATATACCGCGTCTTGTCCTGCTGCTGCTCCGAGCCCTGACGCAGGTCACTGGCGCCCTTGCTGACCGAGCTGCCGAGCTGCCCAAGTTGCTGCATGCTGGCGCTCAAACCGGAGACCATATTTTCCAGGGTATCGAGCAGGGCATTGAAAGAATCAAGCATGGGCGAGCGCATATTGGCCCGACAGGTGAGATCCACGCCGCTGCCGTCACCAATCATCCGGGCGACGGTCTGCCCCATGACTTCGCCTTCGCGAGCCTCATTGAAGGACATGCGTGCCAGATACACCAGCACGCCCGCTTCGATGATGACGTATCCGGCGTGCACCATTACCAGCCCGAAGGTCACGCCCTGAGCCAGCCACACCCCGGCTTCCTGCATCTGCAACACATAAAACGCCAGGTGATGAACGGCAATGACGATGGTGGCTACGACGATCGGTCGCCAGTCGCGATAGATGATCAGGAACGCCAGCAGCACGAAGATCGAAAAGTGCATCTCCAGCGTGCCCTGCGCCTGGTTGATGTGCAGCGCCGCCATGACCATAAACGCAGCAGCGACAAAACAGCGGAACAGCAAACTGCCGCGGATCAGCGCGTAAAGGATATGGGCCAGCAGCACCGTTCCGCCACCAACCAGCATTGCCTGCAACCAGGTGCCGTGCCAGGCGGCAAGCCCCAGCGCACCCAGCAGACAAAGCCAGAGTACGCCGAGCATGGCGCGATCGGCATGCAGGTAGTGCGCTTCAAGGGTCAGACTTTCGGGAACCGGTTTCGACATCGGCAGAGCTCTCCACGACAGGCAGATCACATAGACAGGCAACGGCGTCCTGCCGGGTGATGTTCACCTTGCGCCCCGCCAGCAAAGCCTGAACAACCGGCTCCACAAAACTGCTGTCGGCACTGCAGTGCGCTCCATCGCTGTAAGGTCCAACATAGGCCAGACTTCCGTCCGCTGCCCAGATGGCAATAGACGGCGCGCCCGGCCAACCGGACCATGCTTGAGGTATCGGCCAGTAAGGCAGGTTACTCAAGCCGGCCGGCATACCACTCGTCGGATACTGTCCGGAGCGGGCGAAACGCACGCCCTGCTCCGCGAAGCGTCTGGTCATTTCCTCAACATAGGCCTCGTGGCCGGCGCTGCAGGGGCAGCTTGACTGCCAGACATGCACCACCTGCACCTGCCCGGGAGCAAACGGCGGCGCCACCTGCTCGGCCTGAAAGAAAACAGGTCGCTCAAATGCCTTGATATAGCGCCCCTCAAACCACCAGTAGGCCCACACCAGACCAGCCAGCCAGACAAGCAACGCAACTCCGACAAGCACTCTGCGCAGCCAGATATTCATCTCCGATTAACCCCGCAATTCGATACGGCATTGTGCCACAACCACCTCACAGCAATACCGGGTGCGGCATTCTGACCTGATCAGGATTTGTGCAAACCCGACCACATCTGTGCGGCCTCGGCGTTGGCAGCGCGCCGGTGATGATTTAACGTCTGCCGTAACGGTGGCCGGATATGGCCCCGCTCCCCGTCACGGACGAAACAGCGCTGACGACCTGCCAAGGTCGAGGATGAGTGCGCACATGCTGGCTGATCTGGATATCAAGACCCTCACCGTCACCCTGACGGTCGTTACCCTGGCTGTAACCCTGCTGCTCGCTCTGGCAGCCTGGCAGGCACCTGCCGAACGCGGCGTGCGGCAATGGGCTCTGGGCAATGCATCGCTGATGCTTGGCCTGCTGCTGAATATCAATCAGGACCGTATCCCGCACGGGCTGTCGATTATTCTGGCCAACGGTCTGATGACCCTGGGGCTCGGGCTGGTATGGCTGGGCCTGCGTCAATTTCGCAGCCGCACCCAGCCGCAATGGGCGCCGATAGCGGTCAGTCTGATCACCATGCTGCTGCTTTGGGTGTTCCGCTATCAGATCGACAACCTGACAGTACGCTATGCCATCAGTTCGCTGGTGCTGGGCGGATTCTGCCTGCTCTGCGCAACCGAGCTGCTGGTTGCCGAACGGCCGCCGATGCGCACCGCCAGTTGGTTCAGCGGGATCATCGCACTGACCTACGGATTCATCCTGGTTGCCCGACCGGCAGCCTCGCTGACCGGCTGGAACGGCCCAAACGACCTGCTCGGCGGGCCGCTTCAACTGATTACGGTGCTTGGCGCAATGGCCGCACAAATCGGCATGGCCTGCGGCCTGATTCTGATGACCCACTACAGCCACCTCGACAGCCTGCGCAGGCTGTCGGAACTCGACCCGCTGACCGAAACGCTGAACCGACGCAGCCTGCTGCTGCAGGCGGAACAACTGCTGCGGCGCATGGCGGCGAGCAACGAGCCTCTTACGCTGATCATGCTGGACGCAGATCACTTCAAGCATATTAACGACGAATTCGGTCACCAGATCGGTGACGAAGTGCTCTGTCATCTGGTCAACCGGGTTCGCCTGCTGCTGCGCGGCCGGGATCTGCTCGGGCGCTTCGGCGGCGAGGAGTTCATCGTCGTGCTTCCAGGGCTCGACAGTGTCGACGCCGGCCAGGTAGCCGAGCGCATCAGACAGTCGATCTGCCAGCATGACGGACAGTCCCTGCAACGGCCAATCCATCTGAGCGTCAGCCTTGGAGTAGCCTGTTCCGAACATCACGGTTATGATTTCAACACGCTGCTCGGCGCTGCCGATGCCGCGCTCTACCGTGCCAAGGCGCTTGGACGCAATCGCGTCGAGCTGGCACCTGGTCCTGATGGTGCCCCACAGGAGCAGGTTGCCCTGCGCCTGTTGTCACATTTCCGTCACAATCTGGACGTATAACGTCAATCAGACAGGTGCACAGCGGCCCGCACCCCCCTGGAGTCCCCGTGAGTTATTCCCCTGTTCAGCGCCCCTTCCCATTCAGCCGTCCCCGTCGCATGCGCAAGGATGACTTTTCCCGCCGCATGATGCGTGAAAACACCCTGACCGCAGACGACCTGATCTATCCGGTGTTTGTCCTGGAGGGCGAGCAACAGCGCGAAGCCATTGCCTCCATGCCCGGCATCGAGCGGCTGTCGATCGATCTGTTGCTGGAGGAAGCCGCCGAGCTGGTGGAGCTGGGCATCCCGGCCATCGCCCTGTTCCCGGTCACGCCGCTGGAGAAGAAATCGCTGGACGGCGCCGAAGCCTGGAATCCCGACGGCCTGGCACAGCGCGCGGTGCGCGCCCTCAAGGCTCGCTTCCCGGAGCTGGGCGTCATCACCGACGTCGCCCTGGACCCGTTTACCACCCACGGACAGGACGGCATCATCGACGACAACGGCTATGTGATGAACGATGTCACGGTCGAAGCGCTGGTCAAGCAGACCCTGTCCCACGCCGAGGCCGGCGCCGACATCGTTGCCCCGTCGGACATGATGGACGGACGGGTTGGCGCCATGCGCGAGGCGCTGGAAGCCGCAGGTCACATCCACACCCGTATCCTTGCCTACTCCGCCAAGTACGCCAGTGCCTACTACGGGCCATTCCGTGATGCGGTCGGCTCCGCCGGCAACCTTGGCAAGGGCAACAAGTCGACCTACCAGATGGACCCGGCCAACAGCGACGAGGCACTGCACGAGATCGCCATGGATCTGTCCGAAGGGGCTGACATGGTGATGGTAAAGCCCGGCATGCCGTATCTGGATGTGGTGTACCGGGTGAAAGACACCTTCAAGGTACCCACCTTCGTCTATCAGGTCAGTGGCGAGTACGCCATGCACTGCGCCGCCATCAACAACGGCTGGCTCAGCGAAGCGGTGATTCTGGAGTCGCTGACCGCCTTCAAACGTGCAGGAGCCGACGGCATCCTGACCTATTTTGCCAAAACCGCGGCGCGTCAGTTACGCAGCCGTCAGTAGCTGCACAGAGGAAGCCATGTCAGAGCTCAACAGCACCCGTGATACCAGCAAGGACGATATCGCGCCGCCAGCCGAAACCAGCGCACGCAGTGATCTGGTTACCCGTCCGGCGCAGCTCAGCGAAAAGGTGGTCGAAGTCACCCCGGTTCCCGATCTGAACGCGCCCGAGCTCTACATTCATCGCGAACTGTCGCAACTGCAGTTCAATATCCGCGTGCTCGAACAGGCGCTGGACGAATCCTATCCGCTGCTTGAGCGGCTGAAGTTTCTGCTGATCTTTTCCAGCAACCTGGACGAGTTCTTCGAGATCCGCGTTGCCGGTCTGAAGAAGCAAATTACCTTTGCCCGCGAACAAACCGGCCCAGACGGGCTGCAACCGCAGCAGGTACTGAGCAAGATCAGCGAGACCGCGCACTATCAGGTCAGCCGCCAGTACAGCATCCTCAATGACATTCTGCTGCCGCAGCTGAATGAGAAGGGCATCCGCTTCCTGCGCCGCTATCAGTGGACGCACAAGCAGACCCTGTGGATTCGCCGCTTCTTCCGCCAGCAGGTCGCGCCGATCATCAGCCCGATCGGGCTGGACCCGACGCATCCCTTCCCACTGCTGGTGAACAAGAGCCTGAACTTTATCGTTCAGCTCGACGGCATCGACTCCTTCGGTCGCGACTCCGGCATGGCGATCATTCCTGCGCCGCGCTCGCTGCCGCGCCTGATTCGCCTGCCCGACGAGCTCTGTGATGGTGGCGACAACTTCGTGTTCCTGTCGTCAATGATCCACGCCCATGCCGACGAACTGTTCCCCGGCATGAAAGTCCTCGGCTGCTACCAGTTCCGTCTGACACGCAACGCCGACCTGATTGTTGATCCGGAAGAAGTCGACGATCTGGCACGTGCGCTGCGCGGCGAGCTACTGTCGCGCCGTTACGGCGATGCAGTACGCCTGGAGGTTGCCGACAACTGTCCGAAGCCGCTGACCGATTTTCTGCTGCGCCAATTCGGCCTGACAGAAGCGGAGCTGTACGAGGTCAACGGTCCGGTCAACCTGACCCGGCTGTTCTCGATCACCGGCCTGGAAAATCACCCGCAGCTGCAGTTCCCGCCATTCAGCCCGGGGCTGCCGCGGGCGCTGTCCGGCGCTGACAACCTGTTCCAGGCCATCAGCAAGCAGGACATCCTGCTGCAGCATCCCTATGAGTCATTTTCACCGGTCGTCGACCTGCTGCGCCAGGCGGCCCAGGATACGAACGTGCTGGCGATCAAGCAGACCCTGTATCGCACCGGTGCCAACTCCGAAATCGTCAACGCGCTGGTCGATGCCGCCCGTAACGGCAAGGAAGTGACCGTGGTGATCGAGCTGCGGGCGCGTTTCGACGAAGAGTCCAACCTGCAGCTGGCGAGCCGTCTGCAGCAGGCTGGGGCGGTAGTGATCTATGGAGTGGTCGGCTTCAAGACCCACGCCAAGATGATGCTGATCCTGCGCCGCGAAGAGCGCAACCTGAAACGCTATGTGCACCTCGGCACCGGCAACTACCACGCAGGCAATGCGCGGCTGTACACCGACTACAGCATCCTGACCTCTGACGTGGCGCTGACCGAAGACGTGCACAAGCTGTTCAACCAGCTGATCGGCATGGGCAAGACCCAGCGCATGAAGAAACTGCTGCAGGCGCCTTTCACACTGAAGAAACGCCTGCTGGAACTGATCAATCGGGAAACCCTCAACGCCCAGGCCGGCAAGCCCGCGCATATCATCGCCAAGGCCAACTCGCTGACCGATGCCAAGGTGATCAAGGCGCTCTACAAGGCATCCCAGTGCGGCGTGAAAGTCGACCTGATTATCCGCGGCATGTGCTGTCTGCGCCCGGGCATTCCCGGCGTATCACACAACATAACCGTGCGTTCGATCATCGGCCGCTTCCTGGAGCACAGCCGGGTCTACTACTTCCTCAACGACGGCCAGGAACAGGTCTGGATGTCCAGTGCCGACATGATGGAACGCAATCTCGACAAGCGGGTCGAGACCTGCTTCCCGCTTGAGGGCAAGAAGCTGATCACCCGCGCCAAGCAGGAGCTGCAGGTCTTTCTGACCGACAATACCCGCAGCTGGATTCTGCAACCTGACGGCTCCTACGTGCTGAGCTCACCAAGCGGCAACCAGATTCCCCGCAGCGCCCAGGCAACGCTGCTGGAGAAACTGGCCAACTCGTCTCAGCGAACCGTCAACCTGTAACCAGCCTTGGCCCAGTACTGCGCTTCGCGTTCGAAGTCAGCCTGGGTCAGCGGGTTCTGCTCCAGCCAGCCGTCAGGGAAGGTGACGGCCAGCGCGTCCTGACTGGCCTCGACCGCCATTTCCGGCATGTCCTGATAACCGCGGATATGGTGATAGAGAATCGCCAGCCGCAGAATCATGCACAAGCGCAGCAGGTTGACCGCCTCATCACCGAATTCGGCCAGCCGGTCGGCGCTTGGCATATTGCGCCGGTGCCCGCGCACCAGCAGTGCCAGCGCCTGCTGGTCCTGGCGCGAAAACCCGGGCAGATCGGAGTGCTCGATCAGATAGGCGCCGTGCTTGTGGTACTGGCTGTGGGCGATATCCAGCCCGATTTCATAGACCCGCGCCGCCCAGGTCAGCAATGGTGCCTGCTTGCTGGCGACCAGTTGCCAGGCGTCATCCACCTTGCCCAGCAGTTTCTGGGCCTTGGCCTCGACGCGGGCGGCCTGTTCCAGGTCAACGTGATAGCGCTCCATCAGCGCGCTCAGCGTGCGCTCACGCACATCCTCATGGCTATGGCGCCCCAGCAGGTCGTAGAGCACCCCCTCACGCAGGGCGCCCTCGGAGTGGTGCATGGATTCCACTCCGAGGGCGTCGAACAGCGCTTCCAGAATGGCCAGTCCAGCCGGCAGGATCGGCTGGCGATCCGCCTTCAGCCCCGGCATATCCAGCTTGTCGACGTGGGCTGCCTTGAGCAGTCTCCGCTTGAGCCACTGCAGCCCTTCGCGGGTTACCTCTCCCTGGCCGCGACCGCCGGCCTGAATGCACTGACCAACCGCACGAATGGTGCCCGAGGCGCCCACCGCCTCGCTCCAGCCCAGGCGCTGAATGGCCTGTTCAATATTCATCAGTTCGAGGCGGGCCGCGGTGTAGGCCTGGCTGTAGCGGGCGGCGGTAATCTTGCCGTCGGAAAAAAACTGGCGAGTGAAGGATACGCACCCAACGCTCAAGCTCTCACGCAGCAACGGCTCAAAGCGCTCGCCAACAATGAACTCGGTACTGCCACCACCGATGTCGACCACCAGGCGCTTGCCTTCGTCGTCAGCCAGGGTGTGGGATACGCCCAGAAAGATAAGCCGCGCTTCCTCACGGCCGGAGATCACCTCCACCCGGTGCCCGAGCACCTGTTGAACCTGACGAATGAACTGGCCACGGTTGCGCGCCTCGCGAAGGGCGTTGGTCCCGACGATCCGTACCGCACCCTGTGGCAGACCATTGATCAGTTGGGCGAAGCGGCGCAGGCAATCCAACCCGCGCTGCATGGCTTCGTCACTGAGCATGTTGTCGTCATCGAGTCCGGCGGCCAGCTGCACCTTTTCACCCAGCCGCTCGAGGATCCGTATCTCCCCCTGATCAACCCGCGCCAACACCATGTGAAAGCTGTTGGAGCCCAGATCAATTGCGGCTACCAGCGAAAAATCATTCGGCTGTGCGTCTGCCATGCACTCTTCCTGTCAGGTCTGAATTGGTTCGATTCTAGCACCTGCTCGATGACAATTGCCTGCACAACGGTACTGATCATCGCCTTTCGCAGCCGTATAGGGTGGTGCTATGATTCGGCAATTCCGCCTTTTTATCCCTCTGGAGAAACACATGAGCGATCTGATTGTGCACGTCACTGACAGCAGCTTCGAAGACGAAGTGCTCAAGTCCGATACCCCTGTTCTGGTTGATTACTGGGCAGAGTGGTGTGGTCCCTGCAAAATGATCGCCCCGGTACTGGACGAAATTGCCAAGGACTACAGCGGCAAGTTGAAGATCTGCAAACTGAATATCGACGAAAACGCAGAAACCGCACCAAAGTACGGCGTGCGGGGCATTCCGACGCTGATGCTGTTCAAGGACGGCAACGTTGAGGCCACCAAGGTCGGCGCCCTGTCCAAGTCGCAGCTGGCAGCCTTCCTCGACAGCAACATCTGATGTATCAAGCCCTGGCGAATCCCGCCGGGGCTTTTTTTGCACCCGCAATGCTGGACGTCACCGGCCGGCGGTGCTAGATTTGGCTTCCAACGCCCTGACGCACCCTGCGCAGCGGCTTCTCAAAACACACCGCAGCCAAGCTGATCGCCCCATGTTCCATGGCGGCCGAAAAGAACCTTTCCTGCCGAAACCCTTACATCACTCTCCGAACCTATGAACCTGACCGACCTCAAACAAAAACCTATTACCGAACTGTTGGAAATCGCCAACCAGATGGGCCTCGAAAACATGGGCCGATCGCGAAAACAGGATGTGATTTTCGGCATCCTGAAAAAGCACGCCAAGGGCGGTGAAGACATTCTCGGTGACGGCGTTCTGGAGATTCTGCAGGACGGCTTCGGCTTCCTTCGCTCGGCTGACTCGTCCTATCTGGCCGGCCCGGACGACATCTACGTCTCGCCCAGCCAGATCCGCCGTTTCAACCTGCGTACCGGTGATACCATTTCCGGCAAGATTCGCCCGCCAAAAGACGGCGAGCGCTACTTTGCCCTGCTGAAGGTTGATTCGATCAACTTCGACAAGCCGGAAAACACCAAGAACAAGATCCTGTTCGAAAACCTTACCCCGCTGTTCCCCGATGAGCGCCTGGTCATGGAGGCCGGCAACGGTTCCACCGAAGACCTGATGGCCCGCATCATCGATCTCTGCGCCCCGATCGGCAAAGGTCAGCGTGGCCTGCTGGTTGCACCGCCGAAGGCCGGTAAGACGCTGATGCTGCAGAACATCGCTTCGAACATCGCCCGCAACAACCCCGAGTGCCACCTGATCGTTCTGCTGATCGACGAGCGCCCGGAAGAAGTAACCGAAATGCAGCGCACCGTGCGCGGCGAAGTGGTTGCCTCCACCTTCGACGAGCCGCCGGCCCGTCACGTTCAGGTTGCCGAAATGGTGATCGAGAAGGCCAAGCGCCTGGTTGAACACAAGAAAGACGTGATCATTCTGCTCGACTCCATCACCCGTCTGGCCCGCGCCTACAACACCGTGATCCCGAGCTCCGGCAAGGTGCTGACCGGTGGTGTTGACGCCCACGCCCTGGAGAAGCCCAAGCGCTTCTTTGGCGCCGCGCGCAACATCGAAGAAGGCGGCAGCCTGACCATCATCGCCACCGCGCTGGTCGACACCGGCTCGAAGATGGACGAGGTGATCTACGAGGAGTTCAAGGGCACCGGCAACATGGAGATCCACCTGGATCGCAAGATTGCCGAGAAGCGCACCTTCCCGGCCATCAACATCAATCGTTCCGGCACCCGTCGCGAAGAGCTGCTGACCAGCGAAGACGAACTGCAGCGCATGTGGATTCTGCGCAAGATTCTGCATTCGATGGACGAGATCGCGGCGATCGAGTTCCTGCTGGACCGTCTGAAAGATACCAAGACCAACGACGAGTTCTTCCTGTCGATGAAGCGCAGCAAGAATTAAAGCGACAAGCTGAAAGCCACAAGCTGCAAGCAGTCCGCTGTAGCTGGTCGCTTTCAGCAGGTCAGGCCGCCTAGGCGGCCTGACTGTCAACCCACTGTGCTTCTGACCAAACACCACAGGCTGCGGCATACCACGCACTGCTTGCAGCTTGAAGCTTGAGGCTTGAAGCTCAAATGCAATATTCCGATCTACGCGATTTCATCAAGGGCCTGGAACAGCGCGGCGAACTCAAGCGCATCCAGACTCCCATCTCTCCCGTGCTGGAGATGACCGAAGTCTGCGACCGCACCCTGCGCAAGGGTGGCCCTGCCCTGTTGTTTGAAAATCCCACCGGTTTCGACATGCCGGTACTCGGCAACCTGTTCGGTACGCCCGAACGCGTCGCCATGGGCATGGGCGCCGAAAGCATCAGCGAGCTGCGAGAAATCGGCAAGCTGCTGGCCTTTTTGAAGGAACCCGATCCGCCAAAAGGTCTGAAAGACGCCTGGTCCAAGCTGCCGATCTTCAAGAAGGTCATCAACATGGCGCCCAAGGTCGTCAAGGATGCCCCCTGTCAGGCGCAGGTATTCGAGGGCGACGACGTCGACCTCGGGCGCATTCCGGTGCAGACCTGCTGGCCCGGCGACGCCGGCCCGCTGATCACATGGGGGCTGGTGGTCACCCGTGGCCCGCACAAGGAACGGCAGAACCTGGGCATCTATCGCCAGCAGGTGATTGGCCGCAACAAGGTCATCATGCGCTGGCTGAGCCATCGTGGTGGCGCACTGGACTTCCATGAGTGGCAAAAGGCCCACCCGGGCGAGCCGTTCCCGGTTGCCGTGGTGCTGGGCGCCGACCCGGCCACCATTCTCGGTGCCGTGACCCCGGTGCCAGACAGTCTGTCCGAATACGCCTTTGCAGGCCTGCTGCGCGGCCAGCGCACCGAGCTGATCAAGTGTCGCGGCTCAAACCTGCAGGTTCCCTCGAGCGCCGAGATCGTGCTGGAAGGGGTCATCCATCCGGGCGAAATGGCTGACGAAGGTCCGTTTGGCGACCACACCGGGTACTACAACGAAGTGGATCGCTTCCCGGTGTTTACCGTTGAACGCATTACCCAGCGCGAGAAGCCGATCTACCACAGCACCTACACTGGCCGGCCGCCGGATGAGCCGGCGGTGCTGGGCGTGGCGCTGAATGAGGTTTTTGTGCCACTGCTGCAGAAGCAGTTTCCCGAGATAACCGACTTCTACCTGCCGCCGGAAGGCTGCTCCTACCGCATGGCGGTGGTGTCGATGAAGAAACAGTATCCGGGCCATGCCAAGCGCGTGATGCTCGGCGTCTGGAGCTTCCTGCGTCAGTTCATGTACACCAAGTATGTAATCGTGGTGGACGATGACATCAACATCCGCGACTGGAACGACATTATCTGGGCCATCACCACCCGCATGGACCCCAAACGCGATACCGTGATGATCGACAATACACCGATCGACTACCTCGATTTCGCCTCACCGGTCTCCGGTCTCGGCAGCAAAATGGGGATGGATGCCACCAACAAGTGGCCGGGGGAAACTACCCGCGAGTGGGGCGTGGCGATTGAACAGGACGCGCAGGTACGTCAGCGCGTGGACGCACTCTGGGCAGAGCTGGGTATTGATTGATGAGAATCACACTGGAGCCGGGCGGCCTGGACCTGGAGACCGCACCAGGCGAAACCATTCTGGATGCAGCGCGCCGCGAGGGATTTGATGCGCCCAATAGTTGCCGCAACGGCAACTGCCATGTCTGCGAAGCGGTATTGCTGCATGGCCGCGTGAAACTGCCGGACAGCCGTGAGGCCGGCCCGGGCGAAGAGATATTCACCTGCGTGGCCGAGCCGCTGGAAGACTGTGCGCTGCATTGGGAAGGGATCCTGGCGCCCGGCCAACTACCCGTGCGCAAACTGGCCTGCCAGGTGGTTGAATGCAGCCCGATTGGCGGCGACGTCTGGCGGGTGCGCTTGCGCACGCCGGCTGGCAAACCCCTGCGTTATCACCCAGGTCAGTATCTGCTGCTGGAGCGCGACGGCGCAGAACCTGCAGCCTTTTCCATTGCCTCCGCGCCCAGCGAAGAGCGCATGCTAGAGCTGCATATCCTTACCCGCGACCCGGTCACCCAGGCAGTCATCGACTATCTGCAGCAACACAAGGTGGCACGCATCCAGGCGCCCTTCGGCGAGGCATGCCTGTCGGAGCTGCCGGATCAGCCACTGGTACTGATTGCCGCCGGCACCGGACTGGCCCAGATGCAGAGCATCGTTGAACAATGTCTGCAGCAGGGATTTGCCCACGCGATCCATCTCTACTGGGGCGTGCGCCACAGTGATGACCTGTATGAGGCTCCACACTGGCAACGCTGGCAGCAGGCACCTAACCTGTACCTGCACAGAGTCATCAGCGACCAGCCGGACTGGCCGGAGCGTCAGGGAATGCTGCACCAGGCAGTTTGTGAGGATATCGCCGATCTGGCCGACTACCGCTTTATTGTCAGCGGCTCCCCTGCCATGGTCTACGGGACACTGGACGCGCTGGTGGCTTCCGGCATGCCGGAAGATCACATGCTCGCCGATGCCTTCGCCTACGCTCCACGTCAGCCCTGACGGCACATGACAGCGGTTGTCCGGCGGCCTAGACTGAACGCCATCAGACACCGCTGAGATCAGGGAGGTCCCATGCGAACTGCCAAGCTGAGAGCATCGCTGCTGAGTCTGCCATTGCTCTGCACCCCCGCCGGAGCGATGGAGCTGAGCAGCCTGGAGTGGCCACCCTACAGCGGCGCGGAGCTGCCGGAGCAGGGAACCCTGTCGCACCTGTTGCATCAGGCACTGGCGACACAGAATGAACCCCTGCTGATCCACTTCCAGCCCTGGAGCAGAGCCATCCGATCGGCAACAACCGAGCCGGAGATCGTGGGCTATTTCCCCCGCTACTTCGCCAATGACAACCTGTGTCTCTACTCCGACAGCATTGGCACCAGCCGCGTCGGCCTGGCAGTTCGCAGTGATATATCTGTGCGCTGGGACAAGCTGGAGGACTTGGCGCAGTACCGAATCGGCGTGGTACGCGGCTATCGCAACGCGCCCGAGTTCGATGCTCTGGTGGCCGAAGGCACGCTCAAGGTCAAGGAAGCCGCCAGCGACGAACTGAATCTCCTGAAGCTGGTGTACGGCAGACTGGATGCAGCAGTCATCGATGAGCAGGTCATGCACTACTGGATGGCCCATGACCCTCAGCTGCGCCAGAGTGCAGACAAGCTGGCGTTTGCACCTCAACTGCTGGCCGAGCCGACCATGCACGTTTGCTTCACCCCGGGTGAGGCGGGAGAGCAGGCCCGCTTGCAGCTCAACCGGGGCCTGCAACAGGTCGCACAGCCTCAGGCGTCAGGCAACGGTAACGTCGGCAGGTGATCTTCCAGCATTTCGAAGCCGTCCCGAATGGTCCGCTGAGCTCCTGCGCTATCCCCCATGCGATCAAGCAGGCGAGCCAGCTCGGCGCAGGTCTGGATATCCCGGCGGCTGGCGAAGCTCGCTTCCAGATAATCACGGGCCTTACCCCACAGACTGTTCCGCTGGGCCAGCCGTCCCGCCGCCAGCAGCAGCGTTGCGTTATGCGGGTGCTTGAGTAGCCATTGCTCGGCATTGGCCAGCTGACGCGCGCAGTCCTTGCCCCTGACCAGCCCATAGAGGTTCGCAAGGCGCTCGTCGAACTGCTGCAACAAGGCAGCTCGCAGCACCTGCTCGGCCATTTCCTCACGACTATGCCCGCGCAACTGCAAGGCATAGGCTTCGATAAGCTCGGGATCCTCACGCAGCCGGGTCGGCATCCGCTCCCAGGCAGCAATGACCAGACTGGCAGGGTCGCTATCGGCGGCTGCCAGACGCTGGCCAGCCTGCGCCAGCAACGCGGCATGCACCCGGCGCTCCAGCGCCTGCAGTTCGTCCTCGCGCAACGCATTCTGCCTGCGCAACTCCGGCAGCAGTTCCAGCAGACGCGCCCAGTCCTCCAGTCGCAAATAGACCTGGCTCATCAACTTGAGCGCGTAGAGGTGCTTGGGGTGATCCTTGCGCAGGCGAGTGAGCGTCGCCAGCGCCTGCTCGAACTGGCCACGGACCATCTGCAGCTGCGCCTGGGTCACCGCAATGGCGACATCGGCCTCGGGGGTAACCTCATAGGCTTCACGCAGCAGCGCGTCGGACTCGGCATAGTCTTCCAGTTCGTTGGCAGCCCGGGCAGCAGCAAGATAGTTGATCAACGGCAGTTCGGAGTGTGGGGCAGATCGCTTGAGCAGGCGCACGGCCTGCTTCCAGTGCCCTTCGGCAAATTCCAGCAGCCCGCGGGTAGCCAGCGCACTGGCGCGCTGCTGCAGGTTGCGGCGCGACCACGGGTTGATCCGGCGACCAGACGCCGTCAGCAAACGCCAGAGCGAGCGCGCAAGCCAGAGCAACAGCCAGCACGCCAACAGAAAGCCGATACCGACCCAGATGCTGGTCTCGATCGACACATTGCGCCAGGCAATCAGCAGGTATCCCGGGTCCTCGGCGATCGCCATGCCGAGCAATGCGGCGACCAGTACGACCGCCAGGATGGCCACATAGCTTTTACTCATCGGCAGGCTCCTCCGCCTGCGGCGCCCCGCGCGACTGCAGGTAGTTGGCCAGACTTTGCTGCAGCGGTGTCAGATCCGGCGGCGACAGGCTGACTGCACGCTCACGCAGCCCCTGCAACTGGGCCTGCATGGCTTGCACTCTTGGGTTCTCCAGCTCGAAGTACTGGGCCAGCAATTTTTCCACCTGCGTAAGACTGGCCTGATAGACCTCTTCCTCTCCCCTGAGCGCGGCCCACTGGGCCTGTTCCAGGGTCAGCTGCAGCGTACGACGAACCCGCTGCAGCTCCGCATCATCAAGCAGCGGAGTGATGACCTTGCCACGCTGGAAATCGACCCGCACGTAACGCTCAAGACGCATCAGCACACGATCCCAGCGATCACGGCGCTGCAGGCGATCGGCGTATTCCTCTTCGGTGCTGAGCTCATCGGGATCAAATTCGGGTACCGGTAATGCAGCCAGCGTCTCGGCCTGATCACGCAGGGCACCAAGGCGCAGGAACACGCCGGCACGATCCAGTTCGGGCAAGCTTTCCAGCTCGGCCTGATAACTGGCCAGTTGTTCGCGGACGCCATACAGGCCGCTGTCAGGCATCGACTTCAGAATGCCGTCGACAGTTCCCAGTAATTCGCGCGCGGCGGCGACATCCTGCACCGCCAGCAGCCGGAGCGAGGCCAGGCGCAGCAGATACTGTGCCTCGGCCAGTTTCCATTCGTCACGGCCATCACCCTGCAGGACTTTCAAGCGGTCAGCCAGCGCCTGCTGACCACGCTGCATTTCGGCGATCAACCTCTGTGCCGCCGCCCAGTCGCTGCCCTGTGGCACGCCATCAAGGCGCTGATCAAGACGGGCATTGGCGCTGGCGAGCTGACTCGCCTGCTGCGCCAGCAAATCAAGCTGGGCCTGCTGTTGCTGGCGGGCCTGCTGCCATTGCCAGCCGGACAGTCCCAGAGCAGCGGCAGCCAGCAAAAGCGCCAGCAAACTCACCCCGCGGCCGCCTCCACCAGAGCGCGCCGGTTTACGGCTGGCTGCAGGGTTCGGCTTGCCCGGCTCGGCCTTGTCGACTTCGGGCTTGGCCACACTCGGCGGCTGTTCGGTCTTGTTATTCGCTTCGCTCGGTTCCACACGCATCCCCTTTGTCATCCCGACGAGCCAGTCAGCACGGCCTCGACCAGCGCGGCATCATCCGCACCTCGACAGGTTACTACATCTGTACAACCCCAGGCGGCGGCCTGCGCCGCAATCCGCTCACTCGGCACCCAGCAGCGCCAGTGGCGCTGCTGCTCCCAGTGCGCTCCGGCGGCCACGCGCCAGTTGCTCAAGGCCTGCACGCTGAGCACGATCAACCGGTCCACCCGCGGAGCTACAGCTGCCAGCTCGGCTGGCAGCGACTCCGGCGCGCTGCGCGCGTAAAGCGGCAGATAGTGCACCGTACCACCGGCGGCGCGAATCCGGTCGGCCAAATGCTCACGTCCGTCCTCGCCGCGCCAGATCAGCACACGCAGATCCGGCCGGGCAAAGTGTGCCTGCCACAACGGCATGGCGAGCAATGCCTCGCTGTCCTGCCCCTGCGCCGGACACTGCGCCGCAAGCCCGTAATCGCGCAGCACCTGCGCGGTTCCTGCGCCAACCGCCAGCCAGTCGATACCAACCGGTGGCTGAGGCCAGTAGCGGTCGAGCCGCTCCAGACCCAACCGGGCTGCGGTCGGACTGACCACAACCACCGCGTGATAGCGATCCAGGTCAAGCATGTACTGGCGCTCGACCGGCCCTTCCTCGCAGGGCCGCAGCTCGAGCAACGGCACGCTGCAGGTCTCGACGCCTTCGGCTGCAAAACGTGCAGCCAATCGCTGATTGTCCGCCGCCTGACGGGTCAGCAGCAAACACCCGCTCACCGCGCAGGCGCCTCCTCGTATACGGCGTCCAGAATAGCCTGTGCACCCTGCGCCAGCAGGTCCTCGGCGACCGAAATGCCGAGTGTCTCCGGATCGCTTTCCGCGCCACGCGCCTCGGCCCGCAGCAGGCGCTGACCATCCGGATCGCCAACCAGTCCGCGCAGCCATAGCTGGCCATTCTCGCGCTCGGCATAACAGGCAATCGGCACCTGGCAGCCACCGTTCAGGCGGGTATTGAGCGCTCGCTCGGCGCGCACACGCAGGGCACTATCCTCATCATTCAGCTTGAGCAGCAGTGCCTGCAGCTCGATATCGTCACTGCGGCACTCGATGCCGACCGCGCCCTGCCCACCCGCTGGCAGGCTCTCCTCAGGCGGCATCGAATAGCGAATACGCTCGCCAAAGCCAAGACGCACCAGACCCGCCGTAGCCAGAATGATCGCGTCATATTCACCGGCATCCAGTTTGGCCAGGCGCGTATTCACATTGCCGCGCAGGAAACGGATCTGCAGATCAGGTCGACGCGCCATGATCTGCGCCTGACGGCGCAGACTGGATGTACCGACGACGCTGCCGGCAGGCAGGCTGTCGAGATGATCGAAGTTGTTGGAGACAAAGGCGTCGCGAGGGTCTTCACGCTCGCAGATGGCATACAGCCCGAGGCCTTCAGGGAACTGCATCGGCACATCCTTCATGGAGTGCACGGCCAGATCCGCCTCGTCGTTCAGCATGGCGGTTTCCAGCTCCTTGACGAACAGGCCCTTGCCGCCGATCTTGGCCAGCGGCGAGTCCAGCAACTGGTCGCCACGGCTGACCATCGGAACCAGACTGACGCTGAGCGCCGGGTCAAGCTGTTCGAGACGCGCCTTAACATACTCGGCCTGCCACAGGGCCAGGGCGCTCTTTCGGGTGGCAATTCGCAGATGTCGACTCATGGGACTCTCGCTTCAAACCAGGTCGCATCATACGCCATGGTCAGGCAGGCATCCACGCGGGCGGGTGTCGCAGGTCACTCACAGGCGATCCATGAGCCTGCGCACACCGGGAACATGACGACGACTGACTGTCAGCGTCTCTCCTTCCAGGTCCTTCAGACACAACTCGAAGTGACCCATTGAGGTACGTTGCAGGCACTCGATACGCGACCGCGCCACAAGGGCGTTACGATGGATGCGGACAAAACGATCGCCAAACTCCTCCTCCAGCGCCTTGAGCGGTTCGTCGAGCAGCACCTCGCCGTTGACATGCCGCAGGGTGACGTACTTGTGATCGGCAATGAAATACAGCACGTCCTCAATCGGTATCAACTCGATGCCCTTGCGGGTCCGCGCGCTGATGTGGCTGCGGGCCGGCATGTCATCGCCAGATGCCGTAGCCTTGCCGAGACTGGCCAGCTGCATGCGGTTGGGCCGCTGAGCCTTGGCCAGAGCCTCTTCCAGCGCTTCGCTGCGCACCGGTTTGAGCAGATAGCCAACCGCGCTGACCGCGAAGGCGTCGAGCGCATACTCGCCGTGAGCGGTACAAAACACGACGGCCGGAGCCTCCGGGCTTTCACACAGCTTGGCCGCCGTCTGCAGGCCATCCAGTCCGGGCATGCGGATATCCAGCAGAACAATGTCCGGATGATGCTCCTGCACCAGCTGCAGCGCCTCGTGACCGTTGCTGGCCATCTCCGGTAAGACCTTGTAGCCCGGCAGTGAACCGACCAGTCGCGCCAGCCGCTCGCGGGCCAGCGGTTCATCATCAGCGATCAGTACTTTCATTCGGTAATGACTTCTCTGCCATTGTTGGACGTTGTTTAACAGGATAGACCAGCCTGCTGAAGAAGCATTCCCCTTCCCGCCAGCCTGTCAGCTGCGCCTGCTCACCGAACAGCGCCTGCAGCCGAGCCCGGATATTGCTCATCGCCATGCGCGAGCCGTGATGGGTGTCTGTCTGTTCAGGACAGGTATTGCGCACCACAAGTTCCACCTGCCCCTCATGCAGCCGACCCTCGATATAGATATCGCCCCCGTCGAGCCGGGGCTGCAGTCCGTGCAAAATGGCATTTTCCAGCAGGGGCTGCAGCGTCAGCAGTGGCATCGGCACCTCATCCGGCAACGCAACGACCGACCAGTGCACGCGCATGCGCTGCCCCAGGCGGTACTGCTCGATGCGCAGATAACCTTCGCACAGGCGGCGCTCCTCGCCCCAGCTCGACAACGTATCCGGACTGGCCAGATTGGCGCGAAACAGGTCCGACAGATCAAGCACAGCCTGCTCGGCCTTGGCAGGATCAATCTCGATCAGGCTGGCAATACTGTTGAGGCTGTTAAACAGAAAGTGAGGGCGAATGCGCGACTGCAGAGCCTGCAGCCGCGAGCGCAATTCGGCCTGATGCTGACGCTGCCATTGCTGCTGCAGGTAAAAGTAGCGCAGCAGCAAACTGGTCATGATCAACGCAATCAGGCCATGGCGAAGCAACTGCTGAGCATCCCAGTGCAAGGCGCCCTGCAAGCCGCGGTAGATAACCCAGTCGCCAAGCACGGTAAACAGCAGGGTCGGCGCAATCACCACCGCGTAGCAGACCGCCACCGCCAGCACCAGCGGCCGACGCTGCATCCATCCGCGCAACCGGCACAGCGCGGCGGCCGACAGCAGCACAATCCACTGCACGAACAGCGACGCCATGGCGAGCTGGACCCAGTCAAAGACACCGGCGACCGGCTGTGCCAGCACCCACACCAGCACTACCAGCTGCGCCAGCACGATCAGGGTAAAAACGGCCACGGACGAGCACAGATCGGGGAGAAAAAAGTCCTCTCCGTCGTAGGGTTGTTTGAGCAACGTCCAGAATCCGTTCTTCATGTCATCAGTGTCTGCCAGCCCGCCGCCATCGTGCAAGCGTGAAGTGGTATGCTACCCGTTTTCTGATACTACACGCAGCGGACCCATCCGAGACATGACCCAAGACAAGACAACCAACCAATCCTGGGGTGGCCGGTTCAGCGAACCGGTCGACGCCTTCGTTGCCCGTTTCACCGCCTCGGTGGATTTCGACAAGCGTCTGTACAAGCACGACATTCAGGGCTCGATCGCCCACGCCACCATGCTGGCCAAGGTCGGCGTACTGACCGATGCCGAGCGCGACACCATCATCGACGGGCTGAACGCCATTCGCGCTGAAATCGAAGCCGGGCAGTTCGACTGGCGCGTCGACCTCGAAGATGTGCACATGAACATCGAAGCCAGGCTGACCGACCGCATCGGCATCACCGGCAAGAAGCTGCACACCGGTCGTTCACGTAACGACCAGGTCGCCACCGATATCCGCCTCTGGCTGCGCGAAGAGATCGACGCCATCGTCGCCGAGCTGATCCGCCTGCAGACCGGCCTGCTGGATCAGGCCGAGCGTCACAATGCCGTAATCATGCCCGGCTTCACCCATCTGCAGACAGCCCAGCCGGTAACCTTCGGCCACCACCTGCTGGCCTGGTTCGAAATGCTGCAGCGTGACCGCGAGCGACTGATCGACTGCCGCAAGCGGGTCAACCGCATGCCGCTCGGTTCAGCCGCACTGGCCGGCACCACCTACCCGATCGACCGCAGCGTGACCTGCGAGCTGCTCGGTTTCGAAGCCATCTCCGGCAACTCGCTGGACGGTGTTTCCGACCGCGATTTCGCCATCGAATTCTGCGCCGCGGCCTCGCTGGCGATGATGCACCTGTCGCGCTTCTCCGAAGAGCTGGTGCTGTGGACCAGCGCCCAGTTCAACTTTATCGCCCTGCCCGACCGCTTCTGCACCGGCTCGTCGATCATGCCGCAGAAGAAGAACCCGGACGTCCCGGAGCTGGTACGCGGCAAATCCGGCCGCGTCTACGGCCACCTGATGGGCCTGCTGACCCTGATGAAGAGCCAGCCGCTGGCCTACAACAAGGACAACCAGGAAGACAAGGAACCGCTGTTCGACGCGGTAGACACCCTGCGCGACAGCCTGCGCGCCTTTGCCGACATGATCCCGGCCATCGAGCCGCGTATCGAGATCATGCGCGAAGCAGCGCTGCGCGGTTTCTCCACCGCCACCGATCTGGCCGACTATCTGGTACGCAAGGGGATTCCGTTCCGCGACTGTCACGAAATCGTCGGACATGCAGTCAAGTACGGTGTCGACTCAGGGAAGGATCTGGCAGAAATGTCGCTGGATGAACTGCGCCGCTTCAGCGACCAGATCGAACAGGACGTATTTGACGTGCTGACACTGGAAGGATCGGTCAACGCCCGTGACCATATCGGCGGCACCGCACCGGCTCAGGTGCTGGCAGCGGTCAAGCGCGGCCGCGCCCTGCTCAACAGTTGATCGGCTGTTGATAACCGGCAGCCCGAGCGGGCTGCCGGCCTTACCTCTTACTGCTCGCGCTCGGCGCTGATCACAAAGCTGCCACGACCATTGTTGTCATAGCTGCTGGCAGTCAGCGTGTAACGGCCAGCTTCCAGATAGCTGCTGATACGCGAGTTGGTACCACCCGCACCATCATCATCTTCCAGTTCGACACCGTTGCCGCTCAGTCTGAGCATGGCGTCAAAGTCACCGGCATACAGCTCGACCTTGTAGGCACCCGCCTCGCTGATCACCAGCGTCTTTTCGGCACTGGCACCGGCCAGCGAACCGGAGACCGCTTCACCCGGACGCAGGGTTGAACCGCTGCCGCTGACCGGCTGGGTCGCCGTAGTCAGGGTGAACAGACCGGCACTGCCGTCGGCAGTAGACGCACTCAGGCGGTAGGTGCCGGGACTGACCAGCGTGGTGATGCCGGCATCCAGGTTGTTGCCCGCGCCATCATCATCGGTAACGTCAACCCCCGGCCCCTGCAGGCTGAGGTAGCTGTCAACCACCGGCGAGGACATGACCACCCGCAGCAGCGCGCGCTCGGTGATGGTCAGGCTGTAGACCTTCGGGCTGCTGTCGGCCAGACCGGTAATGCTGGCACCCAGCTCGATCGGCCCGCCATTAACCAGCTCAACGCCCTCCGGCAGCGGCCGACTGGTGACGTTCAGGTCGTAGGCGCCCTCTGCCGGATCATCCAGAGCGGTTGCGGTGACCTGGTAGGTACCCGGCTCCAGCTGCACGGTAATGCGCGAATTGGTACCGCCGCCGCTGTCGTCATCCTCGGCAGAGACTGCTCCGCCATTGAGCTTGAGTACGGTATCCAGCTCATCGGAGGTCATCAGGATTTCGTACAGACCGGCCTCGGCCACATTCAGAGTGTAGGTGTTGGCGTTGCCATTACGGGTCAGCAGGCCAAACACCGACTGATCCAGTTCAAGCGCGCCGCTGTTGCGTGCAGTGACCTTTTCCAGGCTCAGCTGGAAGGGACCGAACGTGCTCGGGCTGCTCCCGCTGACACCGAGACGATAGGTACCGTCGGCTTCAGGGGTCAGGTGCAGCGCGCCCTGGTTAGGGCCATTGACCAGTTGATTGCGCTCGTCGACGAGGGTGAGTACCGCACCGTCAAGCGCACCGCTCTGCTGCACACGCACCAGATCACCCTGCTTGAGCTTGAGCGCGAACACCTGGTGGTGCGAACCATCGCTGAAGTTCACCGGACTGCTGCTGGTGATTTCGCCCTGCAGACGCGCCTGGCCGGCAGCGTCAAAGCCGCTGGTGCCTTGGGTTGCGGCGCAACCGGCGAGGGTGACCGCCATACCCAGCGCTGCAGCGCCGCGAATCAGCGGAAAGGGAAGGGACTTGGTAAACGACATGGAAATTCCTTCTGGACGGATAGACATCCTGAGACCGCCGGGCTTGACCGCCCGGCTCCGTAGTGGTGCACGCCGATTATGCCCGCTGACCCGATCCGGCTCCAGTACTCGAACCGGGTATGTGAGCCAGGTCCGCTTGGCCTACCCGACCAACGGCTGTTGCTGGGTAATGCAGTGAATATTGCCACCGCCGAGCAGGATTTCCCGCCCCGGCACCATAACCACCCTGCGCTCGGGAAACACCCGCTGCAGCACCTCCAGCGCCTCGGCATCAAGCGGATCATCGAAGCTGGGCGCGACAATACCGTCGTTGACGATCAGAAAGTTGACGTAGGATCCCGCCAGACGAACGGTCGGGTCACGGGGCTGACTGCCTTCCACCACCAGCACATCCGCGCATTCCTCAGCGGTTGCATGAAGCGGTCCGGGAATCGGAATTTTGTGGATGACAAGCTCACGGCCCTGCGCATCGCGCTCGGCAGCCAGCACAGCAGCCGCCGCCTGACAACGCGGATAATTTGGGTCGTCTGGATCATCTGTCCAGGCCAGCAACACTTCACCGGGGCGAATGAAACAGCAGAAGTTGTCGACGTGCCCGTCAGTTTCGTCATTGAACAGACCCTCCGGCAGCCAGATGACCTTGCTGATACCCAGATACTCGGCCAGCCTGAACTCGATTTCCTCTCGCTGCAGATGGGGATTGCGATTGGGGTTGAGCAGGCACTCCTCGGTCGTGATCAGCGTGCCTTCGCCGTCAACGTGTATCGAGCCGCCCTCAAGCACAAAGCCTTCGGTACGATAGCGCGGGCAGCGCTCCATCGACAGAATCTTGCTGGCCACCTGATCGTCCAGCGCCCAGTCGCTGTAGAGGCCACCCAGCTCGCCGCCCCAGGCGTTGAAGGTCCAGTCGACGCCGCGCAATCCGCCCTGACCGTTGATGACAAAGGTCGGGCCGGTATCCCGTACCCAGGCATCGTTGCTGCTCAGCTCAACCACTCGGATACCCGGATGATCCAGCTGGGCACAGGCGCTGGCATACTGCGCCGCCGAGACGCCAACGGTGACCGGCTCAAAGCCGGCTATCGCCTGCGCCACGGCGGCAAAGGCGGCCTGCGCCGGCACCGCCTGCTGGCGCCAGTTGTCCGGCCGTTCAGGCCAGATCATCCAGGTCTGGCTGTGCGGCGCCCACTCGGCGGGCATGAAGTAGCCATCGTGGCGTGGCGTGGTATGCAGGTTGAACATCGGCTCAGGACTCCAGCTTGCCATCCAGGGTTTTGACCGGGCCGTACAGGTTTGGCCGGCGGTCGCGGAATACACCCCAGGCGCTGCGGATGTGCTCCAGCTCGTCCAGATCAAAGGTCTGCACCAGCACGCCGGTGTCCGTTTCGTTCAGTTCCTGCACCTTTTCACCGAACTGATTGGCGATAAAGGACGAGCCGTAGAAGGTAATGTCGTAGCCATCCTGCTCTTCGCGACCAATGCGGTTACTGGCAATCAGCGGCATCAGGTTGGCACCGGCATGGCCTTGCTGCACGCGCTGCCAGTGATCCCGCGAGTTGATGCTGTGGTCATGCGGCTCGCTGCCAATGGCAGTCGGATAAAACAGCAGCTCGGCGCCCATCAGCGCCATGCTGCGGGCGCACTCGGGGAACCACTGATCCCAGCAGATACCGACGCCAATCTTGGCGTAGCGCGTCTGCCAGACCTTGAAGCCGGTGTCACCCGGGTTGAAGTAGTACTTCTCGTGGTAGCCGGGGCCATCGGGAATATGGCTCTTGCGGTAGATACCCAGGTTGCTGCCGTCGGCGTCAATGATGGCAACACTGTTGAAGCGCGCCCGCCCGGCCAGCTCGAAGAAACTGATCGGCAGCACGACCTCAAGCTCCCTGGCCAGCGCCTGAAAGTGCCTGATCGCCGGGTTGTCTTCAACCCGCGTCGCGAGCTGCAGGTAGTCCGGATTGGGCTTCTGACAGAAGTACGGGGTTTCGAACAGCTCCTGAATCAGGATGATCTGCGCGCCCTTGGCTGCCGCCTCACGCACCAGCCTTTCTGCCTGTGCGAGGTTGGCCTGACGGTCCCAGGAACAGCCCATCTGGGTTGCGGCTACGGTAACGGTACGGGTCATGACGCTCTCCTGAAGGTAGAATTCGACCAAAAGCCGATATTTATCGACTTATAACCAATTAGAAACTGATTAGCAATGACTTTCCCGCCGCCTCATCGATATTTAACGAGAAAACAGGCATAACATCAGCCATAAGCATAGCGCTGCCTGCGCACTACCACCGCTCAGGCATGCCAGCGCAGCGGATCCTGCCGATAAAAATCGACCAGATGCCGGTAGACTGCAGGCCAGCTGCGGTGCAGCACCTGTGGGCATTCGAAAAAGCTCTCCGACAACACGGCAAAGAACTCGGCCGGCGCCTCCAGCGCGTAGGCATCCAGGGGCAGGTGCTCACCGCGTTCGGCACGCTGGGCCAGATCATCCCAGGCGGCTTGCATGTCACGCGCCCAATCGTCCTGGCTCATGCCGCGGTGCAGCGGCGGCGAACCATTGGCGGCGGATGAGCGCATATCCAGCGTATGCGCCAGCTCATGAATAACCACGTTGAAGCCGTCCGCTTGCCCAGAATGGCGAACATCCTCCAGCGACAGCACCACCGGGCCATGCAACCAGGCCTCGCCGCTCAGCTCGCGCACCGCTTCGTGCACCACGCCGGCCTCGTCACGCCATTGCTGCCGGGTGCGGAACGGACCGTCGTAGAGCACCAGCGTCTGCCAGCCGTCGTACCAGTGCAAACCAATCTCCAGCACCGGCAGAACAGCCATTCCGGCGACCCGCAAACGCAGAACATCGTCCAGCTCAACACCCTCCAGCGGATGCAGATGCTTGCGCAGCAAAAAACGCAACGCGGTGTCATGCAGACGCTCACGCTGGGCCGCGCTCAGGTGCCGGTAACAGGGCCAGTCACCCAGCGCCTGCTGCCACAGGGCCGGATCAAGCTCACCCTGCACACGCTGCAAGCGACGCTGTTCGCTGCGCTCACGCCACCAGCGCACCAGCCCCACTCAGCGCCCCTCGACCCGCGCCAGTACCGGCGGCAGATAGACGCCCAGGTAGGCGGTCATCAGCCGTGTTGCTTCACGGCAAATGGGGTCGCTCAACTCGCCAGACTGCTGATAACCGACGGCGAGCAGCTTGTCTGCCGCCTGCATGGCCAGCGCGAAGATATCCACATCATTCGGCAACGGCGGCAGCACGAAGACCTCGGCCAAGCACTGCTGAAACCGCCGCCCCAGCAGTTGATCGTGCTGCTGGTCGGCCTGGCGAATGGCGGCCAGATCATGCCCGCCCAACAGCAGCTCGCGGGCGGCCGGATTGCCGCGGTAATAGTCCTGAAAACGCTGTTCGATGTCGGCGACCAGCGCCATCCAGCTGGACGCGTGGGAGACTGGAGGTGTCTGGAGAATCCCGTCCAGCTCAAGGAACAGGCGCTCGGCCAGCGCCGCCAGCACGTCGCTGACCTGAGGAAAAAAGTGATACACCGAAGACGGGGGAATGTCGGCCTGCTCGGCGATGGCGTAGATCGACAGCGCGCTCAGCCCGCCCTGGTCAAGCAGCGCAGTGGTCGCCTCGAGGATACGGTCGATCCGCTCCTGACTGCTGGCGCGGCGTTTCGGGGCGGATCTGCTCATAGGGGTTCCGTATCAACGACTGTCCTGCAGACGATACCACAGCAGCGCCAGCGCCCGGATAGCGGTCTGCAGCGGCGCACCCGGCGGAACCGGCAGGTGACGCCAGCGCGCCATCAGGTCAAAGTTGCGGGCATCGCCCAGCACCGTCTCGGCCATCAGCTTGCCCGCCAATCCGGCCAGCGCCACGCCCTGTCCGGAATAGCCCTGGGTAAACAGCACCCGCTGCCCCAGCCGACCAAACACCGGCGCCTTGCTCATGGTCATCGCGACCTGACCACCCCAGAGGTATTCGAAATCCTCACCCGCCAGCTGCCCAAACACCTGCGCCATGCGCTCACGCATGGTCTGGCGCAATGCATCGGGACGGGCATCGCGGGCACTGGCGCGCCCACCGAACAGCAGACGGTTATCCGGCGTCAGCCGGTAATAATCGATCAGGGTGTTCATGTCGCAGACCGCTGCGCGGGAGGGAATCAACTGTTCGGCCAGATCGCCGAGCGGCCGAGTCGCCCCGATATAACTGCCGATCGGCATAAAGCCCTTGCGGTACCAGGGCAGCAGCTTGCCGAGGTAGGCGTTACCCGCCAGCAGCAGATGACCGGCGCGCACCTGACCGCCAGCCGTACAAACCTGAACCTGCCCGCGCTGCTCGCGATAGCTGCGGACCGCGGAGCGCTCGAAAATGCGCACACCGGCCTGCTCGGCAGCACGAGCCAGCCCCTGTACATACTTGAGCGGGTGCAGATCGCCACCACCCAAATCCATCACGCCGGCCTGATAATCCGCGTTCAGCAAGCCCTGCAGCGCCGCCCGATCATGAAACTCCAGCCGGTCGTAGCCAAGCTCACCCAGCTCCTGCTGCCAGGCCCGCAACTCGGGAACCTGCCGCGCCTTGTTGGCAACCAGCAAAATCCCCCACTTCAGATCACAGTCGATGCCGTAGCGCTCGACCCGGTCGCGCAGCAGGTCTACACCATCGAGCCCGAGCTGCCAGACGCGGCGAGCGTCCTGCTCGCCCAGCTCACGAACCACCCTGGCATGATCGCAGGCCACCCCGGGATTGATCTGCCCGCCATTACGACCCGAGCAGCCCCAGCCGACATCCTCTGCCTCGAGCACAATCACGCTGCGCCCGGCCTCGGCCAGCTCCAGCGCCGCAGACAGGCCGGTAAAACCGGCACCCACGATACAGACATCCGCATCCAGCACACCCTGCAGCTGTGCGCGGGGCGGAACAGCGGGCACGCTGGCCCGATACCAGGAATCATTCATCACAAAGGCTCTCGCATAACGAACAATCCCGCCGGAGGGCGGGATTGTGATTGGCCACGACGTGGTCAGACGGTGTGCAGGTACCACATGTACTCAAGGTCGGAAATGGTCTTCTCGAACTCCTCCATCTCACTTTCCTTGCAGAGTACAAATACGTCGAGATATTCCTCGCCGATGTACTCCTTCATTACCTCGGAGGCTTCCAGCTCACGCAGCGCATCACGCAGGTTGGTCGGCAGCGACGGCTCATGCTGATCGTAAGCGTTGCCCTCGGTCATCTCCGGCGGCTCGACCTGATTGCTGATGCCGTAGTGAATGGCCGACAGCAATGCTGCCATCAGCAAGTACGGGTTGGCATCGGCGCCGGCCAGGCGGTGCTCGATACGCATTGCCTCCGGGTCGCCACCGGGCACACGGACTGCCACGGTGCGGTTATCAATACCCCAGGTCGGCGCACAGGGCACGAAGAAACTCGGGCTGAAACGACGATAGGAGTTGATATTCGGACACAGGAAGGCCATGTACTGCGGCAGGGTTTCCAGCAGGCCACCAACAGCCCAGCGCAGGCGATCGCTCAAACTGCCGTCGGCATTGGGCGCAAAGACATTGCGGCCGTTCTCGTCCATCAGGCTGATATGCACGTGCATACCGTTACCGGCCTGATCGTGATAAGGCTTGGCCATGAAAGTGGTATCCATTTCATGGTCGTAGGCCACGTTCTTGATCACCCGCTTGAGCAGCACGTTGAAGTCACAGGCCTTAACCGGATCATCAACATGGTGCAGGTTGACCTCGAACTGCCCCGGTGCCGACTCGGCCACGATGGCGTCAGCGGGGATGCCCTGCTCGTGGGCAGCTTCGATGACGTCCTCAAGGAACTCGGCGTATTCGTCCAGATCATCCATGGAATAGACCTGCACCGAATTGGGACGCTTGCCGGACATCGGAGAGCGCGGCGGCTGCGGGCGGCCGGTAATATTCTCCTGGTCAATCAGGTAGAACTCCAGCTCGAAGGCAGACACCGGGGTCAGCTTGAGATCCTTGAAGCGTTCTACGATACGTTGCAGAACATAGCGGGGGTCGGCGAAGAAGGGGGTCTTGCGGTCCAGCTCGTACATGGTCATCAGCAGTTGTCCGGTTGGACGCTTCTGCCATGGTTCAACCGTCAGGGTTCCGGGAATCGGCAGGCAAATGCGGTCCGCATCGCCGATTTCCAGACCGAGACCGGTCTCTTCTACGGTCGTACCCTGAATGTTCAGCGCAAAGACCGATGCCGGCAATGCGATGCCCTTCTCGAAGGCTTTGGCCAACGCAGAACGATCAATGCGCTTGCCGCGCACGATACCGTTCATATCGGCAATAAGAAGGTCAATAAAATGAGTTTCCGGATGCGCGGCCAGAAAGGCCTCCGCTTCCTGGATGCCTACCGGCTCACTGGGCGTGGCGGGGACGGCGGTTACAGCATCCGCTCCGGCTTGGGGCTGCATGGGATTTCACCTGTTATTTGTAAAATATATCAATCACAGAACTTACACGATGTGAGTTAATCCGAAAGGCCCTTCGGAGTCAATAGAACTGATACCGCACAAACATGGTGCGCACTGCCCTATAAAAGGCCACAGACGGGCGTTAAAGACCAAAATGACTACCTCGCGTGTTCGTTATTTTTGCTCTTTGTGTTAATTATTTTTTATTGCTATTGTACGAAAAAACGAACAACAATCGGTTCGCATTCACTTTGTCTCTGACTTGCTGGAACATCAAATGTCCGTCGTACGCAAACCCGTCATTGGTATCGTCTGCTGCTCGGAACAGCTCGGGCTGCACCCTTTCAACATCGTCGGCGAGAAATACATTCTCGGCGTCGTGGACGGTGCCAACGGCCTGCCGCTGCTGATTCCGGCCCTGGGCGAGCGACTGGACAGCGATCAGCTGCTGGACCTGCTGGACGGCATCCTGTTTACCGGCTCGCCGTCCAACGTTGAGCCCCATCATTACAGCGGGCCGGGTAGCGCGGAAGGCACCAAGCACGACCCCAAGCGCGACGCGACCACCCTGCCATTGATTCGCGCCGCAATTGACCACGGCGTTCCGGTACTCGGCATCTGCCGAGGCTTTCAGGAAATGAACGTCGCCTTTGGCGGCACTTTGCATCAGCGACTGTACGAAGTCGGCGGTTATATCGAACACCGCGAGGACAAGAATCAGCCGGTCGACATTCAGTATGGCCCAGCTCACGAGGTTCGTCTTGAGCCCGGGGGGTTGCTCTACGAAATTTCAGGCTGCAGCTCGGCTCAGGTCAATTCCCTGCACACTCAGGGAGTCGCTACACTGGGAGCCGGTCTGCAGCCTGAAGCGACAGCACCCGATGGACTGATTGAGGCCTTCTCGGTCAGCCAGGCAACCCAATTCGCTCTCGGCGTACAGTGGCACCCCGAATGGCAGGTAACCCGCAATCCGTTTTACCTGTCGATCTTCCAGGCGTTCGGAAACGCCTGCCGGGCCCGTGCGTCGCGACACTCCTGAGGCGGTTATGAACAAGATTGAAAGCTGGCTTAAAGAAAACAAGATTACTGAAGTGGAATGCATGGTGGGCGACCTGACCGGTATTGCCCGCGGCAAGATCGCTCCGACCATGAAGTTCATCTCGGAGAAAGGCATGCGTCTGCCCGAAAGCATCCTGCTGCAATCGGTTACCGGCGACTATGTAGAAGATGACATCTATTACGACCTGCTCGACCCGGCCGATATCGACATGATCTGCAAGCCGGACGAGACCGCCATGTTCATGGTGCCGTGGGCACTGGAACCGACCGCGCAGATCATCCATGACTGCTTTGACAAGATGGGCAATCCCATCGAGATGGCGCCGCGCAACGTCCTCAAGACCGTGCTCAAGCTGTATGAGAAAAAGGGCTGGAAGCCGATCGTCGCGCCCGAGATGGAATTCTATCTGACCCGCCGCAACGAAGACCCGGACCTGCCGCTGCAGCCGCCGATCGGCCGCTCCGGCCGCCAGGAAACCGGCCGCCAGTCCTTCTCCATCGACGCCGCCAACGAATTCGACCCGCTGTTCGAAGACATGTACGACTGGTGCGAGGCTCAGGGCCTGGATCTGGACACCCTGATCCACGAGGAAGGCACCGCGCAGATGGAAATCAACTTCCGTCACGGTGACCCGCTGCATCTGGCCGATCAGATTCAGGTGTTCAAGCGCACCATGCGCGAGGCTGCGCTCAAGCACGATATGACCGCGACCTTTATGGCCAAGCCGATCACCAATGAGCCGGGCAGCGCCATGCACCTGCACCAGAGCATCGTTGACGCCAAGACCGGCAAGAATATTTTCTCCAATGATGATGGCAGCATGAGCGAGCTGTTCCTGCACCACATCGGCGGTCTGCAACGCTACATCCCGGAAGTGCTGCCGCTGTTCGCGCCGAACGTCAACTCGTTCCGCCGCTTCCTGCCCGACACCTCGGCACCGGTGAACGTCGAGTGGGGTGAAGAGAACCGTACCGCCGGCCTGCGCGTGCCGGACTCCAACCCGCAGAACCGTCGGGTCGAAAACCGCCTGCCCGGCGCAGATGCCAATCCCTACATTGCCATTGCGGCCAGTCTGCTGTGCGGCTACCTGGGTATGGAAAACCGCATGTCACCGTCGGCACCGGTCAAGGGCCGCGCGTATGAACGCCGCAACCTGCGCCTGCCGCTGACCATCGAATCGGCACTGGAGCGCATGGAGCAATGCAAGGACATTGAAGCAGTGCTCGGCAGCAAGTTCTGCCGCGGCTATGTGGCGGTCAAGCGCGCCGAACACGAAAACTACAAACGGGTGATCAGCTCCTGGGAGCGCGAGTTCCTGCTGCTGTCCGTCTGATCCCTCAACCCTGTAACGGTCGCTGCCGGAGGGCAGCGACACCACGGAAACCGGAGTACCGTATGAGCAAACTCAATACCGCCGAACTGCAGGCCATGGACGCCGCCCACTATCTGCACCCCTTTACCGACCACAAGGAGCTGGGTGAGCGCGGCACGCGCATCATCGAGCGCGCCGAGGGCGTGTATCTCTGGGACAGCGAAGGCAACAAGGTGCTCGACGGCATGGCCGGTCTGTGGTGCGTGAATATCGGCTACGGCCGCAAGGAACTGGCTGAGGCCGCCTACCAGCAGATGCTGAAGCTGCCCTACTACAACAGCTTCTTCCAGTGCGCCAACCCCCCGGCCATCGAGCTGGCCACGGCTATCGCCGAGGTCGCACCTGAGCATATGAATCATGTGTTCTTCACCGGCTCAGGTTCCGAATCCAACGATACCGTGCTGCGCATGGTGCGCCGCTACTGGGACCTCAAGGGCAAGCCAACCAAGAAAACCATCATCAGCCGTATCAACGGTTATCACGGCTCGACGGTAGCCGGCGCCAGTCTCGGCGGCATGTCGGTAATGCATGAACAGGGTGACCTGCCGATCCCCGGTATCGTGCACATCCCGCAACCGTACTGGTATGGCGAGGGTGGTGACATGTCGCCGGACGAGTTCGGCATCTGGGCGGCCCAGCAACTGGAAGCCAAGATTCTCGAACTGGGCATCGATCAGGTCGCAGCCTTCATCGCCGAGCCGATTCAGGGTGCCGGCGGCGTGATCATTCCGCCGGATACCTACTGGCCGGAAATCAAGCGCATTCTGGCCAAGTACGAGATCCTGCTGGTCATCGACGAGGTGATCTGCGGCTTTGGTCGCACCGGCCAGTGGTTCGCCAGCCAGCACTATGACCTGCAGCCCGACCTGATGCCGATCGCCAAGGGCATGACCTCGGGCTATCTGCCAATGGGCGGGGTGATCGTCAGCGACCGCGTTGCCGAAACCATGATCGAGCACGGCGGCGAGTTCTACCACGGCTACACCTACTCCGGTCATCCGGCATCCGCGGCCGTCGGCCTGGAAAACCTGCGCATCATGCGCGACGAGAAAATTGTCGACTACGTTCGCAACGAAGCGGCACCGTATTTGCAGGACAAGATTGCCGGCCTGGCAGCACATCGCCTGGTAGGTGAAGTTCGCGGTGTCGGCCTGCTCGGCGCCATCGAGCTGGTCAAGGACAAGGCAACCCGTGAGCGCTTCCCGGACAAGGGTACCGTTGGCACACTGTGCCGTGATCTGTGCGTCGCCAACGGTCTGGTGATGCGCGCGGTCGGCGACACCATGATCATGTCGCCGCCGCTGATCATCAGCCGCGCCGAAATCGACGAACTGGTCGACAAGGCCTGGAAGGTGCTGGATCTGGTAGCCGAGCAACTGGGAGTCTGATCGCCCCGAGTCCGACCAGCGGCTATGCTGGCCTATAGGGTGCCTTTTTCGCTCACCGAAATGGCACCCATGCCAACACCGCGTTTCCAAACAATGGATGGAGAGTTGAAACGATGATGAAACATCTGGGCAAGACCCTGCTGGCAACAGCCACTGCTGTATCCATCAGCACCGCAGCCACCGCAGAGGAAGTGGTAAACGTTTACAACTGGTCGGACTACATCGCCGAGGACACGCTCGACAACTTCCAGAAGGAAACCGGCATCCGCCCGGTCTACGACGTGTTCGACAGCAACGAAGTACTGGAAGCCAAGCTGCTCTCCGGCAGCTCCGGATTCGACATCGTCGTTCCCTCCAACCAGTTCCTCGGCAAGCAGATCAAGGCTGGAGCCTTCCTGCCGCTGGACCGCAGCAAGCTGCCGAACTGGGAAAATCTGGATCCGACACTGCTCAAGGCACTGGAAACCAACGACCCCGGCAACCAGTACGCCTTCCCGTATCTGTGGGGCACCACCGGCATCGGCTACAACGCCGAGAAGGTCAAGGCCGTGCTGGGCGAAGATGCACCGCTGAACTCATGGGATCTGGTATTCAAGCCGGAAAACATGGAGAAGCTGGCCTCCTGCGGCGTGGCCTTCCTGGACGCACCGGCCGAGATTATTCCGTCGGCCCTGTTCTACCTCGGGCTGAACCCGAACAGCACCGACGCTGCGGATTATCCGAAGGCCCAGGAGCTGCTGATGAGCGTGCGTCCGCACATCACCTACTTCCACTCCTCCAAGTTCATTACCGACCTGGCCAATGGCGACATCTGCGTTGCGGTTGGCTGGTCCGGGGATATTCTGCAGGCCGCAGCGCGGGCTGAAGAGGCCGAAAACGGGGTTGAAGTCAGCTACGTGATTCCGAAGGAAGGCGCGGCCATGTGGTTCGACATGATGGCCATTCCCAAGGACGCAAAAAATGTCGATAACGCCTACGCGTTTATGGATTATATTCTGCGCCCCGAGGTGATCGCCGGCATATCCAACTATGTTGCCTATGCCAATGGCAACGCGGCCTCCAAGCCGATGATTGATGAAAGCGTGCTAACCGATCCGGGCGTATACCCCAGCGACGAGACCCTGGCCAAACTCTTTACTCTGGCAGAGCTGCCGGCCAACATCGAGCGCACCCGGACCCGTGTCTGGACGCGCGTCAAGTCCGGTCAGTAACGCCAAAGAAAGTAACAAGAAACGGTCGACTGCAGGACTCCCCTCCTGCATCGACCAGAAACCAGAAGGGCCCGGCGCAAGCCGGTGTCCGAATCAGGAGACACCATGAAGCATCCAATGCAAAAGTCGCTGCTGGCACTGACCACTGCCGCCCTGCTGGGCGGAGCCGGTGTCACGCATGCCGCAGGCCAACTGAACATTTACAACTGGTCGGACTACATCGCCGAGGACACCATTGCCAACTTCGAGAAGGAAACCGGCATCAAGGTGACCTACGACGTCTATGACTCGAACGAAGTGGTCGATGCCAAGCTGCTGACAGGTCGCTCCGGCTTCGACATCGTCGTACCGTCCAACAACTTCCTGACCAAGCAGATCAAGGCCGGTGTCTACCTTGAACTTGATCACAGCAAGCTGCCCAACATGGTCAACCTCAATCCCGAGCTGATGAAGCAAATGGAAAGCATCGACCCGGGCAGCGCGCACTCCATTCCCTATCTGTGGGGCACCAACGGTATTGGTTACAACGTCGAGAAGGTTAAAGCCGCTCTCGGTGACGACGCACCGCTGGACTCCTGGGCGCTGATCTTTGATCCGCAATACGCCAGCAAGCTCGCCAGCTGTGGCGTGAGCGTGCTGGATTCGGCGGATGAAATGCTGCCCTCAGCGCTGAGCTACCTCGGCCTGGACCCGAACAGCAGCGATGCCGATGACCTGAAGAAGGCCGAAGAACTGATGCTGGCGGTTCGTCCGTACATCACCTACTTCCACTCCTCGCGCTACATTTCCGATCTGGCCAACGGCGACATCTGCGTCGCGGCAGGCTACTCGGGCGATGTTTTCCAGGCCGCCTACCGCGCCGAGGAAGCCGAGAACGGCGTCGAGATCAACTACATCATTCCGAAGGAAGGGACTGCCCTGTGGTTCGACATGATGGCCATCCCGAAGGATGCGCCGAATCCGGAAGAAGCCCACGCCTTCATCAACTACATCCTGCGCCCGGACGTAATCGCACCGATCACCGACTATGTTGCCTACGCCAACCCGAACAAGGCATCCGACGAGCTGGTTGACCCGGAAGTGCGCAATGATCCGGCGATCTACCCGAGCGACGAGGTGATGAGCCGACTCTACGTCAACGTGCCGCGTCCGATGGCCGCACAGCGACTGATGACCCGCACCTGGAGCCGCATCAAGTCAGGTCAGTAAGACACTCAAGGGGCTGCCTTCCGGCAGCCCCTTGTTGAATCAACAGAACAAACACGCAAGGTGCCGCTGCGGCGGCCCGCCAATATCTTTGTGTGCAGCGGTGCTGCACAGGTGGAAAGAGATCCGGAGACGACTATGGTTGGTGCAGCAGGAGCCATGAAACAGGCAATGGCCAAGGCCGAGCCCAATGACTTTGTGAAGATTGAGCGCATCAGCAAGCGGTTCGATGAAGCGCTGGCGGTAGACGACGTCAGTCTGAGCATCAATCGCGGCGAAATCTTCGCTCTGCTCGGCGGCTCGGGGTCGGGCAAGTCGACCTTGCTGCGCATCCTCGCCGGCTTCGAGCGCCCAACAGAGGGCCGCGTACTGCTCGATGGTCAGGACATCACCGATCTGCCGCCCTACGAGCGCCCGATCAACATGATGTTCCAGTCCTACGCATTGTTCCCGCATATGACGGTCGAACAGAACATCGCCTTCGGCCTCAAGCAGGACAAACTGCCAAAGGCCGAAATCAACGAGCGCGTGAAGGAAATGCTCAAGCTCGTGCACATGACCGAGTACGCGCGGCGCAAGCCGGATCAGCTCTCCGGCGGGCAACGTCAGCGTGTGGCCCTGGCCCGCTCGCTGGCAAAGCGTCCGAAAGTCCTGCTGCTGGACGAACCCATGGGCGCGCTGGACAAGAAGCTGCGCACCCAGATGCAACTGGAGCTGGTCGAGATCATCGAGCGCGTCGGCGTGACCTGCATCATGGTCACCCACGACCAGGAAGAGGCCATGACCATGGCCCAGCGTATCGCCATCATGCACCAGGGCTGGATTGCCCAGGTCGGCACGCCGATGGATATCTATGAAAGCCCGGTCAGCCGTCATGTCGCCGAGTTCATCGGCAGTGTGAACATCTTTGAAGGCGAGATCAGCGCCGACATGGAAGACCACGCGATCATCCAGTGCAACTGCCTCGACAAGCCGATCTACGTCGGCCACGGCATCACCACCCGTGCCCAGGACAAGAGCATCATCTACGCCCTGCGCCCGGAGAAAGTCTGGGTCAGCACCGAGAAGCCCGAGGGCGAGTACAACAGCTCCCACGGCGTGGTGCATGACATCGCCTATCTCGGCGGCCACTCGGTTTACTACATCAAGCTCGATAGCGGCAAGATGGTCCAGGCCTTCTTCGCCAACTCCGAGCGTCGCCTGCCTCGCCCGACCTGGGAGGACGAGGTGTACATCAGCTGGGAAGACGACAGCGGGGTCATTCTGCACTCATGAAAATGCCACGCCTGACACCGCCGGGGCGCTTCTGGGTCATCAGCGTCCCCTATCTCTGGCTGTTCCTGTTCTTCCTGCTGCCCTTCGCCATCGTGCTGAAGATCAGCTTTTCGGAAGCCGCGATCGCCATTCCGCCCTATCAGCCGATCTTCCAGTACGTCGAGCAGAAGCTCAACGTCATGCTCAACCTCGGCAACTACATCTTCCTCAGCCAGGACGGTCTCTACCTGTCCGCCTATCTGGGTTCGCTGAAAATTGCCTTTTTCTCGACCCTGATCTGCCTGCTGGTCGGCTACCCGATGGCCTATGCCATCGCCCGGGCGCCGCGCGAAAAGCAACTGGTCTACCTGCTGCTGGTGATGATGCCGACCTGGACCGCGATCCTGATCCGCGTCTACGCCTGGATGGGTATCCTCAGCAACAACGGCCTGCTCAACAGCACCCTGATGAGTCTGGGTCTGATCAGCGAGCCGATGCAGATCCTCAACACCAACACGGCAGTCTATATCGGCGTGGTCTACGCCTACCTGCCGTTCATGGTGCTGCCGCTGTACGCCAACCTGGTCAAGCACGATCACAGCCTGCTCGAAGCAGCCATGGACCTTGGCGCCGGTCGCATCAAGGCGTTCTGGAGCATTACCGTACCGCTGTCAAAAACCGGCATCATCGCCGGCTCCATGCTGGTGTTCATTCCGGTGGTCGGTGAGTTCGTCATCCCCGAACTGCTGGGCGGCCCGGAAACCCTGATGATCGGCAAGGTACTCTGGCAGGAATTCTTCAACAACCGTGACTGGCCGGTTGCCTCGGCGCTCGCCATTGTCATGCTGGTTATCCTGATCGTCCCGCTGGTGCTGTTCCACTACAACCAGGCCAAGGAAATGGAGAAAAAAGCATGAGCAAGCGCCCCAACTTCTCCACCCTGATGCTCTGGCTGGGCCTGGTATTCATCTACCTGCCGATGATCATTCTGGTGATCTACTCGTTCAACGCGTCCCGGCTGGTTACCGTCTGGGGTGGCTGGTCGGTGCACTGGTATGTCGGTCTGCTGGACAACACCCAGCTGATGAATGCGGTCAAACGCAGCCTGCAGATTGCCTTCTTCACCGCCACAGCGGCGGTGGCGCTCGGCACCCTTGCGGCCTTCGTCATGACCCGCATCAAGCGCTTCAAGGGCCGCACCCTGTTTTCAGGGCTGGTCACTGCGCCGCTGGTCATGCCCGAGGTGATTACCGGTCTGTCGCTGCTGCTGCTGTTCGTCGCCATGGCGCAGATGATCGGCTGGCCGGCAGAGCGCGGCATGGTGACCATCTGGATCGCCCACGTGACCTTCTGTACCGCCTACGTGGCAGTCGTGGTCAGCGGTCGCCTGAGCGAGCTTGACCAGTCGATCGAGGAGGCCGCAATGGACCTCGGCGCGCGCCCGTGGAAGACCTTCCTGCTGATCACCGTGCCGATGATCGCACCATCGATCGCCGCTGGCTGGCTGCTGTCCTTTACTCTGTCGCTTGATGACCTGGTACTGGCCAGCTTCGTATCCGGCCCGGGCTCCACCACCCTGCCGATGGAGGTATTCTCCGCCGTGCGTCTGGGCGTGAAGCCGGAGATCAACGCGGTCGCCAGTCTGATCCTGCTCGCCGTGTCGATCTTCACGTTGATCGGCTGGCTGATTGCGCGCAGCGCCGACAAGCGCCGTTCGCAGCCGCCGGAGGACGAGGACGTCATCACCTGGCAAGCGGTTATAGACAGCCGTCGTAACTGATCAAATCGCAGCAAGCACGGGGCAGTCAGACTGCCCCGTTTGCCGTTAACAGCCCCCTCCCCACTCTGCACAAACCCGGCGCTGGTCGCTAGAATGCCAACATGAAGACACCGACTGAAACCGGGAAAGCAGCCCGACCGCGCATCAGGGACAAACGCCAGGCCATTCTGGACGCGGCCCTGAAGGTATTTGCCGCCGGTGGCGTAAACGGTGTGCCAATACCTGCCCTGGCCGAACAGGCACAGGTGGGTACCGGCACCATCTATCGCTATTTCAGCAGCAAGGAGGCACTGGTCAACGAACTGTTTCGCAGCCAGCGACAGTTCAAACGCGACCTGCTGTTCGACGGTCTCGATCGCAGCCTGCCGGCCCGGGCGCAATTCGACATTGTCTGGCAGCGCATGATCGACTACAGCCGCCAGCATCCGGACACCTATCGTTTTCTCGAGATGCAGGATCACCGGCCCTATCTGGACGAACAGAGCCGGCAACTCGAACAGCAGTTCTTTACCCCGCTGGTCAGACAATATCGGCAGTATCAGGAGCAAGGCATCTACCGTCGCGACCTGCGGGCCGAAGTACTCATGGCCATGGTCTGGGGCAGCTTTGCCAATCTGGTCAAGTGCGAACGCGAAGGTCTGCTGGTCTTGCAGCCGGAAGACCTGAAGGCTGCCTGCGAAACCTGCTGGTCAATGCTGACCGGCTGAGCCCCCCGCCAATCCAGTCTGGGCGCACAACCTGGGCGAAACGGATACGCACCCGGGCAACTGTTCCCGGAGTTAACAAAACGCCGCTTTTCCGAACTGCGTCCGGCCCGGAATCGGGGTAGGATTGTCAGCACATCAACGCAGGCAAAGCCGGCGTTTCCTGTCAACCGTCTGGAGAAACCCCGTGTCCAAACTGGTTCCCGCCATCGATCCCGAAGGCTTGCTGGAATACTCGGTCGTCTTTACCGATCGCTCGCTCAATCACATGTCGCAAACCTTCCAGCAGGTCATGCGTGACATTTCCACTACGCTCAAGAGCGTGTACAACGCCCACGCAGTGGCAGTGGTTCCCGGTGGTGGCACCTATGGTATGGAAGCCGTTGCGCGCCAGTTTGCCCAGGACAAGAAGTGCCTGGTCATTCGTAACGGCTGGTTCAGCTATCGCTGGAGTCAGATTTTCGAGATGGCGCGCATCCCGGCCAGCGAGACCGTACTCAAGGCGGTCAAATCCGATACCGGCAACCAGCCAGCGTTTTCCCCGGCGCCGATTGATCAGGTTGTCGCCGAGATTCGCGCCAGCAAGCCGGATGTGGTGTTCGCCCCGCACGTCGAAACCGCCGCGGGTATCATTCTGCCCGATGACTACCTGCGCGCGGTTGCCGATGCCGTACACGAAGTCGGTGGCCTGTTCGTCCTCGATTGCATCGCCTCCGGCACCGTCTGGGTCGACATGCAGGCCTGCGGTATCGACGTGCTGATCAGCGCGCCGCAAAAGGGCTGGAGCGCCTCCCCGTGCAGCGCCCTGATCATGTTCAGCGAACGCGCCGAGCAGGTTCTGGAACAGACCACCAGCACCAGCTTTGCCGCCGACCTGAAGAAGTGGCGGCAGATCATGCAGGCTTACGAGAACGGCGGCCACGCCTACCACGCCACCATGCCGACCGATGCCCTCAAGGCCTTCCGCGACACCATGCTCGAAACCCGCGACTACGGCTTCGACAAGGTCAAGCAGGAGCAACTGGCGCTCGGCACCGCCGTGCGCGAGCTGATGCAGGAGCTGGGCTACAAGAATGTTGCGGCTGACGGCTTCGGCGCCCCCGGGGTCGTCGTCAGCTACACCGACAACGACGCTATCCAGAGCGGTAAGGCCTTCGCCCCGCTCGGCCTGCAGACCGCAGCCGGCGTACCGCTGATGTGCGACGAACCGGAAGGCTTCAAGACCTTCCGCCTCGGCCTGTTCGGCCTGGACAAGCTGCACAACCCCGAACGCACGGTTGCCACGCTGCGGGAGGCCTTTGCTGCGCTGTAGGCGCGCCAAGCGCAGCCTCAAGCTACAAGCTGCAAGCTGCAAGCTACAAGCAAACCCGGTCTCGATGCCGGGTTTTGTTTTTGCGCTGGAAAATGGCGGCTGCGCTGCATGCGGCCCTGCTGTTACACCCGTCCACTATCTGCCCCCATGCAACCGTAAAAAAACCCGCACGGCTGAACACCGCGCGGGTTTGCTTGTAGCTTGCAGCTTGTGGCTTGCCGCTGGCTAGCCCAGCTAGCTCCGCTAGCCCTTTTGCTGCGCCATGATCTCTTCCATGCTCAGACCGGTCAGGCCGTGGATGGTGCGCCAGAGGTAAAACAGAATGGCCATCATCATGATCATCGATGGAATCGCGATCATCGGATAGCTGACCAGCGTCATCTGCCCCAGCTCTTCGTTGAAGGCCTCGGTACCCGCCGGGCTGACGACGATCCATTTGGCGACGATGTAGTTCATCGCCGAAGAAAAAAAGAAGGTGCCGGCCAGAAAATAGGTCGCGCGCAGCAGGCGCAGATTGAAGATGTCGACCAGGCCGCGTTCCTGCAGGCGCTCCTGCACCAGCGCGACGTTGATCACCTTCTCGTTGTACAGCAGGGTACGAATCAGCGGGTAACGCGTGCGGGTAGAAATCAGCACGGCCAGGCCGATGACACCCGGTACCGCGGCTTCCTTGATCGCAAGCCAGCGGGTATCAAGTTGCAGCACGCCGATGCCACCGGTCAGCAGCACGCTGATCACGCCCAGCAAGGCAATGAAGTTGAACTTGCGATACTGCACCAGTTCGAACAACCCCCAGCCCACCGGAAAAGCCAGCGCCAGCAGCAGCGCATTGGTAGCGCCGAGGTTGTCGTCGCCACTGAGCTTCATGAGAATGATCGAGGGCAGGAGGATGCTGACCAGCAGGTCGATCAGCGGGCGCGGCTTGTGCTGCGCAGGAGCGGTTTTCGCGTCAGACATGGCGGAACAGAAAGTCTCTGGCGGAATGAAGATGGGCCATCATACACCGGCTGGGCGGCTCGCATAGCAACACGAACCTCCCAACCGCCAGTCGGTCAGCGCAGCATGGTGCTGACCAGCCACCCGGTATAGCCCGCGTAGGTTGCCAACAGCAGGATACCGTTGAAGCGAGTCACCTCGCCCTGCTTGCCGAACCGCCCGATGCCCATAAATAGCAAAACCGCGGTCAATACGAACATGATTACCCAGTCGCGCTGCAGCACGACCGGGTCGACTGCCAGCGGCGCGATGCCGGCGGCGATGCCCACCACCGCAAGGGTATTGAACAGGCCGGAGCCGATCACATTGCCCAGCGCAAGGTCATGCTCGTTGCGGCGAATGGCGGCCAGCGAGGAGGCCAGCTCCGGCAGCGACGTGCCGATGGCGACAATGGTCAGCCCGATGACCAGGTCACTCACACCCAGGCTTTCGGCAATAAACACTGCGCCCCATACCAGCACGCGGGAACTGACGATCAGCAGTACCAGACCCAGTACCAGCCAGAACAGGGCCTTGGGGAGCGGCATTGCGTGGGCAGCCACCTCCTCGGCGTACTCCCCGGACAAGGCATCATCCTTGCCGCGCAGGCCTTGAACGATGGACCAGCCCATCAACACAAAAAACACCCCGATCAGCACCCAGGCGTCGTTGCGCGATAGCTGCCCGTCAAGCAGCTGGTAGCCCGCCAGAAGGGTGATGCCGAGCAGAATCGGCAACTCCTTGCGAATCACCTGCGAATGCACCTTGATCGGGCTGATCACCGCAACAAGACCGATGATCAGCGCAATATTGGTGATGTTTGAGCCATAGGCGTTACCCAGTGCCAGCCCCGGATTGCCCTGGCCGGCGGCCAGCGCAGACACCACCATCTCGGGCGCCGAGGTGCCGAAGCCGATGATCAGCATGCCGATCAGCAGCGGCGGCATGCCCGCATGACTGGCGGTCGCCGACGCACCATCAACGAAGCGATCTGCGCTCCAGACCAGAAGCGCCAGTCCCACTACAACCGCGGCCAATGCCAATAACATCATCAAATTCCTGTGCCAGACTCAAATTAGCGGCCATTATCAATGAAAGTGAACAGGGTAGACAGTGGCAGGCAGCAGCAGCCGTTACAAAAAAATTCAGCTCTGCGCGCAACGGTCGATACACTGAACAATCGCTTTTTCCCGAGGTGAAGGACCGCCCGACAACCCTGACGACAGGTGTTCACACGGCTATAAACCGCTCCTTGCGACTGCAAACCCTCACACTCATGACCGGCAGCCTGGCGCTCATGCTGCTGGTTGCACTCATCATCACGCTGACCCTGTCTGGAAGCGTCAACAGCTATCGCAACCTGCTGGCCAGCCCGCTAGCCAGCGCCACACTGATCAATCGCGCCAACCTGGAATTCAAGACCCAGGTGCAGGAGTGGAAGAACGTATTGCTGCGCGGCGCAGCACCGGCTGATCGGGAGAAATACTGGAGCCAGTTTGAGGCATCAGAACAGGCAGTACAGGCCACCCTGCAGCAGATAGGCACCCTTGAGCTGGAGCCGCAGACACTGGCGGAGGTGCGCGCGCTGGCTGAAGAGCACCGCCAGCTGGGTTCACGCTATCGCGACAGTCTGCAAGCCTACGAGGCCGCGGGAATGGAGCCGACCGCAGGCGACAAGGCTGCGCGCGGAATCGACCGTCAGGTCAGCGAGCACATGAACCAGCTGTCCAGCCAGCTGAACGGAGCCGCACAGCAACAAGGCAACGAGATCAACGCAACCGCTGCGACCACCGTCTGGATCGGGCTTGCAATACTGGTCATCGCAGCAGTGGTGATCGGCGTACTCAGCCTGTGGCTGGTAAACCGGCGCCTGGTCAGCCCGATAACCCAGCTGATCGAGCAGGTTGAACAGCTGAGCCAGGGCAGGCTCGGCAAGCCCATCACCCTGCGTCGGGACGACGAGCTGGGCACCCTCGCCCGGGCGGCCAACCAGCTGCGCAGCTTCCTGGAAGACACCTTCAGCCAGCTGCAGCGCAGTACCAGTGAGCTGGATCGCGCCAGCGGAGAGCTGAACACCATCGCTACCCGCATGGCCCATGGCAGCCGAGAGCAGTTCTCGCGCACGGACCAGGTAGCCACCGCCATGCAGGAAATGTCTGCAGCCTCCATGCAGGTTGCGCAGCATGCCGCCGAGGCTGCCCGCGCCGCAGACGATGCCGACAGCAATGCTCAGGAAAGCGGCCGGGTCATGCAGCACACGATCCAGGCGATGCAGGACATGCTCGCACAGATCACCCAGACCACCGAGGTTATCCGGCGCCTGGAAGGAGACAGCAATCGCATCGGCAAGGTACTGGATGTGATTCAGGGGATCGCCGAGCAGACCAACCTGCTCGCCCTGAACGCGGCCATCGAAGCGGCACGCGCCGGTGAGGCCGGACGCGGCTTTGCTGTCGTCGCCGACGAAGTCCGCACGCTGGCCAAGCGCACCGCAGAATCAACCGCTGAAATTCAGCAGATCATCAATGATGTGCAGTCCGGGGCCGACGCCGCGGTCAAGGCCATCGCCATCGGTCAGACCCGCAGCGAGTCGAGCATGCAACAGGTCAACCTGGCGGGTGAGCGCCTGACCCAGATCACCGTCGCGATCGAGTCGATCCGCGACATGAACCGACAGATATCAACCGCAGCCGACGAACAGACCAGCGTTGCCGAGGACATTACCCGCAACATCACCGAGATCACCGATATTGCCGCAGCCAACCAGAGCGAAGTCGACAACACCGCTCGCGCCAGCCAGTCCCTGCATGAGTTGTCCGGGGAGTTGAGCACCCTGACCCAGCGGCTCTCCGCCTGAGTCAGGGCATCGCGATCAGGCCGTCGCCGGGGCGGCCTGCCGCTGGCGCTCCTCTTCGTAGAGCTCCTTCTTCGACAATTTGCCCACCGGCGTCTTCGGCAGCTCCGCGCGAATTTCCATCGCGCTCAGACGTTCATGCTTGCCAAGACGCGAAGCGAGAAACGCCTGCAGGGTTTCGAAGTCGAAGGGCTCGACGCCGGCACGCAGCTTGATAAAGGCTTTCGGCGCCTGCCCGCGATAGGGGTCATCAACCCCGATGACCGATACCTCCTCAACGCCCGGGTACTCGTAGATGGCCTCTTCGATCACCCGCGGATAGACGTTGTAGCCGCTGCACAGGATCATGTCCTTGGTACGATCGACGATGTAGACGTAACCATCCTCGTCCATGTAGCCCACATCACCGGTACGCAGGAAGCCGTCTGCAGTCATTGCCTCTGCCGTCGCGTCCGGGCGCTTCCAGTAGCCTGCGGTAATATTCGGCCCCTTGATGCAGACCTCGCCACGCTCGCCGATCGGCAGCTCGGTTTCGCCGCCGTCGAGCGGCAGGATGCGAATCTGCGTGCCCGGCACCGGCACACCGCATGACCCGGGGCGCGGCTGGGCGTCGCGCGGGGTAAAGGTGCCGCTGGTGGTGGTTTCGGTCATCCCCCAGCCCTCACGCAAGGCGCAACCGGAACGGGAGAAGTACTGCTGCTGAACCTCGACCGGCAACGGCGCGCCACCGGAGTTGGACATTTTCAGCGACGACAAGTCGTGCTTGTCGGTCTCCGGATGGCTGAGCAGACCGATGAACATGGTCGGCACGCCCGGGAAGGTGGTAATGCGGCTCTGACTGATCTCGCGCAGTACCGTCAGCACGTCAAAACGCGGGTGCAGGTAGATCTCGGCGGCAGCACGCAGGCCAAAGATCATATTCACCATCAACGCGTAGATGTGGAACGGCGGCAGCACTGCCAGCACCCGCTCCTGCCCGGGCACGATCGCCGAACGCAACACCTCGCGCAGCTGGGCACAGGAGGCTGTGATATTGCCGTGGGTCAGCATCGCCCCCTTGGGGACGCCGGTGGTGCCGCCGGTATATTGCAGCACAGCCAGCGTGTTGGCCGGATCGGCCAGCAGGTGCTCCCGATAATCGCCGGCATTGTCCAGCAGCTCGGCAAAACTGCAGCACTGATCGCCCCAGGCCACCATCGCCGGTTTGCCAAGCAGATGGCGCTGCTCGTCGCTGACCTCACCACAGAACTCGACCAGACTGCCCACGACCAGCTGACGCAGCCGAGTGCGCGTCATCAGGCTCGCCATACGCGGGTAAAAGGCCTCCAGATCCAGCGTCAGCATGATGTCGGTCTGACTGTCCTCGATCTTGTGCTCGAGGGTGCGTTCAGCATCCAGCGGTGAATAGTTCACCACCGTCCCGCCGGCGCGCAGCACACCCAGAAAACCGATGAAGTAATGCGGGCAGTTGGGCAGATACAGCCCCACATGGACGCCGGGGCCAACACCCAGTTTCTGCAGACCACAGGCCGCGCGGGAGACCAGCGCGTCGAGTTCGCTGTAGGTAAGCTTGTGGCCAAGGAAGTCGATTGCCGGATTATCGGGGAACTCGGTGACGGCCGCGTCCAGCAACGCCGGAATGGCCTCCGGGGTATAGGCAAGCTCCCAATTCACGTCCGACGGATACGACTTCAACCAGCGCAATTCGGTGTCCACAGCATGCTCTCCATTGTCTGCCCGGGCGGCTTTGGCGCGGGGCGCTTTTTGTTTTCCCAACCCTAGTCGCTGTGCCGTGCTCCGGTGAAGCTTGATCGACTGCGGATATGTCGGACCATAGCCGCTGCCAACGCTGAGCGACAAGGCAAATCCTGCCGCAAATCAATAATCTGCCAGCCGAATCAACGCATCATTAAAGTTTCATGTTACCCAGCCGATAGCAGGTCCGAGTCGGCCCGATAACAGTATCGTCCCTATACCCCTCCCTGCCCATCCAGGAGCAAAACGTGTTCAAAAGCCGTCAATTACGCGCAGAGCTGCAACAATCCCAAGAACTGAACCGGCAACTGCAGGAGCAACTCGGCACCCTGACGGCACAACTGGACGAACGACAACGGCAGTTCGATGCGCGTATCGGCATTGCCGAGAGCGAGCAGACCCTGTCCCAGAAGCTGCTCGGTTGCCGGGAAATGGGGGATCATCTGGTCCAGGATGTGCGCGAATCGGTGGCCGGCGCAGCGAGCCGTCTGATGGATGAGCAACAGACCCTGACCGCGCTGAGCGAGATCTTCGCCCAGACCCAGCAGGCGGTGCGCAGCCTGCAGGCACGCTCCGACACGGTGGGCAACCATGCCGAACGCAATGCCGAGTCTGCCAGCAGCCTTGACGAAACCGCCGGCCGCATTCGTGCCTTCATTGCCGTCATCCAGGACATATCCAAACAGACCAGCCTGCTGGCCCTGAATGCGGCCATTGAGGCAGCACGAGCCGGCGAAGTGGGTCGCGGCTTTGCCGTGGTAGCCGATGAGGTACGCAGTCTCGCCGAGAAGGCCCAGCACGCCAGCGAAAACATTGAGGTTCTGGTAACCCAGGTAATGGAAAAGAGCCAGACCCTGTCCGGCATGGCTGAGGAATCCATGCAGAGCAGCCTGGAAATCGCCGCCTCTGCCCAGCAGATTGATCAGGTAACCCATCAGGTCATCGACCATGCCGACCGGATGAAGCAGGTGATCAACAGCTCTGCCACGCGCAGCTTTCTGTCGACCGTAAAGCTCGATCATGTGGTCTGGAAGATGGATCTATACCAGCGCATCGCCGCCGGCAACCTGAGCCAATCACTCACCGATCACCACGAATGCCGCCTGGGGCAATGGTATTACCGTGGCCAGGGAGCTGACCTGTACAGCCACCTGCCGGCATATCGTCAGCTGGAAAACGTGCATCGCCAGGTACATGAATGCGGTCTGCAGGCGCGCGACGCCGCTCTCAAGGGTGACAATGACAGGCTGCACCGGCTGCTCCTGGACATGGAACAGGCCAGTGTCCAGGTCGCCCAGCAGCTCGACCGCCTCGAGCGGGAGATCGGCAGCAGTCACTGATCTGCGCAGTGTCCGCAAGGACACTGCCGCGACACTCAGCGCTATTGCGACCATCGCCGTCACACGCTATACAGAGAGACCCTTACGCCCGCAGGAAAGAACAAGAGAGAAGGAATGCGTAAACGTCTCACACCGCTGTTGATTGTTGTCGTCGGAATCATCATTTTCATCCTGCTGCGCGTCACCCGTGATCAACCCGAGCCGCTGGGCACCCAGGAGCGCGCCTGGCGGGTTGCGACCGAAGCCATTGCACCTGACGCCTTCCAGCCCCGACTGACCCTGTACGGCCAGCTGGAATCACCACGTCGCTTTACCGTGGTCGCACCGCTGGCAGGCCGCATCGCCGCGCTTCCCGCCAGCGATGGCAGTCATATCAAGGCCGGCGAGCTGGTAGTGGCGCTGGACGAGGCCGACATCACGCCACGGATCGAGCAGGCCAGAGCCGAACTGGCCGACGCCAGGGCGCAGCTGGAAAGTGAAAAGCTGGCACATCAGGCCGACCAGCAGGCCCTGCGCATGGAGCAGCGGCTGGAAGCCAACGCCCGCAAGACGCTTGAGCGCATGCAGCAACTGGTAGCCCGCGAGATGGTGCCTGCGGTCGAGGTCGACAACGCCCAGGATGCACTGGATCGCGCCGCCCTGACGGTTGCCAACCGCCAGCGCAGTCTGTCCACCTACGCCTCGCGTCTGGCTGCCCAGCAGGCACGCGTTGAGCGCGCCAGTGCGGCGCTCGACAGCATCCAGCGCGATGCCGAGCGCAGCCGTTTTGTCGCCCCGTTCGACGGGGTCGTCGGGGCGGTTCAGGTCGCCGTCGGCGATCAGGTCAACGCCAACGCGCCGCTGCTCGATTTCTATCCGCTGGAAGGCCTGGAGCTGCGCGCGCTGGTCCCGCAGATTCACAGCCAGGACTTTATCAACGCGTTGAGCCAGGGCCAGACGCTGGATGGTCACAGTCTCGACAGCACGCCCGAGATCAAGCTGACCCTTGCCCGCATCGCCGGCAAGGCTGACGCACGCGGCATTGAAGCCATCTTCACCGTCACCAATCCGCGCCCGGAATTACGCCTTGGCACCCTGCTGGCCATCAGTGTCGCCCGGCCGGCCCACGACAACAGCGTCGCCCTGCCCTACAGCGCCCTGTACGGTAACAACACCCTGTACACCGTCGAGGACAGCCGACTCAAGGCGATCGCCGTCGAACGTGTCGGCGAAACCCTGGACGAGCAGGGTAACCGCCGGGTACTGGTGCGCTCCAGCGCGCTGGAAAGCGGTATGCCGATTGTGACTACCCATCTGCCCAATGCCATGACCGGTCTGAAGGTAGATACCGGTGAAGCCGCGGCGGAGCCGGCACAATGAGCAACACCGGACCGCTGGGCTTCTTTGTTCGTCACAAGGTTGCCGCCAACCTGCTGATGCTGGTCATGCTGATGGGCGGAGTGATCGGCCTGTCGCGCATGAACATCCAGTTCTTCCCGACCTTCGCCCTTGATTTCGTTACCGTCCGGGTGGTCTGGAATGGCGCCGCGGCGGAAGACGTCGAGCAGGCGATCACCATCCCGCTGGAGCAGCGCCTGCGCAGCATCCAGAACCTCAAGAACATGACTTCAACCTCGGCCCAGGGTGTATCCAGCATCACCCTGGAATTCCGCGAGGGCACCGACCCGATCGTCGCGCTCGATGACGCGCGTCAGCAGGTGGATGAATTCCGCAACCTGCCGGCGGCGGCAGAAAAGCCGGAGGTGGTGCGGGTTGCCCGCTACGATCCGATTGCCAACCTGCTGCTCTACGGCCCGTTCGAACCCCACGAGCTGCGCACCATCGCCAACCGCATGGAAGACGATCTGCTGAACAAGGGCATCGACCGCATTGTCATCAACGGTGTGCCCGAGCAGCAGATCAGCATTGAGGTACCCAATGCCGAGCTGCGCCGACTGGGCATGTCGCTGGACCAGCTTGCGGCACGTATCAACGCCGAGTCACGGGATCTGCCGGCAGGCCAGGCCGGCGAACAGGATTCGGCCCGCGAGCTGCGCGCCATCGAGCAGCGCCGCGATCCCCAGGCTTTCGGCAGCATCGCCCTGCAACCTGAGGGTAACAGCCACCTGCGCCTCGGCGACATCGCCGACATTCGCCAGGAGCCGAGGCGCAACCAGGTGCTGCTGCGTTACGACGGCCAGCCCGCCGTGGAGCTGCAACTGGAGCGCAGCGAGGACGGCGACTCGCTTGAGTCGGCGAAAATCCTCAATGACTGGCTGGAGGAAATCCGCCCAACCCTGCCTCCGCAGCTGAAAATTCACGTTTATGACCAGGCCTGGCAACTGATCGATGACCGCATTCGCCTGCTGGTGAACAACGGTCTGAGCGGTCTGGTGCTGGTTCTCATCCTGCTCTACCTGTTCCTGCCGGCTCGGGTCGCGCTGTGGGTGGCGGTCGGTATTCCCACCGCCTTTCTCGCCGCCCTGGGGGTGTTCTGGATGATTGGCGGCTCGATCAACATGATCTCGCTGTTCGCGCTGATCATGGCACTTGGGGTGATCGTCGACGACGCCATTGTGGTAGGCGAAGACGCCGACGCCCATCACCGCAGCGGCGAGGCCTCCGAGCGTGCTTCCGAAGGCGCCGCCAAGCGCATGTTCTGGCCGGTGGTTGCCTCCTCGCTGACGACCATAGCCGCCTTCATGCCGCTGCTGATGGTCGGAGGCATCTTCGGCAATATCCTCGGCGATATCCCGATTGTCATGATCTGCGTACTGATCGCCTCGTTGCTCGAATGTTTCGTTGTGCTGCCGCACCACCTGCGCGAGGCCTTCCGTCCGAGCAAACCGCGCGGCGGCGCACTGGGCGCCATTGGCAATCGTCTGGATGCCGTCCGAGGCCGCTTTGACAGTGCCTTCAACCGCCTGCGCGACGGCCGTTTTCGTCAGCTGTCAAAGGCGGCGCTGGCCCACCGCGGTACTACCCTGGCCTGCGCATTGGTCAGCGTCATCATTACCATCGGCCTGCTGAGCAGCGGCCGTATCGGCTTCAGTTTCTTCCCGACCCCCGAACCCCAGGTGGTATATGCCAATGTCAGCTTCGTCGCTGGCACGCCACGCGACAGCATGGTCGCGTTCATGCGCGAGCTGGAACAGAGCCTGAACGAAACCGAGCAGGCGCTGGGTGGCGATCTGATTCTCACCGCGCTGACCCGCGAGGGAGAAGTGCTGGGCGATAACGGGGTCGCCCGTCAGGGCGACAACCTTGGTTCGCTGATGGTCGAGCTGGTGTCACCCGACCACCGGGAGGTACGTAACAAGACCTTTATCCGTGAATGGCAACAGCGCATTCAGCGCCCGCCGGGAATCGACCGAATCAGCATCACCGAACAGCAAAGTGGCCCACCCGGCAAGGACGTGGATATCCGCCTGACCGGCTCCGACCCGCAGCAGCTCAAGGATGCTGCTGATGCCCTGTCGGTACTGCTTTCCGGCATCGAAGGGGTCGTCAGCACCGAGGACGACATGAGCTGGGGGCGTGAGCAACTGGTCTACAGCCTGACGCCCTACGGTCAGGCACTGGGGCTCAGCATCGAAAGCGTCGGTACGCAACTGCGTGCGGCCTATGACGGTCGACTGGCGCAGATCTACCAGGACAAGCGCGACGAGATCGAAGTCCGGGTTCAACTGCCCCGCGCAGAACGGGAAAGCCTTGCCAGCTTGAGTGATCTCAGCATTCGTCTGGATGACGGCCGCTTCGTGCCGCTGCGCCAGGTCATCACCTTCACCAGTAATCAGGGCTTCTCGGCGCTGCGTCATGCCGATGCCCAGCTGGCAACCGACGTTACTGCGGATATCGACAGCAGCCAGACCACTGCCGGCGTTGTTCTCAAGGCAGCCGAGCTGGAACTGCCAGCGCTGGCCAGCCAATATAACGTGCGCTACAGCTTCGAAGGGCGCTCGGTCGATCAGCAGGAAACCCTCGCCGACATGCGCGACGGCCTGATCATCGGCCTGCTGCTGATGTACGCGGTGCTGGTCTGGGTATTTTCCTCCTGGAGTACACCGCTGATCGTCATGTCGGTTATCCCGCTGGCGCTGGTCGGCGCACTGCTGGGTCACTGGGTCATGGGCTTGAACCTGACCATCCTGTCGCTGTTTGGTCTGTTCGGCCTGTCCGGTATCGTGGTCAACAACTCGATCATCCTGGTCAGCTTCTACCAGGACCAGCGCAAACGCGGGCTGGAGGTGAACGATGCGCTCAACGAGGCCGTCGTGCAGCGTCTGCGCGCAGTGCTGCTGACCTCGCTGACCACCATCGGCGGCCTGCTGCCGCTGCTGTTCGAGACCTCGCTGCAGGCCCAGTTCCTGATTCCGATGGCCACCTCCATCGCCTTCGGCCTCGGCTTCTCGACCCTGCTGGTGCTGCTGGTGGTGCCGGCGCTGCTGTCGCTGCTGGAGGGGTGGAAAGCGCGGCGAGCCCGGCCGGCCTAGCGGCCTGGGCGACCGCCAGCTGCAAGCCTCAAGCTATAAGCTGCAAGCAAACCCGGCCTTGGTGCCGGGTTTGTTTTTTGGGGCTGGAAGCTGGAAGCTGGAAGCTGGAAGCCAGGAGCTTGCGCGGGTGGCTGGATTAAGAGAAGGACCGTTGCCAAGTGCTTCGCGTTGGCATGACATGAACAGCACCCAACTGTAGGGACGCGACATGTCGCGTCCGCTGCAGCTTTCCAGCAGCCGGACGCAGGGCGTGGGAACGATCAAACCTTGCCCTACCGTGAGGCCGAAAAAAACCGCGCGACTCACGCCGCACGGTTTTCTCTTCGAGCTTCAGGCTTCAGGCTTCAAACTTGTAGCTTGTAGCTTGTAGCTTGTCGCTTGTCGCTTGCAGCTAAGCCGCTTGCGGCTTACTTGCGAGCCGCTTCCAGCGTCTTGGTGATCGCTGCGACGGCCGAGCCGATATTGCTCAGTTCGGCCGGCAGGATCATGGTGTTGTTGGTTTGCGCCAGCTTGCCGAACTCCTTCACATACTGTTCGGCAACCCGCAGCGAAACGGCCTCCTGGCCACCCTGGGTGTTGATCGCCTCGGCAACGCGACGCAGACCTTCGGCGGTAGCGGTCGCGATCAGCTCGATCTCGCGGGCCTTACCTTCGGCTTCGTTGATCTGACGCATCTTGTCGGCTTCGGACAGGTTGATGGTTTCCTGCTTCTGACCTTCGGAAATGTTGATCTTGGCTTCTCGCTCGCCTTCGGACTGGGCCACGACGGCACGACGTTCCCGCTCGGCGCGCATTTGCTTCTCCAGCGCGTCCAGAATGGTTGCCGGCAGCTCGATATCGGCAATTTCGTAGCGCAGCACTTTCACGCCCCAGGGCTTGGCGGCTTCATCCAGTGCCTCAACCACCTGGACATTGATGGTTTCACGCTCTTCAAACGTCTTGTCCAGGTCAATCTTGCCGACTACCGAACGCAGAGTAGTCTGCGCCAGTTGAATGGAGGCGTAGCGGTAGTCATTGATGCCGTAGCTGGCCAGCTTGGGATCAACCACCTGCAGGTAGATCACGCCGTCGACTACCACCTGAATGTTGTCCTTGGTCACACAGGCCTGGCTCGGCACGTTTATCGCCTCTTCCTTGAGCGTATGCTTGTAGGCCACCCGGTCGATAAACGGGATCAGGATGTGAAAGCCCGCTTCGAGGGTCTTGGCGTACTTGCCCAGCCGCTCGACGATAAAGGCCGAACGCTGCGGCACGATGCGGGCGGTTTTGGTGAGGGTAATGATGACCAGCACCAGAAACCCGAGTGACAGCATTGTTGCGATTTCCATATGAAAAGCTCCTTGGTCCGAAAAGATCAGTTATTGTTGTCGGGATGGGACGCACTGACCCGCAGGACGATGCCCGCATGATCCGTCACCCAGGCCGACTCGCCGCTCTTGAGCGGGTCAGACGACTCCGCATCCCATTTGGCTCCGTTAAGCTGCACGTGACCGACGCCATCAACAAAGTCGGTCAGCACACGCACGCGCATGCCCAGCAGACCTGCGTCGTCCTGATCCCTGGCGGCCAGATCGACTTCGCTGCCACGCAGCCAGCGCTGGAAGCGGCGGCGCAGCAGCCAAAGCGCCAATATGCTCGACAGCGAAAATACCGTCACCTGAGCAGGCAGCGAATCGATCAGGCCAAGCAACGTCAACAGCCCGACCAGCAGTGCCCCAAGGCCAAAGAAGGCCGCAATCAAACCGGGGATGAAAAACTCCGAGGCCAGCAACAGCAGGCCCAGCAACAACCAGAACGCGTAACTTTCCAGATAACCCGTCAACATCTGCACTCCCTGCCCTTTTGTTCAGACTGCAGGAAGACTACCAGATGGACAGATCGCACGCCCCGGGAAAAACGCCGGAGCGTTACCGGGTAGGCAAACTGGCACCCTGATTTCAGTCTGGTACCCTGAAGACATCATCAACAGGGAGTTACGCATGACCGATCGCCTGATTACCCGCCTGCTATTTTGTCTGCTGCTGCTCGCCCCGCTGGCCGGCGCCACCGAGACCGACAGCACCAGCCAGCCACCGCTCAGGGTCGGAATTACCGAGGTCCCGCCCTTTGTCATCGCCGATGGCAAGGGCGGCTGGGAGGGGATCAGCATCGACCTCTGGCGCAGCATTGCCGAGCAGAAGGGGTGGGCGTTCGAGTTTCGGCCAATGGGCTTTACCGACCTGCTGCAGGCGGTCGAAAGCGGTGAGATCGATATCGCCGTGGGTGCGCTGACCATGACCTCCGAGCGCGAACAACGCTTCGATTTCAGCCACCCGTTCTATCAGACCGGTCTGTCCATCGCTGTCGCACGCGCGCCCAAATCAGGTCTGCTGCAAAGCCTGCGAGCGCTGTTCAGCTGGGGTTTCCTCAGTGTCGTCGGCGGTCTGGCCCTGCTGCTGCTCGCGGCAGGCACCCTGCTCTGGCTGTTCGAGCGCCGTCGCAACCCCGAGCAGTTCGGCGGCAGCGCAACCGAAGGCATCGGCGCCAGTTTCTGGTGGGCAGCGGTGACCATGACCACCGTCGGCTACGGCGACAAGGCACCGGTCACCTTTGCCGGCCGGCTGGTTGCACTGATCTGGATGTTTGCCGGCCTGATCATGGTCGCCAGCTTTACTGCGGCGATCACCAGTGCGCTGACCGTCAGCAACCTGCAATACCAGATACGCGGGCCGCAGGATTTGCCCGGCAGCACGGTGGCGACCATCGCAGGCACCGCGAGCGCCCGTTATCTCGACGAGCAGCGCATCGTTTCACGCGCCTATCCGGATCTCACCGGTGCCATGCAGTCGGTCACCGCAGGCGAGACCGACGCCGTGGTCTACGACCGCCCCCTGATGCAGTACCGCAATCAGCAGCTCGGGCGAGAGCGGCTGGAGTTGCTGCCCGGCGTATTTGATCAGCAGCTTTACGCGCTGGCCATGCCTGCTGGCAGTCGCCTGCGCGAACCGCTGAACGAGGCAGTGCTGCGGCTGACCGAGTCCGCCGACTGGCGGCTGATTCAGCGCGCCTACCTCGGCGAACAGCTATAGCGAGCCAAGCCCTGAATTGCCGTTCATCGGATTAACAAGCTGAATGACCCCGTCGCAGAGCCAATGACCCGCCGGTCATTTTCCTGCAATGCCGGTGCGCTGCCGTTCTGCCGATCAGTCGCTACTCAGCCTTGCCGAGGCTGGCTATGCTCAGCGCCCAGGCACTGGAAAAAGTGCCTCAAGACGATACAAAACAAGCACAACAACAAGGAGTTTCGTCATGTCGCGCAAGACCCGACTGAGTCTTGCCTGCGGGCTGATCGCCGCGTTCGGCGTCAGCACCCAGGCCCATGCCTTCTGGTTTGGTTCCTCCGGCTACACCAAAACCAAATATCCCATCGTGCTGACCCACGGCATGCTTGGCTTCGACAGCCTGCTTGGCGTCGATTACTGGTACGGCATCCCCAGTGCCCTACGCAAGGATGGCGCCACCGTCTACGTTACCGAAGTCAGCCAACTGGACACCTCCGAGGCCCGCGGCGAGCAATTGCTCGAGCAGGTCGAGGAAATCGTTGCCATCAGCGGCAAGGGACGGGTGAACCTGATCGGCCACAGCCACGGCGGCCCGACCGTGCGCTACGTCGCGGCGGTACGGCCGGATCTGGTCGCTTCGGTGACCAGCGTTGGCGCTCCACACAAGGGGTCCGCCACCGCCGACTTCCTGCGCCAGGTGCCGGAAGGCTCAGGCGGCGAGGCCCTTTTGGCGGGCATCGTCAACGGCCTCGGCGCACTGATCAACTTCCTGTCCGGCAGCAGCTCCAACAGCCAGCAGAATGCGCTCGGCTCGCTGGAGTCGCTGAACAGCGAGGGCGCCGCGCGCTTCAATGCCAGGTTCCCGCAGGGCCTGCCCACCACCGCCTGTGGCGAGGGCGCCTATGTGGTAAATAATGTGCGCTACTACTCCTGGAGTGGCACCCGCCCGCTGACCAACGCGCTGGATGTGTCCGATCTGCTGCTCGGCGCCTCGTCGCTGACCTTCGGCGGTGAAGCCAACGACGGTCTGGTCGGCCGCTGCAGCTCGCACCTGGGCATGGTGATTCGCGACAACTACCGCATGAACCACCTCGACGAGGTCAACCAGACCCTGGGGCTCACCAGCCTGTTCGAAACCGATCCGGTCACGGTCTACCGCCAGCAGGCCAATCGCCTGAAAAACGCCGGCCTGTAAGTACACGGGCCGCCAGCTTCGCGGCGGCCCGCTTCCCCGACCTGCCCGAGTACATCATGAAAGCGCTTGTCTATCTTCCTTTACTCGCCGCTGCACTGCTGCTCGGCTGGCAGCTGAGTGAACCTGCGCAGGAACCGGAGATCGAGGCGGCCGACAGCCAGCTCGCCCCGAACCCGACGCCGCGCTCAGACGGGCCTCCGGCCGGCCTGCTGCGCAGCGCGCCCGTCGCGAGCCCGGCTGCCGTCGCGCCATCGCTGCGAGGCACCGATATCGACGGCCGGCTGCAGGCCAACCCCGATGGCAGCCTGCTGATCAGCGACCAGCTGCGTCACCTGTTCGACTACTACCTGAGCACCGCTGGCGAGCAGTCGCACGCCGACATCGTGCGTCAGCTGCAAGCCCTGATCAGCGCCAGCCTGCCGGACCCGGCCCGCGGTCAGGCGCTGGACCTGCTGCAGCGCTATCTCGCCTATCAGCAGCAGTTGATCACACTTGAGCAGACCTTTCCGGTCGCCGCCGATCTGGATGCGCTGTGGGCGCGCCAGGACGCCGTGCAACGCCTGCGGGCCGAGCTGTTCAGTGCCGAGGAGCACCAGGCGTTTTTTGCCGGCGAGGAACTGTATAACCGCTTCACCCTGGAGCGTCTGGCGATCTTACGCAACCCTGAGCTGAGCGACGCCGACAAGGCCTACGAGGTCGAGGCATTGCGCGAACGCCTGCCCGAGGACTTGCAGGCGCTGCTGGTGCCGCAGATTCATCAGGACCTGCGCCAGCAGACCAGCGCCCTGCGCGACAAGGGCGCCAGTGAAGCCGAGGTGCGGGCGCTCAGGCTGTCGCTGGTCGGTCCGGAGGCAACCGACAGGCTGGAAACACTGGATCAGCAACGCGCCGCCTGGCGGCAACGTGTGAGCGACTTCAACCGCGAGCGCGAGGCGATTCTCAGTCAGCCGGGACTGGCCGACAGTGATCGCGCCAGCGCGGTACAGGCGCTGCTTGAGGAACGCTTCGACCACACCGAACAGCTGCGCCTCAGCGCCATTGAGCCAACGGCACCCGAGAGCTGAAGCTGCCATACTGGGGCTCCCGACACAGGAGCCCACTATGCGTCAAACCCTCTTGCTGATGCTGACAGGCTTGCTGGGCAGCAACATCTGCGCTGCCCAACGCTATGATCCAGCCGACATCGTTCAGTGGCCCGAGCGCACCTTCACCCAGCCGACCGACTATCAGCTGGCAGAGCGCGACGGTCAGACCCTGCTGCGCGCCGATTGCGGCGACGGCCAGGCCAGCGCCCGTTATCTGGAACACCCGGTTGACCTGCGAGAGACACCGATCCTGCGCTGGTCCTGGAGCATAAGCCAGCCGTTCAGCCAGCTCGACGAGACCCGCAAGCAGGGCGACGACTATCCGGTGCGGCTCTATGTGGTCAGGGACGGCGGCCTGTTGCCCTGGCGCACGCTGGCGGTGAATTACGTCTGGTCATCCGTCCAGCCGACCGGCAGCCAGTGGCCCAACGCCTACACCGCCAACGCGCAGATGCTGGCAGTCAGCAGCGGCGCACCGGACGGCACGGCGCTGGTGCCGCTGGAGCGAAATGTCAGGGAGGATTTCCAGCGTCTGCATGGGCAGACGCTGGATCAGATCGACGGGCTGGCGATCATGACCGACTGCGACAACAGCGGTCAGACCGTCACCGGCTGGTACGGCACCATCGAGTGGCTGCCGGCTACTTCTGGCGCCACTGGCCGTTAAGTTTGATGTACTGCCCGCGCGGGGTACGGTCAATCGCCTTCTGGCCGGCAATCAGCTCAACGTCATTCAGCGAGATGCCGTTGTCGCGGGCCACCTTCTGGTACTCGGCCTTGCGCGCCGCGTTGATCTGCTGCGCCACCTCGGCGGCGTTACCTGACGCCCGCACCACGCCCAGATAACCGTTGGACTGCTCGCCAAGCAGCCCCGCTTCCTTGGCTGCCGGCAGGGCCGACATCGCCTCGTTCAGGCTCAGCGCCCAGGCCGAACCGCTGCCAATCAGCAGCGCCAGCAGGCAACAGGTCAGATATATCGTCTTGCGCATTGTCTTGTTCCTTATTCGCCGGCTCAGAACAGACCGCTGGATTCGTCAAAGACGTCGTCCAGTTGGCGGTCCACCTTGACGTAGATTTCGTGCTCGATCTTCACATTCAGATTGATGTTGATCGGCTCGCTCGGCGCAGCCAGCTGCACCGTGGGTCCGGCACAGGCGACCAGCAGGCCGGCCAGTGCCGCGATTATCAGACTTCGCCCGTACATAGGCGCTCCTCGTCAGGGTTGCTCTATCCGCCTTTTGAGCAGGTATTGCTGCACCCGTTGTTCAATGATGTCGCTGACCTTGCCGCTGAGTTGCAGGCTGGCCAGCAACGCCGGAATGTTCTCCTGCAGATTGATGTTCAGGTTGACCTGCCGCCCCTGCTGAAAATCGGGGTTGCTGCCCTGCAGGCGCAGCGCCAGCGTCAGATCACCGCCTTCGGCCAACTCTACCTGACTGCTCAGTACAGTGTAGTGAAATTCCTCCAGTGCTCCGGCCAGCTCGCGCATGCTCGGGTTGCTGGCCGCCAGTCTCTGCAGCTTGTCGGACTGGTAACGCAGCACACCACCGGGCGCGCGCGCAGCGACCGCGCCCTGATCTACCAGCAACTGGCCATCTCGCAACAGCACCGGCAGCCGCCCATCCAGGGTACCGCCGCCACTGAGCCCCTCAGTTGGATAGACTTCGAACAGACGGCCCAGTTCCAGCCCCTGCAGCACCAGCTCCGCGTGCTGTTCGGGCTGCGCCAGGTCCAGCGTGGCCGGGGTCAGCGACACCCGCCCTCCCAGCAGTTCGAGGGTCAGTCGCCTGGCCTCCAGGGTCCCGGTTGTGGGATGGGCCAACGCCCCCTGATAATCCAGACTGGCCTGCAACGGTCCAGCCGGAATACCGGCGTTCAACTCGCCGACCTCCAGATCCGCCAGCACGGCGCTGAAGCGATCACCTTGCAACGAAACCTGCACTGGCGTTGTAAGCCCACTGAACGCGGTCCGATCATAAATCCCCTTGGCACCACTGAGCCGCGCGCTCAACCCGGCGCGCAGCCCCTTGCCACTGTCTCCGGCCTGCAGCTCGGCATCAAGCTGACCGCTCGACAGGCTAAGCAGCGCAGGCCAACTGGCCAGGGTCTGCTCAAGCGGGTTACCTGCGCGGAAATAAATCGGCGCCAGCATGCCCTCAAGCTGCCACTGGCCATCGCTGCTGACGTTCGCCTGATGATCGAGCTGCAAACCGGCCGCGTTGGCCACCTGCCCGCGCCAGACCAGCGCGCCATCCTGCCACTCCCAGTCACCAGAGAGCGACCAGCTTTGCGGTTTGAGCTGTGCGTGCTCGACCCGGTTGATCTCGGCGGCAAGTTCGCCGGTGGCGCTCGCTGACTGGCCCTCATCCAGCGGCAGGGTGATCGCCAGAGTGCCTACCCGCGCGGAGGTCGCCGTCAGCGCAAGCTCGGCCGCCGGTAATTGCAGACGCTGCCAGCCCAGTTCACCGGCCTTGCTCAAACCGATGGTTGCCGACCGGGCATTGGCCCGCAGCTGCAAAGGCAAACGCGCGGTAACCGAGCGCGCCGCCAACTCCGGCAGGGGCAGCCGTGGCAGTTGCAGCTGCACCAGCAACGCGTCGCTATTGATCTGCCAATCAGCCAACCCCTGCACTTGCAAAGGCCCATCCAACTGAACGGTGCCGCCGCTGGGCAAGGTCGCGTCAGCAGAAAGCTGCAGCGCCAACGGCTGCCCCAGCACCAGCTGTTGCTCGCTGGCCGGTTGCAGCCGCAACGCTAGCTGCGCCGGCTGCAACGCGCTCGGAAACTGCTGCAGTGCCGCCAGCAGGTCAGGCACCAACACCATGTTCAGTTGTGCGTCGGGTAACGCCCAGCGGCCTTGATCACCGCTCAATTGCAGGCTCAGCTCGCCGGTCAGCGAGCCTACCCCGGCAATCGCCCAAGGCTCAGGCAGCAAGACGTTCGCCTGCAGGGCAACCGCCCCGCCCAGCCAATCCTCAACCCGGGCGGGCTTCTCTGCCGGACGCAGCTGCCAGCTCAGATCGGCCTGAGCCGCGGTCGGTATCTGCTCGAACGGCAAGGCGCCCAGCGTCAGCCAGCGGCCGAGATAGCCGAACAGCCAGGGTGTCTGCGGCCAGTCGGGAATTGCCAGCTGCCCCTGCCACGCGTGCCCCTGCTGCCACTGGCTGTCGAGCCTAGCAGCCGGCTGGCCGTCAATCGCCAGCGCGGCCTGCAGCGCAACACGCTCGGCGTCCAGCTGCAGGCGCGGGCTCAGCGCCAACTGCTGGCCTTCCAGATCCAGCAGCAATTGGCTGGACAGGGTTGTGCTGCCACCAGAGCGCTCGCTATCCAGCCGCCAGCTGCCGGCCAGCAGGCACTGCCCCGTGCGGCAGGGCAAGGTTGCCTGAATCTGCTGCAAACGTGCGGAATCAGGCAACCAGCGCGCCAGTGTGCGCCAGAAGGTTTCGTCGCCGAGAACCACTAGAGGAGAGTCGGTTTCCGCCGCCGATGGGGTCTGCTCGGCCGCCGGCAGGCTCAGGACCAGTCGACCCGCCCCGGCATGCTTGAGCACAACGCCTGACCGCCAGCCCGGCGCCAGCGCCAGTTGCTGCAGTTCGAAGGTGCTGCCGTTGTCCAGCGTCAGCGTCAACTCATCCAGCGTGAGCGCACCGGACTGCCAGCCAGGCCCAGACCAGGTCAGCTCGCTGACACCGGCGCGCTGCAGCTGCTGGTGCAGATACAGGCGCCCGAGCAGCCCTGCCAGCACCAGCAGCAACCCAAGCAGCAGAAAAATGGAAACGCGTCGACGCATCGTCCCTACACCCAACCGGAATCCGCCCACAGGTTAGCACGCAGCCGACCCCAGACGCCTGCCAGCACCCCATTGCATTACCCAGCCCGCTTCGGCAGGCTGAACACCTGCCCACAACCGACGCGCACCATGCTCACAACAAACCTGCTCCGCCTCGGCGTTCTGCTGCTCGCCACCGCGATCCTTGTCGCTTGCCTGATCGCCGCCTGGCGCCCGATGCCCGCAGGCCTGTCTGCCAGCACCCCACTGCGCCCGGCAGACGACGCCCTGCTGCTGTTTGATCAGACCTGGCGCGACAGCAACGGCGACGAACAGATCCGGCAAGAGATCATGAACCATATCCTCGCGCTGATCGGCGAGGCCCGTGAGCTGCTGGTGATCGACATGTTCCTGTTCAACGACTTTGCCGGCACGGACAGCTATCGACCACTGTCGGCCGAACTGACCGACGCCCTGATCCACGCGCGCCAGCAGCATCCCGAGATGCCGGTGGTATTGATTACCGACCCGTTCAACACCCTGTACGGCGGTCTTGAACCTGCCCACTTCGCACGACTGCGCGCCGCCGGAGTAGATGTGGTCATGACCGATCTCAGCCGGTTGCCGGCGTCCAACCCGCTGTGGACCGGCATCTGGAGCCTGTTCTGCAGCTACCTGGGCAACAGCACCGAAGGGGGCTGGCTGCCGAACCCGGTTGGCCCGGGCAAGGTCACCCTGCGCAGCTACCTGCACCTGCTGAACTTCCGCGCCAACCACCGCAAGACGCTGTTGGTCGGCACCGGCAGCGAATGGAAGGCACTGGTTACCTCGATGAACCCGCACGATGCCAGCAGCCGGCACGATAACAGCGCCGTGCAGTTCAGCGGCGCCGCGGCGCTTGACCTGCTGCAGACCGAACGCGCCGTCGCGCTGATATCCGGCTATCCGGCCGCGATCAACTGGCCGTCTGCACCGGCGCTTGATACCAGGCCCGCGGCTGGCAACCAGCTGCAGGTATTGACCGAGGGCGAAATCGAGGGTGGGCTGCTGCAACTGATAAACTCGGCGCAGGGTAACGACCAGCTCGACGTTGAGGTGTTTTACCTTTCGTCACGGCCCATCATTGAGGCGCTGATCGCTGCTCGGCAGCGCGGCGCACGGATGCGCGTGATGCTGGACCCCAACCGCGATGCCTTTGGCCGCGAGAAGAACGGCATTCCCAATCGACAGGCGGCATGGGACCTGCACGACGCCGGCATTGAGGTGCGCTGGTGCGCGACCGTCGGGGAGCAGTGTCATCGCAAGTGGGTTCGTCTGGACAGGGCTGACGGCAGTGCCGAGCTGATCACCGGTTCCGCCAACTTCACCCGGCGCAACCTGCACGACCTCAATCTGGAAACCAGCGTACGGCTGGTCAGCCACAGCGATGACCCGCAGATCAGCGCCCAGCGAGCCGACTTCGAACGCCAATGGCAGAACGCCAACGGTGCGGTCTACAGCCTGCCCTACGCAGATTTTGCAGACCACAGCCGTTGGCGCTATCTGGTCTATCGCGTTATGGAAGCGAGCGGGCTGTCGACCTTCTGAGCACCGCTCGGCGCCCATATCCGGGATGGCCGCACCAGCGTGCGGTCAGGACCACGGGCACGGCATGCCCTGCCCCTACAGCTCGGCGAAGCAGGCGGCGATGATGTCCATGCCGGCGTGCAGCTCGACATCGGTCGCGGTCAGCGGCACCAGAATGCGGATAACATTGCCGTACTGACCGCACGACAGCAGGATCAGCCCCTTGTCGCGCGCTGCCGCGACGATGCGGCCAGTCAGCTCGGCATCCGGCGAACCGTCGGCGGTAAACAGCTCACAGGCGACCATCGCGCCAAGGCCGCGCACATCACCGATACGCTTGTCGTCTGCCGCCAGCGCATTCAGGCGGCCGGTGAGGATCTCGCCCACGGTACGGCTGCGCGCCAGCAGGTTTTCCTCTTCAAACACCTCCATCACCGCCAATGCCGCAGCACAGGCCAGCGGGCTGCCGGCGTAGGTACCGCCCAGGCCGCCGGGGGCGATGGCGTCCATTACCTCCGCCCGGCCGCACACGCCTGCCACCGGAAAGCCACCGGCGATGGACTTGGCGAAGGTAGTCAGATCGGCAGCGACGCCCATCTGTTCCATGGCGAAGAAGGTGCCGGTCCGGCCAGCGCCGGTCTGCACCTCGTCTGCCACCAGCATGATACCGTGCTGGTCACAGAGCGCGCGCAGGCGCTGCATAAAGGCCGGGCTGGCGACATAGAAACCGCCCTCGCCCTGCACCGGCTCGATGACAATGGCGGCGATATCCTGCGGCTGGGCGTCGTTCTTGAAGATCCGCTCGATACTGGCAATAGCGTCATCGTCACTGACCCCGTGCAACGGGCAGGGGAACTGGGCGCGATAGACGCCACCCGGCATCAGGCCCATACCTGCCGAATAGGGCACAACCTTGCCGGTCATCGACAGGGTCATCATGGTGCGGCCGTGGTAGGCGCCGGTGAAGGCAATCACACCCGCGCGGCCGGTCGCGGCACGGGCGATCTTGACCGCGTTTTCCAGCGCTTCGGAGCCGGTCGTCACCAGCAGGGTCTTCTTCGCGAAGTCGCCGGGTACCTTCTCGTTCAGGCGCTCGCACAGGGCGATATAGGGCTCATAGGCCAGAACCTGAAAACAGGTGTGGGTGAACTGATCCAGCTGACGGCGCACGGCATCCATCACCTTGGGGTGACGGTGGCCGGTATTGAGCACCGCAATGCCGCCGGCAAAGTCGATGTACTGTCGGCCTTCCACATCCCAGACGGTCGCGTTTTCCGCACGCTGCACCGCAATCGGGTGAATCTGGCTTACACCACGCGCGACAGCATTGTGCCGCCGCTGCATCAGGGACTCGTTGGTCTTGCTCATAACCGCCTCGCGGGAAGTAAGGGGAGCAAACGGCTCCCCGTCAGGTTGGTGCACAGGGCTGGCTCAAATGCCGCCCAGACAGAGGTACTTGATCTCGATGTATTCCTCGATGCCGTACTTCGAACCTTCGCGGCCAAGACCGGAGGCCTTCATACCGCCGAACGGCGCGACCTCGGTGGAGATCAGGCCGGTATTGATGCCCACCATGCCATACTCCAGCGCCTCGGCAACGCGGAACACACGGCCAAGATCACGGGCATAGAAGTAGGCCGCCAGGCCAAACTCGGTATCGTTGGCCTGACGAATCACGTCAGTCTCGTCGCTGAAGCGGAACAGCGGCGCCAGCGGGCCGAAGGTCTCTTCGCGGGCGACGGCCATGCTGCTGTCCACGCCGGTCAGAATGGTCGGTTCGAAGAAGAAGCCGCCCAGTTCATGCGGCTTGCCACCAGCGATGACCTTGGCGCCCTTATCGGTGGCATCCTTGAGATGGCGCTGCACTTTTTCCACAGCGCGGGCGTCGATCAACGGCCCGGTCGTGACGCCCGCTTCGGTGCCGTCACCGACCTTGAGCTTGGCCACAGCATCGGCCAGCTTGGCAGCGAACGCGTCGTAGACCGAATCCTGGACGTAGATACGGTTGGCGCAGACGCAGGTCTGACCGGCGTTGCGGTACTTGGAGATCATCGCGCCCTCGACCGCGGCATCCAGATCGGCATCCTCAAAGACGATGAAGGGTGCGTTGCCGCCCAATTCCAGCGACAGCTTCTTCAACGTCGGAGCGCACTGCTCCATCAGCTTGATGCCAACACCGGTGGAGCCGGTGAAGGACAGCTTGCGCACCACCGGGTTGCTGCACAGCTCATCACCCACTTCGCGGGAGCGATCCACATCGGCAGTGACCACGCTGAACAGGCCGGCCGGCACGCCGGCCTGCTCGGCCAGGTGGGCCAGAGCCAGCGCCGAGAACGGCGTCTGCGGTGCCGGCTTGAGTACCATCGCACAGCCGGCGGCCAGCGCCGGACCGACCTTGCGGGTGATCATGGCTGCGGGGAAGTTCCAGGGCGTAATGGCCGCGGTCACACCGACCGGCTCCTTCTGCACCAGAATGCGCTTGTCGGCCTGATGACCGGGAATCACGTCGCCATAGACCCGCTTGGCCTCTTCGGCGAACCATTCCAGGAAGGAGGCGGCATAAGCCACCTCGCCACGGGCCTCTGCCAGCGGCTTGCCCTGTTCTGCGGTCATGATGCGCGCCAGGTCTTCCTGGTTCTGCATCATCAGCTCGAACCACTTGCGCAGTACCTGCGCGCGCTCCTTGGCGGTACGCTGACGCCATTGCTGCTGCGCCTCGCGGGCGGCTTCAATGGCGCGACGGGTTTCTTCGCCGCCCATGTTCGGCACACTGCCAAGTCGTTCATGGGTCGCCGGATTGGCGATCTCGGTACGGGCGCCCTTGTCGGCCTCGCACCAGTGACCGGCGACATAGGCTTGCTGGCGAAACAGGTCAGGGCAATGCAGTTCCATCCGAAAAGTCCTCGTAACAGGGAGTGCTTCGGCTGTCGTAACGCATTTAAAACAGCCTTGTTTGATATTTCAAACATGCTAAGCGTGCGGACGCGCGCAGGCAATACCCGGACAAAGAAAAAAGCGATGGGCCAATCGATGCCCGCGAACCGGGCACCGGAATCAGGCGGCGGTTTCGCCGTCGAACAGTTCGGGGCGTACCTGCTGACCTTCTTCAAGCAGCCCGGCAACGCGCTGCAAACTGGCCAGCAGCATCAGTTGCTCCCAGTCCGCCAGTTGGCCAAAGCGCTCAAGGAAGGCACCCGGCAGCAGCGCGGGTTCGGCCTGAATGGCCGCCAGCCCCTTTTCAGTCAGGGCCAGATGCACCTTGCGCTTGTCGCTGGTACTGCGCACCCGATGCAACAGGTCGCGACTTTCCAGACGATCAATGATGGTACTGAGCGTGGCTTGCGATACACTCACCTGCCGCGCCAGATCTCCCAGGGTGCTTTCTCCCATGGCCTTGATGCTGTGCAGAATGAGCAGTTGAATGGGCGTCAGGCCACTGTGGCGACCAAGACGCTTGGCGTGAATCTCGCTGGCGCGCTGCAACCGGCGCAGGGCAAGATAAAGATCGTGCATCATATGCATGCGTTATACCTCCCGACGACGAAGACGCTCCTTGCAAAAGTTACAGCAAGAAAAAGAGCATCTCCCAGAAAAACCTTAATAACGCGCAAAGATACACCCAATTTACTTTCACTTCAAAACAATAAGCCTCGTTCGGCTCCCCCAAATCCCCCCTGCCATTCCAGCTGCCCTGACAAGAGCCCCCTGATAGACTGCTGCCAGACACCGCCATTCAGGCGAAACACATCCGATAACAACAGTCCGTGCCGATGAAACCCACTTCGTTTCGGGTCGTGATCAGCAGCGCGTTGCTCTGCACAACCCACCTCGCGTACAGCGCCCCAGATGCGCTCAGACTGCCCTCCCAGACCGTGCTCGGTGCCAGCGATGACAGCCGTGACCTGGGCCTGCCACTGGCGCGCAGCAGCCTGTTCGCCGAGCAGCTACCAACAGCCAATCTCGGTGCCAACCTGTCCGAGCCCCTGCAAAGGGTGCCGGGCCTGCTTGCGCTGAACCGCCAGAACTACGCCCAGGACGTACAGATTTCATCCCGCGGCTTCGGCGCCCGCGCCCAGTTCGGCGTGCGCGGTGTGCGCCTGCTGCAGGACGGCATCCCACTGACCATGCCCGACGGTCAAGGCCAGCCAGCGTTATTCGATCTCGATAACCTGCAACGCATCGAAGTGCTGCGTGGCCCGCTCAGCAGCCTGTACGGCAACGCCTCGGGCGGCATCATTCAAGGCTTCAGCAGCGAAGGCAGCTACTACCCTACCCTGAGCAGCCGCAGCAGCATCGGCAGCGACGGACTCTGGCGAGAACGCCTGAAGTACGACGCTCAATATGGCGACCTCAATGTCGCCGCCAACATTTCCCGACTCGAAACCGACGGTTACCGCGACCACAGCGAAACCCGCCGCGACATGGCCAACCTGCGTCTGGGCTGGGATATCGACGATGCCTCCAGCCTGACCCTGCTGTTCAGTGCGCTGGACCAGCCGGACACCCAGGACCCGCTGGGCCTGACCGCCGCCGCGCTGGCCGCTGACCGCCAGCAGGCCGTAGCCCAGGCCGAGCGATTCGATACCCGCAAAAGCGTCAGCCACCAGCAAACCGGGATGAACTACCAGCGCCGCCTGGCCAACGATGACCAGATCACCGTGATGGTCTACGGCGGCGAGCGCGACGTGCAGCAGTTTCTGGCTTTCCCCGGCGATTCGCAGTATTCCGGCGGGGGCGTCATCGAGCTTGATCGCCGTTTCGGCGGCAGCGAGCTGGGCTGGCAACGCGACACCCGGCTGTTTGATCTGCCGGTCACGTTAGCCGCAGGCCTGAGCTGGAATTATCAGGGCGAGGGCCGCAAGGGCTTTGTGAATATTCCACAGCCAAACCCTAGAAAAGGTGCGATCAAACGTGACGAGTTCAACCGGGTGGAGAGCCGAGAAGCCTACCTGATCAGCACCTGGCAACTGGCACCGCGCTGGAGCCTGACGGCTGGCGCGCGCTACAGCACGGTCAACTTCGATTCCGACGACACGTACCTGGTCGACGGTCAGGACGACAGCGGCTCGGTCCGCTACGACGAAACCACGCCGGCACTCGGGCTGAGCTACCAATGGACACCGACCGTCAGCGTCTACGCCGCCGTTGGCAAGGGATTTGAAACGCCGACCGCGCAGGAGCTGGCCTACCGTCCGAGCGGCAGCGGCCTGAATCTGGACCTGCGCCCGAGCACCGCCGATAACGCCGAAGTTGGCTTCAAGTTGCGCCGTGAGCGGACGCAGATGGATGTGGCGCTGTTCCATACCCGTGTCGACGATGAAATCGTCACCGGCGAGCCGCAGCTGAACACTGACCGCTCCACCTATGCCAATGCCGGCAAATCGACCCGTCGCGGCCTTGAGCTAAGCGTCGAGCAGCAGCTTGCTTCAAGCCTGACGGGCTACCTGGCCTACACCTGGCTGGACGCGCGTTTTGACCGCTACATCAACGCCACCGGCGATGACCTGGCCGGCAACCGGCTGCCCGGCGTGCCGCGCCACAGCCTCTACGCCGAGCTGGCCTGGCAACCGACCGAACAGGTGAGCACCGCGCTGGAAATGCAGAGCCTGAGCCAGCGTTACGCCAACGACGACAACAGCGCCGACGCCGCAGGCTATGCGGCATTCAACTGGCGCGCCAGCTACCGCCAGCCGCTCGGCAATCTGCAGCTGGAGCCGTTCGTCCGCATCGACAATCTGACCGACCGCGAGTACATCGGCTCACTGATCGTCAACGGCGCCGGCGCCCGCTACTACGAGCCGGCGCCGGAGCGCAGCTGGTTGCTTGGACTGGACGTCCAGTACCGCTGGGACTGAGCCCAACCATCAGGCGCGCTCAATGCTGACCGCATCGAACGCCCCGGGCCGGCGCGCCAGCAGCACAAAGATCAGCGCAGCGATCGCCATCATGATCGGCAGCGCGTGGCCGGTCAGCCACTCGCTGACCGCACCCGTCAGCATCGGCCCGAGCAAACAGCCCAGCCCCCAGAGCATGGCGATGTGCGCATTGGCACGCACCAGCTCATCGTCACGGTAGCGCTGCCCAACCAGAATGATCGACAGGGTATAGAGCGCGCCGGCACTGGCACCAAACAGCACCAGCACCGGCCAGATCAGCACCGTGTGCAGCACCAGCGGCAAGGCGATACTGCTCAGCAGCAATATCAGCCCGCAGAACCTGAACAGCGCCGTGCGCGAGATCCGGTCTGCCAGAGCGCCGACCGGCACCTGCAACACCGCATCGCCGACCACCACGGTGCTGACCATGACCAGCGCCAGTTGCTGGGCAAAGCCCTCGCGAATCAGGTAGACCGGCAGCAACGTCAGGGTCATGGTTTCAAACCCGGCAAACAGCACCATCGCCCAGGCAATCGCAGGCAATTGGCGAATAAACCGGCGCAGGCCACGCCCGCCTGCAGCGGCGGCATCCACCACCGGCGCACCCGAGACGGTCATCAGCATCAGGCTGCCGAACACCAGCAGCCCGGTCGACAGCCAGAAACCACTGTCCGCCTCGGTGCCGATAAAGCCCAGCAGCAACGGCCCGCACAGTTGGCTGAGGGCAAAACCGCTGCCGTATACCGCCACCAGCCGCCCGCGCAGGCGATCCGGCACAATCTGATTGATCCAGCTTTCGCCAAGGATAAAGGTCACCGTCAGCGAAATGCCCAGCACCAGCCGCAGCAGCAGCCAGACCGCATAGCTCGGCCAGATCGCCAGCAGCGCAACCGATACCGCACTGCAGACCATTACCAGGCGCAGGGTATTCTCCGAACCCAGCCGCCCCGCCAGCCGCCCGCTCAAACGCGAGCCCAGCACAATACCCACCGCCGGCATCCCCGCCATGATGCCAATGGCAAAGGTGCTGTAACCCCATTCGTGCAGGCGCAGCGACACCAGCGGCAGAGTCACGCCAAGCGCCAGCCCGACGATAACCACCGCGGCGGTGACAACGGTGTAGGTTTTCCAGTTCATAGGGGTCTCAAGCTGCAAGCTGCAAGCTGCAAGCTGCAAGCTGCAAAAGGATCAGTTGCGCGGCGGGGCCGTCAACGATTGTTTCGTTTTTTACTATGCAAGACTGCGAGACAACCCGCGCAGCTCGGTGCTACGCGGGTTTTACTTGCAGCTTGAGGCTTGCAGCTTGCCGCTGCTCCAAGCAGCGCAGCTGCTTAGAGCTTGATCCACGTCGCCTTCAGTTCGGTGTACTTGTCGAAGGCGTGCAGCGACTTGTCGCGGCCGTTACCGGACTGCTTGAAGCCACCAAAGGGCGCGGTCATGTCGCCGCCGTCGTACTGGTTGACCCAGACGCTGCCTGCGCGCAGGGTACGCGCCGCGCGGTGCGCCTTGGACAGGTCGCTGGTCCAGACTGCCGCGGCCAGACCGTAGATGGTGTCGTTGGCAATTTGCATGGCTTCGTCGAAGCTGCTGAAGCCGATGACCGACAGCACCGGCCCGAAGATTTCCTCGCGGGCAATCCGCATGCTGTTGGTGACGCCATCGAACACGGTGGGCTCGACAAAGAGCCCGCCGGTTTCTTCCATCACCCGCTTGCCGCCGAGCTTCAGGGTTGCACCGTCGGCGTGACCGGCGTCGATATAGCGCAGCACGGTTTCGATCTGGGTTGTATCGACCAGCGCACCCACGCTGGTATTCGGATCCAGCGGGTGACCCGGTGCCCAGCTGCGCTTGAGCGCCTCAACCACCTTGGCGACAAACGCCTCGCGGATCGACTCTTCCACCAGCAGACGCGAGCCGGCGGTACAGACCTCGCCCTGGTTATAGGCGATAGCGCTGGCCGCAGCTTCAGCCGCGGCATCCAGATCCGGTGCATCGGCGAATACCACGTTCGGACTCTTGCCACCGGCTTCCAGCCAGACGCGCTTCATGTTCGACTCGCCGGCGTAGATCATCAACTGCTTGGCTACGCGGGTGGAGCCGGTGAACACCAGGGTATCGACATCCATGTGCAGCGCCAGCGCCTTGCCGACGGTGTGGCCGTAACCGGGCAACACGTTCAGCACGCCCGCCGGGATACCAGCCTCAACCGCCAGCGCAGCGACACGGATGGCGGTCAACGGAGACTTCTCCGACGGTTTCAGAACCACCGAGTTACCGGTTGCCAGTGCCGGGCCCAGTTTCCAGCTGGCCATCAGCAGCGGGAAGTTCCACGGCACAATGGCCGCAACCACACCGACCGGCTCGCGGGTCACCAGACCCAGCTCGTCGTGGGCGGTAGGTGCCACTTCGTCGTAGACCTTGTCGATTGCCTCAGCGCTCCAGCGGATCGAGCGGGCTGCACCGGGAATGTCGACCGCCATGGAATCGCCAATCGGCTTGCCCATGTCGAGGGTTTCCAGCAGCGCCAGCTCCTCGCTGTGCTGTTCGATCAGATCGGCAAAGCGCTGCATGATGCGCTTGCGCTGAACCGGCGCCTTGCGTGACCAGACGCCGCTGTCAAACACCGCACGGGCATTGGCCACCGCCTGGTCGGCATCGGCCTGATCGCAGCTGGCGATCTGCGCCAGCACGCGACCGTCGATCGGCGATACACAGTCAAAGGTCTCGCCGCTGATCGCCGGCTGATATTGGCCGGCCACAAACGCCTGGCCCTGAATCTGCAGCGCGGCCGCGCGCTGCTCCCAGTCCTGCCGACTGACTGCCTTGCTCATGTTCTGCTCCTCGCTGCTGTTGCGCTGAAGGGAATTGAAATTCCGGCAACAGTAATTCAGTCCGCGGGAATAATTCAATATTTTTGACAAACGATAATAAAAGAACCGCTCTGTTTCGCTAAACACCCCTTTGACGTTTGTTATTTTTGACATAGACTTTCCTGCATCAGCGCCACCGCCCACCCCTCCCGACGATGACGTTGCAGTCTGCCTCACTTCACCCCTCAGCCAGGATTGCATCATGACCAGCTTGCAGCACCCGACACCCGCCCAGGACCTCAGCCTTGACCCGTTCTGGATGCCCTTTACCGCGAACCGTCAGTACAAGGCCAAGCCCCGGCTGCTGGCCAGCGCGTCCGGCGTCTACTACACCGACGTCGAAGGGCGCCAGGTGCTCGACGGCACTTCGGGGCTGTGGTGCTGCAACGCGGGGCACGGTCGTCGCGAGATCTCCGAAGCCGTCAGCCGCCAGATCCAGCAGATGGACTTTGCGCCTACGTTCCAAATGGGCCACCCGCTGCCGTTCCAGCTGGCCGAGCGGCTGAGTGAGCTGGCCCCGGCAGGCCTGAACCGGGTGTTTTTCACCAACTCGGGGTCCGAGTCGGTCGATACCGCCCTGAAGATTGCACTGGGCTATCAACGCGCCATCGGCCAGGGCACCCGGACCAGACTGATCGGCCGTGAGCTGGGTTATCACGGCGTCGGTTTTGGCGGCGTATCGGTCGGCGGCATGGGCAACAATCGTAAGGCGTTCATCCCGCAGCTGCCGGGGGTCGACCACCTGCCGCATACGCTGGATCTGGAGCGCAACGCCTTCACCAAAGGGCTGCCGACCTTTGGTATCGAGCGGGCCGAAGCACTGGAAGCGCTGGTGACCCTGCACGGCGCCGAGAACATTGCCGCCGTCATCGTCGAGCCGATGTCGGGCTCGGCGGGCGTCATCCTGCCGCCCCAGGGCTATCTGCAGCGGCTGCGCGAGATAACCCGCAAGCACGGCATTGTGCTGATCTTTGACGAGGTCATTACCGGTTACGGCCGCGTTGGCGCACCCTTCGCCTCGCAACGCTGGGGCGTCACGCCGGACATCATCACCACCGCCAAGGGGCTGACCAACGGCTCAATCCCGATGGGCGCGGTGTTTGTTGCCCAGCATATTCACGACGCCTTCATGCAGGGCCCGCAGGGGCTGATCGAGTTCTTCCACGGCTACACCTACTCCGGTCACCCGGTCGCTGCCGCCGCCGCGCTGGCAACGCTCGATATCTATGCCAACGAACAGCTGCTGACCCGCGCTGCCGAGCTGGAAGACTACTGGGCCGATGCGCTGCACAGCCTGCGCGACCTGCCGAACGTGATCGACATCCGCAACACCGGACTGGTCGGCGCCGTGCACCTGGCCAGTCGTCCGGACGCCCCCGGTGTCCGTGGCTACGAGGTGTTCGATGGCTGTTTCTGGGAAGGCGCAATGGTGCGTTGCAGCGGCGACATCATTGCCATGTCGCCACCGCTGACCGTGGAGAAGGCCGAACTGGATCGTCTGGTCGACACCCTCGCTACCGTGATTCGTCGCACCGCCTGAGCTTGTCCGGCTGCTGTCGGAAACGACGGCAGCCAAAACCTTACAGGGAGCCATCATGAGTATTTCCAGCATCATTGATTTCGCCACTGCCGACACCCCGGCAGAGCACTACCGTCCGGACGCCGCCAAGATCATCAGCGGCGACCCGGCACAGAACGTGCGCAATCACTACAGCAGCCCGGACGGCCAGTTCAGCACCGGTATCTGGGAGGCCGAACCCGGTCACTGGACAGTCAGCTACAGCGAGCACGAGTACTGCGAGATTCTCGAGGGCGAGTCGGTACTGCACGACGCCGACGGCAACAGCCGGGTGCTGCGCACCGGCGACCGCTTCGTCATCCCCGCCGGTTTCAGCGGCAGCTGGGAAGTCCGCGAGCGCACCCGCAAGGTCTACGTGATCTACGAACCGGCCAGCTGATCAGCACCGCCGGTTTGACGTATCACGCCCCACCACCTAGGTTGGAGAAGAAGCCATACGGATAAGGCGGGAGCAATTGGTGAGGCGTCTTGTCTTTCTTGTCAGCCTGTTATCACTGTCACTGACGGTACTTCCAGCCTGTGCCCAGGAGCCGGCTCCGCTCGAGTTCGCGCTGGCCGACTTCCCCCCGTACTTCCAGATCGACGACCAGGGGGAGCCCGGCGGCCCGGTGCTGGCGCTGGCCGACGCGCTGTTTGCCGAGGCCGACTTGCCCTTTGCCACACGCGCTTACCCCCCCGCCCGTCTGTACAGCAGGCTGCAGCAGGGGCAGACGACCGTCTCCATGGGCGGCGAAGGGCACCCGGGAATGCTGGTCGGCGCCCTGCAGGGCAATGTCCCGGTGTTCAACCTGGCCCTGAACATCTACCGCAAGCCGCTGCAACCGGCCATCCGCAGCCCGGCGGACCTGGCAGGCAGCAGCGTGATCCTGATTGGCGCCTACCGTTATGGCGCACTCGGCGAACAGCTCAAGGCCCCCGGCGCTCGGGTTCGGATTGCCTACGCCAACAGCCACTCCGGGGCGTTGCAGATGCTGTTGCACAATCGCGCGCCCTATCTGCTCAACTATGACGATCCGATGCGCAGCCTGATCGATGCGCTGCCGGCCGAAAGCATTGCCAGTGACCCGCTGGTGCGTATGGATGTCTACCTTTTCATATCCCGCGCCCATCCCGATGCCGAAGGCCTGCGTGATCGGCTGGATGCCGCACTGCGCAGGGTAAAACAGCGCGGCGATGTACAACGGATTCTGGCCGCAGCGCTTTACCGGCAGTGACCTGCAGCCCGGTCCGATTACAAAACACAGTGGTCTAAACGTGACCAGCCGGTTACATTTCTCGTCAGCACTGACATCGAAACCAACAATCCAATAGTCCCATTGATCGGGCAGCGGCTTTCAATAGCCAGGTAGCGCCCGATTACGCCCCTGTTGCAGGAGCTCAGGACACAGCCAGGAGTCCAGTCTGATGTCGCGTTTACCGGTCATTGTCGGCTTCGGCGGCTACAACGCCGCCGGCCGCAGCTCTTTCCACCACGGTTTTCGGCGCATGGTGATCGAGTCCCTGCCCGCTGCCGAGCGGCAGGAGACACTCGCAGGCCTGGCCGTACTGATGAAGCTGGTGAGCGTCGAGAACGATCAATATATCGATACCGATGGCCAGCCGCTGACTCTCGCCGACATTGAGCAGCGTTTTGGCCAGCAGATCCTCGACGGCACCCTGGTACGCCGCATCGAAAAGCGCTATCTGGACGTCGACGCCGCCCACTGGCAAAAGAATCTGACCGTCACCGGTGAAGCCGGCAAGCCCTTCTCCTTCATTACCCTGAGCAAGCAGCTGCCCGAGCCGCTGCCGAGCGACTGGGTGGTTGAGCCGCTGAACGACACCGAAGTCATGGTCACCGTGTATGACGGCTGCGATCTCAAGGTCGACAGCTTCCGCGCCCTGCCGGTGAAGTCGGCCGGCCAGTTGCCCAGTGGCCTGGAGCCCGGTGAGCTGTACGCCTCGCGCTTTCATCCGCGCGGCCTGCAGCTGACCATCGTTGCCGCCACCGACGCCCTGCGCTCGGTCGGCATCGACTGGCAGACCATCGCCAACAGTGTTGAACCCGACGAAGTCGCGGTGTTTGCCAGCAGCGCCATGAGCCAGCTTGACGAAAACAGCTTCGGCGGCCTGATGCAGTCGCGCCTGAAAGGCGGCCGGGTCAGCGCCAAGCAGCTCGCGCTCGGCCTGAACAGCATGCCGGCCGACTTTATCAATGCCTATATTCTCGGCAGCGTCGGCACCACCGGCGCCATCACCGGCGCCTGCGCCAGCTTCCTCTATAACCTGCAAAAAGGCAGCGACATGATCACCAGCGGCCGCGCCCGCGTGGTACTGGTCGGCAACGGGGAAGCGCCGATTACCCAGGAATGCATCGAGGGCTACGGCGCCATGGGCGCGCTGGCCACCGAAGACGGTCTACGCCAGATTGGCGGCAGCGACGAGGTCGACTTCCGCCGTGCCAGCCGCCCGTTCAGCGCCAACTGCGGTTTTACCCTGGCAGAGTCCGGCCAGTTCTTTGTGCTGATGGACGACGCCCTGGCGATGGAACTGGGCGCAGATATTCACGGCGCGGTGCCGGACGTGTTCATCAACGCCGACGGCTTCAAGAAATCGATTTCCGCACCCGGCCCCGGCAACTATCTGACCATGGCCAAAGCGGTCCACGCGGCCATGCAGATCGTTGGCCCGGAGGCGGTGCGCCAGCGCAGTTTCATTCAGGCTCACGGCTCCAGCACCCCAGCCAACCGGGTAACCGAGTCGGAAATTCTCGACCGCGTGGCCGAGGCGTTCGACATCAGCAGCTGGCCGGTCGCGGCGGTGAAAGCCTACGTCGGGCATTCACTGGCCAGCGCCAGTGCCGATCAGTTGGCCGCAACCCTCGGCAGCTTCAAATACCAGATTATTCCGGGCATCAAGACCATTGATCAGGTCGCCGATGATGTGCACCAGCAGCGTCTGCTGATCAGCACCCGCGATATCGACCGCAGCCAGCTACCGCTGGAAGTCGCCTTTATCAACTCCAAGGGCTTTGGCGGCAATAACGCCAGTGCCGTAGTGATCGCCCCGACGGTCGTCGAACGGATGCTGAAAAAACGCTACGGGGCCGAGGCATTCGAGGCCTGGCAGCAGCGCCGCGAACAGACCCGCGCCGCGGCCGCGGCCTATGACCAGCGCGCACTCAAGGGCCAGCTGGATATCATCTACAACTTCGGTCAGAACATGATCGACGAGTCGGCAATCGAGATCAGCGACGCGCAGATTCAGGTGCCCGGGTTCAGCAAGGCGCTGACCTTCCGCACCGATGAGCGCTTCAAGGACATGCTGGACTGATTTGACCGCAGGGCACGGCCTGCCGTGCCCCGCTTCCGCCTCAGGCCGCCTCGGCCAGTTTTGCCAGCCATCCGGCTTGCTCGGCTTCACTCAGCAGACTCGCCGTAATGCTGTTGCGCGCCAGCGCAATCGCCTGCTCACGGGTCATGTTCAGGGCATCACGCACCGCAACAAAGTTGGCCAGCAGATAACCGCCAAAATAGGCCGGATCATCCGAGTTGATGGTGACCTTCACGCCCTGCTCCAGCAACTGCAGGATGTTGTGCTCGCGCATGTCGGCAAATACCTTCAGGCGGGTATTGGACAGCGGGCAAACGGTCAACGGCATCTGCTCGGCGATCAGCCGCTGGACCAGCGCCGGGCTTTCGACACAGCGTACACCGTGATCGATACGCACTACCTTGAGCAGATCCAGCGCCTGTTCAATGTACTCGGCCGGCCCCTCTTCACCCGCATGGGCCACGCAGGCCAGCCCGGCCTCCCGGGCCATGGCAAACACGCGCTGGAACTTGTCCGGCGGGTTGCCCCGCTCGGAACTGTCCAGCCCGACGGCGACGAAATGCTCGCGCAGCGGCAGCGCCTCTTCCAGCGTGGCGATGGCATCGTCCTCACTGAGGTGGCGCAGGAAGCTGAGGATCAGCCGCGAGCTGATACCCAGCTGCCGCTCGCCCTCGGCCAGCGCCCGTGAGATACCGGCCAGTTGCACCGCAATGGGTATACCGCGCACCGTGTGCGTCTGCGGGTCAAAGAACGGCTCGACGTGCACCACACCGTCGGCAGCGCAACGCTGCAGGTAGGCCCAGGTCAGGTCAAAGAAGTCCTGCTCCGTACGCAGGGCATCGGCGCCCTGGTAGTAAAGATCGAGAAAGTCCTGCAGGTTGCCGAACTCATAGGCGCCGCGCAGCGCCTCCACATCGGCGTAGGGCAAGGTGATGCCGTTGCGCTCGGCCAACGCAAACATCAGCTCGGGCTCAAGGCTGCCCTCAAGGTGCATGTGCAGCTCGGCCTTGGGCAGCGCACGGAGAAAATCGGTATCGGGAAAAGACATGGGCAACTCCTGGAATCCTGCTGCACGAACGTGCAGTTCATGCAGCAAAGGATATGCCAAGCGCGGGTTAGCTGTCCTGTAAACTGGCACTTCACGGAGTTCCGGGACACACGACATGGGGTGGCGCCACGGCAGCTAAGCGAATGCTCGAATGATAGAGTGTGCACACTGGCCTCGTCCCGTTTACGCGGGCGAGTAGCGCAGGGCTGACGGGAAAAAGAGCCATAGGATGTCTGAGGAGCGAAGCGACGAGTTTTATGGCTCCCCGTCAGCCCGAGCAACGCAGCGAACCCGAAGGGCCGCGTAGCCGGGTGCCCGGGGGGATCGCTAAGGGGGGCTGGGCAAGCAGCCCCCCTTGGCTCGCCGTGAAAGGCGAAAGGCCGATCTAACCGCGGCGCGATGCGAAAAATGGCTAACCAATGTTCGCCGCTCCGCAACAAACCCGCCTACTTACTTACGAGCCCGAATCGCCGCCATAAACGCAGCCATCTCGGCATCGCGATCGGCAGCAACCTGCTGCACGTTGGGATTCTGCGCCAGCAGTTCCAGCAGCGCTGCGCCCTGCGGCAGTTCGGCCTTGAGGTCGATATCGAACAGTTTCTGCGCGACAGTGCAAGCCAGATCAAAGCTGTAGAGGAAGAACAGGTCGGCGATGGTCATTTCGCTGCCGGCCACGTAGGGCGCGAAGCGGGCATGACGGGCCAGGGTGGCAACACCGGCCAGCAACTCGACGCGGGCCTTGTCCTTGATCGCCTGATCGACCTTGCCACCGAAAAACACTTCCATGAAGCAGGAACGGGCCGGCAGTTCGATATACAGCTCGATCTCCTTGGTCAGCGCCCGCACCACCCCGCGCTCATAGGGGTCGCTTGGCAGCAGCGGCTTGCCACCCTGGGTTTCCTCGATGTATTCGAGGATGACATTGGTTTCATTGAGAAAGCCCTTGTCGGTCTCCAGTACCGGAACCTTGCCGCGCGGACTGATTGCCAGAAACTCGGGGTCCTGGCTGCCATGCACGTGATTGATTTCGAACTCGACGCCCTTTTCCAGCAGCCCCAGCTTGACCATGTTGAAGTAGTTGCTGGCGGCAAAGCCGTGTAGTCTGATCATCCTGTTGTTCTCCATTGTTAGGCGGAAGTGGCGACACCGTGACGCGCCCTGATTTGTACCCGCTCAGGTGATAATGCGCCAGTGTCATCATGGCTCTGAATGCGCCAACAACGACACCCGGCTAGACTGACTGTAAACCCGATAAAAAAGGCCCCGCCATGCTGACATCCGACGAAATCATCGAAATCAACCTGCTCAGCCAGTTCAACCTGGCCAACTCCCTGGAAGGACTCAAGATCCACAGCCACGATGCCGATCCGGCGATTGTCGCCGCCGCCGAGCGTCTGTTTGCCAAGGGCCTGATCACCCAGCACGACGGCGGCTATCTGACCAGCCTCGGCCTGGACGCCGCCGAACACAGCCAGACCCTGCTGACCATTCTGCGTACTGCTGCATCCTGACACGCCACATGCAGTCGCACGGTGAAATCCAGCCACGCATTGAAGAGGGCATTGACCGCAAGGCTCTGAATACCCTGCGCAAGCGCTTCATGGCACTCAACGCCACGCGCTTGCGCCGGGTTCTGCAGGCACTGCCCACCCGGCAGTACAACGTGCTGCAGCTGATCCCGCTGCTGTTTGACGTCAACTATCCCTTGTTGCCCGGCTTTGTTTCCCGCGACACGCCCTGCGGGCTGGCCAATTTCGAACCGGAAACCGCCAGCCTGCAGGTGGCCCAGAGCCTGACCCGCAGCTTCCAGTACCGCCGCCATCCCGCAGGCTTCACGCCGCACATTCAGGGTCTGTACCTGATGGGCAGTGGCGGTACCATCGGCCAATCCGAACAAAGTGACCTGGATATCTGGGTCTGCCACACCCCCAATCTGTCTGCCGCCCAGCGAGACGAGCTGAGCCGCAAGTGTCAGGCGATCAGCGACTGGGCAGCAACCCAGAGCTGCGAAGCCCACTTCCACCTGGTCGACCCGACCCACTTCGCCCAGGGCGCGCGTGAGAACACCCTCGGCATCGAGGACTGCGGCACCACCCAGCACTACCTGCTGCTGGACGAGTTTTATCGCACCGCCATTTTGCTCGGCGGCCGTTTTCCGCTGTGGTGGCTGGTGCCGGTATACGAGGAGGCGCGCTACGCCCACTACACCGACCAGCTGATCAGCAAGCGCTTTATCAAGCAGGCCGACAGCCTCGACTTCGGCCATGTCGCCAGCATCCCCGCCGGCGAATTTGTCGGCGCCGGCCTGTGGCAACTGTTCAAGGGTATCGACTCGCCCTACAAATCGGTGCTCAAGCTGCTGCTGACCGAGGTGTACTCCAGCGAACACCCGCAGGTGCGCTGCCTCAGTCTGGATTTCAAGCAGGCCATTTTTGCCGGTCAGCTGGACGAGGACGAGTTGGACCCCTACGTCATGCTGTACCGCAAACTGGAGCGCTACCTGGTCAACCGCGGCGAATCCGAGCGACTGGAACTGGTGCGCCGCTGCCTGTACATCAAGGCCAATGTGCGCCTGAGCCGGCGCAGCGGCATGATGGACTGGAAGCGCAATATCATGGAAAAGCTGGTGCGCGAGTGGCACTGGGGCCCGCGTCAGCTGCAGCAGATGGACGACCGCACCCAGTGGCGCATCCGCGAGGTCAGCGCCGAGCGCCGCCAGCTGGTCAACGAGCTGACCCACAGCTACCGGCTGCTGTCGCAGTTTGGTCGCAGCCAGGATGTGATCAATCAGGTCAGTGCCCGCGACCTGTCACTGCTCGGCCGTCGTCTGTATGCCGCCTTCGAGCGCAAGGCCGGCAAGATCGAGTTCATCAATCCCGGCATCAGCCCGGATTTGAGCGAACCGGTGCTGACCATCAGCCAGAACCTGTCGGCAGACGAAGGGGAGCCCTACTGGAGCCTCTACCGCGGCACACTGAACGTGCAGGAGCTGAGCGACCATCTGCCACTGAAACGGTCGAGGCAGTTGCTGGAGCTGCTGGCCTGGGGGCAGCGCAACGGCGTGATTGACGGGGCTACCCGCTTTGCCCTGCATCCGGGCGACAGCGCCCTGACCGAGTACGAACTCAACAGTATCGTGCATTGCCTGCGCCAGCAGTTCCCGCTGCCGTTGCCGGCACTCACCGAAACCGCCCTGTCGCGCGCCAGCGAGCCGTGCAAGGTAGTGCTGCTGGTCAATATCGGCCTCGACCCGCTACCCGGCAACAGCCAGAAAAACCTGCACCTGATCAGCAGCCATACCGATGCGCTGGGCTACTCGGGGATGCGCGACAACCTGATTCTGAGCATCGATCAGATCACCCTGAACAGCTGGAACGAGCTGCTGGTGCATCAGTACAGTGGCGAAGAAGCCTGCATGCAGGCCCTGCAGGACTACCTTACCAGCGGTCGCGAACATCAGCGCCTGCCCGAGCTGGAGGTACGCTGTTTCTGCCGCAACCGGGCCAGCGCGATCGCCGAACGTGTAGAGCAGCTGTTTCGTGACGCCTCAAACCACCTGCTCTCGGGTCAGCCAGAGCGCTTCCTGCTGCAGTTGCAAAACGGCTACCGCGCGCTGGAATGGCAGGATGAGCAGATCCGCATGCAGACCCTCAGCGACCGTGAACAGCTGCTGCGCTACCTCGGCAAACCCACACCACGCTACAGCAAGCTGGCATTGGACAACTACGCCCTGCAAGGCCAGGATCTGGCGCTGATCCTGCCGCAGGACCAGCCAGGGCGCATCCAGCTGTTCTACCGTCTCAAGCCGCAGGGCTATGCCGAGATCAGCCTGCTGGATGAACGCGGTGCGCTATGGAGCACACGCCAGAGCTACCGCGACGAACAGACCCTGCTGCTGCCGCTGCTGCGGTTTCTGCAGAGCATTCGGCAGCGCCGCCAGGCCAACCAGCCACTGGACAGCAGCGTGAACGAAGGGGATTTGCTGGTATACGCCATTCTGCCGGCCCTTGACGGTCATCCGCTGCGCATCGAGCAGCGCCCACTGCCGCGTGGCGGCATGGATCCCGACATCTACGCGGTCCAGGCGATCGCCGAGCCCGGCGGCAGCCGCGGTCCGCGGGTCACCATTTTCTGCGATCACCGGGAGTTCTCCGAGCTGGAGTACGGCGAACGCCTGTACCGGGAAGTGGCGGGCCATATCCTCAGCCGGCGCCGCCACCGCGAAGCCTATCCGTGCTACATCACCGATCTGGACCTGTCCGCCATCGACCCGGGCGGGCGCATGCAGACCGTTCAATACCTGCGCTATCGGCAGCAGCTGGAAACGGCATTGAACGACGCCATGCAGGCGCTGGCCTGACGTCCGGCGGGCTCAGCGCGATGCGGCGGAGGGATTCTGCCAGGCCGCGCGGCGCTGCGCGGCTGCATCAATGATCTCGCACTGACGACGGTCGGACGCCTTGCCCCACTCAAGGATTTCATCCAGCAGACGGCCACAGCCCATGCACAGATCGCCGTCCAGGCAGCACTTGCGCACGCAGGGGGAAGGCTGGCGCCCGCGGCTGCTCACAACGACTCCGCGTCGATATCCAGCTCGACATCTTCACCACTGAACTCTTCCAGCACGCCAGCCAGTACCTCCCCCAGCGTGCCTTCACCGCTGTCATGCAACCAGCCGCGCTCGGGATCAAAGTTGAAGTGCAGCGTGCGGTCCGGAGTCGCCAGCCACAGCTCGCGTGACGCCGGCTGGCGGCCGACCACCAGCCGCTGCCCCTCCGGCAGTATCAGCACCAGCGAACCGTCAATGTGCTCCATCTCCAGATCCAGGTCGCCGCCGTCAAGGGCGTGCTCGATCAGGTCCTGCACCCGATCCACGGTCTGGTGAAATGCCGCTTCGCTCATGTCCTGCATTGTCTGTCTCTCATCTGGCTCGGGCGCCTGTGCGCCGTTTTCCGTCCGCCCGGCCGCTGGCTGATGCGTCCGACCGGGTGGCTGGGTATACTGCCGGGTATTCTACCTGTAAGGATTTCAACATGAAGCCATTCGCTGCGGCCCTGTTTACGCTCCTGGTTCTCACCGGTTGCGGTCAGAAAGGCCCTCTCTACCTGCCCGAGGACACGGCTGCCACTTCCGCGGTCCAAACCGAGACCACCGAGCAATCGACCGAGAAGTGATGCATCCATGACCGCGTTTGATTATCGCAACGGCGAACTCTACGCCGAAGGCGTCGCCCTGTCCGCTATTGCCGAGCAATACGATACGCCCTGCTTCGTATACTCCCGTGCTGCCATCGAACAGGCCTATGACGCCTGGGACAGCGCGCTGGAGGGCGTTCCCCATCTGGTTTGCTTCGCCGTCAAGGCCAACTCCAACCTGGGCGTGCTGAACCTGCTGGCCCGCCGCGGTGCCGGCTTCGACATCGTTTCCGGTGGCGAACTGGAGCGCGTACTGGCCGCCGGCGGTGATCCGGCCCGGATTGTCTTCTCCGGACTGGGCAAGACCGCCGCCGAAATGCGCCGTGCTTTGGAAGTGGGTATCCACTGCTTTAACGTCGAATCCGCCGCCGAGCTGGAGCGTCTGCAGCAGGTCGCTGCGGAGCTGGACGTCAAGGCCCCGGTTTCGCTGCGGGTCAACCCGGATGTGGATGCCAAGACCCACCCGTATATTTCCACCGGGCTGAAGGAAAACAAGTTCGGCATCGACATCGCCCAGGCACCGGCCGTCTACCGCCGCGCCGCCGAGCTGAGTCACATCGAGGTCTGTGGCGTTGATTGCCATATCGGCTCCCAGCTGACCGACGACACGCCGTTTATCGACGCCCTGCAACGCCTGCTGCAACTGATCGACGGTCTGGCAGCGGAAGGCATCAGCATTCGCCACCTCGACCTCGGCGGTGGCCTCGGCGTGACCTACCGTGACGAAGTGCCGCCGAGCCCCGGCAGCTACCTGGCCAAGGTCCGCGAGGCGCTGGCCGGCCGCGACCTGACCCTGGTGTTCGAGCCGGGCCGCTCGATCGTGGCCAACGCCGGTGTACTGCTCACCCGCGTCAACCTGCTCAAGCCGACCGAACACAAGAACTTCGCGATCATCGATGGCGCCATGAACGACCTGATCCGTCCGGCCTTGTACAGCGCCTGGATGGGCATCGATGCGGTCAAGCCGCGCAGTGACGTTGCCGTGCAAACCTGGGATCTGGTCGGCCCGGTCTGCGAGACTGGCGACTTCCTCGGCAAGGACCGCGAGCTGGCGCTGGCCGAAGGAGACCTGCTGGCCGTGCGCTCGGCCGGTGCCTACGGCTTTGTCATGAGCTCCAACTACAACACCCGCCCACGGGCCGCCGAAGTCCTGGTCGACGGCGAAACCACCCATCTGGTCCGTCGCCGCGAAACCGTCAGCGAGCTGCTGGCCGGCGAATCACTGCTGCCCGAGGCCTGAGATGCTGCTGCGATTCACCAAGATGCACGGACTGGGCAACGACTTCATGGTCATCGACCTGGTCACCCAGCACGCCCAGCTGTCAGCCAAGCAGATCCGCCAGTGGGGCGACCGCCACACCGGTGTCGGCTTTGACCAGCTGCTGCTGGTCGAGCCGCCAAGCACGCCCGATGCCGACTTCCGCTACCGGATTTTCAACGCCGACGGCAGCGAAGTCGAACAGTGCGGCAACGGTGCGCGCTGCTTTGCCCGCTTCGTACAGGACAAGCGCCTGACCGCAAAGCAGACCATCCACGTCGAAACCGCCGGCGGCCCGATCGTGCTCAAGGTAAACCGCGACAAGCAAATCACCGTCGACATGGGTGCGCCGCGTTTCGTGCCGGCCGAGATCCCGTTCCAGGCCGACGCCGAAGCCTGCGAATACAGCCTCGAGGTTGGCGGTGAGACCCTGCAGGTCGCCGCCGTATCCATGGGCAACCCGCATTGCGTTACCCTGGTATCGGATGTACGCGACGGCACACTGGAGCGCCTTGGCGCCCTGATCGAAGCGCACCCGCGCTTTCCGCGCAAGGTCAACGCCGGCTTTATGCAGGTGGTTGACCGCCAGCACGCCCGTCTGCGGGTATACGAGCGCGGCGTCGGCGAGACCCAGGCCTGCGGCACCGGCGCCTGCGCTGCTGCCGTTGCCGGTATCCGCCTCGGCCTGCTCGACTCACCGGTACAGATCGATCTGCCCGGCGGCCGCCTGCAGATCGAGTGGGCCGGCCCGGGCCAACCGGTACTGATGACCGGCCCCGCCACCCGAGTTTACGAGGGACAGATCCGCGTATGAAGGAACAGCAGACACCGCAGCCGGAACAGATCAACGCCGAACAGGTCGCAGACTTCCTGCGTCGCCACCCGGCCTTCTTCGTCGAGCACGACGAGCTGCTGGCCGATCTGATCGTCCCGCACGAGGCCGGCCATGCGGTGTCGCTGGTGGAGCGTCAGGTCAAGCTACTGCGCGAGCGCAATATCGATGTTCGCCATCGGCTCAATCAGTTGATGGACACCGCCCGCGAGAACGACAGACTGTTCGACAAGAGCCGTCGACTGATTCTCGGCATGCTGGAAGCGCAGAGTCCGGATCAGGTGATTGCCACCCTGGAAGACAGCCTGCGCACCGACTTTCAGGTGCCGCATGTCAGCCTGATCCTGTTTACCGAGGCCGATCGCTACAGCAACGCCCACTGCGTCACCCACGCGGCGGCCAAGGAGGCCATCGGCCACCTGCTGGACAGTGACAAGCCGCTGGCCGGCGCGCTGCGTCCTGCCGAGCTGAGCTTCCTGTTCGCCGAGTCAGCCGAACAGGTGGCCTCCACCGCGCTGGCACCGATCCGCTACCAGGGTCTGCATGGCGTGCTGGCACTGGGCAGCGAAGACGCCCAGCAGTACCGCAGCGCCACCGGCACCCTGTTTCTGGGCTACGTCGCCGACGCGCTTGCCCGCGTGCTGCTGCGCCAACGCCCGCTGGCCGATGAAAGCCACACCTGAGCCGGCCGGCGTCGCCGACCCTGACATCAGCGCGTTTCTCGATCACCTGCGCATTGAGCGCAGGCTGTCGCCGCGTACCGTCGAAGCCTACCGCCACGACCTGCTCCGCCTCGACCTGTACCGGTCCGAACGCAGCTTGCCCGGCTGGGGCCAGCTGGACACCCAGCACCTGCGCCACTTCATCGCCAGCCAGCATCAGCATGGGTTGGCACCGCGCAGCCTGCAGCGCCTGCTGAGCGCCATTCGCAGCTTTTACCGCTTTCTCCAGCGCGAAGGGCGCAGCCGCCAGAACCCGGCACAGGATCTGCGCGCGCCCAAGGCACCGCGCACCCTGCCACGCACCCTCGACGCCGACCTGACCGCACAGTTGCTCGACAACACTGGTGAAGACGACTGGCTGCAGCGCCGCGATCAGGCCATGCTTGAGCTGTTCTACTCCTCCGGCCTGCGGCTGTCGGAGCTGGCCGGGCTGGACATGGCCGACATCGATCTGCAGCAAGGCGAAGTACGGGTAACCGGCAAGGGCAACAAGACCCGCGTGTTGCCGGTCGGGCGCATGGCGCGCCGTGCCCTGCGCGACTGGTTCAGCGTGCGCCCGGCGCGCGAAGGGGCGCAGCAGCCGGTGTTCGTCAGCCAGCGCGGCAGCGCACTGACACCGCGCGCCATCCAGCTGCGCCTGCGCCGTCACGGCATCGAGCGCATCGGCCAGCATCTGCACCCGCACATGCTGCGCCACTCCTTCGCCAGCCACATGCTCGAATCCTCCGGCGACCTGCGCGCCGTGCAGGAGCTGCTCGGCCACGCCGATATCAGCACCACCCAGATTTACACCCATCTTGATTTCCAGCACCTGGCGCAGGTGTATGATCAGGCCCATCCCAGAGCCAAACGCAAGGCAGACAAATGATTCAACTGGTGACCTTTGACCTCGACAACACCCTGTGGGAAACCGAATCGGTGGTAGCCAATGCCGAACGGGTGCTGGCCGACTGGCTTGGCAAGCAGGCACCGGATTACACCGCCGCCCGTGACAAGGAGGCCCGCAAGGCATTGCTGGCCGAGGTACTGGATGCCGACCCCGAACTGCGCCACCGGGTCACAGCCCTGCGCATCGCGGTGCTGGAGCTGGGCCTGCGCCAGGCAGGCTATTCAGCGGACGAGGCAAAGCGACTGGCGCTGGCAGGCTTCGAGGTATTCATCGACGCACGGCACCGGCTGGAATACTTTCCGCATGCCGAACTGGTGCTGGAACTGCTGTCACGCCAGTACCAGCTGGCGTGTATCTCCAACGGCAACGCCGACGTACGCCGGCTGGGTCTGGACCGCTATTTCAGCATTATCGTTTCGGCCGACGAAGTGGGCCTGAGCAAGCCGCATCCGGCACCCTTTGTCACCGCACTGGAACGGGCTGGCGTCGAGCCGCAGCAGGCGGTCCATATTGGCGATCATCCGGGTGATGACATCCAGGGGGCACTGGATGTGGGCATGCATACCCTGTGGTTCAACCCACAGGGTAGTGCCTGGGCGGGCCAGCAACGGGCCCACGGCGAAGTGCGCTGCCTGAGCGAGATTCCGCCCTGGCTGAACCGCTACCAGCGCTACGCCAAGCGCTGAACGGTGGCTACGGCAGCGTCAGATAGGACGGCTGCCGTACTTGCTCTCGGGCTTTCTCGGCGGATCAGAGACGACGTTGTCGTCAATCTGCTGGACCTTGCCGCCTCGGGCCATGAATTCTTCGATCTGACGGGCCAGCATCTCGCGCTCACGCTCCTTGGCCTCCATCGACGCCCCTTCCAGGTCATCCGCCGAGGACGATGCCTTCTTGCGCGACTTGCCGCTGGAAACCGGTTCGCCGTCGTCACCGTCATCGCTGTCGTCTACCACATCATCCTGATCGTCGACCTCGGAGTCGTCCATACCATCCAGATCGTCGTCCAGATCATCACTCATGCCTGAATCCTCACAGTGGAAAACAGGCTATATATAGTTCATCGAGGGGATTTGGCTAGTCTTGCGAAAAAAAATTTTCGCCTATAGCGCCTGCCCTAGACAGCCAGCCTATAAAACAGCCCCCTCGCTCAGGCGCGCCAGCTGATCCAGATCGGTCTGCACCCCGGAGGTTTCCCGAATGCGGGTCAGAATCTCGCGCTTGAGGGCGATAAATTCCGGCTCCAGCTTCATATCCTGATGCCGCACCTTGGGCAGCGGCACCTCGTAGACGCTGTCGATCCGCCCTGATTTGGGGCGAGCGCCCCGGGATGCACCCGGTTCAGTCGCACTGTCCCTGCAAGGTTGCCAGCACCCGGCGACTGCCGGCATGCTCCCGGTGTTCCCCGAGATAGAGACCTTGCCAGGTGCCAACGGCGAGTCTGCCCGCAGTTACCGGCAGGGTCAGTTGCACACCCAGCAGGCTCGACTTGATATGCGCTGTCATGTCGTCCGGGCCTTCGTAGGTATGCTTGAAGTAGGGGGCGTCATCCGGCACCGCGCGCCGGAAGAACGTCTCGAAGTCGCCGCGTACCAGCGGATCGGCGTTCTCGTTGACAGTCAGCGACGCCGAGGTGTGTTGCAGCCACAGATGCAGCAGCCCCACGCGCACCTCGGTCAGCTCTGGCAGCGCACGCAGAATCTCGTCATCGATCAGATGAAACCCGCGCGCACGGGGCTTGAGGCGAATTTCTCTCTGCAGCCACATTTACCTTCACCGCTCCCGGCCAAGTCTCAAAGATCCTGGCCGCGCTGGACCTGCTCGGCCAGCCGCAAGGTTTCGTGCTCTTCCATGGCCAGCAGATCCTGCATCAACTCGCGACCACCCGCCGTTTCCGCCCGGCCCTGCAGGTAGCGATACAAGTCCAGCGCATCGTTGTGCAGGTCAAATACCATGGTGCACAGCGCATCGTAGTCCAGCCCGGCAAAGCTGGGCCGGGTATTGAGCAGGCGCACGCGCGGGTTGTCGGTAAAGTAGTCGTAGACCCAGCTATCGAGCACCTTGATATCGGCCTGCTGCTCAAAGCGCAGCACCATCTGCTGCATGCGCCGTTCGTGCTCGGCCAGGTACTGCAACAGCGCGCGCATGCGCTCGCCGGTCCCGCTGTCCGCGGCGCCAGCCTCCAGGCTGCTGGCCAGATGACCGTGCAGCTGCTGTGTCCACTCAATCAAATCGCGATAGGTTTCCGCCTTCATCAAGCCTCCTGCGGTCGTGCAACAAATGTGCATGTCGAGGTGTCAGTGTATGCGTCTGGAGCTACTTGATCAGCATCCAAATCGCCATCCCCACCATCATCAGGTTTTCGGTCAGCGAAATGAAACCCAGCGGCACGTTACTGTCGCCACCCACACAGGCACACTTCAGCTCGCGTCGCTCGACATACACCGCCTTGAATACCGAAACCGCGCCGACCACCCCGATCAGCATAGCCACCGGAATGGCCAGCCACAGCAGCGCACCGGCAATCATCAGAATGCCGGCCAGTGCCTCGCCGAAGGGGTAAAGATAGGCATAGCGCACCCAGCGCTGCGCCAGCAGGTCATAACCGAGAAACATGTTGGAGAAGCTTTCAAGGTCACGCAGCTTGAGTATCGCCAACACGCACATCGATATAGCGACGAACCATTCCAGCGTGCGCACACCGAATAACGTACCCAACGCGGCCCAGCTGACACCCAACGCCATCAGCGCCGTGCAGGCAAAGACCGCGATAACCGGCTGATAAGTCACCTCATCCGCCTCCTTGACCGGCTTGCCGAAGTACCGTCGCAGCTCGTCGTAGCCGCCAATGCGCTTGCCGTCGATAAAGGCCTGCGGCGTGGTGTCCACGTCGTATTCGCGCTGAAATGCGTCGGTTTCCTCGCGACTGGTCAAGTGATGGTCTTGCACCTTGAAACCCTCACGCTTGAGCAGATCGAGGGACTTTAGCCCGAAGGGGCAAAGGTGGTTTTTCATCACCATGCGATAGAGTGTCGCTTCATGCGGTCGATCCGTCATCGGGTCACTCCTGCTGTCCGGTTTGTGTCATCTGGGCAGTGCCTGCACCGGCTGGCACAACGCCGCCCCAGCGGCACAGAACACGATCACCCTGACCTTGCGACTGCGCTACCGGCTGCGAGGCTCCAGCCGGCGACGCAGCACTGCGTAGCTAGAACATCAGCCTTACGCCCGCGACCGCAAACCAGCCGTCGCGATCTTCACCGTCCTGCACGGCAAAGTCGGCGCTGCGCCCGAAGGCCCGTTCGTAGTGCACCCCCACATAAGGCACGACGGCACGATCAACCAGGTCGTAGCTCAGCCGCAGGCCGGCTTCCATACCGCTGAGACCACGACCAACCCCAACTGCTTCGTCATCCGAGAGGGCGGCATCGAACTCCAGCTCCGGGGTCAGATGCAGGCGGTTGATCAGCAGCAGCTCGTATTCCAGCGCGAGATCCAGCGACAGATCGCCGTGCTCACTCAGGTACAGATTGCTGTCCATCTCCAGCCAATAGGGCAGCAGACCACTCAGGCCGACAAAGGCGTAGTGCCGGTTCTCACCGTCGGGCGTGTCGAAACGCAGGCCACCACGCAGGTCCATAAAGTCGCTGACCGGGGTTTGCAGCGCCAGGCGGTTGTCGAGGGTTTCCCAGCTGTCATGATCAAAGTCGTACTCGGCTTCGCTCAGCCACAGCGCCTTCAACTCATCGGTGCCCCACCAGGCTTCGGTGCTCCAATACCCCAGCTCCTCACCACTGTCACCGTAGCGGTATTCCAGGGCATCGGCCTGCAGGCCATAGAAGAAACCATGATGCATGGAGTGACGCATTTCCTCGGCGCCCACTGATGCCGAGGCCGACAGCAGTAACGCCGTCATCAGGCGCTTCATGAGTCACCTCCTTCGGGGCCACCCTCAACAATCACGGTGCGGAACATCCCGGCTGCCGCGTGATAGGCCAGGTGGCAATGGAAGGCCCACTTCCCCGGCGCGTCGACCTCGGTCTCCATATAGACGGTCGTGCCGGGTGCCACGCTGATCACGTGCTTGACCGGATTCCACTGGCCTGCGCCAACGTCGAGGATCGACCACATGCCATGCAGGTGCATCGGGTGAGTCATCATGGTTTCGTTGACGAACTTGAAGCGCACCCGCTCGCCGTACTGCAGGCGAATCGGTTCGGCGTCCGACTCCTTGATGCCGTTGATCGACCAGATATAGCGCTCCATATTGCCCGTCAGCCGCAACTCGATCTCGCGCGTCGGCTCACGCTCTTCATACAACGGCTTCTGCGCACGCAAGTCGGCATAGGACAGGAAGCGACCGTCGTTATAGGCCTGGGGAATGAGGCCACTGCCTTGGGCGTAGAAGGGATCAGCGGGCAGTGCTGCGGCCTCGCCATGACTCATGTTGCCGTGATCCATGCCGGCCATAGCGCCGTGGTTCATGCTGCCGTGATCCATACCGGCCATGTCGCCGTGGTTCATACTGCCGTGATCCATGCCGGCCATGTCACCGTGGCCCATGCTGCCATGATCCATACCCGCATGCGCCATGCCCATATCAGCCATGGTCAGCAACGGTGCCGGACGCAGCTCGGGAATCTCGCCCTGCATGCCCTCACGCGGCGCCAGCGTGCCGCGGGCAAAACCCGAACGGCCCATGGATTCGGCGAACAGGGTGTAGGCCTTATCGTCCTTGGGCTGAACGATGACATCGTAGGTCTCCGCCACACCGATGCGCAGCTCATCCACGATCACCGGCTGGACGTTATTGCCGTCCGCCTGCACCACGGTCATCTTCAGGCCGGGCAGGCGTACGTCAAAATAGGTCATCGCCGAGGAGTTGATCAGGCGCAGGCGCACACGCTCGCCCGGCTTGAACAGCCCGGTCCAGTTCTGCTCGGGCCCCTTGCCGTTGATCAGGCCGGTAAAGCCCTGCACGTCCTCGATGTCGCTGGCCATCATGCGCATCTCGCCCCACATCAGGCGGTCCTTGAGCGTCGCCGCCAGACCCTGCTCCTTGCTGTCGCGCCAGAAGTCGCCGACGGTCTGCTGCTGACGGTTGTAGTAGTCCGCCGAGCTCTTGAGGTTGCGCATGATGCGGTCGCCCGAGTGCGGGTGCTTGTCAGTCAGCTGAACCACGTACTCGCGGTCATAGCGAAACGGCTCACGACCATTCGGCTCGATGATGATCGCGCCATAGGCGCCATCCGGCTCCTGAAATCCCGAGTGACTGTGGAACCAGTAAGTGCCGGACTGCGTGATCGGAAAGCGATAGGTGAAGGTTTCACCCGGCGCGATGCCCGGATAACTCAGTCCGGGCACTCCGTCCATCTGGTACGGCAGTATCAGTCCGTGCCAGTGTACCGAGGTCGGCTCATCGAGGTTGTTGGTGACATGAATGGTGACGTCCTCGCCTTCGCGAAAGCGCAATACCGGCCCCGGCGATGCACCGTTGTAGCCAATGCCCTGCTTGCGGAAGTCGCCGGTGTCGATGGTCACCTCGTCGACAGTAAGCCGGTACTCACCGGCCCAGCTCAGCGCCGGCAGCAGTGCCAGCGCCGAGAGCAATGCTCTACTCGACATCGATGCCCCCCATCATGCCGGCCTGATAGTGCCCGGGCACATTGCAGGCAAATTCCAGGTGGTCGGCGTGGTCGAACTTCCAGACCAGCTCGGCTTCCTGCCCCGGCTCCAGCAGCAGGCTGTTGGCATGATCGTGCGCCATACTGTGCCCACCGCCCATGTCCATCTTCATCAACGCGCGATTGAGGTGGTCGCCCCGGATAACGCCATGATCGACCATCATCTGCATCTGTCCCTGATGAGCTTCGTGCATGGCCGCCGTGCCGATGTTGAATTCGTGGACCAGGGCGCCTTCGTTGCGCACCTTCAGGCGCACGGTCTCGCCTGCTGCAAACGACAGCTGCTCAGGCTCGAAGTAGTTGTCGTGCATGACTACCTCGATGGTCCGCGTTACCTGCTGCGGGTCACCGGGCTGTCCACCGGTGCCGGCCGCAGCGCCTGCAGCGGTCGTTGCACTCAGCAGCAGCGCTGCGGCCAGTCCGTTCAATATGCGATTCATGCTGTCTCTCCTGTTAACCGGTGGGGCGACGTTCGACACAGAATTGACAACCACCCCGGTTGCCGATGCACTCTCTGCCCCATCATCTCGGTGCTGAACCCAAGATTGCCGAGCGAAACTGAATCCTGACTGAACCACTTGGATAAAAAGGAACCAGCCCATGCGCCTGTTGCTGGTGGAAGATGACGACCTGCTGCGCAGCAGCCTACAGGACAGCCTGAGTCAGGCCGGATTCGCGGTCGACGCAACCGGCTCGGCGGTGACCGCCGAACAACTCGGGCTGCAGGAAGACTATCGGCTGATCGTGCTGGACATCGGCCTGCCCGACGGTGACGGCCTGCAACTGCTGGCGCGCTGGCGCGACGCCGGGCGCGATCTGCCGATTCTGCTGCTGACCGCCCGCGACCGCTGGCAGGACAAGGTCAATGGCCTGAAAGCCGGTGCCGACGACTATCTGACCAAGCCCTTTCACCCGGAAGAGCTGCTGGCCCGCCTGCAGGCGCTGCTGCGTCGCAGCGAAGGGCGCAGTCACACGCAGATCCAGGCCGGCAACTACCTGCTCGACGAAGAACGCCAGCGGGTGCGCACCCCGGACGGCCAATGGCATCCGCTGACCGGTACCGAGTTTCGTCTGCTGCGCTGTCTGATGAGCCGCCCGAATCGCTTGCATCCAAAGGAAGCACTGCTGGAGCAGCTCTATAATCTGGACGCAGAGCCCACGCTCAATACCATCGAAACCTATATCCGCCGCCTGCGCCTGCTGATCGGCCGGGACGCCATCAAGACCCAACGGGGGCAAGGCTATGTCTTTTCTGCCGAAGGCTGAAAGCACCCGCTCGATCCGCACCACCCTGCTGCTCTGGCTGCTGCCGTTTGCCACCCTGTTCATGCTGCTCGCATGGTATCTGCATGGGGCACTGCTGGATCGCATGTCCCGCGACTTCGTGCGCGAGCGCCTGCAGCAGGAGGTGGCCATGATCGAGCAGCAGCTCGGCTCTCCCGCCGGGCTGGAGGCGCTCGACGGCAACTATTTCGGTGCACTGTCACATCACTTGTTTGTACTCAGGATCGGCGAACACGCGCGCCTGTCACATCCACAGTGGTCCGATCTGCTGCTACCCTGGCTGGACTTGCCCGATCAGGGCCTGATCGAACTGCACGGCGTACCCGAGGGCGAACCGGCGGCCCACCGCTATATGGCCTGGCGCACCGAAACGCAGATCAACGGCCAGCCGGTCACCATTGTCGCAGCCGAAGACTACAGCCAGCTGCAGGCCAGCGCCCACGAGCTGCATCTATGGACTGCGGCGGTTGCGATCGGGCTGCTGGCCGTCCTGTTTGCCCTGATTCTGCTGGCTGTGCAGCTGTCGATGCGCCCGGTACGCCAACTGCAGCAGGATCTCAAAGCGCTCAAGCAAGGGCACCTGCAACGGCTCGGAGACGCCGTACCCCAGGAGTTCAGCGGCCTTATCGGTCAGCTCAATCAACTGCTCGACACCTTGCAACACCGCCTGCAGAAGGTCCGTGAGGCCAACGCCAATCTGTCGCACCGGATCAAGACCCCCATCGCAGCAATCAATCAACTGATCAGCAGCGAGCAACCGATTACACCCGAGACCCGCAGCCAGATCAGCCAGCGCCTGGACGACATCAGTCGCCAGCTGGACGGCAGCCTGCATGCCAGCCATTCCGGCGGCCCGCTGGCCGGCAGCAGTTGCCAGCCGCTGGAACAGGCCCGCGAGCTGCTGTGGATGCTCGGCCGGCTGCACAGTCATATTGAATTCGAACTGGACTCCAGCCTCGCCGAGGCTGCCCGCTGGCCGGTGGAAGAGCAGGATTTCAGCGAGCTACTGGGCAACCTCGCCGATAACGCCGGCAAATGGGCACGTAGCCGCGTTCGGGTGCGCCTGAGCGAGCAGGCCGATCAGCGTATTCTGGAGGTCCACGATGACGGGCCGGGCGTAGCGCCCGAGGAACGCAGCCAGCTCGGCACCCGCGGCTGGCGACTGGACCAGCAGATGCCGGGGCACGGCCTTGGGCTGGCGATTGTGCGGGACCTGGCAGCACGCTATCAGGGCGCTGTGCAGTTTGAGGCCAGCCCACTGGGTGGCTTGCTGGTGCGGGTCGAGATCCCCACACAGGCCTGATCCCGCCCACTCACGGGAAGGTCGTATATGGTCTCCTCCCTCATTGCAAGGGTTACAGGCACAAAAAAACGGGGCGCCCAATGGGCGCCCCCAGACTGCTGACGAACCCCGCATTTTCGCGGGGTTTCGTTTTTCTGGGACGCTTGCAATGATTTTCCCTGTGTTGACTGATTCAGCCTGCGAAGGCCCCAATTCCCTCCGAGTAGCTGCACTTTTGGCTTCGTAGCCAAGTGCCGCGTCTTATCCCGGACCGCAGGCGTAAAAGCACTGCCAGCAGGCGGGCAATCTTCTTCATGTTTTGGCAGGCGGCTGCCAGCAGGCACTGTTTCATTACCTTGCGCAGACCACGGAACCGGGCATAACGGTGCCCGTGCAGCTCCTTGGCGTCCGCAAAGCTGCGCTCGACGGTTTCTTTGCGCCTGGCATAGATACGCTTGCCTTCAGGGCTAAGACGATTCTGGTTAATCCGCTCCTTGGCGTCCTCCCAGACATGCCGCACGACAACCTTGACGTGGTTTCGACTGCGAGTGCATTGGTCTCGTAATGGACAATCTCGGCATTGCTGCGGGTCGGACTTGTACTCGCGATAACCGGCCCGGTTAGTCGTGCTGTAGGGCAGGAACTGATTGTTTGGGCACAGGTAACCGTCACGTTCTGCATCGTAGGTGAACTGACGTTTATAGAAGTAACCTTGCTTGTGATTGGGGCGTCGATAGCCCATCACGCCGAAGATGTCTCGTTCCTCCAGCCCCTTGCAGATCGCTGGCGTGAAGTAGCCGGCGTCCAGGGCAACGGCCAGCGGTGTCAGAGAAAAGCGCTCGCATTGGCGGTCCAGTCGTTCAAGGTAAGGTCGGCTGTCATGCACATTGCCGGGGGTAACAAAGGTATCGGTGATAATGCTGTGCTTCCCATCTACCGTGCGGTGATCAAGATAGAAGAAACCTTGCGGCTTGTTATCCCGCGTCATGAATCCACTATCAGGGTCGGTGGTGCTGACCTTGGTTTCCTTTACCTCGGGATCACTGTCTTTGGGCTTTAGCGGTTGCTTGCCGTGCGCTTGGCGGTCGGCATCGATTGCCGCATTAAGCTCGGCCAGATAATCAACAGGACGCTGCTCAACCTGATGCACAGCGAACCGCTGCTTGTTGGCGCTGGCCTTGAGGTGCGTGCTGTCGGTGTGTAATACCTCGCCCCCAATCAGGCCCTTGTGCAGCGCTTGCTCGACAATCCCATCAAAGATGACTTGCTCGATATCCGTATCGGCAAAGCGACGGCGACGGTTCTGACTCAGGGTCGAAGCATCGGGCACCTTGTCAGTCAGACTCAGATCCAGAAACCAGCGATAGGCAACGTTAACCTGAATCTCGCGCATCAACTGTCGTTCACTGCGCACGCCAAACAAGTATCCAATAAACAGCATCTTGAACAGCATAACCGGGTCAATCGCCGGACGACCGTTGTCAGCGCAATACAGGTGCTGCGTGGCAGGCCGAATAAACTCGAAATCGATATGACGGGCTATCTTGCGCAGCAGATGATCGGCGGGCACCAGCTCTTCGAGGGTGACCATCTCCAGCGCGTGCTGTTTGGGTGAAGGGGGTTTGAGCATCGGGTTGGCCTGCAGTAAACGACAACCCATTAAACAAAAGCCCCCGCCTTTCGGCTAGGGGCTTTGTCAGCAGTCTGGGGGCGCCCAATGGGCGCCCCGTCTGGTGTTGCGTGTTCTACCAGCGATTACTTCTTGCTGGTGAACTCCGGATAGGCTTCCATACCGCACTCGGAAATATCCACACCTTCGTACTCTTCCTCTTCGCTGACGCGCAGGCCCATCACCAGTTTGATGATGCTCCAGACGATCAGGCTGGAGATGAACACCCACAGGAAGATCACTACGATACCCATCAGCTGAGCGGTCAGGGTAGCGTCGCTGTTGGTCAGGCATACAGCCAGCAGACCCCAGATACCGACCACACCGTGAACGGAGATGGCACCGACCGGATCGTCGATCTTCAGCTTGTCCAGAGCCAGGACAGAGAAGACTACGATCACGCCGCCTACAGCACCGATCAGGGTGGCTTGCAGGCCGCTCGGAGTCAGCGGCTCGGCAGTGATGGCAACCAGGCCAGCCAGTGCACCGTTCAGTGCCATGGTCAGGTCAGCCTTGCCGAACAGGATGCGGGCAACAACCAGACCAGCGATCAGGCCACCAGCAGCAGCAGCGTTGGTGTTGACGAAGATCTGGGCAACAGCGTTGGCATCGGAGATGTTGGATACAACCAGCTGCGAGCCACCGTTGAAGCCGAACCAGCCCAGCCACAGGACGAACATACCCAGAGTGGCCAGCGGCAGGTTGGCGCCCGGGATGGCGTTGATCTGACCGTTGGAGCCGTACTTGCCCTTACGAGCGCCCAGCAGCAGCACACCGGCCAGAGCAGCGGTAGCACCGGTCATGTGAACCACACCGGAACCGGCGAAGTCGAGGAAGCCAGCTTCGTTCAGGAAGCCACCGCCCCACTTCCAGAAGCCCTGGATCGGGTAGATGAAGCCAGTCATGATCACGGCGAAGACCAGGAACGCGAACAGCTTCATGCGCTCGGCAACCGCACCGGAAACGATGGACATGGCAGTCGCAACGAACACGACCTGGAAGAAGAAGTCCGAAGCAACCGAGTAGTACGGTGCATCGTCGCCACCGGCGAGTACGTCTTCAACGGTGTTCTCGGCACCGATCAGCACGCCGAAGCTCGGGAAGATACCGCCTTCCGGGCTGGAATACATGATGTGGTAGCCGATCAGCAGATACATGGTGCACGCCGTTGCGTACAGGGCCACGTTCTTGGTCAGAATTTCAGTGGTGTTCTTGGCGCGGACCAGACCGGCTTCGAGCATGGCAAAACCCGCCGCCATCCACATCACCAGAGCACCGCAGATCAGAAAGTAGAATGTATCAAGCGCGTACTTGATTTGTACGATGTCTTCCATTTTAAGCCCCCCATATAGGCTTGGTTACTGCTGTCTGTTGAACAACCCGCCTTAGATGGCGTCGGTGCCGGTCTCGCCGGTACGGATGCGGATGGCCTGTTCGAGGTTGACCACGAAGATCTTGCCGTCACCGATCTTGCCGGTGTTGGCTGCCTTGGTGATGGACTCGATAACGCGATCCAGCATGTCGTCAGCGATGGCAACGTCGATCTTCACCTTCGGCAGGAAGTCGACAACGTACTCAGCGCCACGATACAGCTCGGTGTGACCTTTCTGACGACCAAAGCCCTTGACCTCGGTTACGGTGATGCCCTGAACGCCGATTTCAGACAGCGCTTCACGCACGTCATCCAGCTTGAAAGGCTTGATTACAGCCGTTACTAGTTTCATTTCGATACTCCCGTGTGATGGACTGCCCTGGGGGACAGCACAAGTCTATGCCGAGTTAGAGGCTTTTAGAAACGGACAAAACAAAAGTGCTGTCGCAGTCGTCAGAATCGCCGACACGCCCTGCACATGCCGGCGCACTCATCTCGACACAGGCAGAGATCAATTGCGTCCCTGCCCCCGCTGGCAGCGCCTGGGTGTTCCCGATGCCTAACCGCGGATTACGGGTCAAACCTGCCAGGGTCAATCGCTTCATTATTGTGCTCCCGATGTGATCGCTCACGATTCTGGCTGCGCCCCGATGCCGTGCCCCGTAGAGGGACATGCCGCCGGGATCAGCTGGAGCAAGCTTTGCAGAAACCCTGCCAATTTTGTTTTCCCTTTAATTTTCAATTGGTTGCAAATAAACAGGGACAGCAGGCCATCATCAACGCACTACCCATGCACCAGCATAGTGCGCAAGCGTGGTGCGCGCGCACAAAGTACGCACAAGCACGGCGCGGATTTCGGCGAGCCGGATCGGAGTGCTACACTTGCAGGCCCGTCAGCCCTCTTGACCCGCAGGTAACAGGCATATGCTGCACAAACTGGTGATAGACACCGTCAGCGCTCAGGCGACCAAACTGCTGATGAGCGAACACGGGCTACCCAACGTGGAAGTCGAGAAGCATCTCAAGGCCTTGCTGCAAAGCGCGCTGAGCAAGCTGGATGTGGTCAGCCGCGACGAGTTCGACACCCAGCAGGCCGTGCTGATGCGCACCCGCGAGCGCCTGGAAGCGCTGGAAAAGCGCGTCAGCGAGCTGGAAGCCAAAACCCCCTGATGCCCCTTGGCAGCAGCCTTGCTGCCAACCCATTCGTTATCGCCTGACCCTCGGCAGTATCAGGTATTGATCAAGGAGCGATCATGTCCCTGGCCACCATCCACAGCCGCGCGCGTCTGGGTATCGACGCGCCGGCCGTCCAGGTCGAAGTCCATCTTGCCAACGGTATGCCCAGCCTGACCCTGGTCGGCTTGCCGGAAACGGCGGTCCGTGAAAGCAAGGACCGGGTGCGCAGCGCGTTGCTGAACGCGCAGCTGGAGTTCCCGGGCAGCAAGCGCATCACCATCAGCCTGGCGCCCGCCGATCTGCCCAAGGATGGCGGCCGCTTTGACCTGGCCATCGCCCTCGGGCTGCTGGCGGCAAGCGGGCAGATTCCGGCACAGGCACTGACCGACTGCGAGTGCATCGGCGAGCTGGCGCTGTCCGGCGAGCTGCGACCGATACAGGGCGTGCTGCCGGTGGCGCTGGCCTGCCGCGATGCCGGTCGCAAGCTGATTCTGCCGGCCGCTAACGCGGCCGAAGCAGCCCTGGTCAGCGGGATCGAACTGATCGCTGCCGATCATCTGCTGCCGCTATGTGCGCACTTGCGCGGTGAGCAGCGCTTGCCCGACCTCCCCCCGACGGCGCCCTCAGAGCCAGCCAGGCATGCCGACCTCGCCGACGTACAGGGACAGGAGCAGGCCAAAAGGGCGCTGATCATCGCCGCAAGCGGCGGTCACAATCTGCTGCTGTTCGGGCCACCCGGAACCGGCAAGACCCTGCTGGCCAGCCGTCTGCCCGGCATTCTGCCGCCACTTGCGGAGCAGGAAGCACTCGAGGTCGCGGCGATTCAATCGGTCTGCGACCGCACGCCGCTGAGCGCATGGCCTGCCCGCCCCTTCCGCTCGCCCCATCACGGTGCATCCGCTGCGGCGCTGGTTGGCGGCGGCAGCCAGCCACGCCCCGGTGAAATCAGCCAGGCACATCATGGCGTGCTGTTTCTGGATGAGTTGCCGGAGTTCGATCGCAAGGTACTGGAGATGCTGCGTGAGCCACTGGAGTCCGGTGCGATTCACATCGCCCGCGCCCGCGAGCAACTGCGCTTTCCTGCCCGATTTCAACTGGTAGCGGCGATGAACCCCTGCCCCTGCGGCTATCAGGGTGACCCATCGAGCCGCTGCCGCTGCACGCCGGAGCAGGTTCAGCGCTACCGCAGCAAGCTGTCGGGCCCCCTTTTGGACCGCATCGACCTGCATCTGGCGATGCGCAACGAGCCATTCAGCCTGCAGGGCAACAACGAGCCCGGCCGGCCGGACAGCGCGACTGCTGCGGCGCAGGTGGCAGCCGCCAGGGCGCGCCAGCTGAATCGGCAGCAGGGTCTCAATGCCCATATGGGACTGGAGAGCTTGCGTACGCACTGCAAGCTGAGCGACGCCGATGGTCAGTGGCTGGAGCAGGCGGTCACCCGCCTTGGGCTCTCCCATCGGGCCAGTCACCGGGTACTCAAGGTCGCGCGGACGCTGGCGGATCTGGACGCCGTAGCGCAGATCAGCCGTTCACATCTGGCAGAAGCGCTGCAATATCGGCAGCTGGACCGCCAGCCCGGCTAGAGAAAAGATATGCAATAACTGGCAGGCGCGAACAGGTGGACTATAGTCAGTAGCAGCGGGGCGGCACCGGTGTCGAGACGCTGGCGCCAGCGGTGCCGGTCGTCGCCTTGCGTTTAACCTGCAGCAATCAGGAAATCAGTGACAGACCGGTTGCCGATCCGCACTCTTCCTCACGCCCCATCGCGTAGGCATCCATGAAGTAACACAGCTCCTCGAATGCCAGCGCCGGGCTGATGAAATAGCCCTGTACCTGATCACACCCGAGACTGCGCAGAATCTCCAGTTGGTCGCGATATTCGACGCCTTCGGCAACCACTTCCAGCCCCAGACTGTGCCCCATGTCGATCATCGCCCCCACCAACTGACGATCGGCCGTACGCTCGGCAATCGCCTTGACGAAACTGCGGTCAATTTTCAGCAGGTTGATCGGCAGGCTGTGCAGGTGAACGAACGACGAAAACCCGGTGCCGAAGTCATCCAGCGAAAAACGCAGCCCCAGGCCGGTCATCCCGTCCATGGTCATCAGCACCTGCTCCGGCTGCTGCATGACCGCGGTCTCGGTCAGCTCGAACTCCAGCCAGTGCGGGTCGATGCCGGTGCGTTCGAGCAGGCGCTTGACCGTCGACAGCAGCGCGCTGTCCTGGAACTGGCGGAACGACATGTTCACCGCCACGTGCACCGGTGCCATATTGCGCTTCTTCATCTGGGCCAGATCGTGGCAGGCGCGGGCAATGACCCAATAGCCCATTGGCACGATCAGGCCGGTCTCCTCGGCCAACGGAATGAATTCGTTGGGACCGAGCAGACCGCGCTCGGGATGACGCCAGCGAATCAGCCCCTCAAGGCCAACGATCTTGCCGCTGCCGAGATCAACCCGAGGCTGATAGTGCAGCTCAAACTCACCGCGCCGCAGCGCATGGCGCAGCGACGCCTCAAACTCGATCAGGCTGTGCGCCTGCAGATTGATGCGCTCGTCATAGAAGTGGAAATTGCAGCCGCGCTGCCCCTTGGCCTGCAGCATCGCCAGATTGGCGTGCAGCAACAGACTGTCGACGGTCTGGCCACCCTCAGGATAGGTGGCAATACCGACACTGCAGCCGAGCAGCATGCCTTCACTGTTGACGTTGAAGGGCTCGGCCAGCTCGTTGATGATCTTCTGCGCGATCTGCAGCAGGTTGCTGGACGAGCCGTAATCCTCGACTACCAGAGCAAACTCGTCGCTGCCCATGCGGCCGATGGTGTCGGTGTTGCGCAGCACCGAGCGCAGCCGCTCGACCACTTCGCAAATAATGGCGTCGCCGGCACTGTGGCCGAGGGTATCATTGACGTGGCGAAAGTTGTCCATGTCGACACAGAACACCGCCAGCGGCTGATTGGTACGCAGGGCGCGGCGCATGCCCTGCTTGAGGCGATCCTGAAGCATCTGCCGATTGCAGGTGCCGGTCAGTGGGTCGAAGCTTGCAGCCCGTTCAAGGGCACTGCGCAGCCGGTGGCGTTCAATGGCGTACTGCAGGCAACGCACCATCTCGCTAGCTGACGCCTGCTCCCAGAGACTGTCGTTCAAGCCGCTGTTAAACCCGGAGAAATCCGGCTCGCTGACCAGGTGAATGACGGGGACGCCACAGTCCTGCAGCAGGGAAAGATTCGCCGAACGCGACAGTACCGCCTGTACCTCACCCTGATTGATTCGGGTCTGCAGCTGATGCCAGTCATCCATACGCTCCAGCACGAAGGGCAGACGTGCCAATGCCGATAGCCGCCGACAGAGCTGCACGTAGGCTCCGTGGTCGCTATCGAGCATCACTACCCGCTGCGTCGCACTGTCATCGCTCAACTGGCGATCCCCCAAGGTTCGAGAACAACACTGACACTCTCCATCCCACCCTCCAGCTAGCCAAGCTATCTGCTTGATTTGGCTGACATCTTTCTGGAAGCCACTGCGACATCAGGCAGGGCTGACAGCGTCACATTACGTCTCGAAAGGCAAAGATTCTTTTAAATTTAGATATATACAGCATTTTTGTGAAGTTACTTATAGCGAAATTTTGCGTAATTACCAAGCTTCACCCACACCGCTCATCCGGTCTCAACACGAAAACTGCTACTATTGCCCGCCCGTTCAGGAGTATCAAAGCCGTGTCACGCCTCAACCCCCGCCAACAGGAAGCCGTCGAATATATCAGCGGGCCGCTGCTGGTACTGGCAGGGGCCGGTAGCGGCAAGACCAGTGTGATCACGCGCAAGATCGCCTATCTGGTCAAGGAGTGCGGTATCCGCGCGCAAAACATCATCGCCGTGACCTTCACCAACAAGGCCGCACGCGAGATGAAGGAGCGGGTCAGCCAGCTGATCAAGGGACCGGACGCCCGCGGCCTGACCGTCTCGACCTTCCACAACCTCGGCCTGAACATCATCCGCAAGGAACATCAGCGACTCGGCTACAAGCCCGGCTTCTCGATCTTCGATCAACAGGATGCCACGGCATTGATTACCGATCTGATGCACAAGGATTACGGCGCCGAAGACGGCATCGAAGGCATCCAGGCACAGATCTCCAACTGGAAGAACGACCTGATCCTGCCGGATGAAGCACTGGCCAAGGCCAAGACCCCGCAGGAGCAGACCGCCGCCAGCGTCTACATGCACTACCAGCGCACCCTAAAGGCCTACAACGCGGTCGACTTTGACGACCTGATCCTGATTCCGGTGGTGCTGTTTCGCGATAACCCCGATGTGCTCGAGAAGTGGCAGTTTCGCATCCGCTACATGCTGGTCGACGAATACCAGGACACCAACGCCAGCCAGTACCTGCTGGTCAAGATGCTGGTCGGCGCGCAATCGCGCTTTACCGTGGTCGGTGACGATGACCAGTCGATCTACGCCTGGCGCGGCGCCCGCCCCGAAAACCTGGCGCTGCTCAAGGAAGACTTTCCGCAGCTCAAGGTAGTCATGCTGGAGCAGAATTACCGCTCAACCAGCCGTATCCTGCGCGCCGCCAACACCCTGATTGCCAACAACCCGCATGTGTTCGAGAAGCAACTGTGGAGCGAGCTGGGCTACGGCGAGCCACTGCGCGTGATCCGTTGCCGCAATGAAGAGGCCGAGGCCGAGCGCGTGGCGGTCGAGATTCAGAACCAGCACCACCAGCACAAGCGTGCGTGGCGCGACTTCGCCATTCTCTACCGCGGCAACCATCAGGCGCGGCTGATCGAACTCAAGCTGCAGCACCATCAGATCCCCTATCACCTGTCCGGCGGCACCAGCTTCTTCAGCCGGCAGGAGGTCAAGGACCTGATGTCCTACCTGCGCCTGCTGGTCAACCAGGATGACGACAACGCCCTGCTGCGGGTTATCAACGTCCCGCGCCGCGAGATCGGCCCGGCCACTCTGGAAAAGCTCGGCACCTACGCCAACGAACGTCAGATCACCATGTACCAGGCCTGCACCGAGATCGGGCTGGGCGAGCGCCTGGATGCCCGTTACACCGAAAAGCTGCAGCGCTTCATCACCTGGCTCGACGGCATTCGCAAGCAGTGCTACGAAGGCGACCCGATTGAAACCCTGCGACGCATGGTGCTCGATCTGGACTACGAGAACTGGATTCGCCAGAACTGCTCCAGCGACGAGATCGCTGCCAAGCGCATGGGCAACGTCTGGTTCCTGCTGGACTCGATCAAAAGCATCCTGGAAAAGGACGAAAGCGGCGAGAGCAACATCGAAGATGCCATTGCCAAGCTGGTCCTGCGTGACATGCTCGAACGCCAGGAAGAGGAAGAGGACTCCGACCGGGTGCAGCTGATGACCCTGCACGCCTCCAAGGGTCTGGAGTATCCGCACGTGTTTATCATGGGCATGGAGGAAGAGATTCTCCCCCACCGCTCCAGCATCGAAGCCGACAGCGTCGAAGAAGAACGCCGGCTGGCCTATGTCGGCATTACCCGTGCGCGCAAGACGCTGACGTTTACCTTCGCTGCCAAGCGCCGCCAGTTTGGCGAAGTCATCGACTGTGCGCCCAGCCGCTTCCTGGACGAAATTCCGTCCGAGGATCTGGAGTGGGAAGGCACCGAGGAAGCACCGGTCGAGCAGAAGCAGGCCCGCGGTAAAGCGGCACTGTCCAACCTGCGCGACCTGCTCAAAGGCTCCTGAGCCACAAAGCAAAACGCCCCGCACAGGGCGGGGCGTTCATAGCGGGACGAAAGGTCAGATCAGAGACCGGACATTTCCTTGATCGCCGCCATCAGCTCATCGTCAGAGCAGTCGCCGCAAGTGCCTTTCGGCGGCATCGCGTTCAGACCGGCAATGGCGTTCTTCAGCAACTCGTTCAGGTCACCACCGTGACGGGCTGTCCAGGCAGCGGTGTCGCCAATCTTCGGAGCGCCCAGTACGCCGGCGCTGTGGCAGGCAGAGCAGAACTTGCCAACCACATCGGCACCGGAGCGCGGGCCCGCCGCAGCAGCAGCGCCACCGCCAGCAACCTCGTCAGCACACGGATCACCTGCCAGGCAGACGGTACCGTAAGGCTTCAGACGTTCAGCGATAGCCTCTTCGTTCGCGGTGGCAGCGAAAGCATTACCGGCAACTACGGCCAGCATGGCCGCCGAGGCCAGCAGAATCTTCTTCAAAGTCATCACCTTGTGCATCCTCATCATGGCTATAAGTGTTGCGCCCAAGTGCATTGCCCGGACAATGTGCGCGAGTATACCGATAAACCCCCACCCGACAAAGTACCCGACTTGCCACAGCACGCAAGGAATCCACCCTGAGGCATGGACGCGGCCCCGTTCAATGCGTATCATTGCCGCGCTGAAACGCACCTGCCGCCGACTGCAACACGCAAAGGCAGCCAAGGTGCGGCCAAAGGTCGCAACGACCGCAACAGCGCAACGCACTCGTAGCTCAGCTGGATAGAGTACTGCCCTCCGAAGGCAGGGGTCGTGGGTTCGAATCCCGCCGAGTGCGCCATTTCCCAGTAAATTCAATATGTTACGCAAGCAAATCAACCTATCTCAGGCCTGCCGCATCGTTTTCCTATACCTTCGTTTGCTACTTTTCTGATTCTCACCGCTTGCTGGAATGACATCTGCCCTAAGAGCGAAAAAGCTACTCGCGTGCACTTCATGGATGCCCAGACCTTCACCATCCCGCGCACCGTGGCCTATGACCGCAAGGGCAGCATGTGGAAAACCTTCACCATCGGCCAGGCCCACCCGGACCACCACCTGCCTGCCAACCAGGGCAGTGGCGTATCCATTGACGACAGCTTCAGCATGATCGACGTACAGGCCATGCACTGCACCACCGGCCAATTCAAGGGCCAGGTCGACCCCAGCCTGAGCACCCCGGACATGTTCAGCGTTCAGCACATGCGCGCCACCGGGAACTGATCAGCAACACCGGCACTGCTCCGTATTAAGCCCGCGCAATGCGGGCTTTTTTTGGTTCATTGCGGCATGGCGGTGAGTAGACGACGCTCATCCCGCAGACGCTGCTCCGCCTCGCCCAAGTACTCACGGCCCGATAACCTGTCAGCATCTATCAACTGCACCTGCTCCCGCCGGGGGCTCGAATCGGGTAGAGTGCGCGCTGCGTCTGGTAGACCCGCTTTGCCATTGCGTTTGCAGCACGCCGGCAGCACTGCAGGAAGGACCTCTGGAACGACGCAAATCCACGACGGAGCCCCATTCAGGAGAATATGGAAAGATGAAGAACAACCGCATCCACGCAGGCCTGCTGAGCCTGATCGCCGCCGGCATGCTGGCCACCAGTCAGGCTCAGGCATTTGGTCTGGACTCGCTGAAGGCCGCCGCAGGCGCAGCGCTGAACACAGCAGCGCAAGGTGGCGAAGCCGCCGGTGCCGAAAACCTGGCCCAGCAGCAGGATCTGCTGATGCAGCGCTTCAACGCGAGCATGAACAACATGCTGATGGCCCAGGCCAAAACCCTGGAAGCGACGGGGCAAACCGACATCGCCAGCCGCACGCTGGCTGCGGCCGCCAACTATGCGCAGGGTGCAAACACGGACACGGCATCGATCGCCGCTGACACCGAGCTGACCAGCAGCAACCAGGCACTGATTCAGAGTCTGCTCGCACAGGGCGGCACACTGAGCGGGGCCAACCGCAGCACGCTGGCCGAGGCGATTCCCTTCTACCAGAACGGTCTGAAGGAAGGCTCGCTGCTGAGCGGTGCGTTCCAGAGCTGGCTGGCCAGCGCCAAGGGCAATGCCGGCTCGCTGCTGTCCAACCCGATGGCCGCCGGTGAGCTGACCCGCAGCATCAGTGAGGCCAGCTCCGTGGCACGCAATCTGCCCAGCCTGATCAACGCCTGGAGCGGCACCAGCCAGTCGTTCCTGAGCCTGGCCAACGCCAACCAGGTGGACGCCGGCCAGCTGCAGTCGATCCTCGCCGCACTCAACTGAGCGCCTTCAGGTCTTGTCCGGGCGCGCCATGCGCCCGGTCAGGACCTGATCCTGCCGTTGCAGACTGTCGCCCCGGCGACAGATTCCTTCCTCCCTGTCTCCCTATGGTGAACGCCCGGCCGGGCCAGTCGCGGCACGACCATAACAGGAGAACAAGAAGATGAGTTTCGCATCCAGAGTGGTATGGATCACCGGCGCCTCCTCGGGCATCGGTGAAGCGCTGGCCAGGGCCATGTTGGCACAGGGCGCCGAGGTAATCCTGTCCGGTCGCCGCGTCGACGCGCTGCAGGCTCTGGCCGCCGTGGCGCCCGAGCGCACCCTGGTACTGCCCTTCGAAACCACCGACTACGACCGCCTGCCGGCATTGGTCGAGCAGGCCTGGGGCTGGCGTGGCCGCATTGATCTGCTGATCAACAACGCCGGGATCAGTCAGCGCAGCCTTGCGCTGGATACCAGCCTGCAGGTCTATCGCCAGTTGATGGAAGTCGACTATCTCGCGCCGGTTGCCCTGACCCAGTTGCTGCTGCCGCGCCTGGTCGAGCAGGGCAGCGGTCAGCTGGCGGTGGTCAGCTCGGTTGCCGGCAAGCTCGGCGCGCCCCTGCGCACGGGCTACTGCGGAGCCAAGCACGCGGTAGTCGGCTACTTCGAGGCATTGCGCGCCGAAGTCGAGCAGGCCTACGGCATTGGCGTGAGCGTGATCATTCCCGGTTCGGTGCGCACCGCCATTGCCGCCAACGCGCTGGAGGGAGGCGGTAACGCACGCGGCCGGTCGGACGCCAACATCGACAACGGTATCGATCCTGACGACGCCGCGCGCACCATCATCGAGGGCCTGAGCGCCGGCAAGCACGACATCGTTGTTGCCGAAGGCATGGAGCTGATGGCGTTGCAGATGCGCGCGAGCGACCCGGAGCGTACCTTCGCCTTTACCGCTGCCGAAGGGGCAAAGCTGGCGCAACAGCGGGCGGAGCTGGGGGCCGGCGCCTCGATCGACCCTAACGCGGTCAACCGCTGAACACACATGGCAAAGAGCAGGGAATTTTTGGCTCTGGGCGACTGGGACGCCACGCCGTCAGCAACACTGACGGCGCACCAGCCTGGCACATCAGCTATGGCATAGAGTATTTGCGGCTATGGGCAAAACCCGTTGATCAGCCATTCGGCTCAAAAGCGGCTGAACATATCGCTGACGAAGACCACCGGGATGGATGCAAAGGACGGCGCAGGCAGATCGGACTGCCCGGCCACAACCAGCGTTGCAGAAACGAACCCCAGCGCCAGAAGCGCCGGCACGAACCACGCGGAATAACGGCGTGTCATGTCTTTCTCCTTGCGCACCTCCGGCAGAGATGCGCCAATCTTGTTTTTGTTAGAGGAGAACAGTCTGTTGCAGAAATTGCTACACGTCCAGAAAAAAACACCACCTTCTGACAATTTTTTCTTCGTCGCAGCCCCACTCTAGAGCGGGTAACGCAATAGTCGCAGGCCGTTGAACACCACCAGCAGGCTGACGCCCATATCGGCAAACACCGCCATCCACATGGTTGCCGAGCCGGTCAGCGTCAGGGCAACAAACACCGCCTTGATACCCAGAGCCAACCAGATATTTTGCCGAAGGACGCGCAGAGTGCGCCGCGACAGGCTGATAAACGCCGGCAGCTTGCGCAGGTCGTCATCCATCAGCGCAACATCGGCTGTTTCAATTGCGCTGTCGCTGCCGGCTGCAGCCATGGCAAAGCCGATATCGGCAGCGGCCAGCGCCGGCGTATCGTTGATGCCGTCACCGACCATGGCAACGCGCTTGCCGCGGGCCCGGGCCCGGCGAACCAGCGCCAGCTTGTCGTCCGGTAACAGGTTGCCATGAGCCCGGTCGATGCCAACCTGGGTAGCGATTGCCTGCACCGTTGGGGCGTTGTCGCCGCTGAGAATAATGCTCTCCACACCCAGTGTATGAAGCTCGCGTATGGCGTCGCGGCTGCCCCGTTTGAGGGTGTCGGCTACGGCGAACAGGGCAAGCACCTGATCCTCGCCGATCAGCAGGACCAGCGACTTGCCCTCCCGTTCGAGCAGCCCCAGACGCTCCTGCAGCGTGGCGCTCAGCAAACCGCGGGCCTCGGCCAGCCGCGCGTTGCCCAGCCAATAGCGCTCGCCGTTGATCAGGCCGCTGACGCCCTGCCCCGGCAGGGCAGCGAAGTCGTCCACCGTCAGCAGAGGCTGGCTGTTGGCGTTGGCGAGCGCCCGCGACACCGGGTGATCCGAGCGCGCGGCCAGACTTGCGGCCCGTTGCTGCGCGGCATCGGCGTCACTGCCTGCCAGCAGCTGAAAGTCGGTTTGTACCGGGCGCCCTTCGGTCAGGGTGCCGGTCTTGTCGAGGGCGATCAGATCGATCTGACCACCCTGTTCAAGGTGCACGCCACCCTTGATCAGCAGGCCCCGCCGGGCGCCCGCCGCCAGTGCGCTGACAATGGTCACCGGGGTCGAGATCACCAGCGCACAGGGGCAGGCCACCACCAGCAATACCAGCGCCCGATAAATCCACTCGTACCAACCGGCATCGGTTAACAGCGGCGGCAGCACTGCCATCAGCAGCGCCAGCAGGCAGACGACTGGCGTGTAGATGGCGGCGAAGCGGTCGACGAAGCGCTGCGTCGGCGCACGGTCGCTCTGGGCCTGCTCTACCGCATGGATAATGCGCGCCAGGGTGGTCTGCCCGGCCACCGCGGTAACGCGGTATTCCAGCGTGCCATTCTGGTTAATGGTGCCGGCAAAGACCGGATCGCCCTGCTGCTTGTCGACCGGCATGCTCTCACCGGTAATGGGCGCCTGGTTGACCGCCGAGCGTCCGCTGACCACCTCACCGTCCAGCGCGATGCGCTCCCCCGGCCGGACCCGAACCCGGGCACCCAGGGCAACGTCACTGGAGGCACGTACCGCCCAGCTGCCATCCTCAAGTTGCACACTGGCTTGCTCCGGCGCCAGCGCCAGCAGGCTGCTGATCGCCTCGCGCGCCCGCCCCAGCGACCGGGCTTCAATATGCTCGGCGATGGCAAAGAGCACCATCACCATGGCTGCTTCCGGCCACTGCCCGATCAGCACCGCGCCGGTGACCGCAATGCTCATCAGTGCATTGATATTAAGCGTGCGGTGACGCAGGGCCACCCAGCCCTTGCGGTAGGTGTCGATGCCACTCAGGGCAATCGCCAGCAGTGCCAGCAACGCCCCAAGCCAGACCGGCCCGGAGGCGAAGTGAACGATCTCGGCCAGTAACGCAACACCACCCGCCAGCGCCAGCGGCCACCAAAGCTTGCCGGCGCTGGCCTCCGGCCGATGGTCATCGACCAGTAGCCGGGGGCTGAAACCCAGCTCGTTGATCGCCGTCAGCACCGCCTCGCGCCGCTCGGGCAGATGGCTTACCGACAACACCCGTTGCAGCAGATTGAAATGCAGCGTACCGACACCGGCCATGCCGGTCAGACGCTGACGAATCAGCCGCTCCTCGGTGGGGCAGTCCATCTGTTCGATATGAATGCGACTGACCTGCTCCCCCGCGCCCGGCGCAAACACCGGGGCCGTCGAGCTAGCTGGCGCCGCGCCGCAGCAGGGGGCAGGCGTGACGTGATCATGCGAATGTTGGGCAGACATGTGACCTCCGGGCAACTTTAGGGCAAAGTAAAAACCCTATAGCCACTACAGAGTCAAGCCTGCCCGGGAGGTACCTGTGAAAATCGGAGAATTGGCACGCCGCACCGACTGTACGGTAGAGACCATTCGTTACTACGAACGTGAAGGCCTGCTGCCGGAACCGCAACGCAGCGAGGGCAACTACCGTCAGTATGGCGAGCGCCATGTCGAGCAGCTGGTGTTCATTCGCAACTGCCGTCTGCTGGACATGACCCACAACGAGATCCGCGAGCTGCTTCAGCTGCGCCGCCGGCCAGAGGCAAGCTGTGGCGATGTAAACGGCCTGATCGAAGCGCACATTGAGCACGTCGGCGAGCGCATTGCGGCACTGAATCAGCTGCAGCAGCAACTGCTGGAGCTACGCCGGCAGTGTCACGACGATAATGATGTTGACCACTGCGGCATCATCGCCCAGCTGCAAACCAGTGGCAGCGTGAGTCCCCCCGACGCGGACTCGCATGTTGGTCGCAGCCACCGGCACTGATCAGACGGCGGTTGCCTGACGCTCCAATTCGGTGCGCAGTTGCGGGTCCAGCCTCAGCTGAGTCGCCAGCTCCTGCAGATATGCCCGCTCCATGAAATTCTGCTCATCAACCACCAGCAGGCTGGCGAGGTACATTTCGGCCGCCATCTCCGGCGTCTGCGCCGCGCGGGCAATTTCGGTCGGATCCAGCGGTTTGCTCAGCTCGGCGTCAAACCAGGCATGCAGCTGCGCGTCACCGGTCAACCGGGCGATTTCGCCATCAATCAGCTCCCGCTCCCGGTCGTCGATATGCCCGTCCGCCTTGGCGGCACCAATCAGCGCCCGCAATATCGCATGGCTGTGCTGCTCGGCCTGCGGCGCGGGCAGCCGATCCACCGTCTGCGGCTCGCCTTGTGGTGCACTGGCACTATTCTGCTGCCAATGCTGCCAAGCCTTGTAGGCAACCACGCCCAGAGCCGCAAGACCACCATACTTGACCGCCTTGCCGCCCATTTTGCGTGCCTTCTTGCTGCCCAGCAGCAGGCCTACCGCACCCGCTGCCAGCGCCCCGCCGCCAGCACCGGTCAGCAGGCTTCCCAGCGCGTTCGAGCTCGATTGTCCCTTGGCCGAGGGCGCGGCATCGCCTGCGCCGGACAGGGCACCGCTGGCAGACTTCAACAGTTGATCAAGCAGGCTTCGGGTATTCATGGACTTCTCCGTCAATGGCATGTCAGTTGCTTGGACCACAGAGTGAGTCCGAGCACTCATGGCAACCAAGGCGAACTTTGTTGCCGTATTTTTCCGTCAGGCGCAGGCAGCATGCCCAACTTGCGCTTAACTGAACCTTAACGAACAGGCGTCATCGGGGGGGGGAGCAGAATGGAAGAAAGCAATGGCAAGACCCTGCTGGTACTCGGCGGCAGCGGGCTGGTTGGCATGGAGGTACTGCGTCAGGCGCTGGTCAACCCGGCCATCAGCCGGGTCGTCGCACCCAGTCGCTCGCCGCTACCCATGGCGGTCAGGCATTACAGCCACCTCGACAACCCGCAGGTCGATTTCGCAGCGCTGCCCGAAGACGCCGACTGGTGGCAGGCCGACGCGGCAATCTGCGCCCTTGGCACGACCCGCCAGAACGCCGGCTCCAGAGACGCCTTCCGCGCAGTGGATCGCGGCTATGTCGTCTCCTGTGCCCGTCACGCCCGCCGCGCCGGTACGCGAACCTTTGTGCTGAATTCGTCGCTGGGCGCCAGCCCGCGGTCCGGCTCGTTCTATCTGCGGGTCAAGGGTGAAGCGGAGCAGGATCTGGCAGCCATGGATTTTCGTTCCCTGACCCTGATTCGGCCGTCCCTGCTCGACGGTGCCCGCCCCGAGAACCGACCGGGAGAGCTGGTTGGTCTACTGCTGTCGCGTACCTTCAAGCCGGTGATCCCGAAACGGCTGCGGGCGGTCAAGGCCGGCGACGTCGCAGCGGCGATGCTGCAGGCGGCCCTGATGGCGCCGGTCGGCCAGCATGTCATCGAATCCGACGCAATCGTCAGACGGCATTGAGCACAGGCCGGCTGCAGGCGAGCGGCCCGATTTGCCATTCTGCAGAGTGGATCAATAGTGGCTCTTTGATTTCACTGTATACTTGCGCCAAGGGTCTAAACTGACATTCGGCATTCAACGGCAGGAATATGGCGAAATCATGATCGTCTACAGCAACAAGCGCTTTCTGGTCGTCGACGACTTCAGCGACTTCCGCTCGTCGGTGAAGGCCATGCTGACCCAGATGGGTGCACAGCATATCGATGTCGCCGCCAGTGGGGCAGAAGCAATCGCGCTGTGCGGCAAGACCCGCTATGACATCATCCTGCATGACTACAATCTGGGCGATGGCAAGAATGGTCAGCAGGTGCTTGAAGAGCTGCATCAGCGCAAGCTGATAGGCCCGCACTGCATTTTCGTCATGGTCACTGCCGAGAGCAGTCAGGCCATGGTCATGGCGGCGCTGGAATATGAACCCGATGCCTATCTGACCAAGCCCTTCAATCGTGCCAGCCTGCAGCAGCGACTTGATCGCCTGGTTGAGCGCAAGCAGGTGCTGGCGCCCATTCTTGATGCGCTGGCTGCCGGCAATCAGGCCGGCGTGCTGGCCGCCTGCGACACCCTGCTGGCAACTCAGCCGCGTCTTGCCCCGCTCTGCCAGCGCTACCGGGCCAACGCCCTGGCCGCACTGGGACGCGATGCCGAACTGGAGACCCTGCTGCAGGCCATCATCGATGAGCGTCCACTGCCCTGGGCGCTGGTCATGCTGGCCGGGCACCTGCTTGAGCGCGGCCATCTGGACCGCGCCGAGGCGCTCTACGAGCAGGGCATCAGCCAGTTTCCGATGCTGCCCACGCTGTATGACGGACTCGCACGCGCCAAACAGTTGCGCGGCGAGCAGCTCAAGGCACAGGTTTTTCTCGAGCAGGCGGTCAAGATCTCGCCCAACAACCCGCAGCGTCAGGCAGAGCTGGGACGGCTCGCCCGCGCCAACCAGGACCCTGACAGGGCTGTGCGCGCCTTCCGTCAGGCAGTCAACCTGGGCCGCCACTCGGCCTTTCGCGATCCCGAGCATCACCTGAGTCTGGCCGACAGTCTGTGCGCGCAGGCTGGTGACAGCGCTCCCGGCCCCAAGGTGCTGCTGGAGATTCGTCAGACCATGGACGATCTGAACAACAGCTGGCGCGACAACGATGCCCTGGCCGCCCGCGGAGAGCTGTTGCAGGCCACGGCGCTCCAGCGAGCAGGCAAGACCGCAGACGCCGCCCAGATGGCGAAAAGCGCGGCCGAGCGTCTGGCCAACATGGAAGACTTCTTTGCCGCCGATACCGCGCTGCAGGTCGCAGCGCAGCTGCGCGCGCTTGGCCAGGCGGCCCAGGCCGACCAGGTGCTCAGCAGCTGTGCCGAAATCTATGGCGACGACCCCAAGGTCATGGCCGGCATCGCCGAACAGACCAGCGACCCGGATATCCTGCGTGGCGGTGACCAGGCCATGGAACTGAACCGGCAAGGCATGCAGCTCTATCAGGGCAAGCAGTTTCCGCAGGCGCTGGAGGCATTTCGCAACGCACTGGCGCTGCAGCCGCGCAACATCAGCTATGCGCTCAACACCGCACAGTCGCTGCTGCGCCTGTTGCTCAGTGCTCCGGACCCGGCGCTGCGCGAAGAATGCCTCGACTGCCTGCAGCGGGTCCGCAACATGCCACCCGGTGACCCGCGATTCGAACGCTACAACAAGCTGCGCGAAAAGGCCGAATCGCTATGAGCGACGTACCCGAGGAGCAATCGCTGGATTTCTCCACCGTCATCGCCTCCACCGTTCACGACATGAAGAACTCGCTGGGGCTGCTGATGCAGTCCTACGGGCAACTGGTCGAGCGGCTACCCGCCAACGAGCACGACAGCACCGAGCGCGGCGTCATCGAATACGAGTTCCTGCGACTGAACGGCATGCTGGTGCAGATGCTTGGCCTGTACAAGCTGGGGGTCAATCAGTTGCCGCTGCGGCCGAGCTATCTCGAGCTGGAGGAGTTCCTTGAGGATCAGCTGGCGCGCCACCACGACATCCTGCGCTCGCGTCATATCGAAGGGACCTACGAAGTCGATGAATTCGGTCTGATGGGATTCTTTGATGCCGAACTGGTCGGCTCGGTGGTGGGCAACGTGATCAACAACGCGATTCGCTATACCCGCTCGGCTATCCACCTGCGCGCAGCGATGGACGGCGATCAACTGGTCATCACCATCAGCGACGATGGCAGCGGCTACCCGCCAGCAATGCTGGAAAACCAGTCCGACTATATTCTCGGCATCAACATGAGCACCGGCAGTACCGGTCTGGGCCTGTATTTTGGCCAGCGCATCGCCGAGCTGCATCAACGCAACGGCAACAGCGGGCATATCGCCCTGAGCAATGGCGGCGCGCTGGGCGGTGGCGAATTTCGTATCTGGCTGCCCTGAGCCGCCGTGACGTGCGCTGGCACTTCGAGATAAGCTGACCCCGAGTTCTGCGGATCGACAGCCATGCCCTACTTCATCTGTTCCCAACCGGCCAGCCCATGATCTGGTTCTGGCGCTCACTGGCATCACTGTGCGTCGCCCTCGGCGCCATCGGTGTCGTGGTTCCCGGTTTGCCGACCACCCCCTTTCTGCTGGTCGCCGCCTGGGCCTCGGCACGTGGCTGGCCGGAGCTGGAGGCCCGCCTGCTGCTGCACCCGCACTATGGCCCGCTGATTCGTGACTGGCGTACGCGCCGGGCGGTTCCGCGGCGGGCGAAATGGGCCGCAAGTCTGCTGATGCTCAGCAGCGTAGTCATGATCTGGCTGCTGCCCGCCCCCGACTGGCTGCGCTGGAGCCTGCCGCCATTTCTCTGTTGCGTTGCGCTCTGGTTATGGACACGCGCCGAACCGCAGCCGCCTGCCGGCCGCTAGCGCGGCATCATCCGCACGCCATCCAGCTCGCTCAAGGGTTGCGGGTGCCCGAGAAAATAGCCCTGGGCATAGTCCACCCCCAGCTCGCGCAACTGATCAAGAATGGCCTCGGTTTCGACAAACTCGGCAACCGTCTGCAGGCCCATTTCGTGGCCGATGGTATTGATTGACGCGACCATCGCCCGGGCAATCGGATCCGCCACGATGTCCTTGACGAACACCCCGTCGATCTTCAGAAAATCCACCGGCAGCGACTTCAGATACGCGAACGACGACAGTCCCGAGCCAAAGTCATCCAGCGCAAACTGACAGCCGATATCCTTGAGCCGCTGCATAAAGACGATGGCCTTGTTCAGGTTGGCAATGGCGCTGGTCTCGGTAATCTCGAAGCAGATCAATTGGGCTGGCACGCCGTGACGCTCGATCGCCGCCAGCACGAAATCGAGAAAACTCTCCTCACCAATCGACGCCGCCGACAGGTTGATCGAGTAGCTGCCCAGTGCACCGCCATGCCGCCGGCTGTAATCTCCGAGCCAGGCCAGAAAGTTGCCGACCACCCAACGGTCGATGGCCGACGCCAGATCATAGCGCTCGGCAGCCGGCATGAACGCTCCCGGCGGGATAATACGGCCATCCTCACCAAGCATTCTCACCAGCACCTCATAGCCAGGCTGGATCTCGCGCTCGCTGATAGCGTAAATGGGCTGGACATAGAGCCGCAGCAGATCGGCATCCAGTACCTGACGCAAGCGATTGACCCATTGCATCTCACCGCGCCGCTCCTGCATCTGCGCATCATCGGCCTGATACAGGTGAATACGGTTGCGACCGGCGTCCTTGGCCGCATAACAGGCGCTGTCTGCGGCGCTGAGCAGCACATCGAGACTGGCCACCTGCTCTTCGATCTGGACCAGGCCGATACTGACCCCGACAGCAAACGTCTTCCCTTCCCAGCTGAACCGGTACTCTTCGACCAACGCGCGGATGCCATCAACCACCGGAATGGCCTCTTCCAGCGTGCAACCACTGAGCAGCAAGCCAAACTCGTCGCCACCGAGGCGCGCCAGCACGTCTGAACTGCGAATGTGCGACTGGAACAGCTTGGCCAGTTGCCGCAACAGCTCGTCTCCGGCCGCGTGACCACAGGTATCATTGACGATCTTGAACTGATCGAGATCCATATAGCACAGCACCTGGTCGACGCGCGCGCCCGGCCCGCGCTGCAGCGCCTGTGCCACCCGCCGCTCGAACTCCTTGCGGTTGACCAGGCCGGTCAGGGTGTCATGGGCTGCCTGATGGGACAGTTCGAGCGCCAGCCGGCGGTTGACGGTCACATCGCGAAAGGTCAGCACCGCGCCAATGATGTGCCCTTCGGCATCGCGGATCGGCGCCACCGCATCCTGCACCGTCACTTCGCTGCCATCGCGCCGGCGCAGCTGGTTCATGCTGCCGGCCGGGCGGCTCAGTGCCTGCCGGTAACGCCGCAACATGGCGCTGACCGGATTGAGCAGTTTTTCTCCGGTGCTTTCATCGAACAGGCAATACACCTCATCCAGCGGTTTTCCTGCCGCATCAGCCTCGCGCCAGCCAGTCAGCTGTTCCGCTATCGGGTTGAGGTAGCGCACGCGCGCATCGGGACCGGTGGTAATCACGCCGTCGCCGATCGACGCCAGGGTCACCTGCGCCAGCATCTTCTCCTGAAACAGCTGCTGCTCGATACGCCGACGCTCGGTGATATCACGGATCATGCAGGTATACAGGTCGTCCTCCAGTGACCCGCTGCTGACCGTCAACTCGGCAACAAACTGATCATGGTCGTTGCGACTGAACAGCACCTCCTGCTTGATCTCGCTGCCGGCTTCCGGCAAGGGCAGGCCTGACCAGTCACGCTCCGCCACCAGACGCGCCATCGGCTGGCCGATCAGGGCGCCGGCGGGCAGCCCGAACAGGCGCTCGGCTCCGGGGTTGCAGGTCGCAAGGATGCCGTCCCGGTTACAGGTAACCACGCCGTCGCGAATGTCACGGATGATGCTTTGGGTCACGCCTACGGCGCGGCGCAGGGCGTGAATGACCTTGTTGTACTGCGCCGCGATCTGGCCCACCTCGGTAAAGGGTTCCACCGGCACATCCCGCTCAAACCGGCCATCGCGCTGATGGGCGGCCATTGCTTCGAGCAGCTCGATCAGTTCGGTACGGGCGCCATGCTCGGATACGTTCAGGCCAGCCAGCTCATCGTCCGGCGTTACCCGCATCGGCCAGAAGCAATTGACCGCGCGCAACAGCAGCCAGGTCAACCCGAAGGCCCACAACCCTGCGACCAGCACCCCTTCCAGCTGGGCAATAAACTGCTGACTACGGGTCAGCCCGGTGCCCAGCGCACCCAGATCGGCGAACAGCGCAACTGCCAGCGTGCCCCAGATACCGCTGGCCAGGTGCACCGGCACGGCACCGACCGCATCATCAATCTGAAACCGAAGCAGCAACCGGTCCGCCAGATACATCACGACCGCACCGATCAGACCAATAAAGAACGCAGCCGACGCATCGACAACATGCGCGCCGGCGGTTACCGCAACCATACCGGCAATCATGCCGTTGAGCGGGTAGACCGGATCGACCAGTCGCCAGCGCAGCCAGGACATCACCATGCCGCCCAGGGTTCCGGCAATGGCGGCCAATACCGTGTTGGCGATGATGCCCGGCACCCGGCCATCAAAGCTCAGCGTGCTGCCGCCGTTGAAGCCGAACCAGCCAAACATCAGCATCAACGCGCCCAGCATCGCCAGCGGCAGGTTCGATCCGGGCATGCTGCGCCCGTCCCGGTCCTGCTCAAAACGCCCCTGGCGCGGGCCCAGAATCAGAATTACCGCCAGCGCCACCCAGCCGCCTACCCCGTGCACCACGGTAGAACCGGCAAAATCGACAAAGCCGCGTTCGGCCAGCCAGCCCAGGCCATCGGCAAAGACGCCGCCCCAGGCCCAGTGACCAAACAGCGGGTAAATGAAGCCGGCGATGATCAGTGTCACCAGCAGGTAGGACGCAAACCGCATCCGCTCGGCAGCGGCACCCGACACGATGGTCGCTGCCGTGGTACAGAACATCGCCTGGAACAGAAAGAACGCCGAATGCCAGGTATCAGCAAAGGGCAGCATGGAGAAGCCCTCGCCATACCAGCCGCCGGCAGTGGCCCCGAACATCAAACCGAAACCGAACAGCCAGTAGCAAAAAATGGCAACGCTCAGGTCAGCCATGTTCTTGACCGCAACGTTGATGGCATTTTTGCTGCGAGTCAGCCCCGACTCCAGACAGAGAAAGCCGATCTGCATGTTGAATACCAGTCCGGCACACAAAACCAACCACAGAACATCGAGCATCGGGATGGGCATGGGAGATACCTGTTCCATTTGGTAACTGGCACTTTGATAGCGCAACTGCTCAGGTCATGCACCCCACTGGTGCAGCGGCCGGCCAGGTTCGCGCCATGCGGCTCAGGATAGTGCAGAGCCTTGCAGGTTCTGTACCAAAAATCGTCGATTTGGTCAGAAAGTCGTCGCCAGAAAGGCGAATATGCATAACCCGGAGGGGTGTGCAGGAGAGGAGAAGTGCACTATCCCGGGCGCAGCAGCGCCCGGGATAGTTACGACAACATCAGTCGGCAATATGAACCAGCTGCTTGCCGAAGTTCTTGCCCTTGAGCATGCCCTTGAACGCCTCAACCGCGTTCTCCAGACCCTCGGCAACGGTCTCGCTGTACTTCAGGGCACCCGATGCGACCTGACCAGCCAGCAGCGCGGTGATTTCCTGATGCTTGTCCTGCCATTCGGTGACCAGGAAGAAGCGGTGTTCCGGCTTGGGATCCAGCGCACCAAAGATATGGAACGGGGTTTCGACCTTGCTCTGGTCTTCGGCGTTATAGGCCGATACATAACCACAGATCGGCACGCGGGCACCCGGGTTGATCAGCTTGGCTACCGCCTTGGCTACCTCGCCACCGACGTTCTCGAAATACACGTCGATGCCGTTCGGACAGGCTGCGGCCAGATCCGCATCCAGGTTACCGGCCTTGTAGTCGATGCAGGCGTCGAAACCGAGTTCTTCCACGACATAGCGGCACTTCTCGGGGCCACCGGCGATGCCGACAACACGGCAGCCTTCCTGCTTGGCGGTCTGGCCAACCACGGTACCGACCGGACCGGACGCAGCGGCAACCACAACGGTTTCGCCAGCCTTGGGCTTACCCACATACATCAGACCGCAGTAACCTGTGCGGCCCGGCATACCGGCCACACCCAGGTAAGCCTGCAGCGGCACGCCCTGATCCTTGATCTTGTAAACCATAGGGGCGTTGCCCGGAATGATGCAGTACTCCTGCCAGCCGGAGTAGACAGTCACAACGTCACCCACTGCATAGTTTTCAGACTTGGACTCGACAACGCGGCCAACGCTTTCGCCGACAATCGGCGCGCCGATTTCAATCGGGTCCATGTAGCCCTTGCTGTCGTTCATGCGCGGACGCATGTAGGGGTCAAGCGACAGCCACAGGGTCTTGATCAGGACCTCACCATCCTTGAGCTCACGAACAGGTTCTTCCTTCAGAACCAGATCACCATCCTGAATTTCGCCCTGCGGGCGCTTGTTGAGCACGATCTTGCGGTTGATATGAGCAGACATGTGATGCCTCTTGCATGAATGAGTGAATGGGCGGAAACCTCCGCGAACCCCCGGATCATAAACGAACCGGGGCCGCTACCAGCCCCGGCAGGCCTACTATTCACAGACTTGATTGCCTGCCAATCCGTCGGCCGAAACCGCGTCAGGCAATATCGCTGACCGACAGTGCTCCGCCGGAACTGATCACCCGGTTGCGGCCGTAGGCCTTGCCGCGGTAGAGACGCTGATCGGCGCAGCGGTACAGACCGCCAGCATCACGTGCGTCCCGGGGCCAGCAGGCCACCCCGAAGGTAGCCGTAATCGGCAGCGCCTGGCCCTGCCAGACCAGCGGCGAACGCTCAAGCTGCAGGCACAGCGTCTGCACCAGTTGTTCGGCAGCCACCGCGTCGGTATTGCGCAGCAACAACCCGAACTCCTCGCCACCCAACCGCCCGATCACATCGGTGCCGCGCAGCCGCTGCCCCAGCACCCGGCACAGGTGCTGAAGGGCACGGTCGCCCGCTTCGTGGCCCCAGCTGTCATTGACCTGCTTGAAATGATCGACATCCAGCAGCACCAGGGCAAACTCGTCGCTGCTGCGCTGACTCTGCTCGATGCACTGGGCAAACAACTGATGAAAACGGGCGCGATTGAATACGCCGGTCAATCCATCCATTTCCGCCATGCGCTGCAGCGATTGCTGCGCCACCGCGCGCCGGCCCTCATAAAAGTGCACGAACAGCAGAATCATCAGGCCGCAGATCACCGCGTTGCCGATATCGATCAGCCCGGCAGCCGATTCCGGGTCGGCATAGCGCCACAGATAAAGCAGCAGGGCCGCGACCATGAACGGGATCGACAGCAGCAATCCGGCACGGCGCCCCAGCAGCAGATAGGCGAGCACCGGCACCATATACACCCAGACGAACGCGGTGACCGACGCCTCGGGCATCAGCATGATATAGAGCTGAAAGCAGAAGGTAGGCAACAGGTAGCCGTAGATCCAGGGCGTCAGCCAGCGGACCCGCATGACTGTGCGGGCCGACCACAGCAGGAACAGGCCAACGATGATTTCCAGCGTTGCCAGCACGGCATTGTCATTGCCAAACTGCAGCAGCGCAAAGCCGCAGAGTACGACGCCAGTGCAGGCAAAGATAAGACGCAGCAATGAGCGCCGGGCAGAATCCTCCAGCCCGGCTGCCGCCCGTCGATGTATTCCGTGCTCCGAATCCAATGGCTTTCCTGTCCGATGACTGTCCGTAGCGGTGCAGTATAGCGAAGCCCGGCTCAGCTGGAGGCCCAGTTTTCCAGCAGGTGCTGATCCTTCAGCCGTACATAGTTGGCAGCCGAGTAGGTAAAGAACTCACGTTCCCTGTCGGTCAACGGGCGCACCTGTTTGGCCGGGCTGCCCATATACAGATAACCACTTTCCAGCGTGCGCTTGGCCGGCACCAGAGAGCCGGCACCGATGATCACCTCGTCTTCGACCACCGCGCCATCCATGACGATGCTGCCCATGCCGACCAGCACACGGCTGCCGATGCTGCAGCCATGCAGCAGCACCTTGTGGCCAATGGTCACGTCATCGCCGATGTTCAGCGGATAACCATCCGGGTTGAACGGGCCGGCGTGGGTGATGTGCAGCACACTGCCATCCTGCACGCTGGTGCGGTCGCCAATACGAATGCTGTGCATGTCGCCGCGAATGATCGCGCCGGGCCAGACCGAGCAATCGTCACCGAGGTGCACGTCGCCCAATACCACCGCCGACGGATCAACAAACACCCGGTCACCCAGCACCGGCTGCCAGTCCCTGAAGCCACGTACGTTCATCGCATCACCCTTGAATTTTGCGGCTATCGCCGTCATTGAGAACTTCTAACGAAGTCACGATGCCAAGCGCGCCGGAGTTGATTACCATGGGCGCATTGTAAGTCATCGATCGAATCAGGATACCCGCCATGCCCAATCCGCTGCTGCAACCCTACGATCTGCCGCCCTTTGCCGAGATCCGTGCCGAGCACGTCAAACCGGCCATCGAGCAGATTCTGGCTGACAACCGCGCACAGCTCGATGCCCTGCTGGCCAACCCTCCAGCGCAATGGACCTGGGCCAACCTGATCGAGCCGCAGGATGACATGGGCGAACGCCTTGGCCGTGCCTGGTCGCCAGTCAGCCATCTCAATGCGGTCATGAACAGCCCCGAGCTGCGTGAAGCCTATGAAAGCTGCCTGCCGCTGCTGAGCCAGTATTACACCGAGATGGGCCAGAATCAGGCGCTGTTTGAAGCCTACCAACAGCTCGCCTCCAGCGACGAGTTCGCCACGCTGGACAAGGCCCAGCAGACCATCCTTGAACACGCCCTGCGCGACTTCAAGCTGTCCGGCATCGCCCTGCCACCGGAGCAGCAGAAGCGCTACGGCGAACTGCAGATGCGTCTGTCCGAATTGCAGAGCACCTTCTCCAATCAGGTGCTCGACGCCACCCAGGCCTGGACCAAGCACATCACCGACGCGGCCCAGCTGGACGGCCTGCCCGAGTCCGCGCTGGCGCAGGCCAAACAGGCCGCCGAAGCCCGCGAGCTGGACGGCTGGCTGATCACGCTCGAATTCCCCAGCTACTTCCCGGTGATGACCTACGCCACCGACCGCGCCCTGCGTCAGGAGGTCTACACCGCCTTCTGCACCCGCGCCTCCGATCAGGGCCCCAACGCCGGCCAGTTCGACAACGGCCCGATCATCGACGAGATTCTGCTGCTGCGTCAGGAGCTAGCCGAGCTGCTGGGTTTTGCCAACTATGCAGAGCTGTCGCTGGCGACCAAGATGGCCGAAAGCACCGATCAGGTGCTCGGCTTCCTGCGTGATCTTGGCGAGCGCAGCAAGCCGTTCGCGAAACAGGACCTGGCCGCCCTGAAGGCTTTCGCCGCAGAACAGGGCTGCGACGACCTGCAGCCCTGGGATGTTGGCTTCTACAGCGAGCAGCTGCGCCAGCAGCGTTACGCCATTTCTCAGGAAATGCTGCGCCCCTACTTCCCGATCGATACCGTGATCAACGGCATGTTCGCCATCGTCCAGAAGCTCTACGGTATCGAACTGCGCGAAGTCGCCGAGTTCGAGCGCTGGCACAAGGACGCGCGCCTGTTCGAGGTGATCGAGCAGGGCGAAGTCATCGGCCGCTTCTTCCTCGATCTGTACGCCCGCGCCAACAAGCGCGGCGGCGCCTGGATGGACGGCTGCCGTGACCGCCGCCTGCTGCCCGACGGCGCCCTGCAGCGCCCCATCGCCTATCTGGTCTGCAACTTCACCCCGGCGGTCGGCGGCAAGCCGGCATTGCTGACCCACGACGAAGTCACCACCCTGTTCCACGAGTTCGGCCACGGCCTGCACCATCTGCTGACCCGGGTGAACTACGCCTCTGCCAGCGGTATCAATGGCGTGGCCTGGGATGCGGTCGAGCTGCCAAGCCAGTTCATGGAAAACTGGTGCTGGGAGCCGGAAGGCCTGGCGCTGATCTCCAGCCACTATGAAACCGGCGAGCCGTTGCCGCAGGACCTGCTGGACAAGATGCTGGCGGCCAAGAACTTCCAATCCGGCCTCGGCATGCTGCGTCAGATCGAGTTCTCGCTGTTCGACTTTGAGTTGCATGTGCGCAAGCACCCCGAGCTGAGCGTGCAGCAGGTACTTGATCAGGTGCGCGATGAGATTGCGGTCATCAAGGTACCGTCGTTCAACCGCTTCCAGAATGGCTTCAGCCATATCTTTGCCGGTGGCTATGCAGCCGGTTACTACAGCTACAAGTGGGCAGAAGTGCTGTCGGCAGATGCCTTTTCGCGCTTCGAGGAGGAAGGGGTGCTGAACGCCGAGACCGGCCGCGCCTTCCGCGACAACATTCTTGCCCGTGGCGGCAGTGAAGCGCCGATGGCGCTGTTCGTCGCCTTCCGTGGTCGTGAGCCGTCAATCGATCCGCTGCTGCGCCACTCGGGCCTGACTGGAGAAGCCGCATGAGCCAGCAACCGATCAAGCGTTTCATCGCCGGCGCGGTCTGCCCGGCGTGCAGCGCGATGGATACCATCAAGATGTACGAGGAAGACGGCGTACCACACCGCGAATGCGTGGAGTGCGGCTACGCCGATACGCTGGATGCCCGCGGCAACTCGGTACCCAAAGAGCTGACCACCCGGGTCAACGAGGCACGCAAGGCACCAAAGAAGCCGAGCAGTCAGACGGTGCAGTTCTTCCCCAACCCGCGTTTGAAAAAAAAGGACTGACCGGGCAGCCGGCTCGCAATACGGGCCGGCTGCTGTTCAGGCAGCGCCGCGCAACTCAATCTCGACCCCCAGCTGACGGGACATACAGGGCCATTGTGCCCATAACCGGCGCACCTGCGCCGGGTCCTGACTGGCCTGATAGGCCCTGAACGGCTCCGACTGAAACAGATCCTCCGGCAGCAGGCCGGAAACCGCTGTTTCCACCGCCGTATCCAGCTGGTTGGCAAACCCCTCGCCCATCAGTTGATGCACAATCAGGTTGGCCCGCGTGGTATCCATCGGAATCAGCGGCGCAATGCCGTTGGCGACGTAACGATCGTTGACCTCCTCGACCAGGCGATGCGCCAGATAGGCCTCGTCCAGCAGCATAATCAGCCCTTTGTGCTCACTGGGCAGATCCGGGGGCTGCAGGAAAAAGGCTTCCGCCACCTTCAGCACCGGCAGCATGCGCTCGCGCAAGTGAGCGGCCTGCGCTACTGCAGCTGCCGCCTCCAGCACGTCCGGTACCTGCTCGATATAGGCCCGAGCAAACCGATACAGGGTTTCGACCTGATTATTCTCCACCCGGATCGATGGGTGCAGGGCCGGCAGACGGGATTCAAGCCAACGCTGCATCGCCCCGACCGAGTCAGGTTGCGCCATGGCATCGGCAATACGGCGTTTCAGGCCGGTTATATTCATGTTTCACGCTCCACAACGACGGCTGAATGCTGCAAGCGGCCAACAGCATATTGATATCATTCTCATTTCGAGAAAAGCTAGCAGAGGCACCCCATTCCGTCAAAGTGACTCATCGGGAGCCATTAGATCCAATTGTAATAACTGCAACCTCAGGGCGGACACCCTCCCCCGCGTTCCAACTATCGCGGCTCGCTGTCAGTGAGACGCAACATTGCCAAGCCGCAACCCCTGTCTATACTCGATTGTGTCGGTAGCCTGTGGGGGAGTTCCGACCGGGGGTGATTCATCGCGATCTTCGCGCTGCGCATCCCGCGGTTTCGGGTATCTGCGCAGTGTTGTACCTGCTCCAGATACCCCTCATTCCGTGCACCGGAAGCGATAACAACAATAAAAGGGGAACCGGGAATGTTGCGAGCAGCAATCACCTGGCCTGTTGGCCTGTTCCTGTGCGCGCTTGGCCTGTCGGCCAACGCCGAGTGGGGCATCAACATGCGCCGTGGCGTCACCGACGTCAGCCAGTCCGTGTTCGATCTGCACATGACCATCTTCTGGATCTGCGTCGTCATCGGCGTCGTGGTATTCGGTGTGATGTTCTGGTCGATGCTGATGCACCGCAAATCGGCGGACAGCAAACCGGCGACCTTCCACGAGCACGTCGGCGTCGAAATCCTCTGGACCGTCATCCCGCTGGTCATCCTCATTGTCATGGCGGTTCCGGCCACCAAAACCCTGATCGATATCTACGACGCCGACGAAGCCGACGTCGATATTCTGGTCACCGGCTATCAATGGCGCTGGCAATACCAGTACGTCGGCGAAGGGGTCAGCTTTTTCAGCACCCTGACCACGCCGCGCGACGAAATCACCAACGTCAGCGCCAAGAGCCCGGACTACCTGCTGGAGGTCGACAACCCGCTGGTTATCCCGGTCGGCAAAAAGGTCCGCTTCCTGGTCACCGCCTCCGACGTCATTCACTCCTGGTGGGTACCGGATTTTGCGGTGAAGAAGGATGCCATCCCCGGCTTTATCAACGAGGCCTGGACCCGGGTTGAAGAACCCGGCATCTACCGCGGCCAATGCACCGAACTGTGCGGTAAGGATCACGGCTTCATGCCGGTCGTGGTGCAGGTGCTGCCGCAGGATGAATACGACACCTGGCTGGCTGAGCAGAAAGAGGCGGCGGCGAAGGAAGCCGAGCTGCGTGACAAGACCTGGACCCTCGACGAACTGGTCGAGCGTGGCGAGAAGGTCTACACCACCGCCTGCGCCTCCTGTCACCAGCCCAACGGTGAGGGCCTGCCACCAATGTTCCCGGCGCTCAAGGGCAGCCAGATTGCCACCGAAGACATGGCCGCGCACCTCGACATCGTGCTTAACGGCAAGCCCGGCACCGCCATGGCGGCGTTCGGCAAGCAATTGTCTGAAGTCGACATTGCTGCCGTGATCACCTACGAGCGCAATGCCTGGGGCAACGACACCGGCGAAATGCTCTCGCCCATCGATGTTCTGAAGGCGAAAGAAGGCCAATAGGAGACCTGCCATGAGTGCTGTGATCGATACCCATCACCACGACCATGCCCACGGTCCGGCCAAGGGCCTGATGCGCTGGGTGCTGACGACCAACCACAAGGACATCGGCTCGATGTACCTGTGGTTCAGCTTCGCCATGTTCCTGCTCGGCGGCTCGATGGCCATGGTCATTCGTGCCGAACTGTTCCAGCCGGGCCTGCAGCTGGTGCAGCCCGAGTTCTTCAACCAGATGACCACCACCCATGGCCTGATCATGGTGTTCGGTGCAGTCATGCCCGCCTTTGTCGGCCTGGCCAACTGGATGATTCCACTGATGATCGGCGCGCCGGACATGGCGCTGCCACGGATGAACAACTTCAGTTTCTGGCTGCTGCCGATGGCCTTCGGGTTGCTGGTCTCGACACTGTTCATGGAAGGGGGCGGCCCGAACTTCGGCTGGACCTTCTACGCACCGCTGTCGACAACCTATGCGCCGCCCAGCGTCACCTTCTTCATCTTCGCCATTCACCTGGCGGGCATCAGCTCGATCATGGGCGCGATCAACATCATCGCCACCATCCTCAACCTGCGCGCACCCGGCATGACGCTGATGAAGATGCCGCTGTTCGTCTGGACCTGGCTGATTACCGCCTTCCTGCTGATCGCCGTCATGCCGGTGCTGGCCGGCGTGGTCACCATGATGCTGATGGACATCCATTTCGGCACCAGCTTCTTCAATGCCGCCGGCGGCGGTGATCCGGTGATGTTCCAGCACATTTTCTGGTTCTTCGGCCACCCCGAGGTCTACATCATGATCCTGCCGGCGTTCGGTGCGGTCAGCCAGATCATTCCGGCCTTCAGCCGCAAGCCGCTGTTTGGCTACACCTCCATGGTCTACGCCACCGCGGCCATCGCCTTCCTGTCGTTCATCGTCTGGGCGCACCACATGTTTACCGTCGGCATCCCGATTACCGGGGAGCTGTTCTTCATGTACGCGACCATGCTGATCGCGGTGCCCACCGGGGTGAAGGTATTCAACTGGGTCAGCACCATGTTCCGCGGCGCGCTGACCTTTGAAGCGCCGATGCTGTTCGCCGTGGCCTTCGTCATCCTGTTTACCATCGGCGGGTTCTCCGGTCTGATGCTGGCCATTGCACCGGCCGACTTCCAGTATCACGACACCTACTTTGTGGTCGCGCACTTCCACTATGTGCTGGTGCCCGGCGCCATCTTCGGCATCTTCGCCTCGGCTTACTACTGGCTGCCAAAGTGGACCGGCCACATGTACGACGAAACACTGGCCAAGACCCATTTCTGGATGAGCTTCATCGGCATGAACCTGGCGTTCTTCCCGATGCACTTTGTCGGACTGGCTGGCATGCCGCGGCGCATTCCCGACTACAACGTGATGTTCGCCAACTTCAACATGATCTCCTCGGTTGGCGCCTTCATGTTCGGGGTGACCCAGCTGCTGTTCCTGTTCATCGTCATCAAGTGCATCAAGGGCGGAACGAAGGCGGCGGCCAACCCCTGGGAAGGTGCAGAAGGGCTGGAGTGGACGGTGCCGTCGCCGGCGCCCTATCACACCTTCACCACCCCCCCCGAGGTGAAATGACCGGAGGCGCTGGCCATGAGCGAGCAGCAATCCAACAAACCGGTAGTAACGCGTCTGGTGCTGACCGTGATCGGCATGTTTGCCTTCGGTTTTCTGATGGTGCCGCTGTATGACGTGATGTGCGATGCCCTGGGCATCAACGGCAAGACCAGCGGCACAGCCTATCGGCAGGAGGTCGAGCACATCGACGAGAGCCGCACCCTGCGGGTGCAGTTCGTCGCTACCCGGGCGCAGGGCATGGCATGGGACTTCAACCCGGACGCAGAGCAACTCAGTCTGCATCCGGGTGAAACCCGCGAGATGCTGTTTTATGCCCACAACCCGACTGACCGGCCGATGGTGGCGCAAGCCATTCCCAGCGTCTCGCCAGCCAAGGCCGCCGCTTTCTTTCACAAGACCGAATGCTTCTGTTTTACCCAGCAGGTGTTGCAACCGGGGGAAAGCGTGGAGATGCCGGTGCGTTTCATTGTCGACCCGGCACTGCCGACCGATGTGAAACACCTGACGTTGGCCTACACCCTGTTTGATGTATCGGAGCGGATGCCTGACAAGCTGGCGAGCGCGTCAGCCCAGGCTCACTGAACATGATTGCCGGATAAGGAGAACAACAGATGGCCAATCACGAAACCTATTACGTTCCGGCCCAAAGCAAATGGCCGATCATTGCCTCGGTCGCCCTGCTGCTGACGGTATTTGGCGCCGGCAGCATGATGAATGGCGATGCCGCCGGCGCCGGCAGCAGCCTCGGCAAATGGATCTTCTTTGCCGGTGCATTGATGATCGCCTACATGATGTTCGGCTGGTTCAGCAACGTGGTGAAGGAAAGCCGCGAGGGGCTCTACAGCCCGCAGATGGACCGTTCCTTCCGCATGGGCATGGGCTGGTTCATCTTTTCCGAGGTGATGTTCTTCGCCGCGTTCTTCGGCGCACTCTTTTATGTGCGTACCTTCGCCGGACCGTGGCTCGGTGGTGAGGGCGACAAGGGCGTGACCAACATGCTCTGGCCCGAGTTCGTCTATCAATGGCCGCTGATGGTCAACCCTGATCCCGGAGCCTTCCCCGGCCCTAAAGAGGTAATCAGCGCCTGGCAGCTGCCACTGATCAACACCGTTCTGCTGATTTCTTCCAGTGTCACCGTCACCTTCGCTCACCATGCGCTGAGAGCCGACAAGCGGGGCGCCACCAAGGCATGGCTTGGCCTGACCGTGGCACTGGGCACCGTGTTTCTGATTCTGCAGGCGCTGGAATACCAGCACGCCTACCACGACTTGGGGCTGACCCTGAACTCCGGCATCTACGGCGCCACCTTCTTCATGCTGACCGGCTTCCACGGCGCTCACGTGACCATGGGTACGCTTATTTTGGCGATCATGCTGATCCGCATCACCAAGGGTCACTTCACGCCGCAACAGCACTTCGGCTTCGAAGCGGCCAGCTGGTACTGGCACTTCGTTGATGTAGTCTGGGTCGGCCTGTTCATCTTCGTCTACATTTTCTAACCCATGCGGCCGGGGGCGTTTTCAATGCAGCCAGGGCGTATTCCAGACCAGGTTGCCGGACCAGAAGCCCCAGGCGATCAGGCCCATCAGCAGGATCGTCAGGCTGATGCGTACGCTCAGGGCGGTTACCAGCCGCCCGCGACCATCCGTGTCCTTCATCAGAAAAAACAGCCCGCTGAACAGGCTGATCACAATCAGCGCCAGCAGCATCAAAATGGTCAGTTTGAGCCACATGGGCGTCCCCTTCCTGTTGTTATGTTGGGCTCAAGTATAGCGAGGGCGCACCATGCTGCTTGCTGAACGAGTCTCGCGCAGCCACCGCTTTGCGCCTGGCTGGCCGCTGTGGGTGTTCACGCTGACCCTGCTGCCGGTACTGCTCGCGCTCGGCAGCTGGCAGCTGCAGCGCGCGGCTGAAAAGCAGCAGATGCAGGCGTCGATTGACGCACTGCATCAAACCCCGGCGATGCCACTGTCTGCGTTCGCGCAAACGCGGCCGTCTGACTGGCAACCGCTGATTCTGCGCGGGCACCTGGAGGCTCGGCACACATGGCTGCTCGACAATCGCACCCGCGACGGCCGAGCCGGGGTAGAAGTGTTGCAGGCCTTTCAGGACACCAGTGGCCAATGGTTGCTGGTTAACCGCGGCTGGCTGCCCTGGCCGGACCGCCGTCAGGCGCCGCAGATCGAGACGCCGTCGGGAGAACTGCAGCTGCTGGCAGAGAAGCTGCCAGACAGCGTCACCGGCTGGCGCCCGGGTAGCCGGCGTTGCGCAGCTGGCACTGCCAACTGCGTGGTAGCCCAGCTTGACCTGACAGCCTTGCGCCTGCAGTCCGGTATTGCGCTGCAGGACTGGAGCGTCCGCTTGACCGGGGACGGTTCATCGGCAGCACTGCAACTCGACTGGCCAGCGCTGCCGATGAGCGCAAGCCGACATACCGGGTATGCCGTCCAGTGGTTCAGCCTCGCTGCGGCGCTGATCGCTTTGTTTATCTGGGCCGGTTTCCGGCCCGACCATCGGGGGAATAATAATGATGAGCCTGACCGAGCCTGACCGGACCCGGCAACGCCCACGCGGCCAGCTAAAGCTGCTCGCCGTCATCGGTGTCGTGGTCGTACCCATTCTGATCGCCGCGCTGATGGCGCACTTCGGCATCGGTGTGCCGCAGGCACATTCAAACAAATCCGCCCTGGTCGAGCCGGCCATTCAGGTCAGCGACTGGCAACTGGCGCTGGAGCCAATCGGCTATGGCGCACCCTGGCGGCTGCTGGTTACCCACACCGGCGCCTGCGAACGCGAATGTATGGCGCTGATCCACGAGGCCCGGCAGATCAATGTGGCTGTCGGCCGCGAAGCGGACCGCGTCGAGCATGTACTGGCCTCGCCGGTCGCCCTGCGCGACGATGAACTGGCCCGGCTGGAAACCGAATTTCCGCGCCTGCAGCGTACACGCTTCGACAGCAATGCCTATCTTCACAGCCTGCAGACCCAGCCAGACAGCTGGCTGATCGGCCCGCAGCTCTGGCTGGTCGACCCACTCGGCCGTGTGGTGCTGCATCACAGTGCCGGTCAGCCAGGCAAAGACCTGCTTGATGACCTCAAGCGTCTGCTGAAACTCTCGAAGGTGGGCTGAGCCATGCGCAAACCTGGCTACAACCTGGCACTGGCAGGGCTCCTGCTGTGCTTTATCGTCGTCATCCTTGGCGCTTACACCCGGCTGGTACACGCCGGACTCGGCTGCCCGGACTGGCCAGGCTGCTACGGCTTTCTGACCGTACCGCAAAGCGATCATGCGCTGGAAACGGCGCAGCTGCGCTTCCCGGACGACCCGGTCGAAGCCTTCAAGGCCTGGGCGGAGATGATTCACCGCTACGCAGCCGGCACCCTCGGCTTGCTGATTCTGGGCCTGGCCGTGATTGGTATCCGACAGCGCCGCGACCCCGGCTACCCGACCGGCCTGTGTGTCGGGCTGCTTGCCCTTGTCGTCTGCCAGGCACTGTTCGGCATGTGGACCGTGACCCTCAAGCTCTGGCCGCAGGTCGTCACAGCCCATCTGCTGGGCGGCTTCGCGACCCTGAGCCTGCTGTTGCTGCTGGTACTGCGCCTGTCGGGCCGGCTACCGGCACTCCATCCCACCCGCTCGCTCACCAGACTGCGCCTGCTGGCGCGCTTTGCACTTGCGGTGGTGATCCTGCAAATCATGCTCGGCGGCTGGACCAGCACAAACTATGCCGCGGTGGCCTGCATCGACCTGCCGACCTGCCACGGGGAATGGTGGCCGGAGATGGACTTCCACACCGGCTTCAACCTGCTGCATCAGGAGATCGGCCCGAACTACCTGGGCGGCATGCTGGAAGGCCCGGGGCGGACAGCGATCCATTTCACCCACCGCCTTGGCGCATTGCTCACCACGTTCGTTGTGCTGCTGCTCGGCTGGCAACTCTGGCGCGCACGCCTGCACGGTCTGGCGCTGCTGCTGTGCCTGGCACTGACTGCCCAGGTCGGCCTGGGCATCACCAACGTACTGGCGGCGCTGCCATTGGCAGTAGCTGTGGCGCATAACGGCATGGCGGCGCTCCTGCTGCTGTGCACACTGGCCGTCAACTATCGTGTGCGTGCGCCGGCAACGGTACGTGTCCGACTGGAGGCACGACCACGCCGTTCACTGGCGAGTCACGCCTGAGGCATCCATACTCCAGACACAACAACACAGGTGCGCAGCACGCACCGACAGGGGGAACAGACCATGGCGAGCCTCTCTCAAGCGGTGCCGGTCCGAGCCGGCTGGCGCGACTATCTGGAGCTGACCAAGCCGAAGGTGGTGGCTTTGATGATCATCACCTCGGCCATCGGCATGCTGCTGGCCAGCGAGCAGGCGGTGCCCTGGAGCACGCTGCTGCTGGGCAACCTCGGCATTGCCCTGTGCGCCGGGTCGGCAGCGGCGATCAACCATGTGGTCGACCGCCGGATTGACATTCATATGGCCCGCACCCAGCGGCGCCCACTGGCGCAAGGCCGCGTCGAACCGCTGAACGCGGTGCTGTTCGCCATCCTGCTCGGCAGCGCCGGACTGGCGGTCCTGCTGTCATGGACCAACACGCTCACGGCGCTGCTGACACTGGCGTCGCTGCTCGGCTATGCACTGATTTACACGGCCTTTCTCAAGCGCGCAACGCCGCAGAACATCGTCATTGGCGGCGTCGCCGGCGCAGCACCGCCGCTGCTTGGCTGGACCGCCGTCACCGGACAGATTCAGGCCGAAGGTCTGCTGCTGGTGTTGATCATCTTCGCCTGGACACCCCCGCACTTCTGGGCGCTGGCCATCCACCGCAAGGCAGAATATGCCAAGGTCGACATCCCGATGCTGCCGGTTACCCACGGCGAGCACTACACCAAGCTGCACATTCTGCTGTATACCTTTATCCTGCTCGCTGTGAGCCTGTTGCCGTTCGTGATCCACATGAGCGGCCCGCTCTATCTGGTGGCCGCGGTGGCGCTGGGCCTGCGCTTTATCGACTGGGCTGTCGCCCTGCTGCGTGACAGCCGTCCGCACGCGGCCATCAAGACCTTCAAGTATTCACTGTGGTACCTGCTGTGGCTGTTTGTAGCCCTGTTGCTGGACCACTATATCGAGGTGGCTGGATGGCTTTGACCGGGGTACAGAAAACCGTACTGGTATGTGTGGCCAGCATTGCGCTGGTAGTGGGAGCAGTCGTCAACAAGGTGACGCAACCGGCGCCGCTGGATCGCACAGCGCTGCAGGAAGCGGGCATCTATCTGTTCGACAGCCCCCGCCCCATACCCGATGTCAGCCTGCGATCCGCAGCAGACCAGCCCTGGGGACGGGATAACCTGACCGGCCAGTGGGATTTGCTGTTCTTTGGCTATACCTTCTGTCCGGACATCTGCCCGACCACACTGGCCGAATTGCGCCAATTGATGCAGAAACTGCCCGAGGCCACTCGCAGCCAATTGCAGGTCACCTTTGTCAGCGTTGATCCCAACCGCGACACACCAGAACAGATCACGACCTATCTGAACTTCTTCAGCGCCGGCTTCGCTGGCGCAACCGGCGAGTCCGAGCAACTGGCAACACTGGCCAAGGCCCTGTCGATTGCCTATATCGAACCGGACACCAGCAGCGAAAATTACCTGGTCGATCACAGCGGCCAGGTCGTCATCGTCGACCCGAACGGCCGCTACGTCGGCTTTATCCGCCCGCCACTGAACACCGAAAAGCTGGCCCAGTGGCTACCTCGGATCATCGGCGCCGAATAGAAGCCGCTCAGGCGCGGCGAGGAATCGCCAGCGCCAGCATGAACATGCCAGCCGCGCAGACCACGATGGAGGGACCCGCCGGGGTATCCAGCTGCCAGGACAACGCCAGTCCACCGAGTACCGCCAGCATGCCCAGCACACTGGCACCCAGCGCCATCTGCTCCGGTGTTCGGGCATGACGCTGGGCCGCCGCCGGCGGAATAATCAGCAGCGAGGTGATCAGCAGTACGCCCACCACCTTCATCGCCACCGCAATGACGATGGCGATCAGCAACATCAAGGCGAGCCGAATCGCCGTGACCGGCAAGCCTTCTACCCGCGCCAGCTCCTCGTGCACGGTAATCGACAGCAGGCTGCGCCAGAGCATGCTCATCAGCACCAGCACGATCAGCAGCCCGCCGAGCATCCAGGCCAGGTCGGTCGCCGTGATCGCCAGAAGGTCTCCGAACAGGTAGGCCATGAGGTCGACCCGCACGTTTTCGGTCAGCGCCAGCACCACCAGTCCGAGTGACAGGGTACTGTGCGCGAGAATCCCCAGCAGGGTGTCGCTGGCCAGCCACTCCTTGTGCTGCAACGCCACCAGCAGTACCGCGATCAGAACGCAGCCCACCGTCACCGCCAGCGTCAGGTTAATGTCCAGCAACATGCCAAGCGCCACACCCAGCAGCGCCGAGTGCGAAAGCGTATCGCCGAAATAGGCCATCCGCCGCCAGACCACAAAGGAACCCAGCGGACCGGCTACCAGCGCCAGCGCCAGACCGGCCAACAGCGCGTAAACAAGAAAATCAGGCATGCTTGCAGTCAGGTCCGTGGCTGTGTTCGTGGGGTACGACTTCGCCATGCAGGTCATGGGCGTGGTCGTGATGGTGGTTGTAGACCGCCAGCGCACTGGCCTGCTCGCCAAACATGGCAACGAAGGCCGGGTCCAGGCTGACCTGCTCGGGATGGCCCGAGCAGCAGACGTGACGATTGAGGCATACCACCGTATTGGTGGTGGCCATGACCAGATGCAGATCGTGGGAGACCATCAGCACGCCGCAGCCGTAGCGATCACGCAGCCGGGTAATGAGTTGATACAGTTCGATCTGACCGTTAACGTCAACGCCCTGCACCGGCTCATCCAGCACCAGCAGGTCGGGCTGGCGCAGCAGGGCCCGCGCCAGCAGAATGCGTTGCAGCTCGCCACCGGATACCTGCTGCAGCGGCCGTGCGATCAGGTGCTCGGCGCCGACTTCGGCCAGCGCCGCCTCGACTGCCGGGCGTCTGGTACCGGGCACCAGCAGCAGAAAACGCAGTACCGTCAGTGGCAGCGACGGATCGATCTGCAGCTTCTGCGGCATGTAGCCGATGCGCAGGCGCGGCTGGCGCCAGACCTTGCCCCCACTCGCCTTGAGCAGGCCGAGCACGATCCGCACCAGGCTGGTCTTGCCGGCACCATTGGGACCTATCAGCGTGACAATCTCGCCACGCCTGACGCTCAGGTTCACACCCTCCAGCACGTCGGTTGCATTCAGCCGCAGACTGACGTTGCCGAGAGACAGCAGCTCGTCGCTCATGCTGCCGCCTGACACTGGGCACACAGCCCGCTGATTTCGACCGTTTCACTGCTGACAGAAAAGCCGTGGGTTGTGGCAGCTGCCGCGATGGCATCACTGATCCCGGCTTCCTCCAGTTCGATGGCAATATGGCAGTTAAGGCAGATCAGAAAATGGCCCTGATGGCGGTGCTCCGGACTCGGGCAGCCGATGAAGGCATTGAGCGAGGCAATGCGATGCACCAGCCCCTGCTCCTGCAGAAAGTCGAGCGCCCGGTAAACCGTCGGCGGCGCCGCACGGCGACCATCGTCGCGTGACAGGGTTTCCAGAATATCGTAAGCCCCCAGGGGCTTATGGCTTTGCCAAACCAGCTCAAGCACACGCTTGCGCAAGGCGGTGAAACGCACGCCATCACGCGCGCATACCTGTTCGGCTGCACTCAGTGCATGACTGACACAATGTGCGTGGTTGTGCGGCTGCTGCGGATCGGGAAGGGTAGTGGAGTCGCTCATGCTGACGCCTCGCTGGCTGCGTACCGCAGTCGAATGACAAGCGGGACTTTTCAGAGGTCAATGACCTGTTATCATATAACAACTCTGCTTCCCGAGGTATTCCCCCATGTCGATCCGTTTCCTGCTGGCCCTGGCAGCCGGCCTGCTGCTGTCTTTTCCGTCAATGGCAGACAGCCGCATTCTGACCAGCATCAAGCCAATCCAGCAGATCACAGCCGCTCTGCTCGACGGTATCGACGAGCCCGCAGTACTGCTGCCACCGGGCGTATCACCACACGCCTTCGCACTCAGACCTTCCGATCGCCGCGCCCTTGCCGAGGCGGAGCGTATTTACTGGATAGGCCCCGACCTTGAGCGCTTCCTTGACAGCCTGCTGCACGACAATGCCCGGGCCCGCGAACTGATGGCGGTTGCCAATCTCACCCTGCGCGAATTCGACGAGGAACACGCCGACGACCACCACAGCCACGATCACGACGCCAACAGCCTCGACCCGCACATCTGGCTGTCACCCGACAACGCATTGACGCTGGCACGCTGGATGAAGACCGACCTGGCACCGCTCTACCCGGAACAGGAAGCTCGTCTGGACGCCAACCTGCATCGGTTCGAGCAACAGCTCAGTGCCTTGCAGGCGCAACTACGCACACGCTTCGCCCCGCTCAAGAACAAGCCCTACTTCGTCTTCCACGATGGTTACGGCTATCTGGAGGAATACCTCGGCATCGAACACCGCGGCGTATTCAGTCTGGCCCACGAGATCCAGCCGGGCGCACGGCACGTCAACGAGCTGCGTGAAGACCTGCGCAGCGCGGGCCGCGCCTGCGTATTCAGCGAACCCCAGTTCACCCCGCGGCTGATTGCCAGCCTGACCGAAGGCCTGCCGGTCGAAACCGCCCAGCTTGATCCTCTGGGCGCCGACATTGCAGTTGGTGCGGACGGCTATGTCACATTACTGACCAACCTCACAGACCACCTGGCCGGCTGCCTGACGAAACTCTGAGCTCTGACGCCGCTTCGAAACAAACCGAACGCCATGCCCTGACACGGCGTTCGGTCCATGTGCAGACAAAAGGCAATTTGCTGACGCCAATTTGTAGACCTGCAATATCAAAATGCCTTAACCTTGCCGACAGACTTGCTGACAAATTCGACCCAGAGGCTGCCAGCACCTGCGACTCGCATCGATGTCGCGCGCCAAACGCCATGAAATTAACGCTCTACCCGGAGCAAGATGATAAGGACATCAGATGCGATTTCAGCCGCCCCTGAAGTTTGCAGGTACCGCCACTGACCTGCTCATCCCCTGCTCAAGCACACACCTGATCGGGGCATCCGCCCTGAACAGTTGGTCATACTAGTTCCCGCCCGCCACGTTAAGGACAACCTGCATGCTCACCACTACGAAGCATCTTTTTCTGGCCGTCAGCGCCATCACCCTGACCGCATGCTCCGGCGGGCCCTCGGAGGGCGATATCCAGGCCATGATGGAGAAGGAACTGGAGCAGACCAACAGCGCTGTCACCAGCATGGTTGGCGCGGACATGGCAAACGCCATGCGCACCGAAATCCACGACGTAACGCTGCATGGCTGCGATGAGGTGCGCGACGACGTTTACCGCTGCGATGTGGAGGTTGACCTTACCGCGCCCCTCATTGGTCGCAATGTTCAGCGCTCCAGCATCACCCTGGCAGAAACAGACGCTGGCTGGACCGTAACCCGCTGATCGCAGCACCAGAAACCGCGATCGGCACACACGCAGTAAACATCAACAACAGCAGGCAACAAGGAAGCACGCATGACTGACACAACTGTCCCCAACTCCTCTACCGACACCGGCTCCGCCAAAATCGTCTACATCCTCTACCTTGTGGGCCTGGTTATTGGTATCACCGGCATCATTGGCGTGGTCCTGGCCTACGTCAACAAGGACGGCGCACCGGACTGGCTCAAGAGCCATTACCAGTTCCAGATCCGCACTTTCTGGATCGGTGCGCTGTACATCCTGATTGGCGCGCTCCTGTCTGTCGTTGTGATCGGCTGGCTGGTCCTGCTGTTCTGGATGGTATGGCTGATTGTCCGCTGCATCAAAGGCATGAAGGCGCTGGACAGCCAACAGGCGCACCCGAACCCGACCGGCTGGATGTTCTGATTCAGCAACATCTCAGGGCCCAGCAACGGGCCCGTTTGCCGAAGACATCCAGCGCCGCCTGGTGCGCCAGCGCCACAACGCCCATCCCCAGATCGCCAGCTCAACCAGAAATACCCAGTGAATGACAAAGTTCAGCCACCAGGGTTTGTAGCGCGCCGTGACGGTGACCAGTGAGTAACGCTGGTCAACAAAGGGTGCCAGCCACCAGATGTCGCCCGCCAGGGTATCAAGCAGCACATGCAGCATTCCGCCCAGGCTGAAGGCCAGCAGCAACCAGCCACCCGGCGCACGTCGTCGACACCGCGTCCAAAGCAGCGCAACAGCCAATAGACAGAGCCACAGCAACGGCCAGTGGCTGGGATAGCGATGGTGGTGCTTCATGCCCATATCCACGAAGTGGAAATAGAGCATATCGAAGTCGGGCGCGATGCCACCCAGCACACCCGCCGCAAGCAGCCAGGATGCCTTAGCGGGCGCTCGCCGTAACCGCTCCAGCAGATAGCTGGAGAGTACGTAGCCGGACGGCAGGTGGGCGGTCAGCATTCAGCAGACACTCCGCAACAGGGTTAAGAGGCAGTAGACACTACTGCGCTGTGACCCCGCGACCGCTGCGCGGTTCACCCGAGCGGCGGCTAAAGCGCAAGCGGCAAGCCGATACCCACCTGCTGATGCCGCCGCAGCAGCTGCAGAAAGTGCTCCGGATCCTTGACCAGGACGCCGGGCTGCCCGGCATGCTGCTCCGCAGCGATATGTCGCGACAGCCAGAAGCGCAGCGCAGCCAGCCGCAACATGTCCGGCCAGCACTCCTGTTCGGCCGGGGTAAAGCGTCGCAGGGAGGCATAGCCCGCAAGCAGATTGCGAGTGAGGCGTGGCTCCAGTCCGCCGGTTTCATCCAAACACCAGTCGTTCACCGCAATGGCCACGTCGTAGAGCGCCCAGCCACTGGCGGCGTTGTAGAAATCGATCACCCCGCTCAGGTGATGGCCGTCAAACATGACGTTGTCACGGAACAAGTCGGCATGCAGCACCGCACGGGGCAGATCGGGCGACTGCTGCCGCCAGGCAACGATCCGATCCAGCAGCGCCTGCAACAGGCTCTCCAGATCGGCAGACTGCCGGGCAGACAGCCGTGGAAGATGATCCTGCATCCATGCCAGCCCGCGCTCACTGGTTCGTTCCAGCGAACTGGCGGCCGTGGCTGCATGCATTTGTGCCAGCCAGCGTCCGACCGCCTCGCAATGCGCCGCATCCGGCCGCTCGACATGCCGACCGGCCAGCCGTGGCTGTAGCATGGCGGGCTTACCGTTCAACTGATGCAATGCCACGCCCTGCCGATCGGTGACCGCATAGGGCACCGACAACTCGGCCCGGTGCAAGCAGTCGAGCAATTCGACGATAAACGGCAGGCCTTGCGGATCGCCGCGCTCGACCAGGGTAAGCACAAACTCGCCGCCGGTGCAGCTGACGAAGAAGTTGCTGTTCTCGCTGCCGCCCTCAATGCCCTGAACGTCGATCAGCCGACCGACCTCAAACCCGTCAAGAAAGGCATCCAGTTGCTCGCGACTGACCGGCGTAAAAACCGACATGCCTCAGCTCACCACTCGAAGATTTTCCACGACGGAATACGCAGGCCATTGGGCTGGTCGGAACGCACGTAGTTGCCGTCCTCATCCACCGCCACCAGATAATAGGGCGCGCCGGTCTTGGGGGTTACCTTGATGGCATAGAGAAAGCCGTTGACCCGGTACTCTTCAACGGTACGATCGCCTTCCTGACGGATGGTGACCTCGGGTTCGGTGGGAACTGCGTCCTGCGCCATGACCGAAACACTGCCCAACATCAGGAACGCGGCCAATCCAAAGCCAAGTTTGCGAATCATGATAGTCTTGTCCTTTGCATGAATGATGCACTCATTCTAGCCCCATTGGCCTTCGAAATGTTGACCTGACGCATGACAGACACTACCCCCCTCGTTCTTGTGGACGGCTCGTCCTACCTTTATCGCGCCTTCCATGCCCTGCCGCCGCTGACCACCAGCAAGGGCCAGCCCACCGGCGCGGTCAAGGGCGTTCTGAACATGCTCAAGAGTTTGCGCAAGCAGTACCCGAAAAGCCCCTTTGCCGTGGTTTTCGACGCCAAGGGCCCGACCTTCCGCGACGAGATGTTCGAGCAGTACAAGTCACATCGCCCGCCCATGCCCGACGACCTGCGTGCCCAGATCGAGCCCCTGCACGCGGCGGTGCGCGCGCTCGGCCTGCCGCTGCTGTGCGTGGACGGCGTAGAGGCTGACGACGTGATCGGCACCCTGGCCAGGCAGAGCGCCGACGCCGGCCGGGAGGTCGTGATCTCCACCGGCGACAAGGACATGGCCCAACTGGTCGATGAGCACATCACGCTGGTCAACACCATGACCAATACGGTGATGGATATTCAGGGCGTACACGACAAATTCGGCATCGGGCCGGAGCTGATCATCGACTACCTGGCGCTGATGGGCGACAAGGTCGACAACATCCCCGGAGTGCCCGGCGTCGGCGAAAAAACCGCGCTCGGCCTGCTGACCGGTGTCGGCGGCGGCCTGGACGTCATCTACAACAGTCTCGACAAGGTGCCCGAGCTGCCGATTCGCGGCGCCAAGAAGCTGCCCGAGAAGCTGCAGGAACACAAGGAGATGGCCTACCTCTCCTATCAGTTGGCAACGATCAAACTGGACGTTGAGCTGGAGGTAAAGGTCGATGCCCTGATGCCGGGCGAAGTTGACCGCGATACGTTGATCGCGCTGTACCGCGAGATGGAGTTCAAGACCTGGCTGGACGACCTGTTGCGCGAAGCCAAGGCTGACCCGAGTGCCGATGGCGCTGACGACGACAACGCGGAAACCGAGAAACGCTACGAGATCATCACCGAACAGGCCGATTTCGATCGCTGGCTCGACAAGCTCGAGAACGCCGAGCTGTTCGCCTTTGACACCGAAACCACCAGCATTGACGCCCAGCGCGCCGAACTGGTCGGTGTATCGCTGGCGGTCGAAGCCAACGAAGCCGCCTATATACCGGTCGCCCACAGCTATATGGGCGTTCCCGATCAGCTCGACCGCAACGCGGTGCTGGCGGCGCTCAAGCCCTATCTGGAAGATCCGAACAAGGCCAAGGTCGCGCAGCACGCCAAGTACGACATCAATGTGCTGGCCCATTACGATATCCGCGTGCAGGGCGTCGCCTTCGATACCATGCTCGAATCCTATGTGCTCGATGCCACCGCTACCCGCCACGACATGGACAGCCTCTCGCTCAAGTATCTGGGCCAGAGCACCATCAAGTTCGAAGACATCGCCGGCAAGGGCAGCAAGCAACTGACCTTTGATCAGATCGCACTGGAACAGGCCGGCCCCTACGCCGCCGAAGACGCCGACGTGACCCTGCGCCTGCACCAGGCCCTGTGGGCCAAACTGCAGCCACAGCCATCGCTGGCCAAGGTCCTGCAGGAAATCGAAATGCCGCTGATGCCGGTCCTGGCCGGCATCGAACGCAACGGTGCGCTGGTTGACGCCAAGCTGCTCGGCGAACAGAGCATCGAGTTGGGCGAGAAAATGGTCGCTCTGGAGCGTCAGGCATTCGAGCTGGCCGGCGAGGAGTTCAACCTCGGCTCACCCAAGCAACTGGGCGCCATCCTGTATGAAAAGCAGGGCCTGCCGGTGCTGTCGAAAACCGCCAAGGGCCAGCCATCGACCGCCGAGGCGGTGCTTGCAGAACTGGCCGAGCAAGGCTTCGAGCTGCCGCAGGTGATCATGCAGTACCGCAGCGTCAGCAAACTCAAGAGCACCTACACCGACCGCCTGCCGGAGCAGATCAACCCGCGTACCGGACGCATCCATACCTCCTATCATCAGGCGGTGGCGGCAACGGGTCGCCTGTCGTCCTCTGATCCGAACCTGCAGAACATCCCGATCCGCACCGCCGAAGGCCGCCGCATTCGCCAGGCCTTTATCGCGCCAAAGGGCTACAAACTGCTGGCGGCGGACTACTCGCAGATCGAGCTGCGGATCATGGCGCATCTGGCACAAGATGCCGGTCTGCTGGACGCCTTCCGCCATGATCTCGATGTGCACCGCGCAACCGCTGCCGAGGTATTCGGCGTGGACCTGGAGGAGGTCACCACCGACCAGCGCCGCAGCGCCAAGGCCATCAACTTCGGCCTGATCTACGGCATGAGTGCCTTTGGTCTGGCCAAACAGATCGGTGTCGATCGCAAGCAGGCGCAGGCTTACATTGACCGCTACTTCACCCGCTACCCGGGCGTGCTGAGCTATATGGAACGCACCCGCGAGCAGGCCAGCGAGCAGGGCTACGTCGAAACCCTGTTCGGTCGCCGCCTGTACCTGCCGGAAATTCATGCCAAGAACCAGGCCATGCGCAAGGCTGCCGAGCGCACCGCGATCAACGCACCGATGCAAGGCACCGCTGCCGATATCATCAAGCGCGCCATGATCAAGGTCGCCCAATGGCTTGACGACAGCGCGCTGGACGCCCGTGTGATCATGCAGGTCCACGACGAACTGGTGCTGGAAGTGCGCGAAGACCAGATTGAGGCCGTCAGCCAGGGACTCAAGGAGCGCATGGGCCAGGCCGCAGACCTGGACGTGCCGCTGGTGGTCGAGGTCGGTGTGGGCAACAACTGGGACGAAGCGCACTAAGGGCGGCCCTTTGGGCCGAGCCGCAAGCTTCAAGCTTCAAGCTTCAAGCTAAACCCTATCACTCACTACCGAGTGGCTTGCGGCTTGCGGCTTGCGGCTTGCGGCTTGCGGCTTGCGGCTTGCGGCTTGCGGCTTGCGGCTGAAAACGGCAGCGCCTAAGCGCTGCCGTTTTCATAACCAACCCATCTAAAAATTTTTTTGAACTTATCCCGAACCTGCCCGGTCAGAGCTTATGAACGGCTTGAAAGCCATTCATGCTCCTTAGATGTGATTTAGTGTTGGCAGAAAAACCGGGCACTCCCTTTCCTAGCACAGCCCGGTTAGTTGAACCCCGAGCCTCCCTCCCCATAGAAGCTCGGGGTTTTTTTTACGTTTTTTTTGCCAACTCCGGAGAATCAGGACTCCAACTCTTCCTGCCCAGCCTCTGCCTCCGGCGGGAACAGCCAGCCAGCCAGCACCTCATGCGCCTGCTCAACCCCCTGGCGCTTGGGTGATGAAAACAGCTGCACTGTGGCATCGGAACGCAGCTCCTTGCGCATTCTCGCCTGCACCTTGAGCAGCTCGTTCTTGGCCGCACCATAGGCCAGCTTGTCCGCCTTGCTCAGCAGTACATGGGCCGGGATGCCACTCTTGCGAGCCCATTCCAGCATCATGCAGTCGAAATCCGACAGGGGATGACGCAGATCCATGACCAGCACCAGGCCCGCCAGACTGCGACGGCCGGTGAGATAGGCGTCCAGATGCTGTTGCCAGTGCGCCTTCAATTCCAGTGGCACCTTGGCGTAGCCGTAACCGGGCAGGTCCACCAGCCGTCGCTCATCATCCAGCCGAAAGAAGTTGATCAATTGCGTGCGGCCAGGCGTTTTGGAGGTCCGCGCCAGTCGGGCGTGGGTCAGCGTATTGAGCGCGCTGGACTTGCCGGCGTTGGAGCGTCCGGCAAAGGCCACTTCCAGACCGATATCAGGCGGGCACTGGGTAACCAGACTGGCGCTTTTGATAAAGGTGGCCTGCTGGCAGAGAGAAACAAGTGGAGTACTCGAGGACATGGGATTTCCGTTTGGGCCGACATACCAAAGCCGGGCACTGATGACATTCACGTTTGCGGCAGGCTTAGTATATAATGCCGCGGTTATGGGAAGCACTGACCAATTGACCCGCGCCCAGGCGCAGGGTGATGGTCGGTCAGCCCGAGAACCCAGAAGCGCCGCAGGTGCGACCCGGGGTGCGGCATTTCAGCCATTGCACCCTGCGCAGCGCGCGGCTAGCATGGGGCAAACAATCACGGCTGCCTGCCCTTGATAACGCGGTCATTAAGGCCGGACTGCAGGCACTGCCAACCGTTTTCTTTTAGCCGTTATTGGATTAGCCGATGAATAAATTACTCGTTAGTCTGGCGTTGACCCTGGGCGTCGCCACTGGTGCGCACGCTGTTGAGGGCAATGCTGAAGCTGGCCAGGCCAAGGCTGCCGTTTGCGGCGCCTGCCACGGAGCAGACGGCAACAGCGCTGCACCGAACTTCCCGAAACTGGCCGGTCAGGGCGAGCGCTACCTGCTCAAGCAGATCACCGACATCAAGGAAGGCCGTCGCAACGTCATCGAGATGACCGGCATTCTTGACGGCATGAGCGAACAGGACATGGCTGATCTGGCGGCCTATTACGCCTCCCAGACCGGCACCCTTGGAGTTGCTGATCCGGCGCTGGCAGCCCGTGGCGAAGAAATCTTCCGTGGCGGCAACCTGGAAACCGGCCTGCCTGCGTGCACCGGCTGCCACTCCCCGACCGGTCAGGGTAACGCTCCGGCAGCCTACCCGCACCTGGCTGGCCAGCACGCGGCTTACACTGCCAAACAGCTGACCGACTTCCGCGAAGGCAACCGTACCAACGACGGCGACAGCATGATCATGCGCACCGTTGCCAGCCGCCTCAGCAACAAGGATATCGAGGCTGTTGCCAGCTATATCCAGGGCCTGCGTTAAGCGCGCGCACTGTTGCAATGAAAAGGGGTAGCCATCGGCTACCCCTTTTTGCATGCGCGCTTTACTACGGTAATACCGCGCCACAGTTACGTCTGGTAATCGCGGAATCTTTGCTCTACTGTCGGGTCTGAAATCTGTCACTACCCCGTAATGGAGAACTACATGCGTGTGTTGTTCAGCGTTGCCCTGATCTGGCTGCTCGGCAGCTTTGCACTGGCCCAGGCTCAAGAGACTACCTACCAGGAAGGCGTCCACTACGTCGTTCTGCCAACTCCGGCGCCCACCCAGGATCCTGACAAAATCGAAGTAGCTGAACTGTTCTGGTATGGCTGTTCACACTGCTATGCCTTCCAGCCAACCATCGATGCCTGGTCCAAGACACTGCCGGAAGACGTCAACTTCCGTCCGGTGCCTGCGATGTTCGGTGGAGCCTGGAATACCCACGGCCAACTGTTCTACACCCTGGACAGCCTCGGCAAGCTGGAAGAAACCCACAACGCGGTGTTTAACGCTATCCATCGTGAAAAAAACCCGCTGCAGAACACCGAAGCAATGGCTGAGTTTCTTGCCCCCTACGGCGTCAGCAACGAAGAATTCGAGCGCGCCTGGTCGTCCTTCGGCGTGAAAAGCCGCCTCGATCAGGCCGGGCGCCTTGCCCGCGACTACCGCGCTACCGGCGTTCCCTGCCTGATCGTCAATGGCAAGTACCGCATCGAAGGCAGGATGGCCGGTACCTTCGAGAACATGCTGAAAATTGCCGAGTACCTGGTCGAGCAGGAGCGCCAGGCCAAGCAGGGCTAAATGATGCTGTCCGTCGGCAACATCAGCTCGACCCGCACCACTCGGGGCCATATGGCGCCGGGTGAGCTGCGGATCAACAGCCAGTGCCAGACAGAGCAGCGCCCACTCCCGGAAATCCTCCGCCTGTTGAGCTTCAACATTCAGGTCGGCATCAACACCCAGAAGTATCATCACTACCTGACCCGCAGCTGGCAGCATCTGCTGCCCAGCGCCAGCCGTCAGCACCAGCTGGGCAAGGTCGCCCAGCTGCTCAACGAGTTTGACCTTGTTGCCCTGCAGGAGGTCGACGGCGGCAGCCTGCGCTCAGGCTTCGTCAATCAGGTTGAGCATCTGGCCAGGGAAAGCGGTTTCCCTTACTGGTACCAGCAATTGAACCGCAATCTTGGCCGCTTCGCCCAGCACTCCAACGGGCTCCTGAGCCGCTATGCGCCGGACCTGCTGGAAGACCACAAGCTGCCGGGCATTCTGCCGGGCCGCGGCGCCATCCTGACCCAGTTCGGCCAGGGTGAGGAGTCATTGCTGGTGGTCATGATGCATCTGGCACTGAGCACCAAGGGCCGCGCCAACCAGCTCGCCTACGTGCGCGAACGCATCGCCGATCACCGCCACGTCGTCCTGATGGGCGACATGAACACCCACGCCGAAGATCTGCTGCAGCACTCGCCACTGAAAGGGGCAGACCTCCAGGCCCCCGACCTGCCCGGCACCTATCCCAGCTGGAAGCCGGCGCGTGTACTTGACCACATTCTTGTCAGCCCCAGCCTCAGCGTTGAGCAGGTTGATGTGCTGCCGCATGCCATTTCCGACCACCTGCCGGTCGCCATGCATATCAAATTGCCTTCCCCCCTATGTAAAGGCTAGTCAGAACATCTGCATCACCTATAATCTCTGAGACACCAATCCTTGGAGCACCCATGCCGGATATCCACCCTATCGCCGAAGGCTCTTGCCAGACTGTTGAGCCCGGCGAGCAGACGGAACTGCTCAAGCGAGGGTTGGTTCGCGTCAGTATTGCCGCATCAGGCATCGACCCCCTGCTGGACAAGCGCCTGAACGAGTTGCGTCGTGCCCTGCGGGCGGATGCACCACCCAGCATGCTGGCCGACCTGCTGCCCAAGCTGGAACATGCCGTGCTCACCGCTGACCAGAAACGTCAGGAGCGCGCCAGCAATATCGCCAAAAGCCTGCAGACCATCATCGAACAACTGCAGGACAGCGAACCGCCGAAGGACGCAGCCAAGGCACTGCGCACGCTCGGTCGCCGTCTGACTGATCTGGGTGAGCTGCCACGCCAGCTCGACAGCATTCTTGGAGACCTTCAGCAACTGCAGGGCGAGATCCTCCAGTCCGAGCCGGAAGCAGAAACCGCCGGCCTGTGGGGGCGCCTGTTCGGTCGCGGTGAACGCCGCGCTGGCAATGAACCCAGCCAGGCGGACCCTCTGCCTGAGGCGAGCGAACAACTCGCGCATCACGAAGATGATCAGGCCGGGCCTGTCGAACCAGAGCAACCGGCCATCACAGGTGTGATCAGCGGAGAACAGCAGAGCTTCTCCCAGGTCGCCGCCCATATCGAGTCTATCCTGCTGAACCTGCTTAACGAGCTGCAGGTGATAGAAGTCCAGCAGACCATTCGCGACCGCCTGCGTGAGCAGGTCAGTCGCGGGCTCAACTGGTATGAACTGGCTGCGCTGCTCGACAGCCTGACCGGCTTGATACTGGGTGCCCAGCAGAGTCGCCAGGCGGAGTTTGAGGGCTATCTGCAGCAGCTGAACCAGCGTCTTAGCCAGTTCCAGGGCAATCTTGAGCAAGCGCACACCAACTACAACGGCTCACTTGAGGCGGAACGGGAACTGGCCGGCGATATTCGCAACCAGGTCGCCGACCTCAATGAGAACGTGCGCGACGCAGACGATTTGAGCTCACTCAAGGCCAATGTGGAGTTGCGACTCAACTCCCTGCTGGAAAACATCGACCGCGCCCGTGAACTGCGCGAGGAACGTGATAACAAGGTTTCGCAACAGCTCACCACCATGGTCGAGCGCATTCAGGTGATGGAGGTAGAAGCGCAGACCTTCCGCCGCCACCTGGAGGAGCAGCGCCGCCAGGCCATGATCGATAGCCTGACCGGTCTGGCCAATCGCGCCGGACTGCAGCGCCGCATGGAAGAGGAACACGAGCGCTGGCAACGCTATGGCGGCCGGTTGCTGCTGGTGGTGCTGGACGTGGATCACTTCAAGTCGATCAACGACCGTTTTGGCCATCTGGCAGGCGACAAGGTGTTGCGACTGATTGCCCAGCAACTCTCGCGGCGACTGCGCAAGACCGACTTCATCGGCCGCTTTGGTGGTGAGGAGTTTGTCATCCTGATGCCGGGCGTCACGCCCGAGCAGGGAGCCACCGCACTGGAAGAGCTGCGCAACGGGATTGAACACACCCCGTTCCACTTCAAGAACGAACCGGTGCCGGTGACCATCTCCATCGGTTTCACCGAGTTCCGCGAAGGCGACACTCTGGACAGCACCTTCGAGCGCGCAGACCAAGCCATGTACCAGGCCAAGGAAGCCGGCCGCAACCGGATAGTCGCCGCCGATTCACCATGAGTCATGCCCTGCGCCTTACCCTGCTGTTCACCTGCGCGGCGCTGCTCAACGCGTGCAGCCCGGCACTCATTATTGATGACCGCTATCAGGCTCGCAGCCAGGACAGTCGCAGCCAATATATCGTCCTGCACTACACCTCGTCCGGGTTCGAGCGCTCGCTGCATACCCTGACCGAGCAGGACGTCAGCAGCCACTATCTGATCAGCGACCATGATCCGGTTATCTACCGGCTGGTCGACGAGAACCGTCGGGCGTGGCACGCAGGAGAAAGCAGCTGGCGCGGCAGAACCTGGCTCAACAGCAGCTCGATCGGCATTGAGCTGGTACACCCGGGCTATATCGACCAGGCAAGCTGTCGCCAGTGGCCGCCCTGGGATCCGCGTCAGATTGAGGCGCTGATTCGGCTGCTGCGCGACATCCAGCAACGCCACGGCATTAGCCCGGAAAATGTGCTCGGACACAGTGATATCGCTCCCCAGCGCAAGGTCGATCCGGGGCCGCTTTTCCCCTGGCAGCAACTGATCGACGCCGGCGTCGCCGTCGGCCCAGACCCTCAGCGTCAACGCGTCATGCAGCACTGGCTGGGCGGGCGTATACCGGCTATCAGCTGGTTCCAGAACGCCCTGCACGACTGGGGCTACGACGCTCCGTTGCATGGCGAACTGGATGAGGCAACCCGCAACGTGATTGCGGCGTTCCAGATGCGTTTTCGCCCCGCCCGCTTCGACGGTCTACCCGACAGCGAAACCGCCGCCATTCTGGCCGCGCTGGTACCGGGCCAGGCCAGCATCCTGCTGAACCAGTCGGCGCCACAGTGGTTCGACCCGGACGCCAACAGCCTGCCTCCGCGCCTGCCCCCCTGCAGCGCCAGCGGGGACTGACAGGCCCATGCTCAACTGGATCTGGCTTGGTTTTTTCCTCAGTGCCTTCGCCGCCGCGCTCTGGCAATGGCTGGGGCTGGGTGACGCGGAGGTATTCAGCCGGCTGGTCGCCGCACTGTTCGATATGGCCCGCCTCAGCGTCGAGATCGTTCTGGTGCTGGTCGGCACCATGACCCTGTGGCTGGGCTTTTTGCAGATTGCCGAACGCGCTGGCCTGATTGCCGTCATGGCGCGCCTGCTTGATCCACTGTTCCGCCGACTGATGCCCGAGGTGCCCAGCGGGCATCCCGCCCTCGGTCATATCACCATGAACTTTGCCGCCAACGTGCTGGGGCTGGACAACGCCGCCACCCCCATCGGCCTCAAGGCCATGCACGCTCTGCAAAGCCTGAATCCCAGCAAGGATACGGCGAGCAACGCGCAGATCCTGTTCATGGTGCTGAACACCTCATCGCTCACCCTGCTGCCAGTCACCATCTTTATGTACCGCGCCCAGCAGGGCGCCAGCGATCCGACCGAAGTATTTCTGCCGATTCTGCTGGCAACCAGCGCCTCCAGCCTGGTTGGCCTGCTCAGCGTTGCCCTGATCCAGCGGCTGAAACTCTGGGACCCTGTGGTGCTGGCCTATCTGGCCGCCGGTGCAGCAGCGCTCGGGTTGCTGCTGACGATACTCGCCGGATTGTCGGCTGAAGCACTGGCCGCTACCTCGACCCTGGTGGGCAATCTCACCCTGTTCGGCATCGTCATCGCCTTTTTGCTGATCGCGGCACTGCGCAAGGTCAACGTGTACGACAGCTTTATCGAGGGGGCCAAACAGGGTTTCGAGGTCTCCATCTCGCTGCTGCCATTTCTGGTCGCCATGCTGGTCGCCGTTGGCGTATTGCGCGCCAGCGGCGTGCTCGACGCACTGCTCGATGGTATCCGCTGGCTGGTAGAGGGGCTTGGCTGGGACACCCGCTTTATCGACGCACTGCCCACCGCGTTCATCAAGCCACTCTCGGGCAGCGGTTCACGCGCGATGATGATCGAGACCATGAACACCTTCGGAGTCGACAGCTTCGCCGCCCAATTGGCCGCGACCTTCCAGGGCAGCACCGAGACTACGTTCTATGTGCTGGCGGTCTACTTTGGCGCGGTCGGCATCAGCCGCGTGCGCCACGCCCTCGGCTGTGCCCTGCTGGCCGACCTGGCCGGCATGCTTACAGCCATTGGGGTGTGTTATTGGTTTTTTGGCTAAAAGCAGCGGCAAGCGGCAAGCGGCAAGCAAAATCAGGATGCGCTCGGCCGCAGACCCAGCAACTGTTTTCGGCTCACCTATACTGCCGCCTGTTGCTGCAAGTAAAACCCTCACGATTCAACACCACACGGTTTTTACTTGCAGCTTAAAGCTTGAGGCTTGAAGCTGTCAGTTCCCGCTTCACAACCGATATAAGGCTTCCCAATGCGCGCCCGCTTCGATCAACTCCACCGCCAACCTGGCCCCTGGTTTGTGGCCCTCGGCGGCGCTGGCATGTTCGGGGCGAACTTTTATCTGTACGGCTCGGGTGGCGAATGGATTGCGGTGGACTGCGGCTTTGCCCTGAATCCGACACCCAGCGGGCGCAACAGTGTTTCGGTGCCAAGCCTGTCAGCACTGGAGCGCCACGACATCAAGCTGTCGGCGCTGCTGATTACCCACGGGCATGAAGATCACATCGGCGCCATTCCGCACCTGTGGCGTGCGCTGGATTGTCCGATTTACGCCAGCCCCTTTGCCGCCCAGCTGATTCGCGCCAAGCTTGATCCCGGCCTGACCTGGCCGCGCCTGCAGGAAATACGCCCGCTGGAGCCCATCGGCATCGGCGCCTTTCAGGCCGAATGGATTCCGGTCACCCACTCGATCCCCGAGTCGCACGCCATCGTGCTGGAGGTTGCCGGCAAGCGCCTGTACCACAGCGGCGACTGGAAGCTGGACAATCATCCGGTCGTTGGCGAGCTGACCGCGCAGGCCCGCTTGCAGCAACTGGGCCGAGCCGGCATTGATGTCATCATCGGCGACTCGACCAACGCCCCGGTACCCGGCGCCAGTCGCTCCGAAGCCACGGTACAGAATGGCCTGCAGGACGCCATTCGGCCCTGCCGCCAGCGAGTCATCGTCACCTGCTTTGCCAGCAACCTGGCGCGCCTGCACAGTCTGGCAGACATTGCCTTCGATTGCGGCCGCTACGCCGCGCTGCTCGGCCGCAGCCTGACCCACATGCACAGCATTGGCCGCGCCCAGGGCTATCTGCCTGGGCGTCCCGGTTACATCGGGCCATGGGAACTGGGCCATCTGCCGCGCGAGCAGCAGCTCTGGGTCTGCACCGGCAGCCAGGGTGAACCCGGGGCCGCGCTCGGCCGGCTGGCCGCCGGCAGCCATCCGCAGCTGAGCCTGGAGCCGGGCGACACGGTGATTTTCTCCTCGCGCCTGATTCCCGGCAACGAACTGGCACTGGAGCGCATCAAGCAGGGTCTGAAAGAGCAGGGCGTCGAACTGATCGACGACGACATGCAGCCCGATGTGCACGCCTCTGGCCACCCGCCACAAGACGACCTGCGCCAGCTCTACAACTGGCTGAAGGCCCGCCACCTGCTCCCCGTACACGGCGAGCGCTACCACCAGCAGGCACACATGGCGCTGGGACGCGAGCTGGGACTGGGCGGGCTGATACCCGCCAACGGCGACCTGATCGACCTCAGCGCTCACCCAGCCAAGGTGGCCGAACTGCCGTGGGGGTTGATCGACCTAAACCCGAGCGACAAGCCGCAAGCCTCAAGCCGCAAGTAAAACCCCGCAGCGCACGACTTTGCTGCCAGCTCACGCTTGTTTAGCTTGTAGCTTGCAGCTTGCAGCTCCCCGCGCGCCCAAGCGCGCGGGGTCAAAACAGCTCTTTCGTCCGCTCCCACAGCATGCCCATCGCCAGCAGCGGCGCGCGGAAGCGCTGACCGCCCGGGAAGGCCATATGCGGCACCTTGGCAAAGATATCGAAGCCGCTGCCAGCTTGGGCAGTAATGGCCTCCGCCAACAGCCGCGCGGCCAGGTGGGTGGCGTTGACGCCGTGGCCAGAGTAGGCCTGGGCGTAGAACACGTTCGGCTGGTCATCGAGGCGCCCGATCTGCGGCAGACGGTTGGCGCCGATGCCAATCATGCCGCCCCACTGGTAATCGATTTTCACATCAGCCAGCTGCGGAAACACCTTGAGCATTTTCGGCCGCATGTAGGCCGCTACGTCTGCCGGGTCGCGGCCAGAGTAGTGACAGGCACCGCCGAACAGCAGACGGTGATCGGCGGAGAGGCGGTAGTAATCCAGCGCAACGCGCTGGTCACACAACGCCATATTCTGCGGGATCAGGCTGCGCGCGCGTTCCTCGCCCAGCGGTTCGGTGGCAATCACGTAACTGCCGGCCGGAATCACGGTGCCGCCGAGCTTCGGATTCAGTTGTCCCATATAGGCATTGCAGCCCAGCACCAGCTGTTTGGCCCGTACCCGCCCAGTTGCGGTATGCACGGTCAGGGTGTCGCCATAGTCAATGCGGGTGACCGGCGAATGCTCGAACAGGCGCGCACCCAGCTGCCGCGCTGCCGCCGCCTCACCCAGCACCAGATTGAGCGGGTGCAGGTGGCCTGAGCCCATGTCGGTCATGCCGCCGATGTAGCGGTCAGAGCCGACCACGGTATGCAGCTGATCACGCTCGATGATAGTCATATCGTGACGATAGCCCAGCGACTTGAGCTCCTCGCGGTCGGCGAGAAAGCCCTCCATGTGCGCCGGCTTGTTGGCCAGATCGCAGTAGCCCATGGTCAGATCGCAGTCGATGTTGAAACGTGCCACCCGCTGGGTGACGATTTCGACCGCCTCGATGCCCATCAGCTTGAGGTTGCGTACGCCGTCTGCGCCAATCTGCTTTTCGAACCGGTCAACATCGTGACCAACGCCGCGAATCAGCTGACCACCATTACGGCCACTGGCGCCCCAGCCGATCTGATGCCCCTCCAGCAGCACCACCGACAGCCCGCGTTCGGCCAGTTCCAGCGCGGTGTTGACGCCGGTAAAGCCACCGCCAACGATGCAGACGTCGGCCTGCTCCTCCCCCTGCAGGACCGGCAGCCCGAGCTGCTGGTTGGTGGTCGCGGCGTAATACGAAGGAGCGTGCTCGTGAGTATGGGTTGAACTGCGCAGCATGGGGCTATCCGTTAGCGGTCATTGGCGTTTGAAATCGTGAAACAGCGTAAATAAAAATTGACGCTCAGCATAACCAGATACCGCCGGCCCGACAATCCCGCTCAGTCTGCATCGGGAATCGGCAGCGCCAGCGTCTCCTTCAACTCTTCCATGACAATGTAGCTTTTCGACTCCCGCACACCCGGCAGACGCAGCAGAATGTCGCCCAGCAGCTTGCGATAGGACGCCATTTCGGAAATGCGCGCCTTGATCAGGTAATCGAAGTCACCCGATACCAGATGACACTCCAGCACATGCGGCAGCTTGATCGCGGCGCGGCGAAAGTCGTCGAAGATGTCGGCAGACTTGGAGTAGAGGCTGATCTCCACGAACACCAGCAGGTTCGCCTGCAGCTTGTGCGGGTTGAGCCGGGCACCGTAGCCAAGGATGAACTTCTCCCGCTCCAGCCGCTTCACCCGCTCCATGCACGGAGTGGTCGACAACCCCACCCGTTCGCCCAGCTCCACATAGGACATCCGCCCCTCTTCCTGCAGCAATTGCAGGATGTGGCGGTCAATCCGATCCAGCTCGCGACTGGAGGCCTTTTTGGTTTTCATGAAATACCTCCAAAAAAAGAATCTGCAAGAGAATCTCGCTCTGCAATACGCAAAATAAACGAAAAATGAGCCCAGATCACTTGCCATAGAATAGCGATATCGCCCAAGGGCAAATTCACAGCAAATTTTCCGGGAGCAATGTCATGCAGGTTCTCATCCTCGGTAGTGGCGTCATCGGCGTTACCAGCGCCTGGTATCTGGCCCGCGCCGGCCATCAGGTCACCGTGGTTGATCGCCAGCCGGGCGCCGGCCTGGAAACCAGCTTCGGCAACGCGGGCATGATCTCCCCCGGCTACTCCGCCCCGTGGGCCGCACCGGGTGTGCCGTTCAAGGCGGTCAAGTGGATGCTGGCCAAGCATCCGCCGCTGTCCATCCGCCCGACCAGCGACCCGCATCAGTACCGCTGGATGGTCCAGATGCTGGCCAACTGCACCGAAGCCCGTTATGCGATCAACAAGGAACGCATGATGCGCCTGGCGGAATACAGCCGCGACTGCCTGATGGATCTGCGCACCGACAGCGGCGTCGACTACGAACACCGCGAGCTGGGCACCCTGCAGGTATTCCGCACCCAGAAGCAGATGAACGCCGCCGCCCAGGACATCGCCGTGCTGGAACGCTGCGGCGTGCCGTACGAGGTGCTCGACCGGGAAGGCTGCGTGCGCGTAGAACCCGGCCTGGCCGCCAGCGCCGACAAGATCGTTGGCGGGCTGCGCCTGCCGAACGACGAGACCGGCGACTGCCACCTGTTCACCACCCGCCTGGCCGCCAAAGCCGCCGAGCTGGGCGTCGAGTTCCGCTACAACTGTGCCATCGACGAACTGCTCAGCGACGGCGCCCAGATTAACGGCGTACGTCTGGAAAGCGGCGAAGTACTGACCGCCGACCGTTATGTACTGGCCCTTGGCAGCTACTCGCCGAAACTGGCCCGTCCGCTCGGCTTTGACCTGCCGATCTACCCGGTCAAGGGTTACTCGCTGACCCTGCCGGTGGCGGATGACGCCATGGCGCCGGTTTCCACCATCATGGATGAAACCTACAAGGTTGCCGTCACCCGCTTCGCCGACCGCATCCGCGTGGGCGGTATGGCAGAGCTGACCGGTTTTGACGACACCCTGAAAGAAAAGCGTCGCGCAACACTGGAAATGGTTGTCTCCGACCTGTTCCCGCAGGGTGGCAAGGTGGCCGAAGCGACCTTCTGGACCGGCTTTCGCCCGATGACCCCGGACGGCACGCCGATCATCGGCACCAGCAGTCTGCGCAACCTGTATTTCAACACCGGTCACGGCACCCTGGGCTGGACCATGTCCTGCGGCTCCAGCAAACTGCTGGCTGACCTGCTGTCCGGCGAAAAGCCGGCTCTGAACGCCGGCGATTACAGCTTTGACCGCTACACCAACCACAAGGAACACCAGCACCATGGCCATCCAGCGTCTGCACACTAACCACCGCATGAGTCAGATCGTGATTCACCAGAACACGGTCTATCTTGCCGGTCAGGTGGCCGCCGATGACGACCTTGCCAAGGATGCCGCCGAGCAGACCCGCAGCACGCTCGCAGAGATCGAGAAACTGCTGGCCGAGGCGGGTACCGACAAGACCAACATCCTGTCGGTGACCATTTACCTGAAAGACATCGACGCCGACTTTGAAGCCATGAACAGCGCCTGGGATCAGTGGCTGCCCGCCGGCACCGCCCCTGCCCGCGCGACCGTCGAAGCCAAGCTGTGTGAGCCGGAAATTCTGGTCGAGATGTCGGTCGTTGCTGCACTGCCCTGAGGTTGCAGCAAAACCTGTTTCACCCTCTCAGTCACCGCTCCCACGCGTTCAGTGGTGTCTGATATTCTGACGGGGCACATTGCCCCGTCTTTTTTATTCAAGATGCCTTGCCCATGCGCCCAGCCCAAGCCCTGATCGACCTGTCTGCCCTGCGTCACAACTATCAACTGGCCAAGTCGCTGTCCGGGCGCCGCGCGCTGGCGGTGGTCAAGGCCAACGCCTACGGGCATGGCGCCGTTCAATGCGCCGAAGCGCTGCAGGCCGATGCCGACGGCTTCGCCGTCGCCTGCATCGAGGAAGCGCTGGAGTTGCGCGCAGCCGGCATTCGCGGCCCGATCCTGCTGCTCGAAGGCTGGTTCGATGCCGACGAGCTGCCACTGCTGGCCGAGCATGACCTCTGGGCGGTGCTGCACCACGATGCCCAGCTGCAGCAACTGCAAGCGGCCACCCTCAGCCGACCGCTGCACATCTGGCTGAAGCTCGACAGCGGCATGCACCGGGTTGGTTTCAGCCCCGAGGAATACGCCACGATCTGGGGCCGTCTGGCCGCGCTGCCACAGGTAGCCAGCCTGACCAAAATCACCCACTTCTCCCGCGCCGACGAGCCCGACACCGGTCGTACCGAACAGCAGCTGGCGACCTTCGCCGCCGCCACTGCCGGGCTCGATGGCCCGGCCAGCCTGTGCAACTCGCCCGGCGTGCTGGCCTGGCCGCAGGCCCACAACGACTGGCTGCGCCCCGGCATCATGCTGTATGGCGCAACCCCGTTCGAGTTCGAGCAGGAGCATGCCGCCAAACTGCGTCCGGTGATGCAACTGACCTCGCGCATCATTGCCGTGCGCGAGCTGCCAGCGGGCGAGCCGATCGGCTACGGCTCACGCTTCGTCACCACCCGGCCAACCCGCGTCGGCGTGGTTGCCATGGGCTATGCCGACGGATATCCACGCCACGCCAAAGACGGTACACCGGTGCTGGTCGACGGCCAGCGCAGCCGACTGATCGGCCGGGTATCAATGGACATGCTGACCGTCGAACTGACCGACCTGCCCGGCAGCGGACTGGGCAGCAGCGTGACACTCTGGGGTGATGGCCTGAACGCCAGTGAAGTGGCAGGCTGGGCCGACAGCATCCCGTACCAGCTGTTCTGCAACCTGAACCGGGTACCCCGTCACTACATTGGGTGATGGCGGCGGCACGGCTGTTGAAAATTCTGAACAGCCGTGCAATTATCCCCCGGTCGAATGCCCCCCTGCGGCGTTCAGTCCGACCATTCCCCGGAGGAATCTGCCATTGGACGTTGGTGCCCGTCTCAAAACCATCCGCAAACTCAAAGGTTTATCCCAACGTGAACTGGCCAAACGCGCCGGCGTCACCAACAGCACTATCTCCATGATCGAGAAAAACAGCGTCAGCCCCTCGGTCAGTTCACTGAAGAAAGTGCTCTCAGGCATCCCGATGTCGCTGGTCGATTTCTTCTCGCTGGAGCTGGAAGAAGACACCCAACGCAAGGTGATCTACCGCGCCGACGAACTGCTGGATATCGGCTCCAACGAAGTCACCATGAAGCTGGTCGGCAAGGGGCACCCCAACCGTGCCTTCTCCTTCCTCAACGAGACCTACCCACCCGGCTCCGATACCGGCCCGGACATGCTCAACCACGAAGGCGAAGAAGCCGGCACCGTGGTCAGCGGCCAGCTGGAAGTGACCGTCGGCAGCGAGGTTTATGTACTGGAAACCGGCGACAGCTACTACTTCGACAGCAACCAGCCGCACCGTTTTCGTAACCCGTTCGACGAGCCCTGCGTGCTGATCAGCGCGACGACACCCGCCAACTTCTAAGCTTCCGCCGATGACTCGTAGGGTGGAGAACGCCACAGGCTTCTCCACCGAGCAACCTCAACGACACCTTCCTACCCACGAAATATCTCCTGGATTGTGGTGTTGCCAAGTCAGTTTTTCGCCTTTCACGGCGAGCCAAGGGGGGCTGCTTGCCCAGCCCCCCTTAGCGATCCCCCGGGGCACCCGACTACGCGGCCCTTCGGGTTCGCTGCGTTGCTCGGCCTGACGGGGAGTCATAAAACTCGGCTCTTCGAGCCTCAGACAACCTATGACTCTTTTTCCCGTCAGCCCTGCGCTACTCGCCCGCGTAAACGGGACGAACCCAGAGTGCACACTCCACTGTCCGAGCATTCACCCTGTTCAGAACGAGCTGACTGAAAACACGTTCTTTCAAAAACTAACTCAACGCGTGGCGCTCAGCTTACTCCCCCAACGCCAACTGCTCAGCCTGCGGCGGCGCGCCGGCCAACGAGCGATAGACGCTGACCATCGCGGTTGCGGTCTCGATGCGGCTTTGTACCAGGTCGCTGCGCACGCCGGTCAGCTGCTGCTCGGCATCCAGCACTTCAAAGTACTCGATATAGCCCTGCTCGTAACGCAGCCGCGCCTGATCCACCGCGGCCTGAGCGGCCTCGCTTGAGGCCAGCAGCCAGCGGCTGCGCTCCTGCGCGTGGCGGTAGCGCACCAGCCCGTTCTCGGTTTCCTCCAGCGCCAGCAACACGGCCTGCTGGTACTGCGCCAAGCGCTCGGCGCCGGTGGCATCCGCCGCTGCGATGCGGGCGCGCACGCCTTCCACGTCAAGGAAGGTCCAGTCGATACCCAGCGTCACACTGCGTGACTCGGCGCCAGCGGTGAACAGGTCACCGTCGCTGCCCGCTACCGAGCCAAGCAAGGCGCCCAGGGTAAAGCGCGGGAACAGATCTGCGGTGGCTACACCAATGCGCGCGGTCGCTGCCGCTAGCCGGCGTTCAGCGGCCTGAATATCAGGGCGACGACGCAGCACCTCGGCAGGCGCGCCCACCGCAATGCGGGCGTTCATCGGCGGCAACTCCTGCGGCGCAGCCAGTCGCTCGTTCAAGGCTGCTGGCGGCTGGCCGGTCAACACCGCCAGCCGGTGCAGGCTGAGCTGCACCTCGGCCTGACGTTGCGGCACCGCTGCGCGCAGGGCGTCCAGCTCGGCCTGGGCCCTGACCCGATCAAACTCCGTGCCGCGACCGGCGTCCAAACGGGCGCTGACGATATCCAGCGAAGCCTGCTGTAATTCGACGTTCTGTTCGGCCACCGCCAGCAACTGCTGCTGACCGCGCAGGGTGAAATAGCCGCTGGCAACCTGACCCGCAATCGCGACCTGCAACGCCTGCAGATCCGCCGCGCTCGCCTGAAGGTCTGCTTCACCCGCTTCTACCGCACGCTGCAGGCGACCGTAAAAGTCGAGTTCCCAGCTAGCGACAGCACCCACCGAGTACTGTTCAACGCGCTCTACGTTGGGGTCGGTGCGTTCCACTTCAGCCAACCGCTGCTCGCCACCACCGGCTTGCAGCGTGACGCTTGGCCAGCGGTCACGGCGCGCACCTCGCAGCAATGCTTCGGCTCCTTGATAGCGCGCCAGCAAGGTCTGCACATCGAGATTCTGCGCCAGCGCCCGGTCGATCAGCGCCGCCAGTTGAGGATCATCGAAGCCAGACCAGAAGCGCTTCTCGCTGGCCTGATGTTGCTCAGCCGCCGCGTCGGCCTGGCTGAAACGTGCCAGCGGCACCGACGCCGGCGCCTGATAGTCAGGGCCCACGGCGCATGCAGTCAGCATCACGCTCAGGGCCAGAGGGAGAAGTTTATGCATTGGATTTTTCCTCCTGCTACACTGCGGGGCGCTCGACGGCCAGCGAGGTGCCAGCCAGCTTGCGCAGCGCAACATAGAACACAGGTGTCAGCAGCAGCCCGAACAGGGTCACGCCGAGCATGCCGGTAAACACGGTAATACCCATGGCGTTGCGCACTTCGCTGCCAGCACCGGAGGCCAGCACCAGCGGCAACACGCCGGCGATAAACGCAACCGAGGTCATGATGATCGGGCGTAGACGCAGGCGGCTGGCTTCCAGCGCGGCCTTGACGGTCTCCATGCCGTGCATCTCCAGCTCGCGGGCAAACTCGACAATCAGAATGGCGTTCTTGCAGGCCAGCCCCATCAGCACGACCAGACCGACCTGGACGAAGATGTTGGCGTCACCACCGGTCCACCAGACCCCGAGCATCGCCGCCAGCAGACACATCGGCACGATCAGGATCACCGCCAGCGGCATCACCCAGCTCTCGTACAGCGCAGCCAGCACCAGGAACACCAGCAGCAACGCGACCGGGAACACCACCAGCGCGGCGCTGCCCTGATTGACCTGCTGGAAGCTCAGGTCGGTCCACTGAATATCCATGCCCGGTGGCAACGCCTTGGCTGCGACCGCAGCGACGGTATCCAGCGTCTCGGTGGACGACAGCATGGCCGGATCGGACTGGCCGATCAGATCAGCAGCCGGGTAGCCGTTGTAACGGATCACCGGGTCCGGGCCAAAGCTCGGCCTCAGGCGGACCATGGTGTTGAGCGGCACCATCTCGCCGGCGGCGTTGCGCACGTAGAGGCTGTCCAGATCACTCGGCTCATCGCGAAACGGCGCATCAGCCTGCGCACGCACCTGATAGGTCCGGCCAAACAGGTTGAAGTCGTTGATGTATTGCGCGCCGAAATACAGCTGCAGGGTGCCGAACAGCTCATCCAGGCGCACGCCCTGCGCCTTGGCCTGCAGGCGATCCACCTCGGCGTCCAGCTGCGGCACGTTGGCCTGATAGGAGGTAATCGGGAAGCCCAGCCCCGGCGTCTGACTCAATGCCATAGCCATGCTGTCGGTCGCCTGCTGCAGCGCACCGTAGCCATCGCCGCGGCGGTTCTGAATGTACAGCGAGTACCCGGACCCCGCGCCCAGACCAAACACCGGTGGCGGCATGAAGGAAATGGCAAAGCCCTCCTTGAGTTCGCCCAGCCTGGCGTTGATGTCGTCGGCAATTTCCAGCGCGGTACGCTCACGCACATCAAAATCGTCAAACAGAATGAACACAGTGCCCACGTTCGGCGTATTGGTGCCCTGCAGCGCGTTGAAGCCGACAAACGCGGCCGCGTGCGACACCCCTTCGGTTTCCATCGCCAGATCACTGACCCGACGCGCCAGCGCTTCGGTACGGTCCAGCGTCGCCCCTTCCGGCAGACGGATGCTGCCAATCAGGTAGGTTTTGTCCTGGGTTGGAATAAAGCCGCCCGGCACCTGGCGGAACATCACAGCAGTGGTTGCCAGCAGCAGCAGATAGACCACAAACACCATCCCGCGCCGACCCAGACTGCGCCCCACCAGACGCTCGTAACGTTCGGCGTTGCGCTGGAAGAAGCGGTTGAACGGGCGGAACAGCCAGCCGAAGCTGCGGTTGATTACGCGGGTCGGCAGATCCGGTGCGGCGCCATGCGGCTTGAGCAGGGTGGCGGCCAGTGCCGGCGACAGGGTCAGCGAGTTCATCGCCGAGATCACCGTGGTAATGGCGATGGTCACCGCGAACTGACGGTAGAACTGCCCGGTAATACCATCCAGAAACGCCATGGGCACAAATACCGCGCAGAGCACCAGGCTGATCGCCACAATCGGGCCACTGACCTCGCGCATCGCCTGATGCGCCGCCGCCAGCGGTGCCAGCCCCTGCTCGATATTGCGCTCGACGTTTTCCACCACCACGATGGCGTCATCCACCACAATGCCGATCGCCAGCACCATGGCAAACAGCGTCAGGGTATTGATCGAGAAGCCGAGCATCAACAGCACGGCAAAGCTGCCGACAATCGATACCGGCACCGCCAGCAGCGGAATCAGCGAGGCGCGCCAGGTCTGCAGGAACAGAATGACCACCAGCACCACCAGTGCGACCGCTTCAAGCAGGGTCTGGATCACAGAACTGATCGAGGTGCTGACGAACACGGTCGGGTCGTAGGCCACTTCCCAGCTCAAGCCGGCCGGGAAGTCTTCGGCCAGCTCGGCCATCTTGGCGCGCACCGCGGCAGAGACATCCAGCGCGTTGGAGCCGGGTGCCTGAAAGATCGGCAGCGCCACCGCCTGACGGCCATTGAGCAGCGCACGCAGGGAGTCTTCCTGCGCCGCCAGCTCGATACGCGCCACATCACGCAGGCGGGTGATCTGGCCGTCGTCACCGGTCTTCAGCACGATGTCGCCAAAGGCTTCGGTGCTGTCCAGACGACCCTTGGCGTTGATCGAAATCAGCAGGTCGGAGCTGTTCGGCATCGGCGGTGCGCCGATCTGGCCGGCCGACACCTGCACGTTCTGCTCCTGCACCGCGGCGACGATGTCACCCGCACTGACGCCCAGCGACGCCGCCCGCTGCGGGTCGATCCACAGGCGCATGGCGTAGTCACCGGCACCGAACAGACCGGCCTGACCGACGCCGGGAATCCGCGCCAGCTCGTCACGAATGTGCAGCACCGCGTAGTTGCGAATGTAGGTCGCATCCAGGCTGTCATCCGGCGAGATCAGGTGCACCGCCATCATCAGGTTGGGTGACTGCTTCTGCGTCGTCACGCCGAGGCGACGCACATCTTCCGGCAACCGCGGCAGCGCCTGCGACACCCGGTTCTGCACCTGCACCTGCGCCTGATCCGGGTCGGTACCCAACGCGAAGGTCACAGTCAGCGCCAGACTGCCGTCGCTGCCAGCCACCGACTTCATGTAGATCATGTCTTCCACGCCGTTGATGGCTTCTTCCAGCGGGGTGGCGACGGTTTCCGAGATGGTCTTGGGGTTGGCGCCCGGATAGCTTGCGCTGACCAGCACGCTGGGCGGCACGACCTCCGGGTACTCGCTGACCGGCAGCATCGGGATGCTGATCAGGCCAACCACGAAGATGATGATCGACAGCACCGAGGCAAAGATCGGCCGGTCGACAAAGAAACGTGAAATATTCACGGCAATACGCTCCCTTGGCGTGCTCCGCAGAGCACGCCCCAGCAATATCGTTAAAAGGGGAAAATCAGGTCAGGGTCAGAACGCCGTCTGCAGCGCTACCTCGTTGCGAACCGGCTGGCTGCGGTCCATCGCCACCAGCTGCGGCGCGACCTCGAAACCCGGATAGAGAATCTTCTGCAGTCCATTGACCACCACCCGGTCGCCGGCCTGCAAACCGCCACGGATCACCAGCAGGCCATCCACCCGGCGGCCGGTCTCGACAAAGCGGCGAGTCGCCCGGTTCTGCTCGTCCAGCACGTAGACATAGCGCCGATCCTGGTCAGTCAACACCGCCTTCTGGTCGATCAGAATCGCCTGGCGGGCCGCCGCGACCGGCATCTGCACCCGGGCGAACTGGCCGGGACGGAACAGCCCTTCGGGGTTGGCGATCACGGCCCGGTACTGCAGCGTCCCGGTGCCGGCGTTGAACTGGTTGTCGACGAAGTCGAGCTGACCCTGGTAGGGGTAATCCTGACCGCTGCCCAACCCCAGTCGCACCGGTATGGATATGGCATCAGCATACGGGTTGCTCTCGACGGTCTGCTGGTCGCTCTCGAAGTAGACATACATGGGGTCGACCGAGACCAGCGTCGCCAGCAGTGTCGCATCGGCGGTCGCCAGGTTGCCGCGGGTAATCTCGGCACGGCCCATGCGGCCGGACACCGGCGCCCTGACCTCGGTATAGGCCAGCTCCAGTTCGGCGTTGTCCTGCGCCGCTTGCGCCGACGCCAGCGCGGCCTGCGCCATACTGCGCGCGGCGCTGCGCTGTTCCATCTCCTCGCGGGAAATGGCGCGGCGCTGCCACAGCTGCTCGGCCCGCTCGGCCTCACGCGCCGCCAGCGTCACCTGACTGCGGGCGCGCGCCACTTCCGCTCGGGCCATCTGCAGGCGCGCCTGATACGGGCGCTGGTCGATGACAAACAGCACGTCCCCCTGTTTGACCAGCTCACCTTCTGCAAAAGCCACCTTGTCGATATAACCGCTGACACGGGCTCGCAGCTCCACGGTTTCCGGCGCGGCCATGCGGCCGGTAAAGCTGTCCCAAAGGGTCACATCGCGCGGCTGCGCCACCGCCACATCGACCTCAGGAGCCGGTAAGTTCGGGTTATTGGCCTGGTCGCCGCTGGCCTCGCAACCAGCCAGTAGCAGCAATAGCGCGGTGACCGCGCCAGCACGGGCAAAGCCGTTAAAAGCATGCGTGTTCATGTAATCCATCGCTCCCTGTGTTGTGGGCAATAGTTGGCAGGCAAAAAAAGGGATCCCCGCGCGCCGAGGGGCACGTCGGTTGGTTGAAGGGAATCGGGTATGGCGTAAACGATACGTGCGGCGGGCCACACTCAGGTAGCTCGGTCCTGCGCGAAGATTGCCTAATTCTGTAAATACGGAGAATTTGGCAATCGCCTAATTCTGCTGTAGCAAGCACTGACCCTGTAACAGAAAGCGCCCAAAAGGAGCAGAACAAGCCTTACCGCACAAGGATTTGCGCAATCCTGCAAGCTTATTGCCTGATCCTGCAATTGCCTGAAGACTGTAATCTGGTTATCAATTGATCTGCGTATACTGTCGCGAAACTCCGAAGGAGGTCATTGACCGTGTCACACGACAACACTCAGCCAGCGCCACTGGACCTGCCCATGTGCCGCCAGCTAGCCGACCTGGTCAGCGAGCATGCGATCAACGAGGGGATCAATGAAACGCGTATTCCCGGGCTTGAGGTCTACCGTGCAGACCAGCCGACCAGCTTCAGTTCCGTCGTCTATGAACCTGCGCTCTGTGTCATCGCCCAGGGCAGCAAAACCGTGCAGCTGGGCGACAAGGAGATTCTCTACGGCCCCCTGAGTTACATGATTTCGGCAGTCGAACTGCCGGTCGGCGGTTGCGTCATTGATGCCACCCCGAACGCGCCCTATCTGGCGGTCAAGCTATCGCTCAATCAGCAGGAGATCGCCGAGCTGGTGCTGGAACTGGGCGATGAACTGCCGCCACTGGATCAGCAACGGGATTGCCCGGCGGCGTCTTGCGGGCTGTGCGTGGCGCCGCTGGATACCGGCATTCTGCAGGCCATGACCCGACTGGTCGCGCTGCTGTCATCGCCAACCGATGCGCGCGTTCTGGCGCCACTGGTGCGGCGCGAGATCATCTATCGGGCGCTGATGGGCGAGATGGGCTGGCGCCTGCGCGACTTTGTCGCCACCGATACCCAGGCCCACCGCATCTCCAAGGTCATTGCCGTGCTGAAAGACCGCTTTGCCGAACCGCTGCGGGTACGGGAGCTGGCGGAAGACGTGAACATGAGCGAGTCGACCCTGTTCCACACCTTCAAACAGGTCACCCGCATGTCGCCGGTGCAGTTTCAGAAGAAGCTGCGCCTGCACGAAGCCCGGCGCCTGATGCTGACCGAGGGGCTGGAAGCGGCAACCGCCAGCTACCGGGTTGGCTACGAAAGCCCCTCACACTTCAGCCGCGAGTACCGCCGCATGTTTGGCGCACCGCCGCGCGCGGATGTCACCAAGCTGCGCGGCGATCAGGCGATGGTTGCCTCGCTTTAATACGGAGGAAACGCCGCCAGGATGCGGCTCACCAGCCGCTGCACCTGCTCGTCGCGCTGGCTTGGCGTCAGCTCGCGTTCGCTCATGCGCTCGCTTTCAATCCCGCGCCAGACCAGCCGGCCGGTGTCGCCATCAAGCAGATCGATCTGCAGCGTCAACTGACGGTAATCCACCGGGTAGGTCTGAACCGCCGGGCCGCCCCAGAACCCGCCCCAGCCGGTGCCCCAGTAGCCGCCAAAGCTGGTAGTGACGTTCTCCTGCCGCTTCTCCACCAGCACATAGCTCTTGACCTGCAGATCAGCCGCCTTGCTCTCGAGCACCGGGCGCAGGCCGCGGGCGTCGAGCTGCTCGGCCACTGCCTGTTCTATCCGGCCAGCCATCAACTCACCACCGATCCGCGGATCATCGCTGGGTCGAAACTCCACCCGCGGCTCGGCCCATTCCCAGGTCTGGTCGCCGGCAAAGTCGTGAGTGAGATCATAATCCGGTTTGACTGCTGCGCCCTGGCAAGCCGCCAGCGACAGCAACAAAGGCATAACAGCAAGTACGCGCGCATACATGGGAACAGACTCCGACTAGTAATGAAAAAGGACCAACCTCAGCGACGGGCCTAACCACTGCGGGCCGCTGCCATAGGCAGTGTAGCGAGCTGTCGGGTGCATCACCGCAGCACGCTGTCCAGCCTACGGGAGATAGACAGCAAATTCGCTTGCAAATTGCACGACCCATATTGCCCATTCGTGCAATGCGCATGTCATGGCATTCCGCCAAAGAACCATAACCATCTGATTTAAAAGAATTTGCTGAAAATAAAAAAGCTGGCACAGGCCCTGCAATCATCCTCACAACGGTCGACGAAAAGGCCGCCGATGGAAACCGATTACAGGAGAGACACCCATGAACAAGCTGAAAACCATCGCACTCGCCACTGCCACCGCCAGCCTGATGGGCATGATGCCGCTGGCCGCCCATGCTGCGGACGGTGATCTGACCGAGGCGCGTCAGGAAGGCTCGATCTGGACCGCCATCGCCCTGAACCGTCACCTCAACCCCTTCAGCATCGACGTTGATGTGGAAAGCGGCGTCGCAACCCTGAGCGGGGAAGTCGAAAGCGACGTTGATCGTGACCTCGCCGAGCAGGTCGCCAAGAGCATCGAAGGCGTGCAGCGCGTCGACAACCAGCTGACCGTCAACCCGGACGCCAAGCGCAAGGAACAGACTGCCGGCACACCGAGCCTGTCGCAAAGCTTCAGCAACGCGACCACCACCGCCAGCATCAAATCCAAGCTGCTGTGGAACAGCAATACCGAAGGTCTGGACATTAATGTCGATACCCGCGGCGGTGTCGTCACCCTGACCGGTACCGCCCAGAGCGAGGAAGCCAAGGATCTGGCCGGCATGCTGGCCAAGGACACCGAAGGCGTGCATCGCGTCGACAACCAGATCCGCGTCGACGGTGAAGCCACCGCCGCCGCCAAGGCGCAGAACGCCGCCGATGAGGCAGGCGCTGCGATCAGTGACGCCTGGATCACCAGCAAGGTGAAGTCCAGCTACCTGCTCAGCAGCAACCTCAGCGGCCTGGATATCTCGGTCGATACCAATAACGGCGTCGTTGCGCTGGGCGGTACGGTTATGACCCAGGCGGAGAAAGAGCTGGCCATCGAGACCGCCAAGAACATCCGCGGCGTCAAGGGCGTGAGTGCAGAGAACCTGCGCACCGCCAACTGATCACCCGGCGCCAGCCTTACCCCGGCTGGCGCCCGCATCTGTCACATACACCCAAGAGACGGAGAACGATCATGAGCAACACAGCCACTCAACTGAACGAACTGATCGAAATTACCCGCGACGGCAAACGCTTCTACGAACATGCCCGCGATGAGGTCAAGAGCAGCGAGCTCAAGACCCTGTTCAGCAACATGTCACAGGCCAAAAGCAATGTGATCATCGCCCTGGAAAAACGCGTTGCCGCCAACCAGGAAACACCCGCCAGCGGCGGCACGCTCACCGGCAAGGTTCGCCAGGTATACGCCGATACCCGGGCGGCGCTGTCCAGTGATGAAGAAGCGACCTACATCGCCCAGCTGGAAGAGGCCGAGGATCGCATCCTGCACGCATTCGAAGACGCCATGCAGAGCAACGATCCTGACCTGCGCGCCGAACTGGTCAGCGAAATGCCCAAGGTCCGCGCCTGCCATGACCTGATGCGCGACCTGAAGAAGGCGCAATAACCGACCGGCCGGGGTGGCGAGATGCCACCCCGGCGTCCCCGGAACCTGTGGCGCATCAAACCGTAGCGCTCGGGATCTGCTGATAAGGAGAACGACCATGCTTAGCTGGGCCATTACCTTTCTGATCATTGCCATCATCGCTGCGGTTCTCGGTTTTGGTGGCATCGCCGGCACCGCGACCGGGATCGCCAAGATTCTGTTTCTGGTCTTTCTGGTGCTGTTTATCGTGTCCTTCATCATGGGCCGCCGACCCAAGCTGTAGCGTCCGGCTGGCCACAGGTACCCTGCACCCGCTTCATGCGGGTGCTTGTGCGTTTGCCCCTGCCGAAGATCGCCCGCAGCCATCGCAAATGCCGCCTTCGTGACCCAGCGCAAGGCAGCCGCGGTTTTCTCTGCTAACGTGGCAGACAGACAGGGCAAGGAGACCCAGCATGAACGATACGTTGCACGACTGGAGCCAAGGCTTCGGCGTCATTCACCACGATTTTCTGACCCGTGACCGCATCAGCGACCTGCTTGCAGAGCTGGCCGCCGACGGCACCTGCACCGTGGCTCAGGCTACGCTGCTGCTCAAGGCCGCCGACCGGCTGTGCAATGCGGCGATGCGCCAGGTGGCGCACATGACCTACGCCCGCCAGGTCTATCTGGACGGCCGCCCGCTCGCGCAGAGCGACTTCAAACCCCAGCCCGAAGGCCACACCGGCGGCGCACTGAATATGGTGCCGGCCTACGTTGGTTACCTGCTGGCCAACGCCCTGACCGGCACTACCCGCAGCTGGCTGATGGGCCAAGGGCACTGCGTGGCGGCGATTGATGCGGTCAACGTGCTGCTGGGCAACACCGACGCGGCGCAGGCCGAGCGCTACCCGTTCAGCGATGCCGGGCTCAGCCAGCTTTGCCAGGACTTCTACAGCTACGCCATTGATGCCGAAGGCCGCCCGGCGGTACCGCTTGGCAGCCACGTCAATCCGCACACCGGCGGCGGCATCAGCGAAGGCGGCTACCTCGGCTTCGCCGGCCTGCAGTACGTGCACATGCCGCTGCCGGGGCAGGAACTGGTGACCTTCCTCAGCGACGGCGCCTTCGAGGAGCAGCGCGGCAGCGACTGGGCGCCGCGCTGGTGGCGCGGTGAAGACAGCGGGCTGGTGATGCCGATCATGATCGCCAACGGCCGGCGTATCGACCAGCGCTCGACCATGGCGCAGGTTGGCGGTGTCGACTGGCTGCGCGAGCATCTGACGCTCAACGGCTTTGACCCGATCGATATCGACGGCCGCGATCCGGCCGCCTTTGCCTGGGCCATCATCAGCATGGCCCGCAGCCTGCGCCGCGCCCACGAGGCGATCACCGCCGGCGAGGCCGAATACCCAGTGCGCCTGCCCTACGCCATCGCCGAAACCGTCAAGGGCTTCGGCTTTCCGGGCGCCGGCACCAACGCCGCCCACAACCTGCCGCTGGTCGACAACCCGGCCGTCAACGAAGCCGCCCGCGAGCGCTTCAATCAGGGCATCGCCGCGCTGCACGTGGACGAAGCCGAGCTGCGCGCCGCGGTCGCCGCCCTGAACACCCACAGCCAGCAGCAGCGTCCGCAGGAGAAGGATCATCCGCTGGCTCGCATTCTGGTCCCCACACCACGACTGCCGCCGATTGCCGCTGAACAGCCCGCTGCGCCGATGGCCGCCATCGACCAGTGGTTCTGTGCCCTGACTCGCGCCAATCCGCAGCTGCGCGTGCGGGTCGGCAACCCCGATGAAATGCGCAGCAACCGCATGAACCAGACCCTCGATCAGCTGCTGCACCGGGTCACCGCCGCCGAAGACGGCATCGCCGAAGGTCTGCAGGGCAGCGTGATCACCGCGCTGAACGAGGAGGCCGTGGTCTCCGCCGCGCTGGCCAACCGCCAGGGCATCAACCTGGCCGTCAGCTATGAAGCCTTTGCGGTGAAAATGCTCGGTGCCATGCGTCAGGAGCTGATCTTCAGCCGCCACGCCCGCGAACTGGGCCGCGCCCCCGGCTGGCTGAGCGTACCGATCATCGCCACCTCGCACACCTGGGAGAACGGCAAGAACGAGCAGTCCCACCAAGACCCGACCCTGTGCGACGCCTGGCTGCAAGAGATGAGCGACGGCGCCCCGGTCTACTTTCCGGTCGACAGCCACAGCGCCGTCGCGGTGATGCGCAAGGTCTACGCCAGCCACGGCAAGGTGGCGCTGATCGTCGCCCCGAAAAATCCGGTGGAAGCCTGCCTCACCGTGCCCGAAGCCGAAGCGGCCGCGGAAACCGGCTTTGCCGTGCTGAATGCCGATCCGGGTGCCGAACTGCAACTGCTGGCCGTCGGTGCCTACCAGCTGCAGGCGGTGCGGCAAGCCGCCCAGCACCTGCGCTATCACGGCGTGCCCTGCAGCGAGGTGGCAATCATCGAGCCGGGGCTGCTGCGCGAGGGGCGTGACGCCATGGAACAGGCGGTGGTGCACAGCGACGCCGAGCTGGCCCGGCAGATCCCGGCGGCGCGCTGCCGGCTGTTCGTCTGCCACGGCCATGCCGAGGTGATGACCGGGGTGCTGCGGCGCCTCGACACCGGCCCGCGCACCAGTCGCTTCCTCGGCTACCGCAACCGCGGTGGCACGCTGGATACCTTCGGCATGCAGTTCGCCAACCGCCAGAGCTGGGCGCATCTGGTCGCCGAGGCAGCACAGCTGCTGAACCGCCCGCTGGACGACCTGCTCGGCAAGGCCGAACAGGCGGTGCTCAGGGGCGAGGGCGATCCGCGCTTACTGGCGCGCTGAGTGACGCGCCGCCTGCCAGCGGCGCAACGCCTTCTCCAGCTCGACCACCACAAAGATCGACAGAGCCACTGCTGTCAGCCGCAGCCAGTCTGCGGCCGACAGCGACTCCAGCCCGAACAGCTGCTGCGACCAGGGCAGGTAGCTGTAAAGCAACTGCAGCACCACTACCCCGGCGATGGCTCCCAGCATCGGCCCGGCGCGGCGGAAGATTGCCGGTGTCAGCACCGAGGCATCGAGCAAGCGGCAGTTGATCAGATACACCGCCTCGATCATTACCAGCGTGTTGACCGCGACCGCCCGCGCCAGCTCGACTGACGCGCCGTGGCGCAGGTAATCGCCGAACTGCCAGAACACCAGCCCCGCGGCCCAGACCGATACCAGCAGCGTGCGCCAGGCCAGCTCGGCACTGATCAGGCTCTGGCCGGCCGGCCGTGGCGGACGCGCCATCACCCCCGGCTCCGGTGGCTCGAAGGCCAGCGCCAGCGCCAGCGTGACCGTGGTCACCATGTTGATCCAGAGAATCTGCGCCGGGGTAATCGGCAGGGTCCAGCCGAGCAGGATGGCGAAAATGATCACCGTCGCCTCGGCCAGACTGGTCGGCAGGATGTAGAGAATCGATTTGACCACGTTGTCGTAGACGGTGCGGCCTTCAGCGACCGCGTGGGCGATGGTGGCGAAGTTGTCGTCGGTCAGTACCATGTCACCCGCTTCACGCGCGGCATCGGTACCCTTGCCGCCCATGGCGATGCCGATATTGGCCTGACGCAGCGCCGGTGCGTCATTAACCCCGTCACCGGTCATCGCCACCACCCGCCCCTGACGCTGCAGCGCCTCGACCAGCTGCAGCTTGTTGGCAGGGCTGGTGCGGGCAAAGATATCGACAGCAGACGCGGCCTCGTCCAGCCCCTTGCTGTCGAGTCGATCCAGCTCGGCACCGGTCAGCACCCGCTCGACATTCAGCCCCATCTCCGCGCCGATGGCCGCCGCGGTCAGCGGGTTGTCACCGGTGATCATCTTGACCCGGATACCCGCCTGATGGCAGCGGGCGATGCTGTCGATCGCTTCCGGTCGGGGCGGGTCGTTGATGCCGATCAGCGCCAGCAGACACAGGCCCTTCTCGACCAGCCCGTGCTCGGCGTGGACATCGGCCGGCAACCGTCGCTCGGCCAGCGCCAGCACCCGCATCCCCTCGGCACCAAGGCGTTTCAGCTCGGCCTGCCAACAGGCCAGATCCAGCGGCTCGGGACCGTTGGCACCGAACTGCGTCTCACAGCACATCATCAACCGGTCCGGCGCGCCCTTGACCGCCAGCAGGGCGGTTGGCTCACTGTCACAACGGTGCAGGGTCGCCATATAGCGGCGCTCACTTTCAAACGGCAGCTCCTCGACCCGCGGCCACTGTTCAAGCACCTGACCGAACTGCGGCAGCGCCTTGCGCGCCAGCACCAGCAGTGCACCCTCGGTCGGGTCGCCATGCAGCTGCCATTGGCCGTTTTCCTGCGACAGGCTGGCGTCGTTGCAGAGCAGTGCCACCCGCGCGGCAGCAATCAGGGCAGCGTCTGCCGGCGGCATGATGCTGCCCTCGGGCCGATAGCCATCGCCTTCGATGCGGTGCAATTGCAGCGCAGTCACACACTGGCGGGCGGTCATGGCGTTGGCGGTCAGGGTACCGGTCTTGTCCGAACAGATCACATCGACCGAGCCGAGTACCTCGACGCTGGGCAGCCGCCGCACCAGCGCCTGCTGCCGTGCCATGCGCTGCACGCCGATGGCCAGGGCGATGGTGACAATCGCCGGCAGCCCCTCGGGAATGGTCGCCACGGCGATACCGATAGCCGCCTGCACCATGTCGTCCAGCGCCAGTCCTCGCAGCAGGTTGCCGACCACAATGGTCAGCACGGCAATAATCAACGTCAGGATGCTGAGCTGGCGAGCGAAGCGCGCCAGTTGCTGCTGCAGTGGGGTATCCACCAGGGTGGCCTGACGGGTCAGCTCGCTGATGCGGCCGATTTCGGTCTGGGCGGCAGTACGGCACACCAGACCGCGGCCCACCCCGGCGGTCACCAGCGTGCCCATAAAAGCCATGCCGTGCTGCTCGGCCAGCGGCGCAGCGGCCGCCGTCGCCGCCAGGTGCTTGCGCACCGCTACCGATTCTCCGGTCAGCATGGATTCGTCGCAGGCCAGATCCTTCAACTGCAACAGACGCAGGTCCGCCGGCACCTTGTCGCCCGCCTGCAGGCTGACCAGATCACCCGGTACCAGCTCGCTGCTGTCGACGGTCCGCAGCTGGCCGTCGCGCCAGACCAGCGAGCGGGTGCGGGTCATACCGAGAATGGCCTGCAAGGCGGCGGTTGCCTTGCCCTCCTGCACAAAACCCACCAGCGCGTTGATCAGCACCACGCCGAAGATCACCCCGGCGTCGACCCGATGGCCCATCAGCAAACTGATCACGCCACTGACCAGCAGCACATAGATCAGCGTGTTCTGAAACTGGCGGGCAAAGCGCCGCCAGGCCGGTTCCGGCGGTGCTGGCGGCAGGGCGTTGGCACCGTGCTGCTGCAACCGCGTTTGCGCCTCGGCCTGACTCAGCCCCTGATCGGTGCTGTCCAGACGCTCAAGCGCGCTGGCCGGGTCAATGGCGTGCCAGTCAACCGACGTTCCCTGCTCGGCCATGCTGCTGCTCCACTCAGAATGCCAGACACTGGCCCGGGGTCGGGATCATGGCTTCAATCTGATGCTCATCCCACAGCCGCTTGGCCAGCGCATCCAGCGCTTCCGGCTCGCCGTGTACCAGCACAACCTTCGGGTTGTTTTCAAAGTGGCTGACCCACTCCACCAGCCCGGTTTGTCCGGCATGGGCCGAGAAGCCGCCGAGGGTTTCAATCTGCGCGCGCACCAGATACTCCTCACGGAACAGCTTGATGCGCTGCACCCCGTCAATCAGGATGCGGCCCAGCGTATTGCGTGCCTGAAAACCGACAAACACGATGGTATTGCGCTCATCCCAGATGCGTTGCTTGAAGTGGTGACGAATCCGCCCGCCGGTACACATGCCACTGCCGGCGATGATCAGCGCGCCGCGCTTGATCTTGTTGATCATCATCGACTCGTCGGTGCTGGGCGTCAGCTGCAGGCGCGGCAGGAAGTCACGCAGCAGAGTCTGATCGCCACTGCACAGCCCCTTCACACCCTCGCAGTCGAGCTGGCTGAGCCAGCGGTCGTAGAGCCGGGTGACTTCGATCGCCATCGGGCTGTCGAGGAACACCTGCCAGTTATCCAGCTTGCCCTGCTCATGCAGCTGGCCGAGGTAAAACAGCAGCTCCTGGGTACGGCCGACCGCAAAGGCCGGAATCATCACGTTACCGCCCCGCTCCCAGGCCTCGTGCAGGACCTGCTCGAACTGCTCCAGCGTGTTGCCCAGGGTGCGGTGATCACGGTCACCGTAGGTGCCTTCCATCATTACCAGGTCGGCGCGGGTCAGCACCTCGGGGTCAAACAGCAGCACGCTGTCTTTCTTGCCCAGGTCGCCGGAGAACACCAGCCGTTTTTCCCGTCCCTGCTCCTGCAGGGTCAGCTCGACAATCGCCGAGCCGAGGATGTGGCCCGCGTCATGAAAGGTCACGCTGCCCGCCTCACCAATGGCAAACGGCTGGTGATAGCGCTGCGGCGAGCACTGCTTGAATACCCGCTCGACATCGGCCCGCGTGTAAGCCGGTTGCAACTCGGGCGCCCCGCGGCGGGAACGGCGCAGGTTCTCGCGTTCCAGGTCACGCTCGTAGAGGCCGGCAGCATCGTTGAGCATCACTTCCAGCAGATCGGCAGTCGCGCGCGTGCAGTAAATCGGCCCGCGAAACCCTTCGCTGACCAGCTTGGGCAGCAGCCCGGAGTGATCGATATGGGCATGGGACAGGATCACCGCATCGATCTCGGCGGGCTTGAAGGCGAAACGCTCCTCCTGCAGGCGGTCTACCGCGTCGCCACCCTGATGCATGCCACAGTCGAGCAGCACCTTGCCCACCGCAGCCGAACTCAGCAGGTGGCAGGAGCCTGTTACTTCCTGCGCTGCACCGAGAAACCGAATACTCGCCATGCCTGTCTACCTCCAGTGTTTCGTTATGATTGCACCACTCTGGCACAGTTTAATGATCTCTGCTGCCGATACGCGCTGATCTGCGTCAGCTTTCGCAAGGCAGCCTGATAGACTGCGGCCAGCACCGTAGAAAGAGGACCAAAACATGAGCAAGACCAGGCAGGAAGGCGTGCAGGTACGCCGGGAAGTCATGGGCGACGCCTTCGTCGACCGTGCGCTGAACAATGCAACCGAATTCAGTCAGCCGCTGCAGGAGTTCGTCAATGAACACGCCTGGGGTGGGGTATGGAATCGCGAGGGGCTGGACCGCAAGACCCGCAGCCTGATTACCCTGGCCGCCCTGACCGCGCTGAAGTGCCCGCAGGAGCTCAAAGGCCACGTGCGTGGGGCCCTGAACAACGGCTGCACGGTGGAAGAGATCCGCGAAGCGCTGCTGCACTGCGCAGTCTATGCCGGCGTACCGGCCGCCATCGATGCCTTCCGTGCGGCGCAGGAAGTCATCGACAGCTATCAGCAGGCCTAGTGCAGCGCCTGCTCAGGCAAAGCGGGATTCGAGGTAGGCGTTGATCGCATCGGACTCGTACAGCCAGCGGGTCTGACCGTCTTCCTCGATACGCAGACAGGGCACCTTGATCTTGCCACCCTCGGCCAGCAGGGTCTGGCGGTGCTCGGCGTTGCCGGAGGCATCGCGCAGCTCAACCGGTACATTCAGCCGCCGCAGGGTACGACGGACCTTCACGCAGAACGGGCAGCCGTTGAACTGATAAAGCGCCAGCGCCGACGCGGCGTCATCCACCGCAGCCTGCGCGGCGGGTTCGCGCTGCATCGGGCGCGGCCGGGTAAGGAAGCTGATAAAGACGACGAGCTGGCCAACAATGACCCGCAGTGCCTTGACGATCATGGCAATAACTCTCTGTGGCGGTGAAAACGGCTGCGCAGGATACCCTGTTGGCCGCGACCTGCCCAACATGACCTGACGAAGCGGGGCAGGCATAATCGCCTTTCACTCCGAATCTGCGAGCCGCAATGAAACCCGAAGATCTTGTGCTGCTGGTCACCCGCGAAATGCCCTTCGGCAAATACAAGGGTCGCCTGCTCGCCGACCTGCCCGGCCACTACCTCAACTGGTTCGCCCGGGAGGGCTTTCCCAAGGGCGAGATCGGCCGCCTGCTGCAACTGATGCAGGAGATCGACCACAACGGGCTAAAACCGCTGCTCGACCCGCTGCGTCAGGGTCCGCACCGCCGCTATCAGGATTGATCGGCGCAATCGCCTGAACTTGCCCTGCACATCATGCTCTATGCTTTGAGGCGCGCCGATCAATCGCGAACCCGAGCGCCGGCGCGGCAACGCCCATCACAGCAGGAGCAGACAGCAATGGCCAAGGTACTAGTGCTTTACCACTCCATGTACGGACATATCGAAACCCTCGCCCAGGTCGTCGCCGAAGGCGCGCGGCAGGTTCAGGGGGTTGAGGTCACCATCAAGCGGGTGCCGGAAACCATGCCGGAAGACGCCTTCAAGGCAGCCGGCGGCAAGGTTGATCAGGCCGCTGACGTTGCCAGCCCGGGTGAACTGGCCGACTACGATGCCATCATCGTGGGCACGCCGACCCGCTTCGGCAACATGTCCAGCCAGATGCGCACCTTCTTCGATCAGACAGGCGGCCTGTGGGCCAAGGGCGCACTGCACGGCAAGATCGCCAGCGTATTTACCTCCACCGGCACCGGCGGCGGCCAGGAGATGACCATTACCTCCACCTGGACCACCCTGGCGCACCACGGCATGGTCATCGTGCCCATCGGCTACGGCACCAAGGAACTGGCCGATATCGAGCACGGCAAGGGCGGCACACCCTACGGCGCATCGACCATCGCCGGCGGTGATGGCTCCCGTCAGCCAGATGCCCGCGAGCGCGCCATTGCCCGTTACCAGGGCAAGTACGTCGCCGGTCTCACCCAAAAGCTGTTTGGCTGAAACCACCGACAACCGCTGGTCGGCGTGCGTCAGGGCCTATTGAATTATGATCATCATGCTAATAGCATGACGGCCATAATTCAAAGCCAGGAGTACGACCATGAAAGCCTCCTCTCATGCCCAGACCGCGCTGATCACCGGCGCCTCCAGCGGTATCGGTGCGACCTACGCCCGCCGCCTGGCCGCCCGCGGCTATGACCTGCTGCTGGTCGCCCGCAACGAAACACGTCTGCGGCAGCTCGCGGATGAGCTTACTGCCGCCCACGGGGTGCACGTCGACCTGCTCAGCGCCGACCTGGAACAACACGCCGACATCGAAAAGGTTGCCGCCAGGCTACGCAGCGGCGAGCAGATTACGCTGCTGGTCAACAGTGCAGGCATCGCCCTCAACGGCAGCCTGGCCGAGGCCGACCTGGACAGCGCCCACAGCCTGCTGCAGATCAATCTGCTGGCGCTGACCATGCTCGCCAGCGCTGCTACGGTACGCTTCAGCCTCGGTGGCGGCGGCGCGATCATCAATATCGGCTCGGTGGTGTCGCTGCTGCCGGAGCGCTTCAACGCCATCTACAGCGCCAGCAAGGCATACGTGCTGAGCCTTAGCCAGAGCATGCACGCCGAGCTGGCAAGCCACGGTGTGCAGGTTCAGGTGGTGTTGCCCGGAGTAACCCGCACCGAGATCTTCGAGCGCTCTGGCAGCTCGCTGACGCAAATCCCTCCCGGCATGGTGATGGAGGTGGAGGATCTGGTCGATGCCGCACTGCGCGGTTTCGATCAGGGCGAACTGGTGACCATTCCCTCCCTGCCGGACAGCAGCGAATGGCACGCGCTGACCCAGGCACGCTTGCAACTGGCGCCCAACCTGTCGCACAACCAGCCTGCGGCCCGCTACCTTTGAGCCGAGCCGCAGACTCGCTGCAGCGCCAATCAGGTCACTGGCTCGCCGACCAGATAACCTGCGCGGCAGCCTGTGCACCATCAACCAGGGCAACGCGCTGTGCCTGCTGCACCTGACTGCCGACAATCAGCCCCTCACCAATCAGAAACAACTGGGTAGACACCACCTCTGGCTGTTGCGCGCCGGCGCTGGCGCACAGACTCAGCAGGTACGCCTGAATTTCACCCTTGTGGCGTGCTGCCTGCTGATGCGGAGCACTGTCGGACTGCGCGAATTCTGCCGTTGCGTTGATAAACGCGCAGCCGCAGAAGTCGTCTTCCTGAACCCAGTTGGCAATGAAATCGATATAGGCCAGCGGCCGCTGTGCAGCGTCTGCCCGCTCAACGAACGTGCGCATCCGGGTCATGAACTGCTCATGGCGCAGTGCCAGGGCCGCATCGATCAGCACGTCCTTGCTCGGATAATGCCGATACAGGGTCTTCTTGGTGACACCTGCCTCCCGGCTGAGCAGCTCAACCCCGGTCGCATGAAAACCATTGCGGTAAAACAACTGCAGCGAGGAGGCAACGATATGTTGGGCTATGTCCATTAAGTATACCGATCGGTTGACTGAAAGATACTGATCGGTATACTAGCCCGAAATCGCTTCCCTTTCACTCTTTGTCAGGATGTCCCCATGTCAATCCGCCGCTTGCTGCACTCTGATGCCCCGCCCGCGCCGCCGCTGAAATTCGTTCTGCTGTCGTCGCTTGGCGCCCTCATCGCGATTGCCATTACTGGCGGGCTGAGCGTGCTATCCGGCATTCCGTGGTTGATGGCGCCATTCGGGGCCAGCTGTGTGCTGGCGTTTGGCGTACCGGATTCGCCGCTGGCGCAGCCGCGCGCCATTGTCGGCGGCCATCTGGTGGCGACCGCGGTCGGTCTGGCGGTAGTCACCTTACTCGGCGACAGCTGGCTGGCCTGCGCGGTCGGTGTTGCGCTGGCACTGGCGGCCATGCAGGTCACCCGCACCGTGCATGCGCCAGCCGGCGCTGACCCGCTGGTGGTGATCATGGCTCACGCGCCGCTGAGCTATCTGGTGTCTCCGGTGCTGGTGGGGTCACTGGTGATCGTGCTGACCGCCTGGGCGGTCAATAATCTGCGTAGCCCGCGGAGTTATCCGAAGTATTGGCTGTGAATAATCAACCATTAAGCAAAGGCAGTCTGCCGAGCGCCCAGATGGTGGAGTGTGCACCCGGGGTTCGTCCCGTTTACGCGGGCGAGTAGCGCAGATTTATCGGGAAAAAGAGCCACAGGATGTCTGAGGCTCGAAGAGCCGAGTTTTGTGGCTCCCCGATAAATCGAGCAACGCAGCGAACCCGAAGGGCCGCGTAGCCGGGTGCCCCGGGGGATTGCTAAGGGGGGCTGGGCAAGCAGCCCCCCTTGGCTCGCCGGAAAAGGCGAAAGGCAGAGTCAGCAACAGCACAAGACCGGAATGATGGACACTAGAACGCCCAGTACAAAAAGCCCCGCTGTTCCCAGCGGGGCTTTTCATTTAGCACCTACGAATCAAGCCGACTCAGTCAGCGCTTTCAACTGCTCGCGAGTGCTGCTCAGCAGCTCGGCAGACAGGGCTTCATCCTTGACGCTACGTGACAGCATCAGGGCGCCGACCATCGCGGAAAGCACCAGCATGGCCTGCGCGCGGCTGTCGTCGCCGTCCAGCTTGCCGGCGATGTTAGCCAGCCGGTCCTGCACCACCTCGTCGGTGATCTCGCTCTGCTGACCGCGCTGGCCCAGTTCGGCGGAGATGGTCGGCAACGGGCAACCCTGATCGGGGTTGGCCCGGTGGCCTTCGGACAGATAGGTATCCAGCAGCGCAGACAGCGGCACGTCCGGCCCGGTGTGCATGGCCAGCGAGGTCTTCAGGTTGTCGACCGCGTGGCGCAGGGCCTTTTCGACCAGTTCATCCTTGGATTTGAAATGCGCATAGAAACCACCGTGGGTCAGGCCGAGCGCCTTCATCAACGGTTGCAGGCCGGTCGCGCCGACGCCATCACGGCGGAAGCGGCGCGCCGCCTCGTCGAGAATCAGCTGGTGGGTTCTGGCCTTGTGGTCTTCTGAATAGCGCATAACGCCTCCGGTTATTGAATGCCGGTCATCATCTTACATCGATTGCCCGGCAACTGCCTCTGTCGATTCCACCTGAGCCGACGAACGTGCGGCCTTGCGCTCCAATACCAGCGCACAGAGCGCCGGCAGGAACAGCAACGTCAGCAAGGTCCCCATGGTGACCCCGCCAATCAGCACAAAGGCCAGCGACGACCAGAACACCGACAGGGTCAGCGGCACAAAGGCCAGCGCCGCCGCCAGCGCGGTCAGCACCACCGGCCGCGCCCGGCGCACCGTGGCTTCGATGATCGCCTCGCGAATCGCCATGCCCGCGTGCTGGTTCTGCTGGATCTGGTCGGTAAAGATCAGCGTATTACGCATCAGAATGCCGCCAATGCCGATCAGCGCCAGAATCGCGTTGAAACCGAACGGCTGGTTGAACACCAGCAACGCCGGCACTGCCCCGATCAAGCCCAGGGGCGCGGTAGCGAAGACCATGAACATCAGCCCGAACGAACGGACCTGGAACATGATCACTACCAGCATCAGCAGAATCATGATCGGGAACAGCACCGCCAGTGCCTTGTTGGCAATCGCGCTTTCCTCCACCGGCCCGCCGATGACGATGTGATAACCGGCCGGCAGGTTCTCGACGATATCGCCCAGATCCCGGTAGGCGGCCATCGCTGCATCCGGCGGCTGGGTCCCGGCAACGATATCGGCGCGCACCTCGAAGGTCAGCTCGCGGTCACGGCGGCGCAGGATCGGGTCCTCCATGACCGGCTCGAACTGCCCGACCTGGCGCAGCGCAATCGCCTGACCGGCGTCATTGGTGATGGTCAGATCATCGATGCTGTCCAGATTCTGGCGCTGCGTCTCGACCGCGCGCACCACCACCGACACCGTGCGCGTGCCCTCGCGCACCTCGGTGATCGGGTTACCCGAGAGCAGCGCGTTGAGCTGCGACTTGACCTGGGCCGGGGTAAAGCCGAGCAGGCGCAGGCGGTCCTGATCCAGCACCAGCCGGTAGCTGCTGGCCTTCTCACCCCAGTCGATAAAGGTGTCGCGGGTCAGCGGATTGGCCTCAACCCGCTCGCGAACCTGCTCGGCAATGGCACGCAGTGGCCCCAGCTCAGGCCCGCTGACGCGGAATACCACCGGGAACGGCACCGGCGGCCCGAACACCAGCTGGGTGACCCGCACCCGCGCCTCCGGGAATTCCCCGGCGCTGACCCGCTCACGCAGGCGCGCAATCAGCGCATCACGGGTGCCGGCGTCAGGCGTCTGCACGATCAGCTTGGCAAAGGCGGCATCGGGCAGCTCCGGGTTGAGCGACAGGAAGAAGCGCGGTGCGCCGCCGCCCACGTAGGAGTCGACCATCAGGGTCTGCGGCTCGGCCATGATCGCCCGCTCGACCCGCTCCACCACCGCCTCGGTGTTCTTGAACGCAGTGCCCGGCGGCATGTAGACCTCGACGATGACCTCCGAGCGGTCGGAGTTCGGAAAGAACTGCTTGTTGACCAGCTTCATGCCCATCACGCAGAGCACGAAAGCCGCCAGCACAAGAGCGGTCACCAGCCAGCGCTGACGCACGCAGAACAGCACGGCGCCGCGCAGGCGCTGATAGACCGGGCCATCATAAAGGGCATCATGGCCACCTGGCTTGGCGGCAATGTTCGGCAGCATCTTCACCCCGAGATACGGCGTGAACACCACGGCCACGACCCAGGAGGCAATCAGCGCAAAACCGACGATCCAGAAAATGTTGCCGGCGTATTCTCCGGCACCGGAGCGGGCGAAACCCACCGGCAGAAAACCGATGATGGTGACCAGCGTGCCGGTCAGCATCGGCGCGGCGGTGGACGACCAGGCGTAGGTAGCGGCGCTCAGCCGGTCCATGCCTTCTTCCAGCTTCACCACCATCATTTCGATGGCGATAATGGCATCGTCCACCAGCAGCCCGAGCGACAGGATCAGCGCGCCGAGGGTGATGCGATCGAACTCGCGGCCGGTCATCATCATCACCACAAACACCACCGCCAGTGTCAGCGGTACCGCTGCGGCCACCACCAGCCCGACCCGAAAGCCCAGCGCCACCAGGCTGACCAGCATCACCACAGCAAGCGCGACGAAGAACTTGAGCATGAACTCGTCTACCGCCTTGCGGATCTTGCTGGCCTGGTCCGAGACCTTGGTGAACTCGATGCCCAGCGGCAGATTCTGCCGGACCTGCGCCTCGTGCGCCTGCAGCGCACTGTCGAGGTCCAGCCCGTTGAAGTGCTTCTCCATGATCACGCCGAGCATCAATGCCGACTCACCCTGATGGCGAATGCGATAGCTCGGCGGATCTTCATAGCCCTGCCGCACCTCGGCCACATCAGCGATGCGCAAGACCCGGCCGTTGGCGACTACCGGTACGTTTTCGATCTGCTCCAGACTGTCGAACGCGCCATCAAGACGGATATAGGCCCGCGGCCCGGCGGTTTCCACCGAGCCGGACGGCGCCACTGCGTTCTGCCGCGCCAGGGCGGTAAAGATCTGCTCCGGCGTCAGCCCCAGGGTTGCCAGCCGCTGATAGGAGAACTCGACGTAAATGCGTTGCGCCTGTTCTCCGAGGATGTTGACCTTCTTCACCCCCGGCAGCTGCAGAAAGTCCTGACGCATGCGCTCGGCCAGCTGCACCAGCTGGCGGTGTGGCAGTTGCCCGGCCTCCAGCGCGTAGAGCGCGAAGTAAACGTCGTTATATTCATCGTTGAAGAACGGGCCGGCGACGCCATCGGGCAGCTTGCTGGCTTCATCGCTCAGCTTCTTGCGCGTCTGGTAAAACAGTTCGGGCACCAGCGCCGGCGGGGTGGAATTGAGAAACTGCACCTTCATCGACACGAAACCCGGCTGCGCGGTGGTCTCCACCCGGTCGTAGTAGTCCAGCTCCTGCAGCCGCTTTTCCAGCCGGTCAGCGACCTGCTCCTGCATTTCCCAGGCCGTCGCACCCGGCCAGACGGCGGTGATGGTCATCACCTTGACGGTAAACGAAGGGTCTTCAGCCCGGCCCAGCTTGCTGAAGGCAAAGGCCCCGGACAGCAGCACGGCGATGATCAGAAACAACGTGACGGCGGGGTTGCGGACCGCCAGCGCAGACAGATTGAAACGGCTCATGTCAGAGGCTCCGCGCGGTTTCGGTCCCGGCCAGCTGGCCCTCCGGCAACGGCTTCACCGCATCCCCCTCATGCAGCAGGTGCGCGCCCAGCGCCACCACCCGCTGACCATCCTCAAGACCACCGCTGATCACGGCGAACTCCTGTCCGAGTCGCGCAACCTCAACCGGGGTAAAACGCACCCGGTTATCCGCGTCGATGACCCAGACGCCGGTGCCAGCACCCTGATCCAGCAGCGCGCCGAGCGGCACCTGCAGCTGCGGCGTGCTCTGGCTGTCCTGCAGGCGGATGCTCACGGTCGAGCCAATCGGCAGCGGCTCGCCCGTGGTATCAAGCACATAGCGCGCGCGGTAGGTGCGGGTGACCGGATCAGCCACCGCCGACAGTTCACGCAGGGTCGCGCCAATGGGAGTATCGGGTTGCCCGAACAGAAACGCCTGGGCCGGGCTGTCGGCCAGCGCCCGCTGGGTTTCCGGAATGCTGATCACTGCCTCGCGGGCGCCGCTATGGGCCAGCTGGGCGACCACCTGACCGGCAGCCACCACCTGACCCTGATCTGCCAGCACCTCGGTAATCACCCCATCGGCGTCGGCGGTCAGGGTGGAATAGCCGCGGCGGTTTTCCACCTGGGCGGCGTCGGCGCGGGCCGAGGCCAGATTGGCTTCGGCGACGCGCAGTTCGGTTGCCAGTTGATCGTAGGCCTGGCGGGAGACGGCGCCGTTATCTGCCAGCTGGCGATAACGCTGCTCGTCGTTCTGCAGCTGGCGCACCGACGCCTCGGCCGAACGCACGCGCTGCCGGGCCGCGCGCAGGGCCAGCTCGAAATCGTCCACATCCAGCACCAGCAGCACATCCCCGCGCTTGACCCGGTCGCCGGGATCGACACGCCGCTCGATCACCTCACCGGCGACGCGGAAACCCAGCTCGCTTTCGGTGCGGGCAGCAACAACGCCGGTAAACAGGGCACCATCGCGGGTAACCGGGTGGACCTCCATCGACAGCACCAGCCGCGCCGGAGCCTCGCTGTTATCGGCAACGGGTGCCGCTTCCTCGCGGCATCCGAGCAATCCACCCAGAATTCCTACCAGCACGACCAGTTTGGCTGCGGACCTCATGTGTTCTCCCTGCGGGCCAGCTACCGGCCCTGTTGTTATCTGAATTCAGACAGGCGTTTAAAAGCGTCGGCGAGGCAGCCTGCGCTAGGCGGAAGCGGTCGAAAAAGCGCAGTTTACAAATAGTAAATGAGCATTTTGAGAGTGCTTCCAACACCGCGCAGGCAACGCAGCCAGCTTTTCAACTGCCTGTCAGATGGCTTCCAGCAGCGTCGCCACCCCCTGACCACCGGCAATGCACTGGGTGGCCACAGCGTAACGGCCGCCCGTGCGCTTGAGCAGCGCCGCCGCCTTGCCGGTGATGCGCGCACCGGTCGCACCCAGCGGATGCCCCAGCGCCAGTGCGCCGCCGTCCAGGTTGACGCGTTCCAGCGGCATGCCCAGTTCCCGCAGGCAAGCCAGTGACTGGCTGGAAAACGCCTCGTTGATTTCCATCAGGTCGACATCATTGATTGTCAGACCGCCGCGGGCAAGTACTTTACGCGTCGCCTCGACCGGCCCCATGCCCATGATCTCAGGTGCGCAGCCACCCACTGCGGTGGCCTTGATGCGCGCCAGCATCGGCAGATTGTGGCGCCGGGCAAAGTCTTCGGTGCAGACCAGCACCGCGGCGCTGCCGTCGGTCAGCGGCGAGGATGTACCGGCGGTGACAACCCCGCCAAAGGCCGGTTTCAGGCCAGCCAACGCCTCCATGCTGGTCCCCGGACGGATGCAGCCATCTTCGCTGACCACCCCGTCCGGCGTCGTAACCGGCACGATCTCATCGGCCAGCAAGCCCTCGTCACGCGCCTTGGCGGCCTTGCTGTGCGACAGCACCGCCAGCGCATCCTGGTCCTCGCGGCTCACATCAAAGCGCCGCGCCACTTCCTCGGCGGTATGCCCCATCGCCATATAGACCTCGGGAAATTCCTGCAGCAGGGTCGGATTGGGTGAGGGGGTAAAGCCGCCCATCGGCACCCGGGTCATCGACTCGACCCCGGCAGCGATATAGGCCTCACCGGCGCCGAGCAGCAGTTGCCCGGCGGCAAAGTGGATCGCGGTCATCGACGAGCCGCAGAAACGGTTCACCGTCACGCCACCCAGGGTCTCGGGGAAGCCGGCACGGAAGCTGGCAATACGCGCGACATTGGTGCCCTGTTCACCCTCGGGGTAGGCGCACCCCATGATCACGTCTTCCAGCAGGGCAGGGTCCAGATCGAGCTTTTCCACCAGGCCACGCAGCACCTGTGCGGCCAGATCATCCGGGCGCAGATTGATCAGCCCACCCTTGCGGGCGAACTGGAATGGGGAACGCAGATAACCGGCGATAACGATGGAGGTCATGGCATTGCTCCTTGGGGTAAGAGGGCGCTGACGCCTTTTGAATTACAGTCATAATTTAAATGGACACATTTAAATGTCAATCATAATTTAAAGTAGCAGAGGTCACCGCGCGCCCACACGTCTTGCGCAGGGTCACGACATGCCGTGACCGGCATGAGAGCTAAACGCTTGTCGCCTGGCCGTACATCACGCTTTACTCCATAGACCGATCGGTCTATAACTAGCGCCATGAGTAAAGAAGATAGCCGCCACATCCTCGTCAAAACCATGCAGAGCGCCTTGCAAAGCAAGGGGCTGCACGGCGTTGGCCTGAACGAGATCCTGAAAACCGCAGGTTTGCCGAAGGGCAGCCTGTATTACCACTTTCCCGGCGGCAAGGAAGAGTTGGCGCTGGCTGCCATTGCCAACGCCGAGCAGGAGATGACGCGGTTTCTGGAGCAGATGTTTGCCCGCTTCGATGACCCGCTTGAGGCACTTGCCGCCTGGATCGACAGCGCGCTGCAGCGTATCGCCGCCAGCAGCTTCAAGCTCGGCTGTCCGCTGGCCGCCGCCGCGCTCGACTGCTCGCCCGAGGACACCGACCTGCTGTTGGCGCTCAACGGCGCGTTCAACAATCTGAGCGACCTGCTGACCCGACAGATCAGCCGCGCCGGCTTCCCCGCCGAGGCCGCCGCCGACCTCGCCGTGCTGGTGCTGACCAGCTACGAGGGCGGTCTGATGATGGCCCGCGCTGCCGGCAGTACCGACCCGATCGAGCGTTCGTTTCGCGCCCTGCTCAGTCACGTTCGCCTGCAACAAAAGGAGTTTGCCAATGGCCACTGAATCGCTCGCCCCGCAAGGCCTGACCCTGACCGCCGCCGACGGCTACCAGCTCGCCGCCACCCTGTACCCGGCCAGCGAACCACGCGGGCAGATTTTGGTCGGCAGCGCCACCGGTGTGCCGCAGGGCTTCTACCGGCGCTTTGCCGAGTTTGCCGCGAGTAACGGCTTCACCACTCTGACGCTGGACTACCGCGGTATCGGCGCTTCGGCTCCGGCCAGCCTCAAGGGCTTCGAGATGGATTATCTGGACTGGGCCGACAAGGACCTCGCCGCCGGCGTCGACTATCTCGACCAGCAGGATCTGCCGCTGTATCTGGTCGGCCACTCGTTCGGCGGTCACGCCTTCGGCCTGCTGCCCAACCGCGATGCCATCGACGCCGTCTACACCTTCGGCACCGGTGCCGGCTGGCACGGCTGGATGCCCAAGGGTGAGCGCCGCAAGGTGCAGTTCATGTGGAATCTGGTGCTGCCGCTGATCGTCGCCATCAAGGGCTATCAGGCGTGGAACTGGCTGGGCCTCGGTGAAGATCTGCCCAAGGGCGTGTACCGCGACTGGAAACACTGGTGCCGCTTCCCGCGCTACTTCTTCGATGACCCGAAGATGGCCTGGCTGAACGAGCACTTTGCCGCCGTGCGCACGCCGATTGTCGGCGCCGTCTCGCTCGACGACCTGTGGGCCGGCCCGGAGTCGCGCGACGCCTTTATGAGCGCCTTCAGCGGCGCCGCGTATCAACCAAGGGATATCGACCCCAAGGCCCTCGGCCTCAAGCCGCTGGGCCACATGGGTTACTTCCGCCCCTACGCCGAACCGCTCTGGCGCGATGCGCTGGACTGGTTCGCCAGCCAACCCCAGGCTGCCGCTGCGGCCTGATCGACTCAAGGAACACGCAATGAACCCGAAAGACATGACCGGCCTGCAGATCATGCAGGCCGCCGCAGCCGGTCACCTCCCGATTGCGCCCATTGCCAAGACCATTCCGATGCAGGTCAAGCTGGCCGAAGAGGGCCGCGTGGTGTTTGAAGCCACCGCCGACGAAACCCACACCAACCCGCTCGGCGGCGTGCACGGCGGCTTTGCTGCGACCGTGATGGACTCGGTCACCGGCTGCTCCGCGCACACCACCCTGGGCGCGGGCGAAGGCTACGGCACCATCGAACTCAACGTGAAGATGTGCAAACCCGTGCCCTTCAACAAAACGCTGATCGCCGAAGGCAAGGTCATCAACAAGACCCGCCGGCTGATCATCAGCGAAGGGTATCTGCGCGACGAAAGCGGCTCGCTGTATGCGTACGCCACGGCGACCAATATGATTCTCAGCTAGAAGCTGGAAGCCTCAAGCCTCAAGCCTCAAGCCTCAAGCCTCAAGCCTCAAGAATGGTGGACTCCGGGAAGGCCGAGTTCCAACTCGGCCACCGCTATGCACCCACGTCCGCTGGTCGAGCGGGAGCACCTCACACCCCCGGCAACACCTTCAACAGCGTCAGCAGCTCACGCGCCGCCTTCTCCGATGACGCCGGGTTCTGGCCGGTGACCAGCAGGCCATCGACCAGCACATACTCGCCCCAGTCTTCACCTTTGCTGTAGACGCCGCCCTTGTCCTTCAACGCGTCTTCCAGCAGCAGGGGCACCACATCGCTCAGGCCTACCGCGTCCTCCTCCGCATTCGAGAAGCCGGTTACCCGCTTGCCGCCAACCAGTGGTTCGCCATCCGCCGCCCGGGCGTTGAGCAGCACCACCGGCGCATGACACACCGCGCCGATGGGCTTGCCTGCGCGGGAAAAGGCATTGAGCAGCGCCACCGAATCCGGATTGTTGTGCAAATCCCACAGCGGGCCGTGGCCGCCGGGATAGAACACCGCATCGAAGTCGTCTGCCGACACCTCACTCAGTTTCACCGTCTGTGCCAGCTGCGCCTGGGCGGCGCTGTCGGCGTCAAACCGCTTGGTCGCCTCGGTCTGCGCGTCCGGCTCGGCGCTCTTGGGGTCCAGCGGAGGCTGGCCGCCCTTGGGCGAGGCCAGGGTGATTTCGGCACCGGCGTCGCGCAGCACGTAATAGGGCGCGGCAAACTCCTCCAACCAGAAGCCGGTTTTATGGCCGGTATCGCCAAGCTTGTCGTGTGAGGTGAGAACCATGAGAATCTTCATATCGCTCCTCTCTACAATCGATGAACCAACGGCTGTGACGCGAACGCGCGCCAGACAGCATGAATACACAGTAAATCCGGCAGCAATCGACGCAAATGGTTCAGTCTCGCCGCGCCGGTGACAGCACAGGACAACCAGCAACCATGCAGCCGCTACAACTCAACTGCGACATGGGCGAAAGCTTCGGCGCCTGGACCATGGGCATGGACGAGGCCGTGATGCCGCATGTGCACAGCGCCAACATCGCCTGCGGCTTTCACGCCTCCGACCCGTCCACCATGCGCCGCACCGTCGCGCTGGCGGTGCAGCACGGCGTGCGCATCGGCGCGCATCCGGCCTACCCGGATCTGGTCGGCTTTGGCCGCCGCTCGATGGCCTGCTCCGCGCAGGAAGTGGAAGACCTGCTGCTCTATCAACTCGGCGCGCTCGACGGCATCTGCCGCGCCGAAGGGGCCAGCCTCAGCTACGTCAAACCCCACGGCGCGCTCTACAACGACATGATGAAACAACCCGCGCTGCTCACTGCGGTGATGCGCGCCGTCTCCCGCTTTAACCCGCAACTGCCGCTGATGCTGCTGGCCCGCCGCGACAACAGCGAGGCCGAGCGGCTGGCCGCCGAGCAGGGCATCGGCCTGCTGTTTGAAGCCTTCGCCGACCGCGGCTATGACCCGGACGGCTACCTGCTGCCACGCAACCAGCCGAGCGCCGTGCACCACGACCCGGAGCGCATCCTGGCCCAGGCGCTAGCCTTCGCCCGCGGCGAGCCGATCACCGCCAGCGACGGCAGCCAGCTAACCCTGCGCGCAGACAGCCTCTGCGTACACGGCGACAACGCCGAGTCGGTCGCCGTGGTCGCCCGTATCCGCGCCGCACTGGACGCGCTGTGAACCTGCGTATCGAAAGCGCGGCCATCGACAGCCTGATGGTGCGGCTGTTTGATCAGATCGACGAAGCCAACATGCCCTGGCTGATGGCCGCCGCCGAAAGGCTGCGCCAAGCCTTCGGCGCGCAGCTGATCGATCTGGTGCCGTCCTACACCACCTTGCTGCTGCACTACGACCTGCACGCCCTGAGCGAAACGAGCACCATCGCGCTGATTCAACGCAGCCTTCACAACCTGCAGCCGCTGGCGAATGAGACCGGCACCCTGCACGCCCTCCCGGTCTGGTATCACGAGAGCGTCGGCCCCGAACTGACCAGCATCGCCCAACGCGCCGGGCTCACCCCCGAGCAGGTGATCGAGCAGCATTGCAGCCGCGACTACCCGGTGTTCACCCTCGGCTTCGCACCCGGGTTTGCCTACATGGGGCTGGTAGACGAAGCGCTCGCCTCGGCCCGCCTCGCCACCCCGCGCCAGCGCGTGCCCAAGGGCAGCGTCGGCATCGCCGAACGGCAAACCGCCATCTACCCCCTGACCTCACCCGGCGGCTGGAACCTGATTGGCCGCTGCCCGCTGACCCTGTTCAGTGCCGAGCGCGGCAGCCTGCTGCAACCCGGCGACCGGGTGCGCTTTGTGTCCATCGACCACGCTGAATTTATCCGCCTGGGCGGCGACGACACCGTGATGGAGGCCAGCGCGTGATCGAACTGCTGGTCGAACACAGCCTCGGCTTTGCCCAACTGCAAGACGGCGGCCGCTTTGGCGTGCGCCATCTGGGCATCACCCAGGGCGGCGCGCTGGACTGGGTCGCCATGCAGCAGGCCAACTGGCTGCTTGGCAACGCCGCCGATGCCCCCGTGATCGAAATCCCCCTTGGCGGCCTGCAACTGCGCGCACAAACCAGCGGCTGGCTGGCACTCACCGGCGCTGACCTGGATGCGAAACTCGACGATCTACCACTGGCACCCGGTCAGGCATTCCAGCTACGCCACGGCCAGACCCTGCAGTTCAACAACCCCAGACGCGGCGTACGCGCCTACCTCGCCACCCCCGGCGGCTTTGCGGCAGACCCGGTGATGGGCGCCGTCGCCACCGTCATGCGCGAACAGCTTGGCGGTTTGCACGGCAACGGCCGCGGCCTGCACAACGGCGACCGCCTGCAGGGCAAGGCCAGCAACGCCGAACCGCGCACCCTTCCGGCAGACGCGCTCTGGTATCCGGGCAATGAAGTCGTGCTCGACCTGATCCCCGGTGCGCAAATCGCCGCCTTCGCCGGTGTCAGCCTGTTCGCCGCCTTCAACCAAAACTGGACCCTCGACCAACGCGCCGACCGCATGGGCATGCGCCTCACCGGCCCCGTGCTGCGCTACCAGGGCCAGGCCCTGATCTCCGAAGGCATCCCCCTCGGCGCCGTCCAGGTGCCGCCAGACGGCCAACCAATCATCCTGATGAACGACCGCCAGACCATCGGCGGCTATCCCCGGTTGGGCGCGGTAACGCCGCTGTCGCTGGCGCGGTTGGCGCAATGTGCGCCGGGGCAGAAGGTAAGGTTCCGGGTGGTGAGTCAGGAGGCCGCGAGGAGGGAGTTACTTGCGGCGATAACGGCGTTGGCGACGCAGGGGCAGCACACCCCACCCTGATCGTTCCCACGCTCCGCGTGGGAATGCCTGTCAGGACGCTCCGCGTCCAATGCTTGCGGCATCGAACTATTGCTGCGCGGCTTTCTGGATTGTCTTTCGCCTTCTCCGGCGAGCCAAAGGGGGCCGCTTGCCCGGCCCCCCTTAGCAATCCCCCGGGGCACCCGACTACGCGGCCCTTCGGGTTCGCTGCGTTGCTCAGGCTGACGGGGAGTCATAAAACTCGTCGCTTCGCTCCTCAGACATCCTATGACTCTTTTTCCCGTCAGCCCTGCGCTACTCGCCCGCGTAAACGGGACTGGGGTCCGTGCAGTCGCCACGTCCGCAGTTGCTCAGCAATGCCGCGCTACTTGATCTAGTCTTTAGCCGTATTCAGGGTTGGCAAACGCGTCTTGTAGTAGCACTATCGAATTACCGCACTTCTCGCGGCCCCGTCAGGAGGCATGGATGCTACATAAACTCGGCTCAGTTCACCTCGAATACCCAACAGCCCCCTCGCCTGCGTGCAAGCCTTCGTCGTCGACCAGTGGAATATTAAGTCTCGCGCGGCTCAACGTTCGGCACCAGCGCGAGGAGGCTGCTAATACTTTGAAATATAAGAGAATATAAGGCCGCCGCGTCCGGCGCTATGCAGCGTATTAAAGTTAGCGCGATCTAATCACTGTTAGCCATACATCGCGGAACAGTGCTAAATCCAAGGCAATATATAACCATTTTAAAAATTAAAGGTCGTGATGTGAAAGCTATTGCACAAGTAAAATCTATTGAAGACCTAAAAAAATTAGGTGCTATCGATAGGATATCTCAGGATATTAACGAAAAAATATCTCCCTTGAAAGTTTCAGCAGCTTCTTATGAAGAGCTGTTTGACTTGGTTACATATCTACAAAAAAATTGGCTACCTTTTCGTCAGGGATATTTTTTAAGCAAAAGAATGGAGTACATATATTATCTTCTCGAGCATGACGGGGAGAAACGCGAAAAGCTGCTAGGCATAAACGATAAAATATATGCCAACCCTAAAGATGCAAAACGTTGGTATAAGAAAATTGCACAAATCATTCGCGCCGACTTGGCGGATTGCGACGAAGCAAGAAATGCATTCCATAAACTCAATGAGATATATGAAGATTTAACCGAAGAAAACGCTTTTGGTGATAATGATGTGTGATGATGAAAATAATCAAATCGTTATACACTCCTTGTCGTCTACACCTCTAAATTTCCCTGCTCCATCCGAATTTGTTGGAAAAGATTATGCCGAGAAAACACGAAGCATAATTCAACAACACGGTGTCCGTGACAGTGAAGGGAAAACTGCTCTAAATGCAAGAGGCTTACAGCATACTTTGTGTACCGACTCTGTAGGGGCAAAGAAATTTTACAACAGGCTTCCAGATGCGGATAAATTTAAGGTTGGAGATGAACGATATGTAAGAGTCCCAGCTTTGAAACGAGAGTTAGATGAGAGAATTGAGAAACCGTTTGACGCTAAAAAAGTAGAGCAGATGAAGGAAAACGAACGCTGCCTAATTGCGCTTCGTGATAATAGTGAATCACAAAGGGCGCGTGCGCTCAATGAAAGTAAGATTAGAAGTGGGCAGCGGTCGTTAAAGCAGCAAAAAATAGCTCGAGACAATGTTACGGCATGCGAGCATTCAGGAGCACCGTTACAACCCAATGCTCATGCTCACCATAAAGAAAGAAGAGCCGACAATCCCGATTTGGCATTAAATTTAGACAATATCGAAGTCGTAAATCCTGAGCCACATGAAGAGCACCATAGAAAGGAAAATAAAATTGATTTCGACTGAAAGGCTAACAAAGCATTGCAGCGGACAAGCCGCCGAATACGACGTTAGCAATTATTCAAAACCACATGATTAGCGAAGTTAATTATGATCGATAAAACTATTACCAATCCAGGCTTTCACAGGCAGTTCAACTTATCCAGATTTAATGGAGAAGAAAGGCGTATATTGGAGAAGCTTTCACAGGATTGGTATATGACTAATTCGGGTGAAGAGATATATATTGCACAATCAAAATATAACTATTTTTTGATGAAGCCGTCCCAACGCACCTCTGAAATGTTTAATATTGAACGTGAGATTGTTTGTGTTCTGAGTGACTATGAGAACTTTGAGCCGCGTTCACTTGATTTTTTCGATGAGGTATATAGAAGGCTTCCTAAGCTTCGTGCAGAAAGCATGTGCGGGGTTCTATTTTCTAGAGCTGTAAATGTAGAAGAAAAAGTCGAAAGATTACTTAAGTCTGACCCTGAGAACCAAATAATAATACCCGCCTCTTATGAAGAACTAATTCATGGTGATGCAGTAAATATTTTGGAAAACAAATTCAGGAAGCATTTTTATTCTCGTGATCTTTTTTCCTTTCTATCACCATTAAAGCGAGATCTCTATTTCTTCGGTCGAAACCCTTTAATCACTGAGATAGTTAATAGATATCGCTCTGGCGAGCATACTAGCCTGTTCGGCTTGAGAAAAAGCGGTAAAACATCAATAGTCTATGCGTTAGAGAGGAAACTTTCTGCTCATAATGATCAAGTCGTTTCCATAGACTGTGAAAGCCCCTCCATACATCTACTTAGATGGAATGAGCTTTTAGAGAAGCTAGTTAAACTTTATCACAAGGAAAAGGAGTCGAGATTAAAAATTACGACAGAGGGCCGCTATAATGAAAAGAACGCTGCAGACAGTTTTGAAGAAGATATTTTAAAGATTTATCAGTCTAAAAAAAGACATGGCACATTATTTATCTTTGATGAAATTGAAAGAATAACACCAAATACAGCATCATCACCTCACTGGAGCGAAGAAGAGGACTTTGTATATTTTTGGCAAACACTTAGAGGTTTTTATCAAAAACACCCAGAGGTGTTCTGCTATATGTTGGTTGGCACTAATCCGGGCTGCATAGAAACACCACACATAAAAGATCATGACAATCCTATATATGCCTCGATGCCTAGTCAGTATGTACCTCTTTTTGATGTTAACCAAGTTTCAGAAATGGTGTGTAAACTAGGAAGCTATGTGGGCTTGAGGTTTGACAGCCTAATTGCAGCTAAATTAAAGGAGGATTTTGGAGGACACCCATTTTTAATCAGACTGAATCACACCGGGTTTCATGGAGACCATTTCGTTTAAGTCAGGCGGCCATGGCCTGACCGGTGTGTTGCTGGTAGAAGTTTGCCTCAGCTTCTGCCGGCGGTATATATCCAATCGAGCTCAGTAGCCGTTGGTGGTTGTACCAGTGAACCCACTTCAAGGTGGCGATTTCGACGGCTTCGCGGCTCCGCCAGGACTGCCGGTAAATCAATTCCGCTTTGTACAAGCCATTGATGGTTTCCGCCAAGGCGTTGTCGTAGCTGTCTCCTTTGCTACCAACAGAGGGCTCTATTCCAGCCTCAGCGAGACGCTCCGTATAACGAATAGAGACGTACTGACTACCCCTATCGCTATGGTGGATCAGACTGTCCGTGTGGCTTGGCTGCCGGGCGTAGAGTGCTTGCTCCAGGGCATCGAGCACGAATTCCGTTTTCATGCTGTTGCTCACACGCCAGCCGACGATGCGTCGTGCGAAAACATCGATAACAAAAGCTACATAGAGCCAGCCCTGCCACGTTGATACGTATGTAAAGTCTGAAACCCAAAGCTGATTGGGACGGTCAGCATTGAACTGGCGCTGAACCTTGTCGAGCGGACAGACGGCTTTGCCATCAGGCACCGTGGTACGAACTACCTGGCCGCGCCGGACGCCCTGCAATCCCAAGCGGCGCATCAGCCGCGCAACGGTACAACGGGCAACGTGCACCTTGTCGCGCCTGAGTTGCTTCCAGACTTTCACGACGCCGTAGCACTGCATGTTGTCCTCCCATACACGCTTGATGTCCTCACACAGCAGATCATCCTGTTGGGCGCGAGTGCTTCGCCGCTCAGGCTGTCGAGCACGTGCTGCATGCAGGTAGTAACCGGACGGAGCGATCTGCACCACGCGGCAGATCGACTCGACCCCGTAACGGTCACGGTACTCGTCAACGAAGGCGTTCAGGGTTTGTTGCGGCGGTCGAGCTCCGCCTGGGCAAAATAAGCACTGGCCAGGCGGAGGATCTCGTTCGCTTTACGCAGCTCACGGTTCTCGCGCTCCAAGGCCTTGATACGATCCCGTTCCTCAGTCGTCTGACCGGGTCGCTGGCCGTTGTCGGTCTGGTGTTTGCGCACCCAGCCATGCAGTGTCTGCGGAACACAACCAATCTTGGGTGCAATGGATTCGATGGCTGCCCACTCGGATGGGTAGTCCTTCAAGTTCTCCAGAACCATGCGCACAGCACGTTCACGGACTTCAGGGGAGTAGCTATTGGATTTCTTCATGCCTCATTCTCTCAAGAGTTGAGGCCTCCACGAAACCCGGTGTGATTCAGACAGGTTTGTAGTCATATTCATAAGCTAGCCAGTAGCAATCGACCGACGGACGTCGATATAACCCTATACAGGAAAGCGAAAGAAAAGTTCTCTTTAGATTCTCATGGCTATTTAGATATGATGCTGAAGGTTCTAGTCGACTGGTATCCTGATGAATATGAAATGATTAAATTCTTGGCAAATAATGACCTTGAAAGCTTTAGTTCTTTAGCCGAATCAGACCCTGCATTGGTGCGTCATTTAATTGGATATGGCGTGGTTAAAAAAGGCGTCTCAGGCTACTATTTCAATATAGACAACTTGTCTGAGTTGCTGAGAAATAAACATAAAAAACAAAACTTAACTATGACATCAGAAGAAAAAGTCCAAGAAATATCCGCGCGAAGAAATAGCTTTGAGAAAAAGCTAAGAAGCGTCATTAGAAATACATTAATAATCTCAAAAGGCAAAAGAAAAGCCTATGAATCTGTTACATCTGCAATATCTTCAACTAGAAGAGAAGGTTTGTCGGGACATGATCTTGATAACCTTCTCAGCAAGGACTCTTCACCGCTATTCTTTCTTGAGCTTATAAATATTGTAAAAAGAGACTGGCCTGTATTCGAAAATATTTTTGATATGAGCAAAGCAAAATTTGAAGTTATGCTAGAAGAGATAAATAAGGTAGGCAGGCCTGATGCTCACGCCAAGGATATTAATGACACGGATTTCAATCAGCTAAGGATTTATTTTGATAAATTAGAAGCTGTCATTGATGACGTGTCTTTTTAAATTGGCTATTGCTAAAAAAACGCTGCTATCGGAAAAATTTTACGCTGCACTCAAAATTTGCCGCAGAGCGTGGCGTTACGCGGTTTCCAAACTGCATTTTCTAAGTCATATCGTGCCTAGTCCATGACCGTATAAAACTCGAGCCTTCGGCCATCAGTAAGAACGCGATCCAGTGCACGGGCCCAAGGGTCCCCGTTTACGCGGGCGAGTAGCGCAGATTTATCGGGAAAAAGAGCCACAGGATGTCTGAGGCTCGAAGAGCCGAGTTTTGTGGCTCCCCGATAAATCGAGCAACGCAGCGAACCCGAAGGGCCGCGTAGTCGGGGTGGCCTAGGGGGTGCAGGGGGAAATGGCCATGCATTTCCCCCTGCTCGCCGTGAAGGCGAAAGGCGGGGCGGAACACAGCACAAAGGCAACGAGCGTGCACGCCAGCACGGGCACGGCATGCCGTGCCCCTACGCAGGTGATTGCGGATACCCCGCGTGGGGGTGATTACTCGGGGCGACGTACGCACTCGGTCAGTCGATCACCCACTCCGCCACGGCAACGCCGGCGCCGCCAACCGCTTCCCATCAAACCCCGCCACCTTGCCGAAGCGCGCAGATTCCGCCTGCCACTCCCGCGTTGCCTCGATGATGTATTCCCGGCTGTAGCCGACAAAATTCCAGAACATCAGCACCTTCTCGGCCGGTTCTCCGCCGATGAAGATGAGGCGGCTGCCGGGGGTTAGGGTCAGGTGCAGGGTGCTGGTGCCGGGGTCTAGGGCGGCGAGTTCGTTTTCGGCGAAGCGTTCGCCGTCCAGTTCCAGCTCGCCTTCCATCACCAGCAGGCCGTGTTCAAAGGCGGGGTTGAGGGTCAGTTCGCAGCTGCCGCCGTTGGGGCTGTGGATGTCCAGCCCGAGCAGCGGGCTGTAGACCTCGACCGGGGAGGTGTGGCCGGCGAAGTCGCCGACCAGCAAAGTGAAGCCGATACCGCTCTGCTGCCATGTCGGCAGGTCGGGGTAGTGGGTGAAGGCGGGCTCTGCATCGGCCATGTGCGGTGGCAGGGCGATCCACAGTTGGGCGGCGTGCAGGCGGTCGGTGGCGGCGGTGGAGTCTTCGGTGTGGCTGATGCCGCGGCCGGCGGTCATCAGATTCACCTCGCCGGGGCTAATCAGTTGTTCATTCCCGAGGCTGTCGCGGTGCAGCACGTCGCCTTCGATCATCCAGGTGAAGGTCTGCAGGCAGGTGTGCGGGTGGGCGCCCACGTGCATGCCTTCTCCGGATTCAAAGCGGGCGGGGCCGGCGTGATCAAGGAAGCACCAGGCGCCGATCTGGCGGCGCTGGCGGGTGGGCAGCACCCGGTTGACTGGCAGGGTGCCGCCGATTTCGGCAGTGCGGGCCACGATTCGCTGTGGTGCAGGTGTCGGCATGGGACGGTTCCTCCGTTGCTGGGTCGCCGGGCGACATAACTCGATACACACGGCGCGGAAACTCGGGCACGCCTCCACGGTCGGTGTTTCAACGCCAACAATGATCATGCGGCCACCCGCGGCCCGAGGCAATGCCATGCAGGAACAGAGTCTGCCATCCCGCCATCTGACCCGGCGCTATCTGCCGGCCCGCTACCTCCCGCTACTTGCCACCCTGAGCTGCCTGTTGCTGCTCGCTGACGACGTTATCCAGCAGTGGTTTACCAGCATCAATCACGCCGAGCTGGAACTGCGCTATGTGCTGGTGCTGTGGCTGTTCAGCCTCGGCCTGTGGCTGGCTGCCAACCGCTGGCTGACTGCACTGGTGCTGACGCTGCTGGCAGGCATGCAACTGATCCAGTTGGGCAACATGGCCTACACCGGCATGCCGTTGCTGCCCTCCGACCTGAGCGGGCTGTTCGGGGAGTTCGCCGATGTGCAGCAAACCGCCGTCGCCCAGCTCGGCAATCACTGGCATGTGCTGCCCAGTGTGCTGCTGCCCTACGGCGCGCTGTTTGTGCTGCACATGAGCCTGACGCCACGGATCTCTCCGCGTGCGCGCTGGGTGGGCTGGATTCTGGTGCTGATCGTGCTGGCAGCCAAACCCTACCGGGCAACCTACCGCGACATGACCCACTTCATGCCGGGGCCGACCCGCTCGTCGCTGCACAACAGCCTGAACAGCTTTGCCTTCTACGCAGTGAACCTGGCTGGCCGTGAGCAGCAGGCACTGCCGCAGAGCCCGTTCCAGCCCTACCAGGTGAGCTTTGCCGCGCCCACGGCAAAACACGTCTGGATCGTGATGGCCGACTCGCTGCGCAGCGACCGGCTGGGCGTCATGGGCTACCAGCGCGATACCACGCCATTCCTGTCCCGGCTCAGGGACGACGGCGAGCTGCTGGTACGCCAAGGCATTGCCGCGGGCGTCTCCACGGCGGTCAGCCTGCCGGTATTTCTGAACCTGATCCGCGAGCCGGGCCAGAATCACCTGTTGCGCGAGCAGCCGCACAACCTGTTCCGGCTGGGCCGCGAACAGGGCTTCAATACCTTCTGGCTGTCATCCCAGGAGTCCAAGCTGCTGACCTTCGCCGGCAAGCGGTTTATCGACGTGTCGATTACCCGCGAGGACTTTCCGCTGCTGTTCTCCCAACGGCAGGACCACGCCCTGAGCGACCTGCTGCCACGCAAGCAGTGGGGCGAGCGCAACCTGGTGATGATCAATCTGCGCACTGCGCACAGCCCGTACGATCACAACTACGAGAACCACGACGAGCCGATTGCCCGCTGGCCCACAGACGGTCCGCTCAGCCGTGACGTGCGCGAGGGTAATGCCTATGACAATGCGGTGCGCTACTTCGACGATGTGGTCGCCGATATTGTCGCCCAGTTCGATCAGCTGGAAGGCGAGCGCTATCTGCTGATTACCGGCGACCACGGGCAATTGCTCGGCGAGAACGAGGTCTGGGGCCATAACCGGCTGTTGCCGCCGGTGGTAGACGTACCGGTGATGGTGCTGGCACGGGATGCACCGCAGGAGGCGCTGGACGATCTGGCCGGCCAGCGCTGGGTCAGTCACTACGAAGCCGGTCTCTGGCTGGCCCAGCGCCTGGGCGCGCGGGTGGTCAATCCCAATGCCGACCCGAGCGTGCACTTCGTCAAGGGCAAGCTGCTGCTCGGCGATAACAGCATCATGCAGGTGAAAGAGTCCGGTGAGGGTCTGCAGTTCAGCGAACCCATGCTGCTCAGCAAGTGGCTGCAGGGCCCGGCCCAGCGCACGCTGCCCGCACCCGATAAGCCAGCGGATCCTGGCTGATCGGGTACGGGGTCAGACCCGCCGCCCTTCGACCGGGATCTGGTAGAACAGGCTGTAGATCACCGGCAGCACCACCAGGGTGAGGATGGTGGCAAAGCCCAGGCCGAACATGATCACCACCGCCATGCTCTGGAAGAAGGCGTCGGTGAGCAGCGGCGCCATGCCGAGGATGGTGGTCAGCGCGGCCATGGAGACCGGGCGTACCCGGCTGATGGCCGAGTCCACCAGGGCGCTGTAGGCCTCCTTGCCGGAGTCGATCTGCAGGCGGATTTCATCAACCAGCACGATGCCGTTCTTGACCAGCATGCCGCTCAGACTGAGGAAGCCCAGCAGCGCCATAAAGCCGAACGGGATACCGGTAAGCAAAAAGCCGAGGGTCACACCGATCACCGCCAGCGGTACGGTCAGCCAGATGATGGCGGCGCGCTTGAGCGAGTCGAACAGCAGGATGGTGATCAGGAACATCGCCAGATAGCCAAGCGGCAGGCTGCCGAACACCGCTTTCTGGGCATCTCGCGAGCTTTCGTATTCCCCACCCCACTCCAGACTGTAGCCCCGCGGCAGCTCGATCGCCTCGACCTGCGGACGGATGCGGGCGAACAGTTCGGCGGCGGTCTGGCCGCTGATGATGCTGGGGTCGGCCTGCACGGTCAGGGTGCGCTTGCGGTCCTCGCGCAGGATCAGCGGGTCCTCCCAGTCGGTGACAAAGCCGCTGACCACCTGGGTGATCGGAATATAGGTGCTGCGCGCCGAGCTCCAGACCAGCAGGTCGTTGAGGGTGCTGGCATCCAGGCGCTCGTCTGCCGGGGTACGGGCGACGATGGGCAGCATGCGGGTGCCGTCACGGTAAAGCCCGACGTTGACGCCGCTGAAGTTCATTCTCAGCAGGGTATCCAGATCACGCTTGTCGACCCCCAGTTCACGCGCCTGCGCCTCGGCAAACTGCGGCCGGACCAGCTTGGTGCGCTCGCGCCAGTCGTGCATCACGGCATCGGCGACCGGGTCGGCCTTGATGATGTCGATCGCCTGCGCACCGAGCGCGCGCAGCACCTGCGGATCGGGCCCGGTGAAGCGGGCTTCGATCTTGCTATCGCTGCCGGGGCCGAGCATCAGTTGCTTGAGCTTGACCTTGGCGGTCGGGTGCTGCTGCTTGAAGTACTCGTCAAGCTGGGCAATCAGCGGGGCGATCTGGTCGCGCTGCTCGGTACGGACCAGCAGCTGGGCATAGTTGGCGTGAATGCGCTGGGGGAAGTAGGTGAGGATAAACCGCAGCGCGCCCTGACCGATGGTCGACGTCACCTCGGTCACGCCGTCCTGCGCCAGCACATGACGATCAATCTCGGCCACCACCTGCTCGGTGTAGCGAATGTCGCTGCCCTTGGGCAGCCAGACATCGACAAAGAACATCGGCGTATTGGACGGCGGAAAGAAGCTTTTGCGCACCTGACTGAACCCGCCGACCGCGACCACCAGCAAGGCGGCGAGCATGATCAGCGTCAGCACCCGGTGGTGCAGGGCGGCGGCGAGCAGTTTGCGGTACAGCACGAAGACGATGCCGCGGTAAGGGTCCTGCGGCTCGCTCTGTTCGCTCTGCGCGGTCTGATCGCGGAAGAACAGGCTGGCGAAGAAGGGTGTCAGGGTGATGGCGGTCACCCAGCTCAGGGTCAGCGAGATCAGCAGCACCTGGAACAGCGACAGGCAGTACTCGCCGGTGGAGTCGTCCGACAGCCCGATGGGGGCAAAGGCGATGATGGCGATGGCGGTGGCGCCGAGCAGCGGCAGGTTGGTCTGACGCACGATGTCGCCGGCGGCCTGCAGGGTGGTCTGGCCGCGCTGTCGGCCGACCAGAATGCCTTCGACAATGACGATGGCGTTGTCCACCAGCATCCCCAGCGCGATCACCAGAGCGCCGAGCGAGATGCGCTGCAGCTCGATCCCCAGCATCTGCATGAAGATAAAGGTGCCGAGCACCGTCAGCGCCAGCACCAGGCCGATCAGCAGGCCGCTGCGCAGGCCCATGAAGACCAGCAGCACCACCACGACGATGGCCACCGAGGCCAGGAAGTTCCAGACAAAGCCGCCGACCGACTGCTCCACCTCGTCCGCCTGGTTGTAGAACACGTCGACGTGCATGCCGGCCGGGCGCTCTGCGTCCAGCTCGGCCAGACGTGCGGCTACCGCGTTGCCCACATCGACCACGTTGACGTGGGCGGCGTAGGATACGCCCAGCCCCAGCGCGGCCCGACCCTGGGCTCGGTAGAGGCTGGTCGGGGTTTCGGCAAAGCCGCGGCTGACCCGCGCCACATCGCCCAGATACACACGTTTGGAGCTGCCGGGCTGGCTGATGATCAGCCGCTCCAGTTCCTCGACATCCTGAAACTCACCGGTCGGATGCAGGCGGATCGACTCGCTGCCGACCAGCATGCGGCCGGCATCCGAGACCACGTTCTGCCGGCTGAGCAGGTCGTAGAGTCGCTGCGGGGCGATGCCCAGCGCGGTCATCCGCGCACGCGAGATTTCCAGGTGCACCTGCTCCTGGGGCACGCCGGCCAGAGAGACCTTGCCGACGCCGTTGACCAGCACCAGCTCGCGGCGCAGGTAATCGGCGTAGTCGCGCAGCTCGCGGTAGTCGTAGCCGTCCCCGCTGATCATCATGAAGGAGCCGTAGACGTCGCTGAAGTCATCCTGAATCTGCGGCTCGCTGACGCCCGGCGGCAGATTCGGGCGCAGGTCGTTGATGCGCCGGCGCATCTCGTCCCAGATTTGCGGCAGCTGGTCCGGGCCGTATTGTTTCTGCACCTCGACAATAATCTGCGACAGCCCGGCGCTGCTGGTGGAGGTAATGGTGTCGATATACGGCAGCTGCTGAATGGCGTTTTCCAGCGGGTAGGTCAGCTCCTCCTCAACCTGCTGCGGGGAGGCGCCGGGGTAGGGAGTAATGACCATCGCCATCTTCAGGGTAAAGGCCGGGTCTTCCAGCCGCCCCAGATCCAGGAAGGCGATGATCCCGCCGATACCGAGCAGCAGCGCCACCAGCCAGCTGGTGACCCGGCGCTGGATAAAGTATGCGGCTATGTTCATTTACAGCCCCCGCTCACGAACCCAGGGGCGCACCACCTGACCGTCACTCAGCTCGGCGCCGCCGGCGGCGACGATTCGCTCGCCGGTCTGCAGACCGGTCAGCACCTCGATACCGTCGCGGGTCAGCTGCCCGACGGTCACGGCCCGGGCAACAACCTGCAGCGCGCCGTCCTGCTCGGCGACCACCCAGACCTGGCGATGCTCGCTGTCTTCGCTGTCCGGGCTGAATACCGCCTCTACCGGCACCACAACCGGAATCTCGGCCTGGCGGCTGATCTCGGCAAAGTTGACGATCACGGTGGCGCTCATGCCCGGCAGCAACACCAGACCATCGGGGATCGGCATGCTCAGGGTAACGTCATAGGCCAGGGTCGAGGGGTCCGGCTGGCTGGCGTACTCCTTGTAGTCGGCGTCAATCAGCGCCTCGGGGTAGTTGTCCAGCCGCACCTTGGAGCGCAGCTCGGCCGGCTGCAGGTCGCGGCGCAGGTTGCTCAAGAGGTTTTCCGGCAACTGGAACACCACGTCCATACTGTCGCCACTGTAGAGGGTCGCAATCGGCTGGTTCGGCTGCACCACCTGGAACTGCTCAACGTGGGTGCGGGCCACCACGCCGTCAAACGGGGCGGTAATGCGCGTGTAGGCCAGTTCCTGACGCGCCAGATTGAGCGCCGCCTCGGCCGAGTTGAACTGCGCCTTGCGCTGGTCGTATTCGGCCTGCGACACCATCTGCCGCTCAACCAGCTGCTCCATCCGCGTCAGCTGGCTGCGGGTCAGGTCATAGCTGGCCTGGCGATCACTGAGCTTGAGCCGGTAATCGGTATCGTCCAGCCGGGCGATCAGATCACCGCGCTGCACCTTTTGGCCCTCATGAACCTCCAGACTCTGCAACTCGCCGCCCAGCCTGAAAGACAACTGCGCCTCTTCCGGGGCCTTCAGCCGGCCCGGGAACTCGCGAATGCGCTCCGCGCCCGGCTCGGTGACGGTAAACAGCTTGACCGGGCGGGGCTTGTCCGCCTGCGGGGCGGGCGGTTCGGAACAGCCTGCGAGCGAGGCGGCAACGACAATGGCCGAAAGACCTGTGGCAATCCAGCGTGCGACGCAATCCATAGGTAACCTGTGACGTAGATGGCAAAAAGAAGGAAAAATAGCTGACGGCATTATAGGGCTACAGAACGCTACATGGCGGTTAATCCTGACCATTCCCGGCCATTTTGTCGGCTTTTTCTGCCATGCGACCCAGTGCCGCAACATTCGGGCTTGCACTCTGGCAACCTTCAATCTATTTTTTTATATATTGTTTTGACCTTAATCGTACTGCCGTGAGGTGACCATGCTGTTTCGCCAACTGTTCGACGCTGCTTCCTCTACCTACACCTACCTGCTGGGCGACCCGGCCAGCGGCGAAGCCCTGCTGATTGATCCGGTGTTCGAGCAGACCACCCGCGACCTGTCACTGCTGCAGGAGCTGGGCCTGACCCTGAAGCTGGTGGTCGACACCCACGCTCACGCCGACCACGTCACCGCCGCCTGGCTGCTGAAGCAGAAAACCGGCTGCCAGATTGCATCAGCCGCGGTCATCAACGCCGAGTATGTCGACCTGCCGCTGCACCACGGCCAGCGCTTCGGCGTTAACGGCGTCGAGCTGGAAGCCCGTGCCACCCCCGGCCACACCGACGGTTGCATGAGCTACGTGCTCGCCGATCAGTCGATGGTGTTTACCGGCGATGCACTGCTGATTCGTGGCTGCGGACGCAGTGATTTCCAGCAGGGCAACCCGCACACCCTCTACCACTCGATCACCGAGCAGCTGTTCAGCCTGCCCGACAGCTGTCAGGTGTATCCGGCCCACGATTACAACGGCCGGACCCAGAGCAGCATCGGTGAAGAGCGCGCCTTCAACGCCCGGGTCGGCGGCCAGGCCAACGAAAGCGACTTTGTCGGTTACATGGACGCCCTGCGCCTGCCCCACCCCAAACGCATCGACGAGGCAGTCCCGGCCAACCTGCGCAGCGGCAAGCCGCCGGAAGACCAGCTGCCGCTGCAGCAGGACTGGTGCGACGACCTGCGCATCACCTACGCCGGCGTGCCGGAGGTGGGGCTGGAGTGGCTGATGGCACACCGCAATGGCGTGACCCTGCTCGACGTGCGCGAGCCCGCCGAGTGGGAGCAGGAGCCTCTGCCGGCCTACCTTGGCGACACCCTGCAGATTCCGGTCGGCAGCCTGCACGAGCGCATTGCCGACATACCGGATGTGTTGCCGGTGGTCGCCCTTTGCCGCTCGGGCAGACGCTCTGCGCTGGCCACCAACATCCTGCGCGAGAAGGGCAGACCGCAGGTTGCCAGCCTGCGCGGCGGCTGGCTGGCCCTGCCGCAGGGCTGACCGACTCGGTGCGCCAGCCCGGATAATGCTTCAGATTGGTGCATTATCCGGGTTGGCGTGCTGCCATTTCCTGCCATGCCTGCGCGCGAAGAACGTCGTACTGGCGGCGAGCCCGGCGGACGGCTAAAATTTTTCGTCATTTCCTGAACAAATGGCCAGTTTTTTGCTGCAGGGAAAGATCGGCCCCGCTCCAACGGACGCGGAACGGTCGCCAACAACTAGATCCCAGGAGAAGCATTCATGAGTTTCAAACGCACACTCGCTCTGGCAGCAGCACTCGTCATGCCGCTGCAGGTCATGGCAGCAGATGACCCGCTGAAAGTCGGTTTTGTTTATGTTGGTCCCATCGGTGACCACGGCTGGAGCTACCAGCACGACCAGGGCCGCAAGGAGCTGGAAGCCCATTTCGGTGACAAGGTGCAAACCACCTACGTTGAAAACGTCAACGAAGGCGCCGACGCCGAGCGCACCATCCGTCGTCTGGCCCAGGCCGGCAACGACGTGATCTTCACCACCTCGTTCGGTTTCATGAATCCGACTGCCCGCGTCGCCGCCGACTACCCGGAAAAGACCTTCCTGCACGCGACCGGCTACAAGCGCGCTGACAACCTGAGCACCTACCTGTCCGTAACCTACGAAGGCCGTTATGTCACCGGCACCGCTGCCGGCATGGTCACCAAGAGCAACGTGCTCGGCTACATTGCTTCCTTCCCGATTCCGGAAGTTATCCGCGACATCAACGCCACCTACATGGGCGCCAAGGCGGTCAACCCGGATGTTGAGCTGAAAGTCGTGTGGGTCAACACCTGGTTCGATCCGGCCAAGGAAGCTGACGCTGCCAACACCCTGATGGACCAGGGCGCCGACGTTATCGTTCAGCACACCGACAGCCCGGCACCGCTGCTGGCAGCCCAGAAGCGTGGCGTATGGGGCGTTGGTCAGGCTTCCGACATGAGCCACTTCGCACCTGAAGCGCACCTGCTGTCCGTGGTCAACGACTGGGGTCCGTACTACATCAAGAGCGTTCAGGACGTTATGGACGGCACCTGGGAATCGTCTGACTACTGGGGCGGCATCCACGATGGCGTGATCAAGATCGAGTCCATCAGCGACAAGCTGACCGAAGAGCAACGCGCCAAGGTCGACAGCGTTATCGAGTCGATCCGCAGCGGCGAATTCCACCCCTTCACCGGCCCGATCAACGACCAGAGCGGCACCCTGCGCGTGGCCGACGGCGTGGAAATGACCCACGAAGAACTGGCCGGCATGGACTGGTACGTCGAAGGCATGACCGCCTCCATTCCGAAGTAAGCACATGCACTACACCGGCAGCGTGCCCATCACACGTCGACGGTGAACCGCAGGCAACGAAAAACCCGAGCAATGCTCGGGTTTTTTATGGCATCCGCAGGGAATCAGCACAACGCACACCCGTAGGGGCCCAGCACGCCGTGCCCGCGGTCAAGATTGCACGCGACAACCTGGACCCACGGGATACCCCGCAAGCCGCTCGGGCACAGCATGCTGTGCCCCTACGCAGGGAATGGTGCACGGCGCGCGTTCGCAGGGGCACGGCATGCCGTGCCCGATCAGACGGTCAGCTACGAATCAGCTGCGCCACCGATTCCTGCACCCGCGCGGTCAGCTCGGCCTCATCCAGCCCGCAGATATTGCCGTTATCGACCGCCGGGCGGCCCTGGATAAAGCTGTATTTGACGCTGGCCGGTTCGCCGCACATCAGCGGCGCGGTGAGCGGGCTGTGGACGCCGGCAAAGCGCGGCTGGTTGATATCGAACAGCACCAGATCGGCAGCCATGCCGACTTTGATCTCGCCGACGTCATCCAGACCCAACAGCCTGGCGCCGTTGCGGCTGCCCCAGGTCAGCACCTGTTCCAGCGTGGTGGCGTCCGGGCCATGCACGGCGCGGTGGATCAGCCAGGCAAGGTTCAGCTCCTGCAGCATGGAGCCGGATTCGGCCGAGGCCGAGCCGTCGACGCCGAGGGTGATCGACATGCCTGCCTGTTCCATTTTGATCGCCGGGGCGATGCCGCTGCCGAGACGGCAGTTGGAGGTCGGGCAGTGGGCGATACCGGTGCCGGTGCTGGCGAGGCGGTCGATGATGTAATCGTCGCAGTGCACCAGATGGGCAAACCAGACATCGTCGCCCAGCCAGCCGCAATCACCGGCGTAATCCACGGCACGCTTGCCGTATTTCTGCAGCGAGGCGACTTCGTCAAAGTCCACTTCCAGCAGGTGCGAGTGCATGCCCAGCTTGAACTCGCGGGCGTAGGCGGCCTGTTCGCGCAGGCCATCCGGATCGCTGGAGTGAATCAGGCTGGTCGGTGCCACCACCAGCTTGCGCATGGCATCGCCACCGTCCTGATGATAGCGCGTACGACTGGCATCCAGCCGCTCGATGATCTGGCCAATGGTTTCCGGCGCGATGCCGTGTTCAATCATGCCGTGGTGGCTGCCAACCGAGGTGGCGCTGCCGCGGCACAGTACCAGCCGCATGCCCAGCTCGTCGGCGGCGCGCCAGACGGCGTCTTCCAGCTCGGGGCTGGTGGTCGCGTGATACAGGTAGTGGTGATCGGCGCAGGTGGTGCCGCCAGAGCGCAGCAGTTCATACAAGCCCAGACGCGCAGCGTGGTACATCAACTCCGGGGTGACCTTGGGCCAGTAGCGGTAGGGTACCGAACCCAACCAGTCGTTGAGGTTCTGGTTCAGGCCACCGGGCACGCCCTTCATGATCGACTGGGCAAGGTGATGGTGAGTGTTGACTAAACCGGGCCAGACCACGCAACCGCGCGCGTCGATCAGGGTTTCACCCGCTGCCGGCGCAAGATCCCGTCCCAGCTCGGTAATCTTGCCGTCGCTGATGCGGATATCGGTCGCATCGGCGACGGTAGGGGAAAATACGGCTTGTGCATTCTTGATCAGGTACGCCATGCAGGTACTGCTCCTCTGTTGCTGCCAAAGAGCAATGTCCCGGAGCTGGGGAAGCACGAATCAATGCCTCACGCCCCTGACCGCTTCTACTCTGTTGCGTTGTGTTGATATCACCGCAGCATGCGGTGCCAAGGCGATGAGTGCAATTTTTTGACCAACCTGCCTGCGGCGCTACAGCTCCCATTCCATCAGGCATCCAGCGCCAGAAGCCCATGCAGCGCGACCAAATCCGGTGCAGATGGTCAGCTTTTGCGCAATCAAGGTGCAGCCTGCACGGCAGCCGCAAGCGGAACGGCGTACGCCGAGCCACAGCAGCCGGGGCGTTGCCCGGATTTGCCCATCTTGGCGCAAAATCTGCTTGAGTATTCGTGCCGCAGGATTATCCTCGGCAACATGAGTAGAAGCTGTCAGGGGGAAACACCCCAGGTCATTGCTCAGTTAGCGGACAATGCGCATCGCGCGGTGGACGCCGGACTGACTGACCACAGCCTCTTTCCGACTCCCCGCCTGCGTCATTCTCCGCACCATTCGCCCCAATGGAACTACTCGGAGATTCAACATGACAACCGCAACAACCCCTGAATACGGCCTGAAAGAACTGCAGCTGGAAACCACTTTCGGCGGCATGGGCAAGGAAACCGTCCGCGAGATTCCGCTGATCGACCTGACCGACTTCGAGAACCGCCGCAGCGAGATAACCGAGCAACTGTGGAGCGCCGCCACCGAAGTCGGCTTCTTCCAGCTGGTTAATCATGGTCTGGATATCAAGCTGGTGCAGAGCGCCTTTGCGCTGTCCGAAGCCTTCTTCGCCCTGCCGAACGATCAGAAAGCCCGCTTCCCGCTGAAGAAGGGTCTGAACGCCGGCTGGGAGTTCATGTCGCAGGTACGCCCCTCGACCCGCACCGCCGACCAGAAGGAATCCTTCCAGATCACCCTGCCGCACATGGATGATCTGTGGCCGAACCAGATCGTGGTACCGGAGTTTCACCGCATCATGCTGGACTTCGAATACCGCGCCTGGCGCCTGGGCATGGACGTGCTGTCCTGTTTCGCCGAGCGCCTGGGTTTTGCCCGCGACTTCTTCACCAAGGCCCATGACCGCAGCCTGCCGGACTACCAGAGCACCCTGCGGCTGCTGCACTATCTGCCGCTACCGGAAGACGATCTGGACGAAAGCCTGTGGCGCGCCGGAGCACACACCGACTTCGACTGCCTGACCATGGTGTTCCAGAAGGAAGGCCAGGGCGGTCTGCAGGTCAGCCCGGGCAAGGACGCCGAAGGCGCCGGCGACAACCGCGAGTGGAGCAGCGTGATCCCGCGTGACGACATCATCACCTGCAACATCGGTGACATGCTGATGCGCTGGAGCGACGACCAGCTCAAGTCCACCCTGCACCGCGTGCGCATGCCCAAGCCGGGCGAATACCGTGGCCCGCGTTACAGCATGGCGTTCTTCTGTCAGGCCAACAAGAACGTGATGATCGAAAGCCCGGCCGGCAAATACCCGCCGATCTCGGCAGCCGATTACCTGCTGCAGCGCATTCAGGCGAACTTTGCCGAAGCGAAGAAGTAACGCCGCAAGACTCGATATCTGATCGTTCCCACGCTCTGCGTGGGAACACCCGTCCGGACGCTCTGCGTCCGCTCACCGCCAACGGTCAATCTCGATCAGTCCATCCTGTCCTGTGTAGGTTCGAGCACTGGAATAGCGCCAGTGCTCGGGCACATCAACGTAGCCACGCTTGACCGGATTCAGGTGAATGTACTCAAGTTTTTGCAGCATCACCGCCTCGCTACATACCAGCTCCGCGTGACTGCCTTCTTGCCAGATCTGGTGGTCTCTGTCCCGTTTGTGTGCTCGCTTGCCAACGCGAAACTGCCTCAAGGTGGCCTCGGCCCCCCGCTGGGTCAGGTAGTCGAGTATCTGCCGTGCGGTGTAGGACTTGAAAGTCTGGACGCACTTGGCCAGATCGGGTGCCTGTGCCACATAGTGCAGATGGTTCTCCATGATGACGTAGCCAAACAGCTTCAAGCCCTGGTTTGCCTGCTGGTAGCGCCAACTGGCGAACAGAATGTCCACCAGCGCTGGCCGGGTGAACAGAGGAAGCCAGTCCGTCACCGTGCAGGTCAGGAAGTGAGCCTTGTCGGGCTCGGTAATGACGTAGCGGCTGCGGCCCATGACGGTCTTCCTTGATCGTGCGTCAGTGGTTTCCATGCAGTTTAGGCGGACAGCGAGATGGACGCGGAGCGTCCAGGCAGGCATTCCCACGCAGAGCGTGGGAACGATCACAGATCACAAAAGACGGGCGCGCCGGAACGCGCTCTCGGCTCAGGGATTTTCCCGCAGCCACTTGCCGAGCAGGTCACGCTCCTCGGGGGTAATGCCGGTCATGTTGCCGAGCGGCATGTACTCGGTGGCAACCGCGGCCTGATAGACCTTGTCGCGGTGCTGCTGGAGGTGCTCGAGACTGTCCAGCACGATGCCGGCCGGCGGGGCCTGGAAGGCCGGGCTGGTGGGTTTGACCGCGTGGCAGGCCTGGCAGTGAGTGGCCAGCAGTTGGCTGACGTCGGCGTCGGCAATCCGGGTTAGCGCAGCGCCTTTCTCAGTCGCATGGCTGTCGATCTTGGCCGGTGCGCTCGGCGCCATGGCCCAGATCAGGGCGACGGTGGCCAGCGCGCTGACAACCAGAATAGACGGCTTGAACTGGCCCTGATTGCGCAGGTTGAAGAAGTGCCGCGCGTAGGCCGTGATCGCACCGATCGCCGCCAGCACCGCCCAACCGTAAGCGTTGGCGTAGAACATCGGGTAGTGGTTGCTGATCATGATGAACAGCACCGGCAGGGTCAGGTAGTTGTTGTGGCGCGAGCGCAGCATGGCGCGCTGAGCCAACATCACCACCTCTGCACCCGGTTTCTCGCCACGGGCCACCGCATTCACCAGCGCGCGCTGGGCCGGCACGATACCGAGGAAGACGTTGCCGACCATGATGGTGCCGATCACCGCACCAACGTGAATGTACGCTCCGCGACCGGCAAACACCTGATACAAACCGAAGGCAACCGCCACCAGAATCAGATACAGCACCACGCCAAAGGCCATGCCGTTGCGCGCCAGCGGGCTGCGAATCAGCGCCTCATACAACGCGACGACCGCCACCAGCGTGCCCACTCCGATGGCAACAGCGCCGGCACCGCTGAGCGCCAGCTTGCTCGGATCGATCAGGTAGCCGGGGTTGCCCATGTAATACACCACGGCCAGCAGCGCCAGGCCGCTGAGCAGGGTGCTGTAGGCCTCCCACTTGAACCAGTGCAGGTCGGACGGCATCTGTTCGGGGCCGACTTCGTACTTGGCCACCTCGTAGAAGCCGCCACCGTGGATGGCCCAGAGGTCACCCTTGATGCCTTTCTGCTTCTTCCACGCCGGCGGCTCGCGCAGGTTGTTGTCGAGCCAGACGAAGTAGAACGAGGCGCCGATCCAGGCGACCCCGGCAATCACGTGGAACCAGCGGATGATCAGGCTGAGCCATTCAGACAGATAGACCAGCATGGGCTGCTCCTTGTGCGGCGTCACGATCGTAGCGGCACTGGCCGGCGATGTAGGTGCGACGAATGCTGCGGTCGTCGCCGAGGATCATCAGGTCGAACAGGATGCCCGACAGATCGCGCTCGGCGCTGTGCTTGAGTTGCTGAATCGGGCTGGCGGCACGGTCGATGATCAGAAAGTCCGCCATCTTGCCGGGTGCCAGGTTGCCGGTCTCGGCCTCCTGATGCAGCACCTTGGCGTTGCCGAGGGTCGCCATGTAGAACGCCTGGAACGGGTTGAGGCTCTGGCCGCGCAGCTGGCAGACCTTGTAGGCCTCGGCCATAGTGACCAGCATTGACAGGCTGGTGCCGCCGCCAACATCCGACGCCAGGCCGACCTCGACATTCGCCGCGCGGGCGCTGGTCAGATCGAACAGGCCGCTGCCGAGGAAGGTGTTGGAGGTCGGGCAGAAGGCGATGCGGGTGCCGGTTTCGGCCAGCCGGGCGCGGTCGGCGTCGTCGATGTGAATACCGTGCGCCAGCACGCTGCGAGGGCCGAGCAGACCGAAGTGATCGTAAACATCCAGATAGCTGGCGCGGTCCGGGAACAGCTCGGCAATCCAGGCGATCTCGGCCTTGTTCTCGGCCCAGTGGGTCTGCATCAACAAGCCCTCGGCCTCGGTCATCAGCTTGCCGGCGTAGGTCAGCTGCTCGGGGGTCGAGGTCGCGGCAAAGCGCGGGGTGACCGCGTAACGCTGACGGCCGGTGCCGTGCCAGCGGGCGATCAGCTCGCGGCTCTCCTCATAGCTGGCCTCGGCGGTGTCGCGTACGCCGTCCGGGGCGTTGCAGTCCATCATCACCCGGCCGGTGGTGATCGCCATGTTGTAGTCATGCGCGGCGCTGAACAGCGCCTCGCTGGCGACCTTGTGCGAGGTGCTGAACACCAGCGCCGAGGTGGTGCCGTGCGCCAGCAGCAGGTCGAGGAAGACCTTGGACTGTTTGGCCGACCAGTCGGCGTCGGCGAAGCGCGATTCGGTCGGGAAGGTATAGGTTTCCAGCCACTCCAGCAGCTGGGTGCCGTAACTGGCCATCACCGCCAGCTGCGGCATGTGTACGTGGGTATCGATCATGCCGGGCAGAATCAGCCCCTCCGGCGAATGCTCGACCGCGGTACCCGCCGGCAGGGTCGGCAACAGCTCGGCGGCGTCACCCACCGCCTGCACCCGGCCATCGGCAACCACCAGCAGGCCGTCGCTGAAGTAGCTGTAACTGGCCGGATCGGGCGCACCGAGGCCCGGTTCGGACAAAAAGTGCAGCAGTGGGCCGCGGAAGGCCGACACGCCAACGGCATCAGAGTTGGTCGTCATCCTAGCTCCCCCGGTAGGTCGAATAGCCCCACTGGTTGAGCAGCAGCGGCACGTGGTAATGGGCCTGAACATCGTCCAGGCGGAAGGCGATGGTGACCTGCGGGTAAAAACAGCGCAGGCCCTGGTCTGCGTAATAGCCGTCGGTGTCGAAGGTCAGGCGATAGACACCGGCGACCGCTTCGCTGCCAAAACCGTTCAGCACGCGGCCGTCGGCGTCGGTTTCGGCGCTGGCCAGCGTGACCCAGCTGTCGCCCTGCTGCTGTTCAAGGGTAATGCGCACACCGGCGGCGGGCTTGCCGCTGCCGAGGTCGAGAATATGGGTGGTAATCGGGCTCTTGCTCATAGCAGCTTGTCCAGACGAATGTGGGTGATCTTGGCCTGTTCTTCAGCGGCGATGCGCAGCTCCTGCTCGCGGCTGTTGGGCAGGCGTTGCTCCAGCAGCTCAAGCATCTGTTCGGCGCTCTTGCCGGTGGCGCAGACGATGAAGATAAAGCCGAATTTGTGCAGATAGGCCTCGTTGCCATCCTTCAGGCGCTGCAGCACCGCATCGGGCGCAACGCGCGCACCGGCCTGCTCGCCACTGGCCAGCGCTTCGGTGCTGGCGTACTTGGCCTTCAGGCTCTTGATGTCGCCGATCTTCGGGTGTGCTTCAAAGGCGACCAGCCAGTCGGCCTCGTGCAGATTGGGCCAGAGCGCACGGGCCGTGCCATGCAGCGCTTCGGCACTGTGGTAGGGGCGGGCGGCAACCATAGGGCGCGCCCAGGCGTCGGCGGCGCAGCAGTCACGAAAGACCGCCAGCGCCTCGTCTTCAGGCAGGGTGTTCAGCTGTTCCAGGGTCATTTTGTCTCCACCGGCTGTTGCGGTGTTTCAGGCTCGTGTTTCATCAAATCTCGCAATTGCGGCCAGCTGACCCCGCGGCGCGGGCCACGGCTCTGGCTGGCGGTGCCGAACGACAGCAGCTCGGCGCTGATCGATACGGCCACTTCCATCGGTCGCTTGCCGGGTACGTCGCTGCGGCCGACCGGGCAGCGAATGCGGGCGATCTGCTCGTCGCTGTAGCCGCGATGGGCCAGCCGCTGACGGAAGCGGTCGGCCTTGGTCTGCGAGCCGATCAGGCCGATCGAGGCAGCATCGCCGGCGTCCAGCAGGGCGCGGCACAGGTCGTAGTCGAGCTGGTGATTGTGGGTCAGGATCAGCACATGGCGGCCACGGCACAGCACCGGGGCATCGCCGACCGGATCGTCGCTGTGCAGCGCCCTGATATTCGGCGCCAGGTCAGCCGGGAACACCTCGGCGCGGGAATCCACCAGCGTCACTTGCCAGGGCAGCTGGCCCATGATCGCCATCAGCGCCTGCGCCACGTGGCCGGCGCCAAACACCACCAGTTGCGCATCACTGCCGGGCTGGCCTTCGAGCAGCACCGAGACGCTGCCGCCGCAGCACTGGCCCAGCGAAGCGCCCAGCGGGAAGTGCTCCAGCACCGTCTCGAAACGGCTGGCGGCCAGCTGCTCGCGGGCCCGGGCGGTCACCAGATACTCCAGATGACCGCCGCCGATGGTGTCCCAGGCGTGTTCGCCGGTAATCACCATCTTGCTCGACGGCTCACGCGGCACCGAGCCGGTGACGCCAACCACGGTCACCAGCACATAGGGCTCGCCGCGCTGCTCGCAGTCGGCGACCGCCTCGAACCAGCGCAGGTTTCTGTTCATGACACGGCCTCCTGCTGCGCGGCCTGCCAGGCCTTCGCGGCGTTGACGGCATTGAGCATGCGCTCGGGCGTGGCCGGGGTATCCAGCGGCGGGCAATAGCAACCGTCGGTGAGGCTGGCGACCGCATCACGCAGCGCGCTCCAGACCGCAATGCCGAGCATCAGCGGCGGCTCGCCGACCGCCTTGGAGCGGAACACGGTGGCTTCCTTGTTCGGGCTGTTGGCCAGCAGGTTGACGCGCAGATCCGGCGGCGTATCGGAAATTGCCGGGATCTTGTAGGTCGCGGGCCCGGTGGTCAGCAGCCGGCCGTTATCGCTGTAGACCAGCTCCTCGGTGGTCAGCCAGCCCATGCCCTGAACGAAGCCGCCCTCGATCTGGCCGATATCAATGTCCGGGTTCAGCGACTGGCCGGCATCGTGCAGGATGTCGGTACGCAGCACGCGGTATTCGCCGGTCAGGGTATCGAGTACCACCTCGGAGCAGGCCGCACCGTTGGCGTAATACAGGAACGGATGGCCCTGACCCTTGGCGTGGTCGTAGTAGATGTTCGGCGTGGCATAGAAGCCGGAGGACGACAGCGACACCCGATTCAGATAGGCCTTCTGGATGAAGTCGCCCCAGTCCATGCGGGCGTCACCGGCGACCACCTGGTTGTTCTCGAAGCGCACCTGCGCTTCTTCGCAGCCAAACAGCTCGGCGCCAAAGGTAACCAGCCGCGCCTTGATCTTCTCGCAGGCGTCCAGCGCAGCCATGCCGTTCAGATCGGAGCCGGAGGAGGCGGCGGTCGGCGAGGCATTGGGCACCTTGTCGGTGCGGGTCGCAGTCACCTTGACCTTATCGACATCGATCTGGAACGCCGCAGCAACCACCTGCGCGATCTTGATGTACAGGCCCTGACCCATCTCGGTGCCGCCGTGGTTCACCTGCAGGCTGCCGTCGGTATAGATCAGCACCAGCGCGCCCGCCTGATTGAGGTGCTTGGCGGTGAACGAGATACCGAACTTGACCGGGGTCAGCGCCAGCCCGCGCTTGAGCACCGGGCTCTGGCGGTTGAAAGCGGTAATCTCGGCGCGACGGGCCTGATAGTCGGCGCTGGTTTCCAGCTGACTGATCAATTCCGGCAGTACGTGATGGGTGATGGTCTGGCCGTAATGGGTGGTATCGCGGCCGGCGCGGTAGAGATTGCGCTTGCGCACCTCCAGCGGGTCCAGTCGCAGATAACGGGCAATGTCATCCACCGCCTGTTCGATCACCATCATGCCCTGCGGGCCGCCAAAGCCGCGGAAGGCGGTGTTGGAGACCGTGTGGGTCTTGCAGCAGTGGCCGGTCACCCGCGCCTGATCAAGGTAATAGGCATTGTCGGAGTGGAACATGGCCCGCTCGACAATCGCATTGGACAGGTCCGGCGAGAAGCCGCAACGGCCGGCTACCATGATCTCGGCGCCCTGAATTACGCCCTGCTCGTCAAAACCGATGTCGTAGGTGTTGAAGAAGTCGTGGCGCTTGCCGGTCTGCACCATGTCATCCGGGCGCGAGAGCCGATACTTGACCGGCCGCCCGGTGGCATTGGCCAGCAGCGCGGCCACACAGGCGACCGGCGCGGCCTGGGTTTCCTTGCCACCAAAGCCGCCACCCATGCGGCGTACCGAGGCCGTCACCGCATGCAGCGGGATGCCCAGCACCTCGGCCACCAGCTTCTGCACTTCGGCCGGGTGCTGGCTGGACGTGTGCACAAACATGCCGCCATCTTCCTGCGGCAGCGCCAAGCAGGCCTGGCCTTCCAGGTAAAAGTGTTCCTGCCCGCCGACGTTGATCTCGCCCTGCAGGCGGTGCGGTGCAGCCGCCAGGGCGGCATCCGGATCACCGCGCTGCTGGGTGTGACTGGGGCGCACGAACAACTGTTTGGCCAGTGCCTCGCGGGTATCAAAGATGGCCGGCAGATCCTCGTATTCGACCTCGGCCAGCTTCGCTGCCTTGCGCGCGGCGGTGTGACTGGTCGCGGCGACGGCAAAGATCGGCTGGCCGATATGCTCGACCACCTCACCCGCCAGCACCGGATCACCCGGGAACACCGGGCCGATGTCGGTATGACCGGGTACGTCGGCCATGGTGAACACGGCAACCACGCCGGGGTAGGCGCGCACCGCTTCCAGATTGAGTCTAGTGATACGCGCATGCGGCCGGGCGCTGTGGCCCACCGCTGCGTGCAGCAGGCCTTCGGGCTCGGGCAGGTCGTCGATATAACGGGCGGTGCCGGTTACATGCAGCCAGGCGCTTTCATGCAGGGTGCTCTGACCGGCAACACCGAGCGGCTGGCCACTCGGACGGGGTACATCACGGGGCAGTTTACGCATAGTCGGTCACCATCAGCTGGGCCTTGCCGGCATCGCCGGCGCGGAATTCATACAGGGCGCGCAGCAGCAGGTTGCCGGCTACCGTGGTGCGGTAGCTGGCCGAGGCGCGCACATCGGACAGCGGCGTGAAGTCGGTTGCCAGCGCCGCCTGCGCAGCGGCCACCGCCGTTTCATCGAACCGGGCACCACGCAACGCCGCCTCGGCGCCCGCTGCACGCTTGGGAATGCCGGCCATGCCACCGAAGGCCAGCCGGCAGTCACCGACGGTATCGCCGTCGAACTGCAGCCAGAAGGCGCCCAGCACCGCAGAAATATCGTCATCCAGCCGCTTGGAGATCTTGTAGATGAACAGTTTTTCGTTGGCCTGTGGACGCGGCACCCGCACCGCGCGGATGAACTCGCCCGGCGCCAGCACGGTTTTCTTGTAGTCCACGAAGAAGTCTTGCAGCGCAATCCAGCGCTCGCCATTTTCACTGTCGAGCTGAATGTCGGCACCCAGGGCAATCAGCGGTGGCGGCATGTCACCGATGGGCGAAGCGTTACCGATATTCCCGCCGAGGGTGCCACGGTTACGGATCTGCAGCGAACCGAGGCGTTCGAGCATCGGCGCAAAGGCCGGCCAGTCGACACTGAGAGTCGCTCCGAACTCGCTGTAGGTCGCAGCCGACCCGATGGTCAGATTTTGCTCGTCACATTCCACGGCATGCAGTTCGGTGATCTGCTCGACTGAGACCAGTTGCGGCAGCACCTTCAACTGCTGGGTGATTTCCAGCGCCAGATCGGTGCTGCCGGCGACTAGACGGGCATCCGGATTGGCCGCCAGCAGGCTGCGCAGTTCACTCAGCTCGACCGGCGCGTCGAAGCGCTTGCCCTCGTCGTCCTGCAGGCTGGCCGCAGTGGAACGGGTCGCGGCGAACTGCCCGGCCGGCGCCGGCTCGAACAGCGCAGCACCATCCCAGTGCTGCACCGCATCCACCAGGGTGCGCCGGCCGGCCTCGATAATCGGCCGATAACCGGTGCAGCGACAAAGGTTGCCGGCCAGTGCTTCCATCAACTGATGCTCGCTGGCGCTGCCGTTCTTGCCGGCTACCTGCTGGTGCAGGCCAACCATCGACATGATGAAGCCCGGCGTACAGAACCCGCATTGCGAGCCGCTGCATTCGACCATCGCGGTCTGCACCGGATGGGCGTTATCAGCCTGCAGGGCGTCAACGCTGATCAGATGTTTACCGTGCAGCGAACCGACCAGGCTGATGCAGCTGTTGATTGCCGTATAATGCAGCCCGCCGTCGGCCGAGGGGCTGCCGATCAGTACGGTGCAAGCCCCGCAGTCGCCGGATGCGCATCCTTCCTTGGTGCCGCTAAGCCGCTTTTTGGTGCGCAGCCAGTCAAGAATGCTCATGTTTGGGTCAGCTCGGTCAAGTTTTTCCGGCTGACCATTCAGGTAGAACTCAATCACGTTCGTCTCCGCTCTATCCGCAGTTTGGCCCGTTTCAGGCGGTGTTCAGGCTCAGCGCCGCACAACGGCGCACACAGGCTCTGAGCGTAGATTTGCAAAAACTTGACCAACTAGTCCGAAAAATATGTTTTTTATACTTTTTCCGGTTTTGGCAAGCAAATTGCTGTCGTTGCAAATGTTGATTGATTGGTCAGTTATTAAATAGGGCGTTGCCCGGCCGGTCACCCTGAATCGCCGGCAAAGCGCCTATAGAGGAAACTGAATGGCAACCGCAGAACGCCTGAAGCTGGAACACATCGTCAAGGAGTACCCGGGATGCCGGGCGAACGATGGCGTCCAGCTCACAGTCAACGCAGGCGAAATCCATGCCCTGCTCGGCGAGAATGGCGCCGGCAAGAGCACCCTGATGAAGATCATCTACGGCGTCATCCAGCCCGACGCCGGCAGCATCACCTGGAATGGCCACCCGCTGACCCTGCAGGGTCCTGCCCATGCCCGCGAACTGGGCATCGGCATGGTATTCCAGCATTTTTCCCTGTTTGAAACCCTGACTGTCGCCGAAAACATCGCGCTCAGCCTGCCAGCCGATCAGGCCCGCGACCGGCGCAAGCTGGAGGCGCGCATCAGCGAGGTCTCCGAGCATTACGGCATGGCGCTGGATCCGCGCCGCTACGTCAACACCCTGTCGATTGGCGAACGCCAGCGCGTCGAAATCGTGCGCTGCCTGATTCAGGAAAGCTCTCTGCTGATTCTGGACGAGCCGACCTCGGTGCTGACGCCGCAGGAGGTCGAAACCCTGTTCCGCACCCTGCGCCAGCTGTCGCACGAGGGCTGCAGCATTCTGTTTATCAGCCACAAGCTGCAGGAAGTGCGCGACCTGTGCCACCGCGCCACCGTGCTGCGCCAGGGCCGGGTGACCGGCGAGTGCAATCCGGCCGAAGTGAGCACCGACGACATCGCCCGCATGATGGTCGGCAATGAAACCCCGCTGTCGACCCGCGTTGAACCGCGCGCGCCCGGCGAGGTGCTGCTGGACGTCAGCCACCTGAACTACCGCACCAGCGACCCCTTCGGCACCAGCCTGCAGGATCTGTGCATGAGCCTGCGCTCAGGCGAGATTGTCGGCATCGCCGGCGTCGCCGGTAACGGTCAGGACGAACTGTTGCGCGCCCTGTCGGGCGAGGCGCTGGTCAGCAACGACAGCATCACCCTCAGCGGCGTGGCGATCGGTCAGGCCAAGCCGGGTCTGCGCCGCCGCCTCGGTGTCGCGGTGGTGCCGGAAGAACGCCTAGGCCGCGGTGCGGTGCCATCCATGTCGCTGGTCGACAACAGCCTGCTGACCGCCTACGGCGAAGGCATGGTGAACAAGGGCTGGGTGGCGCTGAACAAGGTGCGCGACTACGCCAGCCGTATCGTCGATGCCTTTGGTGTACGCACCGCCAGCATCGACAGCCATGCCACCAGCCTGTCCGGCGGCAACCTGCAGAAATTCATCATCGGCCGTGAAGCCATGCAGCAACCCAAGCTGCTGGTTGCCTCGCACCCGACCTGGGGCGTTGACGTCGGCTCGGCAGTGGCCATCCACGAGGCGCTGGTGCGGCTGCGTGACGAGGGCGCTGCGGTACTGCTGATCTCGGAGGATCTGGACGAACTGTTCCAGCTCTGTGGCCGCATGGGCGCGATCTGCGCCGGCCGGCTGTCGCCGCTGGTCAACACCAGTGACCTGACCATTGAACAACTCGGCCAGTGGATGGCCGGTGATTTCCCCAGCGCTGCACCTTCGGAGGTTTCCCATGCTGTCGCTTGAGCGTCGCGCCGTCGACTCCCGGGCCATGCAATGGGCGTCCCCGTTGCTGGCTCTGGTCCTCACCATCATCACCGGTATGGGCATTTTCATGGCCCTCGGCAAGGACCCGGTGGAAGGTCTGACCTTCTTCTTCCTGACCCCGCTGAGCGATACCCACGGCTGGGCCGAGCTGGGCCTGAAGATGGCACCGCTGCTGCTGTGCGCCGCCGGCCTGACCATCTGCTACCGGGCCAAGCTGTGGAATATCGGTGCCGAGGGGCACTTTCTGATGGGCGCGCTGTGGGCCAGCGTGGTGGCCCTGCAACTGGGCGGCCAGAGCGGCCCCTGGGTGCTGCCGCTGGTGCTGATTGCCGGCATCGTAGCCGGCGCAGTCTGGGCACTGCTGGCGGGGCTGCTGAAAACGCAGTTCCACTGCAACGAGATCCTGACCACCATCATGCTCAACTACATCGCCCTGAACCTGCTGCTGTACGCGGTTCACGGCCCGCTGAAGGATCCGTACGGGTTTGGCTTCCCGCAGTCGGAGATGTTTGCTGCAGCCGCCCTGCTGCCCAAGCTGATCCCTGATACCCGCCTGCATATCGGCCTGCTGTTCGGTCTGCTGGCAGCGGTGGCGGTCGGCGTGCTGTTTGCCCGCACCTTTATCGGGTTCCAGCTCAAGGTCCTCGGTCAGGACGAGCGCGCCGCCGCCTTCGCCGGCTTCCCGGCCAAGCGTCTGACCCTGCTGGCGTTCATTCTGGCCGGTGGTCTGGCCGGTCTGGCGGGCGCATCGGAGGTGACCGGCCCGCTCGGTCAACTGGTGCCGCAGGTGTCACCCGGCTACGGCTACACCGCAATTATCGTGGTGTTCCTCGGGCGCATGCAGGCGGTCGGCATCGTGCTGGCAGCCGCGCTGCTGGCGCTGACCTTCATGGGCGGCGAGATGCTGCAGATTGCCATGGCCCTGCCCAAGGCGATCACCGGACTGTTCCAGGGGCTGCTGCTGTTCTACCTGCTGACCTGTGACGCCTTTATTCACTACCGCATTCGCATTCGTCGGGCCCCCAAGGCCGTGGCAGGAGAGGCCTGATATGGACAGCGTACTGATTACCAACGTACTGGCCGCGACCGTGGTCGCCGGCACCCCGTTGCTGCTGGTCGCCCTGGGCGAGCTGGTGTGCGAACGCTCAGGCGTTCTCAACCTCGGCCAGGAAGGCATGATGCTAATGGGCGCGGTGATCGGCTTTATCGCCGCCACCTCGACCGGCAGCCTGAGCATGGGCGTGCTCGCTGCCATGCTCGGTGGTGTGCTGATGGCCATGCTGTTTGCGCTGATGGCCATTACCCTGGCGGCCAACCAGTATGCCGCCGGCCTGGCACTGACCATCTTCGGTATCGGCCTGAGCTCCTTCGTCGGCGCAGGCTTTGTCGGTCAGTCGATCGACGGCTTTGACAAGATCGCCATTCCGCTGCTGTCGGACATCCCGGTCATCGGCCAGGTGCTGTTCAACCAGGACCTGCTGGTCTACGGCTCGCTGCTGATCTTCGCGCTGGTGTTCTGCTTCCTCAAATACAGCCGCGGCGGCCTGGTTCTGCGCGCCGTCGGCGAGTCCCCGGAAGCGGCCAATGCCAACGGTCTGAAAGTGCTGCCGGTGCGTTACATGGCGGTGGCCTTCGGCGGCGCCATGGCCGGCCTGGCGGGCGCCTACCTGTCGCTGGCCTACACCCCGATGTGGACCGAAAACATGACTGCCGGTCGCGGCTGGATCGCGCTGGCCCTGGTGGTGTTCGCCACCTGGAAACCCGAGCGTGTGCTGCTCGGCGCCTACCTGTTCGGCGCCGCCAGCATCTTGCACCTGGTGCTGCAGGGGCTCGGCTGGAACAGCTCAACGGAGCTGCTGGCCATGCTGCCCTATGTCGTCACCATTATCGTTCTGGTGCTGTTGTCGTGGAATCCCGCGCGGACCCGCCTCAACACACCCCTATCAATCGGCCAACCCTATAGGCCGAGCAAATAACTTGAGCACCCACTATGCCAATCAAAACTAAATCACTGATTCCAGGAAGCATTGAATATGAGCACACTGCAAAAAACGCTGATCGCCGCTTGCATCGCAGGCGCCTTTGTACCGAGCGCCTACGCTGAGAAGTATTTCTCCGACTCCAGCATCTCTGTCCTGTACAGCGATGACTACGCCCGCGTTAACTTCGACGGCGCCGGCAAGAAGACCTCGCAGACGTTCTTTACCTTCGAGAACGCCAGCGGTCACGACTGGGGCAGCACCTTCTTCTTCGTTGACCGTAACCAGGGTCATGGAAAAGACACCGATTCTGACGATCTGTACGGTGAATTCGCGCCTAACCTGAGCCTGAGCTGGCTGACCGGCAGCAAACTGGGCGGCGGCCTGATCAAGGACTACACCCTGTCCGCTCAGTACGAATTTGGCGGCGGCACCAACGTCAACAACTACATGGTTGGTCCGGGTATCGACTGGAACATCCCGGGCTTCATGTACGTCGGCACCCGTTTCTACTACGTAGACAACAGCGAAACCTCTGACGATTATCAAACCACCGTCGTCTGGGGCAAGGCGATGGAATTTGGCAGCACCCGTATCCTGTTCGACGGCTATATCGACTGGTCCACAGCGGAAGACGATCACAAGTCCGACTTCCACTTCAACCCGCAGCTGAAGCTGGACCTGGGTAACTACCGTGGCAAGCCGGGCGTGCTCTACGCAGGTATCGAATACTCGTACTGGAACAACAAGTACGGTCTGAACGACGATGTAATGGAAACCGAAAACGCGGTCAGTGCGCTGGTGAAATTCCACTTCTGATCACGGCAATGGGGGTTCGGCCGTGATGGTCGAACCCCTGCAATGGTGTAAAGGCGATGGAACAGATGACAAACAAAAGCGCATCCAAGACCTACCGACCCGGTCGCATCCGCGAGCGTAACCACGAAATCATTCTGGCGGCCGCCGAGCAGGAATTTGCCCTGCACGGTTTTCGCGGCGCCACCATTCAGAACATTGCCGAACGGGCCGAACTGCCCAAATCGAACGTGCTGTACTACTTCAGCAACAAGAAGAAGATCTACGCAGCCATGTTCGACGATATTCTTGCGCGCTGGAACGCCGTGTTCTCCAGCGTGACCGTCGACGACGACCCCGCCGAGGCGCTCGCCAGTTTTATCCGCGCCAAGGTCGAGATGGCCCGCCTGTATCCGCTGGCCTCCCGTCTGTTTGCCATGGAAATCATCCAGGGCGCCCCTTTTTTGATGACCCACCTGCGCACCAACATGCGCGAATGGGTGCGCGGCCGCGCCGGGGTCATGCAGCAGTGGATTGATCAGGGCCGCATGGCGCCGGTAGACCCGGTGCAGCTGATCTTCCTGATCTGGTCCTCAACCCAGCACTACGCCGACTTCCAGGTGCAGGTGCTGATGGTGGAAAACAAGGCCGAATACGAGAAGCAGGACTTCGACCGCGTGGCCGACTTCCTTACCGACATCATTCTTCGCGGCTGCGGCCTCGAGGTACCCAAGAAATGAGCAATTCGCACTACCCGCGTGATCTGATCGGCTACGGTGCCGAGCCGCCCAAGGCCAACTGGCCGGGGCAGGCACGCATCGCCGTGCAGTTCGTGCTGAACTACGAAGAGGGCGGCGAGAACTGTGTGCTGCATGGCGACAGTCACTCGGAAGTCTTCCTCTCCGACATCATTGGCGCGCAGGCCTTTGCCGACCGCCACATGAGCATGGAATCACTCTATGAATACGGCTCGCGCGCCGGTGCCTGGCGCATCCTGCGCGAGTTTCGCCAGCGCGGCCTGCCGCTGACCGTATTTGGCGTCAGCATGGCCATGCAGCGCCACCCGAACATGGTCCGCGCCTTTATCGAAGACGGCCACGAGATCGCCTGCCACGGCCTGCGCTGGATTCACTATCAGGACATGAGCGAAGCCCGCGAGCGCGAGCACATGCAGCAGGCTATCGAGCTGCACACCGCACTGACCGGCCAGCCACCGCTCGGCTGGTACACCGGCCGCGACAGCCCGAATACCCGCCGGCTGGTGGTCGAGGCCGGTGGCTTCGAGTACGACAGCGATTACTACGGCGACGACCTGCCGTTCTGGACCACGGTAGACGCCGGCGCCGGCCCGCAGCCGCACCTGGTTGTGCCCTACGCGCTGGACACCAACGACATGCGCTTTGCCATCGCCGGTGGCTTCAACAGCGGCGAGCAGTTTTTCCAGTACCTTAAGGATGCCTTCGACGTGCTCTACGCCGAGGGTTCGGAAACGCCCAAGATGCTGTCGATCGGCCTGCACTGTCGCCTGGTCGGCCGCCCCGGCCGCTTCCGCGCGCTGCAACGCTTTCTTGATCACATCCAGAGCCACGACAAGGTCTGGATCACCCGCCGCGTCGACATCGCGCGGCACTGGAAACAGACGCACCCTTACCAGCCTGCCAAGGATTAACCATGAGCACCGCCATCATCGCCCCGGCCGTCGACGGCCCGGCGTTTACCAAGACCGGCCTGAACCTGGCCGACGCCAGCCTTGGCGCTGAATTCCTCTGGGCGACCGACCAGTTCTTTGCCCCCGGCATCCGCATGCTCAACCCGGAACCGGCGGCGTTTTACCCCGGCCTGTACGACGACAACGGCAAGTGGATGGATGGCTGGGAAACCCGCCGCCGCCGCACCACCGGGCACGACACCGCGATCATCAAACTGGCGCTGGCCGGCACCCTGCAGGGCGTCGACTTTGACACCAGCTTCTTCACCGGCAACTTCGCCCCGGCGGTCTCGCTGGAAGCCTGCTACAGCCCGGACGCCGAACCGAGCAACGACAGCGACTGGACCGAACTGCTGGCTGCCGTGGAGCTGGGCGGCAACGCGCATCACTTCCATGAACTGACCTCCGATCAGGTCTGGACCCACCTGCGCCTGCACCTGTACCCGGACGGCGGCGTCGCCCGCCTGCGCGTCTACGGCACCCCGCACTGCGACTGGTCGAACCTCGACAGCAGCCAGACCATCAACCTGATCGCGCTGGAAAACGGCGGCAATCAGGTGGCCTGGAGCGATGCCCACTACGGCGAGCCGCGCAAGCTGCTGCGCCCCGGCCGCGGCACCGACATGGGCGATGGCTGGGAAACCCGCCGCCGCCGCGAGCCCGGCAACGACTGGTGCATCCTCAAGCTCGGCCACAAGGGCCTCATTGAGCACGTGGAAGTCGACACCGCGCACTTCAAGGGCAACTTCCCGGCACGCTGCTCGATCCAGGCCGCCTGCGTTGAACAGGGCACCACCAAGAGCCTGATCACCCAGAGCATGTTCTGGCACACCCTGATGGACGAACAGCCGCTGACCGCCGACGCCATCCACCAGTTCACCGAACTGAACGATATCGGCCCGATCACGCACATTCGCTTCAATATCATTCCTGATGGCGGCGTCAGTCGCCTGCGCCTGTTCGGCAAGCCGGTCGCATGAGCAGCCCCCGCGTACTGACCGTCGAGCCGCTGACCCGCGAAGCCTTCGCCCCCTTCGGCGATGTGATCTCCACGGTCGGCGCCGACAGCTTTCCGATCAACAACGGCCGGACCCAGCGCTTCCACGCGCTCGGTACGGTGCAGTTGCTGGGCGAGGGTGCCGAAGGCATTTTCTCGATCTTCCGCGGCCAGCCGCTTGAGCCGCTGGAAATCAGTCTGATGGAACGCCATCCGCTGGGCAGTCAGGCCTTTGTGCCGCTCAACGGCACGGCGTTTTATGCGGTGGTCGCCGCCCCCGGCGACTTTGATGAATCCGCCGTGCGCGCGTTCTACGTGCTAGGCGACCAGGGCATCAGTTACCATGCCGGAACCTGGCATGCACCACTGCTGCCGGTCACTGCGGACGCCGATTATCTGATCGTCGACCGCCGTGGTGAAGGTAACAATTGCGATGAAGTAACCCTTAACCAACCCCTTGTGCTCCGCTCGGACAGCCTCTGAGGAAACCATCAGCCACGCTGATGCATTCCGTGCCCGCCGTGCCGTCACAGTGTCCGGAACCGCTAACCCGGTTCAGATTGCTATGAGGTACATATGAACCACTTTGCGCTGCACGATGCAGCCATCTTTACCGTTGACCCAGACAACCGCGTCATCCCGCGCGGCACCCTGATCGTCGAGGACGGACGCATCAGCGCCGTCGGCCCCAGCGACGAGCTGATCATCCCGCCCGGCATGCCGGTGATCGACGCCAGCGGCCACGCGCTGCTGCCGGGGCTGATCGACGCCCACTCCCACTCCAGCCTGATGCGCGGCGTGACCGAGAACATGCAGCTGATGGAGTGGCTGCCCTACTACCAGCTGGAACACCGCGCCCTGACCGAGGAGTATGCCTTCCACTCAGCGCGCCTGTGCTATCTGGAAGCGCTGAAAAGCGGCACCACCTGCGTGATGGACATGTATCGCTTCATGCACCGCTGCGCCGATGCCGCTGGCGAGATCGGCCTGCGGGTGAATCTCGCGCCCTACGTGGCCGACGAACCCGGCAAGGACTTCTTCGCCACCCGCGCCGAAAACCGCGCGCTGATCCATAGCCACCACGGCAGCCAGAACGGCCGCATTCAGGTCTGGATGGGGCTGGAGCACCTGTTCTACTGCACCCCGGATGCCTACCGCGAAGCGCTGGAATGTCAGGCCGAATACGGCGTCGGTATCCATACCCACGCCTGCGAGCAGAAGGAAGAAGACGACGCGGTCAAGGCACACTTCGGCCGTCGCTCGATTGCCCAGCTCGATCACTATGGCATCCTCGGTGAACGCACCCTGATCGCCCACTGCGTGTGGCTGAACGACGAAGAGATCAAGCGCATCGCAGACACCGGCACCGCTATCAGCCACTGCCCGATCAGCAACGCCAAGCTCGCCAGCGGTGTCGCCCGCGTGCCGGAAATGCTCGCCGCCGGCATCACCGTCGGCCTCGGCACCGACGGCCCGGTGTGCAACAACAGCCTCAGCCTGTTCGAGGAAATGAAGTTCGCCTCGCTGATCCAGAAGGCCACCCGGCTGGACGCCACCGTGCTGCCCGCCGACCAGATCCTGCGCATGGCGACCATCAACGGCGCCCGCGCGCTGGGTCTCGGCGATCGCATCGGCTCGCTGGAAGTCGGCAAGCAGGCCGACCTGCTGCTGCTCGACCTGGCGCAACCCAACCTGACACCGACCGAGATCAATGCAGCCGGCGGCAATTTGCTGTGGAATCTGGTCTTTGCCGCCGACGCCCGCAACGTCGCCGCGGTCTGGGTTGATGGCCGACAACTGATCGCCAACGGCCGCGCCACCCGGGTGAGCGAACAAGCGGTTATCACTGAAGCCCAGCAGCATGGCCTCGCACTTTTTCAGCAGTGTCGCGATATCGCGCACCTGCGTACGTCAATGGTTTAAGCGACTGCACCCACGCAGTCAGGAGTCATCACATGCAATCACTGCCCCTTATCTCCGTCGCTGGCCTGAACAGCGAAGACCCCGCCGTCCGCGCCGAAACCGCCCGCCAGCTGGGCGTTGCCTGCCGTGAAATCGGCTTCTTCTACGCCATCGACCACGGCATCCCGGAAGACGTCATGGCTGGCGCGTTCGCCAACTCCAAACGGGTGTTCGAGCTGCCGCTGGAAACCAAGCAGGAAATGTCGATCAAGAAGTCGCCACACAACCGCGGCTACGTCGCCATGGCCGACGAAAAGCTCAACCCGGAAGCAGGTGCCGACATGAAGGAAGCCTTCAACATCGGCACCGACTTCCCGGCCGATCACCCGGACGTACTGGCCGGCAAACCCTTCCGCGGCGTCAACTTCTGGCCACCGCTCGATGGCTGGCGCGAAGCCATGCTCGGCTACTTCGACGGCTGCCTGAACCTTGGCCGGCTGATCCACAAGGGGTTTGCGATTGATCTGGGCCTGCCGGAAGACTTCTTCGTTCAGCACCTGACCAGCCCCATCGCCACCCTGCGGATGCTGCGCTACCCCGCCAGCGCCGGTCAGATCGACCGCGAAGACGGCGGCGCCGGTGCCCACACCGACTACGGCAACGTCACCCTGCTGGCCACCGACAAGGTTGCCGGCCTGCAGGTACTGACCCGTCAAGGCCAATGGATCGACGCCCCGCACGTACCGGGCGCCTTCGTCTGCAACATCGGCGACTGCCTGATGCGCTGGAGCAACGACACCTACGTCTCCACCCCGCACCGCGTCCGCCCGCCGGAGCAGGAACGCTACTCCATCGCCTTCTTCCTGGAAGTGAACCCCGACTCCATCGTCGACCCTCGCGACGTGATCCCGGGTGAAGCGCCGAAGTACGAGCCGATTAGCTGTGCGGACTACCTCACCGCCCGCCTGAATGCCACTTACGAGCACCGGGTAGAGCCGTCGTAGGGGCAAAGCGTGCTTTGCCCGTGGCCCCGGCAACGCCGCGCCACGACCACGCTCCGCGTGGGAATGGCTGCCCGGGCGTGCCTGTCAGAACGCTCTGCGTCGCCGCGCCACGTGTAGGGGCACTGCGTGCAGTGCCCGTGCTGCCGTCACCACCGCACCATTGCTCAACATACGCGCCGCCTACCAACCCGCCTTTCGCCTTCTCCGGCGAGCCAAGGGGGGCCGCTTGCCCAGCCCCCCTTAGCGATCCCCCGGGGCACCCGACTACGCGGCCCTTCGGGTTCGCTGCGTTGCTCGATTTATCGGGGAGCCACAAAACTCGGGGCTACGCCCCTCAGACATCCTGTGGCTCTTTTTCCCGATAAATCTGCGCTACTCGCCCGCGTAAACGGGACTAGGGTCCGTGCATGCGCCACGTTCGTATTTATTGATCGTTCCCATACTCCGCATGGGGAATGCCCCGATAGGGCGCTCTGCGTCCATTCCAGACTGCCTCACCATCCCCCGGGGCACGGCATGCCGTGCCCGTGCTGCCTCCATCACCGCACCATTGCTCTACTTCTGCGCCGGTAGCTAACTCGCCTTTCGCCTTCTCTGGCGAGCCAAAGGGGGCCGCTTGCCCGGCCCCCCCCTTGGCGATCCCCCCGGGCACCCGACTACGCGGCCCTTCGGGTCCGCTGCGTTGCTCGGTCTGGCGGGGAGTCATAAAACTCGTCGCTACGCTCCTCAGACATCCTATGACTCTTTTTCCCGCCAGCCCTGCGCTACTCGCCCGCGTAAACGGGACTCGGGTCCGTGCATGCGCCACGCTCGTAATTGCGCGGCAGGGCCGCGCTACTTGAGCAAGCATCTAGCCGTATTCAGGGTTGGCAAACGCGCCGTGCAGTAGCACTATCAAATCACCGCACTTATCGCGGCCACATCGGGAGGCATGGATGCTACATAGACTCGACACATTTCACCTCGAATACCCGACAGCGCCATCACCTGCGCGCAAGCCGACACCGTCGGCCAGCAGAGCATTAAGCCTCGCGTGGCTTCATGTTCCGCACTCGCACGAGAAAGCTGTTAATCCATTGAAATACAAGAGAGCACGAAGCCACCCCATCCCGCGCTATGCCACGTGTTGAAGTTAGCGCTGTCTAATTACTGTTAGGCGTAAGAAAATTTAGATCAAAAAGCCGTAATCATTAGGAGAAAGAAGTGGCAACAAGTATTTTTCGCGCAATCACTAAAATATTTCTTATGGCGATAACAGGGAGCGCAGTCGCTGATGGGAATAAGTTGCTGGACCAGTGCCAAACAGCAGTTCAAATAATGGATGGTCAAAATAATTTCAATAACATAGAGGCTGTGAAGCTTGGGCAATGCCTAGGCTTTGTTGCCGGCGTAAAAAACACTTTAATGATAATGAGCGTTCCATCGCCAGTTAAAATTTGCTGGCCAGAAGAAGGCGTATCTAATGGGCAGGCGGCTCGTATCCTCCACAAATATCTGAAAGATAACCCGCAAAAGCTCCACGAGGACGAAACGCTTCTTGCGATGCTTTCAATGAGTGAGGCCTTCGCCTGCAACTAAGGCCATACCTAGCAAGTTGATTAAGTCTATTCCGGCCAGCAGGGCCTACACGGGACGGCCTTGTCAGGCCGCCACTTATGCAAGGGCGGTTGCAGGAGCTGAGTGCAACACGGTTATTGAATTGACGCAGGAGCATCATATTGCATAGCCAAGGCTTTCTGCATCACTTCGCTCATGACTTCGATAGGACATTTGAAATCGAAGCGCTTACGTGGACGCATGTTCAGTTGAAACGCAATGGCATCCAGTTCTTCTTGGCTATGTACCGACAAGTCAGTGCCCTTGGGCAGGTACTGGCGGATCAGGCCATTAATGTTTTCGTTGCTGCCGCGCTGCCAAGGGCTGTGCGGGTCACAGAAGTAGATCGCCACACCGGTTCTCTGGGTGATCTCGGCGTGCTGTGCCATTTCCCGGCCCTGGTCGTAGGTCATGCTCTTGCGCATCGCCAGCGGCATGTTATTGAGGGCGGCGCTGAAGCCCTCCATCGCCGAGGTCGCCGTCGCGTCGTTCATCTTCACCAGCATCAGGTAGCCACTAGTGCGCTCCACCAGCGTACCTACAGACGAGGCGTTAGCCTTACCCTTAATAAGGTCGCCTTCCCAATGCCCCGGCATCAGCCGGTCTTCAACTTCTGGCGGGCGCAAGTGAATGCTGACCATCTCTGGAATCTGCCCGCGCCGATCCACACCGCCAAGGCGTGGTCTACGTGTCGTCTTGCCTTGGCGCAAACAAAGGATCAACTCCTTGCGCAGCTCACCGACGGGCAGGGCATAGATCGCGTTGTAGATCGTCTCGCGACAGACGTAGGCATCTCTAAGACTGGGTATGTTCATACTGCGCAGCTTGCCGGCAATCTGCTCGGGAGACAAACGCTGGCGCAGCATATGGATCACCAGTTCAAAGCGCTCACTACCTGGCAGCAGCTTTCGCATGGGCCGACAAGCCTGGCGGCGGACCTTCATCCGCTGCTGAGCCACGCGGGCCGAGTAGCTGCCAGCTGCATCTCGATTGCGGCGCATCTCTCGGCTGACCGTCGAAGGGGATCGGTTGATCAAGCAGGCAATCCTGCGCAAGCTGAGGCCTTGGGCATGACTAACTTGAATGGTGGCACGCTCTTCAACGCTGAGTTCGGAATAAGACATAGGGCAGCACCGTACCGGAAAGGTCAGGTGTTGCACTCAGTTTTTGCCGCCGCCAAGCATTAACTGTCTCTATCTATGAAAGTAGTAACTTGGAACTGTAATGGAGCACTCAGACGGAAGCTTGCAGAAGCAGATAGCTTGCTAGCGGATGTGTTGGTGGTTCAGGAATGTGAAGACCCCGCGCTATCGACGCCCACATACAGAGAGTGGGCCGGCTGTTACCTGTGGGTGGGTGAGTCAAAAAATCGTGGCATCGGCATTTTTCCGAGAAACGGTCATCGAGTTGAAAAGTTAAATTGGAGTGGAAGCTTTTCCGTCCCTGGGCTATCCAGCAAAAGTGAAACCCTGACCTGGAGTACGGAAGATCTTAGGCTTTTTCTTCCTTTCACCATCGATAGAGAATTCACTGTGCTGGCCGTCTGGACGAAGGGGCGCAATGATGAAGCATTTGGGTACATGGGCCAATTTTGGAAGTATCTTCAGATCCACCGCAAAGATCTTAGCGGGCCAAAGACAGTCATCCTCGGCGATTTTAATAGCAATGTGCGCTGGGATAAGCCTGACCGCTGGTGGAATCACTCGGACGTAGTTGCCGAGCTTAGTGAGATCGGTTTCAAGAGCCAGTATCATCGCGTCTTCGAGGAAGAACAGGGCAATGAAACCAGTCCGACATTTTTCTTGCAGCGGAACCGCGAGAAGGCCTATCACATTGACTACGTTTTCACCTCGTCAGACTTTTCAAAAGAATGTGATTTGCAGGTCGGTCAGCACGACGATTGGATTTCAATAAGTGACCACGTACCGTTGACGTTAAGCATTAACAGTTAGCAATCGACTGCACAGCGACCGATTTTCCGCCGCTTCGCGGCACCAAACCGGCGTGCGAGCCGGGCGTCAATTCAAGAACGGCACATGAAGAATCGGCGCTCATAAAAAGCCCAAGCTGTGCCTACCCGCCAAAATGCATGACCAATGCACGGACCCCGGGTCCCCGTTTACGCGGGCGAGTAGCGCAGGGCTAGCGGGAAATAGGACGGCAGCATGTCTGAGGCTCGCAGAGCCGAGTTCTGCCGGCCCCCGCTAGCCCGAGCAACGCAGCGAACCCGAAGGGCCGCGTAGCCGGGGTGGCCTAGGGGGTGCAGGGGGAAATGGCCATGCATTTCCCCCTGCTCGCCGAGAAGGCGAAAGGCGAGCAAGACCAAGCAAAGCTGCCCAAGAAATGAGCGTTCAAAATGGCTATCCGAGGCAACAATGAGCAATTACGACCACCCCAAACGCTGCTTTAGAGAGCCAATCCCAGAGATATTTGATGCTGCTCGCTATCTAGACGCAGCAGTTTCTGCTCATTTAAACGGCCATAGCAGCTTGGCTATCGAGCTATTCACTCTCGCAAACGACCCAAAAGTTTGGGCTTGGACTGACTCTATTTGGGGAAAGAAAAGCCCTTTCGTGCGGATCAAGAAACAGCCTAACAAAGCGTCTGGAGAGAGAGTAAAGGCAAGAATGCCAACCGCCATCCAGAAAGCTGAATTGCACAGCAGGGATGGCTTTCATTGCAGATTTTGTGGGATTCCGGTCATCCGTGCAGAAATAAGAAAAGTGCTGCACATTGCTTATCCAACTGCGGTTCCCTGGGGCCGCTCGAATGCATCTCAACATGCCGCCTTCCAGTGCATGTGGGCTCAGTATGATCATGTGGTTCCACACTCTCATGGCGGAGCAAACGATATGGATAACCTTGTTGTAACCTGCGCCGCGTGCAATTTTGGGAAGATGGAGTACACCCTTGATGAACTCGGCTTAATAGACCCAAGGACCATCCCTCCGATTCAATCAAGCTGGGACGGCCTGGAACGAGTCGCAGGATTTATTGGCAAGCCCTGACAAAGTGAATGGTCGCCACCCGAGCCTGCTCGCCGTGAAGGCGAAAGAGTGACGTGAAGCATCAACGCAACCGCTCGCTAAAGCACGAAGACCAAACGCAGAACGCCCAAACCAACAACAGGCCACTTGATCACATGGAACAACAGCTGCTTTTACTAATCAGTTTTGCGCTCCTGATAACGCCCGTCCTGCTCACACGCTGGCGCTGGTTCTGGATATTTTGCTGTGCGCTTGGCATACCAACGGTATTGGTGTGGGCGCAGCATCTCTATGTCATATCCAGGCCAGAGCACACAGGGTCGCCCGGCGCTGCGCTTGGGCTGGCCTTTTTGATGGTTCCCACGCTAGCACTCGCGCTGGGCATGTTTCTGCGCTATCTCCGCTGGATTGTCGAGGTGCTGATCAGCGAGCACAGAGAACGGCGAAGCAGCGACCAGTAGGCATCACGCGGCCACAGGGACTATAGCCACCAGCCTGCCAGGCTATCCGAGCATGTTTTTTCAGGCTTATCTAAAACAGGGACGTTTACCATGCAACCGCTTTTGACGAAAAACACCCTGCGCTATCTGTGCGTTCTGGTTCTTTTGATTCTGGCCCTCCCAGAAGCGCACGCATGTCGGGGCCGGAGTGTTGAAAACAAGCTGTTCTTTACCAACCTGCCCGATCCACTGCCTGATGCTGACGTTGTGGCCAAGGTCATCTTGCTCGACGTGTTTATTGAGGATTACCGCATGGGCTGGGCAGCAGCCAGAGTCCATCAGGTGATGGAGGCAGCAGAAGGCGTAATCAAAGAAGGCGACGTTCTCTCTCTGAAGTACCCGATCTCAAGTTGCGGCCCTTGGCATAAAGCCGGCGAGGCCGGTGCAATCATGGCGATTGCAGGCACCGACAGCGATGGCAGTGTTGTGTGGTTTCCGTATTTCTATCGTGAAAGTGACGATAGAACCTTTGCTCCAGAGACGGAGTTTGATTGGTGAGTGGCGCGCCACAATACGGTCGCAGAGCGGCCTGATCAACAATCCCGATAAACGTCTTTCCCGCGCAGGCGGAAATCCAGTGATACTGCCAGCCCGCATGGATCCTCGCCTGCGCGAGGATGACGGGTGTCGGTGGGTATCGTTATGCGCTCGGCAACAGCCAAACAGCCCCTATTTACCCAACACCAACTCCCTTGCCAACGCATTGTGCTCTTCAATGATCAGCGGCAACTCCCGCGTCAGCAGCACGCCGTCCTCAATAACCTGTCGACCGTTGATGATGCTGTGGGCGACGCGTTGCGGGGTGCAGAAGACGAGGGCGGCGATGGGGTCGATGAGGGCGCCGGCGAGGGCGATGTCGTCGGTGCGGAAGGCGATGATGTCGGCGCAGTAGCCGGGCTGAATGCGACCCAGCACGTCGCTGCGGCCGAGCACGTCGGCGCCGCCGCGGGTGGCGATGTAGAGCGCTTCGCGGGCGCTCATGGCGGTCGGGTTTTCATCGCGTACGCGGGCCGAGAGCATGGCCTGGCGGGCTTCGTCGAGCAGATTGTTGGTGTCGTTGGAGGCGCTGCCGTCCACGCCCAGGCCAACCTTCACGCCAGCGTCGCGCATCTTGCGGATCGGCGCGATGCCGGAGGCCAGGCGCATGTTGGAGCAGGGGCAGTGGGCGACGCCGGTGCCGGTGCGGGCGAACAGGGCAATGCCCGGGTCATCCAGATGCACGCAGTGGGCGTGCCAGACGTCGTGGCCGACCCAGCCGACCGACTCGGTGTATTCGGTCGGGGTCATGCCGTAGCGCTCCTTGCTGAAGGCGAGGTCCTTGGCGTTTTCGGCGGTGTGGGTGTGCAGGCCAACGCCGTAAGAGCGCGCCAAAGCCGCGCCTTCGCGCATCAGGTCGGTGGTGACGGTAAAGGGTGAGCAGGGGCCCAGGGCGACCTTGATCATGGCGTCCGGCGTGGCGTCGTGAAGCTCTTCGACCACGCGCTGCATCTCCTTGAGGATCGCCTCTTCATCCTGCTCGACCAGTGCATCCGGCGGCAACCCGCCCTGGCTTTGGCCCAGACTCATGGCGCCACGCACGGCATGAAAGCGCATGCCCATTTCCTGCGCGGCCTGCACGCTGTCGTCCAGCCGGGTGCCGTTGACGTAGAGGTAGGTGTGGTCGGCGGCGGTGGTGCAGCCCGACAGCATCAGCTCGGCCATCGCGGTGCGGGTGGCCGCGCGCTGCATGGCCGGGGTGATGTTCTGCCAGACCGGGAACAGCGCGGTCAGCCAGTCGAACAGCTCGGCATCCTGCGCCGCCGGCAGGGCGCGGGTGAGGGACTGGAACATGTGATGGTGGGTGTTGATCAGGCCGGGGATCAGCACGTGGCCGGTCATGTCGATGACCTTGTCGGCGGTGTCCGGCAGCTCGCTGGCGGGGCCGACCGCTTCGACGCGGTTTCCGCGAATGAACACGGAGCCGTTGGCAATTTCACGTTGCTCGTCATCCATGGTGGCGATGACCAGCGCGTTCTTGAGCAGCAGGGTGGGCGTCATAAGATTCCTCGGTATTCGTTATGTTGACCAGAAGGACAAACTTTCTCCTGCCGCGCGGCATGCAATTGTGGGGCCGCCGTAAACCGCGCAAATCGGGTGCCGTTGGCCCCATTTCAGCACAGTATCAGTGCATTCGCCGGCCAAACTGGCGCGTAATCGCGCACCCACCCCCATGCCAGAGCGCTTGGCACAGCCCTTGCTTTTTCAATTCCTGCTTATTTGGTCAGGTTATGAGTCGTGTCGTCCTGTTACAGGTGCGAGGACTAAACCACAGGCGCTCCGGCGCGCGCTGGAGCTTCACTCGCAACAGGAGACACTGATGACAACGGACTCAATACCGGTAATCGACTTTTCACCCTTTATCGACGGCGACGCAGCGGCCCGCGCCGAGGTAGCGCGGCAGATGCGCCAGGCCAGCAGCGATTGGGGCTTTTTCTATCTGTCTGGCTGCGGCATGCCAGCGGCGCAGCTGGCCGAGGCTTTCGCTGCCTCCAAGGCCTTCTTCGCCCTGCCCGACGACGACAAACAGGCCATCGCCTGGCAGAGCGCCGAGAGCAATCGGGGTTACGTGGGTGTGCGTCGCGAGCGGCTGGACGCGAGCAAGCCCGGTGATCTGAAAGAGGCGTTCAACCTCGCACCTGAGCAGCCGGGTGGCCCGCTCAACCTGTGGCCTGCGGCGCAACCTGCTTTCCGACCTGAGATGGAAGCCTTTATGGCCGAGTGCATCGCTACCGCCGACCGCGTGCTGGAAGCCTTTGCCGTGGCGCTTGAGCAGCCAGACGACTTTTTCGTCACCGCCCACAACCGCCATCACCACACCCTGCGGCTGCTGCATTACCCGCCGCTGCCAGAGGGCTTCAGCCCGCAAGGCGGCGAGAACCGCGCGGGCGAGCATACCGATTACGGCAGCATCACCCTGCTGTTTCAGGATGACGCGGGCGGGCTGGAAGTGCGCACCCGCGCCGGTGAATGGCTGGCCGCGACGCCGATCCCCGGCACCGTGGTGGTCAACACCGGTGACCTGATGCACCGCTGGACCAACCACGTGTTCTGCTCAACCCCGCACCGGGTGAACGTGCCGCCGCAGTCGCTGCACCGCGATCGCTATTCCATCGCCTTCTTCTGTCATCCGAACAAGGATGCCGAGATCGCCTGCATCGACACTTGCGCCAGCGCCGACAACCCCGCGCGCTACGCCCCGATTTCTGCTGGCGACCACCTGCTGGAACGCCTCAACGCGACTTACTGAGTTCACCATCAAGGAGTTTTACCCATGCAATTCAAATCTCTGAAACTGACCGGTCTGGCCCTGGCGCTGGGCTTCAGTGCCGCCACTACCAGCGCCGCCGACCTGATCCCGGTGACCGTCACCACCACCTGGTATGCGCAAGCCGAGCACGGCGGGCTGTACGCCGCCAAGGCGGCAGGTATCTATGAAAAGTACGGCCTGGACGTGACCATCAATATGGGCGGCCCGCAGGTCAACAACGTGCAACTGCTGATGGGCGGCAAAACCGACTTCAGCATGGGCTACGCGCTGCAGTCACTCAATGCCGTGAAAGAAGACATCCCACTGGTGACCGTGGCCGCCTGGTTCCAGAAAGACCCGCAATCGCTAGTAGTGCATGAAGGTGCCGGTAACGACAGCCTCGAAGACCTGAAGGGCAAGGGCATTCGGATTCCCACTGCTGGCCGCGTGGCCTACTGGCCGTGGATGAAGGCGCAGTACGGATTCTCCGATGAGCAGCTGCGACCGTATGACTACAGCTTTGGCCCGTTCATCGCCGATCAGCAAGCGATCCAGCAAGGCTACGTGACCAACGACGGATATTTTCTGGCCAAGGAGAACGTAGCGGCCAAGAGTCTGCTGCTGGCCGACTACGGCTGGGATGCCTATGCCTGTACGCTGGATACCACCGCCGAGATGCTGGAAAAGAACCCGGACGTGGTTAAGGCCATGGTTGAAGCCACCGCCGAAGGCTGGGCAGCCTACTTCGCCGACCCGGCACCGGCCAACGCGCTGATCAAAGAGGCCAACCCGGAAATGGCCGATGAGCTGCTGGCCTACAGCACCGCCAAGATGCAGGAAGAAGGCATTCTGCTGTCGGGCGATGCGGCCGACGGCCAATACGGCATCATGACCACCGCGCGCTGGAAAGGCTTCTTCGAGGATATGGTCGCAGCCGGCACCCTGCCCGCCGACCTTGACTGGCAGAAGGCGTTTGACCTGACCTTTGTTAAAGCAATGTACGGCGCGGAGTAAGTAAAGCAGGGAGCCGCTTGCGGCTCCCTGCTTCCATCAACTGGCAAACGCCAGCAAGGCTTCAGCAACCGCCGCCGTCTGCACTACCTGCGGTACATGCCCACAGGGCAGGCTGACGACCTGCGCGCCCGGCACCAGCGCTTGCATCTTGCGCTGCGCGGCGAGCACCACGGAGCGGTCTTCTGTGGCCTCTACATACAGCCGTGGCAGACGGCCAAAGCGCTCGGCGGTCCAGTTGGCGACCAACGCTCGGGTGCCTTCGGGTTGGCTACAGAAGCGTTGCGCTGCGGCCATGGCCTGGTCGCGCGGCAAATCCTGCAGGAATACCTCGCATACGGCCTCGGGCGGCACTTCGGACGACTGACGATCCTCGGCCCAAACCAGATGCGGCCAGATGCCTGCTGCTTCCGGGTTGGTCGCGAGCAGCGAGTTGCTCAACTCGGCAAAGCCCAGCCCGGAAGGCAACATCATGCCCGCCAGATAGGCTACGCCCACCACGCGCTCGGCGAGCATCTCGGCCGCTTGGGTAACAATCACGCCGCCACCTGAATGGCCAACCAACAGCAGTGGACCGTCAATCTCGGCACAGGCGGCGGCGATATGCGCCATGCAGCCGGCCATGCTGATGGCGTCGGGCGCGGCCGGATGCTGCGGGTTGCCCGGCATGTCGAGCGCCAGCACCCGATGGCTGGCGGCTTCGAGTTCCGGTTTGAGCGCATCCCACACCCAGCTGCCGGCCCAGGCGCCGTGGATCAGCACGAAGGTGGGTTTGTTGATTTGCTCAGGCATAGGTCCTCCGGTACATCTCCTGCAGATGCGCCTCGACCGTGGTCACCGGATAACGCGGCGCATCGCCCGGCTGCAGACAGACCGGCAGGCAGCGCACTTCGTGATCGGGGTTGCCGCTGTAGAAAAACGGCACCGAGTAGCGCTCGGCACCGGAGGTGTTGACCACCCGGTGCAGGGTCGAGCGGTAGCGATCGTTGGTCCAGCGGGCAATCATGTCGCCGAGGTTGACCACGAAGGTGCCGGGGATCGGGTTGGCGTCGATCCAGCGCTCACCCGCCGCGTCCCAGACCTGCAGGCCGGGTTTATCGTCGAGCAGCAGTACGGTGATGCCGCCAAAGTCGGTGTGTGCGCCGCAGCCCTTTTCACCTGGCTGGGGGTTGCCGGGCTGGGGCGGGTAGTGCAGCAGGCGCAGGGTACACAGCGGCGATTCGCAAAAATCGGCAAAGAACTCTTCCGGCAGGTTCAACGACAACGCCAGCGCGGCCATGATCCGGGCGCTGAGCTCGGTCATTGCGGCGTAATACTGCTCCATCGCCGGACGGAAATCGGCGACGCCCTGCGGCCATTGGTTGGGGCCCATATTGAAGCGGGTCAGCGCGCGCGGGTCATCGGCGGGCACCTCCTCACCGATATAGAAGCCTTCCTTCAAATCCGGCGGCGTACCGGCTTCAAGGGTCTGGCCGCGCAGCGGCTCGTAGCCCCGGTTGGCCTTGGACTGGGCCTTGTCGACCGCCAGCTTGTCGGTCATCGGCAACTCAAAGAACCGCTTCGACGCCGCGAAAACCTGCTCGATCAACGCAGGTTCGATGCCGTGGCCGCTGACGTAGAAAAAGCCGCTGTGCTCGCAGGCATCGCGCAGCGTCGCCGCCATCGCCGCTTTGTCCCCGATGCTGCCGCCCTGCATCGGGCTGATGTCGATCACCGGCAGGTTGGCTGCCACTGACCCATACTGCTCTGTCATGTCGTTCTCCAGATGAATCAAAACAGGTTGTCCATCTGGTCAGGTATTCATATTGCATGCCAGCCCGTGTAGCGATTTGTTCAACGTCATTCAGGAGCATCTATTCATGACCCCATCGCGCATCACCATCGTTGTTGATTCCCGCTACGGCACCACGCTGACGCTGGCCAAGGCCATCGCCGAAGGCGCCGCCAATGAGCAGGCCGAGGTCCGTTTGCGCCGGGTGGCGCTGTCGGAACCGGAGTTCAGCGTCGATACCGAACGCGCCGATTTTATTGCCGCCCAGGCCGAATACCGTGATCTGCCGCAGGCCAGCATGGCCGATCTGGAGTGGGCGACCGGCATCATCTGGGGCTCGCCGACCCGCTACGGGCTGATGAGCACGCCGCTGCGTGCCTTTATCGACGAGGTCGCACCGCTGTGGCGCCAGGGCGCGCTGATCGGCAAGGTGGGCGCGGCTTTCACCTCCACCGGCGGCATGCACTCGGGCAACGAGATGACGCTGATCAACCTGCTGCTGCCGTTCCTGCAGCACGGCATGATCCTCGCGGGCGTACCGCACAGCGTGCCGGAGCTGGTGCACACCCGCAGCGGCGGCTCGCCCTACGGCGCCTCGGCGGTCACCGGCTTCAACGGCACCCTGGGCGTAGATGACGGTGAGCAGGCGATTGCCCGCGCCCTCGGTGCACGGGTTGCGCGTCTGGCCGGGCAGATCACCCCGGAACCGGCCTCGGTGGACCTGGCTGCGGGCAGCCACTGACTCGCGAAAATTGAGCCGTCGCAGTGCAGAGCGCCGACACTGCGACGCAATCCGGTGCACGTTTTTACTGACCAACTGTTCAGGAAATGGAAATAACGGCACTTACGGCACATGGCACGGCGCTTGCTGCAGGAGAAATGTTGAATAACTGGTCAGCTATCTACTGCAAGCAAGGAGCAACACATGCGCCACCCCCGCAAGAATCTGAAGTCGTCTGCACTGCTCGGCATGGCCGGCGCGGTGCTTGCCAGCGGTTTGTCCACATCCCTGATGGCGGCCGAGCTGGACGAAGTCGTATTCGGTACCAACTGGTATGCCCAGGCCGAACACGGTGGGTTCTATCAGGCCAAGGCCACCGGCCTGTATGAGAAATACGGTCTGGATGTGTCCATCGAGATGGGCGGTCCACAGGTCAACGGCATGCAACTGCTGGTGTCCGGCAAGCGCGACTTTTCCATGGGCTACGCCGTCGGTGCAGTCAAGGCAGTAGAGCAGGGCATGCCGGTCACAACCGTGGCCGCCGCCTTTCAGGGCGACCCGCAGGCACTGATCGCGCACCCGCACATCACCTCGCTGGAACAAATCAAGGCCGAGGGTCTGCCGGTCTACATCGCTGCTTTTGCCAACACCACCTTCTGGCCCTGGCTGAAGTCCAAGTACGGCTACACCGATGACATGATCCGCCCCTACACCTTCAGCGTCGCGCCCTTCCTTGCAGACACCAATATCGTGCAGCAGGGGTATCTGTCGTCCGAGCCCTTTGCCATGGAGAAGGCGGGTATCAAGCCGTCCGTGTTCCTGCTGGCGGACTACGGCTACCCGGCCTACGCCACTACCATCGAGACCACTGACGGGCTGATCGAGAAAGATCCCGATCTGGTGCGCCGCTTTGTGCAGGCCAGCATGGAAGGCTGGGCCAGCTACTTCAAGGACCCGGCACCGGGTAACGCGCTGATCAAGGAAGCCAACCCGGAAATGACCGACGAGCAGATCGCCTACGGCATCGCCAAGATGCAGGAATACGGTCTGGTGACCGGCGGCGACGCGGCCACCCGCGGTATCGGCGTGATGACCGACGCACGCTGGGCGAAGATTCACGAGTTCATGCTGGAAGCCGGCCTGGTTGATGCCAGCCTGGATATCCACGACGTGTACAGCCTGGATTACCTGCCCGCCGAACCCGTCCTGCCCTGATTAACCGACCAGCCGGCGGCCCGCCTGCGGGCCGCCCCGGGAGATACCCATGACAAGCTCCAACGTGACGCCGCTCAAGGCCACACCGGTCGATGACAGCGCCGCCGAGCTGGCGCATACCGACAGCAACGGCAACCCGCGGCCAGTGCTGCAGGTTGAAGGCGTAAACAAGATATACGCCAACGGTACCATCGCGCTGAAAGGCGCCGACCTGACCATACGCCAGGGCGAATTCGTCAGTCTGCTGGGCCCCTCCGGCTGCGGCAAGAGTACCCTGCTGCGGATCATGGCCGGCCTTGGTGAGGTGACCACCGGCACCGTCAAGTTCTGGGAGCAGGGCTATGACGTGGTTGGCGACAAGGGCCGCAAGCTGGCCTTCGTATTTCAGAACGCCACCCTGATGCCCTGGGCACGGGTGCGCAAGAATGTACGCCTGCCGCTGGATCTGGAACACCAGCGCGGGCCGGAGGTCGAGGCCAAGATCGATGATGCACTCGAGATGGTCGGCCTCAAGGGCTTTGACAACGCATTCCCGCGCGAGCTGTCAGGTGGCATGCAGATGCGCGCCTCGATTGCCCGCGCCATGGTCACCGAGCCCAACCTGCTGCTGATGGACGAACCCTTCGGCGCGCTCGATGAGATGACCCGCAACAAGCTCAACGACGATGTGCTCAAGCTGTGGCAGAAGAACGGCTGGACCATCGTGTTCGTTACCCACAGTGTCTACGAGGCGGTTTACCTGTCCAGCCGCGTGGTGGTGATGGCTGCCCGCCCGGGCCGCATCGTCGACGACATCCGTATCGATCAACCCTTCCCGCGCAACGCCGACTTCCGCGTTTCGACCGAGTTTGCCGGCTACTGCCGCCAGGTCTCGCAGGCGCTTGAGCGTGCCAGCGCCATGGGCCAGCCACAGGAGATCAAGGCATGAGCACGCCGCTGATCCAGAACGAAAACTTCGTCAAAGTCGCCGCGCCCCTGGGCGTCGGTATCCTGTTTCTGCTGTTCTGGGAAATTGCCGTCCAGGCGCTGGAGATGCCCAAATACATCCTGCCGGGGCCGATCGAGATCTTCAAAGCCCTGATCGACGGCTGGCAGCCGCTGCTGGGGGCGCTGTACATCACGTTGAAAGTGACCTTCCTGGCCTTTGTCATCGCGGTGGTGCTGGGCGTGGCCGCCTCCTTGCTGTTTGTACAGAGCAAGTGGATCGAGATGAGCCTGTTTCCCTACGCGGTGCTGATGCAGGTGACGCCGGTGGTAGCGATTGCCCCACTGATTATCATCTGGGTGGATGACACCACCTGGGCGCTGACCGTCTGCGCGGTGATCATCGCCATCTTCCCGATCATCTCCAACACCACACTGGGGCTGCGCAGCGTCGACCCGAACCTGCTGAGCATGTTCCGCATGTACCGCACCAGCCGCTGGCAGGAGCTGGTCCGCCTGCGTATCCCGGGCGCGCTGCCGTACTTTTTTGGTGGCCTGCGCATCAGCTCGGGTCTGGCGCTGATCGGCGCGGTCGTCGCCGAGTTCGTCGCCGGTACCGGCGGTGCCAAGGCCGGGCTGGCGTACATGATCCTGCAGTCGGGCTACAACCTGCAGATTCCGCGGATGTTCGCCGCCCTGCTGCTGATCACCCTGACCGGTATCGCGCTGTTCGCCCTGATGGTCTGGCTTTCCAACCGCGCCCTGCAGAACTGGCACGAAAGCGCCCTCGAAGTGGAGCACTGAGGTGGCCCGGAACGCGACCGCCGGCAGCACCGGCGGTCACAGCTACGCCTTCCGGCTGGGCTATCTGCTGCTGTGCTTCAACGCCATCGGCTGGGGGCTTAATTTCCCGGTTCTCAAACTCGGGCTGGCCTACAGCCCGCCGATGCTGTTCACCTGCCTGCGCATGGCGCTGGGCACGCTGGCGATGTTTGCCATCGCCGCCGCGCTCGGCGTGCTGCGCTTGCCTCGGCGCGCGGATGTGCCGGTGCTGCTGTCAGTCGGGATTATGCAAAACATGGCCTTCATTACCCTGGTCACCCTCGGCGTGCAGTATTTGCCGGCGGGACGGGCGGCGATTCTGGCCTATACCACGCCGATCTGGGTGGTGCCGGCGGCAGCGCTGTTTCTGGGCGAGCGCTTTACCCTGCCGCGCGCCATCGGCGTCGGCCTGGGGCTGGCCGGCCTGCTGACCGTGTTCAATCCGTTGAGCATCGACTGGTCCGATCATGAGGTGTTCATCGGCGGCGGCTTGATCATGCTCGGCACCATACTCTGGACCGCCGGGCTGATTCATGTGCGCAGGCATCACTGGCAGGGCGACGTGCTGTCGCTGATCCCCTGGCAATTGCTGACCTCGGTGTTGGCGCTATTGCCGCTGGCGTTACTGGTAGAAGACCCGGGGCAGATCGACTGGCAGCCGGACTTCATCTGGATGCTGATTTTCAGCGGGGCGATTGCCTCCGGCATCTGCGTTGCGGCGCAGGTGGCAGCGATTCGCTCCCTGCCCGCGGTCAGCCTGTCGCTCAGCTCGGCCTCGGTGCCGGCGGTCGGCATGCTCTCGGCCGCCTGGTTCCTGCATGAGGTGCCCACACCAAGCGACCTGACCGGCTTTGCCCTGATCGCGCTGGGCATTCTGATCGTGGGCCTGGCAGATCGCCGCCTTGCCCTGCGCAGCCGCAAGGTCGCCCCGAACCCGTCCGACTGAGAACGCACGAGACTGGTTCACGCCGCACCAAAAACGCGCGGCGCCCTGGTCAGGAATTCAGGTGCACCGCCGGCCAAGCCCGTGACAGAGCAATAAGACCCTGAAAATACGGGGTTTTCAGCCAATTTCCGACATTTCCGAAAGCTGGCCCGCAACTTGCTGAATAGAAATAAAACCTGCCCAACTGGTCAGGATAAAAAGCCAAGCACATCACTCTGGAGAATGACTCATGTTGAAAAAAGCGTCCGGCGTTCTGGCGATGGTCATCGCCATGTCTGCCAGCGGGTTCGCCGCTGCAGCCGACAAGGTTACCTACCAACTGGACTGGCTGCCGGGGGGCGACAAGGCTCCGGTCTACGCCGGTATCCAGCAAGGCTTCTTCGCCGACGAAGGGCTGGAAGTCACCGTTGCCAGTGGTCGCGGCTCCACTGACGCCATCACCAAGATCGCCACCGGCCAGGCTGACATCGGCAGCGCCGATATTGGCGCCCTGATGGCCGCCCGCGCACAGGACACCGTGCCGGTCAGCGCCGTCTACATGATCTTCAACCAGGGCCCGCACGCCTTCTTCGCGCTGTCCGACACCGGTATCAACAGCTTCACCGATATCGCCGGCAAGAAGGTCGCAACCTCGCCGTTTACCTCCTCCAACGCGTTTCTGCCGCTGGTGCTGGAAGCCAACAGCATGCCCGCCGATTCGGTCAGCCTGACCAAGTCCGACCCGGGTGCCCTGGGTCCCATGCTGGTCACCGGCAACACCGACGCGATCATCGCCTGGGTCACCAACATTGCGCTGTTCAAGCAACAGGCTGCGGCCGCCGGCAAGGACATCAACGTGATCCGCTGGTCGGATGCCGGCCTGTCGCTGTACAGCTCCGCCGTTGTTGCTGCAGACAAGTTCCTGACCGAGCGGCCAGACGTTGCCAAGCGCTTCATGCGCGCCTATGACAAGTCCCTGCGCTTCACCCACGAGCACCCGGAACTGGCTGCCGCCGATCTGCACACCATGGTGCCGGAAGTCGACGCCGCGGTTGCCACCGCGCAGATCGCCGACTCCATGCCGCTGACCTTCAACGAGATCAGCGAAGCCGACGGTTTGGGTACCATGACCCCCGAGCGCATCGCTTCCACCTGGGAGTGGGTCGCCAAGGCCAACGAGCTGAGTGTTGACTCGCTGGATCCGGAAACCATCGTCAACCGCGACTTCATGCCTGTAGCGGAGTAACCATGGAGCACACTAGCGAACGCGCTTTCGTGCGGATGTCCGGGGTCGGTCATCGCTATGACCCGACCCCCGGCAGTCCGATGGCGGTGCAAAACATCGACCTCGACATCAACCGCCACGAGTTTGTGGCGGTCGTAGGCCCCTCCGGCTGCGGCAAGTCCACCTTGCTGCGCATGGTCTCGGGCCTGCTGGTTCCAAGCGAAGGCACAGTCAGCGTCTTCGGCAAGCAGGTAGACGGCCCCCGTGACGACGTTGGCATCGTGTTTCAGAAGCCGACCCTGCTGCCGTGGCTGACTGTTCGCAAGAATGTGCTGTTCCCGCTCAAGCACAAGTTTGGTCGCTACTCGTCCCAGGACGAAAAGCGCGCCAACGAACTGCTGGCGATGGCCGGTCTGGAGGCCTTTGCCGACAAGATGCCGGACGAGCTGTCCGGCGGCATGCAGCAGCGGGTCGGCATTGTCCGCGCCCTGCTGCTCAACCCCGATATTCTGCTGATGGACGAACCGTTCTCGGCACTGGATGCCATGACCCGTGAGCAGATCGGCTTCGATCTGCTGAAAATCTGGGACGAAAACCCGAAAACCGTGCTGTTTATCACCCACTCGATCTCCGAGGCGGTGCTGCTCGCCGACCGCGTGCTGGTGATGAGCAAGCGCCCGGGCAGCGTGCTCGATCTGATCGAAGTGGATCTGCCCCGCCCGCGCAGCGCGGACACCATCAAGCAACCCCGTTTCAGTGAGCTGACTGACCGCATAAGGAAACACATCTATGAGCCAGACGCCCACTGACGCCGCCGCGCGTCGCGCGCTGCTGCTGAACCTGTCGCCGTGGCTGTTCTTTGTCGGCCTGATCCTGCTCTGGGAGCTGGTCTGCCGCATCTTCGAGCTGCCGACCTACGTCCTGCCGGCACCGAGCGAAATCGCCAAGGCGTTCTTCGACGTCGAGTTCAGCCGCTGGATGATGCACTTGTGGGCGACCCTGCGGGTGGCGCTGATGGGCTTTGCCCTGTCCATCGTGATCAGCATTCCGCTGGCCATTGCGATGATGCGCTCGGAGTTTCTCTCACGCACCCTGTACCCGATGCTGGTGGTGGTGCAATCCACCCCGGTGGTTGCGGTAGCACCGCTGATCATCGTGATGATGGGCTCGGATGATCCGTCACGGGTGCTGATCACCTGCCTGCTGACCTTCTTCCCGCTGGTGGTCTCGACCGCCACCGGGATCAACGAGACGCCGGCCGAACTGATCGAACTGAGCCGCTCGCTGGATGCACCGACCCGCCGCGAAACCTGGCAGATCCGCATCCCCTACGCGATTCCGCACATCTTCAGCGGCCTGAAGGTGGCGATCACCCTGGCGATCATCGGCGCGGTGGTGGCGGAGTTCGTCGCCGCCGAAGAGGGGCTGGGCTACTTCATCCAGTTCTCGACCTCGTTCTTCAAGATTCCGCAGGCCTTTGCCGGTCTGTTCTTCCTCGCCATTGTCAGCCTGCTGCTGTTCAAGTCGGTGCAGTGGACGCAACAGATCTTCTTCGCCTGGAGCCTGCCGAAGAAGAAGTGATAACAGCCGGCGGTGCCTGCGCCGCCGGCCTTCAAGCTACAAGCAAGGACACCCCCCGTGAGTCATACCGAACGCGATATTTATTTTCTGCGTGAAAGCTTCCGGCTGGCTGAAGAAGCCGGCAAACAAGGCATCCACCCGTTCGCGGCCATCCTGGTCGACGCCGACGGTAACGTCCTGATGGAGCAGTTGAACGCCTTTCTGCCCGATCACGACATGACCGGCCACGCCGAGCGGGTGCTGATGACCCGCGCCAATACCACCTACAGCCCCGAGGTGCTGGCCGGCTGCACGATGTACACCAGCGCCGAACCCTGCGCCATGTGCTCCGGCGCGGTGTACTGGGCCGGCGTTGGCCGGGTGGTTTACGGCGCCAGCGAAAAGCGCCTGAAGGACATGACCGGCAACCACCCGGAAAACCCGACGCTGGATCTGCCCTGCCGCACGGTATTCGAGTCCGGCCAGCGCAGCGTCGAGGTGATCGGCCCGCTGCTGGAAGAGGAATCCATCCGCGTCCACGAAGACTTCTGGAAAGACTGATTATCGGGGCTACAGGCGACTCGCCCGGCTCATCTGTCACCGCAGCCCCTCTACCTCCCCCTGACCGTTGCCCCTCCGCAGGCCCTGCACCTGTGGCGACGGTCAGGCTTTGTCGAGAGCACGTCCATGACCCTTTGGAAACGCAGTATTCAATGGCAGCTGATCATCAGTATGGGCGCCGCGCTGGGCGTCACCACCCTGATTGTGGTGCTGATCTACTCCTCGGTGCTGCACCAGATGACCGAGCGCTATCTGATCAAGCAAGCATTACCCGCGCAGGTGAGCGCCATTCGCAACGACCTGGAACGCACCCTGGCCGGACCGATTTCGGCGACCGAGGCCATCGCCGGCAACAGCCTGGTGCAGGACTGGCTGGCCTATGGCGAGAACCCGATCCGGATGAGTGCCTTCGCCCGCTATCTGGATGGCGTCAAGCAGCAGCAGAACGCACTCACCACCAGCATCGCCGTGCTGGAAAGCGGCAATTTCTACTCCGAGCAGGGCCAGATTCGGGTGATGAGTCGCGACAACCCGGCAGACAGCTGGTTTTATACATTGGTCGACGGCGACCAGGATCAGGTCGCCTCAATTGACACCGACAAGACCTCTGGCCTGCCGACACTGTTCATCAATCAACGCATCGCCCTCAAGGACAAGACCCTTGGCGTCGCCGGTCTGGGCTACAGCCTGCAGAGCCTGTCGGAGCTGATTGGCGGCTTTCAGTTTGGCGAGCGTGGCGTGATTTTCCTCATCGGTGCCGATCAGCAGGTCAAGGTTCACCCCAACGCCAGCTTCAACGACAGCCGCAGCCTGAGTGACCTGACCAGCGTCGAGGCGGCCAACACACTGACCGCAGGCAGCGAGCCGGTGCGTTTTCAGCGTGACAACGAAGCCTGGCTGGCCAGCGCACAGCCGCTGCAACGCCTCGGCCTGACCCTGGTCAGTCTGGTGCCGGAAGACGAAATCTACGCCGACGCCCGCGCCGCGCTGCTGCGCACCAGCCTGATCGCAGGTGCCGTGGGACTGCTGGCACTGGCGCTGATGGCGCTGCTGGTGCGCGGCCTGGTGCAACCGCTGCGCCGCGTGTCGCAAGCCCTAGGCGCCATCTCGGCCGGCGGCGGCGACCTGAACGCCCGACTGGACGACAAGCGTGACGACGAACTGGGCGAACTGGCCCGCGGCTTCAACGCCTTCGTCGCCAGTCAACGCCAGTTGATCAGCGATGTACTTATCACCAGTCGTCAGCTGAGCAGCGCCGTCACACAGGTGGCGCAAGTGGTCGATAACACCGCCGAGCGCGCCGTGCGCCAGCATGAGATGACCGATCTGGTCGCCACCGCTGCCCACGAAATGGGTCTGACCGTGCAGGAAATCGCGCGCAATGCCAACAGCGCTGCCAACAGCTCAAGCGCCGCGCAGGCCGAAGCGGTCGAGGGCAGAGCCGTGGTTGGCCGCTCAGTCGAGGCGATTGAACGTATGTCCGCCGACATTGGCCGCGCCGCCGACTCAGTGACCGAACTGGCAGACCAGATCACCTCCATCGACCGGGTGCTGACGGTGATTCGCAGCGTTTCCGAGCAGACCAACCTGCTGGCGCTGAATGCCGCCATCGAGGCGGCGCGGGCAGGGGAGTCGGGCCGTGGCTTTGCCGTGGTCGCCGACGAAGTCCGTACCCTGGCCAGCCGCACCCAGGCATCGACCGACGAAATCCAGCAAATGATCGAATCGCTCAAGAGCCGCGCCGAGCAGGCGGTTGGCGCCATGCGCGCCGGCCTGAACGCCACCGCCAGCGGGGTTGAAGCCAGCCGAGAGGCGGGTGAGTCGCTGCAGACCATTGCCGGCCAGGTCGAGCAGATCAGCGACATCAACCACCAGGTCGCCACCGCCACCGAGGAGCAGTCCAGCGTCACCGAGGACGTTACCCGCAATGCCCAGGGTATCGCTGACCTGGCGCACGCCACGGCGGATGAAGTACGTGCCTGCCAGGCTGACTGTCAGACGCTGTCCCGGCTGGCGGCCAGTCTGCGTCAGCAGATGGAGCGCTTCCAGTTATAGCAGCATGCGTATCCAGCGCCCTTGCGGGTTACGGTTAAAGGACTGCAACCCACGTTTTAGAGCGGTGCGCGGCGGCAAATTGCCAGCAGCGAGCGGCGCGGCAGAACCTGTTACACTCCGCGCCCCGCGTCACGTTGCTGCACCGCAAGGATCACCATGAAAGCCCCTGATATTGTCATGCAGAGCTACGGCCGTTGCTGCGCGTCTGCTACCTTTTTCGACGACTTCTACCAGCAATTCCTGCAAAGCTCGCCGGAAGTCCGCGCCAAGTTCACCAACACCGATATGCCCGCGCAGAAACTGCTGCTGCGCCAGGGCATCCTCAATCTGGTGCTGTTCTCCCGTGGCCTGCCGCCCACCAAACTGCAGGCGCTGGCCAAATCGCACTCGCGCGAGAACCTCAATATCCAGCCACATCTCTACACCTATTGGGTCGACGCCCTGGTGCGCACCGTAGAGTTGCACGACCGGCAGGCGACACCCGAGGTCAGTTACGCCTGGCGCGATGTGCTGGCCAAGGGCATTGAAGTGATTCAGGCCGGCTATTGAACCGACGCCGGCCTGCGGGCGAAGGCTCAGCCCGGTCTTACCTGCACCAGCAGCAGGCGCCAGCCAGAACCAAACCCCTCCAGCGTCACCACATCGCCGGCCCGCGCGGCCAGCAAGCGGGCACCCAGCGGTGAGAAGATCGAGATCTCCTGTGTTCCGCGACTGCGCTCGCACAGGCGCAAATTGAACAGGGTCTGGCTGGTCAGGTCGAGCAGCAAAAGATAGCTGCCGGGTCGAGCCAGGTCAGGGCTGGCATCACGCTCCAGCCGTTCCAGCCGACCAATCACACTGGCCAGCTCCTGCGGCCCGGTCAGATACCAGGCCCCACGATCGCGCAGCAGCGCGCGCAGGCGCGGATGTGCGCCAACAGCAACAGACGTCATGTCTGCAGTCTCCAGCAAGGGAAAAAGGGGAGAGGGAAAACCGATAACGGCAGCCGGGCGCGGACGAACCGCCCCGGCTCAGATCAGGAAGGCGACAGCTGCGGCGCTGACGGCGAGGGACACGCGCATTACTCCACTCAGAAAGCGATTGAAGGCCCTACCATAGCCCCACAGCAATTTAATGCAAGCCGTAGTGCCGGCTCAGCGGCCAAACCCGGCCTTGAAGCGCGCCGGCGTCTCGCCCTGCCAACGGCGGAAGGCGCGAACAAAGGCGTTCTCGTCGGAGAAGCCCAGCTGCTCGGCAATCTGCGCCACGCTCAGGCGGCCCTGCTGCAAGGCCTGACAGGCCATCTCCTGCAGCACCGATTCACGCAGGGTCTTGAACGACAGCCCTTCCTCGGCCAGCTTGCGGTTGAGGTGGCGGCCGCTCAGACCCAACTGCTCGGCAATCCGCTCCTTGCCCCAGCGCGGCTGACTGCGCACCTGCGCCTGCACCTCGGCGGCCAGACTGTGCTGGCCGAGGCTGGCGAGGGTCTGGTCGGCGAGCTGGCGCAGGTGATCGCGCAGGGCGCTGTTGGCCTGAATCTGCGGCAGCTCAAGCTGATCGGCAGAGAACGTGATGCGATTGCAGCCGGCCTCGAAGTGCAGCGGGCAATTGATCAATGCACGGTAGTCGTCCAGCGGCGCCAGCGGGGCGTGGGCCAGCCAGATACCGCTCGGGGTGAATCGGCCGCCGGTCGCCCAGCGCGTGAGATTCAGCTGGCCGGCCAGCACCGCCTCAACCCGTTCGGCCTGCCGCACCTTGAGCTGCGGCAGGTAGTCGATGGCCATCTCATCGCCGTCACGCAGCAGCTGAAACTCGCCACCGGCGCCGATCAGCGGCGCATACTCAACCTGCTCGGCCAGCGCTTCACCAAGGGTCTCGCAGGTCACCAGCAGCATGCCGGCGCTGTCGAGATGGCCGACCTGGATGTCCAGCCCCAGCCGCAGACCGGCCAGTGGATCGGCAGCCAGCTCGCAGTAGCACTCCCACAGCTCATCCTGCACCGCCAGCGGGATACGCTCGTTACCCTGCAGCCGCGCAATCAGGTCGGCGGGCAGGGTAATACCCTGGCGCTGGGCGGACTGCAGCAGGGCCTGGGCGTAGAGGGGAGTAACGCTGTGATCGACGCTCGACATGGCTTGAATTGCCGGATTCCTGTCCCGTTTTGTCCGATACCGCCGCAGGGCGTTTGGCTAGACTCGTGATCATACCCTGCCGCCGTCCGGATGTAACACGCGCAGAGCAGGGCTCATAACAACGACAAGAACAAGTTGAGGTATCTCCATGTACGCTGTCATCGGCGCCGGCCCTATGGGTCTGGCCACTGCCCGCAACCTGCAGAAGCTGGACATTCCCTTCATCGGCCTTGAGCTGCACAGCGACGTTGGCGGGCTGTGGGACATCGACAATCCGCACAGCACCATGTACGACAGCGCGCACCTGATCTCCTCCAAGCGGATGACCGAGTTCGCCGAATTCCCGATGGAAGACAGCGTCGCGCTGTACCCGCACCACAGCGAGATGAAGCGCTACTTCCAGGCCTATGCCAGGCACTTTGATCTGTACCGTCATTACGAATTCAACACCCGGGTGCTGAGCGTCGAGCGCGATGGCAGCCACTGGAACATCATCACCGAGCGCGAAGGCCGGCAGCAGAGTCGCCGCTTCGAGGGCCTGCTGATCGCCAACGGCACCCTGCACACGCCGAACCGGCCGACGCTGCCGGGGCGCTTCGACGGCCAGATCATGCACTCGGCCGAGTACCGCAGCGCCGAGGTGTTCAAGGGCAAGCGGGTGCTGATCGTCGGCTGCGGCAACTCCGGCGCCGACATCGCGGTCGATGCGGTGCACCACGCCAAATCAGTCGATATGAGCCTGCGCCGTGGCTATTACTTCCTGCCCAAATTCATCAAGGGCAAGCCGACCGATACCCTCAGCGCCGGCCGCAAGTTCAAGCTGCCACGCCCGCTGAAGCAGCGCATGGACGCTGCCCTGATCCGCTTCATCATGGGCAAGCCCTCGGACTACGGGCTGCCCGATCCGGACTACCGCATGTACGAGTCGCACCCGGTGGTCAACTCGCTGATCCTGCATCACCTGGGTCATGGCGATATCCACGCCCGCCGCGACATTCAGGGCATGGACGGCAACCGGGTTGATTTTGTCGACGGCGAAAGCGCCGAATACGACCTGATTCTGCTGGCCACCGGGTATCAGCTGGATTACCCGTTCATCAAGCGCGAGCACCTGAACTGGCCGGCGGCGCTGGATGCACCGCAGCTGTACCTGAACGTATTCCACCCCGAGTACGACAACCTGTTCATGATGGGCATGATCGAGGCCGCCGGACTCGGCTGGGAAGGCCGCAACCTACAGGCCAGGCTGACCGCGCTGTATATTCACCGGCACCGTCAGGGCAGCGCCCAGGCGGCCAGCTTTGCCGCCACAAAACGGCAGAAGGCGACCACCAATCTGGACGGTGGCTACGACTACATCAAGCTCGCGCGCATGGCCTACTACGTCAACAAGGATGCCTATCTGGACGCCCTGCACCAGCACATCACCGAGCTGGAGGCCGGTCTTGAGCAGGCCGCACCGCAGCCGGTGCCGGCGACATGAGCGGCGCGCTGCCGATCCAGTTCGACCCGGCCAGCCTGATCACCCTCAACCTGATCATGGCGGCGATGATGTTCGGCGTGTCGCTGAGCCTGACGCTGGATGATTTCAAGCGCATCCTCAAGGCGCCGGTCGCGCCGGTGGCCGGGCTGATTGCGCAGTTTCTGCTGCTGCCGGCCGCTACCTGCCTGTTCACCTGGCTGCTGAACATCGACCCGGAACTGGCGCTGGGCATGATCCTGGTCGCCTCCTGCCCGGGTGGCAGTTTCTCCAACGTCATGACCTGGCTGGGCCGCGGCAATGTCGCCGTTTCCGTCAGCATGACGGCGGTTTCCAGTCTGGCCGCGACAGTGCTGACGCCACTCAACTTTGCCTTCTATGGCTGGCTCAACCCGCACACCCGCGAGTACCTGACCCAGATCAGCCTCGACCCGACCGGCATTCTGGTCATCGTGCTGCTGGTGCTGGCCCTGCCATTGCTGCTTGGCATGGTCAGCGGCAAGCGCTGGCCGGCGCTGGTGACGCGCAGCGAAAAGCCCCTGCGGGTGATCTCGCTGCTGGTGTTCCTCGGTTTTGTCGCCATCGCCTTTACCAACAACTTCGATCTGTTTATCGAACGCTTCCACAGCTTCTTCTGGCTGGTGGTCGCCCACAACCTGCTGGCGCTGAGCCTGGGCTACGGCATGGCAAGGCTGCTGCGCCTGCCACTGGCCGACCGCCGCGCGGTGACCATGGAAGTGGGCATTCAGAACTCCGGTCTGGGGCTGGTGATTCTCTTCACCTTCTTCCCCGACGCCGGCGGCATGATGCTGATTACCGCCTTCTGGGGCGTCTGGCATCTGGTCTCCGGGCTGACCCTGTCGCAGCTGTGGGCACGTCAGAGCCGCCGCACCGAACGCCACGAACAACAACAAGAAGCCGCTCGCCGCGGCGTATCGCAGAGCCTGTAACCATGAGCAAACGCATTCTGATCACCGGCGCCGCCGGCTATATCGGTCATCAACTTGGCAACCGCCTGGCCAGGGACTTTTACGTCATCGGCACCGACATCCGCAGCCGTGACGATCTGGATTTTCCGCTGCAGGTCATGGACATCCGCGACACCGGCCTGGTCGATCTGCTCAAACGCGAGCAGATCACCCACGTGGTGCATCTGGCGTCTATCCTGCAGGCCTCGAAGGACCGCGAACGCGACTTCGACATCGACGTCAACGGCACCCGCAACGTACTCAAGGCCTGCGTGGAGGCTGGGGTGCAGCATCTGACCGTGACCAGTTCCGGCGCAGCCTACGGCTACTACCCTGATAACCCGGCCTGGATTGACGAACAGGACGCCATCCGCGGCAACCGCGAGTTCGCCTACTCCGATCACAAGCGCCAGATCGAGGAACTGCTGGCAGAGTACCGCCGCGAACATCCGGCTCTGCAGCAACTGGTGTTCCGCCCGGGCACCGTGCTCGGCAGCGAAACCCGCAACCAGATCACCAATCTGTTCGAAGCCAGGCGCGTGCTGGCCATCAAGGGCAGCGACTCGCCCTTCGTCTTCATCTGGGATCAGGACGTACTGGCGGCGATGGAGATGGGCATCCGTGACGACCGCCTGGGCATCTTCAACATGGCCGGCGACGGCGCCCTGACCATGCGCGAAATCGCCCGGAAGCTGAACAAACCGCTGCTGACCGTCTCACCGTGGATTCTGAAAAGCGCGCTGCAGGTCGCCAAATGGCTCGGCAAACCCACCGGCCCGGAGCAGATCAACTTCCTGCGCTACCGCCCGGTGCTGAGCAACCGGCGGCTGAAGGAGGAGTTTGGGTATCAGTTGCAGAAGACCTCGGCGGAGACATTTGAATATTTCATCGAGCAGCGCGGCCTGCGGAGGTAGCAGCAGCAAGCTCCAAGCCACAAGCTTCAAGCGAAAACCACTCAGCGCGCCCGGCAGTGAGGCGCTAACCCCAAATGCAAAGGATGCAGCGGCCCGCTTGAGGCTTACAGCTTGAAGCTTGCCGCTGCGACCAAAGGTAGCCCCCCATGAAGGTTATTTTGATCACCGGCGCCGCCTCCGGCCTAGGCTGGGCGATGGCCAAGCGCTGGTTCGACGCCGGCCACAGCCTGGTCATGGCCGACGTCAACGAGGCGCTGCTCAGGCAGCGCGAACAGGAACTGAATGCCCCCGAGCGGGTACTCGCGGTCACCGCCGACATCACCAGCGCCGACGACATTCAGCGGCTGATCAAGGCCACCAGCGACCACTTCGGTCGCCTTGATCGACTGGTCAACAACGCCGGCATCACCCACCGCTCACCAGCGCATCAGACCGATCCGGCGGTGTTCCGCAGGGTCATGGCGGTGGACTGGCAAGGCCCGGTCGAGCTGACCATGGCGGCGCTGCCGCTGCTGCGCGCCAGCCAGGGCGAGATCCTTTGCATCGGCTCGATGGCAGGCTGGATGCCGGTACCGGGGCGCGCCGCCTATTGCGCTGCCAAGGGCGCGCTGACCCAGTTCTTCGAGGTGCTGCGACTGGAGCTGGAGCGCGACAACATCCACGTGCTGATGGTCTACCCGAGCTTTCTCGACACCCCGATCGAGCACAATGCCCTGGGCAAGGACGGCAAACCCGCCAGCCACGCGCGCTCCATGGTCGGCGGCATGCGCACCCCGGAATGGATGGTCGGCCTGATTGACGAAGCCCTGGTAAAACGGCACCGTTGGCTGCTGCCCGAACCGGTTTCCCGCTTCGGCAGCCTGCTCTGGCGTTTTGCCCCGGCGCTGTATCTGCGCCAGGTGCGCAAGCGCTTTGCCGGTGAGCTGGGCTAATCCTCCACTACAAGAAAACACCATGTCCCTCGACACCCTGCTGCTCAATCCCTGGCTCTGGCTGGGGCTGTTTATCCTGCTGGCCTACACCATCGAAGCCATCACCGGCTTCGGCAGTATCGTCATTGCCCTGTCGCTCGGCGCATTGCTGTTGCCGATTCCGGCCATGCTGCCGGTACTGGTGCCGCTCAATATCTGCATGAGCGGCTATCTGGCCTGGCGCAACCGCCAGCACATTCACTGGCCAACCCTGCTCAAACTGATCCTGCCGCTGATGCTGATCGGTATGCTGCTCGGTTACGGACTGCGGCCGTGGCTCAGCGGCGAGCTGCTCAAGGCACTGTTCGGTGTGCTGGTGCTGTGGTTTGCCGGTCGTGAGCTGCTACGCATGTTCCGTGGTCATATCAGCCCGCCGCACCCGAGCTGGCTGAGCCGCAGCCTCACCCTCGGCGCCGGCCTGACCCACGGCCTGTTTGCCTCCGGCGGCCCGCTGCTGGTCTACGCGCTGGCCGGCACCCGACTGGACAAGAGCCAGCTGCGCGCCACCCTGATCAGCGTCTGGTTCACCCTCAACAGCAGCATGACCGTGCTGTTCCTGCTCGACGGCAGCCTGCTGCCCAACCTGCCACGCATCGCCAGCTACCTGCCGGTGCTGGTGATCGGCGTCGTCCTCGGCGAGATCCTCCATCACCGCCTGAACGAACAGCGCTTCCGGCTGGTGGTGTACAGTCTGCTGGTGGTGACCGGGGTGTTGTTGCTGGGCAAGGCGGTGCTATGACGGGCCAACGCGGCACGGTAGGGTGGAGTAAGCCAGCGGCGTCTCCACCAACAATGCGCTACGCTCGTTTCCGCCGTCCACGCCCCAAACATAGCCGATATTCGGCTCACTTAATGAGCCGAATACGCAAGTTAATCGGCTCATCGCAGTCCGGGCCTCCGTGCCCCATGGCTTTCGCCCTGCCGCAACTCATCGACTACACTTCTTACTCTGCAGCAGCCCTGCAGAGACGTAACGCCAAAAAGGACGTAATAGCCACGCAAAGGAGAAGGATCATGGCCGTGAAGCACACCCCTACTGGTATCGTTCATTCGGGCAGCAAAGGCGGTAGAACCGGGTGCGGATTTAACACCCGAGAGAATGCACATCACTGGGTACAATCCTCCGAGCGCATTACCTGCGACAAGAACGGCTGCAAAAACTGACGCCGCCACCCGCGAGGTTGTCGGGGCAGTTCATGCCATCGCCCTGCTCGCACCTTCGGTTCTCGACAGACGCCATGATCCAGGCCCTCAACCACATCACGATTACTGTCCGCGACCTCGGCACATCCATCACTTTCTACCGCGACCTGCTGGGCATGCAGTTGCATGTCAGTTGGGATAAAGGCGCCTACCTTAGTGCAGGTGAACTGTGGTTCTGCCTGAATCTTGGGCAGCCAAAACCCGCTGCGGACTACAGCCATATCGCCTTCTCAATGCAGGTAGACGCATTGCCTGCGCTGCGCGTACGCTTGCCGGACCTGGCCGTGCAGCAATGGCAAAAGAACTGCAGCGAGGGCGACTCGCTCTATCTGCTGGACCCAGACGGGCACAAGCTCGAACTGCACTGCGGTTCACTAGCAGCCTGTTGAAATTCGCCTACGGTCTGTCTGACTTTGCAGTGTAAGGTTTACGATATCGGCTCCAATCTGCCGGGAACCCCGATTTCCATGCGTGGCGCCGATATCACTCAGGAATCCTTGTTCACTGTCGCCAAGCTCGATGACTTCGTGCCAGCGACTCACCCCCTGCGCGCCATCCGCAAGCTGGCAGACACCGCTCTGCAGCGGATGAGCGCCCTGTTTGACACCTTGTATGCCGACACCGGTCGCGCCTCGATCGCCCCCGAGAAGCTGATGCGGGCACAGTTGCTGCAGTTGTTCTACTCGCTGCGCAGCGAGCGGATGCTCATGGAGCAACTGGGCTACAACCTGCTGTTCCGCTGGTTCGTCGGCTTGGCCATCGATGATCCGGTGTGGGATCACTCGGTCTTCTCGAAGAACCGTGACCGTCTCAATGCCCAGGCCGTGGCCACCGAATTTCTGAGCGAGGTGGTGCGCCTGGCAGAGAAGCAGGGGCTGATCTCGGATGAGCACTTCTCAGTCGACGGCACATTGCTGCAAGCCTGGGCCTCTCAGAAGAGTTTCCGGCCCAAGGACGACTCTCCAGACGATCAAGGCCCCGGACCACGCAATGCCCCGCCGGACTTCAAGGGGCACAAGCGCAGCAACGACACCCACGCCTCGACCAGCGATCCGGATGCCCGGCTGTACCGAAAGAGCCACAACACCGGCGCGCAGCTGAGTTACATGGGGCATGTGCTGATGGAACACCGCAGTGGCCTGGTGCGCAGTGCTCATGTGACTCTGGCCGGTGGCCGTGGCGAACGCGAAGCCGCGCTGGCGATGCTGAGCAAGCTGGGTGGTCGCCGTCGCCGCACCTTGGCTGCGGACAAGGCCTACGATACGGCAGACTTCGTGGCCGCCTGTCGGGCACTCGGCGTGACACCGCATGTGGCACAGAACACCAGTGGCCGGCGTAGCGCCATCGACGGCCGTACCACGCGCCATGCTGGCTATGGACTGAGCCTGAAGATTCGCGCCTGGATCGAAACCCACTTCGGCTGGCTCAAGGCGGCGGCAGGCCTGCGCCAGGTGAAGCAACGCGGACTTGAGCGTGTCGACGCGCTGTTCCAGCTGGCCATGGCGGCAAGCAACCTGGTGCGCCTGCCGAAGCTGCTGGCTACAGGCTCAATGGCATGAGCGCGTTGACGGGGAAGGTGCGCCTGGAGCACGCCAAATCGGGCTATTTCCATCGATTGGCGCCCTAAACGGGAAGTAAACGAGCGCGACCGCTGCTGCCAGAAGCAGTGGACGTAATCATCGCGGCGAATTTCAACAGGCTGCTAGAGTCACGATTAAGGGCACTTGAAAAAGCTCCTTACCGCGGCCTGAGGTGGCACTCAAACCCGCCACGCAGCTGATCGACAGCACCATAACCCAGACACAAACAACCCCGCGCCAGCGCGCGGGGCTGTTCCGTCCAGCCAGACTTACATGCTGCCGAGCACGGCGATATCGACAATCCCGTCTGCCAGGCCGGCGACCTCGCCCAGCGTGATCGGCGTGCCGGTAGCCAGATCAACGGTGTGCAGGGTCTTGCCGGTCAGCACGTAGGCGGTGTTGTTGCCGCTGCCATCGCTGACGATATCCATGGCGGCTCCATTGAGGCCCTTGGCGAGTTCGCCGACGGCCTGCTGGACACCGTCGTTCGGCGGGTTCTGCAGCATCAGCATGCCGGTGGCCAGATCTACGGTGAACAGCTCGGTTGTTTCGGTGCCGGGGTAGGAATTGGTGTAGGCACCGGCGGCGACCTGAGCGGTCTGCCCGGCGTACGCACCGTCGGCGGCGTAGGCAACGCTGCCGTCGACCGCAACGTCGCCGTTGTCGACATTGACGCGGAAGTTGGTGCCATCGGCGGCGAGCAGGCGCAGGCGATCAGCCTTGGGGTTGAAGTCGACGACCGCGGAGGCGTCACCCGGCAACGCGGACTTGAGTGTGGTGGCGGCAGTGGCCGCACCGTTGGCGGTGTTGATGGTGTAGATGCCGTCGCCGCCACTGAGGGCGTAGAGCATGCCGTTGGCCGGGCGCACGTCGATACCGCGCAGGTCGCTGGCGCCGCTGACCATCATGCTGCCGGTGACACTCAGGCTGTCGACATCGACCTTGTGCAAACTACCGTCCTGACCCAGGGCGATCAGTTGTGCCGCGCTGGCGCCGCTGGCGGCCAGTACAAGGGAGCTACTCAAAATCAGGGTATTGATAGTTTTCATCGGTGAATCCTCGCTTGCAGGTGGTGACGGAAAGCCCGTCTGACGTGGTGCTTTTGCAAGACACCTGCAAGCTATACCCACCAACCTGCGCGCTGGATGTCGCGACGCAGCATTTTTTCAATTGCTCGCCGTCAGCACCGCCCGCCCGATATACAGCACCGGACCGGTCGGCCGGTTGAGCGGCGAGCCGCCCTCCGGCTCCAGCGTCAGCTCAAACAGCTGACCGGCCTGCACCGCGCCGATCTGCTCGGCGCTTAGGGTGACGGCCTTACCCGGCTCGATCAGGCCCAGTGAGTGCGGCCCATCCTTGGGATCGACCAGCGTCCAGAACTGCACGCTGCGGTCCGGCGGGATTTGATCAGCCACCAGCGCCTCGAGGGTCAGGGTGCCGTCGCCATCTACCGTGATCACCCAGCCCGGTCTGGCACTCTCACCCGGCACCTGCAGCACGGCGGTGTAACTGGGGCCGGAGGCGCTGTCACGCAGCACGCCCGGCAGCCAGCTGAGCAGCACCAGCAGGGCGAGGCCGGCGCTGGTCAGGCGCCAGAGGCCGAGGCTGTTCCACCAACGGGCCAGGCTGTTTTCTGTCTGGTCGGCTGACGACTGCCAGCCGAGGCTTTGCTGCAGGCGTTGCCAGAGTGCCGGTGAGGGCGCTTGCGCGGGCAGGGCATCAGCCAGATCAAGCAGATGACGCTCCCATTCCAGCGCCATACTGGCGGCATCACGGTCCTGCTCGATCAGTTCGCGGACCTCTGTGGCCTCGGGCTCCTCCAGCAAGCCCAGGACGTATTCGCCGATCAGAGCACGGCGCTGCTCGGGCGCTTGCGGAATCATGGCTGCAGACACTCCTGTAGTGCGCGCAATCCGGCGCGGATTCGGCCCTTGATGGTGCCCAGCGGCGCGCTCAGACGCGCAGCAATCTGGTCATGGGTCAGGCCCCGGTAGAACGCCAGCAAAATCGGATGGCGACGCGGGCGCTCCAGCAGCCGCAGGCAGTCCCGCAGCTGGCGCGCAGAAGAGCGCGCATCGGCCAGCTCTTCGGCTTGAGCTGTCTCGTCCGCCATGTCGTTGATAAAGCCGTCATTGGATGCCACCAGCTGCTTGCGGCCGCGCAGCTGGTTGAGCGCGCGGTAACGCAGGATGCTGAAGATCCAGGCCCGGCCGGAGCCCAGGCTGCGATCAAAGCGGTCGGCATTGACCCAGACCTTGAGCAGCGCATCGTGCAGGCAATCTTCCGCCTGATCGCGCCGCCCCAGCAGGGTGATCGCCAAGCCCAGCAACTGACCTGCTTCCTGCTGATACAAGCGCTTGAACGCCGCGCGGTCGCCGCCGGCGCATGCTTCAAGAGTACCTTCATAATCGAATTCGCTGCCCGACATGCGCTGTTCCTGTATGCGATCACCCGTTGCCTTGCTGAAGGCTATACCGCTGAGCACAACCTGCAGATGTCCAGGCCGAGAAAAACCAGCTTTTTAATGAGCAATTGTTTCGGCGCCAAGCGACCCACGGCACCATCACGCCACTGATTGCCCATCAATCAGCCCCACTGGCGGTTGGCTCCCAAGGCCGCCTTGCGGTGCTAACGTCGAACCATCCACAACACCAAAAAGAGGATAGGCGCATGACACTGGCAGCAGGGCGGCAGGCGATTTTCATCACCGGGGCAGCGTCGGGCATGGGCCGCGAAACCGCGCGGCTGTTCCACGAAAAGGGCTGGTTTATCGGTGCCTTTGACCTGAATCTGGGCGGTCTGCAGGCGCTGCAGGCAGAACTCGGCGCCGACAACTGCGTGATCCAGACGCTGGATGTCAGCGACAAGGGTCAGTTTGACGCCGCGGTCGCTACCTTTGGCGAAGCCACCGGCGGGCGCATGGATATTCTGTTCAACAACGCCGGCATCGTCATGCGCGGTTTCTTCGACGAGCTACCCTTTGAGGATCAGCTGAAGATCATCAACGTCAACGTTATCGGCGTGCTCAACGGCACCCACAGCGCGCTGCCGCTGCTCAAGGCGACACCCAATGCGCTGTGCTTCAACACCTCGTCCTCCTCCGCCACCATGGGCATGCCGCTGATCGCGGTGTACTCGGCCAGCAAGCACGCGGTGAAGGGCCTGACCGAGGCGCTGTCGAACGAGTTTCGCCGCTACGACATCCGCTGCGCCGACGCGCTGCCGGGGCTGATCCGCACCGGGATGCCCAGCGAGGAGATGATGGCGGCGGCGCCGGACAAGGGGCCATTCCGGCTGATTGAGGCCATTGAAGTAGCCAAGGCGGTGTGGAACAGCTACCACTCGGACCAGCTGCACTGGTACATCCCCGAGGAGCTGGCCGAGCTGGACAAGGCCGCCGGCAACAACCCGGAGCTGCTGCGCGACAAACTCGGTCGCCACATGCAGCCCTGAGCGACATATCAGCGCACCCCGCAGCCCAGACGCTTGCGAGCGCGGGCTGCAGAGGGGTAGCCTTGCAGCCTCTTTCCGACAACCACGAGTCTGCCCCAATGAAAACCCTGGTCTGGGATCTTCCCCTGCGTCTGTTTCACTGGCTGCTGGCACTGACCGTCACCGGCGCGCTGGTGACCATCAGCCTCGGCGGCAACTGGATCGAATGGCACGAGCGCTTCGGCATCGCGGTCGTCGGCCTGCTGGCCTTCCGTCTGGTCTGGGGCGTCTGTGGCTCGACCCACTCACGCTTTGCCAGCTTCTTTCCGACACCGGCTCGTATCAAGGCCTATCTGGGCGGCCGCTGGCAGGCACTGGGGCATAATCCGATCGGCGCGCTGTCGGTATTCGCGTTGCTGGGGCTGATGGCGTTTCAGGCAGTAACCGGGCTGTTCAGTAACGACGACGTGGCCTTCTATGGTCCGCTCAGCCGACTGGCTTCGAGCGACACCGGCAGCCTGCTCAGCGGCTGGCACCGTTCCACCGAAGAGCTGATCTACGCCCTGCTGGCGCTGCACATTCTCGCCATTGTGCTGTACCGCCTGCGCGGCAAGAACCTGGTTGGTCCGATGATTCACGGCAAGGCAGAGGTGCCGGCCAATCAGGTTGAACAGGTCAGGGGCGGCGGCTGGGTTGCGCTGATCATCACGCTGGTCATCGCCGGCGCAGCCATCTGGTTTGCCACCGGCACCTGGATTCCCGCACCGCCGCCGGCGCCCGCCGTGCCAGCCTGGTAAGCCCCGGGAAGGCCGATAACCGCCCAATCAAACAAAAACCCGCCAGCTGGCGGGTTTTGTCGGCTAACCTGACGACTCAGTCCATCTTGTACTTGTCGTGGCAGGCCTTGCAGGTCTTGCCCACTTCGGCAAACGCCATGCGGATTTCCGACTGGTCGCCGGTTGCCGCTTTCTCGGCCAGGGTGTTGGCGGCGGCACCCATGTTGCCGGCCAGTTGAGCCACATCCTGCATGTTTTCGAACAGCGACGGATCTGCACTGGTACGCACATCACCGATGTCCTTCTCGGTACCCGGACCAAACAGCGCGCCGATGCCCGAGTTGGCAATCGCAGCAATGGTATTGGCAGCGGCTTCTACCTGCTGCTGGTTGTACTCGACGCTGCCATCAATGACCTGCGCCTTGATCTTGCCCATGTTCCAGGCCATGTAGCTGAAACCGGCCTGACGGGTTTCAATCTGCTTCTCGGGGTCCATCGCAGCGGCGGACAGGCTGGCAGCGAGCAGGGCGGAGCCCAGCAGGGTTGTCATCACGGTTTTCATACAAACTCCTTTTTTAGCTGTTATGGCGCTTCACTTTCCGCAGGTGTTGATCCCGAGCAGCGGATACAGCGGGCAGAAGCGAAAGACGCCGGTTGCCAGCGGCACCAACCCGATCCAGCCCCACAAACCGATGGTGCCGGTCAGGGTCAGGGCAATCAGCACGACTCCTGCGAGGATGCGAAGAACACGGTCAATAGTACCTACATTGGCTTTCATGGCTACTCTCCTGAGTGCTCTGGGGCGCGGTCTCTGACCTTGCCCAGGGTGTTGAAGGCGATATCCGTGCTGGGGAAAACCCCGGCGATCTGCTGCCGTATCCAGTCGGTGTGCTGCAGTTGATCCATGACCGGGCCCTTGACCTCCGCGAGGTGCAGACGAATGTCCCGCTCGCGCAGCCCTTCGGTCAGCTCGCTGAGCATGTCCAGCCCGGTGCTGTCGATGTGGTTAACCGCCGACAGAATCAGTAACACTTCTCTGGTATCAGGATAGTCGGCAAGCGCCTGTGAGATGGCCTGCTCGACCGCCTTGGTGTTGGCAAAAAAGATGTTTTCGTCGATCCGCAGCGCCAGCAGGTGCGGTTCGATTTCAACCAGATGGCGTTTGGTATTGCGGAAGTAGTGGGTATCCGGCACCCGGCCGACCACCGCCACATGGGGGCGGCTGCCGCGCCAGAGCTGGGCGACGATAGCAAAACACACGCCCAGCACGATGCCCGCCTCGATCCCCAGCACCAGCACGCCAACGGCGGTGCTGAGCAGGGTCAGACCTTCGGCCCGGTCATAACGCCAGGCCCGGCGCAAGCTGGCCAGATCGACCAGCGGCACCACTGCAACCAGAATCACCGCCGCCAGCACAACCTGCGGCAACCAGGCAAACAGCGGCGCGATGCTGATCAGAATCAGACCAACCAGCAGCGCCGAGAAGACGCCGGCAAGCGGTGTATTGGCACCGGCCTCGATGTTGACACTGGAGCGGGAGAAGCCGCCACAGACGGCAAAGCCGCCGCTCAGACCGGCACCAATGTTGGCGGCACCCAGCCCGAGCAGTTCGCGATCCGGGTCGATGCTCTGGCGCTTGCGCCGCGCCAGTGACTGGGCGATCGAGACACTTTCGACAAAGCTGACCAGACTGATCAACGCCGCCGGCAGCAGCAATGAGCGCAGCGCCGACAGATCCGGCGTATTCCACACCAGCGCCGGCAGTCCGGCGGGAATCTCCCCGACTACCGGGACGCCCTTGTTGGGCAAATCGGCCAGCAGGGTAATCACCACACCCAGCACCACCACCAGAATCGGCGCCAGCTTGGCCAGCAGACTGGCGAGTGTCGCAGACAGGCCGAGCCCGCGCAGGTGACCAGCCAGCTTTCCGCGCGCATACAGCAACCAGCCGAGCGCGACCAACCCCATCGCCAGCACCAGTGAATTGCCGGTATTCCAGCTGCCCAGCAGATCAAGTGGGGAATCCGGCCAGCCACGCAGGCCGAGCAGCTTCGGCAACTGACTGAGCACAATCAGAATCGCCGCACCGCTGATAAAGCCGCTGATCACCGGATGGCTGAGAAAATTCGCCAGAAAACCGAGGCGCAGCAAGCCGAACCCCAGCAGCATCAGCCCCGACAGCAGCGCCAGCCAGATCGCCAACTGCAGGTAATCAGCGGAGCCAACCGTCGCAAGCGGCGCGAGCAGGGTGGCGGTCATCAAGCCGGTGACCGCCACCGGCCCGACCGACAGGGTCATACTGCTGCCCAGCAATGCATAACCGATCAGCGGCAAAATGCTGGCATACAAGCCGATCTGCACCGGCAACCCGGCGAGCATGGCGTAGGCCATGCTCTGCGGGATGATCATGATGCCAACCACCAGGCCGGCTGTCAGATCACCCGCCAGCCAGGCGCGCCGATAGTGGCGCATCCAGCCGAACAGCGCATTGCTGCCCGGCGGTTGCAGGCGCAGATCCTGACTCACGCCTTCACCTGGCGGTCATACAGGGCAAACAGCCACATGCCAAGCAGCATAGCGGCCACCAGCAGCAGTGCCTGCGGGATCAGGGCTGACGCTGCAACCAGAGCCGGGCCAGGGCAGAAACCTGCCACCCCCCAGCCGGCGCCGAACAGCACACTGCCGAGCACCAGCCGACGGTCGATGGTGCGGCTGGTCGGCAACTGTGCCTGCTCTCCGCGCAGGGTAGTGCCACGACGCTGAATCCACTGCATGGGCACGAAGGCAACACCAATCGCCCCCGCCATAACCAGCGCCAGCGACGGGTCCCAGGCCCCCGCCAGATCCAGAAACCCAAGCACCTTGGCCGGATTGGCCATACCCGAAATCAGCAGGCCGAAACCAAACAGCAGGCCGCTGGCCAACGCAATCAATCCACGCATGGTTCAGACTCCCAGCAGGTGACGCAGCACGAACACGGTGACAAAGCCCGCGCCCATAAAGCTCAGGGTAGCGACCAGCGAGCGCGGCGACAGCCGCGACAGCCCGCAGACACCGTGACCGCTGGTGCAACCAGAGCCCAGCCGCGAACCAAAGCCCACCAGCAGGCCGCCGACGATCAGCGCGAGCGGGCCAGCCTCCACCTGCACGCTGATCTCGCCTGCCACGGCCAGATAGATCCAGGGCGCCAGCAGTAACCCGAGCACAAACAGCAACGCCTCGCCGTTACCTGCCTGCGGCGTCAGCAGCCGGCCGACCAACCCGCTGATACCGGCGATGCGGCCATTGAACAGCATCAGCAATGCCGCAGCTGCGCCGATCAAGGCACCACCCAGCAACGCCGACAACGGGGTAAACGCCGCCCAATCAATGTTCATCAGCTGTCTCCTCGGCGCAGTAAAGGCCGTACAGGGTATGCAGAATAGCCAGTGCCTCACGGCTGGCCACACGGTAGTAAACGAGTTTGCCCTCGCGGCGGGTATCCACCAGCCCCTCACGGCGCAGCACGGCCAGTTGCTGCGACAGGGTCGGCTGGACGATGCCCAGCAGCTCTTCAAGCTCACCAACATTGCGCTCACCATCGACCAGCTGACACAGCAACAGCAAGCGGTCACGGTTGGCCAGCGCCTTGAGCAACTGGTGGGCCTGATCAGCAGAGCTGCGCAGACGCTGGATATCGGATTGGTTATTCATGACAGCAGTACGATCTCTCGGAACATTCTATTGACTAACAATATATAAAAAAATAGATTGTTTGCAAGCACGCCAATCGAAAGGGAGCCCCCGATGAGTGAAAACCGTGTAGAAGTCACCCTTGAGCAGCAGCAGGGCTATCGATTTGAAGCCCGCTTCAGCGGTGGCACGCCACCGCTGATCACCGACGAGCCGGCACCACTGGGTAATAACGAAGGCCCCAGCCCGGCCCAGCTGCTGGTTACCGCTATCGCCAACTGTCTGAGTGACAGTCTGATCTTCGCCCTGGCCAAATTCCGCCAGCCGAACGACGGCATCCGCACCGAGGCGGTCGGGCTGATCGGGCGCAACGAGAAGAACCGCATGCGCGTGGTCGGCGTGGAAGTAACCCTGCATCTGGGCCATCCGGCCAGCGCATTCGAGCGGCTGGAGCGGATTCTCGATCAATTCGAGCAATTCTGTACCGTGTCGCAGAGCGTTGCGGAAGCCTTGCCGATTCAGCTCACCGTGCTCGACAGCGACGGGGTCAAGCTCAAGGGCTGAACAGCTCGAAGCCGAGCAGCGTCTGCACCAGCGTGGCGTTGGCAATGTCGATAAAGAAGGCGCCGAGCAGCGGGATCACCAGATAGGCCTTGGGGCTGGGGCCGTAACGTCTGGTCAAGGCATCCATATTGGCGATGCCGACTGGCGTGGCGCCCAGCCCCATGCCGATAAACCCCGCGCTGATACAGGCCGCGTCGTAATTGCGGCCCAACAGCGGGAAGACCAGAAACACGGTAAACAGGGTAATCACCACGGCCTGTATCAGCAGCATGATGCCGATCACTCCGAACGCGCCCTGCAATGACAGCAGCGGCAGGCTGATCAGGCTCATGCCCAGAAACAGCTGCAGGCTCAGATCGCCAACCAGTTGAATCGGCCTGGCATCGACCTCCACGCCCGCCATGTCCAGCCCGTTGGCCAGCACAATGCCGAGGAACATGGCGGTCAGAAACGCCGGCAGCCGCAGGCCCAAGCCTGACAGCCAGTCGTAGACGCTGGCACCAAGGGCAAAACACAGCGCGATCAGCAGGACCGCAGTAAGCAGATGATCCAGGTCGATCAGGTACGTGGTCTTGCCGCGCCCTTCCAGATGCGGCAACTCGCTCTCCACCTCGGTGCTCACCAGCCCATGACGGCGAATCAGCCAGGCCGACACGGGCCCGCCCAGCAGACCACCGCTGATCAGGCCGGCGGTCGCCATCGCCAGCCCCAGGGTACTGGCGTCGGCCAGTTGGAAATGTTCCTCGAACAACTGCCCCCAGGTGAGCGCGGTGCCGTGGCCGCCGGCCAGCGAGATGCTGCCGCCAATCAGCCCGTACAGGGGGCTTTCCCCCAGTCCCAGCGCCAGCAGCGTACCCACCAGGTTCTGACACAGCAGCAACACCACCGCCAACCCCAGCATGATTGCCAGCGCCCGCCCGCCGGCAAGCAACTGACGCAACCGCGACGAAAGCCCGATGGTGCTGAAGAAGACGATCAGCAGCAGGTCTCGCAGCTGCAGATCAAACTGAATCTCACGATCAGACAGCAACTGCATCACCGCCACCAGCGCGCTGATCGGCAACCCGCCACTGACCGCCGCCGGGATGTTGTAACGGCTGAGCAGGCTGACCCGCTGGTTGATCCAGTACCCCAGCCAGAGCGCAATCACCGTCAGCGCGAGGGTCGTTGGCGTGTTGATCAGCAGGGCAGTCTGTTCCATGACAGGTCTCGGGTTGGTGGCGTGGGCAGCAGGGGATAAGCATATACGCAGGGGCGGGGAGGCGAGCAAACGCCATTTCCTTTCAGCTGACTATTGGTGCGGCCGCTACCCGAGTATTTCGCCTTTCCCGGCGAGCCAAGGGGGGCTGCTTGCCCAGCCCCCCTTAGCGATCCCCCGGGGCACCCGGCTACGCGGCCCTTCGGGTTCGCTGCGTTGCTCGATTTATCGGGGAACCGCAGAACTCGGGGCTACGCCCCTCAGACATGCTGCGGTCCTTTTTCCCGATAAATCTGCGCTACTCGCCCGCGTAAACGGGGAGTTGGTCCGTACACGCTTCACGTCTGGCTGGGCAAGCAGCCCCCCTTGGCTCGCCGCGAAGGCGAAAAGCGAACCTGACCAACACAGGGAGTGCTGATGAAAACAAGGCGCTCACACACAAAACCCAACAAAAACACGCAGCAAAATATTCGCTTAAGCCGATCTTAAGATTCACCCGCCATTCTCCTCCCCAACATGAGGAGGAAGGCCATGTCACAGACCCCGGTTCCACAGGCTCGACAACTCGCCCGCCTGGGCGATGACGCCGCCCTGCTGCACGCTCCCCAGCACCCAGACTGCACGCTGCGGTCGCGGCTGGAGAGCTTTGTTCACGATTGTTTTGCCGACACCTACGGCGCCAATGTCCGCCAGTTCATGCCGGAGCTGCTCGGCCTTTGCCAGCAGGGCACGCTGCAGGCCGGTGTGGGTATCCGCGGCGGCGCCAGTGGCCCGCTATTTCTCGAACACTATCTCGATCAGCCGGTGTGCGACGCCATTCGTCAGCACACCGACCTGCCGGTAAACCGCGAGCAGGTGGTAGAAGTCGGCAATCTGGCCGCACTGGCTCCCGGAGCAGGGCGCCTGCTGATCATCGCGCTGACCCACTACCTGGCGACCAGCGGGTACACCTGGGTGGTCTTCACCGGCACACCGATGCTGCTCAACAGCTTCCAGCGCCTGACCCTGAGCCCGATTGATCTGGGCCCGGCCGACCCGCTGCGCTTGGGGGAAGCCCGCCTGGAGTGGGGCAGCTACTACGCCACCCGCCCCCGGGTAATGGCCGGCTATATCCCCGAAGGCTTCAACCAGCTGCAGCGCCGCGGCCTGTTCGAGCGCATGCGCTATCAACCCGATTACCTGCAAACCGGCCCGGAGATTGCCCATGATTGCGCCTGAGACGCTCTGGCACAGCCTTGAACGCCACGCTGCCGAGCGCCCCAACAAATCTGCGCTGAGCGACGAGCAGGGCAGCATCAGCTACGCCGATTTGCCGGCCGAGATCCAGCGCCGGGCCGAGCACCTGCGCGCGGTCGGCTGCCGCTGCGTGGCGCTGGCCCTGCCCAACGGTCGCGAGTGGCTGTTGTGGGATCTGGCGATTCTCAAGGCCGGCCTGATCTGCGTGCCGATTGCGCCGTTCTTTACCCGACAGCAGCGCGAACACCTGCTGCGCAGCGCCGGCGTCGACACCGTGCTGGGCATGGCCGACGACAGCGCAGAGCTGCTGGCACAGGGCTTTGCCGCCACTTCGCTGGGCTGGCAACGGGCACCGATGGGCGTCGGCATCCCGGCCGGCACCGCCAAGATCACCTTTACCTCCGGCACCACCGGCACGCCCAAGGGCGTCTGCCTGTCTGCCGAAGCCATGCTGCAGGTCGCCGACAGCCTGCGTGAGGCCTGCTCGCCGGTTGATCCGCAGCAGCACCTGATTCTGCTGCCGCTGGCCGTGCTGCTGGATAATCTGGGCGCCATCACCGCGCTGCTCAACGGCGCCAGCATCAGCGTGCCGACCGACACCGGCCTGCAGGGCGCGCAGATCAATCCGGCCCGGCTGCTGACGGTGCTGAACCAGAGCCAGCCGCACAGTCTGATTCTGGTGCCGCAGCTGCTGCAGGGTCTGCTGCAGGCTGCCGACGCCGGTGCGCCACTGCCGCGCAGCCTGCGCTTTATCGCGGTCGGCGGCGGCCGGGTTGCACCATCATTGCTGGAGCGGGCAGCCAGACACGGCATGCCGGTGTTCGAGGGCTATGGCCTGTCCGAATGCGCGTCGGTGGTCTGCCTCAATCGTCCGGGCTGCAACCGCCCGGGCACCGTCGGCCAGCCGCTGCCGCATGTACAGATTCGCCTTGCCGATGACGGCGAGATCTTGGTCCGCGGTGCCCGCGCGCTGGGCTATCTCGGCGAGCCGCCGCTGACCGCCGACGAGTGGCCGACCGGTGATATCGGCAAGCTGGAGGATGGCTACCTGAGCATTCTCGGCCGCAAGAAGAACCAGTTCATCACCGCCTATGGCCGCAACGTCAATCCCGAATGGGTCGAGGCCGAGGTCGCCGCCCATCCGGCGATTGCCCAGGTGCTGGTGTACGGCGAGGCGCTGCCGGTCAACGTGGCACTGATCGTGCCGCGCAGCAGTGCCTTCCGGGTTACCGACATCGAGGAGGCAATCGCCCAGGCCAACAGCCGACTGCCCGACTACGCCCGCATCGGCCCCTGGCTGACCGCCAGCGAACCCTTCACTGCCAACAATGGCCAGCTGACCAGCAACGGTCGCCTGCGCCGCGAACAGATCATCGAACACTACCGTGCAGCCCTACTTGGCCTGCTGACCGAGGACATTGCCCTATGACTTTCTTTGAACACCTGCAAAGCGAAACCGTAAACGAACGCGAATACCTGTTCAGCTCACCTCTGATCCAGGCCGCCCTGCGCGGCGAGGTACAACGCCACAGCTACATCGCGTTTCTGGCCCAGGCCTTCCATCACGTGCGTCACACCGTGCCGCTGCTGATGGCCTGCGGCGCCCGGCTGGACAGCGACCACGAATGGGTGCGCGAGGCCATGGCCGAGTACATCGAGGAGGAAATCGGCCATCAGGAGTGGATTCTCAACGACATCCGCGCCTGCGGTGGTGACGCCGAGGCGGTCCGCCACAGCACCCCGGCACTGGCCACCGAACTGATGGTCAGCACCATGTACGACCGCATCAACCGGCTCAATCCGATGTCCATGCTGGGCATGGTGTTCGTGCTCGAAGGCACCAGCATCGCGCTGGCCACCCAGGCCGCCGGCAGCCTCAAGGAAGGCCTGGGCCTGCCGCCGCAGGCATTCAGCTACCTGACCTCGCACGGCTCGCTGGATCTGGAGCACATGAAGTTCTTCGAGCAACTGGTAAACCGCATCGACAACGATGCAGACCGCACCGCCGTGCTGCACACCGCCAAGGTGATCTACCGGCTCTATGCCGACATGTTCCGCAGCCTGCCGGGCTCGGTCGAGGAGGAGGTGCGCCATGCAGCTGTCGGCTAGTCGTGTACTGCTGACCGGCGCCACCGGCGGCATGGGCCGCGCCATCGTAGCCGCGCTCTGCGTGCGCGGGGCGCAGGTGCTGGTGGTCGGCCGACAAGACAAGGCCCTGCAGGCCCTGGTGGAGCGCAATCCGTCCCAGGTCAGCTGTCTGCAGGCCGATTTGCGTCAACCGGCCGACCGCGCCAGCGTGCTGCGCCGGGCGCAGCAGATGGGAGACATCAACCTGCTGATCAACGCCGCCGGCATCAACCACTTCGGCCTGTTCGAGAACATGCAGGAGCAGGCCATCAATGATCTGATCGAGACCAACCTGACAGCCACCCTGCAGCTCACCCACGCCATGCTGCCGCTGCTGCGCAGCCAGCCGCAGAGCTGTGTGGTCAACATCGGCTCGACCTTCGGCTCGATCGGTTACCCCGGCTTCAGCGTCTACTGCGCGACCAAGTTCGCCCTGCGCGGCTTCTCCGAAGCACTGCGCCGCGAGCTGGCGGATACCAATGTCGGCGTTCTTTACCTCGCGCCGCGGGCGACCCGCACCGAGATGAACAATGCCGCGGTAGAAGCCATGAACGCCGAACTGCAGGTCAGCATGGACAGCCCCGAGCTGGTCGCCGAGCGATTGGTTCAGGCGCTGGATGCCGATCTGCGCGAGGTGCATCTGGGCTTTCCCGAGCGCCTGTTCGTGCGCCTGAACGGGATTCTGCCGCGGCTGGTAGACAAGGCCCTGCGTCGCCAACTGCCAACCATCCAGCACTACGCCACCCCCTCAACCCACACCAGGGAGCACTGATCATGTCCATCTGGATTCGTTATCTCGTTGCCGGCCTGCTGGCCGGCTTCAGCCTGAACATCCTTGCCGCCGATATCGCTCCGCTGCAGCAACGCTGGGCGGAAATTCAGTACCAGCTGCCGGAAGACCAGAAGGCGGACGCCTTCGAAGCCCTGGCCGCCGAAGCCGGGCAGGCGCTGGCAAAGGAGCCCGATGACGCCCCGCTGCTGATCTGGCGCGGCATCATTCTCAGCAGCTGGGCTGGCGCCGACGGCGGCCTGGGCGCACTGGGCAAGGTCAAGGAGGCCAAGAGCCTGTTCGAGCACGCCCTGCAGGTTGACCCGCAGGCACTGCAGGGCTCGGCCTACACCAGTCTGGGCGCGCTCTACTACCAGGTTCCGGGCTGGCCCATCGGCTTTGGCGATGACGAGCAGGCCGAAGCGCTGCTGAAGCAGGCACTGGCACTGAACCCGGACGGTATCGACAGCAATTACTTCTGGGGCGATTACCTGATCGACCAGAAGCGCTATGCTGAAGCCCGCGCCGCGCTGCTCAAGGCCCAGGCTGCTGCCCCGCGCCCGGACCGCCCGCTGGCCGATCAGGGCCGCCAGGCCGAGATCCGCGCCCGACTGGATAAAATCGCCAACAGGTAACCCATGCGACTGCTGCTGGTTGAAGACGATAGCTCCCTCGCCGAGGGCATTCTCACCTCGCTCAAGGGCGAGGGTTATACACTCGACTGGCTGCAGGACGGCGCCAGCGCACTGCACGCGCTGAGCAGCGAGCCCTTTGATCTGGCCATTCTGGATCTGGGCCTGCCGCGGATGGACGGTCTGCAGGTGCTGCGCGCCTTGCGCGACCGTCATCAGGCCGTGCCGGTACTGGTGCTGACCGCCCGCGACGGCGTGCAGGACCGCATCGCCGGCCTCGATGCCGGCGCCGACGACTACCTGATCAAGCCGTTCGACAGCGCCGAACTGAAAGCCCGCATCCGCGCCCTGCTGCGGCGCAGCGCCGGGCGCGCCGAGCCGTTGATCCAGCTGCGCGGCGTCACCCTCGACCCGCAAAGCCAGCAGGTCAGCTTCGAAGGCCGCAACGTCAATCTGTCGCGCAAGGAGTTCATCCTGCTGCACGAACTGATGGCTCAGCCGGACCGGGTGCTGACCCGTGATCGGCTGGAGCAGGCGCTCTACGGCTGGAATGAGGAAGTCGACAGCAACACCCTGGAAGTCCATATCCACCACCTGCGGCGCAAGCTGTTCAGCGGCCTGATCCGCACCTTGCGCGGGGTCGGCTACATGATCGAGCGCGACGCATGAAATCCATCCGCAAGCGCATCCTGGTGCGGGTGCTGGGGCTGCTGCTGGTCAGCACCCTGATCATGGGTTGGGCCAGCCACCACGACTCCACCCACGAGGTAGAAGAGCTGTTCGACGCTCAGCTGGGCCAGAGCGCACGGGTACTGATCGGCCTGCTCGGTGCCTCGCAGGGTCAGATTCCGACCGAACAACTGGCCCAGGCGCTGCTGGAAACCAGCGGCGAGCACCCCAAACTCGGACACCGCTATGAAAGCAAGCTGGCCTTCCAGGTGCGTAACGCCGAGGGCCGGGTCATTGCCCGCTCCTTCAATGTGCCGCCGCTGACCGCCGCCGACTGGCAGCCGGGTTTTGCCGATCTGCAGCAGGCGCAGCACCAGTGGCGCAGCTATGTACTGGAGTCACCCGACAGCGGTCTGGCGGTTTGGGTCGGCGAGCGCAGCGACGTACGTGGCGAGCTGGTCGACAAGATCGTGCGCGGGACACTGGTACCCGATCTGCTGGGTATCCCGCTGCTGGTACTGCTGGTCTGGTTTGCCATCGGCTCGGGCTTGAAACCGCTGGACGAGCTGGCCCGCCTGATCCGCCTGCGCGAGCCCAACAGTCTGCAGCCGATCGTACTCAGCGATCTACCACAGGAGCTGGAACCGGTGCAGGCCGCGCTCAATCGCATGCTCGAGCAATTGCACCAGTTGCTGGCCCGCGAACAGCGCTTTATTGCCGACGCGGCGCATGAACTGCGCACGCCGCTGGCGGTGCTGAAAATCCACGCCGAAAACGCCATGCAGGCCAACGAGCCGGCCGAGCGTGACCAGGCCCTGCAGCACCTTCGCCGGGGCGTGGAGCGCGCTACCAGGCTGATCTCACAGATGCTGACCCTGGCCCGGCTGGCAGACGACCAGCAGCGCCAGCGGGTGCCCGTCGCCCTGCTGCAAAGCTGCCGAGACGCCGTTGCCGAACTGCTGCCGCTGGCTCTGCGGCGAGATCAGGAACTGGAGCTGGTCAGCGACGGCAGCTTGCCGGAACAGGTGGAGATGGAGCCCGGCAGCCTCGGCATGTTGCTGCAAAATCTGGTCGGCAATGCCATCCAGCACACCCCCGATGGCGGGCGGATTCTGATCAGCCTGCAGCAGCAGGCCGACCAATTGGTGCTGCGGGTCGAAGACAGCGGCAGTGGCGTGGCGCCCGCCGACCGCGAGCGCCTGCTGGAACGCTTTCACACCCAGGGCAACAGCCAGGGTGCGGGGCTGGGTCTGTCCATTGTGCAACGCATCATTGAGCGCCACCAGGGCAGCCTGTTGCTCGGTGACAGTCCACTCGGCGGCCTGCTGGTGCAGGCCAGCTTCCCGCTCGGCACACCCGTGTCCGGCTGATCGTGCGTCATCACCCGGGCAGCCTGCGCTGGTATCAGGGGGTAAGTTGGCCGATACTCGGGCGCGTTCAAGATGCCCAATAACAACAGGAGATCCGACCCATGACCACCTCGCGCTTCGACCTGACCGGCAAGACTGCCCTGATTACCGGCGCCTCCAGCGGCCTCGGCGCCCACTTCGCCCGCGTACTGGCCGCTGCCGGCGCCCGTGTCGTGCTCGCTGCCCGCCGCGCCGATCGTCTGTCCGCGCTGGTGGACGAGCTCAAGCAGCAGGGCTTTGAGGCAATGGCGGTCACCATGGACGTAACCGACGCCGACAGCGTCGACGCCGGCTTCAGTGCCGCCGAGCACGCCTTCGGCGTGTGCGACATTCTGGTCAACAACGCCGGGATTGGCGATCCGGTGCCCTTCCTGGAAATGGACGAAGGTAACTGGCGCAGCATGCTCGACACCAACCTCGACGGCGCCTGGCGCGTCGCCCATCGCGGCTGCAAGGCGATGGCCGGCAGCGGCCAGGGTGGCAGTGTGATCAACATTGCCTCGATCCTCGGCCTGCGGGTTGGCAAGGCACTGGCCCACTACGCGGTCGCCAAGGCCGGTGTGGTGCAGCTGACCAAGGCCATGGCGATGGAACTGGCCAAGAACGGTATCCGCGTCAACGCCATTGCCCCCGGCTACTTCCGCACCGAAATGAATTCCGACTACTTTGACACCGAGCATGGCCAGACCTACGTGCGCAGCAAGGTCCCGATGGGCCGCCTGGGGCAGCTCGACGAACTCGATGGCCCGCTGCTGCTGCTCGCCAGCGAGGCCGGTTCGTTCATGACCGGCACCATCATCAACGTCGATGGTGGTCATGTGAACAACAGCCTGTAAGCCGCGATCGCGTCAGTACCCGTTGCCGGCACCTGACAAGTGCCGGCACAGAGCGCGCGCGACGCTGGCAGCGCGGTCGGCAAACCGCTATCTTCTGGGCTGACAACGCACTGGAATCTCCCATGGCCACGCTGCCCACTTTCCGCAACGGACGCATCGCCCTGCCGCTCGGCATTGTACTGCTGGCCCTGCTATTCCTGTTTCTGGCGGTCGCCGCCTCTCAGCAACGCGACGCCCAGTGGCGCGAGCAGCTGTTCAATGAAGCTCGCCGCGACCTGTCCGTCCTCGAACAGGCCCGACAAGCCATGCGCGGCGAAGCCCGGATCGCGGTCTACAGCCTCAGCCAGGACCCTGACGTTCTGCGGCTGATCCGGCGCATCAATACCCTGATCAGGGAGCACGGCCGGGCCCATCCGGAGGTGCTGCGCCTGCGCGCCCAGCTGGCAGAAGACCTCGACGGTTTCTGGCAGCTACTGCGCCAGGCCGGAGCTGAAGAATTACAGGTTAACCTGATCGAAGACCGTAGCACCCTGCTGCGCATGCGGGAGCGGGATGTCTGGGGCGATCAGCACGACGAGGGCAATCCGCTAAATCAGCTGGTGATAGACGACCCCGCGATCCGCAGCGGACTGACGCTCCATTACGACAATGCCAGCGAGAGCGCCGTTGCCCCGCTGCTCGCAGACAACCGCCCCGACAGTCCGCTGATTGCCACCTTGCAGGTTAGCTTCCCGGCACTTGTCGACGGACCTATCGATAGGTCCGAAGGTCTGTCTCTGCTGCTCGAAGCCGACAGCGTCCCTGCCGGATCACTCAAGCACTCTATGCCGCTGCTGGGGCAAGGCCGCTGGCTGCAGGTAGAAAAACACGGTGCAGCAATGCCGCCCGGCGTAAGCGACGCTCTCGGTACCCTCGACCAGCGAACGCCGGAACGGCTTTACAGCAACAGTGACGGCACCTGGCTGCTGAGCCTGCTGCCACTGGAAGCCGTGGCCGATGAACAGCCGGCCGACACCCCTGCACCAACCGCTCTGGTGCTCTGGCGCGATATCAGCACCCAGGCAGCGGCGCATCTGCGTGAACAGCGGCAGCTGGCAGGTAAATGGCTGCTGGCGCTGGTTGCAGCCTGCGCCCTGTTCAGCCTGCTGCAGTTAAGCAGTTACCGGGCGGCACGCCGCCAGGTGCTGCGCCACGCCGACGCCATACGCGAGGAAAGCCAGAAGCGGGAGCACAATCGCCGCCTGCTGGAAATCATTGCCCGCACCCAGTCGGCCTACATCCAGCAGAACCGGATGCAGGTCAGCCTGCACGAGGTGCTGGAACAGATACTGGCGTTGACCGGCTATCAGGTCGGTTTGCTCAGCCAGTCCCGGCTCGAACCGGACGGTACCCAGACACTGCAGCTACAAAGCAGCATTGATACCCGGCCGCATCCCGAACCGGCCCCGCGTACTCTGGTTGACGCCATGAATGCGTCCAGCAGCGACCAGCAAGCCAGGCTTATCGCCAGCGACAACCCTGAGCTGCACGGCGCCGCGCTCCTCCCGCTGCTTTTTGGCGGGCGGCTGATGGGCATGCTGGCCCTGTCTCATGGGCCGGATGAGGCCGGACCGGCGCTGCTGACATTTCTGGCACCGCTGCAAACCAGCCTGGGCCAGCTGCTTAATGCAATGCGCCAGCGTGAGGAGCACACAGCCCTGCAGGAACGCCTGGAGCGCCAGCGGCTGGCGCTGGGCTCGCTCAATCGCATCGCGGCGGACTTTGGCCTGTCTCATCAGGAGCGCCTGAAACGACTGCTCGACCTGGGCTGTGATTACCTGCAGCTGGACCTGGGGCTGGTCAGCCGGATCAGCGGCAGTACCTATGAAGTAATCGCTGCCAGCAGCGGCGAGAACAGTCCGGAGAGCGGAGCCTGTTTCGACTTCGAACAAACCTACTGCAACCTGACCTATCAGCACGACGATGTCATGGTAATCGACAGCATGGGTAACTCGCGCTTCAACGGACACCCCTGCTACCGGACCTTTGCCCTGGAGTGCTACATCGGCGTTGCGCTGATCGTTGGCAACCGCCGTTACGGCACGCTGAACTTTTCCGCCTCGGCACCGCGGGCACGACCGTTCGATGAGGTCGACCTCGATTTCATGCGGCTCTGCGCCCGCTGGTGCAGCGGCCTGCTCGAGCAGCAGGCCGAGCAGCAGGCCCGCGAAGCGCTGCTGCAGCGCTTCGCCAAACTCAATCAGCACCTGCCCGGCATGGTCTACCAGTACCAGCTGAGCAGCGACGGACACAGCTGGTTTCCCTTCAGCAGCGAGGGCATCGGCAATATCTATGACCTGACACCGGAGCAAGCCGGTATCGATGCCAGGCCGGCCATCGAGCTGATCCATCCGGAGGACCACGACCGGATCGTGGCCGAAATCGGCGAATCCGCCCGCCAGCTCACCGAGTGGCGCTCGGAATACCGCGTTCGCCATCCGCGGCTGGGCGAAATCTGGGTCGCAGGCTACGCAAGTCCGGAGCCACTGGCTAACGGCGACATCGTCTGGCATGGATTCATTGCCGATATCACCACGCGCAAGCACATCGAGCAGCACCTGGCCAGTGAACAGCAAAGGCTGGCACGTATCATCGACGCTACCGGCGTCGGCAGCTGGGAATGGGACATGAGCGCGGAACAGCTCGAGGTCAACCCGCGCTGGCTGCAGATGCTGGGCCTTCCGGCAGCTAGGCCACAGTCGATTCCGGCGGCCAGCTGGTCAGAACTGATTCATCCGGACGACCGGGAAAGCGCTCGTGCGCAACTGCTGGCCCACCTGCGCGGCGAGACCGACCATCTTCGCTATGTCTGCCGTGCCCGCCATCAGGATGGCCACTGGGTGTGGATCCAGAGCCACGGCCAGGTCTCGCGCCGCGATGCCAGCGGCCGGGCACTTTGGATGAGCGGCATTCACACCGATATCAGTCAGGAGATGGCGGCTGCCGAGGAGGTGCGCGAAGCCCGTGCCTTCTTGAGCGCCGTGATCAAGGCCTCAACCGAGGTGGCTGTCATTGTCGTCAACACCCGGGGCAGCATCACCCTGTTCAACACCGGTGCTGAAAAGTTGCTGGGTTACCGGGCTGAGGAAATGGTCGGTCAGCAAACGCCCATCTGTTTCCACCTATCCAGCGAAATAGAACAGCGCAGCCAGGAGCTCAGTGCCCACTACGGAAAGCCGATAGATGGTCTGGAGGTATTTCTCCACGAAGCACGGCAAGGCGGCTCGGAAACCCGCTCCTGGACCTATCGGCGCAAGGATGGTCAGGAGCGGCAGGTCAATCTGACGGTCACCCGCATCGCCGACGAGCACGGCGAGGCCGTCGGCTATCTTGGCATGGCCACCGATATTACCGACCTGGCCGAAGCCACGCGCGCCTTGCAACAGAGCGAGTCGCGCTTCCGCAGCATGGTCAGCAACCTGCCCGGCGCGGTGTATCGGCGTCGCCCGGACCACCAGTTGAGCATGTCCTACCTGAGTAACGAAATAGAACACATTACTGGCTATCCGGCTGTTGATCTGGTCGATAACCGGCTCCGCAGCTATGCCAGCATCGTCCACCCTGATGACCTTTCGGCTCTGCGAGAACGCATACAGGGCACACGCAGCGAGCCGACCTTCGAGCTCACCTATCGCCTGATTCATGCCAACGGGCAGATCGTACAGGTACGCGAAAAAGGCCGTGCCGAATTTGCTGCCGACGACAGTCTGATCGGCTTTGACGGATTCATCTGGGATGTCACCGAGCAAATTCGGATCGAGCAGATGAAGGCACAGTTTGTCTCCACGGTCAGCCATGAGCTGCGCACCCCGCTGACCGCCATCAGTGGCGCTCTGAAGCTTATCCATGGCGGCGCGCTCGGTACCATCCCCGAAAACATGCGTCGGCTGCTCGGTATCGCGGTGCAAAACAGCGAAAACCTGCACAGCCTGATCAATGACCTGCTAGATATGGACAAGCTGACCGCCGGCCAATTGCAGATCCAGCTGCAGGATCAGCCCCTGCGCCCCTTGCTCGAACAGGCGCTGGAGCTCAATCAGAGCTATGCCGACCAATTCCAGGTAACGCAGTTACTGGATCCGATAGACGACGTGGTAGTCAGCGTTGATCGCCAGCGGTTTGGTCAGATACTGGCCAACCTGCTGTCCAAAGCAGCCAAGTTCTCGCGCCGGCAAGGTCGCATCTGGCTCGGTGCCCAATACCTTGGCGACCAGGTAGAGATCAGCGTGCGCGACGAGGGTATCGGCATTCCATCGACGGAGCACGAGCGCATCTTCGACAAGTTCTTCCAGGTCGACAGCACCAGCACCCGCAGTCGCACCGGATCAGGGCTTGGTCTGGCCATTACCCGCGAACTGGCGCGCCGTATGGCCGGCGAGGCCGGCTTTGAATCCCGCGAGGGAGAGGGTTCGCGGTTCTGGGTACGCCTGCCTTGCAAGAGCACAGCTGCAACCCGGGAAACTGTCTAAACTGACCTGTAAACCCGTCTTGCGGAGTCAGCGTGAACAACGGCGATAGCAACGACCAGCAGCGCCTGGCCGCCCTGGCGCAGCTGCATATCATGGACACACCCAGGGAACAGGCCTTCGACGACCTGACAACACTGGCTGCGCGCTGGCTGGACACTCCGATCGCACTGATCTCGCTGATTGATAGCCAGCGCCAGTGGTTCAAGAGCCGTGTCGGACTCGATATCAGCGAAACGCCGAAAGAAATGGCTTTCTGTGCCCACGCAATACGCCAGCCAACGTTGATGGAGGTAACCGATGCCACCCTTGATGCGCGCTTTGCGGGCAACCCGCTGGTCACCGGTGACCCCGGCATCCGCTTCTATGCCGGCATGCCGATTGCCAGCCCCCAGGGCACCCTGATCGGCACCCTCTGCGTCATCGATCAGCGGCCCCGCACCCTCAACGACCAGCAGCGTGACACCCTGCAACGGCTGGCCAGACTGGTCGAATACCAGCTGCAACTGCGCCACACCCTGCTGACCAGCCTGGAAGAGGCGCATGAGCTGGCACACCAGCAGGCGCTGAACCGGCGGCTCCTCGACTCTCTCAAGGCCGGCGTGGTTGCCTGCGCGGACGACGGCACTCTGACCCAGTTCAATAGCACCGCCCAGCAATGGCATGGTACCAACATGCTCAACCTGCCACCGGAGGAATGGGCACGCTCCTACGATCTCTACGCTGCCGACGGCCGGACGCCGCTGACCACGGACGATATACCGCTGGTGCGCGCCTGGCAGGGCAAACCGGTCGAGAACGTTGAAATCTGCATCGCCTGTGCCGATCAGCCGCTGCGCCACGTGCTCTGCAGTGGTGGCCTGCTGTATCCCGAACAGGGCGGTCCGGGCGCCGCCATCGTGGTCATGCACGACATTTCCGAAATCCGTCACGCGAGCAACATGAAAAGCCACTTCCTGGCGACTGTCAGCCATGAGCTGCGCACCCCGCTGACCGCCATCACTGGCGCCCTTGGCCTGCTGCACAGCGGCACAACCGATCCCAGCTCCGCCGCAGGTGCACGATTGCTTGGTATTGCCCGGGAAAACAGCCAGCGACTCAATGAGCTGATAAACGACCTGCTCGACATGGAAAAACTTGAGGCCGGCAAGGTAGCGCTACAGCTTGAACCCCAGGACCTGCGCGCCGCTGTTGTTCAGGCAATGGAGAGCAACCGCCCCTACGCGGAACGCTTTCAGGTGCACTGGTATATCCCCGACGGGCTGGCCGACATGGCCATCATCGCCGATCAGCGCCGCCTGCAGCAGGTGCTGACCAATTACCTGTCGAACGCCGCCAAGTTCTCGCACTCGGGCGGCTCGATCCGCATAGAGTGGCACCTGAAGGGTGACTCGGTCACGGTCAGTGTCGTTGATCAGGGCATAGGTATCGCCGCCGAACAGCAACCGCTGCTGTTCACGCAATTCAGTCAACTCGACACAACCGACAAGCGTCGGCGCGGCGGTACCGGGCTTGGGCTGGCTATCTGCAAGGAGCTGATTGAACGCATGGGCGGCCAGGTAGGCGTGCAATCGGAAGTCGACAGGGGCTCCTGTTTCTGGTTTACCTTACCGCTAGCGGTGTCAGACAATCGACAAAATCAAGGCGATGTGCCACCACCTTGACATCGATCAAGGCAGTACCAAGACACAGGATGCACAATAGTATGACGGTAGTACTGAAACGCATAATGCACATCGAGGATGATCCTTCGATTCAGGAAGTTGCCCGGGTCGCACTGGAGGTGGTGGGCGGCTTTGAGGTACGCAGCTGCGACTCCGGTGCCGACGGCCTTGCCGCCGTCGATGACTTCAGCCCCCAGCTGGTCCTTCTGGATGTCATGATGCCCGGAATGGACGGCCCGCAGACCCTGACCGAGCTGCGCAAGCTATCCTGCATGAAGGGCGTGCCGATCGTATTCATGACGGCCAAGGCGCAGACCCAGGAGGTGGCTGCCTACCGAGACCTGGGTGCCGCCGGCGTCATCATCAAACCGTTCGACCCTATGACCCTGTCAGATCAGATCCGCGAGATTTGGGAACACAAGCATGCATGAATCAGAACAGCTCGTCGCCCAGCTGGCCGCTCTGGAAGAGCGTTTTCGCCAACGTCTGCACGACGAACTGGATGAGCTGAACCACCTTGCGGATCAGCTGCAAAATACCCCAAACGCATTGCAGGATATGCGTGATCGCCTGCACAAGCTGGCCGGGTCAGCCGGCACCTTTGGCTACGCAGCCCTGGGTGAGCGTTGTCGAGAGCTGGAACAACGCGCCCAGGCCGAGCTGGATGCGCAGCACCGCTCCAGTGCCGTGCTGAATAGCCTGGCAGAGGCGACGCATCACCTGAATCAGCTGCTGGAGCATACCCCCGATACCCCAACCGAGCACCAGCGCCTCGACACACCAAGGACCGATGAGCGTGATCAGCGGCATATTGGCCTGCTGGTGGCGGACGACCAAATGCGCGAGCAGTTACAGCGCACCCTGGGCAGCTTCGGTTACCAGACGAGTTGCTTCGACAATCCGACGACCCTGCATCAAGCCGATCATATCGACGCCATGATTGTCGACACCAGCCCGCCTGGCAGCACACTGCTGCAGGACCCGGTGTTTCGCCAGCGTGATGCCCAATCGCCGCCGCTGCTGGTCATCAGTTCACAGGACAATTTCACCGGTCGCTTGCATGCCGTGCGTGTTGGCGCCATCGGTTTTTTCACCAAACCGGTTGATCTGCCGATGCTTGAGAGCCGCCTGGAACGCTGCTTCAACACGCTTCAGGGCGGCCCGTTCCGGGTGCTGATCATTGATGACGATACCGAGTTGAGCGCTCGCTACGCCCTGGTGCTGAGCAGCGCGGGCATGATGGTCGACACCCTGAGCGATCCGCACCAGTTGCTGGACAAGATGACAGCGTTCAGCCCTGAAGTGGTGCTGATGGACCTCAGCATGCCGCAGAACAGCGGTCCGGAACTGGCACAGGTGATCCGCCTGAACGACGACTGGCTGCGTGTCCCCATCGTTTACCTGTCGGCCGAGGTCAATGCCGAGCGGCAGATGTCGGCCCTGCTCAAGGCCGGAGACGACTTCATTACCAAGCCGATCAGTGACAGCGCTCTGCTGACGACCGTCTATGCCCGCGCACAGCGCGCCCGCATGGTCAGTGAAGCACTGGCTCGAGACAGCCTGACCGGCCTGCTGAAACACGCCGACATCAAGGAGCAGGTTGAAATCGAAGCCGAGCGGGCGCTGCGCACCCGCTCCCCGTTGACCGTCGCCATGATCGACATTGATCGTTTCAAGTTGGTCAATGACCGGTACGGCCATGCCAGCGGCGACAGCGTGATCCGCGCCCTGTCCAACCTGCTGCGCCAGCGCCTGCGCAAGATCGATCGGCTGGGCCGCTATGGCGGCGAGGAGTTTGTTGCCGTGTTGCCAGGCTGCAGTGAGGACGATGCCTTCAGCATACTCGACAGCATTCGTCAGGCCTTCAGCGCGGTGCAGTTCAGTTCGGCACAGGGCAAACCGTTCAACTGCACCTTCAGTGCCGGCATCAGCAGCTGCATGGCACCGGACTGGAACAGCAACGCCCTGCTGGATGACGCCGACCGCGCACTCTATGACGCCAAGGAATCGGGTCGCGACCGTATCTGCAAAGCCGGGGCTGGTAACCATTGAAAGCAATTATCGTCGAGCAAGACCCCTGGATTGCGGAACTGTTGCGTTCCGTCCTGCGCGATCTGGGCGGCATCGAAACCCACCTGTTTGATAGTGCTGTCAGCGCCATCAACCACCTGCGCAGCGACCGCGTTGATCTGCTGATCACCGATCTGCAGCTCAGTGACCGCAGTGGTCTGGATCTGGCCCGAGAGGTCGCACGGCGCGCCCCACGCAGTCTGCGCGTGCTGGTCACCGCCAGCATCGACCGTCAGCTGGTGCTCGATGCCCGCGCCGCCGGCATTGCCGACTTGATCGCCAAGCCGTTCAAGCTGGATGACCTGCGCAGGCGACTGGCTAGGTTGCTGCAGCGGGATCAGGAAGGAAGCGCCGCAGCGGGCAATATCGGTGATCTGGACGGCTTCCTTCAGGCGCGTCTCAAGCAACCGATTCGACTGGCCTGGACCAGCCCCGAGCGTCAGCAGGAGGCTGCAGTATTGCCGCAGCAAGCCAATCAGGCCGATTACCTGACACTCGCACGCAACGAGCCGCTGCTGGCCCTGGTCAGTATCAATCGCGCCAACCGCGAAGGCCTGCTGCGCGGCCGTGAGGGCGCCTGTATCAGCCTGAGTGAGGCCTATGAGTGGCTTGGCAGCCATACCTGCGCTGACCTGGCCAGGCGACTTTCACGCGCCCGCATCGCACTGGAGCATCCCCTGCTGCAACGTCTGGCCGCCGGCTTCATGGCCGAACGTGAAGCCCTCTCCGATGCCCTGAAACGTCTGAGCGCACACCAGTCGATCGCCGCCGGCCCGCTGGATACCGCTGTGAACTTCTGCCGCCTTGGCGAAATGGCGGTGATCTGCGCCATTCAGCACTACCTGAACTACGGCCAGCAGGCCGATGATGACACCATCAAGCAGATGATCAACGACTACGCCGCGCCTTTCGGCAACCAGATCAAGACCCAGCAGCAACTGCCATTCCTGCTGCGCGAACTGACGGGCTCGCTGTTCCAGCTGCCCCAGACCGGGCTGCGCAAGGATCGCATTCTGATGCGCATCGCGGCGCTGGAAACCGGCTTCGCCAAGCCCGACCCGAGCCAGCTGCAGCAATTGCTCAGGTTGATCGGCCACGACCGGGTCGAGGTGAGCTAACCCACCAACGCCATCAAAGCGCGGGTCAGACTTTCGGCGGGCTCGGCGCGGCAACCGGTTACGTTCTGCCCGGCCCACAACGGCGAAAAATCTCCGCTTCCGGCTTTCTCTGCCGCCGTGCGCAGCGGCGTGATCGCCGTACCGGCGAGCGGGAAGGGGGGCGGCAGATCACTTATGGGTCCCAGCTCACGCATCACCCGATTGACGATGCCCCGCGCGGCGCCGCCGGAGAACAGGTTGGTCAACGCCGTGTGCTGCGCCGCTTCACTCTGCAGTGCTGCCCGGTGCAGTGCGCTGGTGGTTGCCTCCGGGCAGAGCAGGTAGGCGGTGCCAATTTGCACTCCGGAAGCGCCCAGTGCCATGGCGGCGGCTACACCGTTGGCGTCGGCAATGCCACCAGCGGCGATCACCGGGATGTCCAGCGCCGCCACCAGCTGCGGCAACAGCGCAAACGTGCCCATCTGCAGGCTCACATCGGTCGACAGAAAATGTCCGCGATGGCCACCCGCTTCCAACCCCTGGGCAATCACCGCATCGGCACCATTGGCCTGCAGCCAAAGGCCTTCGGTTACGGTGGTGGCGGTGGACAGCACCTTGCCGCCCCAGCCCTTGATCCGCTCGATCATGGCCGCTTCCGGCAGGCCAAAGTGAAAGCTCACCACCGGTGGACGGTAGGCGCTGATCAGCTCAAGGGTTTCGGCATCGAACGGGCGGCGACCGGCACCGGGTTGAATGCTGTCGATATCCAACCCGAACTCGGCGTAGTAGGGCGCCAGTGCGGCGCGCCAGACTTGCTCTCGGGCCTCATCAGCAGACGGTGTCTGGTGGGCAAAGAAATTAAGATTCCAGGGGCCTGCCGCCTCACGCTGCAACACCTCCAGTTCCGCGCGCAGCGCATCGGCACCGAGCATGGCGCAGGGCAACGAGCCCAACCCGCCCGCGCGGCACACCGCCAGCGCCAGCGCGCTGTTCTGTACACCCGCCATCGGCGCCTGAATCAGCGGCAGTTCGGTTCCCAGCAGATCGGTCAATGTCATCCAGCGTGCTCCATTTTGCGGTGAGTAGCGCCGCAAACCATAGCACGCCGGGGGGTCGAGCTCCCGCTCGACCAGCAAGCTCCGCAGCAGCCACGTGGCCGAGTTGGAACTCGGCCTTCCCGGTCAATACTGCAAGTCGGACAGGTCGCGAAACAGATCCAACGCCTCAGGGTTGGCCAGCGCGTCGGTGTTCTTCACCGGCAGACCGTGCACCACGTTGCGCACCGCCAGTTCGACGATCTTGCCACTGCGGGTGCGCGGGATATCGCTGACCGCGATGATCTTCGCCGGCACGTGACGCGGGGTGGCGTTGGCGCGAATCACCTGGCGGATCTCCGCCTCCAGTGCCGCATCCAGTTCCATCCCCTCACGCAGGCGCACGAACAGCACCACCCGCACATCGCCCTGCCACTGCTGGCCGATGGCGAGCGATTCCAGCACCGCCTCGACCTTTTCCACCTGCCGATAGATTTCCGCAGTACCAATACGCACGCCGCCGGGGTTGAGCACTGCATCCGAGCGGCCGTGGATGATCAGCCCGCCGTGCGGGGTCTCTTCAGCGTAATCGCCGTGCGCCCAGACGCCGGGGAAGCGCTCGAAGTAGGCGGCGCGGAAACGGCTGCCGTCTTCATCCTTCCAGAAGCCCAGCGGCATCGACGGGAAGGGTTTGCTGCAGACCAGCTCGCCCTTGCCCTCGGCCAGCCGCTGCCCTTCGTCGTCCCACACCTCGACCGCCATGCCCAGGCCCTTGCACTGCAGTTCGCCACGCCAGACCGGCGCGGTCGGGTTGCCGAGGGCGAAACAGGAGACGATGTCGGTGCCACCGGAGATCGACGACAGGCACAGGTCCGCTTTGAAGCAGCGGTAGACGTAATCAAAGCCCTCGTGCGCAAGCGGCGAACCGGTCGACAGCACCGCCTTCAGGCGGCTGAGCTGGTGGCTGCGATTCGGCTCGACCCCGGCCTTTTCCAGCGCGGCCAGGTACTTGGCGCTGGTGCCGAAAATACTGATGTTTTCCGCGTCGACCAGGTCGATCAGTCGCTCGGCCGAGGGCTCAAACGGCGAACCATCGTAAAGTACCAGCGTAGCACCCAGCGCCAGCCCGGAGACCAGCCAGTTCCACATCATCCAGCCGCAGGTGGTGAAGTAGAACAGCACGTCCTCGCTGCCCAGATCGGTGTGCAGGCCGTGCTCCTTGAGGTGCTGCAGCAGGGTGCCACCGGCACCGTGAACGATGCACTTGGGCACCCCGGTGGTGCCGCTGGAATACAGAATGTAGAGCGGCTGGGCAAAGGGCAGGGCGGTGAACGCCGGGCTGCCGGCCGGCTGGCTGACGTCGTCCCAGTGGGCGGTCGAGACCACCGAGGCAAACTCGGCCAGACACGGCTCCACGCCACCGTAGGGCACCAGAATCAGCTGCTGCAGGCCGCCCAGCTGCGGCAGGATTTCCGCCAGCTTGCTGCTCATATCCAATTGCTTGCCGGCGTAGCGGTAACCGCTGCAGGCGATCAGCACCCGCGGCTCGATCTGGCCGAAGCGGTCGACCACGCCCTGCGCGCCAAAGTCCGGCGAGCAGGAGGACCAGACCGCGCCGATGCTCGCCGCCGCCAGCATGCCGACCACGGTCTGCCAGGTATTGGGCATCAGCGCCGCAACGCGGTCACCCGGCTGCACACCGAGCTTCAGCAGGTGCTGCTGCAACCCGGCCGCCCGCGCCGCCAGCTCGGCGTAGCTGAGCTGCTCACGCTGACCGTCTTCGCTGATCGCGACCAGCGCCGGGTGATCGTCGCGGCGGCGCAGCAGGTGGGCGGCAAAGTTCAGCTCGGCACCGGCAAACCACTGCGCGCCGGGCATGGCATCCGGGTTATCCAGCACCCGCTGCGGCGGCGTGCTGAAGTCCACCGCAAAGAAGTCGGCCACCGCCTGCCAAAACGCGTCAACCGCGCTGACGCTCCACTGATGCAGCTCGGCGTAGTCTGCCAGCGCCAGATCATGGCGTTGATTGATAAAGCGCCGGAAGGCATCCATCCGACTGGCCGCAACCCGCTCGGGCGCCGGCCGCCACAAGGGTTCGCTCATGCCTGCTCCCGAGCCAGCAAGGCCCGCGCCACGCGCGAGCCGTTGGTTTTGCCCAGCACGTTGCAGATGTGCTGACCGGCCTGCACCAGCGCCGCCATATCCACACCCGTCTCGATACCCATGCCGTTGAGCAGGTAGAGCACGTCTTCGGTGGCGACGTTGCCGGTCGCACCCTTGGCGTAGGGGCAACCGCCGAGCCCGGCGACCGAGCTGTCGAATACCGCCACGCCTTCCAGCAGGCTGGCGTGGATATTCGCCAGCGCCTGCCCGTAGGTATCGTGAAAATGCCCGGCCAGCAGGCTGCGGTCGATATCGCGGCCAACCACCTCGATCAGCCGGCGGGTATCGCCTGCGGTGCCGACGCCGATGGTGTCGCCGAGCGAGACCTCGTAGCAGCCGCTGTCGAGCAGCTCGCGGGCAATCGCGGCGACCTGCTCCGGCGCTACGTCACCATCGATCGGGCAGCCAAGCACGCAGGAAATATAACCGCGCACCTGCACGCCGTGCTCCCTGGCCGCTGCCATGATCGGCTCAAAGCGCTGCAGGCTCTCGGCAATCGAGCAGTTGATGTTCTTTTGCGAGAACCCCTCGCTGGCGGCGGCAAACACCGCCACTTCCTTCACCCCGGCGGCGAGCGCGCCTTCGAAGCCCTTGAGGTTCGGCGCCAGCGCCGCGTAGGTCACGCCGGGTTTCTGCTGAATAGCGGCAAACACCTCGGCGGAGCCGGCCATCTGCGGCACCCATTTGGGCGAGACGAAGCTGCCAACCTCGATATAACTCAGACCGGCAGCGCTCAGGTCATCGACCAGACGCACCTTGTCGGCGACGCTGATCGGTTGTTTTTCGTTCTGCAGGCCATCACGCGGGCCGACTTCGACCAGACGCACCTGTTGCGGCATGCTCATGCCGTTGCCTCCTCAGCAAGCGGTTGCAGCGCCACCAGCACCCGGCCTTCGTCAACCAGATCACCCTCGGCGCAGTGAACGGCCGTGACCTCTCCGGCCTCGGCAGCGCGAATACTGTGCTCCATTTTCATTGCCTCGACCACCACCAGCAACTCGCCGGCAGCCACCTGCTGACCCGGCTCGACCAGCACCCGCACCACGCTGCCGTTCATCGGTGCTGTCAGCCCGCCGTGGCCGTGTTGCCGGGCCTCTACCTCGCTGACCGGGTCCACCAGGGTGACCCGTTGCAACTGCCCGTTCCACTCGACAAACAGCCACTGACCGCGGCGTTGCACGATATGACGACGCCCCTCAACCAGCAACTGACCGCCCTGCAGGCTGACGCCGGCAGCGGGCAGGGCGCGCGCCTCGGCCTCGCCACAGCGCAGATGCAGGCGCTGCTCGCCGGCCAGTCCGAGGCGCAACCCGGAGGAAGCGGCCCAAGGGCTGTGCGGGTCATCAGCCCGCGCAGCAGAGGGTGCCGTCAGCAACCAGGCACGGGCCGCCAGCGCCCAGAAGGCGTCGGGCAGCGGGGCCGGTGCAGGCAACAGGACGTCGGTATGACGGGCGATAAAACCAGTGTCCAGCTCGGCGGCAGCAAAGGCCGGATGCGCCAGCACCCGGCGCAGGAAGGCGAGGTTGCTGTGCACTCCGCCCAGCTGCTGCTCGGCCAGCATCGCCAGCAGACGGCGGCGGGCGGTTTCCCGGTCTTCACCCCAGGCAATCAGCTTGCTCAGCATCGGATCGTAGAACGGCGAGATGCGGTCACCCTCGACCACCCCGCTGTCGACCCGCCGCCCAACGCCCCCCGCCGGCTCAAAGTACAGCGTCAGCTCGCCGCTGGCGGGCAGAAAGTCCTGCTCCGGGTCTTCGGCGTAGAGCCGCACTTCAATCGCGTGACCGCGCAGCACGATCTGCTCCTGGCTCAGCGGCAGCGGCTGCCCTGCGGCCACGCGCAGCTGCCAGGCGACCAGATCCTGCCCGGTAATCAGCTCGGTGACCGGGTGCTCGACCTGCAGACGGGTGTTCATCTCCATGAAGAAGAAATCGCCACGGGCGTCGAGCAGAAACTCCACGGTACCGGCGCCAACGTAGCCGATCGCCCGCGCGGCGGTGACCGCCGCCTCGCCCATGGCCCGGCGCAATTCCGGCGACAGGCCGGGCGCCGGCGCTTCTTCCACCACCTTCTGGTGGCGACGCTGGATCGAGCAGTCACGCTCGGCCAGATACACCCCGTTGCCGTGCTGGTCGGCAAACACCTGAATCTCCACATGGCGCGGCTGCAGCACGTATTTTTCCACCAGCATGCGCGCATCGCCAAAGGCAGCCTGCGCTTCACGCTGAGCGGAGGATAGCGCCTCACTCAGCTGCGCCTCGCTCTCGACCACCTTCATGCCCTTGCCGCCGCCACCGGCCGCAGCCTTGAGCAGCACCGGGTAACCGATCTTGGCGGCTTCGACGCGAAAGGTCTCCAGCGCCTGATCGTCGCCGTGATAACCGGGCACCAGCGGCACCCCGGCGGCGTCCATCAGCGCCTTGGCCGCCGACTTGCTGCCCATGGCGTCAATCGCGCCGGCCGGCGGGCCGACGAAGATCAACCCGGCGGCGTCGACCGCGCGGGCAAAGTCGGCGTTCTCGGAGAGAAAGCCGTAGCCGGGGTGAATCGCCTGGGCACCGGTGGCCTTGGCCGCGGCGATGATCGCCTCAACCCGCAGATAACTCTCGCTCGGCCGCGCGCCACCCAGGTTGACCGCCTGATCGGCGCAGCGCACGTGCAGGGCGTCGCGGTCGGTATCGCTGTGTACCGCCACAGTGGCGATACCCAGCTCGCGCGCGGTGCGCATGATGCGGCAGGCAATTTCGCCGCGGTTGGCAATCAGCAGGGAATCAATCATGGCTCGCGCACCAGCCGGGTTGGCGTTTTTCCAGGAAGGCCGACAGGCCCTCCTGACCTTCGGGGCTGATCCGCACCCGGGCAATCGCTGCCTCGGTGTAGCGGCGCAGCGGCGTGCTCATGGCGCCCAGCCCGACCTCCTGCAACAGCGCCTTGGTGGCGCTCATCGCCTGCGGACCGTTCAGCAGCAGGTTGGCGACCCACTGATCGAGCGCCGCCTCCAGTTCGGCTGCCGGATAACACTCGGCCAGCAGCCCCAGCTCGCGGGCCCGCAGGCCGTCAAAGCGTTCGGCGGTCAGCGCGTAGCGGCGGGTGGCGCGGGCACCGATGGCCTGGGTAACGTAGGGGCTGATCACCGCCGGCAGCAGACCAATGCGCACCTCCGACAGACTGAACAGCGCGTCCTCCGCGCCAATCGCCATATCGCAGCAACTGATCAACCCGAGCGCGCCACCAAAGGCCGCGCCCTGCACCACCGCCAGTGTCGGCACCTTGAGCTGCGCCAGCGACGCCATCAGCTGGGCCAGCTCGCGGGCGTCGTCCAGATTGGCGTTGTAATCCAGCGCCGCGCAGTCGCGCATCCAGGCCAGATCGGCACCGGCAGAGAAGTGCTTGCCGCGGCCGCGCAGCAGCATGAAGCGCACCGCCGGGTTAGCCGCCACCGCATCCAGCGCATCCAGCAGCTCGCGGATCATCTGGGCGTTGAAGGCGTTGTTCTTGCTTGCGCGAGCAAGCCAGAGCGTCGCCACACCGTCTGCGCGGAATTCGAGTTCTATCGTTTCGTAAGCATTCATGTTGTTTTCTCGATTGGTGGCTGGCGCGCTCTTGCTCGCGCAGCTGCAAGCCGCAAGCTACAAGCGGCAAGCTGTCCGTGCAGCCCACAAGCTCGTTTGCTAACCCAAGCCAACGCAGGGTTACCTGCCTCGCAAAAAACGCTCCGCCGGCTCGGTCAGCTTGAAGCTTGCGGCTTGCAGCTTGCGGCTGATGTGCGCCGCTACATCCGAAACACACCGAACGTGCTGGCCGGTATAGGCGCTCCCAACGCCGCCGAAATCGCCAACCCCAGCACATCCCGCGTCTGCGCCGGGTCGATCACGCCGTCGTCCCACAGGCGGGCGCTGGCGTAGTAGGGGTGGCCCTGGCGTTCGTACTGATCGAGGATCGGGCGGCGCAGGGCCTCGGCCTGCTCGGTGCTGAACTGCTCGCCACTGCGCTCGGCCTGCTCCTGCTTGACCTGCACCAGCACGCCCGCGGCCTGTTCGGCGCCCATCACCGAGATGCGCGCATTCGGCCACATCCACAGAAAGCGCGGATCGTAGGCGCGGCCGCACATGCCGTAGTTACCGGCGCCAAAACTGCCGCCGATGATCACCGTAAACTTGGGCACCCGGGCACAGGCCACCGCGGTCACCAGCTTGGCGCCGTGCTTGGCGATGCCGCCTTCCTCGTATTTTTTGCCGACCATAAAGCCGGTGATGTTCTGCAGGAACAGCAGCGGAATGCCGCGCTGGCAGGCCAGCTCGATAAAGTGCGCACCCTTCTGCGCGGCCTCGGAAAACAGGATGCCGTTGTTGGCCAGAATCGCCACCGGGTAGCCGTGCAGGTGCGCAAACCCGCACACCAGCGTGGTGCCGAACAGCGCCTTGAACTCATCGAACGCGCTGTCGTCGACCAACCGCGCAATCACCTCGCGCACGTCGAACGGCTGCTTGCTGTCAGCCGGAATCACCCCGTACAGCTCCTCCACCGGATAGCGTGGCAGCAGCACCGGGCGGCTGTTCAGCTCGCCCTGCTTGTGCCAGTTCAGATTGGCGATGCAGCGGCGGGCCAGAGCCAGCGCGTGTTCGTCATTCTCGGCGTAATGGTCGGCCACCCCGGAGGTGCGGCAATGCACATCGGCGCCGCCCAGCGCCTCGGCGCTGACCACCTCGCCAGTCGCCGCTTTCACCAGCGGCGGCCCGGCAAGGAAGATGGTCGCCTGCTCGCGCACCATGATGGTCTCGTCGGCCATCGCCGGCACGTAGGCGCCGCCAGCGGTGCACGAGCCCATCACCACGGCGATCTGCGGAATGCCCGCGGCGCTCATGTTGGCCTGATTGAAGAAGATCCGCCCGAAGTGCTCGCGGTCCGGGAACACCTCGTCCTGGCGTGGCAGGTTGGCACCGCCGGAGTCGACCAGATAGACGCAGGGCAGGCGGTTCTCACGGGCGATGGTCTGCGCCCGCAGGTGCTTTTTCACGCTCAGCGGATAGTAGGAACCACCCTTCACCGTGGCGTCATTGGCGATGATCATGCACTCAACGCCTTCGATCCGGCCGATACCTGCGATCACCCCGGCGGCTGGCACCGACTCGCCATAGACCTCATGGGCGGCCAGCTGACCGATCTCCAGAAAGGCCGAACCGGGATCGAGCAGGGCGTCCACGCGCTGACGCGGCAGCAGCTTGCCACGCGCCAGATGCCGCGCATTCGCCGCCTCGCCCCCGCCCTGAGCAATGGCGGCAAGCAGGGCTTGCAGCTCGCTGACCAGGGAGCGCATGGCCTTCGCGTTGGCCGCGTATTCCGGTGAGCCGGGGTTGATTTGGGTTTGCAGGACGCTCATCGGACGCGCTCCCTGCGCAGCGGCAAGCCGCAAGCTATAAGCCGCAAGCTGCACGGAGCTGTCTGGACGTCAAGGGCACAGAGCCACGATAAGCGTTGGGCTCTCGTCCGGTAAAAACCGTGGAGTGGCCGGGGTTGGCTTGCCGCTTGTAGCTTGCAGCTTGCAGCTGCCTCACCGCGTCTCATTAAACAACTCCCGTCCAATCAACATCCGCCGAATCTCGCTGGTGCCGGCGCCGATCTCGTACAGCTTGGCGTCGCGCAGCAAGCGGCCGGTGGGGTAGTCGTTGATATAGCCGTTGCCACCAAGAATCTGGATCGCGTCCAGCGCCATCTGCGTCGCACGCTCGGCGGTGTAGAGAATTACCCCGGCGGCGTCCTTGCGGGTGGTCTCGCCACGGTCGCAGGCCTGCGCCACTGTGTAGAGATAGGCGCGGCTGGCGTTCAGCTGGGTGTACATGTCGGCGACCTTGCCCTGGATCAGCTGGAACTCGCCGATGCTCTGGCCGAACTGCTGACGGTCGTGGATATAGGGCACCACCACGTCCATGCAGCTCTGCATGATCCCGGTCGGGCCACCGGAGAGCACCACGCGCTCGTAATCTAGCCCGCTCATCAGCACCTTCACGCCGCCGTTGTACTGGCCGAGGATGTTCTCGGCCGGTACCTCGACGTTGTCGAACACCAGCTCACAAGTGTTCGAGCCGCGCATGCCCAGCTTGTCCAGCTTGGGGCTGCGGGAGAAACCGGCCCAATCGCGCTCGACGATAAACGCAGTGATGCCGTGCGGCCCTTTTTCCGGCTCGGTCTTGGCGTAGATCACATAGACGTGCGCGTCCGGGCCGTTAGTGATCCACATCTTGCTGCCATTGAGCACGAAGTGATCGCCCCGGCGCTCGGCCCGCAGCTTCATGCTGACCACATCGGAACCGGCGTTCGGCTCACTCATCGCCAGCGCCCCGATATGCTCACCGCTGATCAGCTTGGGCAGGTATTTCGCCTTCTGCTCCGGCGTGCCGTTACGGTTGATCTGGTTCACGCACAGGTTGGAATGCGCCCCGTAGGACAAGCCCACCGACGCCGACCCGCGGCTGATCTCCTCCATCGCCACCACATGCGCCAGATACCCAAGCCCCGAGCCGCCATACTCCTCAGGCACGGTAATGCCCAGCAGTCCCATGTCACCAAAACGCCGCCACATCTCCTGCGGAAACTGATTCTCCCGGTCGATCTGGGCGGCACGCGTCGCCAGCTCGGCATCAACCAGATTGCGGGTCTGCTCGCGCAGCATATCGATGGTCTCGCCAAGACCGAAGTTCAGCGATGGGTAATGCATGGGTTCACCTGTGTTTATTGTTGTGTAGGCGTTTAAAGGAAAAAAAAGCTACTACTGGGTCTGCTCCAGCGCCGTTCGACAGCGCTCCTCCGCGGTATCCAGCTCAATCTGCATCTGCTCGATATCCAGCAACTGCTGCGCCAGCTGCGCACGGCGCTGGGTGATCTTGTCCAGAAAGGTCTCCAGCTGCTTGCGATTGCCGTGGCCCGGGTCGTACAGCTCAATCAGCTCGCGACACTCCGCCAGCGAAAACCCGATGCGCTTGCCGCGCAGAATCAGCTTGAGAATCACCTTATCCCGAGGGCTATAAACCCGCTCCTGCCCACGACGCTCGGGGCTGAGCATGTTCTGCTCCTCATAAAAACGAATCGCCCGCGTGGTGATATCCAGCTCACGGGCGAGGTCGGAAATGCTGTAGGTCTGGGTCATGGAGCGGCAGCTTGGGTTGCTTTACGTTAACGTAAAGGTAAGCTGACGGACGCTGGGGCGTCAAGCTGCAGGCGATCAGTGGGATCTGCAGTGGGAGAAGCGGAAGAAGGGAAAACGGATCAGGTAAACATTTTTGAGTAATTAATTTTCATCTGATCCCAATTTCCAGATTTACCCATTCGTGCATACAACTCCCCTCATCGCTCTAACGTAGAGCTAACTAGTGAGGGCAAGCGTAGCTTGCCCGAGTCCAGCGACCAAAGGGAGCGAGGTTGAGCGCCATGTTAGAAACCTTTTGGGTTGATCTCAATGTCGATCTGGTTCAACTTGGCTATCTCGGATGATTTTTTAGAAATCTCTACTTTTAATTCATCAATCTTCATCATTCCGTCATAGTCAATCGCAACGAAATCTCCCTGGCCAAATTTTGATCTGTTCACTATCGCTTGAATATCAGAGACGGCGTCCATTACATCTCGGAGAAATTTAATCATGGATTGATCATCGAAGTCAGATATTGACTTTGCCCGCTCTTTTCCTCCAATAGTCCCCTTAGCAATCAACTCGGATATTTCTCGAAGTCCTTGGTTCATATCGGCAATATTGCCTTCACATGACATCATGTGCTTGATTGCGTTGCGATTAATAGTGTTAAGAATGATTTCAAGAGAATCCTTATCATTCCAAGGATGCAATGACGAATAGTCTTGATGCCGCCGTACAGCGTTTAGCATGTTTTGTATTTGATTTTCATCCGCCTTGTCGCAAAGCTCACCAATGAAATAGCTCGGGTCAATCACTTTACAGTAGGTCGGCACGGAGTGTTTTGCTGACTTACAGAACCCGAAAATATAAAGAGTTGAGTAGCTGTCTTCCAGGCTAACGCCAGCATCGTTTTTTGTTTCGAAGGCTTTGATTGTCTTATCAATCTTTGCCGGACTCGCATTCGACGTAACTTGAACGGCAACCTTTTTTTTGTCGTCCGCCAAGTCAATTGCAGGAAAATTAACCCTTAGCTGATTCTTGTTAACTAACTCCCCGATATTGAGTGCGCGAAACATATGAATGGATAATGCCTCAAGCATCCGCTCCATGTCATAAAAGCCAACCTTTTGGCGTTGAACAATGTAGGTTTGAAGCAGCGCGATATCTGCTTGCAGGTTTCTGATGAGTGCATCAATCACGGTAAATTCTGCCTGGTTTCTAACGTTGGAATCCACCAGGCAGGCGCCGCAGGCAACTGGTCCGGTGGAATGACTGGTTAGCTAGCATTTGCTGGCTCATAGGAGTGGACATGAGCAAAAGCCTCCATGAATAGCTGTTGGAGCTCAGGAGGCGGGACCGCTAAAAACGCGCATGCAATGGGGACAAAAGCCTCTATTGCGTCAACCTGCGATGCAAACTGAACGCCTGAACGTGCCACTTGAAGGACTTCGTAGATTGCACTGATCTCGTGGCTCTCGATCATGTGGTTCAGGCGGTGGCCAAACTTGTTCCGGACCGCGTTCAATTGGATGATCCCCGGCCTGACAAAAGCTGCACTGGATTTCGACTGAGGCAGGAGCCTCGCCTTTTGAGCAAACGTCAGACGCATCTCACCGAGATCCTCAATGCCGTAGTGCGCCATCAGAAACTCGCCCAGAAAAGTCTCAACGACTAGGTGGGCCCTTAGCACACGACCAATCATGTCGTGGTCAGCCGCAGCAAGCTCTAGAAATCGCTCATTCTGACGATTGAAGTCTGCTTCGATCCTTCCCCAGTGCGGCTCCAGAACGCGAAGTACATCTTGGATTCCGTCGATATCTTTCATATAAGCTTCCTACGCCGGCTAACGCCTGGGCTCGGGGGCGGCAAAAACGGAGCGAGGAACGAGCGCAGCTTTTTGACGTCCCTTGGAGCCCATTGTTAGACGTGTATTTCGCATTATTTGCGATTTCCCGTTGAAAGTATTAATTTCCAAACGATTCCTTGATTACCGATTACGAGTTCACGGCAGCCAAGATAGTCTTGCTTACCAAGTTCATCGATATGGGCTGCTTTGTTTCTATATTTTGAAGTGAGATCTACCAAAGAGCTATGAAGCCCATTTGCTTCCAGGAACCATGTCGAACCAGTCCACTGCCCGACAAGCTTAACAAAGCACCTAATTAACTTACTTTCTTGACGCCGCTGCTTGCTGTGAATAACTGTCTGTAGGAAATGAGAAAACACACCGAGCTCAGGTGGTTTTCTTGTAGTATCAGCACAATAAGCCGCAACGCGACCAATATCTTTATCTTTCTTATCCGCACTCAAATCTTCGCCACTAGATATGGCGGCCAATGGCACCAAGACGCGATTGACAATTTCAGTTTCAGCAGCCTTACAAAGGCCGGCGGCGGCAAAAACTGAGTGCAACACCTGACCTTTCCGGTACGGTGCTGCCCTATGTCTTATTCCGAACTCAGCGTTGAAGAGCGTGCCACCATTCAAGTTAGTCATGCCCAAGGCCTCAGCTTGCGCAGGATTGCCTGCTTGATCAACCGATCCCCTTCGACGGTCAGCCGAGAGATGCGCCGCAATCGAGATGCAGCTGGCAGCTACTCGGCCCGCGTGGCTCAGCAGCGGATGAAGGTCCGCCGCCAGGCTTGTCGGCCCATGCGAAAGCTGCTGCCAGGTAGTGAGCGCTTTGAACTGGTGATCCATATGCTGCGCCAGCGTTTGTCTCCCGAGCAGATTGCCGGCAAGCTGCGCAGTATGAACATACCCAGTCTTAGAGATGCCTACGTCTGTCGCGAGACGATCTACAACGCGATCTATGCCCTGCCCGTCGGTGAGCTGCGCAAGGAGTTGATCCTTTGTTTGCGCCAAGGCAAGACGACACGTAGACCACGCCTTGGCGGTGTGGATCGGCGCGGGCAGATTCCAGAGATGGTCAGCATTCACTTGCGCCCGCCAGAAGTTGAAGACCGGCTGATGCCGGGGCATTGGGAAGGCGACCTTATTAAGGGTAAGGCTAACGCCTCGTCTGTAGGTACGCTGGTGGAGCGCACTAGTGGCTACCTGATGCTGGTGAAGATGAACGACGCGACGGCGACCTCGGCGATGGAGGGCTTCAGCGCCGCCCTCAATAACATGCCGCTGGCGATGCGCAAGAGCATGACCTACGACCAGGGCCGGGAAATGGCACAGCACGCCGAGATCACCCAGAGAACCGGTGTGGCGATCTACTTCTGTGACCCGCACAGCCCTTGGCAGCGCGGCAGCAACGAAAACATTAATGGCCTGATCCGCCAGTACCTGCCCAAGGGCACTGACTTGTCGGTACATAGCCAAGAAGAACTGGATGCCATTGCGTTTCAACTGAACATGCGTCCACGTAAGCGCTTCGATTTCAAATGTCCTATCGAAGTCATGAGCGAAGTGATGCAGAAAGCCTTGGCTATGCAATATGATGCTCCTGCGTCAATTCAATAACCGTGTTGCACTCAGCTCCTGCAACCGCCGCCTATAACAGCGGGCGACCACTCAAGCTGCCCATCTGATCCAAGTTGGGTAGCTATATACTCAGATGTTGCTATGAAACGAAGCGCAACAGATGAAAGAGTTTCTGCACGACGGTCAGAAGCTTTGAAGAGCCGCTCCGCCTCCCGCTGCTGGTCAGCAGTAACAAGAGATAAAAGTGCGTCAGATAACTTTTCGGCCCTTATGTCATCCGGAGAAGTTCCAGCTTTTATCTCGTAAAGCGACAATAATTCACCATAGCAACCATTGCATAACTTCTTCGACCAATCGCCTGAATACACCGTTATCAGCTTTGGCTTCTTAGAACGACCACAGCGGAAACAGTTGAATGCCGTACCCTCTGCAAAGCGGAACTGTTGCATCGCCCCCCGCTTAGGGTACGTCTTAGTTATGGTTGAAGGAATTGGTTCCATGGTTCTTTACGTCTAACAGTGTGAACCGCCCCGGGTTTCGCGGAGGCTTCAACTCCTGAGAAGATGAAGCCATGAACAAGACAAACAAGTTTTCCCCTGAAGTCCGTGAACGAGCCGTGCGGATGGTGCAAGAGCATCGCGGCGACTATCCCTCGCTGTGGTCGGCGGTCGAGTCGATTGCACCCAAGATCGGCTGCGTACCCCAAACGTTGCTGGAATGGGTCAAGCGTGCAGACGTCGATGCCGGCGTACGGCCGGGCGTCAGCACAGCCGACGCGCAACGCGTCAAAGAGCTCGAGCGCGAGGTCAAGGAGTTGCGCCGGGCCAACGAAATACTCAAGGTGGCCAGTGCGTTTTTCGCCCAGGCGGAGCTCGACCGCCGGCTGAAGTGATCTACGCTCTGGTGGATGGACACCGGGATGCTTTTGGGGTCGAGCCAATCTGCACGGTGCTGCAGATTGCCCCGTCAGCCTATCGCCGGTATGCCGCCCGCCGTCGAAATCCGGATTTGCAAAGCCACCGAGCCCGGCGCGACAGCAAGTTGATGCCAAAGATCGAAGCTGTGTGGAACGCGAACCTGCAAGTTTACGGTGCTGACAAGGTTTGGAAGCAGATGAACCGTGAAGGAGACGCCGTGGCCCGCTGCACGGTCGAGCGGTTGATGCGACGACTTGGCCTGCGCGGAGTCCGGCGTGGCAAGATCGTCCGCACCACAGTCAGCGACCACAAGGCTCCGTGCCCGCTGGACAAGGTGAACCGGCAGTTCCGAGCCGACCGACCGAATCAGTTGTGGGTGTCCGACTTCACCTATGTTTCCACTTGGCAAGGCTGGCTGTACGTGGCCTTCGTTGTGGACGTCTTTGCCCGGCGCATTGTCGGCTGGCGGGTGAGCCCATCGATGACAACCGACTTCGTGCTGGATGCGCTGGAACAGGCCTTATACGCACGTCAGCCTGAACGCGGTAGCCATCTGATCCACCATAGCGATCGCGGGTCGCAATACGTCAGTATCCGCTACAGCGAACGGTTGGCCGAGGCTGGCGTGGAGCCGTCGGTAGGCAGCAAAGGGGACAGCTACGACAATGCCCTGGCTGAGACGATTAACGGCCTGTACAAGGCCGAAGTGATCCACAGACGCTCGTGGCGCAATCGTGAGCAGGTGGAACTGGCCACGCTCCAATGGGTGCATTGGTTCAATCACCAGCGACTGCTCGAACCCATCGGATATATACCGCCGGCAGAGGCTGAGGCAAACTACTATCGGCAACTAGCCAGTCAGGCTTCCAAGGTGGCGGCTTGACTTAAACCAAACAGCCTCCGCGAAACCCGGGGCGGTTCAGTGATTAGATCGAAAGCTTCGACATAACACGCTTTGGAGCTGACGCACCTCTAACAAGAACCCGACACATATCAGTGCCTTCCATGTTCTATCTCCGTTCATGTCTGCGTGTTATATCGAATGCACTAGGTATTCAAGCTGTAAGTCGGCGTCCTTTCCGCATATGGAGATGGGCGATTGCCCATGTGCAGTTGATAGATAGTGCTACAGTTTTTTGGCGCTGCCAACCTAATTGCACTGGCTGTATTCTGGGCCCGCAGAGAGATATCGGTTGTTTTAGGATTGCGTACAAATAGCAGAATGCACGGACCCAATCCCCGTTTACGCGGGCGAGTAGCGCAGATTTATCGGGGAAAAGAGCCACAGGATGTCTGAGGGGCGCAGCCCCGAGTTTTGTGGCTCCCCGATAAATCGAGCAACGCAGCGAACCCGAAGGGCCGCGTAGTCGGGTGCCCGGGGGGATCGCCAAGGGGGGCCGGGCAAGCGGCCCCCCTTGGCTCGCCGTGAAGGCGAAAGCCGGGTTATCAGGCAGCGCCGAAGTAACCACTGAGCCCCTTAGATCCTCGCCTTCGAGAGGATGACGTGGTGATAGGGACAGCGAGCCAGGTTATCCGAGCGCGGCTGACGGATATTAGTAAACTTCACACTTAATCGAGGGACAGCACTGTGTGGGAGAAGAAGATAGAGCAATTGCTCCGAAACGAACCCCAACTTACGAGGCAGGAAGCCGAAGCATACCTGCTAAAAAAGGGCCAAGAACGGCGTTTAGCTAAAGCCAAGCTGAGAGCAAGGGCAGGCAGCAAGCGCAAGAAAAAAACTAAAGTGCTTCTGATAACAAGCGCTTTCGAGTCGAATCGGCGGAGGCACTAGCTTGCCATCGCGCGATGCGAGGTAGGATGCGCCGCTGCGAAAAGATTAATTCCCGAAGGCGAGAATCCAGTGGCGCGTCAAAGCACCCTTGGATCGTCGCCTTCGCGAGGATAACGTGGGGATAGGGGCAGCGAGCCCAGGCTGCCTGAGCGCGGGCGCCGGGTTAGCCCCGTTGTCGAAACACCAACACCAACCCCAGCACAATCGCCCCCATCCCCAGCAGACTCAACGCCGCCATCCGATTCCCCAAAAACAGGAAATCCAGCAACGCGGTACAACCGGGCATCAGATAAAACAGGCTGGTGACGTTGACCAGGTTGCCCATCCGAATCAGCCGGTACAGCAACAGGGTCGCGCCGACCGAAATCAGCACGCCCATGTACAGCAGCGGCACGATAAAACCGACGCTCCACTCCACTGCAAACGGCTGAAAGGGTACGACCACCGCGCACATCAGCAAGCCGATGGCGTATTGCAAAGGCAGTACGTCCATGGGTGATTGCTGAATGCCCTTCTGAAAGATCGAACCCAGGGTGATGCACAGCAGCGCTGCCAGCGACAGCCCGATGCCCATCATCGAGAAGCGCGCCGCCAGCAGGCTGTCGAGCACCACCAGCGTCAGGCCTCCAAGCGCCAGCAGCAAACCCAAGAGCCGCAGCAGGTTGGCGCGGCGTTCAACCAGCATCAGGGTAAGGATCGGCTGCACGCCGAGCACGGTTGCCAGCACCCCGGGCGTGAGCCCGGCGTCCAGCGAGAGCAGGTAGAAGATGGTGTAGCCGCCGGTCAGCAGCACGCCGACTAGCGCCACCTGCTTGCGGGTACCGTGCGCCGGCAGCCAGCGCCGCCGGGTAAGCGCCAGCAGCCCGAGGGCGGCGCAGGCCAGTACAAAGCGCAGCAGCAGAAAGGCAAAGGCAGAGGCGTGTTCCAGCCCCCATTTGGAGAAGATCGCGCCTGCGCTCCAGAGCAGCACGAACAGCGCAGTCGGGCCAATGGCGGCCCAGTTCAAACGTTGAATAACCATATGTCACCTGTCAGGACACAGGTTCGCCCCGCAGCAAAACGCCAATCAGGGAGAACAGAAATCAAAAAAGGGGTAACGGGATCAGTGCGCCGGTGGCGGTGAAGCCACGGCAGCCACGATGGCTACGCCGGGAGGGGTGACCGGCAGGCAGGCCACGGCAGCCTGCACACGCGCAACCACACCGGCAAGCGCGGGGCGGTTTACAACAGCGGTGGTCTGGGCAGTGGACATGCGGTCACTCTGGACAGGTAAAAACGAAAGGTTGCCGTTTGACGGTTTGGTGAGACTAGCACCGTGATGGTGCACGGGCAACCTGGGAGGGATGGTCTGCGCAGAACGTCACAGGCCCCACGGCCACGGCATGCCGTGGAGAGGCGAGTCAGTCCGACGTGAAGCATGCACGGACCCAATCCCCGTTTACGCGGGCGAGTAGCGCAGGGTTGGCAGGAAATAGGACGGCAGCCTGTTTGAGGCTCGCAGAGCCGAGTTCTGCCGACCCCTACGCAGCGAACCCGAAGGGCCGCGTAGTCGGGTGCCGGGGGATTCAGGGAAGCGCTAATCCATTTCACACGCCCTCTGCAAGTGCTCAAGCGTGCAGATGCAAGGCGCGATGTGCAGCCAATAGTGGTTCTATTGGCAAGCAGCGCAACGTAGTCAGATGCATGCTTGAGCGCTCGCCCTGCGGGGCGGTCAGGCCGGTCCGCACCCTGCGTTGTGATTTCTCGACAGGACCCGACATGCCATCGAAACCACGCCTTGATTGCGGACCGGCCTGAGCGCCAGAGGGCATGTGAAATGGGTTAGCGCTTCCCTTTGGGGGGCCGGGCAAGCGGCCCCCTTTGGCTCGCCGTGAAGGCGAAAAGCGGATGATCAGACAGCGCCGAAGTGACCGGCATGACCGCCAACCCCCATGGATCCTCGCCTACGCGAGGATGACGTGTGGGGAGTGATGCCCAGTGCATAGCGCCAGTCTGGATAGCAGGCGCACAGGCGCTCAAACCCCCTCCAGCACCAATTTCCCCCGCGCCTTGCCGCTCTCCAGCAGCGCATGCGCGCGCTTGAGGTTGGCCGCGTTGATCGCGCCGTAATGCTCACCCAGGGTGCTGCGCAGGGTGCCGGCATCGACCAGCTCGGCGACCCGCTGCAGCAACTTGCCCTGCTCGGCCATGTCGGCAGTTTCAAACATGCTGCGGGTGAACATGAATTCCCAGTGGAAGGACGCACACTTGCGCTTGAGCACGCTCATGTCGAGCGGGCCGAAGTCGTCGATCACGCCGAGGCGGCCTTGCGGGGCGATGCAGTCGCCGTATTGCGGGTAGTGCTGATCGGTGTGGGTCAGCGAGGCGATCAGCTCGACCTCCTTGATACCCAGTGCCTGCAACTGCGGCAGCAGCGGCTGGCTGTGGTCGATGACGTGATGGGCGCCCAGGCCCTTGACCCACTTCACGCTCTCGGCGCGGGCGGCGGTGGCGACCACGGTGAGTTTGGTCAACTGACGCGCTAGCTGAACCAGGATCGAGCCGACGCCACCGGCAGCGCCGACCACCAGCAGGGTCTCGCCTTCTCCGCCGCCTTCATTCACACCTAGCCGGTCGAACAGCAGCTCCCAAGCGGTGATCGCGGTCAACGGCAGCGCAGCGGCTTCGGCGGCGGACAGCGACAGCGGCGCGTGGGCGGCGATGCGGGCGTCGACCAGTTGATACTCGGCGTTACTGCCGGGCCGCTCCAGCGCGCCGGCATAGTAGACCCGATCACCCGCCGCGAAGCCGGAAACGGCGCTGCCGCAGCTGACCACTTCACCCACGGCATCCCAGCCGAGCACTTCGGGCGTGTCGCCGGTCGCGCCGCGACGACTGCGGATCTTGGTGTCGACCGGGTTGACCGAGATGGCGGCGACCTTGACCAGCAGGTCCTGCGGGCCGGGGGCGGGCATGGGTACGTCGAGGTCGATCAGGGCGTCGGCACGGTCCAGCGCGCCAGCTTCAAAGTATCCAATTGCTTTCATGGTTGTGGCTCCTGTACTGCGGCGGCGCACTGCGGGCAAAGGCCACGCAGCGCGGCAAGGCGCGCTTGCGGATCGAGTCTGCCGAGGCGTTCGACCCGCTGGTGAAAGTCGGCCCAGCCGCTGCTCTGCGCATACAGCGCGGCAAAAGCGGGCACCCATTGATCGTAAAGCCCAAAGGGTAGCAGGCGAGCGTTGTTCAGGTCAGCGGCAAACCAGTGGTCGAAGCGCTGGTCGCCGTCCCATTCGCTGTCGCGCAGGGTGGCGTAATCGCTGCGCAGCCGGGCGAGGATCGCGGCCTTGCCGCTGCGCTTGGCGGTGTCTGACTGATCGCTCTGATACAGCGTCTCCAGCTCGCTGCGCGCCGCCAGTACCAGCTCAACAAACGCCCGCTCGCGTTCGCGGCCTGTCGAGTCGTGCGCGGCTCGCCCCTGCGCCTTGAGCCAATCGCGCAGGCCCTGCTGGCCGACAAAGCTGGCGTAGGACTCGTTAAAAGCGGTGTCGTCCTTCACATAAAACCGCTGATGCGCCAGCTCGTGAAACAGCATCTCGGCCAGGTAGTCGTCGCTCCAGTGCAGCATGGAGCTGAACAGCGGGTCGTCGTACCAGCCGAGGGTCGAATAGGCCGGAATACCAGCGACGTAAACGTCCTTGCCGCGCGCACGCCAGTCCGCAGCGGCCTGCTCGGCGCGGGCCTGATCGAAATAGCCCTTGTAGGCGATGCAACCAAAAAACGGGTAACAGTGCGGCACCGGCGCCAATGACAGCTCATCGGTGACAAACAGGTTCCACAACGGATAGGGCCCGGGCAGGGCTGCGTAGCGGGTGTAGGTGGTGTTGTCCGGCAATTCCAGTGCCGCCACCGCGTAACGCCGAATCTGGCTGGCGGTGCGCAGGCGTTCGGCCAGCTGCGGATCGGTCTGCGGGTCGGCAATCAGCTGCTCGATGGGTTCGGCACGCGCCATCAGGGCGCGCTGGCCCTGCCAGCTCTGATACAGATAGCCAACCGAGCTGCAGCCGGACAGCCAGAGCAGGCAGGCGCCGATGCCAAGGGTCGCGAAGCGCTTCATGCGTTGGCCTGCTGCAGCGCGTGGCCGAGCCAGTCGGCCAGTTGCTGCGCCGGGCCCTGCGGCTGGCGTTCCGGCACCCAGAGGCCGAGCTGGTGACGGGTTTCGACAAAACCCCAGGGCGCGAGCAGGCGGCCGGCGGCAATGTCGTCGGCAACCAGCAGTTGCGGCGCGATGGCCACGCCAAGGCCCGAGAGCGCCGCTTCCAGCAGGTAATACAGGTGCTCGAAGCCCTGACCGCTGCGCAGCTGCGCGGCGTCCAGTCCCTGGAGCTCGGCCCAGTCGCGCCAGGCGCCGGGCCGTGAGCGGGTGTGCAGCAGCGCTTCCCCGAGTAGCACCTCGGCCGGTTGATCAAGCAGGCGCGCAGCACCCGCATACCGCGGACTGAGCACCGGGCCGATGCGCTCCTGACGCAGCGGATACACCTGCATGTCGGCCGGCCACGGCGGCTCGGCGTAGAGCAGGGTGGCGCTGACACCGGGGCGGCGCGGGTCGAGTTCACCTTCGGAGGCCGACAGGTGCAGGTTCAGGTCGGGCAGTTCGGCGTTCAGGCGGTCCAGCCGCGGAATAAACCAGCGCGCCAGCAGGCTGCCCGGACAGGCCAGCAGGAAGGGCGCCTGTTGCTGGTCCTGACGCAGCGCCATGCACGCCTCGCGCAGCCCGTCGAAGGCGTCGCGGCAGGCATCGCGCAGCTGGCGACCGGCCGGCGTCAGGCTGATGCCGCGCCCGGCCTTGCTGAACAGCGCGATGCCGAGCTCGTCTTCAAGCTGACGAATCTGCCGGCTGACGGCGCCGTGGGTGACGTGCAGTTCGCCTGCCGCCTGACTCACGCTTTCCAGTCGGGCAGCGGCTTCGAAGGCGCGCAGAGCGTTTAGCGAGGGAAGATCTCTGGCCATGGGACTTGTCACTTTTTCTCACATGTTGCGGCCATCTTATCGATTTTTTCCCGCCTGCGCTTGCCCTAATCTGCGTCCAACGCTCAGGAGGTTCTATCCATGCCCAATCATAATTATCGCCGTGAAGCCGACGCCCTCGGGCAGTTCGGCCAGTTTGGCGGCCGCTTTGTCGCCGAGTCGCTGATGCCGCTGGTGCTGCAGCTGGAGCAGGCCTACAACGAGGCCCGCGCCGAGCCCGCCTTTATTGCCGAGCTGGACCGCTTCAACGCCGAGTTCATCGGCCGCCCCAGCCCGCTGTATTTTGCCGAGCGGCTGACCGAGCAATACGGCGGCGCGAAGATCTTCTTCAAGCGCGAGGAGCTGAATCACACCGGCGCGCACAAGATCAACAACTGCATCGGCCAGGCCCTGCTGGCCCGCCGCATGGGCAAGCAGCGGATCATCGCCGAGACCGGCGCCGGCATGCACGGCGTGGCCACCGCGACCGTCTGCGCCCGCTTTGGCCTGCAGTGCGTGGTCTACATGGGCGCGACCGACATCCACCGTCAGCGTGACAACGTCGCCCGCATGCGCCTGCTGGGCGCCGAGATCGTCCCGGTAACCTCCGGCACCGGCACCCTGAAAGACGCCATGAACGAGGCGCTGCGCGACTGGGTGACCAACGTCGACAACACCTTCTACATGATCGGCACCGTGGCCGGTCCGCACCCCTACCCGACGCTGGTACGCGACTTTCAGGCGATCATCGGCCGCGAGGCGCACCAGCAGATGCTGGAACGCGAAGGCCGTCTGCCCGACAGCCTGGTCGCCTGTATCGGCGGTGGCTCGAACGCCATGGGCCTGTTCCATCCGTTCCTCGATTACCCCGAGGTGCAGATGGTCGGCGTGGAAGCGGCCGGTCACGGCATCGACACCGGCAAGCACGCCGCCAGCCTGAAGGGCGGCACGCCCGGCGTGCTGCACGGCAACCGCACCTACCTGCTGCAGGACGCTGACGGCCAGATTGCCGACGCCCACTCGATCTCCGCCGGTCTGGACTACCCCGGCATTGGCCCCGAACACGCCTGGTTGCACGAGCAGGGCCGCATCGAATATGTCGCGGTAACCGATCAGCAGGCGCTGGACGCCTTCCACAACTGCTGCCGCACCGAAGGCATTATCCCGGCGCTGGAAACATCGCACGCGCTGGCCGAAGTGGCGCGCCGCGCGCCGACGCTGCCAAAGGATCACCTGATGGTGGTGTGCCTGTCCGGCCGTGGCGACAAGGACATGCCGACCATTCTGGGTCTGATGGAGGAAGGAAAATGAGCCGTCTGGAAACCCGCTTTGCCGACTGCGCCCGCGATAACCGCGCCGCCCTGGTGACCTACATCTGCGCCGGCGACCCGGACTTCGATACCAGCCTGGAACTGCTGCAGGGTCTACCTGCTGCCGGTGCCGACATCATCGAACTGGGCATGCCGTTCAGCGACCCGACAGCCGACGGCCCGACCATTCAGGCCGCTGCCCTGCGCGCCCTGCAGGGTGGGCAGAATCAGCAGCGCACGCTGGAGCTGGTGCGCCGCTTCCGTGAACAGAACCAGAGCACGCCGCTGGTGCTGATGGGTTACTACAACCCGATTCATCGCTACGGCGGCGCGGACTTTATTCGTGACGCCGCAAAGGCCGGTGTCGACGCCCTGCTGGTGGTCGACCTGCCGCCCGAGCACGACAACGAACTGGGCCCGGCCGCACGCGACGCCGGCCTGCAGATGATTCGTCTGGCAACGCCAACCACTGACGCCCAACGCCTGCCCAGGGTGCTGGAGCACGCCAGCGGCTTTCTCTACTACGTGTCGCACAACGGCGTCACCGGCGTCGGCGCAGCGGATCACACCACGGTGGCGCAGGCATTGGAAGGCATTCGCGCGCAAAGCAGTGTGCCGATCTGCGTTGGCTTTGGCGTGCGCCGGGCCGAGCAGGCAGCGCCGCTGGCGCAGGTCGCCGATGGGGTGGTGGTGGGTTCAGCGCTGATCGAGGCGCTGCAGCAGGGCGGCGTGGCAGCGGCGCTCGGGCTGACTGCCGAGTTGGCCGCTGCAATGCCGCGTCAGGCCTGACGTAACGCGGCCAGCACCGGCGCAGTGTCCGGACGGACGCCGCGCCACAGGGCAAAGGCCTCGGCGGCCTGTTCCACCAGCATGCCGAGGCCATCGATGCAGCGCGCCGCGCCGCGCTCTCGGGCCCAGCGGTTGAACGGGGTCTCTTCGGCGCCGTACATCATGTCGTAGCACCAGGTGTGGCCGGGCTTGATCAGGCTGTCGGGAATCGGCGGCAGTTCGCCGGCCAGACTCGCTGACGTCGCGTTGATGATCAGATCGACCGGCTCCACCAGCCATTGCAGACCCGCGGCGGCAATCGGCCCCTGATCGACAAATAGCGCCGCCAGCTCTTCTGCCTTGCTAACCGTGCGGTTGATGACGCACAGATGCTGCGGACCCGCCGCCAGCAGCGGCTGAATCACCCCGCGGGCGGCACCACCGGCCCCCACCAGCAGCACACTCAAGCCCTTGAGCGACAACCCGGCGTTGACCTCTATGTCGCGTACCAGCCCTTTACCGTCGGTGTTATCACCGAGCAGGCTGCCATCCTCGCGGCGCATGATGGTGTTGACCGCCCCAGCGCGCTCGGCGGCCGGGGTGTGTTCATCGACCAATGCCCAGGCCTGCTCCTTGAACGGTACGGTGACATTGACACCACGGCCTTCGCGCAGAAAGTCGCGCACGCTGCCGATGAAATTGTCGAGCGGCGCCAGCAGCTTGCCGTATTCCAGTTGCTGACCGGTCTGCTCGGCGAACATGGCGTGGATCAGTGGCGATTTACTGTGCTCGATCGGGTTGCCGACAACGGCGTAACGGTCCATCAGGCGTCTCCTGCCAGCCAGTCACGCGGGATGAGGTAGCGCTCGGTCAGCTCGGCTTCCGGGCTGCCCGGCTCGGGCTGCCAGTTGTAGCCCCAACGCACGGTCGGCGGCAGCGACATCAGGATCGACTCGGTACGCCCGCCGGTCTGCAGACCGAACAGGGTGCCGCGGTCGTAGACCAGGTTGAACTCGACGTAGCGACCACGACGAAATTCCTGGAACTGCTTCTGCTCCGGCGTCCAGGCGCTGTTGCGGCGACGTTCGAGGATCGGCAGATAGGCCTCAAGGTAGGCGTCGCCGATGGCGCGCAGAAAGGCGAAGCTGCGCTCAAAGCCCCACTGGTTCAGGTCATCGAAGAACAGGCCGCCGATACCGCGGGCCTCGCCACGGTGCTTGAGGTAGAAGTATTCATCGCACCATTTTTTGTAGCGCGGATAGACGTCGTCACCGAAGGGTGCGCAGGCGTCGCGGGCGACGCGGTGCCAATGCACGCAGTCTTCTTCGTTGGCGTAGTAGGGCGTCAGATCGAAGCCGCCACCAAACCACCAGACCGGATCGGCGCCGTCTTTCTCGGCGATAAAGAACCGCACGTTGGCGTGCGAGGTCGGCACGAAGGGGTTTTCCGGGTGCATTACCAGCGACACGCCCATGGCCTGGAAGTGACGACCCGCCAGCTCGGGGCGGTGCGCGGTAGCCGAGGGCGGCATGCCGTCACCAAAGACGTGAGAGAAGCCGACACCGCCCTTTTCCAGCAGCGCGCCGTCGGTAATGATCCGCGAGCGGCCACCGCCGCCACCGGGCCGCTCCCAGGCGTCCTCAATGAACTGCTCGCGTCCGTCTGCCGCCGCCAGGGCGGTGCAGATACGGTCCTGCAGATCCATCAGATAGGCTTTTACCGCGGCAACATCGGCGGCGCTGGGTTGGTCCTGTTTCACGTGGAATCTCTCCGGGCGGCTCAGGCGCCGCGTATGACTTGGTCGGTTTGCAGATCGCGAATGATACTGGGATTACGCGCGCCACCCAACGCACCGGGTACAATGGCGTCCAGTTCGCCGTGAAAATACTGCTCAACCCGCAACCGCGAACGCGCCGAAGGGCGGCCAGCCGGATTGGCCGAGGTCGACACCAGCGGCCCGGCGACAGCGCACAGCTGGCGCACGATGGGGTGCGTGGTTACCCGCAGGGCGACGGTATCGTGGGCACCGGTGATCCATGCGGGCAGACGGCCCTGATGCGGCACCAGCCAGGTGTTTGGCCCCGGCCAGGACAGCCGCAGCTTGGCCACCTGGCCGTCCGGCAAATCCCAGAGCAGGAAGTCGAACTGCTCAATTTCACCAGCAATCAGAATCAGGCCCTTGTGCACAGGACGTTGCTTGAGGTTGAGCAGCCGCTCCACCGCCGCGCCGTTCCAGGGGTTGCAGCCCAGCCCCCAGACGCCCTCGGTCGGATAGGCGATCACGCCGCCGGCCTGCAGCAAGCGATTCAGACGGGTAATGCGCCAGTTTGCCAGCATGTGAACTCCACCTCGGTTGATTGCTGCGACAGTAGCCGAGCCCGGCCCGGCACTCAAGGCTGGCGGCGACAATAGCCACCGGCGGCCACCAGCACCTGCCCTGCCAGTTCCAGCTCCAGCAGTTGCTGCAGCACCTCGGACATACCCAGCCCGGAGTGCTGGGCCAGCCAGTCGGGGCTAACCGGATCAAACCCCAGCCAGCGCCATAGCGGTGAGTCGGGCGCGTCTGTAACCGGCTTTTCAGCCGCCTCAAGCGCTGTGGCAAGCGGTATTTTCAGGGCATCCAGCACATCCTGAACCTGCTCAACCAGGCAGGCCCCTTCACGCAGCAAGCGATGGCAACCGCGCGCCTGCACGTTGTGAATCGAGCCGGGCATGGCAAACACCTCGCGGTTCTGCTCCAGCGCCATGCGCGCGGTGATCAATGAACCGCTGTTGAGGCTGGCCTCGACCACCAGCGTACCCAGACTCAAACCGCTGATGATGCGATTGCGCCGTGGAAACTGGGCCGGATGCGGCTCGCTGTCAGGCCACAGCTCGGAGACCAGCGCTCCGCCGGCGTCGACAATCGCCTCGGCCAACTTGCGATGCCGGCGCGGATAGCAGCGCTCAAGACCCGTACCCCAGACCGCAACCGTCTGACCGCCGGTATCCAGTACGCCCTGATGGCAGGCGCCATCCACACCCAGTGCCATGCCGCTGGTGACCGTCAGCCCGGCGCGGCAAAACTCGCGGGCAAACTGCCGGGCGGTTTCCGCACCCAGCGGGCTCGGATGGCGGGTGCCGACCATGGCAATCTGCGGGTCATGCAGCACCTCGATCCGGCCGCGTACAAACAGCAGCGGCGGCGGGTCGCTGATCGACGCCAGCAGCGGCGGGTAGTCCGGATCATCCAGAAACAGCAGATGGCAGCCATCCTGCTGCTGCCAGTCAAGCGCCAGGGCGAGCCGCCCGCGCAGCACAGGATCACCCGCGCGCCAGCGTCGCAGGCTGGTCAGCACAGCCGGTGGGACACCAAGATCGGCCAATGCGCACAGATCGGCGGCCATGAAATCAGACGGGGAGACGGCATGCGAGCGCAAGCGCTGGAAAAAGCGGGGGCCAACGCCGTCGAGCAGCATCAGCTCCAACCAGGCCTGCCGCTCGGCGGACAGGTCGGTAAGCATGGATCATCCTTGATCAGAAAGGGCCAACAGTTGAAACAACAAGGCCGCCCGAAGGCGGCCTTGGCAGTGCATTCCCCGTCAGGGGTTACGAATCTCGTCGAGAATCGCCATCTGGCGGCTGGCCTGCAACACGATGCCGTAGCTCATCTTGTTGTAAACGCGGAACACCATCAGCAGGCCGGCACGCTCGGCGGGCAATTGCACTCGCTCGTTGCGCACGCGGTCACGAACGATCTCGCCGCGCTTGTAGATGGCCAGCACGTTGCCAACCTCCAGACCGTCGCGCTCGCCCTTGTCGAGCAGCACCACGTCATACTGACCGATCTGGGTCACGCCGTTGGGCACGTCCATGATCAGGCCGTTGATTTCCTGACTCGGCTCGCTGGGGAAGAAGGTCGACGCAACCGCGCGCTCTTCGGACTCCAGCAGACGGTCATTGACCAGCACTTCCTGACGGCTGCGGGTCACGTTGACAGTCGCAATATCATCTTCGACGGCCGATACGGTTCCATTGCCGATTTCCTGCAGGTGAATGCCCAGCAGCTCGCCGGTTTCGGGATTGACGTAAGTCTTGCCACGGCGATAGATCTCGTAAGCCGGCACATTGCCGGAAAAGTCGCCACGGGCGTAAACCTTGCTGCCCGCACCCAGCACCACGCTTTCCGCCTCACCGCCGATGATGTAGGGCGCCATCTCGATGGTGGCTTCATCTTCGACTACCCGGCCTGCACGCAGGAACGCGTTGATGGCATCCAGCGGGATGGACGGGATCGCCTCGGCGATCGGTTTCACCCGCGCCTGCGGCGACAGCTTGATGGTGCCGCCGTTACCACGGTTGAGCATCAGCCGCGGCTGGCCATCAATGTACACCAGCGAAATGATATCGCCCGGATAGATCAGGTGGGGGTTGGCAATCTGCGGGTTGGCATGCCAGATTTCCGGCCATTTCCAGGGCAGGCTGAGAAAGCGCCCGGAGATATCCCATAGCGTGTCGCCCTTGACCACGGTGTAGCTGTCCGGGTGATCCTCCCTGAGAACAGACTCTTGCGCCTGCACCCATACGCTCGCCGCGAGCAACACGAGGCCGAGTAGTGTTTTCCTCATGACACGAATCCCTTTATTATAGAGGCCAGCATCCAGGTCGAATCGTGCTCCCACACGCCAGACCCGCTTTATTTCCAAGCTGCTCATAATCTTAGCAGCACAATTTAGATTTGTTCCAGACAAAGCGGTACAAACCCCTATGGCTATTCTCAACATACTGGAGTTTCCCGACCCGCGGCTACGGACCATAGCCAAGCCGGTCACCGCCGTGGACGCCAGAATCCAGCAGCTCGTCGACGATATGTTCGAGACCATGTACGACGCGCCCGGTATCGGCCTTGCCGCAACGCAGGTCAATGTACACGAGCGGGTCGTCGTCATTGATCTGTCCGAGGACAGGTCCGAGCCACGCGTATTCATCAATCCCGAGCTGGAGCCACTGACCGACGACCTCGAGCAAATGCAGGAAGGCTGTCTCTCGGTGCCAGGATTCTACGAGAACGTAGAACGCCCGGAGCGGGTCAGGGTCAAGGCACTTGATCGTGACGGCAACCCGTTCGACGAGGTCTATGAGGGTCTGCTTGCCGTCTGTATCCAGCACGAGTGCGACCACCTGAACGGTAAGCTGTTTGTGGATTACCTGTCCAACCTCAAGCGTGACCGCATTCGCAAGAAACTGGAGAAAATCCATCGCAGCCAGGCTCAGGCCTGATTTGCCAGCGGAATAACAAGGCTTGCTTCGGCAAGCCTTTTCTTTACGGACTCCCATGAAGCCGACCGACCTACGTATCGTTTTTGCCGGAACACCGGACTTTGCCGCCGCCCATCTGCAGGCGCTGATTGATGCCGGGCTGAATATCGTGGCCGTCTACACGCAGCCCGACCGGCCCGCCGGCCGCGGCCAGAAACTGGCGATGAGTGCGGTCAAGACACTCGCGCTCGAGCATGGCCTGCCGGTAATGCAACCTGAACGGCTGCGTGACCCGGCAGACCAGCAGGCGCTGGCCGACCTCAGGCCCGATCTGCTGGTAGTGGTGGCCTACGGTCTGATCCTGCCGCAGGCAGTACTGGATATTCCCCGCCTGGGCTGCATCAACAGCCATGCCTCGCTGCTGCCGCGCTGGCGCGGCGCGGCGCCGATTCAGCGCGCGATCGAAGCGGGTGACAGCGAAACCGGCGTGACCGTGATGCAGATGGAAGCCGGGCTGGATACCGGACCGATGCTGCTCAAGGTCAGTACGCCAATCAGTGCCACGGACACCGGTGGCAGCCTGCATGACCGACTGGCCGAACTGGGTCCGCCCGCAGTGCTTAAGGCCATCGAAGGGCTGGCGGCGGGCACCTTACACGGCGAGGTGCAGGACGACGCCCTGGCTACCTACGCCCACAAGCTGAACAAGCAGGTCTCGGCGATTGACTGGCAGCGTCCGGCCAGCGAACTGGACTGCCTGATCCGCGCCTTCAATCCGTGGCCGCTGGCCCACGCCCAGCTTGACGGCAAGCCGCTCAAGGTCTGGGCCGCCGAGCTGGCGGACGGGCAGGGCACGCCCGGTCAGGTGCTAGCCTGCGAGAAGCGAGGGCTGCTGGTAACCTGCGGCGAGGGCGCGCTGCGCCTGACCCGGCTGCAGCTGCCCGGCGGCAAGCCGCTGGCCTTTGCCGATCTGTATAACGCCCGTCGCGATCAGTTTGCGCCCGGGCTTGTGCTGGGTAACGGTCAGTGAATGCCCGCGCGGCAGCCGCCCGCGCCCTGGCCGCCGTGCTGGCCGGCAAGGCTTCGCTCGGCGGCAGTCTGCCGGCGCAACTCAAGGCCGTCGCGCCGCGCGATCAGGGTCTGGTGCAGGAGCTGGCCTTCGGCACGGCGCGCTGGTACAACCGCCTGGAAGGGCTGGCCCGCGAACTGCTGAACAAGCCGATGAAGCCGACGGATCAGGACCTGCACGCGCTGCTGCTGGTTGGCCTGTATCAACTGCTGTATCTGCGCATTCCGGCCCATGCGGCCATCGCCGAAACCGTCAACGCGGCGGTCAGCCTCGACAAGCCCTGGGCCAAGGGCCTGCTCAACGCGGTGCTGCGCCGGGTTCAGCGTGAGGGCGAGGCGCTGCTGGCTGCGGTCGACAAGTCACCCTCCCAGCGTTGTGCCCATCCCGGCTGGCTGTACAAGCGCCTGCAACGCGCCTGGCCGGATCAGCTCGATGCCATCACCAGCGCCAACAACCTGCATCCGCCGATGACCCTGCGGGTCAATCAACGCCGCCTGAGCCGCGACGCCTATCTGCAGCAATTGGCGGACGCCGGTATTGACGCCAGCGCCTGCCCGTTCAGCGCCGTCGGCATTCAGCTCGCAACGCCCTGCGACGTCAACCTGCTGCCGGGCTTTGCCGACGGGCTGGTCAGCGTGCAGGACGAAGCCGCCCAGCTGGCCGCGCCACTGCTGGACCTCAAGCCGGGGTTGCGGGTGCTGGATGCCTGCTGCGCCCCTGGCGGCAAGACCTGCCAGATTCTCGAACAACAGGCGGATCTGAGCGAAGTAGTCGCTCTTGATCTGGAGCCGGCGCGATTGAAGCGGGTAGAGGAGAACCTCGACCGCTTGCGCCTGAACGCCACACTGATCGCCGCCGACGGCCGCGCTGTCGATCAGTGGTGGGATGGCACGCCCTTCCAGCGTATCCTGCTGGATGCCCCGTGTTCGGCCACCGGGGTGATCCGGCGCCACCCGGATATCAAGCTGACCCGCACCTCGGCCGATATTGCCCCGCTGGCTGCGCTGCAGGGCGAGCTGCTGGACGCGCTCTGGCCTACGCTGGAGGTGGGCGGCATTCTGGTCTATGCCACCTGCTCGGTACTGCCGGACGAGAATACCCGCGTGATCGAGGCCTTCCTCGCCCGCGAGCCCGGGGCACGGCTGCTGGATATCGGCGGTGACTACGGGGTTGCACAGCCGTGCGGCCGCCAGCTGCTGCCGCAGGCCGATGGCCACGACGGATTTTATCTGGCCCGCCTGATCAAACTCAGCGCCAGCCCGCAACAGAAGAACAGGGAGTCTGCGGCATGAAGATCATCATTCTCGGTGCCGGTCAGGTCGGCGGCAGTCTGGCAGCGCAGCTGGCCAGTGAAGCCAACGACATCACCGTGATCGACACCGACACCGCGCGCCTGCGCGAGCTGGGTGACCGGCTGGATATCCGCACGGTGCAGGGCAAGGGCTCCTTCCCGACCGTGCTGCGTCAGGCCGGCGCCGATGATGCCGACATGCTGATTGCGGTTACCAGCAGTGACGAGACCAACATGATCGCCTGCCAGGTGGCCTACACCCTGTTCCGGACGCCGACCAAGATCGCCCGCGTACGGGAATCCGCCTACCTGACACGCGGCGGTCTGTTCCATAACGAGGCGGTGCCGATCGACGTATTGATCAGCCCGGAGCAGGTAGTTACCAATTACGTCAAACGGCTGATCGAGAACCCCGGTGCGCTGCAGGTGCTCGATTTTGCCGAGGGCAAGGCCCAGCTGGTCGCCGTGCGCGCCTACTACGGCGGCCCGCTGGTCGGCCAGGAACTACGCTTTCTGCGCCAGCACATGCCCGGTGTCGACACCCGGGTAGCGGCGATTTTCCGCAAGGACCGCCCGATCATTCCCAAGGGCGATACCATCATCGAGGCTGACGACGAGGTGTTCTTTATCGCTGCCACACGCGATATCCGGGCGGTGATGAGCGAGCTGCGACGGGTCGAGAAGACCCACAAGCGCGTGGTCATTGCCGGTGGCGGCAATATCGGCGAGCGGCTGGCCGAAGCCATCGAGAGCCGCTATCAGGTCAAGATCATCGAAGCCAGCAAGACCCGAGCAGACTATTTGTCGCAGACCCTGGACCGTACCGTGGTACTGCACGGCAGCGCGTCGGACCGCGAGCTGCTGATCGAAGAGAATATCGAAGACGTCGACATCTTCTGCGCCATTACCAACGACGACGAAGCCAACATCATGTCCTCGATGCTGGCCAAGCGCCTCGGCGCGCGCAAGGTGATGACGCTGATCAACAACCCGGCCTACGTCGACCTGGTGCAGGGCGGCGAGATCGATATTGCCATCTCACCCTCGCAGGCAACCATCGGCACCCTGCTGACCCACGTGCGCCGGGGTGACATCGTCAACGTCTACTCGCTGCGCCGCGGCGCGGCAGAAGCCATCGAGGCAGTTGCCCACGGCGACGCACGCTCTTCCAAGGTGGTCGGCAAGTCGATCGGTCAGATTGATCTGCCGCCGGGTACCACTATCGGCGCCATCGTCCGCGACGACGAGGTGCTGATTGCCCACGACTCGACCGTGATCGAATCCGATGACCATGTCATCCTGTTCGTGATCGACAAGAAATATATCCGCGATGTGGAGCGTCTGTTCCAGGTCGGCCTGACTTTCTTCTGAGGCGCCTCGCAGCATGCAGTATCCACAGATACAGCGCATCATCGGCATTTTGCTGATGCTCTTTTCCACCAGCATGCTGCCGGCGGCAGGTGTTGGCTGGTACTACCACGAGGAGGCGATGAACGCCTTCCTCAGCGGTTTCGTCATCACCCTGATTGCCGGTACCCTGATCTGGCTACCGGTGCGTGGCCGACGCAACGAGCTGCGCACCCGCGATGGCTACCTGATTACCGTTCTGTTCTGGCTGGTCCTCGGCCTGTTCGGTGCGGTGCCGCTGTGGTTGCTGGAAACACCTGACCTGACCGTGGCCGATGCGGTGTTCGAGTCTTTCTCCGGCCTGACTACCACCGGCGCCACCGTAATCACCGGGCTGGATACCCTGCCACGGGCGCTGCTGTATTACCGCCAGCAGCTGCAATGGTTTGGCGGTATGGGGATCATCGTGCTGGCGGTGGCGATCCTGCCGATGCTGGGTGTTGGCGGGATGCAGCTGTACCGCGCCGAGATGCCGGGGCCGCTGAAGGAAAACAAGCTGACCCCGCGCATCGCCGAGACGGCCAAGGTGCTCTGGTATATCTACGCCGGCCTGACCGTTGCCTGTGCACTGGCCTACTGGGCCGCCGGCATGGACCTGTTCAACGCCATCGGCCACAGCTTCTCCACCGTCGCCATCGGCGGGTTCTCCACCCACGACGCCAGTATCGGCTACTATAACAGCCCGCTGATCGAGTCGATCTGCATCCTGTTCATGCTGATTTCCGGCATCAACTTCGCCCTGCACTTTCTCGCCTGGCGCTACCGCTCGCTGAAGAACTACTGGCAGGACCCGGAGTGCCGCGCCTACGTGCTGATCCTGCTGGCACTGTTCATCATCTGTTTCGCCGTGCTGGTGCATTACCAGCACCATGATGTCTGGACTTCGGTGCGCTTTGCCGCCTTCGAAACCGTTTCGATTGCTACCACCACCGGCTTCGGTGTGACCGACTTTTCCACCTGGCCGACCCTGTTGCCGTATCTGTTGCTGTACGCCAGCTTTATCGGCGCCTGTGCCGGCTCGACCGGTGGCGGTATGAAGGTGATTCGTGTGCTGCTGCTGTACAAGCAGGGATCGCGGGAGATCAAGCGACTGCTGCACCCGCACGGGGTTTTCCCGGTCAAGCTGGGCGACAGTCCGGTACCTGACCGGGTGGTGGAAGCAGTGTGGGGGTTCTGTGCGGTGTACGTCTTTGCCTTCGCGATGCTGTTCCTGATCCTGCTCGGAACCGGTCTGGACTTTGTCACCGCGTTCTCGGCGCTGACGGCGTGCATCAACAACCTCGGCCCGGGTCTGGGCGAGGTTGCCGTGCACTACGGCAATCTGGAAAGCGGGGTGAAATGGGTGCTGAGTTTCGCCATGCTGCTGGGCCGCCTGGAGGTCTTCACTCTGCTGGTGCTGCTGTCGCCGATGTTCTGGCGTCGCTGACCTCGTCAGCCTCGCCGAGAAAGGCCATGCCGGCACCTTCACCGGGCACCGCTCGCTGCACCTGCATGCGCAGAACAGGTGCCTCAAAGGGCATCCCCTGAACCTGCCCGGTGACTTCGTCACCGTTGCTCAGCTCTCCCATCAGCGGGTGTTCGACGAAGACCCCACCGTCTGACAGGTCTCGGGTGTACGCCAGAATATCGCCAAAGGACTGGTGCCAGATGCGGATCTGCGCCTTCATCTGTGTTCGCGGATGTTGTCGTTGGTTGGCCATCCCTTACCCCCACATCAGTCGTATTGCACCCATCTGCAACAGGCCAGGCCTGCACCGCAGAAACCTGTGCACCCTAGCACAGGCTGGCCATCACTTTAATACCAGCGTTTTTCCCCGGCAGGCCGTTTTTTGAACCGCTTCATACTCCACATGTACTGGCTGGGCCAACGGCGCACATAGCGCTCAATCACGGCGCTCATGCAGGCCACGGCCTCGTACTCGTCCTGACTGTAAAGCGCCTCTGGCGCCGCCTCCAGAATCACCTTGAAACCACTGTTGTCGGGCAGCCGTACACAATGGAAAAACAAGGCACGTGCCTCGCTGCCCTTGAGCAGGTTGGGGACAAACTTGCTGGTCAGTGCCTGGGTTGCAAAGAACGGAACAAACACACCGCTCTTGAGCGCCGGCTCCGGATCGGCCGGAATACCCACCGCGCCACCGCGACGCACTTCGCGCATGACACTGATGATGCCCTCACGGGTCGAGGCAGCGACCTTGTTGCCCAGCTGGGTGCGCTGGCGCTTGAGCAGGTCATCAACCGCCTTCTGCTTGGGCGGGCGGTAGAAGATGATGGGCTTGGCGCGCAGGCAGTACCAGTGGTTGAGCACTTCCCAGTTACCCAGGTGGCTGGTAATCGCGACCACGCCCTTGCCGGCTGCCAGTGCTTCGGTGAGCAAATGCTCCCCTTCGACTTCCCTGATCAGCCCGACCGTCTTGTGCGGTGACCACATCCAGGCGCAAGCACTCTCGGCAAAACTGCGGCCGGTATCAAGCAGCGTTCGGCGGACCAGATCATTCAGCTCGGCCTCGCCCAATTCCGGCATGCAGTGACTGAGGTTGATCCGGGTGACGTCACGCGAGCGGTTCGGCAGCTTCCACATCAGCCAGCCCGCGAACGCGCCAAGACGCTGCGCGACGCCAAAGGGCAACTGGGCAAACAGCCTGAGAAATCCAACGATGAGGGCGCCTTTCAACCGCTCCACGGCAATGCTCCGAACAATGAATCAGCGGCCATTGTAAGCTGCACGGGCGGGCAGGGCGAGAACCCGGGTCAGCCTGCAGCCAGGGCCGGGTAGCAGTGGCAATTGGTAGTGTGATCCATGACCATCCCGGTCGCCTGCATAAAGGCATAGCAGATGGTCGGCCCGACGAAGGTAAAGTTGGCCTTCTGCAACGCCTTGCTCATCGCCTTCGCCTCGGCGGTCTGTGCCGGAATCTCGCTCAGGGTAGCCGCATGACGGATCAGCGGCTGGCCGCCGACGAACTGCCAGAGCCAGTCGACCGGATCCTGCTCGGCACACAACCGTTGCCACGCTCGCGCATTACGCCGGGCGCCGTATACCTTGAGCCGATTGCGGATGATGCCCGGGTCCTGTAGCAGCGCCTGCAGCTCGTCATCACTCTGGTTGGCCATAAAGGCGATATCGAAGTCGCGATACACCTGCCGATAGTGCTCACGCTTGCGCAGCACCGTGATCCACGACAACCCGGCCTGAAAGCCCTCCAGCATGAGCATCTCGAACAGGCTGCCGGCATCCCGGCAGGGCACGCCCCATTCTTCGTCGTGATAACGCTGATACACAGGGTCATCGCTGCACCATCCACAGCGTACCGGGTCCGTCGGGTTCATGCCTTGCTCCAATTCGGGGGTTATACTCGCCAAAACCCATCTTGTATTCGCCCACGGAGAACCACATGAGCGACCAGTTGCAAATCATCGACCTGACCCTGGGCGAGGGCAAGGAGTGCGTCAAGGGCGCGCTGATCACCACCCACTACACCGGCACCCTCGAGGACGGCACCGTATTCGATTCGTCCCACCAGCGCGGTCGGCCCTTCCAGTGCGTCATTGGCACCGGTCGGGTCATCAAGGGCTGGGATCAGGGCCTGATGGGCATGCGGGTCGGTGGTCGCCGTCAGCTGTTCGTACCTGCCGAACTGGCCTACGGCGAGCGCAGCGTTGGCGAGCATATCAAACCAGGCAGCAACCTGCGGTTCGAGATCGAGCTGCTGGAAGTGCTCACCCGCGACGACTGACCACCGCCGCGCCGAACCACCCGCGGCATGGCACAACACAGGAAGCGAGCATGGCAGAGACCCTGACATTCAACATGGACGCCGTCCTGCAACGCCTGCTGGAGGAGTGCTACAGCCTGCTGGCAGCACTGCCGCTGTTCCTGCTTGCGCTCGTTGTGGTCGCCGTATTCTGGCTGCTGGGAAGCTGGCTGGCCCGCCGACAGATGCTGGACCGGGTTGCCCGGCGCAACCCGTTCCTGCGCGAACTGACCCGCACCACCGTACGCTGGGTCATCAGCCTGATCGGCGTGCTGATTGCACTGGAGATCATGGACGCCACCGCCCTGGTCGGCGCCGTGCTGGGTACTGCCGGGGTCATGGGGGTGGCGCTCGGCTTCGCCTTCAAGAGCACCATGGAAAACTACCTTGCCGGCATCCTCATGAGTCTGCGGCAGCCGTTTTCACCGAAGGATCATGTCGTCATTGATGGCAACGAAGGCATTGTGGTCGCCCTGACCTCACGGGCTACCATCCTCATGACGCTGGACGGCAATCACCTGCGCCTGCCCAACGCCCTGGTATTCAGCAGTGTGATGCTCAACTACACCCGCAACCCCAGTCGTCGCTTTGGCTTTGATGTCGGCATTGGTGTCAACGAGGATCTGGTGCGCGCCCAGCAGATTGGCATTGACGTGCTGAGCACGCTGGAGGGTGTGATGGACGCGCCCCCGCCTCGCGCCTATATCACCGCGCTGGGCGACTCCAACGTCCAGATCCGCTATCAGGCCTGGGTAGACCAGCGCAGCCATGACTTTGCCAGCGTAAAGAGCGAGGGCATTCGCCAGGTCAAGCTGGCACTGGAAGCCGCCGGGATGGATATGCCGGAGCCGATCTACCGGGTACAGCTGAGCGAGCGCGGGGCGGCCTCCAGCCCGGGCGTCACACCACCGGCAACATCGACGCAAACCCGGGCACCCGCTGCGGTGGATACCCGCGTGCAGGCCGATCTCGAGGAGCAGATCGCTGCCGACCAGCGTAGCCGCGGCAGTGAGGATCTGCTCGACCCCGGGGCGCCAAAGGAATAAGCGGTTGACCATAACCGGCACAGCCGCTAGATTCGACCCATGACCAGCACACCCGCACTGACCAGCCGAATGATTATTACCGCCATTCCCATAACGGCGGGCTAGCATCGTGCGCACCCAAACCCGCCTCTGAGGCGGGTTTTTTCATTCTGTCTCCGGGGCAAACAAGCATCAGGAGACCGTATGACAACTGCTCTATCCCTCTCTTCAACCGACACCGAAACCGACCTGAGTGACGACGACGCCCCGGCACGATTACGCACTCTGGTCGGCAGCATCCTGTCGGCACCGGTCTATGACGTCGCCACTGAAACCCCGCTGCAATTCGCCCCGCGCCTGTCCTCAGACCTGAACAATCAGGTTCTGCTCAAGCGCGAAGACCTGCAACCGGTGTTCTCGTTCAAGATCCGCGGTGCCTACACCCGCGTCGCCCGACTGAGCCCAAGCGAGCGGGCGCGCGGCGTCATCACCGCGTCAGCCGGTAACCATGCCCAGGGACTGGCACTTGCTGCCCAGCGACTCGGCGTGCGCGCGCTGATCGTCATGCCCACCACCACGCCAAAGCTGAAGGTCGAAGGCGTCTGTGCCCGGGGCGCCACTGCGCTGCTGCACGGCGACGGCTTCCCGGAAGCACTGGCACACGCGCTGCAGCTGGCAGACAAGTACGGCTATACCTTCGTCCCGCCGTTTGACGACCCGGATGTGATCGCCGGCCAGGGAACCGTCGCGGTGGAGCTGCTGCGTCAGCATCAGGGTGCACTCCACGCGGTATTTGTACCGGTCGGTGGCGGCGGGCTGATCGCCGGGGTAGCGGCGTATATCAAGTATCTGCGCCCAGAGGTGCGGGTGATCGGCGTCGAGTCGGAGGAATCCGCCTGCCTGCAGGCAGCACTGGCGGCCGATGCCCGTGTGGTCTTGCCAGCGGTCGGGCGCTTTGCCGATGGCGTCGCGGTCGCGCAGATCGGCAAACTCAATTTCGCCTTCTGCCGACGCTACGTCGACGAGGTCATCACCGTCAGTAACGACGCCATCTGCAGCGCCGTACGCAGGATTTATGACGACACCCGCTCGATCACCGAGCCCTCTGGCGCGCTGGCAGTAGCTGGCTTGCGCGAATACGTACGACGCGAAGGTATCCGCGACCAGACCCTGATTGCGATCAACTCGGGTGCCAATATCGATTTCGACCGGCTGGGGCAGGTGATTGAGCGCTCGGCGGCAGCAACACCGTGAGCGCCCAAAGGGATTGGCAGAGCACGCCGACTAAGATCGCGCAGACCAGTAAATACGCCGCTTTCCTGTATGTCGGAGGCGTTCTGAATGTATACTTCGGCCTTTCTCAATTTCACAGCCCGACCTGGTGAAACACGTGACTCAGACCAATCCAGCCGTCCACACCTTTCAAGGACTGATCCTTGCCCTGCAAAGCTACTGGGCAGAGCGGGGTTGTGTGGTACTGCAGCCCTACGACATGGAAATGGGTGCCGGCACCTTCCATACAGCCACCTTCCTGCGCGCCATCGGCCCGGAAACCTGGAACGCCGCCTACGTCCAGCCCAGCCGCCGCCCGGCTGACGGCCGCTACGGTGAAAACCCGAACCGCCTGCAGCATTACTACCAGTTCCAGGTGGTGCTCAAGCCGAACCCGGACAACATCCAGGAGCTGTACCTGGATTCGCTGCGTCATATCGGCGTCGACCCGCTGGTGCACGACATCCGCTTCGTTGAAGACAACTGGGAATCGCCGACCCTCGGCGCCTGGGGTCTGGGCTGGGAAGTCTGGCTGAACGGCATGGAAGTGACCCAGTTCACCTACTTCCAGCAGGTCGGTGGCGTCGAGTGCTATCCGGTCACCGGTGAGATCACCTACGGTCTGGAGCGTCTGGCGATGTACCTGCAGGGCGTCGACTCGGTCTACGACCTGGTCTACTCCGACGGCCCGTTCGGCAAGGTCAGCTACGGCGACGTGTTCCACCAGAACGAGGTGGAGCAGTCCACCTACAACTTCGAGCACGCCAACGTCGACAAGCTGTTCGAGCTGTTCGATTTCTACGAAGGTGAAGCCAATCGTTTGATGGAACTGGAGCTGCCGCTGCCGGCCTACGAAATGGTCATCAAGGCATCGCACACCTTCAACCTGCTGGACGCCCGCCGCGCCATCTCGGTGACCGAGCGTCAGCGCTACATTCTCCGTGTTCGTACCCTGTCCCGCGCGATTGCCCAGAGCTATCTGCTGGCCCGCGCCCGCCTCGGCTTCCCGATGGCCACCCCCGAATTGCGTGATGAAGTACTGGCCAAGCTGAAGGAGGCCGAATAATGCAGGCGCAGGATTTTCTCGTTGAACTGGGCACCGAAGAGCTGCCTCCCAAGGCCCTGAAGAAGCTGGCCGAAGCCTTCCTGGCCGGGGTTGAAGGAGGTCTGAAAGACGCCGGTCTGGGCTACGCCAAGGCCCGCTACTACGCCGCGCCGCGCCGCCTGGCCGTGCTGGTCGAGGCGCTGGCAACCCAGCAGCCCGACCGCACCACCCAACTCGATGGCCCGCCCGTACAGGCGGCGTTTGACGCCGACGGCAACCCGACCAAAGCCGCCGAAGGCTTTGCCCGCAAGTGCGGTGTCAGCCTGGCCGAGATCGACCAGAGTGGTCCGAAGCTGCGCTTCGTACAGAACATCCCGGGCCAGCCGGCCACCGATCTGCTGCCCGGCATCGTTGACGCCGCACTGGCCGCGCTGCCGATTCCCAAGCGCATGCGCTGGGGTGCCCGCAAGACCGAATTCGTCCGCCCGACCCAGTGGCTGGTCATGCTGCTGGGTGATCAGGTCGTGCCCTGCGAGATTCTCTCGCAGCGTGCCGGTAACCTGTCCCGCGGCCACCGCTTCCACCACCCGGATCAGGTCACCATCGCCAGTCCGGCGGCTTATGCCGAGACCCTGCGCAGCGCGCACGTGATCGCCGATTTCGCCGAGCGCCGCGAGATCATCAAGAGCCGCGTCGACACGCTGGCTGCAGAGCAGCAGGGCACCGCCATCGTGCCGGCGGACCTGCTGGACGAAGTCACCGCGCTGGTCGAATGGCCGGTGCCGCTGGTGTGCAGCTTCGAGGAACGCTTCCTTGAGGTGCCGCAGGAAGCGCTGATCTCGACCATGCAGGATAACCAGAAGTACTTCTGCCTGCTGGATGCCAACGGCAAGCTGCTGCCGCGCTTTATCACCGTCTCCAACCTGGAGAGCAAGGACCCGGCGCAGATCATCGCCGGTAACGAGAAGGTGGTGCGCCCGCGCCTGACCGACGCCGAGTTCTTCTTCAAGCAGGACCAGAAACAGCCGCTGGAAACCCGCAACCAGCGTCTGGCGAACGTGGTATTCCAGGCCGATCTGGGCAGTGTATTCGACAAGGCCAAACGCGTGTCCGAGCTGGCCGGCTTTATTGCCGAGCGCATCGGCGGCGACGCCGGGCGAGCTGCCCGTGCGGGCCTGCTGTCCAAGTGCGACCTGGCGACCGAGATGGTCGGCGAGTTTCCGGAACTGCAGGGTATTGCCGGCTACTACTACGCCAAGCACGACGGCGAAGCCGACGACGTGGCGCTGGCGCTGAACGAGCAGTACATGCCGCGCGGTGCAGGTGCCGAACTGCCAAGCACCCTGACCGGCGCCGCCGTGGCGCTGGCAGACAAGATCGACACCCTGGTCTGCATCTTCGGTATCGGCATGCTGCCGACCGGCTCCAAGGACCCGTATGCCCTGCGCCGTGCCGCCCTCGGCGTCCTGCGTATCCTGATCGAGAAGCAACTGGACCTGGATCTGGCCAGTGCGCTGGGACATGCCGTGGAGACCAACCAGGAACTGGGCTTTGCCCAGGCGACTACCGCCGGATTGAGCGGCGAGGCGCTGGTTGCCCAGGTGCAGGACTTCATCTTCGACCGCCTGCGCGCCCGCTACGAGGATGAAGGTATCGACGTTGCGGTTTACCAGTCGGTACGCGCCGTCAGCCCGACTTCGCCGCTGGACTTCGATCAGCGTGTACAGGCCGTTCAGGCCTTCCGCCGACTGCCCGAGGCCGAGGCCCTGGCTGCCGCCAACAAGCGAGTGTCCAACATCCTGTCCAAGGCTGACGGCAGCGTCAGTGAGCAGATCAATACTGCACTGCTGCAGGAAGCCGCCGAGCAGGCGCTGGCGAACGCCGTCGCCGCTGCAGAGCAGGCGGTAGCGCCGCTGGCATCCCAACGGCAGTACAACGCGACGCTGGAGCAACTGGCCGCCCTGCGCGCGCCGGTGGACGCCTTCTTCGAACAGGTACTGGTCAACGCCGAGGACGACGCCGTCAAGGCCAACCGCTACGCGCTGCTGGCACGTCTGCGCGGTCTGTTCCTCGGCGTTGCGGATATTTCGCTGCTCGGCTGACGCCGCTGCAAGCTACAAGCTGCAAGCGGCAAGCCGCCCGTGCTGACTTGTAGCTTGCCGCTTGGAGCTTGTCGCTATGAAGTTAATCATTCTCGACCGCGACGGGGTCATCAATCAGGACTCCGACGCCTATATCAAATCCCTCGACGAGTGGATTCCCTTGCCCGGCTCCATCGACGCCATTGCGCGCCTGAGCAAGGCCGGCTGGACTGTCGCAGTGGCCACCAACCAATCCGGTATCGGCCGGGGCTACTATGACGAGGCCACGCTGCAGGCCATGCATGACCGGCTGCGCCAGCTGGTAGCAGAGCAGGGCGGCAAGGTGGATCTGATACGTTACTGTCCGCACGCTCCTGATGCCGGTTGCGATTGCCGCAAGCCGCTGCCAGGGCTGTTCAGGCAGATTGCCGATGACCTTGGTCAGCCGCTCGATGGCGTTCCCACCGTGGGCGACAGCCTGCGTGACCTCGAGGCCGGCTGCGCCGTCGGTTGTACGCCCTATCTGGTACGTACCGGCAAGGGTGCGAATACCGAGCACAAGACACTGCCCGCCGGTACGCGGGTATTCGATGATCTGGCAGCTGTTGTCGACCACCTCCTGGAATCCTGAACCATGTCTCTGCTGATGCGCCTTCGCGTCGTTCTGTTCTACCTGTTGCTGTCGGCCAGCGCTGCCGTCTGGTGCATTCTGGTCACCCCGCTCGCGCTGTTTCTGAGCGTTCGCTGGCGGATCAAGGTCATCATCGAGTGGTGGTCCGCTATCGCTGTGTGGCTGGCGAAGAACATCGTCGGCATCCGCTACGAGATATCCGGTCTGGAGAACATTCCGGATCAGCCGGGGGTGATCCTCGCCAACCACCAGAGCACCTGGGAAACCTTCTTTCTGCCACGTGTATTCCGTCCGCAAACCCAGTTGATCAAGCGCGAGCTGCTGTATGTCCCCTTCTTTGGCTGGGCCTTTGCGCTGGCCAAACCCATTGCGATTGACCGCAGCAAGGCGCGCGACTCGCTGCAGCAGCTGACACGCACTGGCGGTGAACGCCTGAAGGACGGCATGTGGATTCTGGTATTCCCGGAAGGTACCCGCATCGCCCCCGGAGAGACGGTCAAATTCTCCCGTGGTGGCGCTGCGCTGGCCTGTGCCAATAACGCCCCCATTATTCCCGTTGCGCACAATGCCGGCGAATTCTGGCCGCGTCAGGGCTGGGCCAAGAAGCCCGGTACCGTCAAGGTGATGATCGGCCCCGCGATCTATCCGGCCGGTGCCGATCCGCGCTCCATCGTCGCCGCCAACAAACAGGCTGAAAGCTGGATCAACCAGCAGTTGCAGGGCCTGAAAGACGCCTGAGGGCGACTGGTCCATAATGGGTGTTCTGACGCGGCGTACCGCGATTTCATCAACTGCTCGACCGGTGTCTTGATATGGATATTAACCGCTACCTCCGCGCCCTGGCCGAAAAGGGCGGCTCCGACCTGTTTTTCAGCGTTGGTGCGCCCGTGACCCTAAAGCGTGAGGGTGACTTCTTCGCCTTCGGCAATCAGCCGCTGGCAGCCGGTGCCGTCAGGGAACTGGCCTGGCAGGTGATGAACGAAAAGCAGATCGAGGAGTTCGAACGCGAGCAGGAGATGAACCTGGCGGTCGGCCTGCCCAACCTGGGCCGCTTCCGTATCAACGTGTTCTACCAGCGCAGTGAAGTGGGTATGGTCGTGCGCCATATCAGCAACAAGATTCCTGCCTTCGCTGACCTTGGCCTGCCGCAGCAGCTGGAACGACTGGCACTCAAGGATCGCGGCCTGGTGCTGGTGGTCGGCGCCACCGGTTCAGGCAAGTCGACAACCCTCGCCTCCATGCTGGATTACCGTAATACCAATCGGGCAGGGCACATTGTCTGCATTGAAGACCCGATCGAGTTTCTGCACAGGCACAAGAAATCGATCATCGATCAGCGTGAAGTCGGGCTGGATACCCAGAGCTTCGAACATGCGCTGCGCAATGTTCTGCGCGAATCGCCTGACGTCATCATGATCGGCGAGATACGCGACAAGGCGACCATGCAGCACGCGCTGCACTACAGCGAGACCGGTCACCTGGTGGTAGCCACCCTGCACGCCACCAACAGCGTCCAGGCCATCGAGCGCATGGTCAACCTGTTCCCGGAAGGCGAGCGCAAACAGACGCTCAGTGATATCTCGATGAATCTGGCCGGCATTATTGCCCAGCGGCTGGTGCCTGCGGTGCATCAGAAGCGTGTGGCCGCCGTCGAGGTGCTGCTGCGCACGCCCTACATCCGTAACCTGATTGCCCGCGACGAACTGTCCGAGATCAAGGACTCGATGAACCGCGGCCAGGAGCCCGGCCTGCAAAGCTTTGATCAGCACCTGTACGACCTGCTGACCGACGGCAAGATCACCATGGAGATGGCGCTGCGCTACGCTGATTCGCCAACGGATCTGAAGCTGAAGTCCAAGTTCAGCGATACCCGCAGCGAATCGCCACTGGGCATGCCACAGCAACCAGAGCCAGAAGCGGAGCTTTCATTCAAGCCGGCGACGCCGGGTAACGAGTTTTCCGATTCGGATCTGACCGACGACTTTCGTTGATCGCCAGACACTAAAAACCCCTTTGACCCTACGATCAAAGGGGTTTTTTATCGCCTGATCAGACGTCCAGGTTGGACACCGCCAGAGCATTGGACTCGATAAATTCGCGGCGCGGTTCCACGTGGTCACCCATCAGCGTGTTGAAGATCTGGTCCGCAGCGATAGCGTCTTCAATATTCACCCGCAGCATACGGCGACTTTCCGGATCCATGGTGGTTTCCCACAGCTGCTCCGGATTCATCTCGCCCAGCCCCTTGTAACGCTGGATAGTATGACGGCGTGCGGTTTCGTTCATCATCCATTCAAGGGCTTCCTTGAAGTTGCTGATCGGCTTCTTGCGCTCGCCGCGCTGCATATAGGCGCCGGGCTCCAGCAGGGTCTGCAGCTTCTCACCCAGCTCGGCCATGGTGCGATAGTCATTGCTGGCGAACAGGTCACGATTGAAGGTGACATAGTTCGACAAACCGTGGGTAATGGACTCGACCTCCGGTAGCCAGAGATGCCGTTCCGGGTCTTCCCGAAGGCTGACACGGAACTCCTGACCGGATCGCTGCGTGGGTGCGACGCGCTCTGCAAACCCTTTAATCCAGGTCTCCATAAAGGCCTTATCGGCCAGGTTCTCCACACTCAGGCGGGGCAGATAGATGAAGTGCTCCATCAACTCCTGCGGATACAGGCGAGCCAGGCGCTTGAGCGTTTTCATCACGCTGCGGAATTCCTGTACCAGACGCTCCAGTGCCTGACCGGTGATCCCCGGCGCGCCTTCGGTAACGTACAGATAGGAATCTTCAAGGGCTGACTGTGTCAGGTACTCTTCGAGTGCCTCGTCGTCCTTCAGGTACTGTTCCTGCTTGCCCTTCTTGATCTTGTAGAGCGGCGGCTGGGCAATGTAGATGTAGCCGTTTTCGATCAGCTCTGGCATTTGACGGAAGAAGAACGTCAGCAGCAGAGTACGAATGTGCGAGCCGTCGACGTCAGCATCGGTCATGATGATGATGTTGTGGTAACGCAGCTTTTGGATGTTGAACTCTTCGCGGCCAATACCACAACCCAATGCGGTAATCAGCGTGCCCACCTCGGCAGAGGAGAGCATCTTGTCAAAACGTGCCTTCTCGACGTTGAGGATCTTACCCTTCAGCGGCAGGATGGCCTGGGTCCGGCGGTTACGGCCCTGCTTGGCAGAGCCGCCCGCGGAGTCACCTTCCACAATGTAGAGTTCAGACAGTGCCGGATCCTTCTCCTGGCAATCTGCCAGTTTGCCCGGCAGGCCGGCGATATCCAGTGCGCCTTTGCGGCGGGTCATTTCACGGGCCTTGCGGGCGGCTTCGCGTGCCCGGGCGGCATCAATCATCTTACCCACTACGGCCTTGGCCTCACCGGGCTTCTCCAGCAGGTAGTCGGCAAAGAATTTGTTCATTTCCTGCTCGACGGCGGTCTTCACTTCGGATGACACCAGCTTGTCCTTGGTCTGGGACGAGAACTTGGGATCCGGCACCTTGACCGAAATGATGGCCGTCAAACCTTCACGGGCATCGTCACCAGAGGTATTGACCTTAAGCTTTTTCAGCAAGCCTTCCTGTTCGATATAGCTGTTCAGGCTGCGGGTGAGAGCGCTGCGGAAGCCGGCGAGGTGCGTACCACCATCGCGCTGGGGAATGTTGTTGGTGAAGCAGAGAATGCTCTCGTTAAAGCTGTCATTCCACTGCATCGCCACTTCAACGCCGATGCCGTCTTCACGCTGAAGATTGAAGTGGAACACCGAGTTGATGGTGCTCTTGTTCTGGTTCAGGTACTCGACGAATGCGCGCAGGCCGCCTTCGTAGCGGAACAGTTCGTGCTTGCCAGTGCGCTCGTCTCGCAGGTTGATACCCACCCCGGAGTTCAGGAAAGACAGTTCGCGCAGGCGTTTGGCGAGGATATCCCAGCTGAATGAGATGCTGCTAAAGGTCTCGGCCGAGGGTTTGAAATGAATCTGGGTACCCGTGCTATCGGTGTCACCAACTGCCGCCAGAGGGGCTTGCGGCACACCATGGACGTAGGTCTGCTCCCAGACCTTGCCTTCGCGGCGAATGGTCAACACCAGCTTCTCCGAGAGGGCGTTTACCACCGATACACCCACACCGTGCAGACCGCCGGAGACCTTGTAGCTGTTATCGTCGAACTTACCGCCGGCGTGCAGAACAGTCATGATGACCTCTGCAGCGGACACCCCTTCCTCGTGTGCATCGACCGGGATACCGCGGCCGTTGTCACGGACACTGATCGACTCGTCGGTATGGATGGTGATGTCGATATCACTGCAGTAGCCAGCCAGGGCTTCATCGATCGAGTTATCGACGACTTCAAAGACCATGTGGTGAAGGCCGGTGCCGTCATCGGTGTCACCGATGTACATACCGGGACGCTTACGCACCGCATCAAGGCCCTTCAGAACCTTAATACTCGATGAATCATAGGCTTTGTTATCGGTCATCTTAAGTCACTCCAGACTTCATTCGGTCTGCACAATGTGCCCATGTTCCACGTGGAACATGGATAAGGGTGTGTCTGCTTGCCAGCATTCACTCAACGAATCCGCATCGACGCAGCTGATAAACACCTGACAATCGAGCGACTCGAGCAAGCGGCACAGCGCTTGCCGATGGTGACGATCCAGCTCAGAGGGGAGGTCGTCGACCAGGAATACACAATCTCGCTGCCTTTCCATCAGACCTAGCAGCCGCCCTTGCGCGATCTTCATCGCACAGACGACCAGCTTTTGCTGACCTCTGGACAACACTTCGGCGGCGTTCATCCCGTTGACCCGCAGTCGCAGGTCAGCGCGCTGTGGGCCAGCCTGGGTATGCCCGAGTGCCATATCACGATCGAACTGCGACTCCAGCACCTCAGCCAGACCGCGCTCGCGATCCCAACCGCGAAAATAGCTAAGCGTTAGCCCATCTATCTGCAGCAGCTCCGCGAGTACGCCTTCGAACACCGGCTTCAGCTGTTGCAGATACGCCTGTCGGAAGCCGTCAATCTGCTCGCCAGAAGCGACCAGCTCGGCCTCCCAGGGGGCTAGCAGCGAACGTTCGATTCTACCACGTCGCAGCAGCGAATTCCGTTGTTTGAGGCTCTTTTGCAGTCGTTGCCACGCCGGGAGAAAACGATGTTCCACGTGGAACACACCCCAATCCAGATACTGCCGACGTTGTTTGGGAGCGCCCTCAAGCAAGCGAAAACTGTCCGGGTTGATCAACTGCAATGGCAGGACTTCGGCGAGCTCGGCGGTACTACGTGCGTTCTGGCCATTGATACGAATGTCGTAGTCGGCCTGCCGACTGCGAGTAATACCAATCTTGCTGGAGTTGCCACCCGACAAAAAAACCTCGCCAAAGACAGTACAGCTATCCTGCTGGTACTGAATAACGGGCTGCAATCGGGTACTGCGGAAGGATCGGGCGAGGCCAAGAATATGAATGGCCTCAAGCAAGCTGGTCTTGCCACTGCCGTTCGGACCGGAAACGAGGTTGATACGAGGAGAGGGGAGAAGGGTCACCGAGTGCAGATTACGCACCGCGGTGACCGTCAAACGAGATAGCGGCATTGCGCGTCAGAGACGCATCGGCATGACGACGTAAAGGCTTTCGTCAGATTCGGCTTCCTGGATCAGTGCACTGCTGTTGGCATCAGACAACACCAGCTTGGCCTGCTCATGGCCGAGCACGTTCATCACATCCAGCAGGTAACTGACATTGAAGCCGATCTCCAACGGCGCACCGCTGTAATCAACCATTACTTCTTCTTCAGCTTCTTCCTGCTCGGGGTTGTTGGCCTGAATCTTGAGCTGGCCCGACTCCAGCGTCAGACGAATACCACGATACTTTTCATTGGACAGAATCGCCGTACGGCTGAATGCATCGCGCAAGCTATGCCGATCGGCCACGACAATCTTGTCGCCGCCCCGCGGCAGCACACGCTCGTAATCCGGGAACTTGCCATCGACCAGCTTGGAGGTGAAGGTGAAGTCGCCGGTGGTGGCGCGAATGTGGTGTGTACCCAGTACGACATTGACCAGGTCATCCGCTTCGCCGAGAAGACGGGCCAGTTCAAGAACGCCCTTACGCGGCACGATCAGCTGATAGCGTTCCTGATAGTCGATGTTCGCATCAACGGTGCACATCGCCATGCGATGACCGTCGGTTGCTACCGCACGCAGCTGGCCCTGATTGATCTCCAGCAGCAGACCGTTCAGATAGTAGCGCACGTCCTGCTGAGCCATGGCAAAGCTGGTGCGCTCAATCAGGCGCCGCAGCTTGCCCTGACTGACGGCGAAACTCATGGCACCCGGGCCGTCTTCAACATTGGGGAAATCGTTTGCCGGCAGGGTCGCCAGGGTAAACCGACTGCGCCCGGCCTTGATCAGTGCCTTGCCGTCTTCGACCTTGAAGTTCAGCGTGGCATCGTCCGGCAACGATTTACAGATATCCATCAGCTTGCGGGCAGGAACGGTTATCTCGCCGTCCTCGCAGGCTTCATCCAACGCGATACGGCCAACCAGCTCGACTTCCAGGTCGGTACCGGTCAGTGACAGGGTGTTGCCGTCGACCACGAGCAGGACGTTGGACAGAACCGGCAGGGTCTGGCGACGTTCCACAACGCCCGCAACCAGTTGCAGGGGCTTCAACAGAGCTTCTCGCTGAATGGTGAATTGCATTGTCTTCCTTCGACCTCGTGCTGGTTGGCAGTGATGTGGGCTGACGGGCTCAGGTCGTCAGCGTCCTCAACAGATTCTTGTAGTCCTCGCGGATATCCGCATCAGTCTCGCGCAACTCGGCAATCTTGCGCGTGGCATGCAATACCGTTGTGTGATCCCGTCCACCAAACGCATCGCCAATCTCAGGAAGGCTGTGGTTGGTCAACTCCTTGGCCAGGGCCATGGCAACCTGACGGGGCCGTGCAACGGAGCGGGAGCGACGTTTGGACAGGACGTCGGCTACCTTGATCTTGTAGTACTCGGCGACGGTGCGCTGAATATTATCGATACTCACCAACTTGTCCTGCAAGGCGAGCAGGTCCTTGAGCGACTCACGAATCAGCTCAATGGTGATGTCGCGTCCCATAAAATGCGCACTGGCGATGACCCGCTTGAGTGCACCTTCCAGTTCGCGGACGTTGGAGCGAATACGCTGGGCAATAAAGAAAGCCGCATCGTGAGGCAGATCAACCCGGGACTGCTCGGCCTTCTTCATCAGAATGGCAACGCGGGTTTCCAGCTCGGGCGGCTCGACAGCGACGGTCAGGCCCCAACCAAAACGAGACTTGAGCCGCTCTTCCAGGCCGTCAATTTCCTTGGGGTACCGGTCACTGGTGAGAATGACCTGCTGCCCGCCTTCAAGCAGCGCGTTGAAGGTGTGGAAGAACTCTTCCTGCGAGCGCTCTTTCTTGGCAAAGAACTGAATATCGTCAATCAACAGCGCATCGACCGAACGGTAATAACGCTTGAAGTCGTTGATGGCGTTCATTTGCAGCGCCTTGACCATATCGGCGACGAAACGCTCGGAATGCAGATACACGATCCGGGCAGCCGGATTCTTCTTCAGCAGATGGTTACCAACCGCGTGCATCAAGTGGGTCTTGCCCAGGCCAACGCCCCCATAAAGGAACAGCGGGTTATAGCCATGCTTGGGATTGTCCGCAACCTGCCAGGCTGCAGCGCGGGCCAACTGGTTGGACTTGCCCTCGACGAAGTTCTCGAAGGTAAAACTGCGGTTAAGCAGACTGGTGTGCTTGATCAGGGTCGGCGGCGCCTGCGGCTGATCTGCAGAATTACCGGCCAGTTCAGCGGCTGCCTCGGCAGTACCGCTGTGATCAACCAGCGGTTGCGGCTGAGACTCGACCACCACCGGCGTAACCGGAGCAGCTACCGGAATCGGTGCAGGGGCAGCTGTCGCTGACTGCAGCGGTCGCGGCGCAGGCGCGGAGACCGGCGCGGCAGCAGTACGACGACTGCCAATCAGCAGCGACACCATCGGCGCCTGCCCCTGAGACAGATCGTCCATCAACTCCTGGATGCGATTGAGGTACTTGTCATTGACCCAGTCCAGCACGAACCGGTTGGGTGCATACAGACGGATCTCCGCCTGGTCGCCATCGACCTGCAACGGACGAATCCAGGTATTGAACTGTTGGGATGGTAGCTCATCACGCAAAAAATCGATGCATTGCTGCCAAAGTGCAACAGACACTGAATTCCCCCGGGACCACTGATGCCAGCGGCTGTTATTGAGTACAAAAAAGAGACTTCAGACCGCACTGAAAAGCGGTACTGACAGAGCGCTCTATTCTATCTGCTCCCCCCCTACTTATCCACACGCGTGACCGAAGCCGGGCTAAAAAAGTATCGCCAACGCCGACCCTCGACGTGCAGCAGAAACGATGAAAAAACGGTAACACCCGCGAAATCAGGGCGCCGTAGAAGCTGTGGACAAGGCAGCCTCAACATTGTTGGCAACAGAGCACGATCAATGGGGATAACTCCACCTGTGGATATCCCGCCCGGTTATCCACAGGTGGAGCACAGGAGTCAGATAGTCCGGGCAACCGGATGTCAACAGCCTTATGCTTAGGGCAACCCGTTGAGCTATATGGGAAAATTCAGGTTACCCACAGAAATGTGGTCGCCTATACATAGCTATATCTTTAATCTCTTAAACAATCTCTTTTCTTATATTTTTATCTATTCACGGGACGTTGAAAGGAAATTGACCACGGCACACTTTTTCTCTAGAATCACCCGTCCCTCGGAGGGGCACTTTGCTCTGATGTAACTTACTCAGGTATCTGAAGATGAAAAGAACGTTCCAACCCAGCGTACTGAAGCGCAAGCGCAACCACGGTTTCCGTGCTCGTATGGCTACCAAGAACGGCCGCGCTGTTCTGGCTCGCCGTCGTGCCAAAGGCCGTGCACGCCTGTCAGCCTAAGACCCGGTTTCCAGGTGGATCTCGGATTCGGCCCTGAATACAGGTTACTTAAACCTGGCCAGTTCAAAACCGTATTCGATGGAGCCACCTGCAAGGCCTCAGGACCCAGTCTGCTGCTGCTGGCCAGAGAAAACTCTCTGAGCCACGCGCGACTGGGTCTGGTCATTGCCAAGAAAAATGTCCGGCATGCGGTAGACCGCAACAAGGTCAAACGCATTGCTCGTGAATCGTTCAGACAGCATCGCGCTGAACTGGGCAATCTGGACATTGTCGTACTCGCCCGCAAGGGAGTAGGCGACCTGGACAATGCTGCGTTACATGCTCTGTATCAGGGCATGTGGCGCAGGCTGATCAAATCTGCTGCCAAAAACCGCTCACGTGACCCTGGACCCTCGTCATCCAATGCGTAGCATCGCGTTAGGGCTGATCAAGGTTTACCGCTACGCTATCAGTCCCCTGATGGCCAGTCACTGCCGTTTCTATCCCTCCTGTTCCTGCTACGCCCAGGAAGCCATCGAACAGCATGGTCTTCTCAAGGGAGGCTTGCTCAGTGCGCGCCGCCTCGGACGTTGCCACCCATGGAATCCCGGTGGGTATGATCCGGTACCCCCAGCTTCTGCCAACCGACCGAACCGAATGGCCAACAAACCATGAACCTCCAACGAAATATCCTCATTGGTGCACTGCTGGTTATCACCTATCTGATGGTGGTGCAGTGGAACAAGGATTTTGTCCAGCAGGATCTTGCGCCCGCAGCCCAGACGCAAGTAACCCCCCAGGACAGCAGTGACCTGCCCGGCGATCCTGGCGCCGTTGCCGATCCGCTGAACAGCGACGTTCCCGCGGCGATCAGTGCCGACGGTGAGGCACTGACGCCGGCCCAGGTGACGACTCCTTCGGCTGACGGTCAGCTGGTTCAGGTGAAAACCGACACCCTGGAACTGAGCATCAACCCGGTTGGTGGTGACATCGTTTCACTCACCCTGCCTCAGTATCCGACTCGCAAGGATCGTCCGGATCTGCCGTTCCAGCTGCTGGAACAATCGGGTAACCGTACCTACATTGCTCAAAGTGGTCTGACAGGGCAACAGGGCCCGGACAAGTCCACCGGCCGTGCACGCTACAGTGTCGAGCAGAACAGCTACACCCTGGCAGACGGCCAGGAGCAGCTGGTTGTTGACCTGAAATCCAGCAGCGACGGCGTGGATTTCACCAAGCGCTTCACCTTCACCCGTGGCAGCTATCTGGTCGACGTCAGCTACCTGATCGACAACCAGAGCGCGCAGCCCTGGAGCGGCAGCCTGTTTGGTCAGATCAAGCGCGATGGCAGTGGTGATCCGTCCAGCTCTACCGCAACCGGTATGGCCACCTTCCTCGGTGCCGCCTACTGGAGTGCCGATAACTCCTACACCAAGTTGAGTCTGTCCGACCTGGACGACAAGCAGCTGAGCGAGAGCGTGTCCGGTGGCTGGGTTGCCTGGCTGCAACACTACTTTGTCAGCGCCTGGGTTCCGAATGCCGAAACCAAGCACACCTACCGCACCCTGAAGGACCGCGGTGGCAACTACATCGTCGGCTTCACCAGCCCGTCGGTTCAGGTTGCAGCTGGTGAACAGCAGACCATTTCTGCCAGCTTCTACGCCGGCCCGAAAATTCAGGACGACCTGAAAGCCATTTCTCCCGGTCTGGAATTGACGGTCGACTACGGCTTCCTCTGGTGGATCGCCCAGCCGCTGTTCTGGGTTCTGAGCCTGATCCACGGCTTCGTCGGCAACTGGGGCTGGAGCATCATCCTGCTGACCTGCCTGATCAAGCTGATCTTCTTCCCGCTGTCTGCAACCAGCTATCGCTCCATGGCCAACATGCGCCGCGTTGCACCCAAGCTGCAGGCGCTGCGTGAGCAGTATGGCGATGACCGTCAGAAAATGTCCCAGGGTATGATGGAGCTGTACAAGAAGGAGAAGATCAACCCGCTGGGTGGCTGTCTGCCGATTCTGGTGCAGATGCCGGTCTTCATCGCCCTGTACTGGGTACTGATGGAAAGCGTCGAGATCCGTCAGGCTGAATGGCTGGGCTGGATCACCGACCTGTCGCTGAAAGACCCATACTTCATCCTGCCGATCATCATGGGCGCGACCATGTTCCTGCAACAGCAGCTGAACCCGACGCCGCCGGATCCGATGCAGGCCAAGGTAATGAAGATGCTGCCGATTGTCTTCACCTTCTTCTTCCTGTGGTTCCCGGCAGGTCTGGTGCTGTACTGGGTAGTCAACAACTGTCTGTCGATCGCACAACAGTGGTACATTACCCGCCAGATCGAAAAGGGCGCTGCGAGCAAGGACTAAGGTTCGGCACACCGCCAGTCAAACGCCCCGTTTTCGGGGCGTTTTGCTATCCACTGAAAACACCGGAGCCGCCATGAGCAAGCCTTATCATGCCGATACCATTGCCGCGCTGGCGACTGCCCCCGGCCAAGGCGGCGTCGGTATCATCCGGGTCTCCGGTCCCGGAGCCCGAGACATTGCCCAGCGCATCGCCCGCCGCGAGCTGCAACCGCGCTATGCCCACTATGGCCCGTTCTGGTCAGGTGAGCAGACACTGGACGAAGGTATCGCGCTGTTCTTCCCCGGCCCGCATTCCTTTACCGGTGAAGACGTGCTGGAGCTGCAGGGCCACGGCGGCCCGGTGGTGATGGATCTGCTGCTCAAGGCCTGTCTGGCAGCTGGTGCTCGTCAGGCGCGTCCCGGTGAGTTCAGCGAACGAGCATTTCTCAATGACAAGCTGGATCTGGCCCAGGCCGAGGCCATTGCCGACCTGATCGAGGCGAGCTCCGAGCAGGCCGCGCGCAACGCACTGAATTCGCTGCAGGGCGCGTTCTCCCAGCGCGTGCACAGCCTGACCGAGTCGCTGATTGCGTTGCGTATCTATGTCGAAGCGGCCATCGATTTTCCCGAGGAAGAGATCGACTTTCTCGCCGACGGTCACGTGCTCAATCAGCTGCAGCAGGTGCAGGCAGACCTGCAGCAGGTCCAGCGTCAGGCCGGGCAGGGCGCACTGCTGCGCGACGGCATGACGGTGGTGATCGCCGGTCGACCCAACGCCGGCAAGTCCAGTCTGCTCAATGCTCTGGCCGGGCGCGAGAGCGCCATCGTCACCGATATTGCCGGCACCACGCGGGATATCCTGCGCGAACATATCCACATCGATGGCATGCCGTTGCACATCATCGACACCGCCGGCCTGCGCGACACAGAGGATCAGGTTGAGCGCATCGGCGTGCAAAGAGCGATGGCAGCAATCAGCGACGCTGACCGGATTCTGCTGATGGTCGATGCCAGTCAGCCGGAAGCGAAGAACCCGGAGTTGCTGTGGCCCGAGTTTCTCGAACAACGCCCTGATCCGGCCAAGGTCACGCTGATTTACAACAAGGTAGACGTCACCGGCGATGCGGTAGCAGTCGAAACGGCGGATGATGGCTCGGTGGTCTTGCACCTGTCGGCCCGTCAGGGTGATGGTATCGACCTGCTACGCGAGCACCTGAAGGCCTGCATGGGCTTTGAGCAGACCGGCGAGAGCCTGTTCAGTGCCCGCCGCCGTCACCTGGAGGCGCTGGAAGAAGCCGCCACGTATCTTCAGCACGGCTTTGATCAACTGACCCTGATGGGGGCCGGCGAATTGCTGGCCGAAGACCTGCGCATGGCGCAGCAGGCGCTCGGCAAGATCACCGGCGAGTTCTCCGCCGATGATCTGCTGGGGCGGATTTTCTCCAGCTTCTGCATCGGCAAGTAACCTTTATCCCGAGCGCGGCTGGCTTAGCCGCAAGGTACTGACAGCCGCTGCAAGGCAGGCAAAGCAACCGGCGGCGATCAACGCGGCATGGGTGCCATTGTCGACGAACAGGTTGAACATCAACGCCACCAGCGCCGCACCGCTGGTCTGGCCAACCAGCCTGGCGGTGCTCAGCATGCCACTGGCGCCGCCACTGCGGTGCAAGGGGGCAGCGGTAATGATGGTGTGATTGTTGGGCGACTGGAACAGCCCGAACCCGGCGCCGCACAGCACCATCCAGCCGAGTATTGCGCCAGTTCCCGGCTTGTCCGGCAATGCTGCCAAGCCCCAAAGACCTCCGGCGAACAGCAGCATGCCAATACCACCCAGCAAGCCCGCGTGAAAGCGCTCCAGCAGCCGCCCGGCCAGGGGCGCGCTAACCATGGTCGCCAGCGGCCAGGGCGTCATCAGCAAACCGGTTTGCATGGCATTGAGTCCAAGCTGCTGCTGGAAGTAGAAGGGGATGGAGACCATCGCCAGCATCTGCCCGGCGAACGCGGTGATCGAACTGCCGATCGACAGGGCAAAAATGGGAATGCGCAGCAGATCCACCGGCAGCAACGGCATGCTACGGCTCAGCTGTCGGCGCACGAACAGCCAACCCAGCGGGCCGCCAATCAACAATGGCCCGAGCAGCCACCAGCCGGCGTGGCCCTGGGCTACACCGGTGACAGCCATAAAGAAGCAACCCAGCGTAAGTACATTAAGCACTGCGCTTGGCAGATCAAAGCGCAGGCTCGGTACACCTTCATTGGCGGGCAGAAACTTCCAGCCCAGCAGCAGGGCCAGCAGGCCGACGGGGGCGCTGACCGCAAACAGCCAGGGCCAGCTGGCGAGCGACAAAATGACTGCTGCCACGCTGGGGCCGGCAGCGGCGGCCACCGAGACGATCAGGGTATTGAGCGCCACACCGCGGGCCAGGCGTGCGCGGGGATAAATCAGTCGGGTCAGGGCGCCGTTGACGCTCATCACCGCTGCAGCGCCCAGCCCCTGCAGCATGCGCGCAAGGGTCAGCTGCAACAATGAATCACTCAGGGCGCAGACTATCGACATGGCAGAAAACACCGCCAGCCCGATCAGATAGATACGCCGGTAGCTCCACAGGTCGCCAAGCGAAGCCAGAGGCAGCAAGCTGACCGCTATCACCAGCTGGTAGGCGTTGACCACCCAGATCGAGTTGGCCGCACTGGTGCCCAGATCATTGGCGATGGTGGGCAATGCGACATTGGCAATCATGCCGTCCAGCACGGCCATGGTCACGCCCAGCGCAATCGCAATGATCGCGCCGAGTCGTGCGGGCATGGGTAATCCGTCGTTGCTGGCAGGTGACACAACTCGCCTCGATAGCGCAGAACCAGCCAGTCACCTTAGCATAGAGGCATGCGTTATCAGCTCCAGCCAGCCACCTCGTGGACCGGAGCGGCACGCTGCACCAGACAGCGACCATCACGCACCGATGCAAGAACCGGGCTCTGATTCAGCAGTACCTCATACGGCGTTGTGCCGTTGAGCACCATGCAGCGTGCGGGGTTGCCGACCGCGATGCCGTACTCGGCAAGATTGAGCGCCGCAGCGCCGTTATCGGTAACGATTTCCAGCGCGGTTTCAATTCGCTCCATACCGAGCATGTGACAGGCATGCAGGCCGACATCCAGCGTGCGCAGCAGGTTACCGTTGCCCATCGGATACCAGGGGTCACGGATCGAATCCTGACCAAAACAGACCTTGAGACCGGCATCCAGCAATTCGGGCACCCGGGTGATGCCGCGGCGTTTTGGATACCCATCAAATCGGCCCTGCAGGTGCAGGTTCTCGGTCGGCAGTGCCACAAAGCGCAGGCCCGACTTGCCGAGCAGGCGGAACAGCCGGCTGCAGTAGGCGTCTTCGTAGGAGTGCATGGCACAGGTGTGGCTGGCGGTAACCCGGCTGCCGTAATCGCGACTCAGGGCCTCGGCGGCGAGCACTTCGAGGAAGCGCGACTGCGGATCGTCAATCTCGTCGCAGTGCACGTCCACCAGGCAATCATTGGCTTCGGCCAGATCCATCAACAGCTTGACCGACTCCACGCCGTAATCGCGAGTGAACTCAAAATGCGGGATACCGCCAATCACATCGGCACCCACCGTCACCGCGTCACTCATTAGCTCCTTACCGCCCGGGAAGGACAGAATGCCCTCCTGCGGGAAGGCAACAATCTGCAGATCAACAAAGTCGCGCACTCGGTCACGTACTTCAACCATCGCCCGCAGCGCGGTCAGCTGCGGATCGGTGACATCAACGTGGGTACGCACGTACTGAATGCCGTGGGCGGCAAACAGCTTCAGCGTCTGCTCGGCACGGCTGATGACGTCGTCGCGGCTGAGCATCGCCTTGCGCTCGCCCCAGCACTCGATACCTTCGAACAGGGTACCGCTCTGGTTCCAGCGCGGCTGGCCGGCGGTGAGCGCAGCATCCAGGTGAATGTGCGGCTCGACAAAGGGCGGCAGCAGCAGGTTGCCGCCGGCATCCAGTTCATCGGCGGCAGCGACCACATCCGCGCTCTGGGGCTCGATCCGGCTGAACCGCCCTGCGCTGATCTCGACCCGATACAGGCCGGTTTCACCAGGCAGGCGAGCATTAACGATGGCAGACAGGGTCTGGGTCATGGGGTATCTCCACATTCGGGTGTCATAGTGGGCTCGTGCATCAGCAGATGAGCCAGAATCAGGTTGTAGATGTCTGTCGGCTTGGCCGGGTCCAGCCCGGTCTCACGGAACAGACGATCGAGGCGGTTGCGCACCGAGTTGCGATGGCTGCCCAGTGCAGCGGCCGCCGCGCTGATATTGCCGCCATGTCGCAGCCAGGCATCGATAGTCGGCGCCAGGTGCTGTAGCAAGGTCTGATGTTCGGCAAACCAGGGGGCGACGAAGTCGGCCCGCGCGCCCGCATCGCCAATGCGTAGCTGCAGCTTCTCCAGCAAACTGCCCGCTCGGCTTTCAGCATCCCGCCAGGCCAGCTGTTCACGTTGCACAATGGCCCGTCCGATGACCTCGGTCACCGTCACCATCGGCAGCGAATACGGCTGCTCAAGCAATGGCAACTGCTGCTGATCTGCCAACTTCAGAAGGGCCGCAGGCAAGCGACCGATGTAGGCATCACCGGTCAGAATCACCAGGCCGGCAACCTTGGCCGCCACCCCCTCGTAAAGCAGCTCAAACAGGTTATCGACGCTGTGGTGGCGACCAATGCCGGTGATGAACACCAGCTCTCCACCCTTGATCCACGGCGTAAAGGAACGGTTTTCCGCGACATACGGCCAGCGGACAACACGCTGCGCACCGGCGTGACCGGCACGCAGACGAATAGCCCCAAGCCCGGGTAACAACGGGACATCCTCGGTGCGCAGCAATGGACTCACAGGTTGCTCATCAGCGCCGCGCGGCGCTCCTTGACCGCACTGACCAGCAGGGCCAACAAGGCGTAGGACGCGGCAGCGACCAGTACGCCAACCACCGGCGCAATCCAGTTGGAGGTATAGGCCACCAGCGAACCCAGTGCGTAGGCTATCAGACCGATCACATTGAACGCGGGCAGGGCAGTGGAACCCAGATCAGCGTAGCGGCCGCGCCAGGTCACAAAATAGTTGGCCATGATCACGCCACCGACCGGCGGGATAAAGGTACCGAGCAGAATCAGGAACGGGATCAGCCACTCATACATACCCAGTACCGCCAGCAGCGTGCCAATTGCCGCGCCGATCACGGTGATGGTCCGGCGACGCTCGGTGCGCAGCAGGTTGCAGCCGGCCACGGCAAAGTTGTAGACGGTGTTGTCCTGGGTGGTCCAGAGATTGAGGAACAGCATCAGCACGCCCAGCGTCGCCAGCCCTTGTGCCACCAGAATGTCGACGATGTCGGCCTGTTGATAGACCAGCGCGCCGAAGGCGCCCACCAGCGTCATCAGCCCGTTACCGATAAAGAACGCCGCCAGGGTCGCGATGACGGCTGCCTTGCCGGACTTGGCAAAACGGGTCCAGTTGGTGGCCTGGGTACCGCCACTGACAAAGGTCCCGAACACCATGGTGATGGCTGCAGCCACACTGAGCTCCGCACTGGGTGCGATGGCGCTCAGACCGGACAGGCCACCGGCGTCTTTGGTGGCGATCCCGAGGCTCACCGCGATCAGAATCAGCATCGCAGGTACGGCAAAGCGTGACAGCAGATCCAGACCTCGGTAGCCAACGAAGGCACTGATACAAAAACCGAACCCGAACACCACCATCAGCGGCAGCGTCAGGCTATCGGGCAGGCCGGTCATTTTCACCAGCAACAGCGCCATGGTTGCCGTACCCCAGGCGTACCAGCCGATCTGGGTAAAGCCGAGAATGAAGTCGGACAGCTTGCTGCCGATCTCACCGAAGGCGTAGCGGCTCATCAACGCCGTATTCAGCCCCGAGCGCGCGGCAATATAGCCCAGAATGGCTGCATAGGCGCCGAGCAGCAGGTTGCCAATTAACAGAACCCACAGAGTCGTAGAAAAATCAAAGGCAGCGCCAACACTGCCACCTGCCCACATGGTGGCACTGAAGAAGGTAAAGCCCAGCAGCACAAAACTCATCGACCACATGCTCTTGCGGGCGGTTTCCGGTACCGGACTCAACGGGTAATCGGGGTCCGTGGTGCGCTCTGACTGGTTCATCCTGGTATCTCCGCTTTGCTGAAAAAGGACGTCTGCGTGCATGCAGACGTACATCACCGGTGATTTAGCAACCGCTGTGCCAGTCCATGGATTTCCCGGTGAAGAGCGAGCATCGATGCGCAAATGCATGTGCAATCTGCACAGCATAGCGATAAGCATGCACCCGAACAGCGCGGTAAAAGTGAAAAAACGGCGTATAAGGTCTGTGGAAAACCCGGCCCCAACCCGGTCGATAACCCTGGGGACAGCCTGAGGTGAAATCCCCCTGTGGATAAACACCTCAGTTACCCACAGGCAACGCACCGCTTGCACCCCCATCCAACGACCGCTTTCACACAACCTTTTGAGTTGTGCAAGATTCTGATCTATAAGGATTTATATGAGTTATTCACAGAAAAGTGGCTACGTATATACATTAACTAATTCAAGGTTTATATAAATCTTTCTTTTCTTATCTATATCTATCTGGACGTTTTTCCACACTCGGCACGTTGTACAAAAAGTGTTCAGCCAAAGCTGCAATTTTTTCCCCTTGGGCCTATAATCAGCCCCTTTTTTCCGCGTCAGGCACAGGCCTGACAATCGAGGTGACAGGTGGATTTCCCCAGCCGTTTTGACGTCATAGTGGTAGGCGGTGGCCATGCCGGTACCGAAGCTGCACTCGCTGCTGCCCGTATGGGGGTGAAAACCCTGCTGCTCAGCCATAACGTCGAAACCCTCGGTCAGATGAGCTGCAACCCGGCGATTGGCGGGATCGGCAAGAGCCATCTGGTCAAGGAGATCGATGCGCTGGGTGGTGCGATGGCACTGGCTACCGACAAGGCCGGTATCCAGTTTCGTGTTCTGAACAGCCGCAAAGGCCCAGCCGTGCGTGCCACCCGTGCCCAGGCTGACCGAGTGCTGTACAAGGCGGCTATTCGTCATACCCTGGAGAATCAGGAAAACCTGTGGATCTTCCAGCAGGCCTGCGATGACCTGATTGTCGAAAACCAGCAGGTTCGTGGCGTGGTTACCCAGATGGGTCTGCGTTTTCTGGCTGACAACGTGGTACTGACCACCGGCACCTTCCTCGGTGGCCTGATTCACATCGGTCTGGACAACTACTCCGGCGGTCGCGCGGGCGATCCGCCCGCCATCGCACTCGCGCAGCGCCTGCGTGAACTGCCGCTGCGGGTGGATCGGCTGAAAACCGGCACCCCGCCGCGCATCGACGGTCGCAGTGTCGATTTCAGCCAGATGACGCCACAGCCAGGTGATACGCCGATTCCGGTCATGTCGTTCATGGGCAATGCAGCAATGCATCCGGAGCAGGTCAACTGCTGGATTACCCATACCAACGAGCGCACCCACGACATCATCCGCGAGAACCTGGATCGCTCGCCGATGTACACCGGGGTCATCGAAGGCATTGGCCCGCGTTACTGCCCGTCGATCGAAGACAAGATCCATCGCTTTGCCGACAAGGATCAGCACCAGGTATTCATCGAGCCGGAAGGCCTGACTACCCACGAGTTGTATCCGAACGGCATCTCGACCTCGTTGCCGTTTGATGTGCAGCTGCAGATCGTCCGTTCGATCAAGGGTATGGAGAACGCGCACATCCTGCGCCCCGGTTACGCCATCGAGTACGATTACTTCAATCCGCAGGACCTCAAGTACTCGCTGGAAACCAAGGTCATCGACGGTCTGTTCTTCGCCGGTCAGATCAACGGCACCACCGGTTACGAAGAAGCCGGTGCTCAGGGTTTGCTGGCAGGTCTCAACGCCGCACTGCGTGCACAGGAGCGCGACGCCTGGTGCCCGCGCCGTGACGAGGCTTACATCGGCGTGCTGGTCGATGACCTGATCACCATGGGCACCCGCGAGCCGTACCGCATGTTTACTTCCCGTGCCGAGTACCGTCTGGTACTGCGTGAAGACAACGCCGACCTGCGCCTGACCGAAAAGGGCCGCGAGCTGGGTCTGGTCGATGATGAGCGCTGGGCGGTCTTCAACGCCAAGCGTGAAGCCATCGAACAGGAAACCCAGCGTCTGCGCAGCACCTGGATGCAGCCGAACAGCGAGCAGGGCAAGGCCTATAGTGCGCAGTACCGTACGCCGCTGACCCACGAATACAGCCTGCTGGATCTGCTGCGCCGCCCGGAAGTGGATTACACCGCACTGGTCGAACTGACCGGTGCAAGTGACATTCCGGCCGATGCCGCCGAACAGGTCGAGATTCAGGCCAAGTACGCCGGTTATATCGAACGTCAGCAGGAAGAAATCGAGCGTCTGCGTCAGCACGAGCAGACTCGCCTGCCGGAAGACCTGGATTACGCCAGCCTGAACGGGCTGTCGAATGAAATTCGTGCCAAGCTGGCCGATGTGCGCCCGCAGACCCTGGGGCAGGCCTCACGTATCCCCGGCGTGACGCCGGCGGCCGTCAGCCTGCTGCTGATCCATCTGAAAAAACGCAACGCCCTCGGCGATAGCTCGCTGGCCCGGGAGGCATAAGCGCAATGAGTCAACATGCGGTAGAGCTGGCGCAGGGCGCAAGGCAGCTGGGTGTCGCCCTGAGCGAGCAGCAACAGGAAAAACTGCTGGGCTACATGGCCCTGCTGAACAAGTGGAACAAGGCGTACAACCTGACCGCGGTGCGCGACCCGAACGAAATGGTCAGCCGTCACCTGCTCGACAGTCTGAGCATTGTCTCGTTCATCGATGGCCAGCGCTGGCTGGATGTCGGCAGCGGTGGCGGTATGCCCGGCGTGATGCTGGCGATCATGTTTCCCGAGCGTGAGTTCACCCTGCTCGACAGCAATGGCAAGAAGACCCGGTTTCTCACCCAGGTTAAAAACGAATTGGGGCTGACCAATCTGCAGGTGGTCAACAGCCGGGTCGAGGCGTTCGAGCCAGGCCAGCCGTTTGATGGTATTACCTCGCGCGCGTTTGCCTCGCTGGCCGACTTTACCCAGCTGACCCGTCATCTGGGTACCGAACAAACCCGCTGGCTGGCGATGAAGGGCGTTTACCCCGACGAAGAGCTGGCTGCGTTGCCGGTCGACTTTAAGCTTGAGAGCAGTGAACAATTACAGGTTCCCGGTTGCGTTGGCAGCCGCCATCTGTTGATACTGCGACGGATGGATCAGGGCTGATATCAAGGGGGCTGAACGTGGGCAAGGTGCTGGCAATTGCCAACCAGAAGGGCGGTGTGGGAAAGACCACCACCACGATCAATCTCGCCGCCTCGCTGGCTGCGACCAAACGCAAGGTGCTGCTGATCGATCTTGATCCTCAGGGCAATGCGACCATGGGCAGCGGTATCGACAAGGCCAATCTGGATAACTCGGTCTACGAATTGCTGACCGGTCAATGCGAGTTTGCCGATGCGGTTTGTCGTTCGGAGCACGGTGGCTATGACCTGCTGCCGGCCAACGGCGACCTGACTGCTGCCGAAGTCGAGCTGATCAACACCAAGATGAAGGAAAGCCGGCTGCGTTACGCGCTGGTCAACGCCCGCGATCACTACGACTTCATCCTGATCGACTGCCCGCCATCGCTGAACATGCTGACGGTCAATGGTCTGGTTGCCGCCGATGGCGTGGTCATTCCGATGCAGTGCGAATACTACGCGCTGGAAGGATTGTCGGCGCTGGTCAATACCATCAGCCGGATCAGCTCGGTGCTCAACCCGAACCTGCAGATCGAGGGCCTGTTGCGGACCATGTACGATCCGCGCAACAGCCTGACGCTGGATGTGTCGGCCCAGCTCAGTGCGCATTTTGGCGACAAGCTGTATCAGACTGTGATTCCACGTAACGTGCGACTGGCCGAAGCCCCCAGTTTCGGCATGCCGGCACTGGCCTACGACAAGCAGTCCCGTGGCGCCGTCGCCTATCTGGCACTGGCCGGCGAGGTGGTACGCCGCAGCAAGCAGGCAGCCAAGGCGGCTGCCGTTACCGATTTGAACGATTGACTACAAGGACATCAGGCATGGCGGGCAAGAAACGCGGCTTGGGACGGGGACTGGACGCATTGCTGGGTGCCAGTGTTGCGCCGACAGCGGACGGCGAAAGCCAGGATCAGATTCTCAAGGAGCTGCCGGTCGACCTGGTGCAGCGTGGCAAGTATCAGCCACGCCGTGACATGGACCCGCAGGCACTCGAAGAGCTGGCGGGGTCGATTCGTGCCCAGGGTGTGATGCAGCCGATTGTCGTTCGGCCGATCGGCGAGGGGCGGTACGAAATCATCGCCGGCGAACGTCGCTGGCGCGCCAGTCAGCTGGCCGGCCTGGACAGCATTCCGGCGGTGATCCGCGAGGTGCCGGATGAAGCCGCCATCGCCATGGCACTGATCGAGAACATCCAGCGCGAAGACCTCAACCCGATCGAGGAAGCTATCGCCCTGCAGCGTCTGCAGCAGGAATTCGAACTGACCCAGCAGCAGGTGGCTGACGCAGTTGGCAAGTCGCGGGTCAGCATTACCAACCTGTTGCGCCTGATGAGCCTGCCCGAAGACGTCAAGCTGATGCTTGAGCGCGGCGACCTGGAAATGGGTCATGCCCGCGCCTTGCTTGGTCTGCCGGCCGAGCAGCAAACGGTAGCTGCCCGTCAGGTGGTGGCCAAGGGGTTGACCGTTCGTCAGACCGAAGCGCTGGTTCGCCAGTGGCTGAGCCCGAAAAGGGATGCGACACAACAGCGCACCAACCCGGATATCGAGCGTCTGCAACAGGACCTCGGCGAGCGCTTGGGCGCAGAAGTGAAGCTGCAGCATGGTGCCCGCGGCAAGGGACGTCTGGTGATCAGCTACAGCTCGCTTGACGAGCTCGATGGCATTCTCGAACACATCCGCTAAGCTCTTTTGAGCGCAAAGCCAGCGTCGTTGCTGGCGTTGCGGCGGTCGTCAATTATTACAAAAGATGACTGCAGCGCGTCGCTGAATCGATTCAAACCACAACATGTAGTGCCTGGCTCCGGCGCACAACCAAACGCGCCGGCAGTGCCGCGCAGATCAGGCAGCATGCGCCTTAGCGGCGTGTAGTACGGGACCGGTTTGGTTGCCTCTGCGGGGTCGAACACATATAATCACGGCGCTTTGAGGGCAGCCCGGCAATTTATTCACGCATGCACCACCCGCAGGGGTACCGAGTACTGATGACGACTGTGAAGACCAATGCCATTCGTCGTCCCCCGCTGATCAAGTGGTTCGCGTTCCAGGCTGTCGTCGTGTTTTTGATGGGGGCGCTTTTCTGGATTAAAAGCCCTGTGGCGGCGTATTCCGCCCTGGCAGGAGGCTTCATCTTCCTCCTGCCCAATGTGTATTTCGCGATCAAGGCGTTCCGTTACACCGGTGCGCGGGCTGCGAAGCAGATCATGGGTTCTTTTTACAAGGGTGAGGCCGGCAAGCTCATCCTCTGCGCTGTCCTCTTTGCGATAGCGTTCAAAAGTATTAAGCCGATAGACGAATCGGCACTGTTTCTTACATTTGCGATCATGCTGGTCACGAACTGGCTAACACCTGCAGTAATGGGTGGAAAAACGCAGCATAGCTAAAGGACCTGAGAGAACGTTATGGCAGGCGCTACCGCATCAGATTACATCAAGCACCACCTTCAGAACCTGACCTACGGGAAACTCCCGGCCGGTTACGAACGTACCGATGGTACCGTTCTGACCCAGGACACCTGGACCATGGCTCATGGCGCTCAGGAAGCGTCCGACATGGGCTTCATGGCTATCCACGTTGATACCATGGGCTGGTCCATTTTCCTCGGTGCGCTGTTCCTGTTCCTGTTCCGCATGGCGGCCAAGAAGGCCACGTCCGGCGTCCCAGGTGGTCTGCAGAACTTCGTTGAGCTGATGGTCGAGTTCGTTGATCAGAGCGTCAAGGAAACCTTCCACGGCCGCAACAAGGTCATTGCACCGCTGGCGCTGACCATCTTCTGCTGGGTCTTCCTGATGAACTTCATGGACCTGATCCCCGTCGACTTCCTGCCGCAGCTGTTCCATATGGCCGGCGTCGAATACATGAAGGTCGTCCCGACCACCGACGTCAACGCTACCCTGGGCATGTCCCTGTCGGTATTCGCGCTGATCATCTTCTACAGTGTCAAGGTCAAGGGTGTTGGTGGCTTCCTCGGTGAGCTGACCCTGCATCCCTTCTCCTCCAGCAACATCTTCCTGAAGATCCTGCTGATTCCGGTCAACCTGCTGCTCGAAGGCGTCAGCCTGCTGGCCAAGCCGGTCTCTCTCGCCCTGCGTCTGTTCGGTAACCTGTACGCCGGCGAGCTGATCTTCATCCTGATCGCTCTGCTGCCCTTCTGGGCTCAGTGGGCTCTGTCCGTGCCGTGGGCTATCTTCCACATTCTGATCATCACGCTGCAGGCATTTATCTTCATGATGCTGACCATCGTGTACCTCAGCATGGCGCACGAAGACAGTCACTGATTCAGGCGATAACGATTTAGTTCTACCCGAAAACCCATAACTTGCAATTAACTGAAAACTGGGAGCTTTAAATGGAAACTGTAGTTGGAATGACCGCGATTGCCGTAGCACTGCTGATTGGCCTGGGCGCACTGGGTACCGCTATCGGCTTTGGTATCCTGGGTGGCAAATTCCTGGAAGGCGCTGCGCGTCAGCCGGAAATGATCCCCGCTCTGCAGGTTAAAATGTTCATCGTCGCCGGTCTGCTCGACGCCGTAACCATGATCGGTGTTGGTATCGCTCTGTTCTTCACCTTTGCCAACCCCTTCCTTGCCCAAGTTGCGTAATGCAGTCGCCGGCAACGGCGACTTCAACTTGAAGGTAATGAATACGACAGGCAAGAGGTGAAGACGTGAACATCAATTTGACGATAGCCGGTCAAGCGATCGCGTTCTTCATCTTCGTGGTGTTCTGCATGAAGTATGTATGGCCTCCGGTCATTGCTGCTCTGCAGGAGCGCCAGAAGAAGATCGCAGATGGCCTTGCAGCCTCTGATCGCGCCGCCAAGGACCTGGAACTGACTCAAGAAAAGTCGGCCCAGGAACTGCGTCAGGCCAAAGAGCAGGCAGCAGCTCTGATTGAGCAAGCTAACAAGCGTGCCAACCAGATTGTTGAAGCCTCCAAAGAGGATGCTCGCAAGGAAGGTGAGAAGATCCTGGCTCAGGCCCAGGCGGAAATCGAACAGCAGCGCATCAAGGCCAGAGACGCTCTGCGTGCCGAGATTGCTGCCATCGCAGTCGCCGGCGCCGAGAAGATTCTGGAAACTTCTGTCGACGCTGACAAGCACGGTGACATGCTGAACAAGCTGGTAGCCGAACTCTAAGCGAGGTCATCATGGCAGAACTGATTACGCTGGCCCGCCCCTACGCCAAAGCGGCATTTGAGCGGGCAAAAGCCCAACAGGCCCTGGCCGAATGGGCCGAGGTGCTGAACGCTGCTGGCCAGGTGGCCGCAGACGAGGCAACTCGCCAGCTGCTGACCGATCCGGGTCTGGCGGAACAGAAGAAAGCCGACGTCATCCTCGACTGCACCGGGAAATCGGTGAGCGAAGAGCAACGCAACTTTCTGACGATCCTCGCCGATAATCGCAGGCTTGCCCTGCTTCCCGAGATCGCGACGCTATTTAACAGCTTCCGAGCTGATCTTGAGCGTACCATCGACATCAATGTGAGCTCGGCTTTCGAGCTGACTGCAGAGCAGCAGCAGAAGCTGGCCGAGGCGCTGTCCCGCAAGCTCGATCGCAATGTGCAGATCGAAGCGGCTGTGGACAAGTCACTGATTGGTGGACTGGTTGTTCGCACCGGCGACTTGGTCATCGACGCCTCCGTGCGCGGAAAACTGACCAAACTGGCCGAGTCGTTGGGCTCCTGATTTCAGCATAAGGTTTTGAGGATAAAGGCATGCAACAACTGAATCCATCAGAGATCAGTGACATCATCAAGAAGCGGATCGAGCAGCTCGATATCGCTTCTCAGGCACGTAACGAAGGTACGATTCTTTCCGTATCTGACGGTATTGTGCGGATTCACGGTCTCGCCGATGTAATGTACGGGGAAATGCTCGAGTTTCCCGAAGGCGTATTTGGTATGGCACTCAACCTGGAGCAGGACTCCGTTGGTGCTGTAATTCTGGGTGACTACCTGGGTCTGGCCGAAGGCATGACCGTCAAGTGCACCGGCCGCATCCTGGAAGTACCGGTTGGTCCGGAACTGCTGGGTCGCGTGGTCAACGCACTGGGCCACCCGATCGATGGCAAGGGCGACATCAACGCCAAGCACACCGACGCGGTTGAAAAGGTTGCTCCGGGCGTAATCTGGCGTAAGTCGGTCGACCAGCCCATCCAGACTGGCTACAAGGCCGTCGACGCGATGGTTCCGGTAGGTCGCGGTCAGCGTGAGCTGATCATCGGTGACCGTCAGACCGGTAAGACCGCTATGGCGATCGATGCGATCATCAACCAGAAAGGTTCTGGCGTTAAGTGTATCTACGTGGCAGTAGGTCAGAAGCAGTCGACCATCGCCAACGTGGTACGCAAGCTGGAAGAGCACGATGCAATGGCTCACACCGTCATCGTTGCCGCTTCCGCTTCCGACCCGGCTGCCCTGCAGTTCCTGGCGCCCTACGCCGGCTGCACAATGGGTGAATACTTCCGCGACCGCGGCGAAGACGCTCTGATCATCTATGATGACCTGTCCAAGCAAGCTGTTGCCTACCGTCAGATCTCCCTGCTGCTGCGTCGTCCTCCGGGACGTGAAGCCTATCCGGGCGACGTGTTCTATCTCCACAGCCGTCTGCTGGAGCGCGCTTCCCGCGTTTCCGAAGAGTACGTCGAGAAGTTCACCAACGGTGCCGTAACTGGCAAGACTGGCTCGCTGACCGCTCTGCCGATCATCGAAACCCAGGCTGGCGACGTTTCTGCGTTCGTACCGACCAACGTGATCTCCATCACCGACGGCCAGATCTTCCTGGAATCCAACCTGTTCAACTCGGGTATCCGTCCGGCCGTTAACGCCGGTGTATCGGTATCTCGTGTTGGTGGCGCGGCTCAGACCAAGATCATCAAGAAACTCTCTGGTGGTATCCGTACCGCTCTGGCTCAGTATCGTGAACTGGCAGCTTTCGCCCAGTTTGCATCTGACCTGGACGAAGCCACCCGCAAGCAGCTGGAGCATGGTCAGCGCGTTACCGAGCTGATGAAGCAGGACCAGTATGCTCCGATGTCCGTCGCCGAGATGGGTGTCAGCCTGTTTGCTGCCGAGAAAGGCTTCCTGACCGATGTCGAGCAGAACAAGGTCGGTGCTTTCGAGAAAGCCATGATCGCCTACTTCAAGTCCGAGCACGCAGACCTGCTTGCCAAGATCAACGAGAAGGGCGATTACAACGACGATATCGAAGCTGCCATCAAGGCCGGCATCGAGAAGTTCAAGGCAACCCAGAGCTGGTAAGCCGACAGCGGGGCGCAGCATGAGCTGAGCCCCGCATCGTGCGACCCGGCCAAGGGCAAACCTGAAAGGGTGTGACATGGCAGGCGCAAAAGAGATTCGCGGTAAGATCGCGAGTATTAAAAGTACGCAGAAGATCACCAGCGCCATGGAAAAGGTGGCGGTCAGCAAGATGCGCAGAGCACAACAGCGCATGGCTGCCAGCCGTCCCTACGCTGAGCGTATCCAGCAGGTAATTGGTCATCTGGCCAACGCCAACCCCGAGTATCGCCATCCGTTCATGCAAGAGCGTGAAGTCAAGCGGGTGGGTTACATCGTGGTCAGCTCGGATCGTGGTCTCTGCGGTGGTCTGAACACTAACCTGTTCAAGGCCCTGGTCAACAGCATGAAAGAGTGGCGTGACCGCAACGTTGAAACCGAGCTCTGTGTGATCGGTAGCAAGGGCGCTTCCTTCTTTCGCAGCTACGGCGGAAACGTTGTCGCAGCGATCAGCAACCTGGGCGAACAGCCTGCGTTGAACGATCTGATCGGTAGCGTCAAGGTGATGCTGGATGGCTACAACGAAGGTCGCATCGACCGTCTGTACCTGGTCAGCAACGGCTTCGTCAACACGATGGTTCAGCAGCCCAAGGTGGATCAGATGATCCCGCTGGTCGCTTCCGAAGAGGAAGGCGCGCAGAAAGGCAGCTGGGACTATCTGTACGAGCCCGACGCACGACAGCTGCTGGATGGACTGCTGGTTCGTTACATCGAGTCCCAGGTCTATCAGGCGGTGGTCGAGAACAATGCCTGTGAGCAGGCTGCACGGATGATCGCGATGAAGAACGCGACTGACAACGCTGGTGACCTTATCAGCAACCTGCAGCTTATCTACAACAAGGCTCGTCAGGCAGCTATCACTCAGGAAATTTCGGAAATCGTCGGCGGCGCCGCCGCGGTTTAACGGTAACGGTTTCAACCATTTAGAGGAACCAACAAATGAGTAGCGGACGTATCGTTCAAATCATCGGCGCCGTCATCGACGTGGAATTCCCGCGCGAAGACGTGCCGAAGGTGTATGACGCGCTGCAAGTAACCGACAAGGGCCTGACCCTTGAAGTTCAGCAGCAGCTGGGTGATGGCATTGTACGTACCATCGCCATGGGTACCACTGAAGGTGTCAAGCGCGGTCTGACCGTTGCCAACACCGGTGCCAACATCTCCGTACCGGTCGGGGTCAAGACCCTGGGCCGCATCATGGACGTACTGGGCAACCCGATCGACGAAGCTGGTCCGATCGGTGAAGAAGAGCGTTGGGGTATTCACCGCGCTGCTCCCAGCTACGACGAGCAAGCTGGCTCCAACGAGCTGCTGGAAACCGGCATCAAGGTTATCGACCTGGTTTGCCCGTTTGCCAAGGGCGGTAAGGTTGGTCTGTTCGGTGGTGCCGGTGTAGGCAAAACCGTAAACATGATGGAGCTGATCCGTAACATCGCGATCGAGCACAGCGGTTACTCTGTATTCGCCGGTGTAGGTGAGCGTACTCGTGAAGGTAACGACTTCTATCACGAGATGAAGGATTCCAACGTACTGGACAAGGTAGCCCTGGTATACGGCCAGATGAACGAGCCGCCGGGTAACCGTCTGCGCGTTGCACTGACCGGTCTGACCATGGCCGAGAAGTTCCGTGACGAAGGTCGTGACGTTCTGCTGTTCATCGACAACATCTACCGTTACACCCTGGCCGGTACCGAAGTATCCGCTCTGCTGGGTCGTATGCCGTCCGCGGTAGGTTACCAGCCGACTCTGGCTGAAGAGATGGGCGTTCTGCAGGAGCGTATTACCTCCACCAAGACCGGTTCCATCACCTCCATTCAGGCCGTATACGTTCCCGCGGACGACCTGACTGACCCGTCTCCGGCAACGACCTTCGCGCACCTTGATGCGACCGTCGTACTGTCCCGTGACATCGCGTCTCTGGGTATCTACCCGGCCGTTGACCCGCTGGATTCCACCTCCCGTCAGCTGGATCCGCTGGTAATCGGTCAGGAACACTACGACGTTGCTCGTGGCGTTCAGTATGTTCTGCAGCGCTACAAGGAGCTGAAGGACATCATCGCGATTCTCGGTATGGACGAGCTGTCTGAAGAAGACAAGCAACTGGTAGCGCGCGCTCGTAAGATCCAGCGCTTCCTGTCCCAGCCGTTCTTCGTTGCTGAAGTATTTACCGGTGCGCCCGGCAAGTACGTTCCGCTGAAAGAGACCATCCGTGCATTCGGTGGCATCCTCAAAGGCGAATTCGATCACCTGCCCGAGCAGGCCTTCTACATGGTTGGTACCATCGACGAAGCGATCGAGAAAGCGAAGAAACTGTAATGGGTGTGCCCCCGCAAGGGGGCGCAAGACCGAGGCGATACAATGGCTATGACAGTGCACTGCGATATCGTAAGCGCGGAAGAAGAGCTGTTCTCGGGCCTGGTAGAGAGTGTCATTGCACACGGTAACCTGGGTGACCTGGGCATCATGCCCGGCCACGCACCGCTGCTGACCGACCTCAAGCCGGGCCCCATTCGGGTGATCAAGCAGGATGGCACAGAAGAGGTGTTTTACATCTCCGGTGGTTTCCTGGAAGTTCAGCCGAAAGTGGTCAAGGTGCTCGCTGACACGGCAATCCGTGCTGGTGACATCGACGAGGCAGCCGCTCTGGAAGCAAAGAAAGCCGCAGAACTCGCCCTCAGCGAGAAAGGCGCAGAATTCGACTACGGTTCGGCTTCTGCCCGTCTTGCCGAGGCCGCGGCCCAATTGCGGACAGTGCAGGAACTTCGCAAGAAGTACGGCGGACCGGCGCTCAACAACCGGTAAGGCTGGCGGCAAGCTTCAAGCCGCAAGCTGCAGGAAAAACCGCACGGCGCCAAGCCGGGCGGTTTTTTTTGCGTCTCGACAGCTGCAACGGCTATCAGGCGATTAGTTGCAGGCTGGCGCGATGACCCTGTGCAGTGTGCGGCTTGCGCCGCTCGGCTTTGCTAGAATGCGCGCACTGCCATTTTTCACAGGATGTTTCCCAGATGAATCTTCACGTCGTTATTCTCGCCGCCGGTCAGGGCACCCGCATGCGTTCCAAACTGCCGAAGGTGCTGCATCCGGTCGCCGGAAAACCCATGCTGGGGCATGTGATTGACTGCGCGAGAACCCTGAAGCCGACGAAGATTCATGTTGTTATCGGGCACGGTGCCGAACTGGTGCGTGAACACCTGGATGCTGAAGACCTGAACTGGGTGCTGCAGTCCGAGCAACTGGGTACCGGCCATGCCGTTGCCCAGGCGCTGCCGGCCATTGTAGATGCAGACCAGATTCTGGTGCTGTATGGAGATGTACCTTTGCTGCGGGCCGAGACGCTGGAGAAGCTGAGCAAACAGGCGGGGACACAGGCGCTGGGCATGCTGACGGTCAATATGGTCAATCCAACGGGGTATGGTCGTATCGTCCGTGATGCATCGGGTCAGGTGCAGGCCATCATCGAGCAGAAGGACGCCTCGGCCGAGCAGTTGCTGATCACCGAAGGCAACACCGGCATCATGGCGCTCCCGGGCAGCCAGGCGGCCCGCTGGCTGAACAGCCTGTCCAACCAGAATGCACAGGGCGAGTACTACCTGACTGACGTTGTCGCCATGGCGGTGGCAGAGCAGGTGCAGGTTGAAGTGGCCCAACCGGAAGATGAACCGGAAGTGCTGGGCGCCAACAACCGCGTGCAGTTGGCGGTGCTGGAAGCCGAGTACCGCCGCCGCCAGGCTGAGCGACTGATGACAGAAGGCGTAACGCTGGCCGATCCGTTGCGCATCGATGTGCGGGGTGAGGTAACCGTTGGCCGAGACATCAGCATCGACGTCAATGTGGTATTGGAAGGGACCGTTGTCATTGAGGACGACGTCATCATTGACGCCAACTGCGTGCTGCGCAACTGCCGCATTGGCGCAGGAAGCCATATCAAGGCGTTCAGCCATATCGAAGACGCAACGCTGGCCGCTGATTGCGATGTGGGTCCTTACGCGCGCTTGCGCCCCGGCACCAACCTGGCACGCGGTGCCAGGATCGGCAACTTTGTGGAAACCAAGAAGGTCAATATCGGCGAAGGCTCCAAGGTCAACCACCTGTCCTATATCGGCGATGCGGAGGTCGGCCCTGGAGTGAACATCGGCGCTGGCACCATTACCTGCAATTACGATGGGGTCAACAAGCATCTGACCACGATTGAAGAGGGCGCCTTTATCGGTACCAATACGGCGCTGGTTGCCCCGGTCACCGTCGGCGCTCGGGCAACCACCGCTGCAGGGTCAACCATCACTGCGGATATTCCGGCCGATAGTCTGGGCGTCAGTCGTGCACGTCAGCGCAACATCGAAGGCTGGAAGCGACCGTCAAAACAGTGAGAGGCGGTTGGCAATAGCGTTCGGGCGGTTATCCGCAGCGTGAGGCATGCTCCCTCTGGTGTTCTATAGTGAAGGGAGTTTTGTTTTACCTCGGGAGATGTCCGTATGCTCGCGCAACTGGCCGCATCGTTGGGTGCGCTCAAGCTTCCGCTGCGCCTCACCCTGCCCGGCGGCGGAAGTGTGGATCTGGGGCCCTCGCCCCGGGTCGAACTGCAGATTCACGATCCCGCCTTGCTGGAAGAGTTGCAGACACCGAGTCTTGACCGACTCGGTGAAGCCTTCATTCAGCAGCGCATGGACATTCGTGGCAGCGTTCTGGATGCCATCGGTGTTGCTGACAGGCTGAGTCAGGCGCTGGTGCGGGATGAGGATGACGGCCCACCGCCGCACGATCCCCACGACCGGCAGACCGATGCCGAGGCTATTGCCTATCACTACGACCTGTCGAATGACTTTTACGCGCTCTGGCTGGACCCCGAGATGGTCTATTCATGCGGCTACTTTCGACATCCGGACGATACCCTCGCCAGGGCTCAGGTGCAGAAGCTGGACCATCTCTGTCGCAAGCTCCGCCTGCGCAGGGGCCAACGGCTGCTGGATGTTGGCTGCGGTTGGGGAGGGCTGGCCCGTCACGCGGCGAAAGAATACGGGGTTCAGGTACACGGCATTACCCTCAGCAGGCAGCAACTGAAACTCGCCCGCGAGCGGGTAGCAGCCCAGGGGCTGGGCGACCGTATTCAATTGGAGCTGCGCGACTATCGCGATCTGACGGGTAGGGAGAACTACGACAAGGTCGTCAGTGTCGGCATGTTCGAGCATGTGGGGCATGCCAATCTGCCGGCGTACTTTCAGATACTGCATCAACAGGTCAAACCGGGTGGCCTGGTCATGAACCACGGCATCACCGCGCGGCATACCGATGGCCGGCCGGTTGGCCATGGTGCGGGTGCCTTTATAGCCCGCTATGTGTTCCCCCATGGTGAACTGCCGCACCTTGCCACCGCTGTTAAAGCGATGAGTGATCAGGGGCTTGAGGTGGTCGATGTCGAGAGCCTGCGCATGCATTATGCGCTTACACTGGAGCACTGGAGCCGGAATCTCGAGGCAAACAGGGACGCGGCAGCGGCGCTGGTGGATGAGCGCGCGTTACGCATCTGGCGTATTTACCTGGCCGGCTGCGCCTACGGATTTTCGCGCAACTGGATGAATATTCACCAGATACTGGCGGTCAGGCCGCTGCCTGGTGGCGGTCATCACCTGCCGCTGACGCGAGACGACATTTATTTGCAGGGTCGGGGTGCTGGAGACAGTCAGAGATAGCGGCCACACGTCGGGGCTGCTACATTGTTCGGCACGATTGATTTGCGTTTACGGAGTATGTGCGTGTCGCTGATTCCATTGACGGAAGAAGAAATACCCCTTGGCAAGCCCCTGCCGTGGAACATTGTCGACTCCGATGGCAAGGTGCTGTTTCCGCACTCGAAGGTAGTCGATAACAAACCGCTGCTTCAGCAACTGCTCAAGCTTGGGCTGTTCCGTAACGCACAGCAGAACAGCGACAACAGTGCCGGGCCTGCGCCGGAGAAGGTGGTATCCAGGCTGGAGCAGATTCAGCTCGCCCCGGGTGATCTGGTCCAGCTGCAGACGATGAGTGCTACCAACGCAGAGCGCTATCAGGTTCGCATGATCGGCTTCCATGCACCGGTCAGCTTGCTGGTTACTGCGCCCACCAGTCAGGGCAAGCTGGTGTTCGTCAAGGAAGGTCAGCAGCTTCTGGTGCGCGGCTTTGTCGGCAAGGATGCCGTGGCCTACAAGACCCGGGTGCTGAAGTCGAACCTGTCTCCTTTCCCGTATCTGCATCTGGCCTATCCCGACAGCGTGCAGTCGATGCGTATTCGCAGCTCCGCCCGGGTGTCGGTCGATCTGGTGACTGCCATCAACCGTGAGCAGGGTGCCCAGGGTTCGGCACGCATGACCGATATCAGCGTGGGCGGTGCGCGCCTGGTCTCGCCCCGTGCAGTGGCCAACAAGGATGAGACGGTCAAGGTGTCCTTCCGTATCAATCCTGCGGGGCTGGATGTGTATATGACCTTGAATGCGCGGGTGAGGGCGGTCAGCACTGACGAGTCGCTCGACGGCCTGATTGCAACCGGTATCGAGTTCACCGATATCAGTGAACAGGACCGTCTCTATCTGACCAACATGGTCTACCAGAATCTGTTGAAAGATACCCTATGAAACCCATTGCCTGCGCTCTGGCCTTCAGCACCCTGCTGATGGCTCCCCTTGCAGCCATCGGTTCCGCCCTGACGGTGCGGCTGGCCGATACCGATTTCGTGATGGAGGTTGTGGCCGACCCGGACAGCCGGCGTCAGGGACTGATGGGGCGAGAAAACCTGCCCTTCGGTACCGGCATGCTGTTCGACTTTCCCGACGGGACGCGTCCGGCGATCTGGATGCGCAATATGCAGATCAGCCTGGATCTGGTGTTTGTGGCTGCTGATGGCCGGATAGCGCATTTGTTCGAGAGGGTACCGCCCTGTGCCGATCTGCCCTGTGCGATCTATCAGGCAGAGGCTCCGCTGCGCTGGGTACTCGAGCTGCCGGCCGGCAGTGTGGATACCCTGGGCTTGAAGGTTGGGGATAACCTTGATCTGTCGATGCTGCCTGCTGAGCCGCCGCTCAACTGAATCACGGCTGGTCCCAGCGTCCCCTGCTGATTTGCTCGCAGTAGGCCTTTAAAACCGGCGCGTCATCGGGGGCAGTGTAATAGTGGATATCCTGTTGATAAGCCACGCCCTCGGTGTGTGCGCCACGGCAGATGCCGTAGGCGTCCCCGGGGCAACTGTCCTGCATCTGAATACGGAACTCGCGACCGGGAATCCGGGGTTGGCAGAACTGTTGCTCGAACAGGGCTGGCGGAATGGTCCCGTTTTGCTGGCACATGCGCACCGGCAACTGATCGTCTGTCGACTCGATCAGGCAGGCACTGGCCAGCAAGGGTGGGCTGACCAGACAAAGCAGCAGTGTGATGACGCGGCGCATGACGGTTCCGGGTAAAACCACCACCTTACTGGCTCCGCAGGCAGGCCCGCAAGCCCTGCTCCAGTGCGCTGGTGTCAGGTTTGTGGGCAAACAGCAGTTCCAGCCGATTGTCACGACGCCATGGGCTTGGCTGCCAGTTTGTATCAGGTTGGCCAAGCTGATTGAACGAGCACCACCCTGCGTCGGTATGGATCACGCCCTTGGCGCGCAATACGCTCTGTTCGGCCAGCCAGCGCCTGAGTGCGGCTTGTTCGAATTGCTGCTGCGGTGCGATGCGCCAGCCAACGCTGTACGGTGTCTGGTTGAGCTGGCTTTCGCACTGCCAGGGATCATTCGCTTGCCAGAGTCGACCGCTGATACCCGCGTCGGCAGCAGCCGGCAGCGCTGCCAGTACCGGCTGCTGCCCCGGCGTTGTGGCACCGGGCAACAGCTGGCGTTCGACTTTGCCGTGGCTGCAGGGAATGGCATCGGGCCATTGGGTCCGGAGTATCTGCTGTTGTTGCGCACCCAGCTCATCGATCTTGTTGGCGATCAGCAGTCCGGTCAGTGGCAGTGCCTGTCGCTGCACTGGCGGCAGGCTATCCAGATCCAGCAGTTGGGATGCTTCACACACCATGATCAGTAGTTTCAGGTCGAGTACTCCCCGCCAGGGCGCATCAGCGAGCTGTTGCAGCAGGCTGACGGGATGTCCCAGGCCCGAGCACTCAATCCATAACCGGTCAGGCCTGGCCTTGCGCAGCAGGCGCGTCAGTCCGACCTGGAACGGCACGCCGTTAACGCAGCACAGGCAGCCTCCAGGTATTTCGCTCAGGCTGACAGCGTCATCAGCATTGGCGCTCAACAGCGCCTGGTCCAGCCCGATCTGGCCAAACTCATTGATCAGGATCGCCCAGCGCTCTTCAGCGGGACGTTGCGCCAGCAATGCCCGCAGAAGACTGGTCTTGCCTGCCCCCAGCGGACCTGCGATCAGATGAGTGGGTATCTGGCTTAGCATGGTAAGGTGGGTTCCACGTGGAACAAAATATAAAGACTATCTAATATCTTATTCTTAATAGATTTTGTATATTTTGGCGCTTTCGCGCGCGGTTTCTGTCGCTGGCTCATCGTCCTTGCCATGCGGGAATGGGTGGGGTGCCAGCTCGATGTGCAACTGACGGGTTCCATGCAGATCGATATAGCCACTGTAGCGGTGCTCGCCGGTAACGGTAAATTCGAAAGCGTAACGCCGAACCAGCCCGTACCGGCCTCGATGCAGGCGGGACAGCCGCACGCCGCTGAGCGCGACGCTGTCATCGAGTAGTTGCAGTGCGTTGTGCTCGCAGTGGCGGCGAACCAGGGCAAGGGCGTAATCGCGCTGGCCCAGCACCTGCCACAGCCACCAGGCGAGAAAGGTGCCGGCAATCAGCAGGGTGGCGTGAGCAAGGGTAAACACGTGGACAGGCTCGAGTGGCGGTGGTGCCGGTCAGTATGCCATGGAAGCGGGTGGTGACCACAGCTGCACCCGGTTGCGACCCGATGCCTTGGCCTGATAAAGCGCCAGGTCTGCCTGACGCAGCAACTGGTCCGGGCTGCCGCTGGTGGCCAGATCGGCCACACCGATGCTGACCTGCAGTTGGTAGCGTTGGTCCAGATAAAGGAACTGCTGCTCGGCTAGGGTTTGGCGAATGCGCTCCAGTAGCAGCTGTGCCTGTTTTGCGTCGGTTTCGGGCATCAGCAGCACAAACTCCTCTCCACCGAAACGCGCGAAGATATCCGTGCGGCGTGCCTGTTGTTCGCACAGGCGGCAGAAATTCTGCAGCGCCTGGTCACCAGCCAGGTGGCCCAGTTCGTCGTTCAGTTGCTTGAAATGGTCCAGATCAAACATGGCCAGGCAGAGCGGGCGGCCATACCGCTGGCTGCGGCCGACCTCGGCAATGAGTTCCTGATGGAAAGCTCGCCGGTTCAGGGTGCCGGTCAGCGGGTCGCGCGTAGCCTGTTCCTTCAGCTGGGCAGCCATCTGCCGACTGCGTGCGAGTACCCGCTGCGTGGTCATCAGGCTGCAGCCGACGAAGCCCAGCACCAGCGCCGGAATGGCGAAGTTGTACGACAGCAGGTAAGTAAAGGACGCATAGGGTTGAACATAGGGCGCGTCGTGCCACCAGTCGAGATAGGAGAGTGTGCCGCGCAGCAGCGTGGTGATCGAATAAACCATCAGGCTTGCCCCTACCAGTAGCCGGGCAGGTCGGGTGTCGGGGTCGCTGCGCTCTCTGAACAGCAGCCAGATGGCCTGCACCGGCAGCAGTCCGGCGATGCTGGAGTAGATGCCCATCAGCAGGTCGGAGTTGCCGTGCACCAGCCAGTAATGGGTATTGGCAATCACCATGGCGCCCACGCTGACCGGTAGTGTCCACCAGGGCAGAGGTCGGCCCATGAACCTGAAGATGCCAATCAGGAACAGGGCTTCGCCGGCGAGCTGGGCAGCGTTGCCAAGGACATTAAGCAGCGGGCTGCGGGTCACGATAAAGCCGATGAACAGCGCTACGCCACCGATCAGGGTCCAGCTACCGGCCATCCAGAAGCCCGGGCCCGGTTCCCCGGGCGCCATGCGGTACAGCGCGGTTGCGCAGAGCGCGATGGCGACCAACAGGAGGATACCCAGCAGGATTGGAGAAAAGTACAGCTGGGTCATGGCGAAAGGAACGTCCCCTGTTTATGCGTTGGGTGAGTATATCGTCATGTCGCCAGGATGCCAGGCGGATCGCCGCGTCGGACGACTGATGAGCGAGGGTCTTCGGACTAGGAACGCTGCGGCTGACTGACCTCAAGCACCCTAATCCTGTCGGGCTGCGGATAATGCCAGCGAACATTCACATCCCAGAGAGTCACGCCATACTCGCGCTCCGGGCCGGGTTGCTGGTAGGCCGGCTTCGGGTCCTGACTCAGGCATTGCTCGATCAGCGCTACCAGCGGCTGCCCAAGCCGTGTCTGATGTGCCTGTGCCTGTGCCAGTGCTGCATCGCTCCAGCTCACCGGCAGGGCTGGCGGCGGTATTGGTGCAAGCGGGTTGACGGCATTCTCAATACAGTCAGCGTAGGGCACGTAGGGCTTTATATCCAGCACTGGGGTGCCGTCCAGCAGATCCACGCCGGACAGCAGCAGGCGGTTTTGCTCGATACCTTCCAGCCTTACCACCGATTGGCCAATCGGGTTGGGACGATGGGTAGCGCGGCTGGCAAATACGCCGATACGCTGATTGCCGCCCAGCCTGGGCGGCCGCACGCGCAGGTGCTGCGGGCCACTGGCGGCCGCGTGAAAGACAAAGATCAGCCACAGATGACTGACGCCCTCAAGCCCTTCGAGTGCTTCCGGCTGGTTGTAGGGCGGCAACAGCTCCAGGCTTGCGGTTGCGGCGGGCGCCAGCAGGGGCTGGCGCGGAATGGCGAACTTTTCTGCGAAGCAGGAGTGGATGATACCTACCGGGTCAAACTGCCAGCTCATGGGGTCAAGGTCGTCAGCGGGGGAATGCAGTCCGGGCGATCGGCGGTGATCAGATGGCTGCAGCCCTCGATTTCGATGATTTGCAGGCGTTCTGCCTGGCGGGCGCTGTGCAGCATCGCACGGGGCTCCAGAATACGATCCGCGCTGGGAACCAGAATCGCCCCGCGGCAGACGTGCTGATAGATGTCCGGGGTATTGGTCTGCATCCAGTTGGCCAGATCCAGAATATTGTGGACGAAGGTGCTGCCGCGTTTCGGGTTGAATGGCAGTGCCATGATCAGCTCGCGCTTGCGCGGATTGTCGAGTGGACCGAACAGGCTGCGGTTGGCGGCCGAGATGGGCTGCTGTTGCCAGGCAAACAGATAGAAGGGCAGAAACCAGCGGAAGAATCGTGGTACATCGCGATAGGGCTTGCCCTGGGGCAGTACCGGCGCCTCCAGTATGACCTCAACCCGCGTGAACAGGTCCGGGTGCTGGCGCGCCGCCTCCAGTACTACGGCGCCGCCGCGTGAGTGGCCATGCACGCGTATCTGTTTGCCGGTCGCCAGGTGCTGCAGGGCCTGGTTGAGTACCTCTGCGTCGTAGGCAATGGTGCCGGCGCGGGCCTTCGGCTGGCTGATCCAGTCTGCCTCGCTGAAGCGGGGCCGGTTGACCGGCACATGGTAGTCGGCACTGGTAAGCAGGATCAGCTGCAGGGATGGGTTTTCATAGTGCTCGGTGAAGTAGAGAAAATTCTCCACAAACCCGGGCATCACCAGGACAGTCTGTTCGGCATCCTGCGGGCCGCGGCGGGCCACGCAGGCCTGTCCGATTCGAAACAGTTCACCGTCGAAATCGACTGCCTGCACCTGCGGTGACTCGCGGCGCAGCAGCCAGCGACGCAGGCTGAACGCAATCAGAACGAACAGGCCGATCAGACCTATCAGCAGTTGCATGGGGCCTTCTCCTGAAAGCGGGTTTCAAAAATACGAGCTTAGCGCAGTTGATAATGGCGTGATGCCACCCGGGTGGGCGATTGCGGGCTGATCTACTCGCCATCGTAGAGCCATACCCGACTGGCCTGCAGCTGATAGCTTGCATCCGCCAGCGCGTTGCTGGTCTGCTCGACGCGCAGGGTACCCTGTACCCAGTAGGGTTGGTAGATGTCGTCGATCACCACGCCATCCGGATACTCAACCAGGATGATCTGGTTGGGCGGTGGTGGCGGCACATGGATGCAGGCGCCGGCGTACGGCACCAGAAAGAGGCTGGTGTAGCGTCCCTGATCGTCGGTTTCCAGCGGGACCGGATAGCCGCCTATACGCAACTCCTTGCCATCGTACTCGCCGACGACGCGGGTCGAGTACATCACCTCGGGGAGCCCCTCGCGTTGTCGCAGACTGGTGTCGAAGTTGCCATCGGCATCGGGTCCGAAGCCATGTTCGATATCGGGCATGTCGAGCATCGCCTGGTAGTCCTCGGCGGGCAGCAGATCGAGCCAGTCGACCGTCAACGGTTGCGCGGCATGGACTGGCAGGGCAATAGCAAGCGTCAAAAGGGCGTAGCGCAGCAGCATTGGGGTTTCCATCACAGGAGCGGGGCCGGCATCAGACCGGCGTTGGTGCGCAGTGTTCCACAGTCGCTGGTTGCCGGCTACTCGGCCCAGCGTTCGCGGATCTGATTTATTTCGTCCAGACGCCTTATAAAGCACTCGACCAGTTGCGGATCGAAGTGTCTGCCGCTCTGTTCGCGAATCAGTGCAACGGCATCCTCGACTGTCCAGGCCTTTTTGTAGGGGCGTACGCTGGTGAGTGCGTCAAATACGTCGGCGATGGCAACAATGCGCGCCTCAATGGGGATGTCATCGCCGGCGAGTCCGGCCGGATAGCCGCTGCCGTCCCATTTTTCGTGATGCCCGAGAGCAATACGCCGAGCCATCTGCAGCATGCTGGCGTTGTGCTCGCCGATGATCTGTGCGCCGATTTCCGGGTGCTTCTGCATGATCAGCCATTCGTTTTCGTCGAGCTTGCCCGGCTTTTGCAAAATGGCGTCCGGGATGCCGATCTTGCCGACATCGTGCATGGGCGCAGCGTGCAGCAGTTCTTCGGCTTCGTCCGGGCTGAAGCCGGCCTCCAGCGCGATGATGCGCGAGAAGTGGCTCATTCGGATGAGATGCAGGCCGGTCTCGTTATCCTTGTATTCGGCCGCCATGCCCAGGGCCTGAACGATATTCAGACGGGTCTGGCGCAGCACTTCGGCGCGCACCAGAGACAGATGGGTGCGTACCCGTGCCTTGACGATCGGGGCGCTGACCGGTTTGCTGATGTAATCGACCGCGCCCAGCTCAAAGCCGCGTATCTCGTCCTCTACGCTGGACAGGGCGGTGACGAAGATCACCGGGATATCGCTGGTGTGTGGATCACTTTTCAGCTGCGCGCAGACCTCATGGCCGGTCATGCCCGGCATCATGACATCCAGCAGAATCAGCTGTGGCCGTTCGGCGGCAGCCAGCTCCAGTGCTCGCTGGCCGTCACGGGCAAACAGCAGTCGGTAGTCATCCTGCAGAATGTGTTTCAGCACGTGCAGGTTCGCGGGTTCGTCGTCGACCAGCAGCAGCGCCGGGCGTTTGTCCTTGAATGGCATTGGCGGATTCAGCCCTCGGTCTCGGTAGCGGCAAGGCTGCGCTCGGCTTCCAGCAGCGAGATCGCAGTCGCAAAATCAAAGTTGTCCAGCGCCTGCTCCAGAGCCTGGCGCTTGTCCTGCTCCAGCGTGTCGGCCAGTTGCTGCAGCGCCTGTTCGTTGACCTCGCCGCGGTTGAGAACCGTGATCAGATTATCGACCAAGTGCTGGCGCTGCTCTCTAGACAGAGTGCTGTGGCTATTGTGATGCCGGCGTTGGCCAGGCTCTGGCATGGCGGCCCGGGTCTGCTCCGCGGCGGTCAACAGGGCGTGCAGGGCGTCTGCCAGCGCAGGCGTCGGTGTTTGTGTGAGACGTTTCTCGAGTTCGGCAGCGGCCTGCTGCAGCTGCTGCAGCGACAGGTTGCCGGCGCTCCCGTTGATGCGATGAACCAGGCTGCGGGCCTGTTCGGCTGACGGTTGCTGCAGCGCCTGTTCGAGCTCTGCGAGCCGCGCCGGCAGATCGGCCAGGAAGCGCTGGATCGCCTCAATCAGCGCCTGACGATCGCCCCAGCGCTGCTCGCCAGCGTACCAGTCAACCAGCTGCGGCCCCCTGGCGGTAGCGGGCTTCAACGACACCTCATCAGCAAGTTGCAGACCCAAGACCCGGGCAATCTCGCGCTTAAGTGCCTCGCGATCAACCGGCTTGGAGGCGAAGCCCTCCATGCCGGCGGCACGGGCCGCCTCGCGGTCGCGGTCCAGCACGCTGGCTGTCAGGGCGATGATGGGGGTGGGCGGATAGCCCATGTTGGCCTCGTAGCGGCGGATGATCCGGGTAGCTTCCAGGCCATCCACCTCGGGCATCTGCATATCCATCAGGATCAGGTCAAAGCGGTCGTCGACAACGCGCTCGAAGGCACTCAGGCCATTACCGGCGCTGTACACCCGGTGGCCCTCGGCACGCAGCATCACTTCCATCAGTTGCACGTTTTCGGCGACGTCATCGGCGACCAGAATGCGCAGCGGCGGCAGTTCGATATTGCCGGCAGTTTTATTTGCCAGCTGCGCGGTGAGGTCGTCCAGCGGCTCCAGTGGCAGCCTGACCGCAAACGTGGAGCCCTGTTCCGGCACGCTGCTGACCCGGATCTCGCCGCCCATCAGCTCAACCAGCTGGCGCGCAATGGTGGTGCCCAGGCCGGTGCCGCCGAAACGCCGGCTCATTGAGGCGTCTGCCTGCGCGAACGGTTCGAAGATTTGCTGAATACGCTCGGGCTCAATGCCGATGCCGGTATCGCTGATACGCAGGCATACTCCATCGCTGTCAGCGTCGACCTGCAGGCGCACGCTGCCCTGACGGGTAAACTTGATGGCGTTACCCAGCAGATTGGTCAACACCTGCCGCACCCGCATGGGGTCACCACGGTAATGCTCCTGTTGCGCGTGATAGTCGAACTCGAGCGCCAGGCCCTTCTGACCGGCTTCCAGCGAAAATACATTGATCAGCTGTCGGCACAGGTCGCGCAGCGAGAAGGCGTTTTCTTCAAGCTGGACCGCTCCCTTCTCCAGCTTGGCAGTATCAAGAATGTCGTTAAGCAGCCCGAGCAGTGAGCGTGCAGACTGGTTTACGGTTTTCAGGTACTTGCGCTGGGTGCTGCTCAGCGACTCATTCAACAGCACTTCGCTGAAGCCGATAATGGCGTTCATCGGGGTGCGAATTTCGTGGCTCATATTGGCAAGGAAGGCGCCCTTGGACTCGGCGGCCAGTTCCGCGCGCTCCTTGGCGGCGAGCAGCGCCAATTCCATACGGTGACGTTCGCTGAGATCGGTAACCAGCATGACCACCTTTGCCGGGCGGCCATAGGCGTCGATGATGGGGTTGAAGTAGATCTGGGTGTGAATGCTGCTGCCGTTGGCATGACGCAGGGTGTATTCGCCTGCCAGATACTCGCCTTCGCGTACCTTCTGCCACTGCTGCGGATCAAATTGTCCGCTTACCAGCAGTTGCTGCAGATGCCGACCCTCCAGCTGCTCCGCCGGGTAACCGGACAGATCGATAAAGCGGCGGTTGGAGAAGATGATCCGGCCGTCGAGGTCGATATCCGCCATGCCCTGAGCCTGACTGATGGCCCGAACGATACCCTTGAACTCGGCAGTGCGCAGTTTGGCATCGGTGATATCGATGATCACGCCGTCGATCCACTCGGCATTTCCCTGTTCGTCGAAAATCGCGCTGGCATATTCGCATACCCAGCGCAGTTGGCCGTCGCGATGGAAAATACGGTATTCGAGCGTGTGTTTCTCGCGTCGGCCGATGGCGCCCATGACGTGCTCAACGGTGAAGTCGCTGTCGTCCGGATGAATCAGGTCGGCGAAGCTCAGCTCGCCACTGAGGAAACGCTCGGCCGGCCAGCCGGTCATCTGTTCAACAGCGTCGCTGATGAACAGCATGCGCCAGTCTTCCCTAGGCAGGCAGCGAAAGGTAACCCCGGGGATGTTGGCAATGAGGCTGCGGTATTGCTCCTCGCGCTCACGCAGCGACTTCTCCAGCAGGTGACGCTCGGTTATGTCGCTGATAAATCCGACGAAATGATTCCGACCCTTGAGCGTCGCCTGGCCCAGGGCAACCCTGACCGGAAATAGTGTGCCATTGCGCCGGCGACACCAGGTTTCCAGATTCATCCCGGTGCGAGGGGGATGTCCGGCATTGCTGAAATCCTGCAGGAAGGCGTGTGTCTGTGCCGCCGAATCCTCGGGCAGCAGGATATCGATATGTTGTCCGACCAGTTCATCGCGCGGCCAGCCAAACAGGCTTTCTGCGGCATGGTTGGCTTCCTCGATGATGCCGCTGGTATCCCAGGTAATGATGGCATCAATGGCGGTATCGGCGATGCTGCGGATGCGCTCGGTATTGGCCTGGACCCGCTGGTACAGCTGACTGAAGCGCACCATCGCGTTGATTACGCCAACCAGACCGCCGAACACGACAACGGCGAAGGCGATCAGCAGTCCGTTGTTTTCCTGGTCGTTGAGCTGCGGCACGAAATCCGGCTGGGCGCTACCGACAAAGCGGGCTGCCGCCATACCGGCATAATGCATGGATGAAATTGCCAGCCCCATGACGATGGCGGCAATCAGCAGATGGGTGCGGCTCTCATGACCCAGACCAAAGCGCACCCAGAGCGCCAGAACCGCCATGGCCACGGCGATGATCAGCGATGCGAAAAACCATAGCGGGTCGAACCGTAACAGGGCGTCCATGCGCATGGCTGTCATGCCGTAGTAATGCATCATGCCGATTCCGGCACCAATCAGAACACCACCACTGAGCATGATTCGCCAGTCGAGATTCGGTCGTGCGAGCAGATGCAGGGCCAGCAGCGACGCAGCCATTGCCGGCAGCATCGACAGCAGCGTAGTTGCCTGGTCGTATCGGACAGGCAACGGCAGGGTGAACGACAACATGCCGATAAAGTGCATGGCCCAGATGCCGCCGCCCAGTACCATGGCTCCGCTGATCAGCGCGCCCTGGCGGGTGGGGGTGGTGGTTGCTTGCCGCGCGAGGCCGGCTACCTGCAAGCCGAGCCATGAGGCAGCGATGGCGACAAGCACCGAAACCAGCAAAAGGACGTCATGGTGGTGGCCATGCAGCAGCTGGCCTTGGTGCAGATCTGCCTGATAGAACCAGGAATGGGTCAACACGGCTCGCTCCTTACAGGCCTGGTGCGCCCAGGGGCGCAAGGAAGCGCGCGGTCATCCCGCATCCGGCGTGTGACAGCACAGGGTTATCATAGCGTCGTCGGTGCTGGCTGCCCAGCCCGCACCGTATCAGCACTCAGCATTCGGGTTATCGGCGGGCAAGCCCGCGGCTTGAGCGGGCTGCAGCAACGCCTGCCACTGCTGACGTATGGTCTGCAGGGCGCGTTCCCCGCCCAGTTGACCGCGGAACAGCAGCACGCTGCCCAGGATCGTCGCGTACTGAATCATTGCCATGCCACGGGCAGTGCCGGCGGGCACCAGCGGCGCAAGCAGGCGGGCGGTCTGCTCGACCCGGGCCTCGTCCACGGCGGCAACAATATCGCGGGCGTAAAGGTCGCGCTGGGCAAAGTCGCGGATGGCGAACTCGACCTTCATGCGTTTGAACTCGACCGCCGGCCCCTCGAACATCAACAGCAGTACCCGTTCAACCTCCTGCTCGGGGCTCAACTGCGGATCCAGCCCCGGTTGCCAGTAGCGCAGGCCCTTTATGCGCTGGGCCTGCCACTGATCAAGAAACAGCCGAATGAACTGCGGCAGGTCCTCGAAGTGCCAGTAGAAACTGCCGCGGGTCACCTTCAGGCGCTTGGCCAGAGGCAGTACCCGCAATTGATCGAAGCCGCCCTCAAGGATGGCCTCGGTGGCGGCGTTGAACCAGTCCTGTGGGGTCAGCACGGCGCGGCCGGTTGGGCGACCGCGGCGCCCGGGTTTGCTGGCAGTCGGCATGTGATGACTCCGGTGAATGTTTCGGCCGAGCATTATAAGTCGGACGAAGCCTGCGTCATATCTATTTCCATACACAATTGACAATACACATGTGTATTGAGATTTTGTCTTCAGGACGGCTGCCATCGCAACCGCATGATCGACACCTCAGGAGTTCGCCATGTACCACCAGACCGAACGCTCACTGGATCTGCAAAAGCGCGTTTCCGATTTTATGGACGCGCACATTTTCCCCAATGAACAGCGTTACGAAGAAGAAATCCGCGCCAACGAGAAGGCCGGCAATGCCTACACCACCGTCAAACTGATGGAAGAGCTGAAGGCCAAGGCCCGCGCCGAAGGCCTGTGGAACCTGTTTCTGCCGGAAGCCGAGCACGGCCCGGGTCTGAGCAACATGGAGTACGCCCCGCTGGCCGAGCTGATGGGGCGGGTGCCGGGCATGTGGGCGTCCGAGGTGTTCAACTGCGGCGCGCCGGATACCGGCAACATGGAAGTGCTGGCCCGCTACGGCACCAAGGAGCAGCAGGAGCGCTGGCTGACCCCGCTGCTGAACGGCGAAATCCGCTCTGCCTTTGCCATGACCGAGCCACTGGTGGCGTCCTCCGATGCCACCAATGTGGAAACCCGCATCGAGCGCGACGGCGACGAGTATGTGATCAACGGCCGCAAGTGGTATATCTCTGGCGCCGCCAACGAGCGCTGCGAGATCATGGTGGTGATGGGCAAGAGCGACCCGGACAACCCGAACCGCCACCAGCAGCAGTCGATGATTCTGGTGCCGATGAATACCCCTGGCGTCACCGTGCTGCGTGATATGGGCTGCTACGGCTATATGGACCCGCCCTATGGTCACCCGGAAATCATCTTCGAGAACGTGCGCGTGCCGGCCAGCAACATGCTGCTGGGTGAAGGCCGGGGCTTCGAGATTGCTCAGGGCCGCCTTGGCCCGGGTCGTATTCACCACTGCATGCGGGTGATCGGTCAGGCTGAACGCGCGCTGGCGCTGATGTGTGAGCGTCTGAGCAAGCGCGTTGCGTTCGGCAAGACGCTGGCCGAGCAGGGCGTGTGGCGTGAGCGCATCGCCGAGTCGCGGATCATGATCGATCAGGCGCGCTTCCTGGTCATGAACGCGGCGTACCTGATGGATACCGTTGGCAACAAGGTCGCGGCCAAGCAGATTGCGATGATCAAGGTGGCAGCGCCGAACATGGCGTGTCAGGTCATCGACTGGGCGATTCAGGCCCACGGCGCCGGTGGTTTCTCCTCCGACTTCCCGCTGGCGCAGCTGTACGTCTACGCCCGGCACCTGCGCACCGCCGATGGTCCGGATGAAGTGCACCGCAACGCGATTGCCAAGGCGGAGCTCAAGCGCTTCCAGTAATGCGGTGAGTGGTGAGCAACTCCGCAGTGCCACATGGTGCTGCGGGGTTTTTGCTTGGGAACGCCTGTGAGGACGCTTTTTGTTGGGGCGTTTTTTAGGGCTAGTTGGCGCGTAATCTGACAGTTCGCTTTTCGCCTTCTCCGGCGAGCCAAGGGGGGCCGCTTGCCCGGCCCCCCTTAGCGATCCCCCCGGGCACCCGGCTACGCGGCCCTTCGGGTTCGCTGCGTTGCTCGGCCTGACGGGGGCCGGCTGTAGTGGTCAACAATTTCCGGACAGTGATTTAAGTTTTTCTTCTACAACAGCCGGCGGCACGAGGCCGTTGTGCTGATGTGGTCTTGTCCAGTTGTAGCATTGCATTAGGTAGCGACCTATATCCTGCTCAGCCAGTGCAGCGGTCATGTAGCCTACCGTCGGAACCCACTCCGTTTTCAGGCTACGGAACAGGCGCTCCATCGGTGCATTATCCCAACAGTTTCCGCGCCGACTCATGCTCTGGGGCATCCGGTATCGCCATAGCCTCTGGCGGAAGTGGCGACTGCTGTATTGGCTACCTTGATCGCTGTGGAACAAGACACCACTTGGGCGCCCACGCATCTCGTAGGCTCTGTCGAGCGCCTTTACGACCAGATCAGCATCCGGCTTGGCAGACATCGCCCAGCCCACCACTCTGCGACTGAACAAGTCCAATACTGCGGCGAGGTAATGCCATTTGCCCTGCGCCCAGATATAGGTAATGTCGCCACACCAAACCGTATTGGGGGCCTCGACAGTGAACTGCCGCTCCAAAATGTTCGGTATGTCAGGCCGCTCCACTGTCGACTTCTTGTAGGCGTGTGTCCCCGGTTGCTTACTAATCAGGCCCTGCTCTTTCATCAGCGCTCTTACCTTAAAGCGACCGATCACTGTGCCTTCTGCTTGGAGCATGGCGGCTATGCTGCGACTACCCGCGGCACTGCGGCTTTGAGTAAACAGCTCGTTCACTCGACGACGCAGCAGTAGCCGCTGAACATTAACGCGCCTGCATCTGGCCAGGTAGGCGTAATAGCTAGAGCGCGACACGTCGAAAACAGCACACAACAGTTGGACGGGATAGCGCTTGGCCAGTTGCCGAATCGACCTCAACGTCTGCGCCCGTGCTCCTCGGCCATCAAGAGCGCAGTGGCCTCCTTTAAGATTTTCTTCTCCAGCTCAAGGCGATTGATACGCGCCTTCAGGGCTTGAATTTCCTGCTGTTCAGCCGTGAGCGCCTTGCTGTTTGGCGTCACTCCACCACGCTCCTCGCGCAGTTGATCGACCCAGCGCCGGAGAGCGGTTTCTCCGACACCCATCGACTTGCAGGCTTCTGCCACGCTATAGCCTTGGTCGACGACCAAGGCCGCTGCATCATGTTTGAACTCGACCGAAAAGGATCGACGTTGTTTGCTCATTGAACACCTCGCTGATGGCGATTCTACCGCCTAACTTGGTGTCCGGGATTAGTAGACCACTACAGGCAGAACTCGTCGCTACGCTCCTCAGACAGGCTGCCGTCCTATCTCCCGTCAGCCCTGCGCTACTCGCCCGCGTAAACGGGGATTGGTCCGTGCAGTTGTCGCTTCTGGATATTTAACCCAACAAAAAAGGCGCAACACCCAGTGTTGCGCCTTTCTCGGTTATCCCGCCAGCAAACTTATTTGCCGATCAGCGCCTCAACCTCGGCAATGCGCGCTTTCAGCGTCGCCATATCCGGGCAGCGCAGGGTCGCGTGGCCGACCTTGCGACCGGCCTTGAAGGCCTTGCCGTAGTGGTGCAGATGGCAGTGCTCAATGGCAGCGACGGCGTCGACGGCGGGGACTTCGCCGATAAAGTTGAGCATCGCGCTTTCACCGACCTTGGCGGTCGAGCCCAGCGGCAGGCCGGCGATGGCGCGCAGGTGGTTTTCGAACTGGCTGCACTCGGCGCCTTCGATGGTCCAGTGGCCGGAGTTGTGCACGCGCGGGGCGATTTCGTTGGCTTTCAGGCCGCCGTCGACTTCAAAGAACTCAAAAGCCAGCACGCCGACGTAGTCCAGTTTGTCGAGCACGCGGCCGACGTAGTCTTCGGCCAGTGCCTGCAGCGGATGCGCGGTACTGGCGATCGACAGCTTGAGGATGCCGTTCTCGTGGGTGTTGTGCACCAGCGGGTAGAAGCGGGTTTCACCGTCGCGGGCACGTACGGCAACCAGCGACACCTCGCCGGTGAAGGGCACAAAGCCTTCCAGAATGCAGGGCACGCTGCCCAGCTCGGCAAAGGCGCCAACCACGTCTTCCGGGTGGCGCAGGACTTTCTGGCCCTTGCCGTCATAACCCAGGGTCCGGGTCTTCATCACCGCCGGCAGGCCGATGCGCTTGACCGCGGCATCGAGGTTGTCCTGCGACTGGATGTCGGCAAACTCCGGGGTCGGGATGCCGAGGTCCTGGAACATCGACTTTTCAAACCAGCGGTCGCGAGCGATGCGCAGTGATTCGGCGTTCGGGTAGACCGGGACGAACTGCGAGAGGAAGGCGACGGTTTCGGCCGGGACGCTTTCGAACTCGAAGGTCACCACGTCGACTTCTTCGGCCAGCTGGCGCAGGTGATCGGTATCGCTGTAGTCGGCGCGGATGTGCTCACCGAGGGCCTGGGCGCAGGCATCCGGGGCCGGGTCGAGAAACGCGAACTGCTGGCCGAGCGGGGTGCCGGCCAAAGCCAGCATGCGACCCAGTTGTCCACCACCGATGACGCCGATCTTCATATCCGATTCCTCAAGCCTGACGCGGGTCTGGGTTGTTCAGCACGTTGTCGGTCTGCTGGGTGCGGAATTCCTGCAGCGCCTTGCTGAACTGCGGGTGCTTGCCGCCGAGAATGCTGGCCGACAGCAGCGCTGCGTTAACCGCACCGGCCTTGCCGATGGCCAGAGTGGCGACCGGCACGCCGGCCGGCATCTGCACGATGGACAGCAGCGAATCGACACCGGAGAGCATGGAGGACTGCACCGGCACGCCGAGCACCGGCAGGTGAGTCTTGGCCGCGCACATGCCCGGCAGGTGGGCTGCGCCGCCGGCGCCGGCGATGATCACTTCGATGCCGCGATCGGCCGCTTCTTCAGCGTATTGGAACAGCAGATCAGGGGTGCGGTGGGCGGAAACCACCTTCACTTCGTAGGGAATGCCCAACTGTTCAAGCATGTCGGCCGTATGGCTCAGGGTGGACCAGTCGGACTTGGAGCCCATGATCACGCCAACCAGTGCGGTCATCTGTAGTGCCTCGCTCATCAGGGCCGCCTCGGCGGCAGAAACCAACAAGCCACGGCAGCGGACTGGCGTGGCTTGCTTGGAGAGTGCAGACCCCGTGGGGTCTGCCGCTAAACAGACGGCGCAGTATACCCGTAATTGGGCAAATGCAGTAATGCGCCTGTCGGTTAGCTGGCGTTGCGGCCGGGGTAGCGCGCGCGCGGTGTGGCCATCGGCAGCGGGCCTTCGCCGATCTGGCGAAACTCGTTGGTTTCCGAGTCGTAGGCGCGAATGTGCGCGGTCTCGATGTCGTACACCCAGCCGTGAATGAACAGTTCGCCGCGAGCCAGTCGCGAAGCCACCGAGGGGTGGGTGGCCAGATGCTGCAGCTGAGCGATGACGTTTTCTTCGGTCATCATCGCCAGCTTGTTGTCGCAGCAGTCGCAGTTGTCTTCGACCACGATCTTGGCAACTTCGGCGTGACGCAGCCAGGCCTTGACGGTCGGCAGCGAGTCGAGGGTTTCCGGATTCAGAACCGCCTTCATCGCGCCGCAGTCGGAATGGCCGCAGATGATGATGTGCTGCACGTTGAGCGCCAGCACTGCGAACTCGATGGCGGTGGACACGCCGCCCATCATCTGGCCGTAGGGGGGTACCACATTACCGACGTTACGGGAGACGAACAGGTCGCCCGGCGCACTCTGGGTGATCAGTTCCGGCGCCACGCGCGAATCGGCGCAGGTAATGAACATGGCACGCGGGACCTGCTCGTGCGCCAGCTTCTTGAACAGCTCCTGCTGTTCCGGGTAGACCTCGTTACGAAAGCGGTTGAAGCCGTCGACGATCTGCTTGAGGGCTTCTTCGGCGCTTTCGTTGCGTCTGGAATCTTTATTCATGTCGCAGTCTCAATCCTTGGTTGGGCTGAACGGTAGACGATCAGTTTCCCGGTCACGACACCGACGCCGTTGCAGCGCTGCTCGCAGCGCCGCAACGGCACCCGTGTGGTGTCAGGCCTCAATCTCGATCAGGATCTCGCCCGGATTGACGCGATCACCCTTGGCGACGTTGACCGCCTTGACGGTCCCGGCGATGGCCGCCTGGATTTCGCTTTCCATCTTCATGGCTTCGCTGACCAGTACGGCCTGACCGGCCTTGACGCTGTCGCCGACCTTGACCAGCACGTCAACCACGTTGCCTGGCATGCTGGTGGTCACGTGGCCTGGTTCGCTGGCCTGCTTGCGCTTGCTGCTGCCCTCGCCAACGAAGGCGTTCAGCGGCTCGAACACCACTTCTTCCGGCATGCCGTCGAGGCTCAGGTAGAAGTGACGCTTGCCGTCGCCCTTGACGCCGACGCCGGTGATATCGACGCGGTAGGACTCGCCGTGAACATCAATGATGAACTCGGTCGGTACGCCTTCGCTGGCGGCAGCCGGAGCGCCCTGGCCGGGCGCCGGCAGCAGTTGCTCGGGCTTGAGGGTGCCGGCTTCGCGTTCTTCGAGGAATTTGCGGCCAATGTCCGGGAACATGGCGAAGGTCAGCACATCTTCTTCCGACTTGGCCAGCGCGCCGACTTCGCTGCGCAGGCGGTCCATTTCCGGCTTGATCAGGTCGGCCGGGCGCACGTCAATGACCTCTTCGCCGCCGATGGCCTGACGACGCAGCTTCTCGTTGACGGTACCCGGTGCCTGACCGTAACGGCCCTGCAGGTACAGCTTCACTTCGTTGGTGATGGTCTTGTAGCGTTCGCCGGCCAGCACGTTGAACACCGCCTGGGTGCCGACGATCTGCGAGGTCGGGGTCACCAGCGGCGGGAAGCCGAGGTCCTCACGCACCCGCGGGATTTCCGCGAATACGTCCTGGATGCGGTCCAGTGCGCCTTGTTCCTTCAGCTGGTTGGCCAGGTTGGACATCATGCCGCCCGGTACCTGGTTGACCTGCACGCGGGTATCCACGCCGGTGAAGTCGCTCTCGAACTGGTGGTACTTCTTGCGCACGGCGTGGAAGTACATGCCGATTTCCTGCAGCAGCTCCAGATCCAGACCGGTGTCGTACGGGGTGCCTTTCAGCGCGGCAACCATCGACTCGGTGCCCGGGTGGCTGGTGCCCCAGGCCATGGACGAGATAGCGGTGTCGATGTGGTCGGCACCGTTTTCGATCGCCTTGAGCTGACACATGGCGGCCAGGCCGGCGGTGTCGTGCGAGTGAATGAACACCGGCAGGTCGAGTTCGGCTTTCAGCGCCTTGACCAGATCGCCGGTGGCGAATGGGGTCAGCAGACCGGCCATGTCCTTGATGGCGATGGAATCGATGCCCATCGCTGCCATGTCCTTGGCCTGCTGCACGAAGGTTTCAACCGTATGCACCGGGCTGGTGGTATAGGCGATGGTGCCCTGGGCGTGCTTGCCGGCCGCCTTGACTGCTTCGATGGCGACCTTGAGGTTGCGCACGTCGTTCATGGCATCAAAGATGCGGAATACGTCAATACCGTTTTCGGCAGCCTTGGCAACAAAGGCGCGAACCACGTCGTCGCTGTAGTGACGGTAGCCAAGCAGGTTCTGGCCACGCAGCAGCATTTGCAGGCGGGTGTTCGGCAGCGCCTTGCGCAGGGTGCGCAGACGCTCCCAGGGATCTTCTTTCAGAAAGCGCACGCAGGCGTCAAAGGTCGCGCCGCCCCAGACTTCCAGCGACCAGTAGCCGACCTGATCCAGCTTGTCGCAGATCGGCAGCATGTCTTCGGTACGCAGACGGGTCGCCAGCAGAGACTGGTGGGCGTCGCGCAGGATGGTATCGGTAACTGTGATTTTGCGTGTGTTGCTCATTTTCTGTTCCTCATCAGCTTCAAGCGCCAAGCTGCAAGCGGTGTGTCTTGTCGCTTGCGGCTTGAAGCTTGCCGCTAGTGTCATAGTCCGGCGTGGGCGGCAATCGCGGCTGCGATGGCGAGCGCCAGCTCCTCGGGTTTGCGTTTGATCGAGTAGTTCAGCAGCTCGGGGTGGGCTTCCACGAAGCTGGTGTTGAACACGCCGGAGCGGAACTCGGCATTACGCAGGATTTCCTGGTAGTACGGGGTTGTGGTCTTGACCCCCTGCAGGCGCATGTCGTCCAGCGCACGCAGGCCGCGGTCCAGCGCCTCTTCCCAGGTCATGGCCCAGACGATGAGCTTGAGACACATGGAGTCGAAGTTCGGCGGAATGGTGTAACCGGTGTAGATCGCGGTATCGACCCGCACGCCCGGACCGCCCGGTGCGTAGTAGCGGGTAACCTTGCCGAAGGAGGGGAAGAAGTTGTTCTTCGGGTCTTCGGCGTTGATCCGGAACTGGATCGCAAAGCCCTGGTGCTGGATGTCTTCCTGCTTGATCGACAGCGGCAGGCCGGAGGCGATGCGGATCTGCTCGCGGACGATGTCGACGCCGGTGATCTGCTCGGTAATGGTGTGCTCGACCTGAACCCGGGTATTCATTTCCATGAAATACACTTCGTCGTCGGCCAGCAGGAATTCGACGGTGCCGGCGTTCTCGTAACCGACCGCCTGCGCGGCCTTGACCGCCAGATCACCGATGTAGGCACGCTGTTCCGGGGTTAGCTGCGGGCTGGGCGCGATCTCGATCAGCTTCTGGTTGCGGCGCTGGATCGAGCAGTCGCGCTCGAACAGGTGCACGGTGTTGCCGAAGCTGTCGGCGAGAATCTGCGCTTCGATGTGTTTCGGGTTGACGATGCACTTCTCGAGGAAGACTTCCGCGCTGCCGAAGGCCTTGGTGGCCTCGGAGATGACTCGCGGGTAGGCCGATTCCAGCTCTTCGCGGTTGTTGCAACGACGAATACCGCGACCACCACCACCGGACGTTGCCTTGAGCATGACCGGGTAACCGACGCGCTCGGCTTCGCGCAGCGCCTCGTCAAGATCTGCCAGATTGCCTTCGGTGCCGGGGGTGACCGGTACGCCGGCGGCGATCATGCTGCGGCGTGCTTCGGTCTTGTCGCCCATTCGGGTAATCACATCGGCTGCCGGACCGATGAACTTGATGCCGCGCTCGGCACAGATCTTTGCCAGCTCAGCGTTCTCGGACAGGAAGCCGTAGCCCGGGTGCAGGGCGTCACAGCCGGTTTCTACCGCCAGGTTAACCAGTTGGCGCGGGTTCAGATAACCGGCCAGCGGGTCGCTGCCGACGTTGTAGGACTCGTCGGCGCGTTTGACGTGCAGGGCATAGCGGTCGGGATCGGTGTAGACCGCAACCGAGGTGATGCCCATCTCCGCGCAAGCGCGGACGATGCGAACGGCAATCTCGCCCCGGTTGGCAATCAGAATTTTCTTGATCACGTACGCGTTCCTCGTGTGGGTGATCGAGTGGATGCGGTGAACAGGTTGCGTACCGCGACCGGAATGCGTGGTTCCGGTGCGACACATTGCAAAATGTTTCCCGGCTACCCTAAGCGGACGCCTCTATTCTGTGAAATGAATAATACTTGGCTTATATATAAGTTATTGCTTATATATACTGCGGCCATACAAAGCTGCTCCGTTCATCAAGGCTAGACCATCATGCGCAAATCTTTGCTGCGAATGACCCTGCGCCAGTTGCAGGTGTTCCGCGCGGTGTGTGAGCACCGCTCCTACAGCCGCGCGGCCGAAACCATGGCACTGACCCAGCCGGCGGTCAGCCTGCAGATTCGCCAGCTTGAAGAACAGGTCGGTCTGCCGTTGTTCGAATATGTTGGCCGCAAGCTGTACCTGACCGAGGCTGCGGAGTCGTTGCTGGAGACCTCTGCTGACATCTTTGATCGGCTGGAAAGCCTGGATATGAACCTGTCGACGCTGGAAGGCAGCCTGCGTGGCGAGTTGCGCCTGGCGGCGGCGAGCAGCGTGCAATACGTCCTGCCGCATCTGTTGGCTGCGTTCCGCCAGCGCTACCCGCAGGTTACCTTTCGACTGGACGTAACCAGCCGGGCACAGATCATTCAGCGTCTGGCCGACAACCGTGATGATCTGGTGATTATGGGGCTGGTGCCGGCGGATCGCGCCCTGGAGTTCTTCCCGTTCCTCAACAACCCGATCGTGGCGGTGGTGCGGCCGGATCACCCGCTCGCGCGGCAGAGTCAGATTCCGCTGGCTAGACTGGAAGAGGAAATGGTCCTGCAGCGCGAGAGCGGGTCGGGCATTCGCAAGGCCTGCGACGAATTTCTTCAGCTCAAGCGGGTACATCTGGGCCAGACCATGCAGCTCGGGTCGACCGAGGCGCTGGTGCAGGGCGCAATTGCCGGGCTGGGGGTGGCGCTGGTGCCGGGGCATGCAGCGGCGGCCTGGATACGACAGGGGGAACTGGTCTGTCTCAATATCAGCGAATTGCCGCTCAAGCGCAGCTGGTGTGCCGTGCATGCCCGGGGCAAGCGCCTGAGCCCGGTGGCAGAGGCCTTCCTCGCCTTTTTGCGCGAGGAGAAGGCGTTGATCCGGCAGTTGGCAGAACCCTTCGAACCGTCGCCTGCGACTCAGTAGAGGCGCTGCGAACGATGAAAATCGGTCTGGCCGAGCAGTTCGGGGAAGTCGCTGAAGGAGGCCTGCAGGGCCTGGCTTTCTCGATAGGCCTCGATCGCGCGGCGATAGGCCATGCGCTTCTTGTCTTCGTTGCGACGGCGTTCGCGGCGCTGGTCCACGGCGGAGTTGAAGTCACCTGCAAATTCCGGATCAAAGGCCATGTTGGCATCTCCCGAGTCAGTGGTGTTCTGGCTTCACGGAGTCAGCATGGCCTCAGAGCATGACGCGGTGATGACAGCCGCTGAGGAGCACGAGCATGTTTGAACTGGACCGTCATCTGGCCCAGGACATCGTCAATCGAGCGATGGCTATCCTGCCGTACAACGTCAATGTGATGGATCGCCAGGGAGTGATCATCGGCAGCGGCGATGCCGAGCGCATCGACAGCCGGCACGAGGGCGCCCAACTGGTGCTTGCCAACCAGCGGGTAGTGGCGCTGGACGAGCAGGCGGCAGCCTGTCTGCAGGGCGTCAAACCCGGTATCAACCTGCCGTTGCTGCACGGTGGGAGGCTGGTTGGCGTGCTGGGTATTACCGGTGATCCAGAGCAGGTCAGGCCGTTTGCCGAGCTGCTGCGCATGACCGCCGAGATGCTGGTCGAACAGCGCGTGTTGCAGGCAGAGCAGCACTGGCGCGGTCAGCAGCAGGAGGCCTGGCTGGTCAACCTGCTGGAGCGTGGCTACCCGGTAGCCAGTCTGGAGGAGGATGCGGAACGCCTGCGTATGCGCTGGAAATGGCCGCTGCAGTGCTGTCTGCTGTGCCTGGCTACAGAAAGCGACCATCAGCATTCCCAAGGGCAACTGGTGACGCTGATGCGTGCCCGTCACCCGCACGACATCATTCTTCCGCTCGGGCTGCACGAGGTCCTTTGGTTGCGCAGTGGCAAGCCGCAACCTCCGCGCCGCAGCTGGCTGGAGCAGGCCGATCAGCGGGGCTGGCCGGTGGGCCGGGTGCTGCTGGCCGAGGCGGTCACGTCGCTGGCGGATCTGCGCGAGGCGACCGAGGCTCTGATCAGTCTGCGCGATTATGTGCAGGAGATGCGGGTGTCCGAGCGTATGGTCAGTCTGGCCGACAATCGGCTGGCGGTGCTGCTCCATCAGCAGCAGGGCAGCTGGACAGTGCAGCAACTGCTGGCGCCGATTCAGCCGCTGCGCCGGGCCGATGGCAATGGTCAGCTGGTGGCCACCCTGCGCAGCTGGTTGCAGCACAATGGCCATACTCAGGCCTGCGCCGAGCAGCTGCAGGTGCATCGCAATACCCTGCGCTACCGGCTGGACCGGATTGCCGAGATTACCGGGCTGGATCTGGATCGGATGACGGATCGAATGCTGTTGAGTATCGGGTTGGCGTTGTTTCCGGAGTAGCTGGGCGGCGGCTGCCGCTACGTTCCCGCTAGCCATTGATCGATCCCACGCTCCTGCGTGGAACGCCTGTCAGGACGCGCTGCGTACGGTTCTTTGTATTATTTTCTGCTGCAGTGTTGCCTGATAACGCGCTTTTCGCCTTTCACGGCGAGCCAAGGGGGGCCGCTTGCCCGGCCCCCCTTGGCTCGCCGTAAAAGGCGAAAAGCTGATTTGGCAGTCGCACTCATGCTGTAGTCGGTTCGCTGCGACTGATGGTTTACACGCTTTCGCGAGCACGTCACTTCCGACTGGTCTTGCTCTCCGCCACCGCCCCCTAACCAGAGCGGATCTACCCAGTTTCAGGTTCATTGCTATTGGGCGAGCGAACAAGAATGCGTTGCTAATTCCCGTCTATTGTTGTGCGTGGGCATAAGGCTTTTGTCCCGCAGGCTGGGTGACAATGGCCGTTGTCATCGCCGCCCATCGCGGCAAACACAATAAAAAGGAGTTCAGCATGGGTCTGGTACTGATTCTGGTCGCCCTGATTGCCTTTATCGTTCTGGCGACATCGCGCCTCAAGTTACACCCCTTTCTTGCCTTGCTGGCGGCGGCGTTGCTGGCCGGTTTCGCCTATCAGGTGCCGACTATGGAGATCGTCAAGACGATCACCGGTGGCTTTGGCGGCATCCTTGGTTATATCGGCATTGTCATTGTGCTGGGGACCATCATCGGCGTGATTCTTGAGCGCAGCGGCGCGGCAATCACCATGGCGGAGACGGTGATCAAGCTGCTCGGCGAGCGTTTCCCGACGCTGACCATGTCGATCATCGGCTATCTGGTGTCGATCCCGGTGTTCTGTGATTCGGGCTACGTCATCCTTAACTCGCTGAAGAATGCTCTGGCCGCGCGCATGAAGGTCTCGGTCATCGCCATGAGCGTGGCCTTGGCGACCGGCCTCTACGCGTCCCACACCTTTGTGCCGCCGACCCCCGGCCCGATTGCCGCGGCCGGTAATCTGGGGCTGGAGAACAACCTTGGTCTGGTGATACTGGTCGGTCTGGTGGTGTCGCTGGTGACTGCCTTTGCCGGGATGTGGTGGGCCAATCGGTTTATCGGCAAGGACATCCCGCTGGAAGACAACGGCACCCACGTGATGGACGCTGAAGACTATGCCCAGATCCGCGCCAAGTACGGTGTGCTGCCCAGCGCGACCAAGGCTTTTGCACCGATCTTTCTGCCGATCGGCCTGATCTGTCTGGGCACCCTCGCCAATCTGCCGGCCAAGCCGGTGGGTGAGGGCTTCGTCTACACGCTGCTGGCCTTCCTCGGTCAGCCGGTTGTGGCGCTGGCAGTCGGTCTGGCGCTGGCCTGCACGCTGTTGCGCGCGGACAAAAAGCGTCAGGAGTTCCATGACCGCGTGTTGGAGGGTATTCAGGCCGCCGCTCCGATTCTGCTGATCACCGGTGCCGGCGGTGCCTTCGGCGCCATGCTCAAGGTGACGCCGTTGGGCGACTATCTGGGGGCGACCCTGTCGGCGCTGGGTATCGGGCTGTTCATGCCGTTTGTGGTGTCTGCTGCGCTGAAGTCGGCGCAGGGTTCAACTACCGTGGCGCTGGTGACTACCTCGGCGCTGGTTGCACCGCTGCTGCCGGAGTTGGGGCTGGATAGCGAGATGGGCCGGGTGCTCTGCGTGATGGCCATTGGGGCCGGCGCGATGACCGTGTCCCACGCCAACGACAGCTTCTTCTGGGTCGTGACCCAGTTCAGCCGCATGAGTGTCGGCACCGCTTACCGTGCGCAAACCCTCGGCACCCTGATGCAGGGCATCGCCGGCATTATCACCGTCTGGCTGCTGAGTCTGGTACTGCTCTGATGAAACTGGTTATCGCCCCCGATTCGTTCAAGGAAAGCCTGAGTGCCCGTGCTGTCGCCGAAGCCATCGCGGCGGGCTGGGCGCGGGTTTATCCTGATTCTGAACTGCTGCTCTGCCCGATGGCTGATGGCGGCGAAGGCACGGTTGATGCGGTATTGGCCGCGACCGGGGGCGAGCGGCAATGGACCGAGGTCAGCGGCCCGCTGGGTGATCCGGTAACCGCCAACTGGGGATTGTTGCCGGGGCGTCGGGCTGTGATCGAAATGGCCGAGGCCAGCGGACTGCATCGGGTCGAGCCGGCGCGGCGCGATGTGCTGAGGGCGAGCAGCTTCGGCACCGGCGAGCTGATCCGCGCGGCGCTGGATGCCGGGGTGCGGCGGATCGTGCTGGGCCTCGGCGGCAGCGCAACCAACGATGGCGGTGCCGGTTTGCTGTGCGCACTTGGTGTGCGCCTGCTGGATGCCGATGGTGGGGATCTGCCACCGGGCGGCGAGGCGCTGGCGCGGCTGCGCCATATCGACCTGACCGGACTGGATACCCGGCTGGCGCAGGTTGAAGTGCTGGTTGCCGCCGATGTCGACAATCCGCTCTGTGGGCCACGTGGCGCCTCGGCGGTATTTGGCCCGCAGAAGAGCGCGACTCCGGCGCAGGTGGACCAACTGGACGCCGCGCTGGGCCATTATGCCGATGTTATGGCGTCGACTCTGGGCGAGGATCTGCGCAACTTGCCCGGCGTTGGCGCTGCTGGCGGGCTCGGTTTTGCCGCCCGCGCGGTGCTAAAGGCAGGCTTTCGCCCCGGTATTGAACTGGTGGCGGAGCTGGCCGGGCTGGCCGAGGCCGTGCAGGGTGCCGATCTGGTGATCACCGGTGAGGGTCGGCTGGATGGCCAGAGTCTGCACGGCAAGACACCCGTCGGGGTGGCGCGCATTGCCCGTGCCGCCGGCGTGCCGGTCATTGCTCTGGCTGGCAGTCTCGGTGAAGGCTATCAGCGCCTCTATGCCGAAGGCATCGGCGCGGCCTTCAGTCTGGCACCGGGACCGCTCAGTCTCGAGCAGGCCATGCAGCAGGCCGCCGACCAGCTCAGTGCCCGCGCCGCCGACCTGGCGCGCTTGTGGCAGATTGCGGGCATGGCTGCCCGGCGCGTCTGAGGGCGGGCTATACTCCGGCGCAGAGACGCGGGAGGGATGTGGATGGAGCAGGGCGGCAAGTTGGTGAACTGGAACGACGCCAAGGGCTTCGGTTTCATTCAGCCCGATGACGGCAGTGAGCGGGTGTTTGCCCATATTTCGGTCATGCGCGGTGACGCCAGGCCGGTGACCGGTATGGCGGTGCGCTTTGTGGCCGTCGCCGACGAGCAGGGGCGACGACGGGCCGAGCACATGCGTGGTGAGGGGCTGGCGCTGGATCGCCCGGCCATTCGCCGCAAGCCGCGCGAGCGCAGCGCGCTGACGCCGACCCGCGGGGCCGCGCTCCGTACCGGGCGGCACCGGCACCGGGTACATAATCGGGGTGCCAAGCTGGTGGTGCTGGCGCTGCTATGCATACTGCCACTGTTCGGCAGCCTGCAGCTGTGGCTGGAACAGGGTCAGCCCTGGTGGCTGTTGGCCTACGCCGTGGTCAGCGTCGTCAGCTTTGTTCAGTATTGGCTCGATAAACGCAGTGCCGAGACGGGGCGCTGGCGCACGCCGGAAAAGACTCTGCATCTCTCTGCGCTGCTGGGCGGCTGGCCAGGCGCGCTGGTGGCCCAGCAGCTGCTTCGCCACAAGACCCGCAAGGCGTCCTTTCAGGTGCTGTTCTGGCTGATTGTTGTCCTGCACCAGCTGGCCTGGCTCGACCTGCTGGTGTTCGACGGCAGCCTTTTGGCGCTATTGCCCTTTGTATCGCCCTGACGGCGAACCGTCAGATCAGACCAGCACGCCCTGACTGCGCAGGTAGTCGTCGTAGCTGCCGGAGAAGTCGGTCACGCCATTTTCCGACAGCTCGATGATGCGGGTGGCCAGCGAGCTGACGAACTCACGGTCGTGGCTGACGAAGATCAGCGTGCCCGGGTAGTTCTCCAGCGCCAGGTTGAGCGCTTCGATCGACTCCATGTCGAGGTGGTTGGTCGGCTCGTCCATCAGCATGACGTTGGACTTGCCGAGGATCAGCTTGCCGAACAGCATGCGGCCCTGCTCACCACCGGAGATCACCTTCACCGATTTGCCGATCTCGTCGTTCGAGAACAGCATGCGGCCGAGGGTGCCGCGCACCAGCTGTTCGCCGCCCTGGGTCCACTGCGCCATCCATTCGAACAGGGTGCAGTCGTCCTTGAAGTCGTCGGCGTGGTCCTGCGCGAAGTAGCCGATGTCGGCGCTTTCGGCCCATTTCACCTCACCGGCCATCGGTGCCAGTTCACCGACCATGGTGCGCAGCAGGGTGGTCTTGCCGATACCGTTGGGGCCGATGATGGCGACTCGCTCGCCGGCTTCGATCTGCAGGTTCAGGCCCTTGAACAGGGCTTCGCCGTCGAAGCCCTGGCTGACGTTCTGCAGGGTCACTGCCTGGCGGTGCAGCTTCTTGAACTGCTCGAAGCGGATGAACGGGCTGACGCGGCTGGAGGGTTTGACCTCTTCCAGCTGGATCTTGTCGATCTGCTTGGCGCGGCTGGTGGCCTGCTTGGCCTTCGAGGCGTTGGCCGAGAAGCGGCTGACAAAGGTCTGCAGTTCGGCGATCTGGGCTTTCTTCTTGGCGTTGTCCGACAGCAGCCGCTCGCGCGCCTGAGTGGCGGCGGTCATGTACTCGTCGTAGTTGCCGGGGAACAGGCGCAGTTCGCCGTAATCCAGGTCGGCCATGTGGGTGCAGACCGAGTTCAGGAAGTGACGGTCGTGGGAAATGATGATCATGGTGCTGGTACGCGCCTTGAGTACGTCTTCCAGCCAGCGGATGGTGTTGATATCCAGGTGGTTGGTCGGTTCGTCCAGCAGCAGCACATCCGGATCGGAGAACAGCGCCTGGGCCAGCAGCACACGCAGCTTCCAGCCGGGGGCGACTTCGCTCATCGGGCCAAAGTGCTGTTCCAGCGGAATGCCGAGACCGAGCAGCAGTTCACCGGCGCGGGATTCGGCGGTGTAGCCGTCCATTTCCGCGAACTCGCCCTCCAGTTCGCCGACTTTCATCCCGTCTTCTTCGCTCATTTCCGGCAGCGAGTAGATGCGATCACGCTCGGCCTTGACCTTCCACAGCTCCTCGTGACCCATGATCACAGTGTCGATCACGCTGAACTCTTCGTAGGCAAACTGGTTCTGACGCAGCTTACCCAGACGCACGTTCTGTTCGAGCATGACCTGGCCGCCGGAGGGTTCCAGCTCGCCGCCGAGGATCTTCATGAAGGTCGACTTGCCGCAACCGTTGGCGCCGATCAGGCCGTAGCGGTTGCCGTTGCCGAACTTGACGGAAACGTTTTCGAACAGCGGCTTGGGACCAAACTGCATGGTGATGTTGGCGGTGGCGATCACGGGAGAATCCTGGCTGAGCAAAGAAGCGGACTGAAAGGGCAGCCGCGAGGGGCGGCGCAAAGCCGCGCATTGTAGCGGTTGCGTTGACGCGGCGACAGGGCCGCGCCGACCGAAGGTCGTTTGCTTTGCAGTGCTCTGATGCAGTATTTTTACAGGTGCAAACAATTATCGTTTGTAACGAGGCGCGCCGTGCAAGCATTTCACCCCCACATTCTGGCTATCGAGGACGACCCGGTTCTGGGTCTCCATCTGAAAACGTCGCTTGAGCGCGCGGGTTTCGCCATCACCGTTGCTGCCGATGGCGACAGCGGCCTGACCCTGGCGCAGCGGACAGCCTACGACCTGATTCTGCTGGATGTGATGCTGCCCGGCATCGATGGGATGGAGCTGCTCAGGCGTTTGCGGCGCCAGCACGCCACACCGGTGCTGATGATGTCTGCCCAGGGTGATGAAGGACACCGTATTGCCGGGTTTGACGGCGGTGCCGATGACTATCTGCCCAAGCCGTTCAGCACCCGCGAGTTACAGGTGCGGATTGCCGCCATCCTGCGTCGGGTGGCCTACGAGCGGGAGCGCGACTGCGTTGTGCCGCCGGCAGCCAACGACGATCTGGTGGCGTTTGATGAGCCTGCCATGCGCGTGCGTTGCGGGGATTGCTGGTTGAGTGTCACACCGACCGAGTTTCGATTGCTGCAGGTATTGTACGAACAGATGAATGAGGTGCTGACCAAGGCCTTTCTGTACCAGCAGGTGCTGCGCCGCGGCTACGCCCGGCATGACCGGGTATTGGACATGCATATCAGCAACCTGCGTCGCAAGCTGACCCAGGCCGGAATACACAACCTGCGACTGGAGTCGGTCTGGGGGCAGGGTTATCTGCTCAGTTGGCAACCCTGATGCCGGGGCGCCGCTCGCTGTTCTGGCCCCTGATGATTCTGGTGGCCGGATTCTGCCTGAGCCTGATCGGCGCAACGCACTACCTGAGTGCGCGTATTGATCGTTACCTGTCCTTTTTGCCGGACCCGGCGCTCAGTACCCTGCAGGGCTATGCCGCCGAAGCCGCGCAAGCGCTCGCTGAAGGGCCCGACGCACTGGAACGCTGGCGCAGGCAACGCATTGAGGTGTCGCCGGAGTTGCTGGTGCTGGTGGACGAGGATCGACGACCGCTGGCAGGGCAGGCATTGACCGAGCGGCAGCGGCGCATGCTCGGCTTTGTCCGTGACTATGATGGGCTTATGAGCCGCCGCGGCGATGGTCGGCCGACCATCCGGGTGCCTCTGCCGGATCAGTCTCATTACCTGGTTCTGCGTTTGCCTGAGGCACTGGCACCCTGGGGGCAGCGCGCGCTGCTCAATCTGCTGCTGCTGTACGTGGTGCCCGGGTTGCTCGCGGTATTGTTCTGCGTGTTGCTTTACTGGCTGCTTATCTCGCCGCTCGAGCGCTTGCGTCGACAGGCCAACGCGATGCGTGCCGATCCCTTGCAAAGTCTGCTGCCGGCATCGCTGGCACGGCGTCGTGACGAACTTGGTGAGCTGGGGCGCTCGCTGGAGTTTCTGACCCTGCGCCTGCGTCAGTCGGTCGCCCAGCAGCGCCAACTGATGCGAGACCTTTCCCATGAGTTGCGCACCCCTCTGAGTCGGCTGGGTGTGGCAGCCGAAACCGAACTGCCGTTGCCCGAACTGCGTAACAGACTGGAGCGCGAAGTCGGCAACATGCGAGAGCTGGTCGACAGTACGCTGGAGCTGGCCTGGCTCGACAGCGTGCCCGGGCGGCTGGATTGCGGCGCGGTTGATGTCAATGCGCTCTGGGATGTATTGCGCGAGGACGCCCTGTTCGAGTCGGGCTGGCAGCCGGAGCGAATCGTGACCGCCTTGCCGCCGGGCTGCCAAGTGCTGGGTAATCTGAACGCGCTGGCGCAGGCGCTGGAAAACGTGTTGCGCAATGCCATTCGCCACTCACCGCCGCAGGGGCGGGTCTGTTTCAGTGCCGAGCAGGCCGACGGCTGCTGGACCCTGTGCCTTGCCGATCAGGGGCCGGGTGTAGCCGAGGCCGAGCTGGAGATCATCTTTCGGCCCTTTGCTCGACTGAACAAGGCCCGGCCGGATGGCGACGGTTTTGGTCTTGGGCTTGCCATCGCGCAGCGTCAGATCAACCTGCAGCAGGGGCATATCTGGGCGGAAAACGGTCAACCCGGACTGCGAATCTGCATGCAACTGCCGGCTGTATAGTTTGTAAATGCGCTTTACTCTCAAATAGGAATAATTAGCATTTGTCGCGAATCGAGCTCTGCCGTCCTCTCTCGCGGGGGCGCAGCGCAGGGAATGGCTCGGTGACTGTCTGCTGAATTCTGTCATAGGGGAGTGAAGTGCATGGGAATGTTCAAGCGCCAGCAACTGGCTCTGGCGGTGGCGACCGCTGCGTTGGGGCTGTCGGTCAATGCGATAGCCGAGGATACGACAAGCGACGGAATGGTCGAGCTGCAGCCCATTACCGTGGTGACCGCCGCAGGCTACGAGCAGAACATCGCCGATGCGCCTGCCAGCATCTCGGTCATTACCCGCGAGCAGCTGGAGAAGCAGTCCTACTCGGACGTCACCGATGCCGTGCGTAACGTCCCCGGTGTGTTCGTCACCGGCGGCGGCAATATGCAGGACATCAGCATTCGCGGCATGGATGACACCTATACGCTGTATCTGGTCGATGGCAGGCCGATTTCCGCCGGCCGCATGGTCAACACCAACGGTGCCGATGGCGGCAAGCAGATCGGCCTGCCGCCGATCTCGATGATCGAGCGGATCGAGGTGATCCGCGGGCCGATGTCCTCGCTCTATGGCTCTGAAGCCATGGGCGGGGTGATCAATATCATCACCCGTCGCGGCGGTGACGAATGGGCCGGCAGCATCTCGACCGAGTACACCGGCGCCATGAACGATATCAGCAGCGACGCGCAGCAGGCTGATTTCTATCTGGCCGGTCCGATCATTCAGGGCCTGCTCGGTGCGCAGTTCACCGGCACCTATGTCGGCACCGACGAGAGCGACTACATCGGTGGTGGCGATGCCGCCGCCAGCATGCCGGAGAGTACCCGCAAACAGGGTGGCGCCGAGTTCTACCTGACGCCCAACGAGCAGAACCGCTTCAGCCTCGGCTACACCGCATCCGAGCTGAAATATACCCACACGCCGGGCAAGAGCATCGCTGCGGACGCTGATCCGTCGACTTACCGCTACGAGAAGGATGTGTATGCCTTCAGCCATGATGGCAATTATGGCGACCTGATCATCAACAGCTTCCTGCAGCACGATGTGTCCGACAAGCCGGGCACCGGCAGCACCAAGCAGGAGGAGGTCAGCCTGCTCAATACCCAGGCAAGCTACTTCTGGGGTGATCACGTGGTGACCTTCGGCGGGCAATACAAGCAGGAGGAGTTTGTTGATGAAACCAACGGTCTGCTGACCTCCAACATTCCGGGAGCGGTAAAAAGCGTCGATCGCTGGATTGCGGCGCTTTACACCGAGGTGGACTGGGCGCTCACCGACGATCTGTCTGTTACCACCGGACTGCGCTACAACGATGACGAGCTGTTTGGTGGCGAGCTGTCGCCGCGTCTGTACGGCGTCTACCGGCTGAACCCGGAGTGGGTGATCAAGGGTGGGGTGTCTACCGGTTACCGTCAGCCGACCCTGTCCGATGCCACCGAGGGCTTCGGTCGCGGTACCGGCGGTGGCGGCTCGCCGGCCCCGCATCCCCGTGCACTGATCATCGGCAACCCGGACCTGAAGCCGGAAACCAGCACCAACTACGAGATCGGTTACGTCTACGACAACGCCACGCTGGGACTCAATACCAGCGCGATGCTGTTCCACACCCAGTACAAGGACAAGATTGCCGAGGACCGCCTGTGCGAAAGCCCCAACGGTGATCGCAACGATCCGGCGACCTGGACCTGTTCGTTCGGTGGCAACAACTATTTCTTCCTCAGCACCCGCCAGAACATCTCCGAGGCCGTTATGCAGGGCGTCGAGCTGACGTTCGACTACCGCTTCCAGCCGAACTGGAACCTCTCCAGCAGCTACACCTTTACCCGTTCCGAGCAGAAGTCCGGCGAGTTCAAGGGCGAGCCTCTGAACCGGCAGCCACGCCATATGCTCAACGGCCTGCTGGAATGGGACGTCAATGCGCGCCTGAACGCCTGGCTGCAGGGTAACTATCGCAGCAAAACCTCCGATTACATGGGCCGCACCAGCATGTCGGACGGCACGCCCGGATACGGTTTTGTCGATATCGGCGCGGGCTATCGCCTGACCGATAACGTCAACGTCAAGGCCGGCCTCTACAACGTCGCCAACAAGGAAGTGACCAACGACAGCTACGGCGTGGTACTCGATGGCCGCCGGTTGACGGTGGGCATGACGGTCGATTTCTGATCCGCCGGTCAGACTGTCTGTCAGCCCGCCCGCTGAACCCGCTTAGCGGGCGGGCTGCGTTTTGCGTCAGGGCCCTCGCCCTGCAGGGGTGTGTTGGATGAATAAGCTGGTTTTCTCGACGACAGCGGTGTGGCCAAGGACCCTTGGCCGCCTTCTGCTGGCTGTTCCGGGCGGTTACCTGTTCACCTACAGCGTGACCGCAGCTCTGGCCCGGTTGCTGCTGCTGGAGCGGGTCGATGCACTGATCAGCGCGACGCTGCTGTCGTTTGCGGTCTACACCTTGTTTGTGCTTTGGGTATTTGCCCGCCCGTTGCGGCGCGCGCTCTGGGCGCTGCCGGTGACGCTGGTATTGCTGCTGATCGGCTTTGGCCCGCACTGGTTTGCAGGGGGGGAGGTATGAGTCGCCAACCCTCATTGACCCAGTCTATGTCTGCGTTGCACACCTGGGCCGGCCTGGTGCTGGGCTGGTTGCTGTTTGCGATCTTTCTGACCGGTACGCTGGCGGTGTTTGATCGGGAGCTGAACTGGTGGATGCAACCGGAACTGCAGGACCGGCAGGTCGATCAGGCCAGTGCCGTGCAGGTTGCCCAGCGCTGGCTGGAAGCCAACCATCCGGCGGCGAGTGCCTGGAATATCGGCCTGCCGACGGCGCGTGATCCCTCGCTGAGCGTCTCGGCGGGTGAGCAGCGGCGTGGTCAGCGTACGCTGATTGATGCCGAAAGTGGCGAGCAGGTGGAACCGCGTGAGACGGTGGGTGGCAGCTTTTTCTTCCGTTTCCATTACACCCTGCATATGCCGCGCGTTATCGGCATCTGGGTAGTCGGCTTTGCTGCCATGGCGATGCTGGTGGCAATTATCAGCGGCATCATCATCCACAAGAAGATCTTCAAGGACTTCTTTACCTTCCGCCCGGGCAAGGGTCAGCGCAGCTGGCTGGATGGTCACAACGCCAGCGCCGTGCTGCTGTTGCCGTTCCATCTGATGATTACCTACACCGGTCTGGTGATCTTCTTCCTGATCTACATGCCGGCCGCAACCGATGCGCTGTACAACGGCGATCGCGATGCGCTGCTGCGCGAGCTGCGCCCGGGTGTCCAGCAGCAACAGGGCGCGGCGCGCGGGGGCGAGGGCGGTCGGCCATCGCGTGAGGTGCCGGCGGCGAGCGCCGCCATGCTGCCGCTGGAGCAGTTCATTGCCCTGGGCGAAGCCCATTACGGTGCCGGCATGCTGTCCTCTCTGTCGGTCAGTCAACCGGGCCGCGTCAATGCGCGGGTCGAGGTGCGGCCGCTGCTTGGCAGTCGGCTGGAGTTGACCAAGGGCGAGGCGCTGGCCTTCAACGCGATCACCGGCGAGCTGCTGCGCGCGCCGCCGCCGACTCGCACCAGTCTGCTGGTGCAGAAAGTCATGGCGGGGCTGCACTTTGCTCAGTTTGGTGGTTACTCGATGCGCTGGCTGTATTTCATCTGTGGTCTGGTCAGCAGTGCCATGACCGCCAGTGGACTGGTGCTGTATACCGTCAAGCGGCGACGGCAGCCTGCGGCACAGGGCGTCTGGCTGCGTCAGGTGGAGTGGCTCAATCTGGCGTGCGTGGGTGGACTGATGCTGGCCTGCGTGGCGCTGCTGTGGGCCAACCGCCTGTTGCCGGCGGATCTGGCCGAGCGTGAGGGTTGGGAGCTGCGGGTGTTCTTCGGCGTCTGGTTGCTGGCGCTGGTGCATGCGCGGTTGCGCGCGCCGTTGCGTGGGTGGGCAGAGCAACTGGCAGTGGGTGCGTTGCTGCTGCTGGGCTTGCCGCTGCTGGATCTGCAAACCGCGCTTGCCGTGCCTGACGGTATACGACTGGGGGTCGATTTGACCGGGCTTGGGCTCGGAGCCTTGCTGGCGCTGGCGGCGTGGAAAGTGGCAAAGCGGCCGGCGGCAACGGTTCGGGCTGCCCGACGAGCGCCTGCCGCGATGGCGGAGGTGCAGTCATGAGCGCCAGCCTGTTGTGTCTGGCCCTGAGTGCCAGCTACGCCGGTATGCTGGCGCTGTGTCTGGGCACGGAGCGGCACTGGAAGCAACTGGCCGCAGCGGCGCCGCTGAGTTTGCGAGCCTGGTGCCGCCCGCTGGGCGTGTTGCTGCTGTTGCTGGCACTGCTGCTGAGTCTGCAGATCTGGCCAGCCAGCATGGCGCTGGTCGGCTGGCTGGGCATGCTGTCGCTGTGCGGCCTGGTTCTGTTACTGCTGTTGCCCTATGCGCCAAGGTTGGCGCTAGGCTTGCCACTGCTGGGCGTGCTGCTGGCGCCAGTGTTCATGCTGGGGTGAGTTCAGCCGGGGCGGTGCATGCGAAACAGCGCGCCCGTCTCGACGCGGAAGTAATCGGCCGGGCCACCGCCGCGCAGAATCGGCTCGGCGGCAGCGGTCTGGTAGACACCGTCGACCAGCAGGCGGCGGTCGATATGCACGCCAATGACTTCGCCGAGCACCAGCCAGGTATTGAGTGCATCACCCGCCGCGCTCTGCAGCTGGATGATCTGGGTCTTGCGGCATTCGAAGGCGACCGGGCTTTCGGCTACCCGGGGCACGTCGATCTGGCGTGACGGCAAGGGCGTCAGGCCGGCCAGGGCAAACTCGTCGACCTCGGGCGCTACCGCCGCGCAGCTCTGGTTCATCGCCTCGGCCAGTGGCAGGGTGGCCAGATTCCAGACGAACTCGCCGGTCTGCTCGATATTGCTCAGGCTGTCCTTGTGGCCAATGCTGGCAAAGCCGATGATCGGCGGTATGTAATTGAACGCATTGAAAAAACTGTAGGGAGCGAGGTTCAGGATACCGTCGCTGCTGCGGCTGCTGATCCAGCCGATCGGGCGGGGGCCAACGATGGAATTGAACGGGTCGTGGGCCAGCCCGTGGCCCTGCGCGGGTTCATAGTAGTAGCTGTTGTCCTGCATGTTGCCCCCATCCGGTTATCTGATTGGTTGCCTGCCATTGCAGCGCGCCGTGGCGGCGCGCGCAAGGGGTGGCTGTGGATCAGTAGCGTTCCAGCCAGTGGGCATAGGGTGCCGGCATGACCCAGGATGGGCGCTCCACCTTCAGTTCGCGGGCGGCGTGGTAGGCCCAGTGCGGGTTGGCCAGATGCGCCTTGCCGACCATGACCAGATCCAGTTGACCGTCCTGTACTGCTTTCTCGGCGATATGCGGCTCGCCAAAGCCCCAGGCCGAGGAGACCGGCACGCCGGCTTCATCACGCACGCGCTTGGCAATCGGGCCCATGAACGCCGGAGCCCAGGGGATTTTGGCGGTCGGGATATTAAATCCCATGCTGACGCTCATCATGTCCATGCCGGCGGCCTTGAAGCGGCGGGTGAGGTCAATCGACTCGGTCATGGTCTGCTCGTCATTGCCGTCGAACTCGATGACGCCAAAGCGGATGGTCAGTGGCAGATGTTCCGGCCAGACTTCGCGCACGGCGGCCAGGGTTTCCAGCAGGAAGCGGCCGCGGTTATCGGCGCTGCCGCCGTAAGCGTCGGTGCGCTGGTTGGCGTGCGGTGAGAAGAAGCTTTGGGCCAGATAGCCGTGGGCGAAGTGCAGTTCCAGCCACTCGAAGCCGACTGCCAGGGCGCGGCGTGCGGCCGCAACGAAATCGGCCTTGACCCGCTCGATGTCCTGCAGGGTCATTGCTTCGGGAACTTTCGGCAGGTGTGCGCCGAAGGGGATGGCCGATGGGGCGATGGTCTGCCAGCCGTTGGCCGCGTCATTGGGGATATGGTCGTCGCCTTCCCAGGGGCGGTTGGCGCTGGCCTTGCGCCCGGCGTGGGCAATCTGGATGCCCGGCACCGCGCCATTGGCCTTGATGCCGCGCACCACCGGGACGAACGCTTCGGCCAGCTGGTCGTTCCAGATACCGGCGCAGCCGGGGGTGATGCGGCCTTCCGGTGAGACGGCGGTGGCCTCGACGATCACCAGACCGGCGCCGCCACGGGCCTGACTGGTGTAATTGGCGAGGTGCCATTCATTGATCAGGCCGTCGTTGGCCGAGTACTGACACATTGGCGGGACCGCGATGCGGTTGCGCAGGGATACGTCCTTGAGAGTAAAGGGTTGAAACAGGGCTGACATGGATAACCTCCGACAGCAGGATTGGAATATGGCTTGATTCAATAGTTCGATAATATTGGAACTATGGATCGGAAGTAAACCTCTGTGTATGATCTTTGTCCATGCGACCGTTCAAACACCCCCCTGCCAGCGACCTGATTCTCGAGCGTGTGCTCTACGCCCTGAGTGATCCGGTGCGACTGGAAATTGTCCAGCGTCTGGCCGAAGTCAGTGAGGCCAGCTGTGGCGAGCTTGATGGCGGTCGACCGAAGTCGAGCATGTCGCATCATTTCCGCGTGTTGCGCGATGCCGGGCTGGTCATGACCAAGAGTGTCGGCACGACTCACATGAATTCGCTGCGCCGGTCCGATCTGGACGCGCGCTTCCCCGGCCTGCTGGACGCAATTCTCGCCCAGCGCAGCTGATTCTTTACCGGATCGCCGGCAGCGGCTATCGTTATGGTCTGGTGGCATGGAGCCATCTTTCAGGAGTCAGGGATGCCTCGTCGTCAAAGTAGTACTCCCCTCGAACAGGCCGTGCTGGTCCGTCACCTCGTGCCGTGGTGGCTCTACCTGCTGCTGGCCGCATTTTGCTGGCTCGGGCTGCGGGCCATCGCCCAGTGGGCGCTTCCTTCCAGCCGTATCGGTGATGGCTCGGCTACCTTGCTGCACAGCTTTGCGCTGGTCGGTCAGGTGTTGCTGCCGCTGGCATTGCTGTGTGCCGGCGTCGCTGACCTGTTCAACCGGGTGTCCTGGCGGCGGCGGCTGGATCGGCTGCGACAGGAACGGGCGGCTGACTCGCTGCTGGAGCAGCTCAGCTGGCAGGAAATGCGTGATCTGATTGAGCTGACCCTGGAGACCGAGGGATATGAGCCGGTGATTGGTCCCATCTCGGGTAGCGATCTGCTGCTGCAGCGACAGGAGCAGAAAGTGCTGTTGGTCACCGAGCATTGGCGCGATCCCGTGCTGGAGCCCGCGCAACTGGAGCGAGCCGTCGACCGCGCCGACCGGGTGGATGCCGAGGGTGTGATCCTGGTCTGTGGCGGACGAATCGGTGCGCCCGCGCCCGCTGCTGCACGGCGACGCGGCATTCGTCTTATTGATCGGGGGCTGATGCTGCAATGGTTGTCGCAGAGCGAGACGACGGCGGGCCGGCAGCCTGACTGAGCAGCGCGACCGCCTTGATTTGAGCCCACAGCGTCTGGCCCGGGTGCAGCTCCAGCTGGTCAGCGGAGAAGCGGGTTACCCTGGCCAGCAGGGGCTGACCCTGAACATCCAGCCTGACGAGTACCTGAGCGGCATCGGCAATGGTTTCGACGGCGCAAACGGTTGCCGGCAAGCGGTTGAGCATGCTGCTGTGCTGCGGTTGCTCCAGCACCAGACTGACGTCCCGAGCCTGCACCGCTACCCGCACCCGCGTCCCCGGCGGCAGTTCGCCATGGATAACATGCAAGTGCTCGTCGCCAGCCAGCCGCAGGCTGAGCAACTGATAGGCTGAGCGGTAGCCGCTGACCACGCCTTCAAGCACGACACGAGCGTCGTCGCTGTGTGCCAATGGCAGATCCAGACGGGGCAGCAGCGCCTGCAGCGGGCCGCTGGCCTGCATCCGACCGTTGTTCAGCAGCACCAGGTGGTCGGCCAGTCTGGCGACCTCGTCCGGCGCGTGACTGACATACAGCAGCGGAATCTCCAGCTCGGCGTGCAATCGCTCCAGATACGGCAGGATCTCGGCCTTGCGTTGCGGGTCGAGGGCGGTCAGCGGCTCGTCCATCAGCAGCAGCCCAGGGCTGCCAAGCAGGGCCCGGGCAATACCGACGCGCTGGCGCTCGCCGCCGGACAGCCCGGCGATGTCACGTTTCAGCAAGTGGCCGATACCCAGCAGTTCAACGATCTGCGCAACCTGTCCTGCGTCTGCCGGGGTGCGGCTGCGGCGCCGGCCGTAGTCGAGGTTGCCCTGCACATCGAGGTGTGGGAACAGGCTGGCCTCCTGAAAAACGTAGCCGAGTGCGCGCTGGTGGGGCGGCAGCCAGACAGCGTGCCCGCTGTCCTGCCAGCTGATGCCGTTGACCTCGATTCGCGCCTCGGCCGCCCGCTCCAGACCGGCGACGCAGCGCAGCAGCGTGGTCTTGCCGGAGCCGGAGGGGCCGACGATGGCGGTGACGCCGCGACCGGGCAGGGTCAGGTCCAGATCGAGGGTGAAGTCGGCCAGCCGCTGTTTCAGCTGCAGACGAATCATGCGCGGGCCCCCGGCATGACGCTCGGGCGGCCGCGCCGGTTGAGCAGCAGCAGAATCAGAAACGAGCAGATCAGGACGCCGCCGGCTAGCCAGTGGGCACTGGCGTAGTCCATTGCCTCGACGTGATTGAAAATCTGCACCGAGACCACCCGGGTGCGCTCGGGAATGTTGCCGCCAATCATCAGCACTACGCCGAACTCGCCAAGGGTGTGGGCAAAGCCGAGCACGCTGGCAGTAATGATGCCGGGGCGGGCCAGCGGCAGGGCGATGGTGAAAAAACGGTCCAGCGGGCTGGCACCGAGGGTTGCTGCCACTTCGAGGGGGCGCTTGCCGATGGCTTCAAAGGCGTTCTGAATCGGTTGCACCACAAAGGGCATGGAGTAGCACACCGAGCCGATCACCAGTCCGCTGAAGCTGAAGGCGAGGGTGCCGAGACCCATTTTTTGGGTTAGTGCACCAAGCGGACCGTTCGGCCCCATCGCGACCAGCAGATAAAAGCCGATCACCGTCGGCGGCAGCACCAGCGGCAGGGCAACCAGCGCGCCGATCGGCCCCTTGAGTCGTGAGCGGGTATGCGCCAGCCACCAGGCCAGCGGCGTGCCGACCAGCAGTAACAGCACGGTGGTCAGCGCCGCCAGCTTGAGCGTCAGCCAGATGGCGGCGAGGTCGGCACTGTCCAGCGGTAGACTCATGCTCAGAGCCCGTAGCCGTAACTACGGATGATTGCGGCGGCGCGTTCGCCTTTGAGGTAGCTCAGCAGTGCTGCCGCTGCCGGGTTGTCGGCGCCCTTGTCGAGCAGCACGGCGTCCTGATGGATTGGCTCATATAGCTCTGCCGGCAGCTGCCACGCCGAGCCAGTGGTGATCTCGCCGTTGCGGTAGACCTGTGAGAGCGCAACGAAGCCAAGCTCGGCATTGCCGCTGGCGACAAATTGATAGGTCTGGCCGATGCTCTGGCCCTCGACCAGCGTGTGTGCCAGCGCCGCGCTCAGCCCCAGCCGCTGCATGACCTGTTTGGCGGCCAGCCCATAAGGGGCGGTTTTCGGGTTGGCGATGGCCAGGTGCTGGAAGCTACCGCTGCGCAGCAGTTGCTCGCCATCGCTGATCAGGCTGGCGTCAGCCGACCACAGCGCCAGCGCGCCGGTGGCGTAGGTGAAGCGCGTACCGGTGACCGCGAGGCCGTCCTGCTCGATACGCGCCGGCGTCGTGGCATCGGCAGCCAGGAAAACCTCGAACGGCGCGCCGTGGCTGATCTGGGCGTACAGTTGGCCGGTCGAGCCGAAGGCGGCGACGACGCGGTTTCCGGTGTCCTGCTCGAATGCCTGGGCAATCTCCTGCATCGGCGCGGTAAAGTTGGCGGCGACCGCGACCTGCACCTCGTCGGCCAGCGCCAGCGGGTTGACACTCAGGCAGGCGATGGCGGTGATGAGCAGCGGCAGACGCATGGAATCTCCTTGGCAGTGGACGGCGACTGACCGTTATATTATTCGTTATATAGCGTTTGGCAACGGGTCGCAGGTAATGAAACTTGAAGGACAGGTCTGGTTTTCCCATCAGGGTCGCCCGCTGGCGGGGCAGGATCGCATCGAGCTGCTGGTCTGCATCAGCGAAACCGGCTCTATCAGCAAGGCGGCCAGCGCGGCGGGCATGAGCTACAAGACGGCGTGGGACGCGGTCGATGCGATGAACAAGGCGTCTGGCAGCCCGCTGGTAGAGCGCTCGGTTGGCGGACGTGGCGGCGGTGGTACGCGGCTGACCGGGGCTGGCGAACAGTTGGTCGCGGCGTTTCGGCGCTATCAGCAGGAGCACGCGGCTTTCCTGCAACGGCTCAGCGAAGACGACAGCCTCGACCCCTACCTGCAGGTGATGAACCGGCTGCGCCTGCGTACCAGCGCGCGCAATCAGCTGTTTGCCCGGGTTGCCGCCCTGCGTCCGGACGGATTGAACACGCGGGTGGAGTTGACCCTCGATGGTGGCCATGCGCTTATGACGGTGATCACGCGTAACAGCGGTGAACGGCTTGGATTGTGCGAGGGTGCGGAGGTATTTGCGCTGATCAAGGCGCCCTGGGTAAAGCTGGCGGGCGACGTGATGTCTGGTAACCGACTGACCGCTACGGTAGTGGGCCGGGAGCAGGTTGGCGATCAGCTGGCGCTGGAGGCAGAGCTGCCCGGTGGCGTACTGCTGGTGGCCTCACTGGTTGATGATCTGTCTGTGCCGGGGCTTGGCGAATCGATAACCCTGTGGATTGACCCTGAACAGATCATCCTCTGCGCACTATAGTGCTTGTATCCCGTTGGCCAAGGAGTCAGCCGATGACCACGCCCAAGCAAGGCAAAACCGAATCCGCCGCGGCAGGCGCAGTGCCTGGCACCCATCACTTTCGCTTTCACCGACCGAACATGCATCTGGACTCGGTATTCGGTGATGGCTGGTTTGCCCTGCGTGCCGAAGCCTTTGCCCGCTTCTTCGGTACTCCGGTGTTTCTGATCGCGCAGACCCTGATCGTCGCGCTGTGGATCACCATCAACGTTTCCGATCTGGTCAGTTTTGACCGTTACCCGTTTATTCTGCTGAACCTGGCGTTCAGTTTGCAGGCGGCCTACGCTGCGCCCCTGATCCTGCTGGCGCAGACCCGTCAGGCAGACCGTGACAAGGCATCGGCGCAGGCTGATGCATTGCACCGTGAGGCCCTTGCCGAGGCCAGTGAGCAGCGCGCCGCCCACGCCGCCGAGCAGACCGAGCAACTGCTGCTGTTACTTGAGCAAAACACCCGGCTGACCGAGACCGTTCACCAGCTGAGTCAGCGTATCGAAACCCTGACCAGCGAGATTCACCGCGGGGTTTGTCAGCGTCCTGCTCAACCGTGACGGCGTGGCAGTCGCAGCACCAGCAGGCCCAGCAGCAACCCCCAGAAGGCACTGCCGATGCCCCATAGCGCCAGCCCTGATGCGGTCACCAGAAAGGTCAGAAAGGCTGCCTCGCGTTGCTGATCATCGTGCAGTGCGGTAGCCAGCGCGTTGCCGATGGTGCCAAGCAGTGCCAGACCGGCAATCGCCATCACCAGCGCCTGCGGGAAGGCGGCGAACAGACTGGCGACGGTCGCGCCAAACAATCCGGTCAGCAGATAGAAAAAGCCACCCCAGGCACTGGCGCGAAAGCGCTGGGCTGGGTCCGGGTCGGCATCTTTACCGGCGCAGATTGCAGCGCTGATCGCGGCCAGGTTGAAGGTGTAACCGCCAAAGGGCGCCAGCAGCAGGCCGGTGATGCCGGTGGTGGTCATCAGCGGCGAGGCGGGCAACTGATAGCCATTGGCGCGCAGTACTGCCATGCCCGGCACGTTCTGCGACGCCATGGTGACGATAAACAGCGGAATGCCGACCCCGAGCAATGCCGGAACCGACAGCGCCGGGGTTGTCCAGACCGGCTGAGCCAGTGACCACTCCAGCTGCTCCAAGTGTAATTGTCCAGCCAAGGCGGCAACCAGCACGCCGACCAGCAGAGTCAATGGAATCACATAGCGCGGGAACAACAGCTTTCCGGCCAGGTAGCAGGCCAGCATCAGACCAACCAGCAGGGTTTGCTCCTGCAGTGCGCCAAACAGGTTGAGCCCGAACGGCAGCAGCACGCCGGCCAGCATGGCGCCGGCCAGCGGCGCGGGAATCAGTCGCATGATGCGATCGAACCAGCCGAGCAGACCGCACAGAGTGATCAGCACGGCATTGAACAGAAACACCCCAATGGCCTCGTTCAGGCTGAACCCGGGCAGCCCGGTAGCCAGCAGCGCGCCGCCGGGGGTACTCCAGGCGATCAGCACCGGGGCGCGAAAGCGCAGCGAGAGGCCGATGCTGGTAACGGCCATGCCGATGCCCAATGCCCACAACCATGAGCTGATCTGGTCCGGCGAGGCGCCGGCCGCCGCGGCGGCCTGAAAGATGATCACTGCCGAGCTGGTGTACCCCACCAGCACGGCGATAAAACCGGCGGCAATGTGGGACGGGTTGAACCAGGCCTTCAGCATGTGGCGATCCTCAATCGGCGGGTTGTGCGTTATAGCGCACGGTTGGCCGATCTTAGCATCGTGCGCTATAACGCACAAAGGGAAGTTGCTATGCTGTGCGACCCTCAACTTAGTGGACCTGTGATGCAGGAAATCAGCCAGTACCTCGCCGATACCCTCAGGCAGCTGCGCACTGACCGTGGCTGGAGTCTGGACCGTGCGGCGACCGAATGTGGCGTCAGCAAGGCGATGCTCGGCCAGATCGAGCGCGGCGAATCCAGTCCGACGGTGGCGACACTGTGGAAGATTGCCTCGGGCTTTGGTACGTCGCTGTCGAGCTTTATCGAGCCACCGCCGGCCGAGCAACGTGGCGTTACCCTGCGCAGTGCCGACACCCTGCGCCAGCGCCCGGCCGCCGATGCCATGCTGATTGCACCGCTGTTTCCGTTTGATGCGCGCTACGGCTTTGAGCTGTTCGAGCTGACCCTGTTGCCGGGTTATGAGCGGCTGTCAGAGCCGCACAGTGAAGGCGTCGTTGAGCATGTAATCGTGGTGCGCGGGGTCATGGAGCTGCTGGTGCGGGGCGTCTGGCAGCAACTGAAAGAAGGTGAGGCGGTGCGCTTCGCCGCGGATCAGCCGCACGGTTATCGCAACGCGGGCACCGAGCCCGCGGTATTTCATGATTTGATCTACTACCCGCCTCAGTCGCGGTAGAACACCTGCACCAGGTGGTAGCCGAACTGGCTCTTGACCGGGCCGTGCACCACTTTCAGCGGCTTCTTGAAGATGATCTGGTCGATGGCGCGAACCATCTGACCGGGACGTACCTCGCCCAGATCGCCGCCGCGCTTCTTCGACGGGCAGGTCGAATATTTCTTTGCCAGCACATCGAAGGCTTCACCGGCGGCGATGCGTTTCTTCAGCGCGGCGGCTTCGGCTTCGGTCTTGACCAGAATATGGCGGGCCATGGCGACGGGCATGACGGGGGTCCTCTCGGTTCAGCGGGATTCGTACCAGGGGCGGCTACGGTTGATGATACCGACCAGCCAGAGCATCAATGGTACTTCAATCAGCACGCCGACGACCGTTGCCAGTGCGGCGCCGGAGTTGAACCCGTACAGCGCGATGGCTACCGCGACGGCCAGCTCAAAGAAATTGGAGGCGCCAATCAGGGTCGAGGGTGCCGCCACGTCATGGCGTACCCCAAAGCGCCGGTTCAGGCCGTAGCCGAGCGCGGCGATAAACAGCGTCTGCAGCAGAATCGGGATGGCCAGCAGGGCAATCACCAGTGGTTGCTGCACCAGCGCCTCGCCCTGAAACGAGAACAGCAGCACCAGCGTCGCCAGCAGCGCACCCATCGACAAGGGTGCAATGGCGCTCAGCGCCTGCTCCAGCGCCGCCTTGCCGCGGCGCAGCAGCAGGTAGCGGGCGGCCTGGGCAACGGCCAGCGGCAGCACGATATACAGGCCGACCGACAGCAGCAGGGTATCCCAGGGCACGACGATATCGCTGACGCCGAGCAGCAGCGCGACGATCGGCGCAAAGGCGACCACCATCACCGCGTCGTTCAAAGCCACCTGACTCAGGGTGAACTGCGGGTTGCCGCGGCACAGGTTGCTCCAGACAAACACCATTGCCGTGCAGGGCGCAGCACCCAGCAGGATCAGACCTGCGACGTAGTGATCGAGCTGCTCGGCCGGCAGCCAGCCGGCAAACAGATGACGAATGAACAGCCAGGCAAACAGCGCCATCGAGAAGGGTTTTACCGCCCAGTTCACCAGCAGGGTGATGGCAATGCCGCGGGTCTGCTGCCGCACTTCGCCGAGCGCGGCGAAATCGACCTTCATCAGCATCGGGATGATCATCACCCAGATCAGCAGACCGACCGGCAGGTTGACGTTGGCCACGCTGAGCGAGCCGAGCGCCTGAATGGGGGCCGGCAGCAGCACGCCGAGCAGGGTGCCCAAGGCGATACAGAGGGCAACCCAGAGCGTCAGGTAACGTTCAAAGCGGCCCATGGGTGAGGGTTGGCGGGTGGATTCAGCGCTGCTGTGCATGGGCGGACCTTGTCTGGTGTCACGAAATATTCACTTTCCCGTATATACGGAATTTCATATATATTGCCCGCAGGCTGATGGTACAAGTGAATTTTATGTTGAATGACCCTTTGACGCCGCCGGCACTGTTCAAGGCGCTGGCCGATGATACCCGTGCCCGCATCTGCGCGCTGCTGGTCGACAGCCCGGAACTCTGCGTCTGCGAGCTGACCGGCGCGCTGGCCCTGTCGCAGCCGAAGATATCCCGGCATCTGGCGTCGCTGCGCAAGCTGAATGTGCTGATGGATGAGCGGCGCGGGCAGTGGGTCTATTACCGGCTGCACCCGGATTTGCCGGCTTGGGCGGGCGAGGTGGTCAGACAGGCCGCGCACAGCCAGCCGGGCTGGCTGGAGGCTGAGCGGGCCCGTTTGGCGGGCGCTGCGGCCACCTGCTGTGAGCCGCCCACGCGCCGCTGAGCCGCGCCAGGGACTATTCTGAGAACAAGGGCCCGCCGCAATCGGTGCGGGTCAACCGGAGGGACGCAACATGACCATCAAGGTAGGTATCAACGGCTTTGGCCGCATCGGTAAACTGGCGCTGCGCGCCGCCTGGGACTGGCCCGACCTGGAGTTTGTGCAGATCAACGACCCGGGCGGCGATCCGGCAACCCACGCCCATCTGCTCAACTTCGACTCGGTACACGGGCGCTGGCAGCACGAGGCACAGGCCGATGGTGATGCGATTGTCATTGCGGGCCGCCGGCTGCCGCTCACTCGCAACCGGGCGATTGCCGATACCGACTGGTCGGGCTGCGATCTGGTGATCGAGGCCAGCGGCGTCAACAAGACCCGCGCTGCGCTGCAACCCTATCTGGATCAGGGCGTACGCCGCGTGGTGGTGAGCGCGCCGGTCAAGGAGCCGGGCGTGCTGAATATTGTGCTGGGCGTCAACGATCAGCTGTTCGACCCGGCCGCGCACCCGATTGTGACCGCCGCCTCCTGCACCACCAACTGCCTGGCCCCGGTGGTCAAGGTGATCCACGAGGCACTGGGCATTCGTCACGGCTCGATCACCACCATTCACGACCTGACCAACACCCAGAGCATTCTCGATCAGCCGCACAAGGATATGCGTCGCGCCCGTGCCTGCGGCATGAGCCTGATCCCGACCAGCACCGGCTCGGCAACCGCGATTGCTGAAATCTTCCCCGAGCTGCGCGGCAAGCTGAACGGCCACGCGGTACGGGTGCCGCTGGCCAACGCTTCGCTGACCGATTGTGTGTTCGAGGTCGAGCGTGCGACCACGGTTGATGAGGTCAACGCGCTGTTCAAGGCCGCCGCCGCGGGCCCGCTGGCGGGGATTCTCGGTTACGAGGAGCGGCCGCTGGTGTCGATCGATTACCGTACCGATCCGCGCTCCTCGATCATCGACGCGCTCAGCACCATGGTGGTCAACGGCACCCAGGTGAAGATTTACAGCTGGTACGACAACGAGTGGGGCTACAGCAACCGCCTGGTCGAGCTGGCGCGCAAGGTGGGGCAGGCGGGCAATTGATGCGGCGACTGATGCAGTTGCCGGCGGAGGTTCGACAGTATCTGGTGGTTACCGGCAACTACTGGAGCTTCACTCTCACCGACGGGGCGCTGCGCATGCTGGTGGTGTTGCACTTCCACCAGCTCGGCTACAGCCCGCTGCAGATCGCCGGATTGTTCCTGTTCTACGAATTCTTCGGTGTGGTGACCAACCTGCTTGGTGGCTGGCTGGGTGCGCGGATCGGGTTGAACCGCACCATGAATATCGGCCTGGCGTTGCAGGTGCTGGCGCTCGGCATGCTGGCGGTGCCGACCGGCTGGCTCACGGTGGGCTGGGTGATGGCGGCGCAGGCGCTGTCGGGCATCGCCAAGGACCTGAACAAGATGAGCGCCAAGAGCGCGGTCAAGCTGCTGCTGCCAGACGAACAGCAGGGCGCGCTGTACCGTTGGGTGGCACTGCTGACCGGCTCGAAGAACGCGCTCAAGGGCGTTGGCTTCTTCCTTGGCGCGGGGCTGCTGGCGCTGCTCGGATTCCGTGGTGCGGTGCTGGCGATGGCCATCGCGCTGGCGCTGGTCTGGCTTCTGAGCTTGCGCCTGCTGCGCCGCGATCTGGGCCGCGCCAAGGGCAAACCCAAGTTTCGTGACCTGCTGTCCAAGAGCCGGGCGATCAACCTGCTGTCGGCCGCTCGGCTATGCCTGTTTGCCTCGCGTGACGTCTGGTTTGTGGTCGCCCTGCCGGTCTATCTGTCGGCGGTATTTGGCTGGGATGTCTGGTCGGTGGGTGCCTTTATGGCGCTCTGGGTAATTGGTTACGGCGTGGTGCAGGCCCGCGCACCAGCCGTGACCGGGCGCGGCAGTGGTCACCAGCCGGGCGGACGCGCAGCGGCTGGTTGGGCGCTGGCGCTGGCCGTGGTGCCGGCGCTGATTGCGCTTGGGTTGATGCTGGATGGGCAATCGCGCTGGGCGCTGCTCGGCGGCTTGCTGGTGTTTGGCGTGGTGTTCGCGCTCAATTCGGCGCTGCACAGTTACCTGATCGTATCCTGGGCTGCGCGCGATGCGGTGTCGCTGGATGTAGGGTTTTACTACATGTCCAATGCAGCGGGGCGGTTACTTGGCACCTTGTTGTCCGGCTGGATCTATCAGCAGTACGGGCTGGTGGCCTGCCTCTGGCTGTCGGCGGTGCTGGTACTGGCAGCCGGTCTGATTTCGCTGGCGCTGCCTGAGGCGGCTACTCGCCCAGCTCGCTGCGACTAGCCTTGTTCGACAGGCGCAGGCCGCGCAGGCTGCGCTTGACGCTCTTGAGGTGGTTGACCAACTCCGGGCCGCGGCGCATGGCCATGCCCATCGCCAGCACATCAATGACCACCAGATGGGCGATGCGTGACGACAGCGGCGTGTAGATATCGGTGTCTTCGGGCACGTCGATCGGGATGTGCACCTGGCCGAGTTCGGCCAGCGGCGTTCGGCTCGGGCACAGGCTGATCAGGGTTGCGCCGGTTTCCACCACCAGACTGGCCGAATGCAGCAGGTCCTTGGTGCGTCCGGTCTGCGAGATCGCGACCGCCACATCTTCCGGGCCCAGGGTCACGGCAGACATGGCCTGCATGTGCGGGTCGGAATAGGCGGCGGTGGAGACCAGCAGGCGGAAGAACTTGTGCTGGGCATCGCTGGCCACGGCGCCGGAGGCTCCAAAGCCGTAAAACTCTACGCGGCGGGCGTGGGTCAGGGCGCTGATGGCCTGTTCGATGGCGGCAGGATCAAGGCGTTCGCGCACATCCATCAGGGTGGCCAGGGTGGTGTCAAAGATCTTGTGCGACAGGGTGTCGACGCTGTCGTCCTCGCTGATCGAGAACTGCCCGAAACTGGCACCGGCGGCGAGGCTCTGGGCCAGTTTCAGCTTGAGATCCTGAAATCCGCTGCAGCCAATTGCCCGGCAGAAGCGTACGATGGTGGGCTCGCTGACGCCGACCTGCTGCGACAGGTCGGCCATCGATGAGTGCATCACCTGCGCGGCCTGCGCGATGACAAAATCGGCGACCTTCAGCTCGGACTTTCTGAGCTGGTCACGGTGGGCAGCGATGTGCTGGAGCATGTTCATGATGGCATGATGTCTGGCAGCGAATGAGGGGCAGCTTGGCTGCCGTATCTGGGATAGTTCGATCACCCGTGGTGTAGTAATGCTTGTAGTTATACTACAAAAACGGCCGGGGTGTGGCGGGCAGGAGGATTTGACGTGGCTCGGGCGGGAATCAGGTGTGACATGGTGGTGTTCGGCGGCACCGGCGATCTGGCCATGCGCAAGTTGCTGCCAGCGCTCTATTACCTGCATCGCGACGGTCATCTGCACCCGGAGACGCGGATTCTGGCGCTGGCCCGCGCCGAGCACAGCCTTGAAAGCTATCGCAAGCTGGTCAAGCGCCATGTTGGTCAGCATGTCTCACGCCGCGATTTTGACCAAAGCGTCTGGGAGGTGTTCGCCGAGCGCCTGGACTACCTGTCGCTGGATGTCAGCCAGCGGGTGGCCTTTCCGCGGCTGACCAAGGTTCTCAAGCCTGGCACCGGTCGGGTTCGGGTGTTTTATCTGGCGACCCTGCCGAATCTGTTTGCGCCCACAGTTCAGCACCTGGCCTCGGTTGGCCTGGTAGACGAGCATGCCCGCGTGGTGCTGGAAAAGCCGCTGGGCGAGAGCCTGCAGACGGCGAACATGATCAACGAGCAGATAGGCCAGGTGTTTGATGAGTCGCGGGTGTTCCGGATCGACCACTACCTCGGCAAGGAAGCGGTACAGAATCTGCTGGCGCTGCGTTTTGGCAACGCCCTGTTCGAGCCGTTGTGGCGCAATGCGCATATCGACCATGTGCAGATCAGCGTGCTGGAAAGTGTCGGCGTGGAAAATCGTGGTGACTATTACGACCGCGCCGGGGCGATGCGTGACATGGTGCAGAACCACCTCTTGCAACTGCTCTGCCTGGTGGCCATGGAAGCGCCGGTGCATTTCGAGCCTGAGGCGGTGCGCAACGAGAAGCTGAAGATTCTCGAGGCGCTGCGGCCGATTACCGGTATGGACGTCCAGGACCGCACCGTACGTGGCCAGTATGCTGCCGGTGAGCATGCCGGCGAGCGGCTGCCGGCCTACTACTTCGAGAAAAGTGTCGACCACGACAGCAACACCGAGACCTTTGTTGCCCTGCAGGTCGAGATCGACAACTGGCGCTGGGCCGGTGTGCCGTTTTACCTGCGCACGGGCAAGTGCATGGCGCAGCGCAAGTCCGAAATTGTTATCCAGTTCAAACCGGTGCCGCACAAGCTGTTCCCGCAGCATGGTGACAGCCCGGAAAATAACCGGCTGACCATCAGCCTGCAGCCGGATGAGGGTATTCGTCTGTCGCTGATGGCCAAGTCGCCCGGCCGCGGGATGGGATTGCAGGAAGTGGAGCTGGACCTGAACTTCGACGAGGCCTTTACCCGTCGCCGCTGGGACGCCTACGAGCGGCTGCTGCTGGATGTCATCGAAGGGGACGCTACCCTGTTCATGCGGCGTGACGAAATCGGTGCCGCCTGGCGCTGGGTTGATCCGATCATCGACGGCTGGCGTGACTGCTATCGGTCACCCAAGCGTTACCCCGCTGGCAGCTGGGGCCCGGAAGCGGCCGACAGCCTGCTCGAGCGGCGCGGTCACCGCTGGCTGGACCAGCGCTAGGCGGGCGTCAGCGTCCGAGCGTATCGAGCAGGTCACGGGCGGGCTGGCTCTGCTCCAGCAGGGTGGTAAAGGCCTCGGCGTCGATCGGCCGGCTGATCAGGTAGCCCTGGACATCATCGCAGCCGTTTTCCTTGAGGAACTGCAGCTGGGCCTCGGTCTCCACGCCCTCTGCCACGACCTGCAGCGACAGGCTGTGGGCCATGGCAATCACGGCGCGAACAATGGCATCGTCGCCGGGCGCGTCGTTAAGCGCTGCGATGAAGGCCCGGTCGATCTTCAGGGTGCTGATCGGGAAACGCTTGAGGTAGGCCAGTGACGAATAGCCGGTGCCGAAGTCATCGACCGACAGGCTGACACCCAGCGCCTGCAGTGCGTTGATATTGTCGACGATCGCCTCGCTGTGCTCGGCCAGCATGCTTTCGGTCAACTCCAGCTCCAGCAGACGGGCCGGCAGGTTATGGCGTTCCAGCGCCTGTCGGACGCGGCTGGCAAAACCCTCCTGACGCAGCTGCTGAACCGACAGGTTGACCGATACGACGACCGACGCCGGACCCTGATGGCACCAGCGGCTGGCCTGTGCGCAGGCTGCATTCAGCACCTGCTCGCCCAGGGCGACGATCAGACCGGTCTCCTCGGCGATACTGATGAAGTCGCCCGGCATCATTATTCCGCGTATCGGATGCTGCCAGCGCACCAGGGCTTCGGCGCTGCGGATGCGATCGCTGGCCAGGTGCAGTTTCGGCTGGAAATGCACCATCAACTGCTGTTCGTCGATGGCCTTGCGCAGCTGGTTTTCCAGCTGCAGGCGGTCAAGGCTGTAAGCGCGCAGCTGGCGCGTGTAGAACTGCCAGCGGTTGCCGCCCAGGTGCTTGGCGTGTTGCATTGCCTGGTTGGCCTGGGTAATCAGCTGCAGGCTGTCGCGTGCGGTTGCCGGGAACAGGCTGATGCCAATGGACGCGGTGACCACCAGTTCGTGCTCGGCGATCAGCATGGGCTGGCTCAGGCGCTCAAGGATCTGGTCGGCCAGCGCTCCGAGGGCATCGCTGCAGTCGGCCTGCTCAACGATGACGACAAACTCGTCAGCGGACAGCCGCGCCAGGCCGTGTGTGTCGCCCAGCAGTGCGCTCAGCCGGTGGGCAACTTCCTGCAGCAGGGCATCGGCTACGGCATGGCCCAGTGTCACGTTGATGTGCTTGAAACGATCCAGATCGATGTGCAGCAGGGCCAGCTGGCTGTCGTTCTGCCGGGCGCGGGCAGTGGCTTCCTGCAGGTTCTCGCTGAAGCGGCGACGGTTGGCCAGCTGGGTGAGCGGGTCGTAGTTGGTCAGGTACTGCAGCTGCTCCTCGGTCTGCCGGTGGGTGGTCAGATCGGCGAAGAACCCGACATAGTGGGTAATCTGCGCCGCGGCGTTGCGTACCACGGTCATCTGCAGCCAGATTGGAAAGGACTCACCGCTGCGGCGACGGGCGGTCATTTCTCCCTGCCAGCGGTCCTTGCTGTTGAGCATGCTCTGCAGGTGCAAAAACTGCTGGCGCAGCTCATCCGACCCGCTGAGCTCGAGTATGTTGCGGCCCACGGCATCCTGCTGCTGCAGGCCGGTAATCACGCTGTAGGCCTGGTTTACTGCCAGGATGTCCAGCGCCGGGCTAAGAATGAAGATACCTTCGCTGGAGGCTTCGAATACCGTCGCCGAGAGCTGGGCCTGCTCATCCTGCAACTTGCGGGCGCTGATGTCGCGGCGGGTACCGATCATCCGCAGAACCCGGCCGTCGGGGTCGCGCTCTACCGCGCGACCGCTGTCCTCGACCCAGAGCCAGTGACCATCGGCGTGGCGCACCCGGTATTCCATGCGGTAGGCGACGGTCTTGTTCTTCATGTGCTGGGCGAGGGTCTTGCGTACCATGGTTACGTCGGCCGGGTGAACCAGCGGGCGCAGGTCCTCCAGCATGCTGGGCACGGCATCCTCGGGCATGCCGAACAGCGGCTTGAGGCGCGAGTGATAGACCTTGTCGGTGGTCAGGTCCCAGTCCCACAGCCCCAGCTGGCTGGCTTCCATGGCCAGGCTCAGCTGTGCCTCGCTGGCGCGCAGGTTATGGGTGGCCGCTTCCAGCTCCGCGGTACGCTGCCTGACCCGTTCCTCCAGCTCCATGTGGCTGTCGCGCAGCGACTGCTCGGCCTGCCGGCGCTGGGCAATCTCGCGGGTCAGTTGCTGGTTCAGCTCTTCGGTTCGCTGGTGCGCGCTGCCCAGATTGGCCAGCAGGGTTTCATTGCGCAGGTTGGTGATCATCGCCTGACGCATGGTGCGATGGATCAACGCGGCGGTCAGCACGATGAACACCAGCATCAGGCCCGACATTATCGCCCAGTTCTGGCTGCTTGCGCTGCCGTCGTGCAGCAGCCACACCAGCGGCGGTAACCAGGCCGGCAGCAGAAACGAGGCAAAGGCACTGAAACGGGTGGCGTAGAGCACACCGACACACAGGCTGACGCCGCCGGCGATACCGTACATCAGCGTCTGCTGGGCGAAATTGTCGAGTGGTGTCAGCGCGATGTAGACCCAGCTCAGGCACAGGCCCGACGCCAGATTGCCGAGATGAAAGAAAAAGCTCCAGCGACGGCGCAGGCGGTCCTGGGAGGGGGTCTGCCAGTAGCGGCGAACCAGCATCTGGCGCAACAACGCCAGCAACACCAGGGCTCCCAGCCAACTGAACAGATTCAGCGCGGATGCCTGGTTCCAGACAAGGGGCGTGACCATCAGCGCAGTGCACAGCAACAGCCACTGCGGTAGCCGTGACTGGGCGTACAGCTGGTTCATCTGCTGCAGGCGCAGATCACTGTGCGAGATGGGGCTGAACGTGGCTCGGCTGCCAGTCATGGCTGTTTTGCGCTCCGTTGGCCCGTGATTGTTATTGTTATCATGCGTGCTACGTCGGGTGTTACTGTCGGATCAGGCTCATCACCTTACACCAGCCCTGCCGTTCGGCACAGTCCCTCGGTCGCAAAATATGACATCCGAAGCGTCTGCCATGCGGTTTAGCCGCGCGGCTTCCGGCGCGGGACGGCGGGCTGCTAGAATGCCGCGATGGATATCTCCCACCTGCTTAATTCGCTCAATGATGCTCAACGTCAGGCCGTGACTGCCGCGGTCGGCCAACAGCTGGTGCTGGCCGGCGCCGGCTCCGGCAAGACTCGGGTACTGGTTCACCGTATCGCCTGGCTGGTGCAGGTCGAACAGGCCTCACCCTGGAGCATTCTTTCCGTCACCTTTACCAACAAGGCCGCCTACGAAATGCGCGCGCGGATCGAGCAACTGCTCGGTATTGCGCCGCAGGGCATGTGGGTCGGCACCTTTCACGGCCTGGCACATCGACTGCTGCGCGCGCACTGGCGCGAGGCCGGGCTGGCCGAACAGTTCCAGATTCTCGACAGCGACGACCAGCAGCGGCTGGTCAAGCGGGTTATCCGTGAACTCGGTCTGGACGAGAACCAGTGGGCGCCCAAGCAGGCCCAGTGGTGGATCAACGCCCAGAAGGACGAAGGCCTGCGCCCGCAGAATATTCAGCCGGCCGGTGATCTGTACCTGAGCACCATGGTGCGCATCTACGAAGCCTATGAGCAGGCCTGCAACCGTGCCGGGGCCGTCGACTTTGCCGAGCTGCTGCTGCGTTCGCTGGAACTGTGGCGCGATAATCCGGCGCTGCGCGAGCAGTATCGGGCGCGCTTCAAGCACATTCTGGTCGACGAGTTCCAGGACACCAACGCGGTGCAGTACGCCTGGCTGCGCCATCTCGCGGGCAAGACACCCAGCCTGATGGTGGTCGGTGACGATGACCAGTCAATCTATGGCTGGCGCGGCGCGCGGATCGAAAACATCCAGCAGTTCCAGACCGACTATCCGAATGCCGAAATGATCCGCCTGGAGCAGAACTACCGCTCCACCGCGACCATTCTCAAGGCCGCCAACGCGCTGATCGGCAACAACTCGGGGCGGCTCGGCAAGGAACTGTGGACCGACGGCAACGAAGGCGAGCCGATTGCCCTGTACGCCGGCTTCAACGAGCAGGATGAAGCGCGCTTTATCGTCGAACGGATCGAGCAGGGCATTCGCGACGGGCTGGCGCGCAGCGAGATGGCCATTCTCTACCGCTCCAACGCCCAGTCGCGGGTGCTGGAAGAGGCCCTGCTGCGCAGCGGTATTCCCTATCGTATCTACGGCGGTCAGCGCTTCTTCGAGCGCGCCGAGATCAAGAACGCCATGGCCTACCTGCGGCTGATGGCCAACCGCGGCGACGATGGTGCGCTGGAGCGCATTATCAATCTGCCGACCCGCGGCATCGGCGACAAGACGGTCGAGCTGCTGCGCCAGCAGGCGCGCGAGCGAGATGTCTCAATGTGGCAGGCGGCCTGCGACCTGATCGACAACAAGGGGCTGCCGGGCCGGGCGGCCAACGCGGTGCAGGGCTTTCTGGTGCTGATCGAGGAAATGGCCGAGCGTGCCGAAGGGTTGCCGCTCTATAGCCAGACCCAGATTGCCATTGAGCACAGCGGCCTGCTGCGCTTCCATGAGCAGGAAAAAGGTGACAAGGCGCAGGCGCGGGTCGAAAACCTGGAAGAACTGGTCTCTGCCGCCCGTGGTTTCGAGAACGATATGGCCGACGAGGAAGAGGAAGGCGATGTACTGCTGGCCTTCCTGGCCCACGCCTCGCTGGAAGCCGGCGAAACCCAGGCTGACCGCTTTGAAGACAGCGTACAGCTGATGACCCTGCACAGCGCCAAGGGCCTGGAGTTCCCGTTGGTATTCATGGCCGGGGTAGAGGAAGGGCTGTTCCCGCACAAGATGAGCCTGGAAGATCCGGGCCGGCTGGAGGAAGAGCGCCGGCTGGCTTACGTGGGCATTACCCGGGCGATGCAGCAGTTGGTGATTACCTGGGCCGAAACCCGCCGCTTGTACGGCAGTGAAACCTTCAACAAGGTGTCGCGCTTTGTCCGTGAGATTCCACCTGAACTGATTCGCGAAGTGCGCCTGGGCAGCCAGGTCAGCCGACCCTTTGGCCCGGCCAAGAGTAACCTGTTCGCCAGCGAAGCCACCGAAAGCACCGGCTTTGCCCTCGGCCAGCGCGTCGAACACGCTCTGTTCGGTGAAGGGGTAGTGCTCAACTATGAAGGCCACGGCGCGCAGGCGCGGATTCAGGTCAATTTTGATGATGAAGGCAGCAAGTGGCTGATGGTGGCGTATGCCAAGCTGCAGGCGCTGTAGCGCCTGCAGCTTGGAGCGGCAAGCTTCAAGCTATAAGCCGCAAGTGGTTTGTGCGTGCGGGAAGTACGTTGCCAACTTGAATGAATCGGTGGCTGATGGTTCGCCGCAGGAGCGCGCGAGTCGACGCTCCCTGCACCAATATAGAAGTCCGCAGCGGGCAGCTTGCAGCTTGCCGCTTACAGCTTGGAGCTAAAGGAATGGATAGACGTGAATTGTTGACGGCCGCCGGTCTGGGTCTGGGCGCGGCGGCACTGGTTGGCTGCAAGGACGACAGCGCGCCTGCCGGCAGTGCGCCGGCGGCAGCCGAACAGCGCTTTCGCTGGAAGATGGTGACCTCCTGGCCGGAGAACTTTCCGGGTCTGGGCACCACCGCCCAGCACTTCGCGGACACGGTTGAGCGGCTGTCCGATGGCCGGTTGAGCATTCAGGTGTTTGCCGCCGGTGCTCTGGTGCCGGCGCTGGAAGTCTTTGACGCTGTTTCTGGCGGCACCGCTGAGCTGGGCCACAGCGCGGCCTATTACTGGAAGGGCAAGAGTGCGGCGGCGCCGTTCTTTACCGCCGTGCCGTTCGGCATGAACGCCCAGGAGATGAATGCCTGGCTGTACGAGGGCGGCGGGCTGGAGTTGTGGCAGAAGGCCTATGACCCGCTCGGCGTAGTGCCGCTGCCGTGCGGCAACACCGGCGTGCAGATGGCCGGCTGGTTCAACAAGGAGATCAACAGTCTGGACGACCTGCAGGGCCTGAAAATCCGTATGCCGGGCTTTGGCGGCGAGGTGCTGTCGCGTGCCGGCGCCACTACGGTCAACCTGCCGGGCAGCGAAATCTTTACCTCGCTGCAGACCGGGGTGATCGATGCGACCGATTGGGTCAGCCCCTATAATGATCTGGCCTTTGGTCTGCACAAGGCGGCGCAGTTCTACTATTACCCGGGCTGGCAGGAACCCTGCGCGGTGCTGGAGCTGACCATCAACAAGCAGAAGCTGGCCGAGCTGCCGGACGACCTGCGCAGTATTGTCATCAATGCGGCCCGCTCGACCAACCAGGCCATGCTGGATGAGTATGGCCGGCGCAATGCCGAGGCGCTGCATACCCTGGTCGACGAGCATAACGTCCAGCTGCGTCGGCTGCCTGATGCGGTGCTGGAGCGCCTGCGCGACATCAGTGCTGATGTGCTGGAAGAGACCGCCGCGATGGATCCGCTGAACCGCGAGGTGTGGGATTCCATGCAGGCCTTCCGCGAGAAGATCCAGGCCTGGCACGCGATCAGCGAAAAGGCCATGTACGATCTGCGTAGCTGATTCAGCCCCTTCCCGGTCCCGCGAGCGCGCCGGTCAGGCCTCGCGGGTCTCAACAGCGTCCGCTGCGGAGGAAGCACAATGCCCGGTATCCATATCAAGCGCGCCAGTGCGGCGGATGCCGAGCGGGTGGGCGAGTTGTTTGATCTGTATCGCCAGTTTTATCAGCAGCCGGCCGCTCGGGCGGGCGCGATCGACTACCTGCGCCTGCGTCTGCAGCGTGGCGACTCAGTGGTGCTGATGGCGATGGTCGGCGAAGGCGAGCTGGCCGGATTCTGTCAGCTGTATCCGACGTTCTGTTCGGTCGACATGGCGCCAATCAGCATCTTGTATGACCTGTATGTCGGCTCCGGCTATCGTCGTCAGGGCGTTGCCGGAGCCCTGCTGGCGGCTGCCGAAGACCAGGCGCGTGCGCAGGGCGCGGTGCGCATGGAGCTGGCAACCGCGACCGACAACATTTCGGCGCAGCGATTGTACGAAGCCAGTGGCTGGGAGCGTGACCGGCAGTTTCTGCACTACAGCAAGCTGCTTGGGTCAGGTTGACGCCGGCACGTCTCCTCCATCTGAACGATTTGTTTCCCGAGAGGCTCGGGCAGGCTTTGCTGAATTCATTGTGAGGCTGAACATGAACAGCAAGGAACTGGTTGAGCGTTATTTCGATTCGGTAGAGGGGCGCAGTGCGGCACCGATTACCGACTATCTGGCTGCGGATATTCGCTGGCACCTGCCGCCGGCGCACCCTTTCGGCAGCGATTTTTCCGGTATTGACGGTGTTCTCGGGATGATGGCCAAGGGGGCCGGCTGGCTGGATTTTGCTACCCTGCAGATCCGTCGCCATGCGCTGATATGTGAAGGCGACAATGTCGTCGTGCATTTCGAGCTGACGGCGCAGACCTGCAGCGGTGAGCCCTATCTGAACCAGTATCTGCTGCGCTTTCGCTGCTGCGACGCAAAGATCTGCGAGGTGTGGGAATTCCTTGATACCTACAGCCAGTACCGGGCCGGACTGTACCAGCAGGTGATCTGACATCTGCCGCTGGCGGCTGTTATGCTCGGGGAGTGTTCCCGGCTGCAATTGCAAAGGATAGATCGTGCCCGCCCCCATCATTCTGTTCGACGGTGTATGCAAGCTCTGCAGTGCCTGGGCCAACTTTATTATCGAGCACGATGCCGCGCGCCGGTTCCGGCTGTGCAGCGTGCAGTCGGCGGCGGGGCAGCGGCTGCTCGCGGAGCACAACTATCCGACCGATACCTTTGAGACCATGCTGGTGGTGGATGGCGAACGCCGCTTCGAGAAGAGCGCGGCGTTCTTTGTCGTCATGCATCGGCTTGGCTGGCCATGGCGCGCTCTGTGCGTGTTTCAGCTGATCCCGCGCCCGCTGCGCGACTGGCTGTACGACCGTATTGCGCTGAATCGCTACCGGTTGTTTGGTCGCTATGACCTGTGCCGGCTGCCTGCGGCCGATCACGCGGAGCGCTTTGTCGATGAGTAACCCGGACCTACTGAAGATGGCCCGCTGGTGCCGCTGGATGCTGGCATTTGTGTTCATTTATCACGGCCTGGTACCCAAGGTGCTGTTTCTCAACCCGGTCGAAGTGCAGATGGTCGAGGCGGCGGGTCTGGGTCTGAATGCCCAGATCATTTCGCCGCTGGCCGGCGTGGCCGAGGTGCTGCTCGGGCTGCTGATTCTGTTTGGCTGGTTCGGCCGCTGGCCGGTTCTTGCCGCCGCGCTTGGGTTGCTTGGTCTGCTTGCCGGCGTTGCCCTGGTTACCCCGGCACTATTGCTCGGGGCCTTCAACCCGGTAACCACCAATCTGCCGGCGCTGCTGCTGTGTGCGTTGATCATCCATCTCGAATCCGGCTGCAACACGGACGCCTGATTGTGGTCATAACGCTCTGACGGGCCGCGTTGGCCCGGTATGCAAGGAGCTGTTGTGCCTTCATCCTGGAAACCCCGCCTCTGGCTGACCGTGCTGCTGGGCATCGTGCTTCAGCCGTTCGTGTTTCTCTACGTCAATCGCCCGCGTCTGTTCTGGGGTTACCTTCCGGTGACGCTGGTGGTCGCCGGGATCGACTGGTACTTCGAGCTGGCCCTGACACTGGCGTTCAGCCTGATCTGTCCGCTGCACGCGGTGCTGATCGCGCGCCGTTACGATGTATCGACGCCACGCCGCTGGTTCAATCGTGCCAGCGTGGCAGTGGGGCTTTATCTGGCGGTGATGCTCGCGATTCTGGGTGCGCGAACCTTCCTTTACGAGCCTTACCAGGTGCCGTCGGCCTCGATGCACCCGACGCTGGTTGAGGGCAATCTGTTTGTGGCGCAGAAGTGGGGCTTTGCCCATCGCAGCCTGTTTGGCCTCACCCTGCCCGGCAGTGACCGCCTGGATGCGGCCCGCCTGCAGCGCGGCAAGGTCTACGTGTTCTATCCGCCTGACCACGACATGCTCTACGTCAAACGGCTGATCGCGCTGCCCGGTGACGTGATTGCCCTGACGCCGGATGGGGTTGTGATCAATGGTGAGCGCCTGCCGCGCGAGCTGCTGTCAGACACCGATGGGGTACGAATCTACCGCGAGCAACTTGGCGGGCAATCCTATCGGGTGCAGCAGCTGGACAGTGCGGCGCAGCAGCCGATTCAGACCTTCAGGGTGCCGGAGGGGCATTACTTCTTCCTCGGTGACAACCGCGATAACTCAAACGACAGCCGTTACTGGGGATCGGTCGCTGCCGAGCGGGTGGTTGGCCAGATGGTCTGGCTGATCAGCAAGCCGGACCACCCGGCATCCTGATGGCTCAGTCTTCCAGCTGCGCGACCCGTTGATCGATCCCACCGCTCTGGTGGTGCCACCAGTCGCTGACATGACACAGCGCCAGCACGCTGGTGCTGCAGCTGCCGCCGTCGATTGCGGCGCGCACGGCCGTTACGTCGACCCGATTCAGGTAGCCGACCGCATCGCTCATCAGCTCTCCGTCGCCGAAGCCGCCTTCGAGCATCTCGGCCAGCGCCTGTTCGCGGCTCCAGCCCTCGAACACCATGCGGTACATGGCGGCCATCAGCCCGGTGCGGTTTTGCCCGTGCTTGCAGTGGATCAGCACACCACCCTGTTGCTGGCCGGTGCGGATCGCGCGCAGCACGCGGATCACGTCGGTGTCGGTTACCCGGTCGGCGTGCAGTGGTTCGTGGATGGCGGTCAGCTCGCTGCCGTCGAGCCAGTCGTCGTTGCGCTGGTAGAAATTGATCACGGTATGGATACCTTGCGCCTGCAGGGTCGGCAGGTCGCCGCTGTCCGGCAGGGCGCTGCGATACAGGTTGGGCCCCATGCGATACAGACGCAGCTGCGGATCAATCGGGGTGGCCCAGTTGGCCGGACGTGCCTGCCCGGCGCTGAGGGTGGGAGCCGGCATGTCGACGTGGTCGCTGCGCAGTACATCGGGTCGGGCCAGGGCGATGACACCCAGCAGCGCCAGCGGCAGGCCGGTTGCGAGCAACAGATTACGCGGCTTCATGGCGGAGCTCCCCTGCCTGGCTGACGTTATGCGCTGCCACGGCTGGCCGATACAGCAGCAGCCGGTAACAGAGCAGGCAGATGCACCAGTCGAACAACAGGGTCCAGACGTTGTGCGAGAGGAAATGTGCGCCCTGCATGGTGCGCCCGAGTGACAGCACGGTGCCGAGCGCCAGTGCGCCGATCAGGGCGCCGCGGGCGGCCCGCGGAAAGCGGTCACGCAGGGCAAAGAACAAGGCCAGCAGGGAGAACCCGGAGGAGGCATGACCGCCGGGCCAGCAGCGTCCAGCCTTGTTAGTGTCCGGGCGGGCTGACAGCAGCGGTGTGTGAATCTCTGTGCCGCCGTATTGCACCAGACTCCAGGGGCAGGGCACGTTGGTCAGCTGCTTGAGCGGGGTAACCAGGCTGGTAGCCAAGGCCAGCGACAGCACCAGATAGCTCAGCTCCGGCCGCCAGCGCCGCAGCCGGGTCGGCAGCAGGCTGAGCACAAAACCGATAATCGCCAGCACGCCGATCACGATCACCGCCTGCTTGACCCGGTCGTGCAGGATGTCTTCGAGGAAGAAGCTATGGCGGCCCACAAAGCCATCGCCCGGCACGTAGAACAGGTCTGAGAACCAGAAGTCCAGTGTGCTGGTGTCGAACAGCAGCATCAGGGCCATCAGCGCCGCTGGGATCAGTAGCCAGCGGCCGACCGGGAAAGGGCGCGATACGCGTGTGCGGTGGCTCATCGCTGGCTCACCTTGGTATTGCCGCTGGTGTTCGTGGGGTTCCATGCCAGCAATTGATGACCGTAGTCGTAGCTGGCCCCTTGGTAGTAAGCGATGGCGCGGCGTACCAGCGGGTCGTTGGCGTCAGCTGTTCGCTCCACGCTGAGGCCGGTGGCGTCGTCGTGGCGGCGGATCAACCCGCGCGGACTGAGGATCGCCAGATCCTGACCGTCAAACAGGCCCAGATGCTGATAGTTACCGATCAGCGCCCGCCCCGGGCCGGTATCCGGGCGCAGCAGGTTGTGGCCGAAGAAGGTCGAGGTGTAATCCATGTTCAGCAGGCCCATCAGCGTCGGTGCCAGATCGATCTGGCTGGCCACGCGGCTGTCCTCGCGGGCGTCGATCAGGCCTGGGGCGTAGACGAACAGCGGGATGTGGTAGTTGTGCACCGGCAGGTCTTCCTTGCCGGCGCTGCCGGCGGTGTGGTCGGCAACGAACACGAAGACGGTGTCCTTGAACCAGGGCTTCTCGCGCGCCTGCGCGAGGAACTGGCCGATGGCATAGTCGGTGTATTTCACCGCACCTTCGCGGCCGGTGCCGGACGGGATGTCGATGCGGCCTTCCGGATAGCTGTAGGGGCGATGGTTGGAGGTGGTCATCAGTTGCAGCAGGAACGGCTTGCCCGCAGCGGCATCGGCGTCGGCCAGTTTCAGGGTTTGGTTGTACAGATCCTCATCGCTCATGCCCCAGGCGTTGGTGAAGGTGATCTCGTCGTCGGGCACGCTGGCCTGATCAACCACGCGGTAGCCGTTGCCGGCGAAGAAGGCGTTCATGTTGTCGAAGTAGCCACGACCGCCGTAGACAAACACGCTGTCGTAGCCCTGCGCGCCGAGTTGCTGACCGAGGCTGGCAAATCCGGTTTCGCGGCCGATGCGCTTGACGATCGAGCGGCCGGGGGTCGGCGGGATCGACAGGGTGATGGCTTCCAGGCCGCGGGTGGTGCGGGTGCCGGTGGCGTAGAACTGGCTGAAGTAGAGGCTCTGCTTGCGCAGGGCGTCGAGGTTAGGGGTCAGATTGCGGGCATCGCCTTCGCTGCCCATGTATTTGGCGCTGAGGCTTTCGATGGTGACCAGAATCAGGTTCAGCTTGCGCGGCTGGCCGGGGTTGTCGATCTGCCGGCGAATGCCCATCGGGTCGGTATCGACAAAGCGGGTGTTTGGCTCGCTGACTTCCTCACGCAGGGCGCTCGCAGCGGTGGCCTCGGGCAGTTGCGGGTAGAACTGGGTGTAGTCCAGTTCGTTGTTACGGAAGGCGGCAAAGAACTGGTACGGCCCGTTGCTGGCCAGCTCGTGCTGATAGGCGTTGCCGCCGCTGCTGCGCGGAAAGCCCTGCCCGACCACCAGAATGCTCAGGGCGACGGCTGTAGCTGCGCCTGCCAGGCTGATGCCGCGTTCCGGCCAGCTCAGCAAGGGGGCGGCGGCGATGCGACGAACCCGTGGTTGCAGCAGCGCGGTGGTGATCACGGCGATGACGGTCAGCGCTGCCAGCAGCGGATAGACCGGGTAGGACTCGAGGATGTTGTTGATCACCTCGTCGGAGTAGACCAGATAGTCGACCGCGATGAAGTTGAAGCGCACCCCGAACTCGTCCCAGAACAGCCATTCGGCGACCGCAGTGAACAGCATCAGGAAGACGCCGAAGGTCATGGCTGCCTGCAGCAGACGCAGATGCCAGCGCTTGCGCCAGAGCCGGGCAGGGCACAGCAGCATGTACAGTGCCAGTGGCGCGAAGGCGTAGAGCAGGAAGGTCAGGTCGTAGATCATGCCTTCGCCATACAGCCGCAGCACACCGCTGGCGCTGAGCTGCGCTTCGCCCAGGTGGGTCAGCAACAGGATCGAACGGGTGACAACGAAAACACCGAGCCAGAGGGCTGCGAGCAAGCCAAGGAAACGGGCCTGGGCGGATTTGAGCAGGGGCATGTGACAGTCCATGGTTGAAATCGACCGTCGCAGTGTGGTGATCTTGCTGTCGGCGCTGCGTCAACGCGCTGTGAAAATTTCGTCAAGCCGTGTGGTTTTCTGGAGAGCTCCTGCATGCGTATTCTGGTCATCGAGGATAACCGCGACATCCTCGCCAACGTGATGGACTACCTGCAGCTCAAGGGTTACACGGTGGACTGCGCCCAGGATGGGGTTTCGGGGCTGCATCTGGCGGTCAGCGAGCACTACGATCTGATTGTGCTGGATATCATGCTGCCGGGCATGGACGGCTATCAGCTGTGTCAGCGGCTGCGCGAGGACGCCGGTCGGGACACGCCGATTATCATGCTGACCGCGCGTGATGCGCTGGACGATCGGCTCAAGGGCCTGAAGGTTGGCGCCGATGATTACCTGCTCAAACCCTTTGCGCTATCCGAACTGGTAGCCCGTATTGAAGCCATCCTGCGCCGCAGCAGCGGTGGCGGTCGTCATCGACTGGAGGTCGGCGATCTGAGCTATGACCTTGATACCCTGCAGGTCAGCCGTGCCGGCAAGGCGCTCAAGCTCAACCCGGTCGGGCTCAAGCTGCTGGAAGTGCTGATGCGCAAGAGCCCGGCGGTGATTCGCCGCACTGTGCTGGAAGAGGCGCTCTGGGGCGACGAACTGCCCGACAGCGATAGTCTGCGCAGCCATATTCACCAGTTGCGTCAGATCGTCGACAAACCCTTTGAAACGCCGCTGATTCACACCGTGCACGGGGTTGGCTACAGCCTTTCGGAGCCGGCGCAATGATTCGCAAGCAGCCGCTGCGCCGGCGTATCGTAATTGCCTTCACGCTGATGACGCTGGCGGTCAGCGGGGTGTTTTCGCTGGGGATTGTCGGCATTGTGCATTTTGTCGAGGAGCATCTGGTCTCCCAGGAGATGAGCGAGGAACTGACTGCCGTACTGGAGCAGGACCTGGCCCGTGGTCAGCCGCCCCGGCTCGACAGCAAGACCCGGCTGTATGCCTCGCACATGCCGGGCTACGAGGTACCGGAGTCGCTGCGCTCGCTCGAAGGGGGCTTCAGCGAACTGGTGGGTGACGATCAGGCTGCCTATGTCTACGTTCGCGAGATTGGCGCGCAGCGTTTTATTCTGGTGCAGGAGCAAGCCGAGTTCGAGGCCCGCGAGCGGGTGGTGTTTGCCGTAGTATTTGCCGGCTTCCTGCTGAGTGTGCTGCTGGGCTGTCTGCTGGGTTTGCTGATGGCACAAAAGATTCTGGCGCCGATCATCCGGCTGGCCGGTCAGGTGCGACACCGGGATCAATTGCTGCCGCTGGCGCCGCCACTGGCGCCGGAATACCCGGACGACGAGGTTGGCCACCTGGCTGAGGCCTTCGATTCCACCCTCAGCCAGCTGCGCCTGTCGCTGGAGCGTGAACGGCTGTTTACCGGCGATGTCAGTCACGAACTGCGCACGCCGTTGATGATTATCGCCACCTCGACCGAGCTGCTGGAAGCGGCCGATTTGGGCGAGCGCGAGCAACGGCAGGTCAAGCGCATTGCCCGTGCTGCCGAGGAGATGCGCGAGCTGGTTGGCACCTTCCTGCTGCTGGCGCGAGCCAAGGGCCAGCCGGTCAGGATGACCGGCAATGCGTCCTTGCTCTCGGTTGCGCAGGAGCAGGTCGAGCGCTGGCAGGGCGCCTTTGCCGACAAGGGCCTGGGCTTTGAGCTGATCGTCGAGGCGGAGGATAGCGGCCAGTATCATCCGGGATTGCTCGGCACGGTCATGTCCAATCTGCTGCGCAATGCGCTGCACTACACCGAACAGGGGCAGGTTCGATTGCTGCTGGGGGCGGGCTGCTTCCGCGTGGAAGACACCGGGCCCGGGGTGCCAACCGACCAGCAAAGCGACATCTTCGAACCCTTTGTCCGTGGCAACCAGGCCCGTGGTGAAGGGCTGGGGCTGGGGCTGTCGCTGGTCAAGCGTATCTGCGCCCATCAGGGCTGGTCAGTCAGCATGCATTCGCTGGCCGCCGGCGGCAGCTGTTTCGATGTGCGGCTGGGTTGATTGCCCGCTGCACCGCCGAGCGCGCGGGCCGATATCGCTCGGCCTCTGGCTTTTCACGAAATTTTGACATCGCTTTGACACGACCTTGATCCGTGGGCGCCTAGTCTGGCAGCACCTACTCCCACCAGGGTTATTGTCATGTCCGAAAGCAAACCGATCGAGCTCGCGTTCTCCGACAAGTACGACCGCGATCACTCACAACAGTATTTCGACAAGCATCAGGCCGGTTTGTCGCGTCGTTTGTCCAACTGGCGTGACATGCAGCTGGCTCGCCGCGCGCTGAAAGACGCCGGTGACCCCAATCTGGTGCTGGACCTGCCCTGCGGCGCTGGTCGTTTCTGGCCGTTGCTGGCCGAGGCGCCGAATCGGGTCATTCTGGCTGCCGACAATTCGGCGGACATGATCCAGACCGCACTAGCCGGCCAGCCGACGGAGGTGGTAAGGCGGGTCAAGGCGTTCCAGACCTCCGCCTTTGATATCGATCTGGGCGATAACGCGGTCGACAGCATCTTCTGCATGCGGCTGATTCACCACGTTGCCGATCATGAGCACCGTCTTGCCCTGCTGCGTGAATGCGCCCGTGTCACCCGCGATACCCTGATCATCTCGCTCTGGGTCGATGGCAATTACAAGTCCTGGAAGCGCAGTCGTCTGGAAGCGCGCCGGGCAAAGCGAGGGCGTGCCGGTCAGAATCAGAACCGCTTTGTGGTGGCCCGCGAGGTGATTGAAGCCGAGTTTCGCGAGGCGGGCTTCAGCGAAATCAGCCACCACGATTTCCTGCCCGGCTACGCCATGTGGCGGGTCTACGTGCTGCGCAAGGCGGACGCATGAGCGCCGTGATCTCGGCCCGGGGCCGATTGCCATCCTTTGGTCAGGCACGCTTCGAGCGTTGGTGGGAAATGGACGGCAAGTGGGTAGAGGAGCCGAATCAGCGCCGCGGTGGCCAGAGCGGGGTCAAGTTGCTGCCGCCCCAGAGTCGCGGCTTGCCCCGCTTGTACAGCAAGCGTCAGGTTGGGCATGTCTATCGTACCTGGTTGCACCCTCTTGGTCGGCCCACGGTGCTGAGGGAGGAGCTGGCGCTGCGTGCCTGCGAGCAACTTGGTGTGCCGGTACCCAAACTGGTTTTTTGTGCTGCCCGTGAGCATCAAGGACAGTGGCAAGGGTTGCTGGTGACCGAAGAGCTGACTGGTTTTGTCAGTCTGGGCCAGTGGTACGCCAGCGAGGAGACAGTAACCAGGCGACGTGCCGTACTGCAGCAGTTGGCTGTGGTGCTGCGGCGGCTGCACGGGGGGCGCCGTCAGCACGGTTGTCTGTACGCCAAGCATATCTATGTCCGGGTTAACGGCGACCAGGCCGAGGTTGCCCTGCTGGATCTGGAGAAGAGCCGTCGTCGCCTGCTGCGCAGTCGAGCGGTGCGGCATGACCTGGACCAGCTGTGCCGCCACCGCGAAGGGATGCCTGACGAGGATTGGCAGTATTTTCTGGCCTGCTATCAGAGCCTGACCGGCGGTAACGGGGACAGCCGTCATGCGGCCTGAGCCCCTGTCCGGCGCTGACGATGCGCTGAAACTGAAAAGTCGTGGAGGTGTGGTCCGGATCATCAAGGCGGCGGGTTACTCGCTCGCCGGCCTGCGGGCAGCCTTGACCTTTGAGGCCGCCTTCCGCCAATTGCTGTTTTTGGCCGTAGTGCTGATCCCGCTGGCGTTCTGGTTGCCGGTCAGCGGCGTAGAGCGCGCACTGATGGTCGGGGTGGTGCTGCTGGCGCTGATCGTTGAGCTGATCAATTCGGCCATAGAGGCGGTAGTGGATCGTATTTCGCTTGAGCTGCACCCGCTGTCCAAGCGCGCCAAGGATCTGGGCAGTGCGGCGCAGATGCTCGCGCTGCTGCTGATCACCAGCGTCTGGAGCCTGATTCTGTTCTCGCCCGCCTGAGCGGGCCTGCCTGTGGAACCTGTTTGATGACCCACTCTACTGCTCCGGCCAGCCGGCCGGTGGTTGGCCTGCGCGGTCAACTGCTGTTTATCATCGGTGCGCTGGCGGCACTGACGCTCATGCTTACCCTGCTGCGCGGCGCGCTGCTGGCCTGGAACTGGGAGCTGGCCGCCGAGGTAACCCGTGGCGATTTGCTGGAAGCCTTCTTCAATGGCCTGCGTTTCGACCTGCGGGTCGTTGTTATCGTCGGTGCGCCGCTGATGCTGACCGTCCTCAGTGCGCGGCTGATGGCCATGCGCACGCTGCAGTGCCTGTGGCTGACGCTGGCAACCGTGCTGCTTTGCCTGCTTGGCACTGTCGAGCTGAGCTTCTACCGCGAGTTTCACCAGCGCCTGAACACGCTGGTGTTCCAGTATCTGCAGGAAGATCCGGCGACTGTACTGAGCATGCTCTGGTATGGCTTTCCGGTGGTGCGCTTGCTGCTGGGTATGGCGCTGGTCAGTTGGCTGATGTATCGCGGTTTTCGCTGGCTGGACCGCCGTACCAGGCTGCCCGCGACCGCAGCGAACCGTCGGCACAGCCGTCTGGGTGCGCTGGCGGCTCGCATCTCGGTGCTGCTGCTGTTGCTGGTCAGTTCAACGGTTCTGGCTCGTGGCACCTTGCGTCAGGGCCCGCCGCTGCGCTGGGGGGACGCTTTCACCACCGATTCGACCTTTGCCAATCAACTCGGCCTGACGCCGGCGCTGACCCTGTATTCGGCCGCCAAGGCGCAGTTCTCTGATCATCGCAATAACGCCTGGCTTGGTTTGATGGACGATGACCAGGCGACCGGGATTACCCGAAGCCTGCTGTTGACCGAACATGACCGGCTGATTGACGCCGAGCTGGCGCCGGTGCGTCGCGTATCTGAACCCGCTGTCGATAGCGTGTTGCCGGTGCGCAATGTGGTGGTGGTACTGATGGAGAGCTTTGCCGGCTACTACACCGGGGCGCTGGGCTCCCCGCTGGGCATTACCCCCGAGTTCGACAGGCTGAGCAAGGAGGGGTTGCTGTTCACCCGCTACTTCTCCAACGGCACCCACACCCATCAGGGCATGTTCGCGACCATGGCCTGCTTCCCCAACTTGCCGGGCTTTGAGTACCTGATGCAGGAGCCGGAGGGTGGTCATGCGTTTTCCGGCTTGCCGCAGCTGCTGAGCCAGCGCGGTTTTGACGACCTGTATGTCTATAACGGCGACTTTGCCTGGGACAATCAGAAGGGCTTTTTCGGCAAGCAGGGCATGCGCCACTTCATCGGCCGCAATGACTACGTCAATCCGGTCTTTTCCGACCCGACCTGGGGCGTATCCGATCAGGACATGTTTGACCGCGCTGTCACCGAACTGAATGCGCTGGATCATACGCGCCCGTTCTACGCGCTGCTGCAGACCCTGTCCAACCATACGCCTTACGCGTTGCCAGACCCGCTGCCGGTAGATGCCGTGAGCGGGCAGGGTGTTAACGACGAGCACCTGACCGCCATGCGCTATGCCGACTGGGCGCTGGGCCGGTTCTTCGATCAGGTACGCAACCAGCCCTGGTACAAGGACACGTTGTTTGTGGTGATCGGCGATCATGGCTTCGGCACGCCGCGCCAGCTGACCGATCTGGACCTGTTGCGCTTCAACGTGCCCATGCTGCTGATCGCGCCCGGTATCACCGAGCGCTTTGGTACGCACAATGACATTGTCGGCACCCAGGTTGACGTAGTGCCGACCATCATGGGGCGGCTTGGCGGCGCGGTGCAGCACCAGTGCTGGGGGCGTGATCTGCTGACGTTACCCGCGGATGACCGGGGCTTTGGCGTGATCAAGCCATCAGGCGGCGGCCAGACGGTGGGGCTGTTGCGTGGCGATGAACTGGTGGTGCAGCCGCGTGGTGAACAGCCCCGCGCCTACCGCTACCAGCTCGGTCCGCAGGCCAGTGTGACCGAGCAGGCAGAGGTGTCGGGCGAGCTGCAGGCGCAGCTCAAGGCCTATGTGCAGACCGCGACCAGCGCGCTGCTGGAGGATAGGGTGGGTGTTGAGGTGGCTGCCGGCAAGGATGGCTGAGCTGCTGCAGGCAACCGGGCGGGTGCCCGGTTGTGCCGCTGCTACTGGGCCAGCAGCCCCGGCAGCCAGGTCACCAGGCCAGGCCAGCAGGCGGCGATCAGCAGCATGAGCAACTGAATGAAGATAAACGGCAGCACCCCGCGATAGATCGCCGAGGTAGGGACGCTGGCCGGGGTGACGCTGCGCAGATAAAACAGCGACAGGCCAAAGGGCGGCGTCAGGAATGAGGTCTGCAGGTTCAGCGCGATCATCACCCCGAGCCAGACCGGGTCGATGCCCATGCTCAGCAGGACCGGGCCGACAATCGGCACCACCACAAAGGTGATCTCGATAAAGTCGAGGATAAAGCCGAGCAGGAAGATTGCCAGCATCACCACCAGCATCGCGGTGAAGGCGCCGCCGGGCAGGGCGTGGAACAGGTCGTGGATCAGGTCATCGCCGCCGAAGCCACGGAACACCAGCGAGAAGATCGAGGCGCCGAGCAGGATCATGAACACCATGGCGCTGATTTCGGCGGTCGCCTGCGCGACCTCACGCAGCTTGCCAAAACTCAGTTGGCGTTTGGCCAGGGCCAGAATTGCTGCGCCCAGCGCGCCAACGGCGGCGGCCTCAGTGGCGGTGGCAATGCCGCCCAGAATCGACCCCAGTACCGCCATAATCAGCAGCAGCGGCGGCAGCAGGCTGCGCAGCAATTGGGGGATCGAGACGGCGGCGCGCTCCGCGTCGGTTGGCGCGGGCAGTTTGCCGGGCTGGCGCCAGGCGACAAAGGCCAGATACAGCAGATACAGCACGACCAGCAGCAACCCGGGCAGCAGGGCACCGACGAATAGGTCGCTGACGGTGACCGTCTTCGGAGAAAAGATACCGAGCCGTTGCTGCGCTTGCTGATAGGCGTTGGACAGCACATCGCCCAGCAGCACCAGAATGATCGACGGCGGAATGATCTGCCCGAGGGTGCCGGTTGCCGCCAGCGTGCCGGTAGCCAGCGCCGGGTCGTAGCCGCGGCGCAGCATGGTCGGCAGCGCCAGCAGGCCGAGGGTGACCACGGTGGCGCCGACAATGCCGGTACTCGCCGCCAGCAGCGCGCCGACGATGCAAACCGAGAACGCCAGCCCGCCGCGCAAACCACCGAACAGTCGCGCCATGGCGTCGAGCAGATCCTCGGCGATGCGTGATTTCTCCAGCATGACACCCATGAACACGAACAGCGGCACCGCCATCAGTGTCTGATTGGTCATGGTGCCGTACAGGCGGCTCGGCAGGGCGCCCAGGAAGCTCGGCTCAAACAGGTCAAAGATGATGCCGATACCGGCGAACAGCAGCGAGATGCCGCCCAGGGTGAAGGCCACCGGGTAGCCGGCCATCAACGCCAGACAGAGACAGACGAACAGCGCAATCGCCATGAATTCCCCGCCCATTACAGGTGCTCCTCATGACTGGCTGGCAGGTGTCCGGGCCGGACGCCACTCAGTACCGCCAGCGTTTTGAGGATCTGTGCCACGGCCTGCAGCAGCAGGCTGGCGACCAGCAGCAGGATGAGACTCTTGTGCAGATAGACCCAGGGCAGACCGCCGGCATCGGCCGAGCGCTCCTGTCGTTGCCACGACATGCCGACGTAATCCCAGCAGTTGTACGCCAGAAACAGGCACATGGGCAGCAGAAACAGCAGGCTGCCGGTCAAGTCGACCAGCGCCTTGCCGCGCTGCTGCAGGCGGCGGAAGAAAATGTCGACGCGTACATGGGCATCGCGCTGCAGAGCCCAGGCCGCGGCGCCGAGAAACACCAGCGAGTGCGCGTAGAGAATGAGTTCCTGGGTAGCAGTGGCGCCGATATCGAAGCCGTAACGCAGCAGCACCACGGCGCAGGTGAGCAGCACCATGAGCAGTGTCAGCCAGGCAACGCTGCGCCCCAGCAGGCTGGTGGCACGGTCGATGAGGCAGGCCAGTGAGAGGCCCGTGGCGGTAAGGCGTTGGAACATGTGACAGCAGTCCGTCAGGGCCGCCGGGCAGCCGTCTCGATCAGGACGGGATGACCCGGGTGCGGCCGCGATCGTCGATGGCAACGAAGACGAAGGTGGCCTCGGTTACCTTGCGGCTTTCGTCGTGGGCCAGATCTTCGCTCCAGACTTCGACCAGGATCTTGATCGAGCTGCGGCCGATATCCAGTACCTCGCCATGGAACGCGAGCTGGGCGCCAACCGGAACCGGCACCATGAACCCCATGCGGTCAATCGCAACGGTGGCAACGCGGCCGCGTGCTATGCGGGCCGCGATACTGGTGCCGGCGGTATCCATCTGGGCTACCAGCCAGCCACCATAAATGTCGCCAAAGCTGTTGCAGTCCCGCGGCAGGGCGGTAATTTTCAGCGCCAGTTCGCCCTGTGGCACGGGATCGGTATCTAATTCGTGCATTGGTAGACTCGACAGTGGTCTATTGTAATTGTTGTGCCAAGCTTCGGCGGAACGCCGACCGCGCGGCAAGCCGCCTATGGTAAGGGATTGGGGGCAGGCTCTCAATCGTTGTGTGAGCGCGTTGTGCCCGCTATCTCGCGGAGTTTGCGCCCTTCACACAATTGTCATAATTCCTGAATAGAGTTGTCACATCGCATCCCAATACTGAGTCGCGTGTTGCAAACACTACCTCAACAGGAGAATGACATGAAACTCAAGCGCTTGTTCGCTGCTGTGACCTTCGCTGCCGCCGGCGTCGCCGCCAGCTCCAGCTTTGCCGCCGTTGATCCGGCCCTGGAAGACTACCAGCGTGTCGGCGGTGTATCCGGCAACCTGTCCAGCGTCGGCTCCGATACTCTGGCCAACATGATGACCCTGTGGGCCGAAGAGTTTAAGCGCCTGTACCCCAACGTCAACATTCAGATTCAGGCCGCAGGTTCGTCCACTGCGCCGCCGGCTCTGACCGAGGGTACCTCCAACCTGGCTCCGATGAGCCGCATGATGAAAGACAGCGAGATCCAGGCATTTGAAGAGCGTTATGGCTACAAGCCGACCGCTGTTCCGGTTGCTATCGACGCCCTGGCTGTGTTCGCTCACAAGGACAACCCGATCGAAGGCCTGACCATGGCTCAGGTTGACGGTATCTTCTCCGCTACCCGCCTGTGCGGTGGTGAAGATCTGGATACCTGGGGCAAGCTGGGTCTGACCGGTGCATGGGCTGATCGCGACATCCAGCTCTACGGCCGTAACTCGGTTTCCGGTACCTACGGTTACTTCAAGGAAAATGCGCTGTGCAAAGGTGACTTCCGCAGCGGCGTGAACGAACAGCCGGGCTCTGCTTCTGTCGTTCAGTCGGTCAGCCAGTCGCTGAACGCGGTCGGCTACTCCGGTCTGGGCTACCGTACCTCCAGCGTTCGCGCCATCCCGCTGGCGGCAGAAGAAGGTCAGCCGTTCATCGAAGCCAACGAAGAGAACGCTATCGCCGGTACTTACCCGCTGTCGCGCTTCCTCTACGTTTACGTGAACAAGGCCCCGAACGGCGAGCTGGCTCCGCTGGAGCGCGAGTTCGTCAAGATGATGCTGTCCAAGCAGGGTCAGGAAGTGGTCTTCAAGGACGGTTACGTGCCGATGCCCAAGCGCGCTGTGGATAACGTCCACGAGCAACTGGGCTTCTAAGTTCGCAGCTGTCGGGCACGGATGCCGGGCAAAAAGGGGGGTGTCACTGACACGCCCCTTTTTTGCCGTCATCAGGCTGTAATCAATTCGTCACATTGACCCTGTAGGGTGTGCGCCATGACTACCCAATCCCCATCCAAGACGTCCAGCGTCGACTTCAATACTCCGGCGATGCAGCGCCATCGGGCCATGCGTCATTTCAAGGACCATTTTACCCGTTGGTACGTTGCGGTCGGTGGTCTTGGCGTTATTGTCGCTGTCCTGCTGATTTTCCTCTATCTGCTGTATGAGGTGCTGCCGCTGTTCGGTGGGGCCGAGATTGAGGAGCGCGAGCGTTACAGCGCAAGCTGGGTGCAGGCCGACGATCCGCCGCTGATGCTGGCGATGGAAGAGCAGGGCGAGGTGGCGATTCGCGTGGCCCGGAGCGGCCAGGTGAGCTTTTTCAATGCCCGTGACGGCAAGGCGGTGCTGCAACAGCAGCTGCCGATTCCGGCCGGTGCGCAGGTGACCAGCTTTAACGTGGAAACCCCCAATTCCCGTCGCTTTGTGGTGGGCCTGAGCAATGGCCAGGTGCTGATTGCCCAGCATGACTACAAGGTGACCTATCCGGACGATGTGCGGCTGATTACGCCCAGCCTGAACTTCCCGTACGGTCAGGAAGCGATCACCCTGGACGAGCAGGGGCGTGCACTGGATCAGGTCGCCATGAGCAGCGACAGTAACGGTCTGACCCTGGCCGGCAGCATCGGCAGCGATCTGGTGGCGACCAGTGTCAGCATCAAGCGCAACATGATGACCGGTGCCGAAACTCGCAGCGAATCCCGGTTGGCACTCGACCCCGCTCAAGGCGAGGTCACTCGCATCCTGATCGATCCGCTGCGTCAGTGGATGTATGTGGTCAACGGTGAGCAGCACATTGATGTGCTGGCGCTGCGCAAAAAGGGCGAGCTCAATGGTCGCTACAAGGTGGTTGAGGGCATGGGCACCTCGATTACCTCGGTCAATCTGATGCTCGGCGGTATCTCGCTGATTGTCGGTGACAGCAGCGGCGAGCTGAAACAGTGGTTTATGGTGCGCGGCAACGGCCACCCGCTGCTGACCGAAGTGCGTGATTTCGATCAGCAGCAGGGCGAGTCGATTGCGCTGATTCAACCGGAAGAGCGTCGCAAGGTGTTCCTTGCTGTCGATACGGCTGGTCAGTTGGGCATCTACAATTCGACCGCGCACAACAATCTGCTGGTCGAGCCGCTGGGCGAGGGTACGGTGAGCGCCGTAGCCATCGGTCCGCGTGCCGATCATCTGCTGGTGGAGCACGGTAACGGCGAGTTGAGCTACTGGGACGTGCATAACGAGCACCCGGAGATTTCCTGGAGCTCGCTGTGGGGCAAGGTCTGGTACGAAAGCTATCCGGAGCCGGATTACGTCTGGCAGTCGACCTCGGCCACCTCCGAGTTTGAACCCAAGCTGAGCCTGGCGCCGCTGACCTTCGGTACCCTCAAGGCGGCCTTCTACGCCATGCTGCTGGCAACGCCGCTGGCGATCGCCGCTGCGGTCTACACCGCCTACTTCATGGCGCCGGCGCTGCGCCGCAAGGTCAAGCCGATCATCGAGCTGATGGAAGCGCTGCCGACGGTGATTCTCGGCTTCCTCGCCGGTCTCTGGCTGGCGCCTTTGCTGGAGGACAACCTGCCGGGTATCGTCTCTCTGCTGATCCTGACACCGATCGTGTTTATCGCCTTTGCCTACGGCTGGAGCCGTCTGCCGGCACGTATCCGGCTGCGGGTACCCGAGGGCTGGGAAGCGGTGCTGTTGATCCCGGTGGTGATGCTGCTGGGCTGGGCCTGTTTTGCCATGAGCGTCTATATCGAGGCCTGGTTCTTTGGTGGCGACATGCGGGTGTTCCTGACCCGCGACATGGGCATCAACTTCGATCAGCGCAACTCACTGGTGGTGGGTCTGGCCATGGGCTTTGCGGTGATCCCGACCATCTTCTCGATTGCCGAAGACGCCGTATTTAGTGTGCCCCGCCACCTGACTCAAGGCTCGCTGGCGCTTGGCGCCACCCCGTGGCAGACGCTCAGTCGCGTGGTCATTCTGACCGCCAGCCCGGGTATCTTCTCCGCGGTGATGATCGGCATGGGCCGTGCGGTAGGTGAAACCATGATCGTGCTGATGGCCACCGGCAACACGCCGATCATGGACTGGAACATCTTCGAAGGCATGCGCACCCTGTCGGCCAATATCGCGGTCGAAATGCCGGAATCGGAAGTGGGCAGTACCCATTACCGGGTGCTGTTCCTGGCAGCGCTGGTGCTGCTCAGTTTTACCTTCCTGATGAACACGGCGGCGGAGCTGATTCGTCAGCGCCTGCGCAAGAAATACGCCTCTCTCTGACCACAGGACTCTAGACAGTGAAACAAGGCAACTTCACAACCTGGTTCAAATCGGGCAGCCCCTGGGTCTGGATGAATGCAGGCGCGGTCGCCATCGCGGTGATCATGACCCTGGGTCTGCTACTGCTGATCGCTGTGCGCGGTCTGAGCCACTTCTGGCCGGCTGACGTCATCGAGGCGGAATACACCATACCCGGTCAGCCGACCATTACCCTGATCGGTGAGGTCACTACCCGCGAACAGGTGCCGACCGAGCGTCTGCATGGTGCCGGCCTGCCGGTGGATCCGGAAAAAACCGAGTTTATGGATCGCGAGCTGCTGAAAGTCGGCAATCGTGACCTGTACGGCGCGGATTTCCGCTGGATCGTCGCCGACTGGCTGGAAAACGAGCGCACGCCCGAGGATATCGTCGTTATCGAGCGTCGCGAGTGGGGCAACTTCTATGGCTATCTGCTGCAGGTCAAGCAGGCCGGTCAGGTCATCGCCGAAGGCGATCAGGCCTGGACAGCACTGCAGCCGGCGGTCGATCGGGCACTGGGTATTTACGATGAGATCCATGCGCTGGAGACCGGCGCCATTGGCAAGATCAACGCCGAGCTGGAGCGCATTCGTCTTCGGGAGCGTGGCTACGAACTGGACAATGCGCTGACCGATGACCGCAAGGCGCAGCTGGAAGCCGAGCGCAAGGTTCAGAATGATCTGTATGCGGAGCTGGAAGCCAACCTGATCGACCTCTATCGGGAGTTCAATCGCGACAGCATCCGCGTGCGAGCGATGGACGGCCGCGAAAAGGACATCAACCTGAGTGCGGTAGTTCGGGTATTCCAGCCCAACGCCATGGGCCCGACTGCGAAGGTTGGTCACTATTTCAGCAAGCTGTGGGAGTTCGTCAGCGATGAGCCCCGTGAGGCCAACACCGAGGGTGGGGTGTTCCCGGCGATTTTCGGTACCGTGATGATGGTGCTGCTGATGTCGATCATTGTCACCCCGTTCGGTGTGCTGGCTGCGGTCTATCTGCGCGAATATGCCAGGCAGGGTGCGGTGACACGGACCATCCGCATTGCGGTGAACAACCTCGCTGGTGTTCCCTCGATCGTTTACGGCGTATTTGGTCTCGGCTTCTTCATCTACCTGCTCGGTGGCAATATCGACCAGCTGTTCTTCCCCGAGTCGCTGCCGGCGCCGACCCTGGGCACCGGCGGTCTGCTGTGGGCCTCACTGACCCTGGCGCTGCTGACCGTGCCGGTGGTGATTGTGGCGACTGAAGAGGGCCTGACCCGGATTCCACGGTCGCTGCGAGAGGGCTCGCTGGCCCTCGGTGCAACCAAGTCGGAAACCCTGTGGAAGGTGATTTTGCCGATGTCCAGCCCGGCGATGATGACCGGTCTGATTCTCGCCGTTGCCCGCGCCGCCGGCGAGGTGGCACCGCTGATGCTGGTCGGTGTGGTCAAGCTGGCACCGACCCTGCCGCTCAATGGCAACTATCCCTATCTGCACCTGGATCAGAAGTTCATGCACCTGGGCTTCCATATTTATGACGTCGGCTTCCAGAGCCCCAACGTCGAGGCAGCGCGGCCGCTGGTATATGCCACTGCGCTGCTGCTGGTGGGCGTCATTGCCGCGCTCAACTTTGCTGCGGTTTCGATTCGCAACCACCTGCGCGAAAAGTACAAGGCGCTGGAAAACTGATCACTCTTTCTAGGCGGACGCACAATTATGTCTAACACCACCAAAACCCATGCCATGGATATGAGCGCCCTGGGGCGCTCCCAGCAGGAACTGAACATGGACAAGGAGTCCATTGCGCTGGAAGTGCCGGACCTGTCCCTGTTTTATGACACCAAGCAGGCCCTGCACAATGTCAGCATGAGGATTCCGCGCAACCGGGTAACCGCGTTCATCGGCCCGAGCGGCTGCGGCAAGTCGACCCTGCTGCGCTGCTTCAACCGGATGAACGATCTGGTCGACAGTTGCCGCGTGGACGGCGAAATCCTGCTCGACGGCAAGAACATCTATGGCAAGGACGTGAACGTCACCGAACTGCGTCGTCGCGTCGGCATGGTGTTTCAGAAGCCCAATCCGTTCCCCAAGTCGATCTACGAGAACGTCGCCTACGGCCTGCGCATTCAGGGTGTAAACAACAAACGCACGCTGGATGAGGTAGTCGAGTGGGCGCTCAAGGGCGCGGCGCTGTGGGATGAGGTCAAGGACCGTCTGAACGAGTCTGCTCTGGGCATGTCTGGCGGTCAGCAGCAGCGTCTGTGTATCGCCCGCACCATCGCCGTGGAGCCGGAAGTACTGCTGCTCGACGAGCCGGCCTCGGCGCTTGATCCGATCTCGACGCTGAAGATCGAAGAGCTGATCAACGAGCTGAAGTCCAAGTTCACCATTGTGATCGTGACCCATAACATGCAGCAGGCGGCGCGGGTCTCCGACTACACTGCCTTCATGTACATGGGCGAACTGATCGAGTTTGGTGACACCAACACGCTGTTCACCAATCCGTCGAAGAAACAGACGGAAGACTACATCACCGGTCGGTACGGCTAACCGAGGGAGACATGCATCATGCCGTCAGATAAAGAAGCGTTTACTCAGCATATTTCCCAGCAGTTCAACGACGAGCTGGAGGAAATCCGTACCCACCTGCTGGAAATGGGTGGCCTGGTCGAGAAGCAGATCAACGATGCCATCGTTGCACTGGTTGAAGGCGACGCCAGGCTGGCTCAGCAAGTCCGTGAAAAGGACGATGCGATCAACCAGATGGAGCTGGATATCGACCAGGACTGCCTGCGTATCCTGGCGCGTCGCCAGCCCGCTGCCAGCGACCTGCGTCTGGTCGTGAGCATCAGCAAGATTATCGTTGATCTGGAGCGCATCGGTGATGAGTCGTCGAAGATCGCCAAGCGTGCGCTTGATCTGGTGGAGGAGGGGCAGGCACCGCGTGGCTACGTCGAGTGTCGCCATATCGGTCACCACGTGCGCCGCATGGTGCAGGAAGCGCTGGATGCCTTCGCCCGCATGGACACCGAACAGGCGTTTGCCGTTGCCCGCGAGGACAAGGCGGTTGATCAGGAATACAAGACCGCGATGCGCGAGATGGTGACCTTCATGATGGAAGATCCGCGTTCCATCGGCCGGGTTCTGAACATCCTCTGGGTACTGCGCTCGCTGGAGCGGGTCGGTGACCACGCGCGTAACATTGCCGAGCACGTCATCTATCTGGTCAAGGGTACCGATGTCCGTCACATCGGCCTCAAGCGCATGGAAGCCGAAGTGAAAAAGGACGGTGCCGACGAGTGAGTCGGTATTCGAGCCAACAAAAAACCCGCCTGGTGGCGGGTTTTTTGTTGGAGTTTTGTTATTACTGGCTGAGCACCCACTCGGCCAGAATACGGGCTTCTTCGTCGGTCACCTGGTTGGCCGGCATCGGAATCGGCCCCCAAAGGCCGGAAATGCCGTTCTTGATGTGGCCGGCCACGGTTTCCACCGCACCGTCCTGCCCGGCATACTTGGCGGCGACGTCCTTGTAGGATGGTCCTACGACCTTGGTGTCGATCTGATGGCAGGCGACGCAAGCCTTGGTCTTGTAGAGGGTTTCGCCGTCGGTTGCGAACAGCGAGCCTGACGCCAGCAGTGCTGCTGCGCCCAGGGCAGAGATCATCAGGTGTTTCATCAGGTGTTCCTCACGGGCTGTTATGTGCAGGTTGGCCTGCTTGTGTAATCGTACCGGTACGAGTCCCTAACATGGACGCTGCGCGTTGCTTTGACAAGTGCTCTTTTGTCGCAGCAAGCATGGACGAAAGAGGTAGATTTGAGTATGTTGCGGGACATAATTGCATTTTGTATCTTGCGTTTGCCCGCACCCGAAGACCAATAAAAAACAGGCGGGCGCCAGTGGCGGACGTCTGCACCCATAAAAACCTGATAATTCGGAGATACCATGGAGATCAAGTCTTACAGCATGAACTGGCATTACCCCACCGCCGTGCGCGTGGGTGCAGGGCGCATCAGTGAGCTGCCGAAAGCCTGCCGCCAGTTGGGCATGACCTCTCCGTTGCTGGTCACGGACCCGGGCCTGGCGGCCCTGCCGATGGTTGAGGCTGCGCTGCAGCTTTGCCGTGACGCCGGCCTGCAGGTCGGGCTGTTCAGTGCTATCAAGGGCAACCCTACCGGTGGCAACGTGGCCGATGGCGTAACCGCTCTCAAGGCCGGCAGCCACGACGGCGTCATCGCCTTTGGTGGCGGTTCCGCCATTGACGCGGCCAAAGCCATTGCGCTGGTTGCCCATCAGGATTGCACGCTGTGGGAAGCGGGCCCCGGTTCGGTTGATGCCAGCAAGATGCTGCCGGTGGTCGCCGTGCCGACTACCGCGGGTACCGGTTCCGAAGTGGGTCAGGCGGTGGTGATCACCGACGACGAAAACCACGTCAAGCGGGTCATCTTCCACCAGAAAATGGTCCCGGGTATCGTGTTGCTGGATCCCGAGCTGACCGTTGGCCTGCCGGCCAAGCTGACCGCCGCTACCGGTATGGATGCGCTGGCGCACAACCTGGAAGCCTTCTGTGCGCCGGTCTACCACCCGATGGCGGAAGGCATCGCGCTGGAAGGCATGCGTCTGGTCAAGGACTTCCTGCCGCGCGCGACCAAGCAGGGCGATGACATTCAGGCCCGCCTGCAGATGCAGGTTGCCTCGAGCATGGGTGCGGTTGCCTTCCAGCGTGGTCTGGGTGGTATTCATGCTGTTTCCCACAGCCTCGGCGCTGTCTATGACGCCCACCACGGGTTGCTGAACGCGATTGTCATGCCCTATATGCTGCAGGCCAACCGCCCGGTGATCGAAGAGGAAATGGCGCGTGCCGCTCGCTATCTGGGTCTGCAGAAGCAGAACTTCGATGGCATGCTGGACTGGGTGCTGGATCTGCGTGCCGACCTGGGTATTCCGCATACCCTGGCCGAGATCAACATCGACGATGCCCAGGCAGAAACCATTGGCGCGATGTCTGCCAAGGATGTTGCCGGCAGCACCAACCCGCAGCGTTACAACGCCGAGCAGTATCAGGCGATCTTCCTCAAGGCGTTGCGCGGCGAGCTGTAATTGCGCCGTACCGAGAAAGCCGGGCGTTTGCCCGGCTTTTTTTAGGTTCTTCACGGATTGCCGGGAAAGTCATTCTTGATCTTCATGAAAAAGAATTCGCTGTCCCGGTAACCGTAGGCCATCCGCTTGATCACCTTGATCCGGTTGTTGATACCTTCCAGCTGACCCGTGTGCATCGGCCAGCGCACCCTACTCAGGATGCCGCGCCAGTATCCTTTCAGGCGTTTAGCGAACTGCTTCAGCGCCGGTATAGCACTTTCATCAGCTAGGCGTAGCCACTGCTTCCATGCTGATCGCCAGCCCCAGGCGGTGGCGGGCGACCACAGTGCTTTGAGCTCTGCCTTCATCAAATAAACCGTCATCAGCGATTGGTTCGCCGCCAGCAGATCCTGCAGATGTACCTGCTGATCTTCTCGCTTGAGATTTTCTGGATTACGCAGCAGCAGCCACCGTGCTTGCTTGATCACCTTGCGGGCGGGTCTGTCATGGCGCAGGCGATTGGCCTCATCGACCCGTACCCGATCAATCACCTCTCGCCCATACTTGGCGATCACATGAAACAGATCATAAACAACGCGTGCTTGAGGGCAGTGTTGGCGCACCTCCAGGTCAAATGCGGTGTTCATGTCCATGGCCACTGCTTCGATCCGTGCGCAACCCTCCGCCCCCAGCGCTTCAAAAAAGGGTCTGACAGCAGCTCGGCTACGCCCTTCGCCAATCCACAGCACCCGGCGGGTATCGGCATCCAGCACCACGCTGGCGTAGCGATGTCCTTTGAATAGAGCGAACTCATCCATCACCAAGCGTCTGGGCTGCGCCTTCGGTAGCTTCTCCAGTGCGTCTTGTAGCGCCCGTCGCTCCAGCAAGCGCACGCTGTCCCAATGCAAACCAAACAGCTCGGCGACGTGCAGAGTGGGCAGTCTTTGACAGGCTTGGACCACAGCTTCGGCCAAGCGCTTGGTCATTCGCGAATAGCGGTCAAGCCAGCAGGTTGACTCCATTCTCTTGCCGCATGTGCTGCACCCGACGCGCCGCAGCCCCACATTCAACCGCACTTCACGGCCAAGGATGGGCAGGTCACGGATTGAGCGCTGGCAGTATTCGTGGATGGTGGTGCTGGGCTGATGGCAGCCGCTGCAGGTGGGTAATCTGTTGGGCTGCGGAATCAGGTCGATCAGCAGGTCGTCGCCGTCAGATCGGATCGCAGTAACAGAAAAGCCCTCCCAAAAGGGCAGAAACGTATTAATATCGTGCACAAGAACGCCGGTTTGTGGATGTGTTTGTTCGCACCAACATCATCTCTCAAACCGGCGTTCTTGTTTTTATCTTTCCCGGGATTCCGTGAAGAACCTTTTTTTATGTCGTGTGTTCAAGGGCAAAACGATTTTGGCAACTATCACGGGGCCGATGCGGCACATAAGGCTCCGGCTGCAAACGCAATACGAAGTGCGGTTTTTTCTCCAGTCTGCGTTAAGCTAGACGCAGCACTTCAGGAAAATTCACTATGTCGAAAGTATCGGTCCTGGTCGTCGATGATGCGCCTTTTATCCGCGACCTGGTCAAGAAAGCACTGCGCAGTTACTTCCCGGGCCTGCAGATCGAGGAAGCGACCAACGGCCGCAAGGCACAGCAGATGCTGGCGCGAGCGCAGTTCGATCTGATTCTGTGCGACTGGGAAATGCCGGAGATGAGCGGGCTGGAATTGCTGCAATGGTTTCGTGCGCAGCCCGACGGCGCGGGTGTGCCGTTCGTGATGGTGACCAGTCGTGGTGACAAGGCCAATGTTGTTGAGGCTATTCAGGCGGGTGTTAGCGACTATGTCGGCAAACCGTTCAGCAATGAGCAGTTGATTACCAAGGTTAAAAAGGCGCTGCATCGTGCCGGCAAGCTGGCGCAGTTTCAGGTCGGTGGAGCGCCACGGCCAAGCACGGGAATCGCCGCGGGATCGGTCGCGAACCTGACCGCCGGTCGCCCTGCCGAGGCGCCTTCCGCTCCGGCGGCAGCACCGGTCAGCTCGCCGTTGCTGAACAGTAATCGTGCGCCGGAAAAGGCCGCTCCTGCCACCAGTACCCAGTCTGTACGCGGGCAGGGCCAGCTGCGTCTTGCCGGCGAGCAATTCGCCTGTGTAATCAAGACCCTCAGCCTGCGTGATGCCCTGGTTGTGGTACGTCGTGGCGACCGGCTGCCACAGGTGTTTGAAAGCGGGGTGCTGGATCTGGAGCAGGATTCGGATCGTTCGGTTGCGCGTATCAATGGCTATGTGCACGCGGTGGCAGCGCTGGAAGCGAAGATGGACTGCGAGTGGGTCAAGGTGACGATCAAGTTCGTCGATCAGGACCCGGAGAAGCTGGATTACCTGTCGCGCCTGATCGCCTCCGGCACCGCCCAGTCACATTATTCGCCCAGCGCCTAGGCAGCGCGGCCTGGCGGGAAGTGGCAGCTGAAGGTGCTGCCCTGCTCCGGCACGCTGGTGATCTCCAGTCGGCCCTGATGACGCAGCAGCACATGCTTGACGATGGCCAGACCCAGACCGGTGCCGCCAGTGGTACTGTTGCGGCTGGTATCGACCCGGTAGAAACGCTCGGTCAGCCGGTTGATATGTTGCGGTGCGATACCGACACCATTGTCGCTGATGCTCAGATGCTGGCCCTGCTCGTCACTCCACCAGCGCAGGGTAATTTCGCCGTGGTCCGGGGTGTATTTCACGGCATTGAACGCCAGATTGGAAAACGCGCTGCGCAGTTCGCCTTCGATGCCGTGCATGCGGGTATTGCCCTCAATTTGCAGGGCGATGCGGTGACCGCGTTCGCCGGACAGCGCCTCGGCATCCTTGCGGATATGCTCCAGTAGCGGGCGCACATCAACCCGCTCCTGCTCGCCGGGATTGTCTGAAGTTTCCAGTCGGGCCAGCAGCAGCAAGTCGTGCAGCAGCGCCTGCATGCGGTTGGCCTGTTGCTGCATCTGCTGAAGGGGTCGTTTCCAGCGCGGATTGAGCTCGTCTTCCAGATCCAGCAAGGTTTCCAGGTAGCCAACCACCACCGTCAGCGGGGTTCGCAGCTCGTGGGAGACGTTGGCGACAAAGTCCTTTCGCATCTGCTCCAGATTGTGCAGTCGGGTGACGTCGCGCACGACCATGAGCCGATCACCGGGGCCGTAGCGGGTGATGGCGTACTGCAGCTGAACGTTGAGGTTGGTTGGCGCCGGAATTTCCAGTGGATCACGGAAATCACCGCGCTCGAAGTATTCGATGAAGCGCGGATCGCGGATCAGGTTGCCGACGTGCTGGCCGCTGTCGTCCGGGGTGCGCAGCCCCAGCAGGCGTTCGGCGGCGTGGTTCCACCATTCCAGGTGCCCTTCGCTGTCGATCATGACCACGGCATCACGCAGAGCGGAGGTAGAGCTCTGGATGCGGTCGATCACCGCCTGCAATCGCGAGCGCATCTTGTTGTCGCGGCGCTGCAGGTGGTAGATGCTGTCGAAGATCTCGCCCCATACGCCACGGGCTTCCGGCGGCGGATCGTTGGGGTGCGCGCTGAGCCAGTCGGAGAAGCGGGCCATCTGGCGCAGGGTCCAGACCAGATAGCCACCCAGGCCGATAACCAGCGCCCAGGCTGGCTGGCCGACAATCCAGCCCAGCAGCAGACAGATCAGTACCAGCAGCAGGACCTGGCCGAGCACACGACTGAAGCTATTCTTGGCCACTGAAGATCCTCTTCAAAACAACGGCATCCCGATCAGGGTAACGGCCTGTGTCGCGGCCTGGCTGTCAGGCTTTGGTGGAAAACCGGTAGCCGGTGCCGCGCACGGTCTGGACCAGGTGTTCGTATTTTTCACCCAGCGCCTTGCGCAGGCGGCGGATGTGGACATCCACGGTACGCTCTTCCACATAAACATTGCCACCCCAAACCTGGTCCAGCAACTGACCGCGGGTGTAGGCACGTTCCTGGTGGGTCATGAAGAACTGCAGCAGGCGGTATTCCGTCGGGCCCATTTCGGCGGCGGCATTGTCGATGGTTACCCGGTGGCTGATCGGGTCCAGCATCAGTCCGGCCACCTCGATGGGTGCCTCGCTGTCGACCGGGCCGGCACGGCGTAATACGGCCTTGAGGCGTGCTACCAGCTCTCGGGGGGAGAACGGTTTGGTGATGTAATCATCGGCACCAACCTCCAGGCCCTGGATCTTGTTATCTTCCTCACCCTTGGCTGTGAGCATGATAATCGGCACGTCGGCAGTCAGCTCGTCGCGCTTGAGGCGTCTGGCCAGCTCGATACCGGTGGTGCCGGGCAGCATCCAGTCGAGCAGGATCAGATCGGGCTTGCTGTCGACGATACAGGCGTGGGCCTGTTGTGTATTTTCAGCTTCGAGGCAGGTGTAGCCCGCCATCTCCAGGGCCACCGCGATCATCTCGCGGATCGGAGCTTCGTCATCAACGATCAAAATGCTTTTGCCAGACATGGTTCACCGTCTTGTTGCCGCTGTGAGTCATGCGCCGATTAGATAACACTTTTATTTCAGTTGTATGACGCCGCAACGACGGGCTTTTATTGATGCAGCGGCTCCGGGTCAGTCAAGCCAGTAGTTCAGTGCGATTCCCATGAAAACCAGCATGCCCGCCCAGTGGTTGGCCAGAAAGGCGCTGAGGCAGGCGTTACGGTCCCGGTCGCGGATCAGCCAGTGCTGCCAGGCAAAGCCCAGCGTCATGCCCAGCAGGCCGAGGTAGTAGTATAGCCCCAGCTCAAAACGCAGCCCGGTCAGTAGCAGGCAGATGAGAGTCAGCCCCTGCAGCAGGCCGATGATCAGCTTGTCGGCCTCGCCGAACAGGATGGCGGTCGACTTGATGCCGATGCGCAAGTCATCTTCGCGGTCGCACATGGCGTATTCGGTGTCGTAGGCCACGGTCCAGAGCAGATTGGCGAGAAATACCAGCCAAAGCGGAAGCGGCAGCGCCTCGGCCTGGGCCGCAAAGGCCATCGGAATCGCCCAGGAGAAGGCCGCGCCCAGAATCACCTGCGGATAAAAGGTGAAGCGCTTGCAGAAGGGATATAGGGCGGCCAGGGCTACGCCAACGAAGGCCAGCTTGATGGTCAGGGCGTTGGTGAGCAGCACCAGCAGGCCGCTCAGTGCGACCAGAATGGCGAAGGTGATCAGGGCCTGGCGTTCGCTGATACGCCCTGTGGCCAGCGGGCGCTCTCGGGTACGTTGGACGTGGCCGTCGAAGTGGCGGTCTGCGTAGTCGTTGATGACGCAGCCTGCGGCGCGCATCAGGATGACGCCGACGACGAAAATGATCAGCGTGCTGATATCCGGAACCCCCTCGGCGGCCAGCCAGAGTGCCCAGAGTGTTGGCCAGAGCAGCAGGTAGGTGCCGATCGGGCGGTCCAGCCGCATCAGCTGAATGTAGTCATTGACCTTGGGGTTGATGCGCGCAATGGGTTTGATCAGCAGGCCAAGCAAAAGCGGTTCTCCCGTGAGAAGACAGACACTCAGGTGCCGGCCAGCGGCCAGCCCTGCAAGAATACTTCACATACCAGCAGCTGCAACTTGCCATCCGAGAAGTGCGAGCGGCGTGCCCACAGGCCCTCGCTGCGCCAGCTGGCCGGCAGCCGGTCGGCGGGGTAGCGGCTGATCTCGATCGGCCCCCGGCGGATCTGCGGGTTACGGAACAGCAGGTGACCCAGGCTGGTTGTGCCCAGACTGTCGAGCTCCACCGCTGCATTGCCCAGCGCACTGGTCGGTGCAACCGAGCGGGCGTAGACCCGGGGCGCTCCCGCCGTATGCAGCAACACCTCTCTGGTCCATACCAGGGTGCCGGGAGACAGCCCGAGGGCCGCAGCTTCGTCATCATGGGCGGGCTCGGGTGCCTGCTTCAGCAGTTCGACACGAAAGTCCTGGTCGCCGGCCTCGGTCAATCTGAGGGTGAGCGATCCTTCGTGGCAAAGCCAGTCGAACAGGGGAGCATCCGGAGGCGCGGGGTGGCGCTTGGCGGGATACCAGTCAGGCAGCATATCGGGCATGGGTGACGCGCAGGCAGCGTGGAAAAAGTGGGTAAAGGGTACCACGAAAGCCCTCTGCGGCGGGCACGGTCCGGCTGGCCTTGGACTTGCAGGGTAATTGCGGTAGTGTCGCGAAACCTTAGTTCTGAACACCGTGGGAAACAAGCATGAAGAAGTGGCAGTGTATCGTGTGTGGATTCATCTATGACGAGGCCGAGGGCTGGCCGGATGACGGTATTGCCCCCGGCACCCGCTGGGAAGATGTACCTGCGGACTGGATGTGTCCGGACTGCGGCGTCGGCAAGGAAGATTTCGAGATGATCGAGATCGGCTGAGCCTGCCTTTGTTCCAACTCATGTCACTGCAGGAGATGCCACGTGTCTGACAACGCCCCCCTGGTCATCATTGGCACAGGTCTGGCCGGGTATAACCTGGCCAAGGAATTTCGCAAGCTCGATGCCGAGCGCCCGTTAATGCTGATCAGTGCCGATGACGGCCGGTTCTATTCAAAACCGCTGTTGTCGACCGGCTTTGCCAAGGGCAAGGAAGCCGATGAGCTGGCCATGCAGGATGCCGAGGCCATGGCCGAACAGTTGGGTGCCCAGGTGCTGACCGGGCAGCAGGTGACCGCCATCGATACCCGTGAGCGCCTGGTTCGCCTGGGTGACCGCAGCCTGCCCTACAGTGATCTGGTGCTCGCGACCGGCGCGCAGGTGCGCACACTGCCCTGGCGTGAGGCGCTGGGCGAACGTCTTCTGTCGATCAATGATCTGGCCGACTATGGCCGGTTCCGTGCGGCGCTGAACGGGCGTCGGAGTGTGCTGATCGTAGGTGCCGGCCTGATCGGTTGCGAGTTCGCCAATGACCTGCGCCTCGGCGGTTTCGAGGTGACTGTGGTGGCGTCCGATCCCTGGTTGATGCCGCAACTGTTGCCGGAGCAGGCTGCCGCTGCAGTGCAGGCCGGACTGGAAGAACTTGGCGTTGAATTTCATCTCGGTTGTGCGATCGAGAACATGGTGCTGGAGGGCGACGGCCTGCGGGTGCGACTCGACTCCGGCGTTGAACTGGTCGCTGATCAGGGGCTGTCGGCGATTGGCCTGGTTCCGCGCTCGGAACTGGCTGAAGCCGCCGGGCTGTCGGCAGGGCGCGGCGTGCAGGTGGACAGGCAGCTGCGCACCAGTGATCCGCATGTCTATGCGCTGGGCGATTGCGCCGAGGTGGCAGCCCTCAACCTGATGTACGTGATGCCGCTGATGACCTCGGCGCGGGCGCTGGCAAAAAACCTCAGCGGCACGCCGACCGAATTGAGCTATCCGGCGATGCCGATCATGGTCAAGACGCCGGCCTGTCCCCTAGTGGTAACGCCGCCGTTGAGTGGCGTTGCCGGAAGCTGGCAGTGCGACGCCGAGGGGCGTGACGTACGCGCGCGTTTTGTCGACGCCACCGGTCAGCTGCATGGCTTTGCGCTGACCGGTGCCGCTGTTGCAGAGAAGCTGCAGTTGACCCGCGAATTGCCCGCCTGGCTGGACTGATCTCACCGACAATGTGGGACAGTTTGGCCTTTTGTCGGGAAAATCCGTGATTTTGCCCGGCTTCAGGCCTGCGACGACTGGCGAAACGAATTCAGTCGTGCCATGCTGAGCGAGCCTTGACAGACGGCCCGACCGGGCTCGGGAGCGTCTGGCAGGCCCGCCCCGAGGACGCGGCGGTCACAACAAAAACAACAGACAATGAGGCTTTATATGCGCAAACCAGATCTCGCAGCGGCGATTGCCGAAAAGGCGGACCTGAGCAAGGATCAGGCTAATCGAGTACTCAACGCCGTACTGGACGAAATTACCCAGGCGCTGAGCAACAAGGACTCCGTAACACTTGTCGGTTTCGGTACTTTCCTGCAGCGTCATCGTGGCGCACGCACCGGCAAAAATCCCCAGACCGGTGCACCGGTCAAGATCAAGGCCAGCAATACCGTTTCCTTCAAGCCGGGCAAAAGCCTGCGCGACGCGGTCAACTGAGTCTAATTTCCGCGCCAGGGGCCCAGTCGGGCCCCTGCCACCCGGCTCACGTCAGTCCCGGGCATTGCCCTGATAGCGGCTAACCAGTGAGCGCAGCGCATCGCGCGCATCCAGCACCTTGTGTACTACCTTGTCTGCGCTTTCCCGTTCCAGCCCGAGGCGTTGCAGCAGTGCATCCGCAATGGGTAGTCTTGGACCGCTGCCGATACCGTGTTCGCTGAGCAGCGCCAGTGACAGGTAGATCAGGTTGGCGTACACGCAATCGTCGCCTGCGTAATGGGCGTTGTGCTGCTGACGCAGGGCGGTGCAGACCTCGTCTGGCATGTCCCAGTAGCGCATCAGCCAGCTGCCGATCTGGTCGCGGGTAACGCCGATCAGGTGCTGCTCGATCTGGTGAGGCTGGACATGCGGATTGGCTTCGATGTGGCGGCAGATCAGCTGGAAGTAGGGCGGAAAGATATATGCCAGCACCAGATAGCCGAAGTTGTGCAGCAGGCCACACAGGTAGTTCAGGCCCATTTCCGGGCGCCGTTCCCGCGGCATGGCCTTGGCCAGTCCTTCGATCACCGCGGCCGTGTAGATGGCCTGCTCCCAGTAAGGGGTAGCGCGGTCAGGCGCATCGTTGGGCAGCTTGAAGGTCTTGCCCAGCGCCAGACCAACCGCCAGATTGATTACCAGATCAAAGCCTAGCACCCGGCCGATGGCGTCCTCGACCGAACGAATCTTGCCCGGAGCGGCGTAGTAGGGTGAAGCGGCCCAGCTGACGACCTGCGCCGCCAGGCTCGGATCGGTTTCGACCACGTCGGCCAGATCGTCTACACCGGCATCCGGGTTGACCCGCAGCTTCATCACCTTCTGCGCGGTTTCCGGCAGGGGCGGAATCTCGATGGTTTCTTCCAGGCGCTGCTTCATACGCAGGGCAGTGAAGTTCTGCACGGCGTTGCTGAGGTCCTGATCATCCTGCGCGGTGCTGATTGCCCGGGTATCCAGGCTGGCCAGCGGGACCGCAAACTGGGCCAGACTGACCTTGGCCAGCAGCGTGCGGGCATCGGCCTGATTAAGTACCAGGCTCCAGCCATCCAGCCCGCTGTCGAGAATCAGCTCGCTGTGATCCAGCAAGCTGCGCTCACAGACACAGGGCGAGTTGAACAGGATTGGCAGGCCCGGCAGCTGGTTCAGCTGATGCTTGCTGAGGATGCGCTGCAGTTCGCGGTTGCGCACCGGCTCCAGCTGGCGTCCGAGCAGGGCGCCGAGGGCCTTGAGGTCGAGCAGGTGGTCTTTCGGGATCAGGGTCAGCACGGTGCCAACGCTGTCGCATAGCAGGCTCGCCTGAATACGCTGCGAGGCAGGCCAATTGCCGTTGGCGGGGCGCAGCTGATAGGCGATCCCCTGCTGTTGCAGCAGTTTTTCAATCAGATCGGGCAGGCTGGCGCCAAGTGGCTCGGAAGCGGCGGTATTATTCATTATCTGTTCCTTGCTGAGTCAGGCGGTGCTGGTGCCCCGGTGTTGCAGGATGCTTGCTTGATTCTAGCGGCTCGTCTGAGTGCAGCATAGCTGCACTCAGACCTGGGCAAAATGCTGGCCGTCGGCTATCCAGCGATCCAGCAGCGGTTGTACCCGCTCCGGGTGGCTGCGCGCGAGTTGCTGCGCCGCCTGCTGGACGTCCGGCAGCAGATCGGCATCACGCACCAGATCGGCAATCCGGAACTGCACCAGGCCGGTCTGCCTGGTCCCCAGTACCTCGCCGGGGCCGCGCAGGGCCAAGTCCTTTTCGGCGATGACGAAACCGTCGGTGCTTTCGCGCATGATGCCCAGTCGCTCGCGCCCAAGGGCCGATAACGGCGCATGATAGAGCAGCACGCAGTGGCTGGCGGCGCTGCCGCGTCCGACCCGTCCGCGCAGCTGGTGCAGCTGGGCCAGGCCCAGACGTTCCGGATTTTCGATAATCATCAGGCTGGCGTTGGGCACATCCACGCCAACCTCGATCACCGTAGTGGCGACCAGCAGGTGCAGGTCGCCTTCCTTGAAGGCGGCCATGATCTCGGCCTTTTCAGCCGGCTTCATGCGCCCGTGAATCAGGCCGATGGAGAGTTCCGGCAGGGCTTCGCAGAGCGACTCCCAGGTTGCCTCTGCCGCTTGCGCCTGCAGTTGTTCGGATTCTTCGATCAGGGTGCAGACCCAGTAGGCCTGTCGACCCTCGGCGCAGCCGGCGCGAACCCGCTCGATGACCTCCGCGCGGCGGCTATCGGAAATCAGTACGGTATTGACCGGGGTGCGTCCGGGCGGCAGTTCGTCGAGGATCGAGGTGTCCAGGTCGGCGTAGGCGCTCATGGCGAGGGTGCGCGGGATCGGTGTGGCGGTCATGATCAGCTGATGCGGCGAGACACCGCCCGCGGCACCCTTGTCGCGCAGCGCCAGGCGCTGCTGGACGCCAAAGCGATGCTGTTCGTCGATGATTGCCAGGCCCAGATTGCGGAACTGCACGTCGTCCTGGAACAGCGCGTGAGTGCCGACAATCATCACCGCCTCGCCGCTGGCGATCAGTTGCAGCTGGTTGCTGCGCGCCTTGCCCTTCAGTTTGCCGGCGATCCAGGCCACTGACAGGCCGAGTGCGGCAAACCAGCGCTGGAAGTTGTTGAAGTGCTGCTCGGCCAGAATCTCGGTCGGTGCCATCAGCGCCACCTGCCAGCCGGCTTCGATGGCCTGCAATGCGGCGAGCGCGGCAACGACGGTCTTGCCGGCACCGACATCGCCCTGCACCAGACGCAGCATGGGCCGTGGTTGGGCCAGATCAAGCAGGATCTCGTCAGCCACCCGGCGCTGGGCGCCGGTCAGCGGAAAGCCCAGCTGAGCGACAAAGCGGTCGGCCAGCTCACCGGCAGCGCGCATCGGCGGCGCCTTGTGCGCCCGTATCTGGGCGCGCAGCCGCAGCATGGCCAGTTGATGGGCCATCAACTCCTCGAACGCCAGTCGGTGCTGGGCCCAGTGGCGGCCGTCCTGCAGGGCCTCGAGGTCGATGTCCGGCGGCGGGCGGTGCAGCAGCTGTACGGCTTCGCGCAGCGGCGGCAGCTGATAGGCCTCGGCCAGCTCCGGCGGCAGCCATTCGGTCAGGTGATTGCCTTTGGCGAGCCAGGCCAGCGCCGCGTCACTGAGACTGCGCAGACGCTGTTGCGACAGCCCTTCGGTGGCGGGGTAAATCGGTGTCAGGGTATCGCTGACCGGCAACGCCTCAGCGCCGTCGAGGTTGTGCAGCTCTGGGTGATAGATTTCCAGTCCGGAGGCGCCCGGCCGTACTTCGCCATAGCAGCGCCAGCGGCTGCCGCGGCTGAGGTTGGCCTTGAGCGCGGCGGAAAAATAGTAGAAGCGCAGGCTGAGGGTACCGCTGCCGTCCTGAATGCGGCAGAGCAGGCTGCGGCGCCGGCCCATGACCACCTCAGCGCCGAGCACTGTGCCTTCGATGACCGCGTCGAGCCCGGGGCGTAACGCGCCAATCGGCGTGACACGGGTGCGATCCTGATAGCGCATCGGCAGGTGAAACAGCAGATCCTGTACCGATGACAGGCCGAGCCGGTCCAGTTTGTCCGCGAGGGCTGGACCAATCCCCTTGAGCACGGTCAGCGGTGTCTGTTCACCCACGCTGTCTCTGGCTCCGTATCAGCTTGACGGTTGATTGACCGAGCACAGACGAATCGAGTCGCTGAGCAGCTCAATGGCTTTCGGACGCGGAAAGCTGGCACGCCAGGCAATGGCGACGGTGCGATACGGCGCTGGTGCCTTGAACGGCTTGGTAACCAGCAGGTCGGAGCTGTAATAGCGGTCGTCGGCAGCAGACATCGGCAGCACGGTCATGCCGATCCCCGAGGCGACCATGTGGCGGATGGTCTCCAGTGAGCTGGATTCGACGGTGGTGTGCTTGTGCTGGTCGTCGCCCTTGCGCAGGGTCGGGCAGGCTTCGAGCACCTGGTCGCGGAAACAGTGCCCTTCACCGAGCAGCAGCAGCTTGTTGTCGTCCAGTTCGTCCAGGGTCACGCTGTCCCGTGCCGCCCAGGGGTGGCTGGCCGGCATCAGCAGGCTGAACGGCTCGTCATAGAGCGGCTTGGTCAGCACGTCGGGCTCCTGGAATGGCAGCGCGATGATGATCGCATCAAGCTCGCCATTGCGCAGCTTGTCGCGCAGTACGTGGGTGAAGTTTTCTTCGATGTACAGCGGCATTTCCGGTGCGACCCGGTGCAGCTGCGGTACCAGGTGCGGGAACAGATACGGCCCGATGGTATAGATGGCTCCGACCTTGAGTGGCGCGGCCAGCTGGTTCTTGCCGGCGGTCGCCAGTTCGCGAATGGCCAGCGCTTCCTCCAGCACTTTCTGGGCCTGGGCAACGATCCGTTCACCGATGGGGGTGACGCGAACGGCGCTTTTGCTGCGTTCGAAGATCATCACGCCCAGTTCTTCCTCCAGCTTCTTGACTCCCACGCTGAGGGTCGGCTGGGACACATGGCAGCGTTCGGCGGCGTGGCCGAAGTGCTGTTCCTGGGCAAGGGTGACGATGTAGCGGAGTTCGGTCAGGGTCATTGGCTGCAGTCTGTCTGGCTACGGAAGAGGGTCAAACAATGGGCTGTAGCATAGCCGGTTGGTTGATAGAGTAAAACAATCGAAGTGCCCTTGCTGGCGGTGTGGCCGTCGGCCTCCGGCTGGTACAGTGGCGCCTTGCGGACACAGAATGGGAGAAATCGATGCGGCGTGTGGTCATTGCCGGATGTGGGGATGTGGGGTCGGCGCTGGCGGTGCGGCTGCTGGCGCGTGGCTGGCAGGTTTACGGTGTGCGTCGTGATGTCACCAGGTTGCCGGACGGCGTACTGCCGATTGCGGCGGACCTGTGCGTTGCCGAGTGCCCTGCGGACTGGCCGGAGAAGGTCGATTATCTGGTGTTTTGTCCGGCAGCAGGCAAACGCGATGCCGAGCTGTACCAGCGTCTGTACGTGCAGGGGCTGGCGCATGTGATCGATTGGCTGGGGCAGGGCAAGCGTGGGCTGCGCCATCTGCTGCAGGTTTCCAGCACTGGTGTCTATGCCCAGCAGGATGGTGAGTGGGTCACCGAGAACAGCCGTGCCGAGGCCGACAGCGAGACCGGCAGGGCCCTGCTGGCTGCGGAAGATGTTGCCCTGCGCAGCGGTGTGCCGGCGTCGGTAGTGCGGCTGGCGGGCATTTACGGGCCAGGTAGAAACCGGCTGATCGAGCAGGCGCGTGCCGGCATGACGGTTCCGGCCGAGCCGCCGCAATATACCAACCGGATTCATCGTGATGATGCCGTCGGCTTGCTTGAGCACCTGCTGCTGCAGGCTGAAGCACGCGAGTTGTTGGCGCCTTGTTACCTTGGCGTGGACGATGAGCCGGCACCGCTGCACGAGGTCGTCCAGTGGCTGCGCGAGCAGCTCGGTGTCGAGGCTCGGGATGACGGCCCGGCCAGTACTCGAATGGGCAGCAAGCGCTGCAGCAACGACCTGGCGCGCGAAAGCGGCTGGGCACCGCAGTATCCGACCTATAGAGAGGGATATGCGACGCTGCTGGATCACTAGCAAGCTACAAGCTACAAGCGGCAAGCGGCAAGCGGCAAGCGGCAAGCAAAAGCAAAAGCAAAAGCAAAAGCAGGTTTGTGGTAGTGGGGCCGAAAAAAAACCGCGCAGGTCGAAACCGCGCGGTTTTTTCTTGTAGCTTGTAGCTTGCCGCTCGGGGGATGGGCGTTAGCCCACCACCATAATCCCGTCCATCTCGACCGGCACGCCCTTGGGCAGCGCGGCTACGCCGATGGCGGCGCGGGCCGGGTAGGGCTTCTCGAAGTAGCGTTCCATGATTTCGTTGACCTTGGCGAAGTTGCCCAGATCGGTCAGGAAAATGTTCAGCTTGACGATGTCCTGCAGCTTGCCGCCAGCGGCTTCAGCAACGGCGCTGAGGTTGTCGAATACGCGGCAGACCTGCGCTTCAAAGCCGTCGACCACTTCCATGGTGGCCGGGTCCAGCGGGATCTGGCCGGACAGGTATACGGTGTTGCCGACCTTGATTGCCTGGGAGTAAGGCCCAATGGCAGAGGGGGCGTGTTCACTGGTAATGACTTGCTTGTTCATGTGTTCTCCGACGGAATTCAGTTTTTGAGACGGGTAATGCGCATCACGCCCTTGAGGTTGCGGATGCGCTTGATCAGTTGCGACAGATGCAGGCGGTCGCGTACCCGAACGACCAGCTGTACGACGCTGACGCGTCCGTCGCGTTCGTCGACGCTGATCTTGTCGATGCTGGCGTCGGCGACGGTGATGCCGGTGGCGAGCTGGGCAATGATGCCGCGCTGGTGTTCCAGTTCGACGCGCAGCTCGACGGTAAATTCGCCACTGACGTCCTTGTCCCAGGTCAGGTGCAGGGTCTTCTCGCTGTTATGGCGGTTATCCGCCAGATTTCGGCAATTTTCCTGGTGGATGACCATGCCCTTGCCGGAGGACAGATAACCGACGATCGGGTCGCCCGGGATCGGGTTGCAGCAGCGGGCGAAGCTGACCACCAGCCCTTCGGTGCCGCGGATCGCCAGCGGCTTCTCGCTGTTGTCGGCGTTGCTGTCGGGGCTGATTTTCTGGGTGTCTTCCTCTTCGCTGGCGCCTTCGGCGGCCAGCAGGCGCCGGGCGACCACGTATGCCATGCGGTTGCCGAGGCCGATATCCGCCAGCAGATCTTCCATCAGTTCCATCTGGCAATCGGTCAGCACGGCCTGAATGCGCGCTTCCGGAATGTCGCTGAGCTGGGTGCCGAAGCTCGCCAGTACCTTGTCGAGCAGGCGTTCACCGAGGGCGATGGACTCGGAATGGCGCTGGTGCTTGAGGAAGTGGCGGATGTTGCTGCGGGCCTTGCCGGTAATCACGAAGCTGAGCCAGGCCGGGTTCGGGCGGGCGCCCGGGGCGGTAATAATCTCGACGGTTTCGCCGCTTTCCAGCGGCTCGGACAGCGGCGCCAGTCGTCGGTTGACGCGGCAGGCGATACAGCTGTTGCCGATGTCGGTATGCACCGCGTAGGCAAAGTCGACCGGGGTCGACCCCTTGGGCAGCTCCATGATGCGGCCCTTGGGGGTGAAAATGTAGACCTCGTCCGGGAACAGGTCGATCTTGACGTTCTCGATGAACTCCAGCGAGTTGCCGGCGTTCTGCTGCAGCTCCAGCACGCTTTTCAGCCACTGACGGGTACGGGCGTGGTTGCCGTTGATGACCTCGTCCTTGGACTTGTAGACCCAGTGCGCGGCAATGCCGTTGTTGGCCAGCTCTTCCATCTCGTCGGTACGGATCTGGATTTCGATCGGTACCCCGTGCATGCCGAACAGCGTGGTATGCAGGGACTGGTAGCCGTTGGCCTTGGGGATGGCGATGTAGTCCTTGAAGCGGCCGGGGAATGGCTTGTACAGGCTGTGTACTGCGCCGAGCACGCGGTAGCAGGTATCCGGCTTGTCGACGATGATGCGGAAGGCGTAGACGTCCATGATTTCATTGAACGACTTCTTCTTGCCGCGCATCTTCTGGTAGATGCCGTACAGGTGCTTCTCGCGGCCCATTACCTTGCCCTGAAGACCCTCGCGTTCCAGGCAGGCCTGCAGCGACTCGAGAATCCGGTTGAGCAGTTCCTTGCGGTTACCTCGGGCGTTGCGCACGGCGCGGTCAATCAGCATCGAGCGCATCGGATACATGGCCTTGAAGCCCAGGTCCTCGAACTCGGTGCTCAGACTGTGCATACCCAGACGGTTGGCAATCGGCGCGTAAATCTCAAGGGTTTCCTTGGCGATGCGACGGCGCTTTTCCGGTGCCAGCGCACCCAGGGTTCGCATGTTGTGCAGGCGGTCGGCGAGCTTGACCAGAATCACCCGGATATCGCGGGCCATGGCCAGGGCCATCTTCTGGAAGTTCTCGGCCTGGGCTTCGGCCTTGCTCTCGAAGGTCATCTGGGTCAGCTTGCTGACCCCGTCCACCAGCTCGGCAACGGTGTCGCCAAACTGCTCGACCAGAGCATCCTTGGGAATGCCGGTGTCTTCGATTACGTCGTGCAGCATGGCCGCCATCAGGCTCTGATGGTCCATGTGCATGTCGGCGAGGATATTGGCTACGGCAAGGGGATGGGTAACGTAAGGCTCGCCGCTGCGTCGGGTCTGGCCGTCGTGGGCTTGCTCGGCGTAGAAATAGGCGCGCCGGACCAGGTTGACCTGATCCGGCTCAAGGTAATTGCCAAGGGTGTCGGCAAAAACTTCTATCGCAGACATGCAGCTCTCCCGCACCCGTGGTAACGGGTGATGACCTCAGGAATGCCCGGCCTGCGCAATCCGTTTACTCGGCCAGTTCGGTAGTTTCCAGCGAGTACAGCGGCTCCTGCTGATCCTGCAGGGCTTCTTCGGCGAGGATTTCATTGGAAACCAGGCCTTCGGCGACTTCACGCAGGGCAACGACGGTCGGCTTGTCATTTTCCCATGCTACCTTGGGCTCCTTGCCGCCGGTGGCCAGCTGACGGGCGCGCTTGGAGGCCAGCATGACCAGTTCAAAACGGTTATCTACATTTTCCAGGCAGTCTTCAACGGTGACGCGGGCCATGGGGTACTCCGGAAAGGTAACAAGTGAACAAATCGACGCGCCCGGCACGGGGCCGGACGCAGGACCTGACAGTTTACTGGCTGAGGCTTCAGTCTGACAAGAGCGCCTGTAGCAGGGAGGCGTGACGCGCGCTCTGGGCAGTAGTCTTTAGTCGGTAGCTGCGTACTATGGCCTTGAGGTCGTCGAGGGCGTGCTCGAAGGTGTCGTTGATGACCAGACTGTCGAACTCGACGTAATGGCTCATCTCGGCAACGGCTTCGGCCATGCGGCGATCAATCACGTCGTTATCATCCTGGCCACGGGAATCAAGGCGGTAGCGCAGCGCTTCGAGTGACGGCGGCAGGATGAAGATCGAGTGTGCCTGCGGAAGCTTGCGGCGAACCTGTTCTGCGCCCTGCCAGTCAATTTCCAGAATAATGTCATGCCCACGGGCCAGGGCCTGTTCTACGGCGGTTTGCGAGGTGCCGTAGAGGTTGCCGAACACTTCGGCGTGCTCAAGGAAATCACCGGCTTCCACCAGTTTGAGGAAGTTGTCACGGTCGGTGAAGTGGTAGTTAACACCATCAGTCTCGCCCGGGCGCATCGGGCGGGTGGTGTGCGAAACCGAGACGTGCAGGTTGGGTGTCTGTTCGATCAGTGCCTTGACCAGGCTGGTTTTGCCTGCTCCGGACGGGGCGGAAATGATGTACAGCGTGCCGGTGGCATGGGTCATCGGACAGGGTTCCTGCGGTGCGTAATGGGTAAGCGCGCAATTATAGGGATTTCGTGCGGTGGCGTCATGGCTGGTCGTCGCTTCCGCTAAGCTGTTGGTTGAGGTCGAAACCGGAGGAAGGAGCAGGGATGATTTCAAAATGGCAATGGCTGCTGGCGCAGTTGACCCGCACGCTCTGGGTGCGTGCTTCCCTCTATGCCCTGCTGGCGGTGGTTGCGGCGCTGCTGTCGATTCTGGTCCAGCGGCTGCTGCCGGGCCCGTTGCCGGTCACCATAGGGGCTGATGCGGTTGAGCGCATTCTCGACATTCTGGCCTCCAGCATGCTGGCGGTGACCACCTTCTCGCTGAGTGTCATGGTGGCGGCATACAGTGCAGCGACTGCCAATGCGACGCCGCGGGCAACTCGGCTGCTGATGCAGGACACCACCACGCAGAATGTACTGGGAACCTTTATCGGGGCGTTTCTGTTCAGCCTGGTGGGGTTGATTGCGTTAAGCACGGAGGCATACGACGAGAACGGACGCGTTGTGCTGTTTGCCGTAACGCTGCTGGTGATTGTGCTGATCGTGGTCACCATCCTGCGCTGGATTGAGCACCTGTCGCGCTTCGGGCGGGTCGGTGATACCACCGCCCGGGTCGAGGCGGTCACCCGCACGGCGCTGGCGGATCGCATAGCCAATGCCTGCCTTGGTGCCCGTCTGCTGGATCCGCAGCGGCTGCCGTCCAGCGCCAGGCCGCTGTATCCCTGTAATGCCCTCTATCTGCAGCATCTGGATGTCGGCGCGCTGGCCGATTGCGCGCAGGAGCACAGCCTGCGTTTGTATGTCGTTGTGCAGCCCGGCTGCTTCGTGCATCCGGCGGCGCCCGTGTTGTGGTTTGAAGGCGATGCCGACGAAACCGTGCAGTCGCAGCTGCTGGACGCCTTTACCCTGGGCGACATGCGCTCCTTTGATCAGGATCCCCGCTTCGGGTTGTCGGTTCTGTCGGAGATCGCTTCACGCGCGTTGTCGCCAGCGGTCAATGATCCTGGCACGGCCATCGACATTCTCGGCCGTGGCGTGCGTCTGCTGTCGGCCTGGGTGGATCATTGCGAGCCGCAACCGGATGAGGTGCGCTATCCGCAGGTCTGGCTGGTGACGCTGGCGCTGGACGATCTGTTTGATGACCTGTTTGGCCCCATCGCCCGTGATGGCGCGGCGCGGATTGACGTTCAGCTGCGCTTGCTCAAGTCGCTGCAGGCGCTCGCCGCTCGGGATGAGCGATTCGTTGCGCCCGCCCGGCGGCTGGCGCACGAGGCCCGATCGCTGGCTGACCAGCTTATGCCGCTGGCTGTCGACCGCGAGCGGTTAGGCGCGGAGGTCGAGCGGCTGGAAGCCGGCCAGGACGTTCTGCGGCGCCAGTTATAGCGCCGCATTCGGCATCTCGGGGTAACGGCAATATCGCCGTTACGGGTGTTATCGTGGACCGACCCCGCCAGACCGTTTAAACAAATAGTGGAGTTCTGCAGCATGATTCGAATCACCGTTGCCTACCCCGCGCAGGACAATGCGCGTTTTGACCACAGCTATTACCAGCAGCAGCACGCCAGATTGATCCATGAGCAGCTGGATGCACACGGCCTGCTAAAGCTCGAAGTGGACCAGTGCCTGGCCGATGGCGCGGGGCAGGCGCCGCAGTTTGTGGCCTGCGCGCATCTGTTCTTTGCCGATATGGCGCAGTTTCAGGCCGCTTTCGCCGCCGGCGGCAAGGCGCTGAATCAGGACATGGCCAATTACACGGACATCACGCCGGTTGTCACTATCAGTCAGGTTGTTGCCTGATTCTCCCGCTGGCCGCGCCTGATCATCGGGCGCGGATCAACTGGCAGCATCCGTTGCCCTGAACCCGCTACAATAGGGCCGCCTTGCCCTTTCATCCTGTCGAGGAAACCCCCTGATGACCGCACGTCGGGTTGCATCAGCGTTGCGCGCTGCTGACAAAAGAGCTGTTTCCAGAACGCCAGCCTCCGGTGCTGGCGCTCTGCGTCAGGATCGAATCTATCAGGCCATCAGCGACGCCATCATCGAGCACCGCCTGCAGCCGGGCGCGCGCTTGCGCGAGGATGCGTTGGCCGAGGTGTTCGGGGTCAGCAGGACCGGTATTCGCAAGGTGCTGCAGCGCCTCGCCATGGATCAACTGATTACCCTGACCCCCGGCAAGGGCGCCAGTGTCACCCGGCCTTCCGCCGAGGAGGCGCGGGAAGTCTTTGATGCGCGGCGGATGGTGGAATGTGGCCTGATGCGGCAATTGGCACCGCAGATTGATGAGGCGGCACTGGCGGCCTTGCGCGCGCTGGCCGAGCAGGAGCAGCAGGCATTGGCGGCGCGCGATCAGAGTGCGGCGATCAAGTGCTCGGCGGAGTTTCACAGTCAGCTGGCGGTGCTGGCCGGCAATCAGACGCTGGCGAGTTTTGTCGTCCAGCTATGTTCGCGTTCATCGTTGATTCTGGCGGTGTACGGCAACGCCGGGAATCTGGGCTGCGACTGCACCGATCACGACCGCCTGATCACGTTGCTGGAAGGTCGGGATGGTGAGGCGGCTGCCGCCTTTATGGCGCAGCATCTGGATGCCATTGAGGGCTCGCTGGCGATTGCCGACTCGCCGCAGACCACGCCGGATCTGCAGAATATCTTCGCCGCCTATCGCGGCTGATGACGCCGACGGTGCAGGCACCGTCGGCAGCCTCGGGGCTCAGCGGCGGAAGCGCTGGCAGGGACCCCAGTATTGCATCAGCAGATAGTAGCTGAGCCCGGCCGGAATCAGGCTGGCATACCACGACACGCTGGATACGTTCAGCGCGACTGCGGCACCAATGGCGGTCGCGATCAGCGCGGCGTAGTTGACCCCCTGATACGGGCCGTTGGCGTCGTACAGGTGCTCCAGATTCAGCGTGCGCTTGCGAATCAGGTAATAGTCCACCACCAGAATCGCGAAGATCGGACCGAGGAACGCCGAGTAGGTCTGCACGAATACCTGCAGGCCGGCGGCCGAATCCTCGCTGACCAGTTTCCACGGAAAGGTGGCGAAGGCCAGCAGGCCGACGATGACGGTGGCCGGGCGGAACTTCAGCTTGAATACATCCATCAGCACGTAGGTCGGCGGCACCACGTTGTTCAGTACGTTGGTGGTGACCTGGGCGAAGGCGATGAACAGCAGGGTGGTCATCAGCAGCGGAGTGTTGTCGACCGCGTTGGCAAACACCTGGATCGGGTCGGCGACGCCGGTAGCTTCGGAGACCATGTAGCCGATCAGGCCCATGAACAGGGTGCAGGGCAGAATCGACATCGAGTAGATGGTGGTCAGCAGGCCCGGGCCGGTGCCGTGTTTGTGCTCGCGGGCGTAGTCACTGACGTTGAGGATCATGGTGCTGTAGATGCCGAGGAACAGCATGGTCGCGCTCCAGAACGGCAGGCCCCATGAGCCCTGCATGGTCAACAGGCTGCTCGAGAGTTCGTCGCCGTAACGCTGCACGGTGCTGTAGAACATGTAGACCAGCGAGGCGAGGATAAAGGCGCTGCCGACATTCTCCAGCCACTTGATGCCCTGAAAGCCCATGACCGACAGGCCGATCTGCAGGAACTGGAAGGCAATAAAGAAGAACACCAGATTGTCGAAGCCGAACAGGGTGGCGGACACCATGTTCAGGGCGCCGGCACCAATCCAGCTCTGGAAACCGTACCAGACGATTGCCGGTACCGCGCGCACCAGACCGGGCAGGCGGGTGCCGGTAAAGCCGAAGGCGCTGCGCGCCTGCACCATGAACGGGATGCCGTACTTGTAACCGGCGGCGCCGTTGAGCACCAGCGCAATACCAATGACGAAACAGCCGATGGCGATGGCGATGGTGGCCTGAATCAGGTTGAGGCTGCCGACCACGCTGGAGCCCATGGTAAAGGTGCCGATGGAAACGCAACCGCCAAACCAGGCCAGCAGATAGGACAGGCGCCCCATGATGCGGACTTTCTGGGGCGCAAGAGACTCCTCGCCGGCGGCCTTGGTTTCGTTGCTCGGCTGGCTGCCGGCGGTGAGCGTGCTGGCGTCAGTGTTCATGAGACTCCCCCGTGGGCTGTGTTATGCATTGTTGTCTCCCCGGATCATCCGATCCTGCGGTTTCTTGTGTGCCCCGCGGGGCGTGCTGTCACCTGATCAGCCGTGGGCCAGATCAGAGTACTCGGCAAAGCGTCCGGTGAAGCGTTTGCTGCCCGGAAACGCCAGATCGCCAAATTTGCTGGTACCCAGCCCCAGCCCAACTACGGCTTCGGCCAGCTTCACTGCCGCGGTCACGCCCTCCACCACGGGCAGACCGACCGCATCGCTGATCTGCGGGGTGAGGTCGGCCATGCCGCCGCAACCCAGCACGATGGCACCGATGTTGTCTTCGCGCTTGGCCTTCAGGCACTCGTCGATGATGCGCTCAAGGGCGATATCCGGGTTCTCTTCCAGATCCAGCACCGGAATGTCGGCCGCGCGCAGGCGTCGGCAGCTGTGGCGGAAGCCGTAATTGTCGAGCAGGTGCTCGGCGATGATCAGGGTGCGCGGCAGGGTGGTAACCACCGAGAAGCGGGTGCTGATCAGGCTGGCAACATGGAAGGCGGCTTCGGCGATGCCGATCACCGGGGCGCGGGTCAGCTCGCGGGCGGCATACAGCCCGGGGTCGCCAAAGCAGGCAATGATGTAGGCGTCGGTGCCTTCGCGCTCACCCGCGCGTACTTCCTCGATAACGCCCAGAGCACTGACCGCCTCGTCGAAATGGCTCTCGATCGACACCGGGCCGCTGTCTGGCTGGCTGGCGGTGATCCGCGTGCCGGGTGCGGCAACGGCTTTGGCCGCCGCGCCGATGGTCTCGGTCATGGCGTGGGTGGTGTTCGGGTTGATGACGCGAATATGCATGAATCTGGCCTGCCAATGTATGTACACAAAACAATAGACTAATTGTATACAATCGCTCGAGTCAAAAAATCAAAATGCCCTGCAGTTATCGCGCGTAATAAGCGCTGCGTGGTCGAATTGCGGGCTTTCTTCAGCGAAAGAGGTGTCTTAATGAGCGATAGCGCTGTGTATCCACGCGATCTGATCGGCTACGGTCGCACCCCGCCGGAAGCCCGTTGGCCCGGCCGTGCGCGGATCGCCGTTCAATTTGTGCTCAACTACGAAGAGGGCGGTGAGAACTGTGTGCTGCACGGCGACAGTCACTCCGAGCAGTTTCTGTCGGAAATCATTGGTGCGGCGGCGTTCGATGATCGCCACATGAGCATGGAGTCGATTTACGAGTACGGCTCGCGGGTCGGTGTCTGGCGCCTGCTCAACGAATTTGAGCGGCGCGGCCTGCCGCTGACCGTGTTTGGCGTGGCGATGGCACTGGAGCGGCATCCGGAAGTAGCCCAGGCGTTCCATGAGCTGGGCCACGAGATCGCCTGCCACGGCTGGCGCTGGATTCACTACCAGAACATCCCCGAAGCGGTTGAGCGCGAGCATCTGCAGCGGGCACTGGACATCTTCCAGCGCCTCTACGGCGCCCAGCCGGAGGGTTGGTACACCGGGCGGGACAGCCCCAACACCCGGCGTCTGTTGCTGGATCAGGGCGGCTTTCTGTATGACAGCGACTATTACGGTGATGATCTGCCATTCTGGACCCGTGAGGCGGACAGCGCCGGCGCGCTGCATAATCACCTCATCGTGCCCTACACGCTGGATACCAACGACATGCGCTTTGCCTCACCGCAGGGCTTCAATACGGGCGACCACTTCTTCCAGTATCTGAAAGACGCTTTCGACGTGCTCTACGCTGAGGGTGAAGATCTGCCGAAGATGCTGTCGATCGGTCTGCACTGTCGGCTGATCGGCCGTCCCGGCCGCTTCCGCGCGCTGCAGCGTTTTCTTGATTACATCGAATCCCATGATCGGGTCTGGGTTACCCGCCGTGTCGATATCGCCCGCCATTGGGCCGAGCATCATCCCGCACAGAACCAGGAGTCAGTATGAGCAAGCAATCCGCACCCCGCAGCTACTACGCGCCAACCGGCGGGCACCCGCCGCAGACGCAGCTGACCACCGACCGCGCGGTCTTCACCGAGGCCTACGCGGTGATTCCCAAGGGCGTGATGCGCGATATCGTTACCAGCCACCTGCCGTTCTGGACCGGTACCCGTCTGTGGGTGCTGTCGCGTCCGCTCAGCGGTTTTGCCGAGACCTTCTCGCAGTACATCATGGAAGTGCAACCGGGTGGCGGCAGCGACAAGCCGGAAACCGACGCCTCCGCCGAAGGTGTTCTGTTCGTGGTGGAAGGCGAAATGACGCTGATCCTGAACGGTCAGCAGCATCTGATGAAAGAGGGCGGCTACGCCTTTATTCCGCCGAGCAGTGACTGGCAACTGCACAACAACAGCGGCGCTGTGGTGCGCTTCCACTGGATCCGCAAGGCCTATCAGAAGGTGGATGGCCTGGATGCACCGGAAGCCTTCGTTACCAACGAGAACGACATCATCCCGCTGGAGATGCCCGGCACCAACGGTGCCTGGAGCACCACCCGCTTTGTCGACATGAGCGACATGCGCCACGACATGCACGTGAATATCGTCAACTTCCAGCCGGGCGGCGCGATTCCCTTCGCCGAGACCCACGTCATGGAGCATGGCCTCTATGTGCTGGAAGGCAAGGCGGTCTACCTGCTGAACAAGGATTGGGTCGAGGTCGAAGCCGGCGACTACATGTGGCTGCGCGCCTTCTGCCCGCAGGCCTGCTACGCCGGTGGCCCCGGCCCGTTCCGCTACCTGCTGTACAAGGACGTCAACCGTCACATGAAACTGCCGACCTTCGGCCGTTGAGGAGCAGAAGATGAGTGCTGACGTGTTGCAGCTGACGGCTCAGCCCCTGACACCGGAGGCCTTCGAGGCCTTCGGTGAGGTGATCGACTCGCGCAGCTCCGCGCATTTCATGATCAACGCGGGCCGTACCCGTCGCCATCATGATCTGGCCAGGGTTGAGGTGGCCGGTGAATCACCGCGGGTGCTGATCAGCATCTTCGTCAGCCAGCCGGTCACCGTGCCGCTGGAGCTGACCTTTCTGGAGCGCCATCCGCTCGGCAGCCAGGCGTTCATGCCGCTGCACGAGGAGCAGTTTCTGATCGTGGTAGCGCCACCCGGCGATGCGATTGATCCGGCCGAGGTGCGCGCCTTCATCACCGACGGCCGGCAGGGCGTCAACTACCGCATCGGCACCTGGCATGCCATCCAGTCGGTGCTGGAGCGTGAAGGGGAGTTTCTGGTGGTCGATCGCGGGGGTGCCGGGCACAACTGTGACGAGTACCCGATCAACATCCGGGTGACGCTGGCGTGATCCTGCGCTGACGTTGCTGCCGCTCCGCAACGGAGCGGTATAGGCTTACTCGATATTCTGGATCTGCTCGCGCATCTGCTCGATAAACACCTTCAGATCCACCGCCGCCTGGGTGCTGCGCGTATCGATGGCCTTGGAGCCGAGGGTGTTGGCTTCGCGGTTGAACTCCTGCATGAGGAAGTCCAGGCGGCGGCCGATGGCGTCCTTGCTGTCGAGTACCCGGCGGGTTTCGGCGACGTGGGTATCGAGGCGGTCGAGTTCTTCTGCCACGTCGATCTTCTGCGCCAGCAGTACGATTTCCTGCTCGACGCGGGTGCTGTCCAGCTCGAGTTTGGCGTCGTTGAAGCGGTCGATCAGCTTCTGCCGGTGGGTGGTCAGCAGGGTCGGCATCATTTCGCGGATTACGGCGGTGCGCTCGCTGATGCTGCTCAGGCGGTCCTCGATCAGTTGCTTCAGCTCGGCGCCTTCGCGCGCGCGGTGTTCCTTCAGTTCCTTGAGGGCCTGATCGAACAGCTGGCGGGCCTGCTTGACCAGGTCACCCTGGTCCGTTTTCTCGCCAATCACCACGCCCGGCCAGGCCAGCAGCTCGAGCGGGTTGACCGGGCCGGCGTTCTGCAGGCGGGCGCTGAGCTGCTCGGTGGTGCGGATCAGCTGGTCGAGCAGTGGCTGGTTAAGGCTGAGTTCGCTGGACTGCTGCTCGACCGGGTTGAAGCGCAGGGTGCACTCGACCTTGCCGCGGGCCAGCTGCTTGCGCAGCAGCTCGCGCAGCGGGCCTTCCAGTTCGCGGAAGGCTTCGGGCAGGCGCAGGGTGACTTCCAGATAGCGGTGGTTCACCGACCGCAGTTCCCAGGCCAGGTTGCCCTGATCGGTGCTGAGTTCGCTGCGGGCGAAGGCGGTCATGCTGTAAACCATGCTGATCCTCTGTCTGGTTGGTTGGCCGGTAGGCATTGTAGCGCCTTGCGGCGGTCCGGGGGTATCGTCGGGGTGCTATACTCCGCGGTCTTCCCACCTGCAGTACAAGGATTCCAGATGATGAAACGCCCCAGCGAACGCGCCGCCGACCAGATGCGCCAGGTTACCCTGACCCGTCACTACACCAAGCATGCCGAAGGCTCCGTGCTGGTCGAGTTTGGCGACACCAAGGTCATCTGTACCGTCAGTGTCGAGGCCGGGGTGCCGCGCTTCCTGCGTGGCAGCGGTCAGGGCTGGATCACCGCAGAATACGGCATGCTGCCGCGCTCTACCGGCTCGCGCATGCAGCGTGAGTCGAGCAAAGGCAAGCAGGGTGGTCGTACACTGGAAATTCAGCGTCTGATCGGTCGTTCGCTGCGCGCTGCGGTTGATTTGAAGACGCTGGGTGAAAACACCCTGTACATCGACTGCGATGTTATTCAGGCCGACGGCGGTACCCGTACCGCGTCGATCACCGGTGCCTGCGTGGCGCTGGTCGATGCACTGCGGGCCATGAAGCAGCGCGGTGCGATCAAGAAGGTGCCCGAGGTGCAGATGATTGCCGCGATCTCGGTCGGCATCTATCAGGGTGTGCCGGTGCTGGATCTGGACTATCCGGAAGACTCGGCTGCCGATACCGACCTGAATGTGGTGATGACCGACAAGGGCGGCTTTATCGAAGTGCAGGGTACCGCCGAAGCGGCACCGTTCAGTGCCGAGGATCTGAACGCCATGCTAACGCTGGCGCGCAAGGGGGCTGACGAGTTGTTCGCGCTGCAGCGCGCTGCGCTGGAAGACTGATTGCTGGTCTGTAGTTATATCGATGAGGGCCGCCACTGCGCGGCCCTTTTTTGTGCGGCATGCACGCTGGCGTGGGCAGCACCATAGGCAGGGTGTGTAAACTCTGCTAAAACTCGCCTGAATCTGTTTTGACGCCAAGGAGTGCCTGCGATGACTGATCCCGTAACCCAAGTTGACAACACGCCGCCACCGCCGCCCGGTGCCCCTGGTCCGGAAGCGCGTCAGTGGGCGTTGTTCGTGCACCTGTCAGCCCTGCTCGGATTCATTATTCCGTTCGGTAATCTGGTTGGTCCCTTGATCATCTGGCAACTGAAAAAGGACATGGATCCCTTCGTGGATGATCAGGGCAAGGAAGCGCTGAATTTTCAGATCACGGTCGCCTTGCTGATGCTGGTCTGTCTGCTGCTGGCGCTGGTGGTTATCGGCCTGCTGCTGATGTGGGTCGTAGGCGTGGGTGCGCTGGTGCTGACCATCATTGCTGCGATCAAGGCCAATGAGGGTCAGGCCTACCGCTATCCGTTCTGCTGGCGGTTGATTAAATAGCCGAAGCAAAAAAACACCCCCGGAGCCCATGGCTGCGGGGGTGTTTTCGTTTGTACGGCTAACTCGATTGATTCTGTTGCACCAGGGGTGCTGTCCCGTGAGCCTCGCTTGCAGCTTGCAGCTTGCAGCTTGCAGGGGGCGGCCACCCGCCTTGCAGCTGCTGCGCCTCAGATGCTGAGAGTCCAGTCGTAATCGATAATCACCGGCGCGTGCTGCGAGAAGCGCACATTGCGCGGAATCTTGGCCTGTTTGACGAAGCGGCGCAGCCCCGGGGTCAGGAACTGGTAGTCGAAACGCAGACCAAGATTGAGGTTTTCCGCCTGCTCGCTGTTCGGCCACCAACTGTACAGCTCGGATTCGCGGGTGACTTCGCGCAGCGCATCGACGTAGCCCATGTTACCGAAGATCTCATCCATCCAGGCGCGTTCGGGCGCCATGAAACCGGGCTCGTTCTGACAGTCGCGCCAGTTCTTCACGTCCAGCTTGAGATGGGCAACGTACAGCGAGCCGCAGTAGATGAATTCGCGGCGCTTGCGACGCTGCTTGTTCAGGTAGTTGGCGAAGTCTTCCATGAACTTGAACTTCTGGTTCAGGTCGGCATCGCCGTCGCGGCCGGATGGCAGCAGCAGCGAGCCGATGCTGAGCTTGTCGAAGTCGGCCTGCATGAAGCGGCCGTAACGGTCGGCAGATTCAAAGCCCAGCCCCATGATGATTGCCTTGGGCGCCGTGCGGGTGTAGATCGCAACGCCGCCCTGGGACGGGGTTTCGGCTTCGAAGCAGTACTGCCAGTAACCATCCAGCCAGTACGGGTCCTGCTCCAGCTCGGGGGCGGTGACGCGGATGTCCTGCAGACAGATGACATCGGCATCCTGGGTGCGCAGCCAGTCAAACAGGCCACGCTCGGCGGCGGCCTTTACTCCGTTGACGTTGAGACTGATGATTCGCATGCATGGTCCCCCAAAAAACCAGCGTGTATGATACCCGAGCTTGAGGGTCTGTTGTAGTTTCGTTAACCCGCTAGGTGCAGCCGGTAAAGCTGCCGGGCAGGAAACGAGACGCCTGGTTTGGTCATTCCGGACAGGCGACGAGTGTCGCCGGATGACCCCGGCGTCAGCAGCCCCTGTCCTTTTGTTAATGATGAGGGTGTAGATGCACGAATATCAGCGGGAGTTCATTCGGTTTGCGCTGGATCGCAATGTCTTGCGATTTGGCGAGTTCACTCTCAAGTCAGGGCGCAAGAGCCCGTACTTTTTCAATGCGGGCTTGTTCAATGATGGCGCCTCACTGAGTCGACTGGGCCGCTTCTATGCCCAGGCCCTGGTGCACAGCAGCCTGCCGGATGTCGACGTCATTTTCGGGCCCGCCTATAAAGGTATCCCGCTGGCGGCGGTGACCGCTGTCGCACTGGCCGACAGCTTTGACCGCAACCTGCCCTACTGCTTCAATCGCAAGGAAGCCAAGGATCACGGTGAGGGCGGCTCGCTGGTGGGCGCGCCGCTGGAAGGCCGCGTGCTGATTATCGATGACGTGATCACTGCCGGTACGGCGGTACGTGAGGTCATGCAGATCATTCGCCAGGCTGGAGCCACTCCGGCAGCGGTCATGATCGCACTGGATCGTCAGGAGCGCGGCCAGGGCGAACTGTCCGCCATTCAGGAGGTTGAGCGTGACTTTGGCATTCCGGTGATCAGCATTGTCAGCCTGAATCAGGTGATGGCCTTCATCCAGGATGATCCGGAATTGCAGCAGCATTTGCCGGCCGTACAGGCCTATCGCGCCGAATACGGAATCTGATCACAGTCTCGCCTGCGCGCGGAGGATGGATTAACGGTTTGGCGTCTGCGGTCGATATACTGCCAATTGGCCATCTGGCCGGCATTGATGTTCGCAAGGAACGCTGGAACGGATGAGGAGCCGCCTGCGATGAAACGGATCTTGAGCTGTGTTGCACTGACCTTGACGGTACTCCCGTTGTCGGGGGTTGCCGAAGAGCTGTACCGCTATACCGATGATAACGGTGTGGTGGTGCTCGACCGTCAGGTGCCGCCCCGTTTCATTGCCAACGGATACGAGGTGCTGGACAGCCATGGCCGAGTCAAGCAGGTGATTCCGCCGGCGCCGACCGTCGAAGAGCGTGAGGCGCAGCGACGAGAGCAGGAAGCCCGCAGGAAACAGGATGCCGAAGACGCTACCCTGCTGCGGCTTTACAGCAGTGTCGCCGACCTGGATCGGGCTCAGGCGCGCCAGTTGCAGCAACTGGACAACCAGATTGCCGTCGCCCGGGCCAATATTGCCGAGCTTCAGGTGGAGCGCGAAACATTGCGCTCGCAGGCCGCTGATCTTGAGCGAGCCGGACGCAAGGTGGAGCAGGGGATCATTGACCAGTTGGCGACAGTGGATGCCGAAACCCGTCGGCAGCAGCAGCGAATCGAGCGCACTCAGGCCGATATCGAGGCGGTCAAGGCAGACTATGCCAGCCAGAGAGCCCGTCTGGCTGTGCTGCTCGGTGTGGAGCCGGCTGCCCGGTAGCAGCTGGCCCCTGGTTGTGGTTCAGCTCTGAATGGCCGCGCCGGACTCCTCCGGAAGGCAATGTTCGAAGGCGCGCACTGCCGCCTTGAATGCTTCCGGAATGGGCGTTGGCCGACGTGTCTGCTGATCGGCATGCACATAGACAATCTCGCCGCTGACCAGCAGGCTGTCCTCCCGATAGATTCCCACCAGAAAGGACATGCTGGAATTGCCGAAGCGCGAGACCCGCAGATGAATATCCAGCAGATCATCGAACAGCGCTGGTGCCTTGTAGTCGAGTAGCGTTCTGGCGGCAAAAAACTCGCTGCCATCCAGCCCTTCGCCAGGCTTCACGCCCGCGGCGGCGCGCAATGCCCGGTAGTACTCGGTCACGCCAACGTCGGCAAAGTTCAGGTAGTGGCCGTTGAAGACGATGCCCTGAGGGTCCGCTTCAGACCAGCGCACGCGCAGCGGCGTGCTGAAGCGGAAGTCGGCCCTGTCCATTACTCGCCCCGTGCCTGATTGGTGATCAGGGTGCCGACGCCGGTGTCTGTGAACAGTTCCAGCAGCACTGCGTTGGGTACCCGGCCGTCGACGATGATGGCACTGCCGACACCACCCTGAACCGCATCCAGCGCGCAGCGAATCTTCGGCAGCATCCCGCCATAGATAGTGCCATCGGCGATCAGCGCATCAACCTGGGCGGTGCTCAGGCCGGTCAGCACCTTGCCTTCCTTGTCCATCAGTCCGGCGATGTTGGTGAGCAGCATCAGCTTTTCGGCGCCCAGCGCTTCGGCGACCTTGCCCGCCACCAGGTCGGCGTTGATGTTGTAGGAGGCGCCATCGGTGCCGACGCCGATTGGAGCGATGACCGGGATGTAGTCATCGGAGACCAGCCGGTTGATCAGGTTGGCGTTGACGCTGGAGACCTCGCCCACATGCCCGATGTCGATGATCTCGGGCTTGTCCATGCCAGGGGTGTGACGGCTGACTTTCAGCTTGCGGGCCTTGATCAGACCGGCATCCTTGCCGGTCAGGCCGATGGCGCTGCCGCCGTGCTGGTTGATCAGGTTGACGATGTCCTTGTTGACCTGGCCGCCAAGGACCATCTCGACCACATCCATGGTCTGGCTGTCGGTCACCCGCATGCCTTCTATGAACTGGCTTTCGATGTTCAGTCGCTTGAGCAGATCACCGATCTGCGGGCCGCCACCATGCACCACTACCGGATTGATGCCGACCGTCTTCATCAACACGATGTCGCGGGCAAAGCTGTTTTTCAGCTCATCGTTTTCCATGGCGTTTCCGCCGTACTTGATGACGATGGTTTTGCCGGTGAAGCGCTGAATATAGGGCAGGGCTTCGGTAAGAACGCGTGAAACCTGGGCGGCGGCGTCGCGACTCAACATGGTGGTCTGGTGTCTCCTGTGGTAATTCAGAACGTAGGTTGCAGGTCAGGGGCAATGCTTAACAGCTGGGAGCGGAACAGGTCCTGCACGCGGATCAGTTCTTCTTCGCTGTCGGCCTCGAAGCGCAGTACCAGCACCGGGGTGGTGTTGGAGGCGCGAATCAGGCCCCAGCTGTTGGCGAAGTCTACACGGATGCCGTCGATGCTGGTGACCTCGCCGTCGCCCCAGTCACCCTTTGCTGTCAGCGCCTCGATGATCTGGAACTTGCGTTCCTCGCCGACCGTAAGGTTGATTTCCGGGGTGCTGATGCTGGCCGGATAGCGGGCCATCACCTGATCGGCGCTGTCGGGCTGCAGCGACAGCAGCTCCAGCAGGCGGCAGGCGCTGTAGAGGCCATCGTCAAAGCCGAACCAGCGTTCCTTGAAGAACAGGTGGCCGCTCATCTCGCCGCCGAGCAGGGCGCCGGTCTCTTTCATCTTGGCCTTGACCAGTGAGTGTCCGGATTTCCACATGATCGGGCGGCCGCCGGCGCGGCTGATGATCTGCGGCAGCTGGCGTGAGCATTTGACGTCAAAGACGATATCGGCGCCGGGGTTGCGGGTGACGATGTCCTCGGCAAACAGCATCATCAGTCGATCCGGGTAGATCATTTCGCCGCTGTTGGTGACAAAGCCGAGGCGGTCGGCATCGCCGTCAAAGGCAACGCCGAGATCGGCGCCTTCGCGCTGTACGGTCTCGATCAGCGCGGTCAGGTTCTCCGGCTTGCCCGGATCCGGGTGGTGGTTGGGGAACAGGCCGTCGACGTCGCAGTACAGAGGAATCACCTCGCAGCCGATCCCTTCGAGCAAGCGCTCGGCAATCACGCCGCCGACGCCGTTGCCGCAGTCGACCACCACCTTGAGCGGTCGTGCGATCAGGACGTCTTCAACGATGTGGTTCAGGTAGTGATCGAGTATCTCGAGGCTGCTGCGGCTGCCGCTGCCGCTCAGCAGCTGATTCTGCTGCAGGCGACTGTGCAGCGCGGTGATCTGCTCACCGGACAGGGTCTGCCCGGCGATGACGATCTTCAGACCGTTGTAGGCCGGCGGATTGTGGCTGCCGGTGATCATCACGCCGGAGCTGGCGTCGGTGGTGTTGGTCGCGAAGTAGACAACCGGCGTCGGCACCATGCCAAGGTCGGCGACCTGACAGCCGCTGTCGACCAGGCCCTGAATCAGCCGCTCGCTCAGCGCCGGGCCGGACAGGCGACCGTCGCGGCCAACCACAACCCGCGGCTCGCCGGCGTCGAGCGAGGCGCTGCCGATGGCGCGGCCCAGCCAGTAGACACCTTCTTCGGTCAGGCTTTTGCCCACAACACCGCGAATGTCGTAGGCACGAAAGATTTCAGCCGGCAGCTCGGGGATGCTGGCGTGTTGTGTGCCGCTATCGGCGTCGGGTATCTGCATGTTGAAGGGGTCGTCTTCCAGGATGTCGATATCAAGCACGTCTCCGTCCGGCAGTGGCGACGTGGCTGGCTTCGCCGGCGGGCTGTCCGGTTTGCCTTCGGGTGTGCTGTTGCCGCTTTCGGGCGCGCGCTTGAGCAACTGCTGAATGTTGCTCGGCAGTGGCTCCAGCGGCCCCAGCTTAATGCTGTGTGCCTTGTGGCCAAGGGTCAGCTGGGTCAGGGTGCTGGCGTCGGCGCGCAGGGCGCTGCTCCAGCTGCGTTGCAGCAACAGCAGCCCCAGCAGGCTGCCTAACAGCGCAACCAGACCGGCTGTTGTCAGCATCAGCCGATTTGGCGTGCTGGCCGAGACGGCCGGTCCCGGGCGGAATTCCAGGCGCCAGGCGGGGTTGTCGGTTTCCAGGGTAAGCGCGTTGCCGCCACCCTCGCCGCGTTGCAGCAGAACCTGTTCCGGGGCGTTGGGGAACTGTTGTACAAGGCGAACCTGACCCGTTTCAGGAGGCAGCTCCGGCAGGGTTGCGGTGATTCGGGACAGCTTCATCACCGTGGTCAGGGTGCCGCCGATCGGAGCATTGTCGGAGGCGCGCAGCGGCTTGACGCCGTAGATCAGCCACTGGTCGCCGACCTTGTGCGCTTCTACTGGCACGCTCAGCCCCCGCTCGGCACGGCGAATCATGTCCAGCGCAGCAAAATTCAACGGCGCCTCGTTGTCCTCAATGCGTTCTGCACGGCCGTTGGCGTTAGTGTAGATCGCCAGCGTGTCCGCACCGTGATAGCGCAGCAGGCGCTCCAGCGGGTTGCTCAGCGACACCTGCAGTTGCGGATTGGCGGCCAGGCGGGTGAGGTCCCGGTCGAGCTGGGCCATGCTCTGGTTGAGCGCGCTTACCTGCTGCTGGGCATAGCCGGATACCAGTTCGTCTGTACGCTGCGTGGCATAGTCGGATACCGCCAGCCAGAGTACGGCTGCCGCCGCTGCGATTCCGGTTAGGCTCAGTGCAATCGGCAGTCCGACGCTGGGCAAGCCCGGTTTGCTGCTGGTTTTTCGGGTCAGTTTCATTGTTGTTTCTGAGCCTCCCTGCACCGACACGCCGATTGCGCGATCAGTGGCTTCCTGTGTGACCGAATCCGCCAGCACCGCGCTGGCTATCATCAAAACTGTCAACAATCTGCAGTTGTGCCTGCAATACCGGGACCAGCACCAGCTGTGCGATGCGCTCGCCGGGGTTGATGGTAAAGGCACTGCTGCTGCGGTTCCAGCAGGACACCATCAGCTGGCCCTGGTAGTCGGAGTCGATCAGGCCCACCAGGTTGCCCAGCACTATTCCGTGCTTGTGGCCCATACCTGAGCGGGGCAGGATCATTGCCGCCAGCCCCGGGTCGGCGATATGAATGGCCAGCCCGGTGGGTAGCAGCTCGGTCTGGCCCGGCGCAAGGGTTAATGGAGCATCCAGCATGGCACGCAGGTCCAGTCCGGCGGAACCGTCGGTGGCGTAGGCCGGCAGCGGCCACTCGGTGCCGAGGCGGGGGTCCAGTACTTTGGCTTGCAGCGCGTGCATCAGGGCTCCTCAGTGGCGGTCCAGACGGGTGGCCAGACGGCTGATCAGGTCACGGGCCAGTTTCTGTTTGCTGGCCTGCGGCAGGTGGGTGCTGGTCAAATCCCGATCAATCAGGGTGACAGCGTTGTCATCACTATTAAAACCGATCCCGCTCTGGCTGACATCATTGGCGATGATCAGGTCGAGATTCTTGCGCTGCAGCTTGTCGCGGGCGTAACCGAGTAGATCCTGTGTTTCTGCAGCAAAGCCGACGCAAAAGCCCGGGCGCTCGCTGTGGCTGGCCAGGGTGGCGAGAATGTCGGGGTTGCGCACCAGCGTCAGGGTCATGCCGTCGTCGCTGCCCGGTGTTTTCTTCAGTTTCTGGTCGGCGCAGGCATCGGGCCGATAGTCGGCAACGGCTGCCGAGGCAATGAACAGATCCGCCGGCAGGGCGGCCAGGCACGCATCAAGCATCTGTTGTGCACTGACGACGTCGACTCGCTGAACCCGTGCCGGTGTCGGCAGATTGACCGGGCCAGCCACCAGGGTGACCCGTGCGCCCGCTTCGGCGGCTGCTTCGGCAAGGGCGAAGCCCATCTTGCCGGAGCTGTGATTGGAGATATAGCGCACGGGATCGATCGCTTCCCGGGTCGGGCCGGCGTTGATCAGGACGTGGCGGCCGGCAAGCAGGCCGCGCTCGAAACATTCGGCGGCCCGCGCCGCGATGTCGGTCGGTTCCAGCATGCGACCGGGGCCAACGTCGCCGCAGGCCTGACCACCGTCACCGGGACCAAACACCTTTACGTCGCGCTCCAGCAGCAGCGCCAGGTTGTGCTGGGTTGCCGGGTCGCGCCACATTGCCTGATTCATCGCCGGGGCAATGGCAACAGGCGCATCGGTAGCCAGGACCAGTGTGGTCAGCAGATCGTCACCACGGCCCTGGGCCAGGCGGGCCATCATGTCGGCGGTTGCCGGAGCAATAAGCACCAGGTCGGCCCAGCGCGCCAGTTCAATGTGGCCCATCGCGGCCTCGGCGGCGGGGTCCAGCAGGTCGCCGTGTACGGGGTGCCCGGACAGCGCCTGCAGGGTCAGAGGGGTAATGAACTCGCGGGCCGCGTTGGTCATGACAACACGTACCTCGGCGCCGGCGTCGCGCAGGCGTCTGATCAGCTCTGCACTTTTATAGGCAGCTATGCCACCACTGACACCAAGCACCACCTGCTTGTTAAATAGCGACTGCATTGTGAACTTCCCCTCATGCTGCGGGCGGGGCTGTGCGGGCCCTGCGAAATGCCCGCTACGATAGCACAGCGGTGGATGCCGCGCGCCTGTGAGCGAAGGGTTCGCAGGTGTTCAGGGACGGTCCGAGAGTGCGGAGAGGGAGTATGGCGATAACCGATTGGCCCGTGGCTGAGCGGCCCCGGGAAAAACTGTTGGCGCAGGGTGCCGGGGCGTTATCGGACGCCGAGCTGCTGGCGATTTTTCTGCGTACCGGTCTGCCCGGCTGCAGCGCTGTGGACCTGGCCCGGCGGTTGCTGGCCGGCTTCGGCAGCCTGCGCGCGTTGCTGCAGGCGGATCTGTCTACGTTCTCGGCCCACGCCGGGCTCGGGCCGGCCAAGTATGCGCACTTGCAGGCGGTACTGGAAATGGGCCGACGGCACCTGTTCGAGGATCTGAAACGGGGCGATGCGCTGACGTCGCCGGGCACGGTAAGACAGTTTTTGCGCAGTCGTCTGGCAGCGTTGCCGCACGAGGTCTTTGCCTGTCTGTTCCTGGACAGCCAGCATCGGGTGATCGCGTTCGAGGAGCTGTTTCGCGGCACTATCGACAGTGCCAGTGTTTATCCGCGCGAGGTGCTCAAGCGGGCGCTGGCACTCAATGCTGCGGCGCTGATTCTGACCCACAACCATCCGTCGGGCGTGGCAGAGCCCAGTCCGGCGGACCTGCAGCTGACCCGGCGCCTGCGCGACAGTCTGGCGTTGCTGGATATCCGCGTACTCGACCATCTGGTTATCGGTGATGGCGAGCCGGTTTCCATGGCCGAGCGGGGGCTGTTGTAAGGCTGGTAATAATTGCGCGCAGAATGAAAAAGCGTTGCTTGCAGGCACGCATTTTGGTATAAAGCTCCGCTCTTCTCGGGGCTGCGCCTGTTTAGCGTGTTTCAGGCAGGTTAAATCCACTCGCCCCGGCTGGACAACAGATTCTTTTATGGCTTCCAACCAGTTCGGGTTGGGCAAGTGGTTGGAGAGGGTTAACCATGTCTCGAGTATGTCAGGTGACCGGTAAGGGTCCGGTTACTGGGAACAACGTTTCCCACGCTAACAACAAAACCAAGCGTCGTTTTCTGCCTAACCTGCAGTACCATCGTTTCTGGGTTGAGTCGGAAAAGCGTTTCGTCCGTCTGCGCACTACTGCCAAGGGTATGCGCATCATCGACAAGCGCGGTATTGACGCGGTTCTGGCCGAAATCCGCGCCCGCGGCGAAAAAGTCTAAGGAGCATCATCATGCGTGAATTGATTCGTTTGGTGTCCTCTGCCGGTACTGGTCACTTCTACACTACCGACAAGAACAAGCGCACCACTCCCGACAAGATCGAAATCAAGAAATTCGATCCGGTTGCACGTAAGCACGTGACCTACAAGGAAGCCAAGATCAAATAAGATCTTCGCTTGCTGTCAAAAAACCCGCCTTGAGCGGGTTTTTTGTTGTCTGTGATTCAGGGTCCGGCGAGCGAGGTGTCAACAGACCTCAAGCTCAGGGTTCGCCGCCGATAGCAAAATTCGGCAGGCTGTCGACCGGCTGTGCAAACTCGAAGGGGATGGACACCGTCTGCAGACCGACATTCTTCTGCACGACAAAGTGCAGGTGCGGGCCGGTGCTGTTGCCGGTGTTGCCCGATAGCGCCAGCAGCTGACCGGGGTGGACTCGCTGTCCCTCGCTGACCTGAACTGAGCCGCGCTTGAGGTGCAGGTACACGCCCATGGTGCCGTCATCGTGCAGCAGGCGCACAAAGTTGCCCGAGGGGTTGGTGCCGCGGCCGGTCTGGTTGTTTTCGATCTTCACCACCTGGCCGGCGCGGGCCGCCACGATGGGGGTGCCAACCGGCATGGCAATGTCGAAGGCATAGCGACCCTTGGGGCCGGTATGGCTATAGCGGCCGCCCGGGCCCTGGGTCATGCGAAACGGGCCGCCACGCCAGGGCAGCGGGTAGTGCGTGAGCGTCTGCTGCGCGCGCGGGTCGCCGAGGGCATGTTCCAGCCGGTAGTCATAGTGCGGCTCACCGTTACCGGTGGGTTGCAGGGTCACGAGGCGGATCTGCTGGCGTGGTGGTAACACCCAGTTGATCGGGGCGGCGGGCACGCCAGTCACGTTGCGCGCGTTGCTGATGCTCAGGCGAACTTCGACCGGGGCGAACAGGTCATTGTGAACAATCAGGGTTTCACCGCCGGCGTGGCGCTGCTTGGTGACGTAGACCTCTCGATCGACGTTCTCGACCATGGCGTCACGGAAGACGATGACCTCGGCACCTTCGACTTTTCGGTCGGTATAGGTCGTGACACCGTTGGCGTCGGTGTATTTGTAGATATTGCCGGCCAGCAGCAGAGGGCTGGCCAGCAGCAGGGTCAATGGCAGTAAGGCTCGCATCCGCTGCTACCTGTCTTGTTCGTGCTGGCAGAGGCTGAGTCTAGCGCCTTGTGCGGATCATGGCGAGCCGCACAAGGACGGCTCTATTCAGGCCATATTCGGTCGCAGCGAGTAGCTGCGCAGGTGCCAGGCAAAATCCTGCAGTGCCTTGATGCCACTTTCCTCTGCCTGATGACACCAGTCTTTCAGTGCCTGCAGCATTTCGTGGCTGTTGGCGCTGGTACGTCCCCAGATCTGCTGCAGCGCAAGGCGCTTCTCGTAGATCACCTTGAGCGCCTGGCTGTGATCCAGCATGGCCTGGATGCGGGCCTGATGCCTGTCGTCGAGCAGGCTGGTTTCGCGACTGAGCAGGCGTTTGGCGCGGCGGAACAGATGGTGCATCGAGGCGTCGAGACGGGCTATCTCGCTGCGCACCAGCGGCTTGATCACATGCTTGCGGTACTGCGCCATGATCTGGAAGCGGTTGTTGAGAATCGCCATGGCGGTGTCCATGTCCAGCGTCTGCTTGCCGCGAATCTTGTGGGCGATCGGCGCGGTACGACGCACCTCGGCCAGACCCAGCAGGCTGAACAGGCGAATCCACATCCAGCCCATGTCAAACTCCCACTTCTTGACCGACAGCTTGGCGGAGTTGGGATAGGTATGGTGGTTGTTGTGCAGTTCCTCGCCGCCAATCAGAATGCCCCACGGCAGCAGATTGGTGGCCGCGTCGCGGCATTCGAAGTTGCGATAGCCGACGGCATGGCCCAGGCCGTTGATCACGCCCGCGGCCAGCACCGGAATCCAGAGCATCTGCACTGCCCAGACGGTAATGCCGAGCACGCCGAACAGGGCGATGTCGATCAGCGCCATCAGGGTGACGCCGGCCAGCGGGAAGCGCTGGTAGAGATTGCGTTCGATCCAGTCATCCGGGCAGTTCTTGCCGTAGATGCGCAGGGTCTCTTCGTTTTTTGCCTCTTCCATGTACAGCTCGGCTCCCTTGCGCAGCACGGTCAAAAGCCCCTTGTGTACCGGGCTGTGCGGGTCGTCAGGTGTTTCGCACTTGGCGTGGTGCTTGCGGTGAATGGCGGTCCATTCGCGGGTGTTCATGCTGGTTGTCAGCCACAACCAGAAACGGAAAAAATGCTTGAGCGCCGGGTGCAGCTCCAGCGAGCGGTGCGCGGAATAGCGATGCAGGTAGACTGTGACGCTGACGATGGTGATGTGGGTCAGGACCAGAGTGGCCGCCAGCAGCTGCCACGCCGACCAGTTGAGAATGCCGTTGTACCACATAAATCTGCTTTACCTCGTTAGAATACGCGGGCAAAAGCCCGTTTCCCGGTGATTATGGACCAACCGATGTGTGATGAACATGACCGCGGGTCGCTCCGCACCACCTGCTATAGTTTCCGAATGTTGATGAACTGCTCCGGAAAACCGGTATGAGATCCAGCGCTGGCGCCCTGACGGTGGCCCTGTCCTATGTCGTCATGGCCACGGCCTGGATCCTGTTCAGCGACAGCCTTCTTCAGTTGGTTGATCCCGCGCTGCAGACGCGGTTGCAGAGCATCAAGGGTACGGCCTTTGTGCTGGTGACCGGTACTGGGCTGTATTTTCTCGTGCGTTACCACCTGCGTCGTCGGCGCCAGCATGAAGAGGCGCTCAGACGCAGTCAGGAGCGCTTCAATCTTGCCCTGATAGGGGGCAACGATGGTCTCTGGGACTGGGATATCGCCAGTGGCGAAATGTATGTCTCGTTGCGCGGTCGGGAAATTCTCGGACTTGCCCAGCAGGGCGCCTTGCTCCCGGACTGGCTGGAGTTGCTGTATCCCGAGGACCGCGAGCTGGCCCGCCGGGAGCTGGTGCGTCATCTGCGAGGGGACTCCGAGCGCCTGGATGTCAGCTATCGGATTAGCCGGCAGGATGGTAACCGCTGGATTCAGGTCGGCGGCAAGGCAGTGCGCGACGAAAGCGGTCGCGCCGTGCGGCTGGTGGGCATGCTGCGTGATGTTACCGAGCAGGTTGACCGTGAGCAGCGCCTGCGCCAGGCCGGTGTGATGTTCGACTGCACCAGTGAGGGGATGCTGATCTGTGACGTCGACCAGACCATCCTGGATGTCAACAATGCTTTCTGCAAGATCACCGGCTACGAACCCTCCGAGGTGATTGGTCGGCAGCCGCGCATGCTTGCCTCCGGCCGGCATGATCGCACCTTTTATCGTCAGCTCTGGCAGCAATTGCATGCCACCGGGCGCTGGTCCGGGGAAGTCTGGAATCGGCGCAAGAACGGCGAAATCTATCCGCAATGGCAGAACATCATCAGCGTTAAGGACCATCGTGGCGAGCTGAGTCATTATGTGGCGGTGTTCGCGGACATGAGCGTGATCAAGCGCAATCAGCAGGAAATCGATTATTTGGCGCACCACGATCCGCTGACCAAGCTGCCCAACCGGCTGCTGCTGAACGAACGTCTGAGCACCGCCATTGCCCGCTCGAGGCGAACGAAAGGAGAGCTGGGTCTGCTGTTTATTGACCTTGACCGCTTCAAGGGCGTCAACGATAGCCTTGGCCACAGCGCTGGTGACCAACTGTTGCAACTGGTCGCCCAGCGGGTGCTGCAGGTCTGCGAGGAGAGCGACACGCTGGCCCGGCTCAGCAGCGACGAGTTTGCCCTGCTGCTTGAGCGCGATGTCTCGGCAAGCCAGATGGGCAAGCTGGCCGAGCGCATCCTGCGCCTGCTGCAGAAGCCGTTCGAGTTGTCGGGCCAGCTGCTACACATGAGCGCCAGTATCGGTCTGGCGCTGTTTCCGCAGGATGGTCGGGATGGAGCAGAGCTGCTGAAAAATGCCGACTCTGCCATGTCGCTGGCCAAGCAGCGGGGGCGCAACGGGTATGCCTTCTACACCCAGGAGCTGACCGAATTGGCGCGTCGCCGCCTGAGTCTGGAAACCGACCTGCACGAAGCGATCAGATACAACCAACTGCGTGTGTATTACCAGCTGCAGAAGGACCTGCGCAGTGACTGCTTTGTCAGCCTCGAAGCGCTGGTACGCTGGCAACATCCAACCCAGGGGCTGGTAGCTCCCAACGAGTTTCTGCCGGTCGCGCGCAACGCCGGTCTGATGAGCGATATTGATGAGTACGTGCTCAATGAGGCCTGCCGACAGTTGCGGTGCTGGATTGATGCGGGCTATCCGCTGAAGGCCGTTGCGGTCAACATGTCCGGCTACTGGATGGAGCGCGGTGATGTGTTTGGTAGTGTGTCGACGGTGCTCAGACGCTATGGACTGCCTGCCGAGTGTCTTGAGCTGGAGGTAACCGAAGACGAGGTCATGCACTTTAACGCAGCGGGCGTTCAGCTGCTGGATCGGCTGTCGGAGTTGGGTGTCGGCCTGGCAATCGATGATTTTGGCACCGGCTACTCGTCGTTGCTGCGGCTCAAGCGCATGCCGGTCAACAAGTTGAAAATTGACCGCGGCTTTGTCTCCGACCTGCCGGGCAGTGACAGTGACAGCGCGATGGCGCGTGCCATCATCGCGCTCGGCAAGAGCCTGCAGCTGAAAGTGATTGCCGAGGGTGTGGAAACCGAGGAGCAGGAGGCCCTGTTGCGCGGTCTCGGCTGCGATATGGGGCAGGGTTACCTGTTCAACCGTCCGTTACCGGCCGACGAAATCGAGAAGCTGTTGGGAGAGCCTGGCCATGACTGAATTTCAGCCGCTGCGCATGGACCGTCGACTGCCCTGTCGGGTCGGCCCGCAGGATCAGCACTGGCAGGCGGCGCCGCAAGCGCCGATCAGGCGCTGGCAGCTGGAGCGTGAGGCGCCGGAGAGCGGACAGGTAACCAGTCTGGTGGAATATCTGCCGGGTGCACGTTTCCCGGTTCATCGGCATCCGGCCGGAGAAGAGATTCTGGTGCTGGAGGGCGTGTTCAGCGATCAGTCGGGTGATTATCCTGCCGGCAGCTATCTGCGTAGCCCGGCGGGGTCAGAGCATGCGCCTTTTTCGCAGCCGGGCTGCCTGATTTTCGTCAAGCTCAATCAGTTCGCCGAGGACGATCAGGCAACCGTGCGTCTGACCGCTGACAGCGCGAACTCGGTGACCTTTTGTGCTGGTGTCAGCGGCAGCTTGCTGCACCAGCACGGCTGCGAGCGTACCTGGCTGCTGGATTGCCGGGCCGGGGCGGAGCTGCGCTGGCAGGGTGACCCGGCGGGTGAGCTGCTGGTGGTCAGCGGCGGTCTCGCCGAGGCGGGGCAGACTCACCGCGCGTTCAGCTGGTTGCGAGATACCCGCCTGGGCGAGCTGGGGCTGCGCGCCGCCGAACCGAGCCGGCTGTTGCTCAAGTTCGGCGCGTTGCGCGGGTTACAGGAAGACCCAGAGCAGTAGCACGCCCAGCACAATGCGGTAGATCACAAAGGGCTGCATGCCGATCCGCTTGATGAACGCCAGGAAGTAGTGGATGCACAGGTAGGCGCTGATACCGGACAGCAGCACACCGGCCGCCATGTGCAGCCAGTCGACGGCCACCTTGCTTTCGATCAGCTCGATGGTTTCCAGCCCGCAGGCCAGTACGATCACCGGAATCGACAGCAGGAACGAGAAGCGCGCCGAGGCTTCGCGGCTCAGGCCCAGCATCAGCGCGGCGGTCATGGTGATGCCGGAGCGCGAGGTGCCGGGAAACAGCGCCAGCGCCTGCGCGCAGCCGATGAACAGCACATCCTTCCAGGTCATCTGGTGCTCGCTGCGGCTGCCGCGGTGGCGCCAGTCGGCCCAGCCCAGCAGCAGGCCGAAGGCAATCAGGCCGATCGACAGATAGATGGGCGAGCGCAGCACGGTCTCGATCGTGTCTTTGAGCAGCAGCCCGGCCAGCCCTACGGGAATGGTACCGAGGATCACCGCCCAGGCCAGTCTTGCGTCGTCATCCAGCTGGCGGGTGGTCAGTGAGCGGCCCCAGCTGACAGTCATGCCGAGGATGTCGCGGCGGAAGTAGATCAGCACGGCGGACAGGCTGCCCAGATGCAGGGCAACGTCAAAGGCCAGCCCCTGATCGGGCCAGTCGGTCAGCACCGGCACCAGAATCAGGTGGGCCGAGCTTGATACCGGCAGAAATTCGGTGATGCCCTGAACTATTGCCAGAATGAAAACCTGCAGCCACTCCATCGTCAGCCTGTGCTCCGCTAGTTGAAAAGGCGCAAGTAAAGCACGCCGGACGGTGCTGGCGCGACCCTCGTTGCGATTATGCGCTGCCAACACCGGTACTGATTCGTGTGGCAGACAATGGTTCACCGCGCGGTTGTCATGTCATTGTCGGATGACGCACTACAACAAGGAGAATCACATGCGTTGGCAACATCGACCCGAGGGCTCCAACTGGGGCGATTTTGGTCCGGACGACGAGCTTGGCCGTCTCAATCTGCTGACCCCCGAGAAGGTGCTGCAGGGCGTTGCAGAAGTGCGCGAGGGGCGCAGCTTCTGCCTCAGCCTGCCGCTGGACTATCCCGGCGGTAATGCCCTCAACCGCCTGCGGCACCCGCCCAGACGCTTTACCGCCGGGCGTGCCGACAAGCTCAACTACAACTTCGAGCTGCAGCGCCTGAATCCGAGTTTTACCGACGTGGTCAGTGACGATGCGGTATTGCTGTTTACTCAGTATTCAACCCAGTGGGATGCGCTCTCGCACGTGGGCGGGTTGTTCGACGCCGACGGTGACGGGGTGGCCGAACCGCTGTATTACAACGGCTGGAAGGCGGGCGAGCATATTTGCGGGCCTTCCGGTCACGAGGACGGGCTGGAGGGCGTAAACGCCACCCGGCTGGGCATCGAGAAGATGGCCGAGACAGCGGTGAGTGGTCGCGCTGTGCTGATTGACCTGGAGCGGCACTGCGGTCGGGAGCGGGTGCTGGTCGACTATGCGCGGCTTCAGCAAATCATGCAGGCAGACGGCGTGGTGGTGGAGCCGGGGGACATGGTTTGTCTGTATACCGGGTTCGCCGACGTGATTCTGGAGATGGACCGTCAGCCCGACGCGGCGCGGCTGGCATCCAGCTGCGCGGTGCTGGATGGCCGCGATCCGGCGCTGCTGCAGTGGATTACCGATAGCGGCCTGAGCGTGTTGATTGCCGACAACTACGCGGTTGAGGCCTATCCGGCGAGAGAGGGGCAGGGATGTTGTGCTGCCTTGCCGCTGCATGAGCATTGCCTGTTCAAGCTGGGGGTGCATTTGGGCGAACTCTGGTACCTGACCGAGCTGGCGCAACATCTGCGAACCGGTGGCCGCAACCGGTTCATGTTGACGGCGCCGCCGTTGCGCTTGCCGGGCGCGGTGGGATCGCCGGTTTCGCCGGTTGCACTGGTCTAGTGCTCGTAACACGCGGAGCCGGCCGGACAATCTCGCGAAAACCCGACCATTCGGACAGGTAGTGCTCGATATTGGTGCGCGCGCGCAATTAAGGGGCGAATGCTGCTTTGTCGTGGTGCGCATCTGATGGCGGTGCAGTCATCGTGCTCATACGCGAGCTGCATGATGACGCGGTGCCATGCTTTATGGTGTGAATATTGCTTCGGGCCTGGTTCGACTGAAGCTGGAGATTGCCACCATGAGCCTGAAAAGCGACCAAATGAACCTGTCAGTGTCGGAGCGGCGGTGGCTCCCGTGGTTCGGGCCAGCCGGTAAACTCGCCATGGGCTGGGCCTGCCGGGTCAACCGCAACCGTTACGGCCAGCTTGAGTCCATTTTCGACAGTCTTGCCGCAACAAGGGTGCGGTTGTTGCAGCAATGGTGCGAGAACCAGTGGGCCGGGCTGCAGGGCATTGGTCAGCAGCTGAGCGACGGCGGTGCCGAGGCGAGCGAGGCGCAGTTGCGTAAACTGCGCAGCAAGCTGCCGGATGCCTCAGAGCTGCTGCTGCTTGGTGCGGACGGTACCGCGCTGGCCAGCAGCGCCGGTCAGCTCAGCGACTTGCAGCTTGATGCCCAGGCGGTGCGGGCGGGGCTGCAGCATCGTTTTTTGCACGGGCCGTATGTCGATCAGCGAACCCTCAAGTTGGGGCCCTCCACTTCCAGCTTCCACGATGCCGTCACCCTGATGTTCTATTTGCCATTGCACGGTCCGAACGGCGAGGCGCTTGGTTGCCTCTGTGCACGGGTACCCAACGATGTGCTGGGTGATCTGATCCAGCGTGAGGCCGGACATATCTATCAGGAGTCGGGTGACAACTACATCTTCATGGTCGAGTCACGCTTCAATCCCTCGATTGAGCCGGGCCGTGCGTTGTCTCGCTCGCGCTTTGAAGACAACACCTTCAGCCACGGCGACAACCTCAAGAATGGTATCCGGACGGCGTGGGGCACGGTCAGCGTCCGCGAGCATACCGAGTTCGAGGTGCGCTTTACCGATCCGGCCACCGGCGAGCTGCACCCGGGTGTGCGCGAAACCATTCGCAAGGGCGAGAACACCTACGTCAAATACCCCGGTTACTCCGACTATCGTCACATTCCGGTAATCGGCAAGGGTGTGACCTTCAGTCTGCCAGGCTCGCCCGACCGCTGGGGCATGATGTGCGAAGCAGACCTGGAAGAGGTCTACCGGTACCGTTCGCTCAGCTACAACCTGATGAAGGATTTCTGGGTTCTTGCCGCACTGGTCTTTGTTGCCCAGCTGGGTTTCGATCTGATCGGTCTGGATGGCTGGCCAGCGCTGGCCGCTCACGTTGGCGTGCTGGGTCTGGCGGGCCTGTGGTTCTGGCACAGTGCTACGAACAAGCTGGCGCGTCGGCTGGGCCGCATGACTGAAATCATCCGCAATATTGCCGAAGGCGAGGGCAACCTCAGTCAACGCATGGATACCAGTCGCCTGGTGCCAGACGAGACCGGCGAGCTGGGGCGCTGGATCAACAGCTTTATCGACAACCTCGACACCATCGTTGGTCGGGTCAAGCAGGCCAGTCGTCACGCTCTGCAGAACAGTGAGCAGATGCTGGGTCGCAATCAGCAGGCCAGCGATACCGCAGAGGAAGTGACTAGCAATATCCAGCAGATGCTGGGCATGATTGAAGCACAGCTGCAGACAGTCAATGCGGCCTCGGAAACCGCCGCGCAGATGAAGGCCAGCATGGCTTCCGTGGTCGAGGCTGCGCGCGCCCGGCTGGATACGGTGACCAGCGGCACCCGCAAGATTCGCGATATCGTCGAGAGCTCGGCGGCTAGTGTGCAGGTGCTGGACAATCGCACCGGCGATATTGTCGGCATGGTCTCGCTGATTACCGACATTACCAGCCAGACCAATCTGCTGGCGCTCAACGCCGCTATTGAGGCCGCCCGTGCGGGCGAGCATGGGCGTGGTTTTGCGGTGGTGGCGGACGAGGTCAGGGCGCTGGCAGCTCGAACCGCCAAGGCCGCCGACGAGATCAGCCAGGGGATTACCAGCATCCGCGATGCAACCCGGGAAACCGTGGTGGTGATGGAGCGCGGTGTTGCTGATGTAGACCTGCAGCTGCAACAGGCGGCCAGCGCGTCGGATGACAACGACTTGCTGTACCAGACCGTCGAGGAGCTGTTCGAGGTGATCTCGGTGATGGACACCAACAGCAAGGAACACGGTCGTCAGGCCGGTCACGTGGCCGACGCGACGCGCTCGATGAGTCAGGTCATTACCGCACTGCGCGCCAGCTCGGGGCAGGTCAAGGAAACCGCGTCGCGGCTGCATCAGTTGTCGGATACGTTTCAGGTCAGTGCCGACCGCTAGGCCAGCGATGCTGGCCTGGCGGTCAGCTGCAAGCTTCAAGCCGCAAGCTACAAGCTACAAGCTACAAGCTACAAGCTACAAGCTACAAGCTACAAGCTACAAGCTACAAGCAAAGGCAAAGGCAAAGGCAAAGGCAAACCCCCTAGCCTGCGCGAGACTGGGGTTCTCTTGCCGCTTGTGGCTTGTGGCTTGAAGCTGAGCAAAGAAAAACCCCGGCTCTCACGAGACCGGGGTTTTTCTTGCAGCTTGCCGCGTAAAGCTTGCGGCTGCTGTAACCGCGCTTCGCGCCGGTTACAGCTTACCTTCCAGCTCCGGTACCGCCTCGAACAGGTCGGCAACCAGGCCGTAGTCGGCCACCTGGAAGATCGGCGCTTCTTCGTCCTTGTTGATCGCAACGATCACCTTGGAGTCTTTCATGCCGGCCAGGTGCTGGATCGCACCGGAGATACCGACCGCAACGTACAGCTGCGGTGCAACGATCTTGCCGGTCTGACCGACCTGCATGTCGTTCGGTACGAAGCCTGCGTCAACCGCGGCGCGCGATGCACCCACAGCAGCGCCCAGCTTGTCGGCGACCTTGTACAGCATCTCGAAGTTGTCGCCGTTCTGCATGCCGCGACCACCGGAGATGACGATCTTGGCACCCGCCAGTTCCGGACGGTCGGACTTGGCCAGCTCTTCACCAACGAAGCTGGAAACGCCAGCGTCGTGGGCAGAGGCAACCGCTTCAACCGCAGCGCTGCCGCCTTCGGCAGCAACGGCGTCGAAACCGGTGGAGCGAACGGTGATGACCTTAATCGCAGCACTGGATTGCACGGTGGCAATCGCGTTGCCGGCGTAGATCGGACGCTTGAAGGTGTCAGCGCTTTCAACGCCGATGATCTCGGAGATCTGATCAACGTCCAGCAGTGCAGCAACGCGCGGCAGGTAGTTTTTGCCGTTGGTGCTGGCCGGAGCCAGGATGTGGCTGTAACCCTTGCCCAGTTCAGCGATCAGCAGGGAAACGTTTTCCGGCAGCAGGTTCGCGTAGGCAGCGTTGTCGGCCAGCAGGACCTTGTTGACGCCAGCGACCTTGGCAGCAGCGTCGGCAACAGCGGCACAGCCTGCGCCGGCAACCAGAACGTCGATGTCGCCACCGATGGCCTTGGCGGCTGCAACGGTGTTCAGGGTCGCCGCGTTCAGCTCGGCGTTGTTGTGTTCAGCAATAACCAGAATGCTCATGTTCAGATCACCTTGGCTTCGTTCTTGAGTTTGTCGACCAGCTCGTCAACGCTCTTGACCTTGATGCCAGCGCTGCGGGCAGCCGGGGCTTCAACCTTCAGGGTGGTCACGGTCGATGCGGTGCTCACGCCCAGATCTTCCGGCTTGACGACTTCCAGCGGCTTCTTCTTGGCCTTCATGATGTTCGGCAGCGACGCGTAGCGCGGCTCGTTCAGACGCAGGTCAGTGGTAACGATGGCCGGCAGCTTCAGTGCAACGGTCTGCAGACCGCCGTCGATTTCGCGGGTGACCTTGACGCTGTCGCCTTCAACAGCCACTTCAGAGGCGAAGGTGCCCTGAGCGTAGCCGGACAGCGCAGCCAGCATCTGGCCGGTCTGGTTGTTGTCGGAGTCGATGGCCTGCTTGCCGAGGATGACTAGCTGCGGCTGTTCCTTGTCGACAACGGCTTTCAGCGCCTTGGCGATGGCCAGCGAGCTCAGCTCGTCGGCGGACTCGACCAGAACGGCGCGGTCAGCACCCAGTGCCAGCGCGGTACGCAGTTGTTCCTGGGCGGCGGTCGGGCCGACAGTGACAGCGACGATCTCGGTAGCAACGCCTTTTTCTTTCAGACGTACTGCTTCTTCTACGGCGATTTCGCAGAAGGGGTTCATCGACATCTTGACGTTGGCCAGGTCAACACCGGAGTTATCGGCCTTGACGCGAACCTTGACGTTGTAATCGACCACGCGCTTAACGGCAACGAGGATTTTCATGGACGTTAGTCCTCCACAAGTCTTGAGACGCCCGCGGGCGCATGACATTAAAAGGGCTGCATAGGATACCGGGCAGAGTGAGCGCCCGAAAGTACAAATTGTCGCTTTGCTGGACAAAAATGCCGGGCTGGCGACCGATTGACGCCAGCCCGGCTGTCCGGAAGGAACTTACGCGACGCTCAGTTGCGCAGCATAGGCTTCCAGGTGGTGGTCGTCATCACCGAACTGGTGGCTGATCATGACCAGACGCTTGGCGTAGTGAGCACCGTTGTATTCCCAGGTCATGGCGATACCGCCATGCAGCTGGATGCACTGTTCGGCGACATAACGGCCAGCGCGGTTGATGACGAACTTGGCGGCGGCCAGCTTGGCGCTGCGCTCGGCGCTGTCTTCGTCGTCAGCCAGACAGGCTGCCAGGATTGCCATGGAGGTGGCGCGTTCCAGTTCGCTGATCATGTCGACCATGCGGTGCTGCAGAACCTGGAACTTGCCGATCGGCACGCCGAACTGCTTGCGGGTCTTCAGGTAGTCCAGGGTCAGGTCGCAGGCGGTGCGCATGGCGCCGACCGCTTCGGCACACAGGGCGGCGATGGCGCGGCCGCTCTGGTAGCGAATGGCGTCATAGGCATTGCCGGCTTCGCCCAGCAGCTCGCCCTTGACGTTATCGAGGAACAGCTCGCATGCCTTGCGGCCGTCAACGGTCGCGTAGATACGGCGGCTAACGCCGGCTGCACTCGGGTCGATCACGAACAGGCTGATGCCCTGTTCGTCGCGGTTGTTACCTGCGGTACGGGCAGAAACCAGGATCTTGCCGGCAGTCTGACCGCCGATCACCACGCCCTTGCGGCCGTTCAGGACCCACTCGCCGCCCTGCTCGGCAGCCGTGGTGGTGACGTTGGCCAGATCGTAGTGACTGTTCAGCTCGTCCAGCGCAACCGCAGCCTGCAGTTCGCCGGTGGCGATGCCGCCCAGCAGCTCTTCTTTCTGGGCGTCGCTGCCCAGCTGGCCGATCAGGCCACCGGCCAGAATGACCGATTCCATGTAGGGTTCCAGGCAGATGCCCTTGCCCAGCTGTTCCATGATCAGCATGGTCTCAACGCCGGTGCCGCCGAAACCGCCCAGCTCCTCGGAGAAGGGAATGGCGGTCAGGCCCAGCTCACCCAGCTGTTGCCAGAATGCAGTGCTGAAGCCGGCTTCGCTCTCGCTGAATGCCTTGCGGCTTTCAAAGTCGTAAACGTCGCGAACCAGGCGTTCTGCGGTTTCCTGCAGCATCTGCTGCTCTTCAGTCAGTTTGAAATCCACGGTCAGCCTCCTCAGAGCTCAAGAATCATTTTCGAGACGATGTTCTTCTGGATCTCGTTGGATCCGCCGAAGATCGACAGTTTGCGCATGTTGAAGTACTGCGAAGCCGGGGAGGCAGCGTAGTCGTCGACCAGCATTTCGCCATCGAAGTCCAGGTCCAGCTCTTCCGGCAGGAAGGGCAGCGCGTACGGGCCCAGTGCCTTGCGCATCAGGTGCGTGATGGCCTGGCGGATTTCGGTGCCCTGTACTTTCAGGATGGAGCTTTCCGAGCCCGGTACGCCACCTTCGGAGGCGGCTGCGACGATGCGCAGGGTGCTCATTTCGGCGGCCATCAGCGACATTTCCACTTCCGCGATCTGGCTGCGGAACAGGGCGTCTTCGATCAGCGGCTTGCCGTTCTTCTGCTGCTTGGAGGCGATGCGCTTGAGGTTGGTCAGCGCGGCCTTGGATGCGCCGATACCTGCCAGGCCGGTACGCTCGTGGGTCAGCAGGTACTTGGCGCAGGTCCAGCCCTTGTTCTCTTCGCCGACCAGGTTCTCAACCGGAACCTTGACGTCGTCAAAGAAGACTTCGTTGACTTCGTGATCGCCGTCCAGGGTGATGATCGGACGCACGGTGATACCCGGGGTGGCCATGTCGATCAGCAGGAAGGAGATACCGCGCTGCTGCTGGGCTTCCGGATCGGTACGCACCAGGCAGAAGATCCAGTTGGCGTGCTGGCCCAGAGTGGTCCAGGTCTTCTGACCGTTGACGATGTAGTAGTCGCCATCGCGCACGGCGCGGGTCTTCAGCGAGGCCAGGTCGGAACCGGCGCCCGGCTCGGAGTAACCCTGACACCACCAGTCGGTGCCGTCGAGGATACGTGGCAGGTACTTGGCTTTCTGCTCTTCGGTGCCGAACTTGATGATTACCGGGGCAACCATGTTGACGCCGAACGGCACCAGACGCGGTGCGCCGAAGGCGGCGGACTCTTCGTCAAAGATGTGCTTCTCGATCGGGCCCCAGGTGGTGCCGCCGTGCTCGACCGGCCAGCCCGGCGCGTACCAGCCACGCTTGGACAGAATTTTCTGCCAGCGCTCGTGGTCGGCCTTGTGCAGGTGCTTGCCCAGTTTGACCTTGGCAGCGATGTCGGCAGGCAGTTCCTGCTTGAGGAATTCACGCACTTCGTCGCGGAAGGCGAGCTGTTCGGGGGAGTAATGGATTTCCATTTTGTGTCCTCGTTGTAATACGGGTATCTGGCGACCGGTATCGTCACCGGTCGCGCTGATTCATCACAGATCGGCGAACTTGCGCCCTTCCTTGGCCAGTTTTTCCAGCAGGGCGGCCGGTTTCCACCAGGCGCCGTGTTGCTCGTGAAACTCGCAGATGCGGGCGTACACGCGATCCAGGCCGATCGCGTCAGCATAGAACATCGGGCCACCCTGGTGGGCCGGGAAGCCGTAGCCGTTCAGGTAGATGACGTCGATGTCGCTGGCGCGCTGGGCAATGCCTTCTTCCAGGATCTTGGCACCTTCGTTGATCAGCGCATAGATGGTGCGCTCGATGATGTACTCATCGCTCAGCTCGCGGCGCTCAATGCCCTGTTCCTTCGAGGCGGCTTCCATGATGGCCGGCAGCTCGGGGTTCGGCAGCGGAGTACGCGAGCCCTTCTCGTAGACATAGAAGCCCTTGCCGGTTTTCTGACCCAGCAGGCCGGCTTCGGCCATCTTGTCGAGTACCGTCGGCAGCTTGAATTCGGCCGGCAGGGTTTGACGCTGACGGTTGCGAATGGCCAGACCGATGTCCAGACCGGACAGGTCGCGCATGGCGAACGGGCCCATGGCCAGACCGAACTTGCGCAGGGCGCCGTCGATCTGCTCCGGCGTGCCGCCTTCCTCCAGCAGGAACTCGGACTCGCGACCGTACTGGAACACCATGCGGTTACCGACGAAGCCGTCGCAAACCCCAACCGGGACAGAGACTTTCTTCAGTTTCTTGCCGATTGCCATGGCCGTAGCCAGTACTTCGAAGCTGGTTTTCTCGCCGCGCACGACTTCCAGCAGACGCATGACGTTGGCCGGGCTGAAGAAGTGCAGGCCAACCACGTCTTCCGGGCGCTTGGTGAACTGTGCGATCTGGTTCAGATCCAGCGAGCTGGTATTGGAAGCCAGAATGGCGCCCGGCTTGCAGTTGGCGTCCAGTGCTTCGAAGACTTTCTGCTTGACGCCCATGTCTTCAAAGACGGCTTCGACAACCACGTCGACGTCGGACAGGTCAGCGTAATCGGTTACACCGCTGATAAGGCTCATGCGCTTTTCCAGCGCGTCCTGGGTCAGGCTGCCGCGCTTGACGCTCATGCCGTAGGTGTCGCGGGCGCGCTCCAGTGCCTTGTCGCGTGCTTCGCTGCTGATTTCCAGGATCTTGACCGGGATGCCGGCGTTGGCAAAGCAGATGGCGATGCCAACACCCATGGTGCCGCCGCCGATGACCGCGGCGGACTTGATGTCGCGCACCGGGGTATCCTTCGGCAGATCGTTGATCTTGGAGGCCTGACGCTCGGAGAAGAAGGCGTGAACCAGGGCGGCGCGCTGCGGCGACACCAGACACTCTGCGAACAGCTCGCGCTCGCGCTTCAGGCCCTCGGCCAGCGGCAGAGCGAAGGCGGCTTCAACGGCAGAGACGCAGCGCTGGGGCGAGAACAGGCCGGGCATCTTCTTCTCGATCTCGGCGCGCTTGGCAGCGACGGCTGCGGCGTTGTCGACGCCTTCCAGTTTGTCGGTACGCTCGCCGGTGCGGCGCGGGCCCTTGCCTTCGGCCAGCAGCTTCTCGGCGAAAGCGATACCGGCAGCGGTAAGATCGCCTTCAACCAGTTCGTCGATCACGCCCAGGTCGTGTGCTTCCGCGGCACCGATCGGGTTGCCGCTGACGATCATGTCCAGTGCCTTGGCTACGCCAACCAGGCGCGGCAGACGCTGGGTGCCGCCGGCACCCGGCAGCAGGCCGAGTTTGACTTCCGGCAGACCGACCTTAGCGCTCTTGACGGCGATGCGGTAATGGCAGCTGACGGCGACTTCCAGACCGCCACCCAGCGCGGTGCCGTGGATGACCGCAACGCTCGGCTTGCTGCCCGCTTCGATACCGTTGACGACTTCAGGCAGGCTCGGCTCCTTCGGCGGCTTGCCGAATTCCTTGATGTCCGCGCCGGCCATGAAGGTCATGCCTTCACAGACCAGTACGATTGCCTTTACGTCCGGATCGGCTTCGGCAGCGTTGAAGCTTTGCTGCAGACCTTCACGCACGGCAATACCCAGCGCATTGACCGGTGGGTTGTTCACGGTGATGACCGCGATGGCGCCTTTGCGCTCCAGAGTGACCACGTCCGACATGCTTGACCTCCGTCAGGATTGGGGATGGCGTTTCACTATGCGAAATAGTGAAACCGCGTTTCGCTAGGCAAAATACAAAAAATAAAACCGCTTGTCGATGCCCCCGGTGGGGGAAATGGCGGTTTATTAGTTAAGGTGATGAATCCAGCAGTCGCTAGCGACCGCTGGATTCATCACAGCTGCAAGCTGCAAGCGAGAAGCTTCAAGCTTCAAGCGAACCCCGAACCCCGAACCCCGAACCGGGGAAGACGTTGTTTCAGGTGGGCACAAAAAACCCGGCTCACACAGGTCCGGGTTTTTCTTGCCGCTTGAAGCTTGAAGCTGGGGTCAAACCCCAAGCCGCTCGATATCCCGCGCCAGCATGGCGAGTTGGTGGGCGAGCTGGTTTTTGACCCGCTCTTCGGACACCAGGTAGGAGGGTGCGCCGCAGGTCAGGACCATCAGGCTGCCGTCCTGCAGGTGCAGGGGGACGCCGGCGGCGTTGACGTTGCGGTCCCAGTCGCCGAGCGACAGACAGAAGCCGTGCTGCTTATACTCGTCAAAGCTGCGTTGCAGGGAGGCCTGCAGTTCAGGCCAGGTATCCGGGTTGCGCGCCTGGATGGCATCGAGCAGGTGGCTGCGCTCGTCTTCCTTCATGGCTGCAAGGTAGGCCCGGCCGGCGGCGGTGGTGGCCAGCGGCAGGCGTTCACCCACATCCATGCGCAGCGAGGTGGATTCCGACGGGCGGCAGTTTTCGACGTAGATCATCGACAGACGATCTCGGCAGGTCAGGCCGACCGAGGTATTGGTGTTGCGGGCGAATTCGTCGAGATAGGGCTTGGCGAGCTGGCGTACCCGCAGGTTGGACACATAGGCATATCCCAGTGCCAGCACCCCGGAGTCGAGCTGGTATTTTTCCAGCTGGGTTGAGTAGCTCAAATAGCCGAGCTTGGTCAGGGTATAGGTCATGCGCGACACGGTCGGCTTGGGCAGCCCGGTGATGCGGGCGATGTCCTGATTGCCCATGACCACCGAGCCCTGACTGAAGGCGCGTAACACGTCCAACCCACGAGAGAGTGCTTCGACGAACTTGCGGTCCTTGGCAGGGGATTCCTTTACTGTTGCTTCCAACTCATCTTTCATTGGGTTGTATACCTTGTGGCCCATCGGAGGGTGCGGCCGAATGTGATTTGATGCTTTCTTTTATTGTTATGGTCAGAGCGCGGAACGATATCACGATCAATGGTTCTGCACAGTGACACACTGACACTCTGTTGCTGTTTTGTTACCGGGGGCAATGCCGACTGTCTCGATCATTGCACAGCCTGCCTCGAATAGAATAGCATCTTTTTGGTATTTCGTTTCGCAGTGCAAAACAATAGTTCAAAAACAAGAGGCTGAGATGTCTACTCCTGAGCATTACGCCGTCAGCGCACAACTGGCAGAGCTGGGTCACACCACGATCTTCGATATTCTTGACCAATCCTGCCGTCGTTATGGCGACCAGCCTGCGTTCTCCTGCGGTGCCGACACTCTGACCTTTAACCAGCTTCGTGGCAGGGCCGATGCCTTTGCTCGCTACCTGCGTCAGCATGCCGGCCTGCAGCCGGGTGACCGCCTGGCCATTCAGTTGCCCAACCTGCTGCAATACACCATTGCTATCTTCGGCGCGCTGCGCGCCGGCCTGGTGATCGTCAACACCAACCCCCAGTACACCCCCTACGAAACCCGCCACCAGTTCGCCGACTCCGGCGCCCGTGCGGTGGTGGTACTCGACAAGTTGATCCCGCTGGTGCGCAAGATCCAGGACGAGACCGAGATCGAAACGCTGATCGTCACCAGTATGGATGACTTCAGCAACCCGCAGTACGACGCGAGTGCCGCCGATGAAGTGCGCTTTATGCAGGCGCTGCGTCTGGGTGACGAGCTGGCCCCGGTGACTATCGATCGCGAATTGGACGACCTGGCGCTGCTGCAGTACACCGGCGGTACTACCGGTGTCTCCAAGGGCGCAATGCTGACCCACCGCAATATTCTCTGTAACGTGCTGCAGGCAGTCAGCATTCTGAAGGAAGGCGACGTGACTTATGGCGGTGAGGTGCGAGTCTCGCCGTTGCCGCTGTACCATATCTTCGCCTTCACCGCGAACTGCATCGCCTCGGTGTTCACCGGGTTCCATACCATTCTGATCACCAATCCGCGTGATCTCGATGGCATGATCGCCGACCTGAAACGCCATCCGTTCACCCTGCTGACCGGTATCAACTCGCTGTTTGTATCGCTGATGAATCACCCGGACTTCGACAGTGTCGACTTCAGCCGGCTGAAGTGGGTCAACTCCGGCGGTGCGCCGCTGAACACCGAGATCGCCCGCCGCTGGCAGGAGCGCACCGGCAGTGTGGTGCGTGAAGGTTACGGCCTGACCGAAACCTCTCCTGTGGTGGTCGCCTCGACCTCGAATACCCCTTACAAGGAAGGTTTTATCGGTCAGCCGGTAATCGATACCTGGGTCAAGACCGTAGATGACGACGGTAAGGAAACACCGCGTGGTGAGCCGGGCGAAGTGCTGATCAAGGGGCCGCAGGTGATGCAGGGCTACTGGCACCGTCCGGATGAGACGGCCGCAACCTTTACCGAAGACGGCTGGCTGAAGACCGGCGACGTTGGCCTGCTGGACGAGGAGGGCTTCCTGAAGCTGGTGGACCGCAAGAAGGACATGATTCTGGTCTCCGGCTTCAACGTCTATCCCAACGATGTTGAAGACGCGGTCATGCGTCATGCCGGCATTCGCGAGTGTGTAGCCGTCGGCGTGCCGGACGAACGGACCGGCGAGGCGATCAAGATATTTGTCAGCCTCAACGATGCGACTCTGGATGAAGCGGCCATCATCGCCCACTGCCGCGAGAACCTGACCGGCTACAAGATTCCCAAGCATGTCGAGATTCGTGACGACCTGCCCAAGTCGACCGTCGGCAAGCTGCTGCGCCGGGTGCTGCGCGACGAAGCGCGCGGTGAGGCCAAGGCGTGAGCGCGCCGCTGCAGCTGACCATTGCCGATGGCATTGCCGAAATCCGGTTGGACGACGGCAAGGTCAACGCGCTCTCGGAAAGCATGCTGGAACAGTTGCTCGCGGCCATTGCCAAGGCGGCGGAGGCGGACGCCGCGCTGTTGATCAGCGGCCGTCCCGGCGTGTTCAGCGGCGGCTATGACCGCAAGCTGATCGATGCCGGTGGGCCGGCCTGTGATGCCATGCGCGCAGCCGGTGACCGGCTGACGCTGGCGCTGCTCGACTATCCTGCGCCAGTGGTGATTGCTGCTACCGGTCATGCCATGGCCAAGGCCGCCTTTATGCTGCTGCTCGCGGACTATCGCCTGGGTACCGAAGGTGATTACCGGGTGTCGCTGAATGAGGTGGCTATCGGAATGACCATGCCGGACGGGGCCATGCTCCAGGCGCGGGCCCGGCTGTCGCCGCAGTGGCTAAACCGCTGTGTGCTGCAGGCGGAGGTCTTTGCCGCGGTCGGCGCGCTGGAAGCCGGTTTCTTCGACGAGCTGCAGCCGGCGGAGCAGCTGCTTGAGCGCGCCCGCGCCAAAACCCGTCAGCTGGCGGGGCTGGATCGTCGCGCCTACCGCGAGACCCGTGCGCTTTTGAATGCGCCGCTGCGTGAGGCGTTTGTCGGTCTGCTGGGCTGAACCAGCGGGGCGCAGCATTCGAGAGTAGCGCCATCCCGGGGCACGGCGTGCCGTGCCCGAGGTCAAGATTGCACGGAACGATACCCGCCCACGAGATAGCGTGCTGACCACACGGGCACAGCACGCTGTGCCCCTACGCTTGGGGGCGATCCTTGTGGGTCACTCCTTGAAATACGCCACCTGGGTGGTGGTCAGCAGTAGCTGGCCGTCATCGCTCCACAGGTGCGCGACCTGATCCGAATAATTGTTGTGCATACGCGTCGCTCGGGCGTGGCCAAGCAGGTGGCGATCGCCCGCGCGTGCCAGTTGATCGGTATCGGCGTGGAAGTAATGGGTCAGCGACACCGTGCCGGCGGGAGTAAAGCGCTGACGGCGGTGGAAAATCCGTGGCGCAAATACGTCACCCAGCGCGGTCAGTGACGCGAAGTCCAGCGGCCGGGGCGGATTATCTCGGGTCCACAGCAGGGTTTCGCTGTGGGCGTCCTCTGGGTTGCCGTCACTGCGGTTGGGGTCAAACAGGCCTGAAACGTAACGGAAATCATAGTTTCGAAACCAGTTGCGCTCGCCACGTTCCACCCGCGGCAGGCTGTCAGCGGCCGGTGCTGCAGGCATGTCGTGCTGCTGTTCGGACCAGGTCTCTCGGCGGGTGGCGAAGCAGGCGGTACCGCTGGTGACAACTTCGCCGTTCTGTTTCTGCAGCAGCAGCCAGTGTTGGGTCGAGCGGTTAGTGCGCAGGGGGATGGCTTCCAGCTCGAAGTCGCCGAGCTGGACCGGGCCGGCAAAGTTGATGGTCAGCGAGATCGGCTCGCCGATGCGTTCCGGGTGCTGCAAGGCGCCGTTGAGCAGGATGGCTGCGGTCACGCCGCCGAATGGCCCGACCATGTTCTGAAAACTGTCGTCGACGTTGCCCTTGAACAGGTTGGGGCCAGCCGCGGTCAGCGCAATGGCACGGTCAAAGGCATGGTTGTGAGGGGTTGCTTCGGTCATCTGCGGGATTCCGTTACGGCGGGAACGATTGAATATGATGGTCATAATAGGCCGCTGTTGAATGCGCAGACCAGCAAGCTTGATGCTGTGAATCCGTTGCTATCGACCGGGGAGAAGCGGGGCGGGAGGTGATTCGGTACGACTCTCTGGCAGCGTTGCGGCACCCATTGCAGGTGCCGCAACAGAGGAGTTAGCCGCGCTGATAGGTGCCAATCAGGCGGTTCATCGCGGTAGCGTGTGGCTCGATCTTCTCGAGCAGTTGCCACAGGGTCAGACCGGCCGGCAGATTCAGCTCGGCGTCCAGCGCGATGATCCAGAAATAGTACTTGTGCTGGCCGTGACCTTCCGGCGGCAGCGGACCGTTGTAGCCGCTGTTGCCAAAGTTGTTCACACCCTGGGTGTAGTCGGCGCAGCCTTCGGCGAGTTCGCTGACGCTGGCCGGAATGTTGTACAGCACCCAGTGCACAAAGCCGTAGGTGCCGTTGGCGGAAATCAGCGGGGCATCCGGATCGTGACAGATGACGGCAAAGGATTTGGTACCCGCCGGTGCGTTCTTCCAGCTCAGGGCGGGAGATACGTCAACGTCGTCGCCGGTGTGCCTGGCAGCGATCGCGCCGTTGTTGGCGAAGGCGCTGCTGGTCAGCTCCAGTTCATTGGAAAATGCGAATCCCATGGTGTTCTCCTCAGATTTTTAGCCGAAAACTACCGAAATACTACTATGCACCGGTCTGCCGACAAGCGCGTGTCAATTGATCAGGGCGCTCAATAGCCAGAGCCCGAGCAGGACCCAGATGATCCCCAGTACGATCTTGCGGCGGATAAAGGCCCGCACGCCGGTGTAGATCAAAAACAGGCCGAGAATCACCGCGGCGATGCTCAACAGGTTGCTGTTGACGCCCAGGGCACGGGAAAAGCCGTTGATGAAATCGGAGCTGGCATTGCTCAGCATGGTAAACAGCCAGATCAGGCTGTCGATAACAACGCGGACGACGCTGCCGATGGCGGAACCGAGCCATTCAAAGGGGCTGCTGGAGTTGAGCTGCATGCAAGGGGTCGCTGACAGGGAATGAGGGGTAGAAGCTATCAGCTTCAAGCCGCAAGCTTCAAGCCGCAAGCTAAAACCCAAACCAGGACGAGGCAGGGGTTCTCAGCTTGTAGCTTGTAGCTTGTAGCTTGTAGCTTGTAGCTTGTAGCTCCGCGAGCGCGTTAAACGCGCTCGATCACCGCTGCCACACCCTGGCCCAGGCCGATACACAGGCTGACCAGTGCGTAACGCTTGCCGGTGCGCTCCAGCTGGCGCAGGGCGGTCAGGGTCAGGCGTGCGCCGGAGGCGCCGAGTGGGTGGCCGACTGCGATGGCCCCGCCGTTCGGGTTCAGGCGCGGGTCGTCGAAGGCGATACCCAGCTGCTTGGCGCAGCCGAGGACCTGGGAAGCGAAGGCCTCGTTGATCTCGATCACGTCCATGTCATCCAGCGTCAGGCCGGCGCGGCTCAGTGCCTTCTTGCAGGCTTCGACCGGACCCAGGCCCATGACGCGCGGCGCAACACCGGACACGGCGCCGGCCAGGATGCGGGCGCGCGGCTTGATGCCGTACTTCTGACCAATGGCTTCGCTGCCGATGATCAGCGCAGCGGCGCCGTCGTTGACGCCAGACGCGTTGCCTGCGGTAACCACGCCGCCCTCAAACAGCGGGCGCAGACTGGACAGGGCAGCCAGATCGCTGCTCGGGCGCGGATGTTCGTCCTGATCAATCACCTTGGCCGGCTTCTTGCGACCCTGGGAAACCTCGATCGGGTGGATCTCTTCGGCGAAGAAACCGTCGGCGCGAGCCTTCTCGTACAGCGCCTGGCTGCGAGCAGCGTAGGTGTCGGCTTCCTCACGGGTGATGCCCAGATCGGCAGCGACGTTGTCGGCGGTCTGCGGCATGGTGTCATCGCCGTACTGCTTCTCGACCCTGGGGTTCGGGAAACGCGCGCCGATGGTGCTGTCGAAGGCGCGGAAGTCGCGGCTGTAGGCGCTTTCGCTCTTGGCGATAACGAAGGGCGCGCGGCTCATGCTTTCCACACCACCGGCTACGAACAGGTCGCCTTCACCGGTCTTGACCGCACGGGCGGCGTCGAGAATGGCCGCCAGACCGGAACCGCACAGGCGGTTGACGGTAACGCCGGCGACTTCCTGCGGCAGACCGGCCAGCAGGCCGGCATGACGGGCGACGTTGCGCGCGTCTTCACCGGCCTGGTTGGTGTTGCCCATGACCACGTCTTCGTAGTCCTGACCCTCGAAGGGGTTGCGGGTGACCACAGCGCGAATGACTTCGGCCAGCAGGTCATCGGGGCGCACGCTGGCCAGGGCGCCGGCGTGGCGGCCGAAAGGTGAACGGAGGCCATCATAGATATAGGCAGTCATGCTCTTACTCCTGGAAATCGGGTGTGGTCAAAGGCAGTTCCAGCTGTACGCGACGACGCAGCCAGGGGCTGGGGCGGTAGCGCGGCTCGCCGTAGTTGGTCTGCAGGTTGTTGAGGACGGCAAGAATGTTGGCTGCGCCGTAATGCTCACCGAAGGCCAGCGGGCCCTTGGGATAGCCCAGCGCCAGTTGAATGGCGCGGTCCAGCGTTTGCGGGGTGGTGATGCCTTTCTGCACGATTTCGCAGCCCAGATTGACCACGCTGGCGATCAGGCGCTGGATGACAAAGCCGGGAGAGTCGTTGATCACCTCGACGGGTACACCATCGGCGCTGAGGGCCTGGCGCGCCTGGGCGACAACATCGGCACTGGCGGCGGGCTGGCGCATCAGCGTGCGGCGTTTTTCCCAGTTGGCAAAGCTGTCGAGTGCCAGCGTGCGTTCAGCCGGCAGACCCAGTTGGGTCAGCGCGGTGCTGCAGTCATCGCCCAGCGGGGTGACCAGGCAGATGGCGTCGTCCGACGGCTTACTGCCGGTTTCGAGGGTGGCGCCTGCCTTGGTCAATACGTCTGCGACCTGGTTGCGCAGCGCGTCATCATCGGTTTCCAGCCAGAAAGGACGAGTGATCAGCACGGTCTCGGGCTGCGGCTCGGACGGCTCGATCTTCTGGCCGTCTTGGTAACGGTAGAAGCCCTGACCGGTCTTGCGACCCAGCAGGCCGGCGGCAACACGCTGGGCTGCAATAAAGGATGGGGTGTAACGCGGGTCGTGATAGAACTGCTCGTAGACCGATTCCATCACCGCGTGGGAAACGTCCAGACCGGTCAGATCAAACAGCTCGAACGGCCCCATGCGAAAGCCCGGGCCGTCACGCAGGATGCGGTCGATCTGCTGCACGCTGGCAACGCCTTCGCTGAGCATGCGCAGGGCCTCGGTACCGAAGGCACGGCCGGCGTGGTTGACCAGGAAGCCGGGGGTGTCCGGGGTGATCGCCGGGAAGTGACCGGCCTGTTCGGCCAGCGCTACCAGAGACTGAATGTGACACTCGTCGGTGCGCTCGCCGCGCACGACCTCGACGATCTTCATCAGCGGCACCGGATTGAAGAAGTGGAAGCCGGCAACGCGCTCGGGGTGCTTGGCGGTGCTGGCGATACGGGTGACCGACAGCGAGGAGGTGTTGGTCGCCAGTACGCAGTCGGCGCTGACAATGGCTTCCAGGTCGGCGAACAGCTTCTGCTTGACCTCCAGCAGCTCGACAATGGCCTCGATCACCAGATCGCACTCGGCCAGATCGGTCAGCTGGGCAGCCGGCTGCATGCGCGCAACGGTCGCTTCCAGCTCGGCCTCGGTCATCTTGCCCTTGGCCTGAGCGCGTTGCAGCAGGTTGCGGTTGAAGGCCAGGGCGTCGTCGATGGCCTCTTTACGGGTATCGAACAACAGAACCTGCTGACCACTGCTGGCGAACAGCTGGGCGATACCGCGGCCCATGGCTCCGGCGCCGATGACGCCAATCCGCTTGAACATGCTTTGCCTCCTGAAGTACGCTTTTTGTTCCGCATGGCGAAACGGCATTTCGTTTAAAGTGCTGCGAGATTAAATCCTGCGTGGTAGGAGTGCAAGTTTGGCGACAGTCTGGCGCCGCTTGCGCGTGGCATACTTGCCTCCTTCAAACTGGCCGGTATTACGTGCCGGGCAAGTCGCCCGCCATGTTCTCACGCTGGCCAGCCAGATCGAGTGTAGTGAATAAAAGGTGTCGCACCCGTGAATCAAGATGAACGTCAGGCCATTGCCCGTACCGTTACCGGCTTCTTTCAGGAGCTTGGTGCCCAGCTGGAAGAGTACTCGGAGGGGCGCGCCGTTGTCGGCCTGACCCTGACCGAAAAGCACATGAACAACGCCAGCTCATTGCACGGTGGGGTGACGGCCAGCTTGATTGACATTGCCATGGGGCTCTGCGGTACCTGGGCGGCATCGCCGGCAGAGCGCCGGGTCGCCATTACCCTGTCGCTCAACACCAATTTCACCTCGACCGCCCCGGTCGGCACACACGTTCGCGCGGTCGCCACCTGCCGTAAGGCTGGCCATAAGGTGTTTATGGCCAGTTGTGATCTGCTGGATCAGAACGACCAACTGATCGGCTTTGGTGAAGGTGTATTCAAGAAGGGCGCCTTTCGCAAGGATCTGCCGTGAGTGCGGCGCTGCTGCCGCTTGGTGTTGCTCTTGAGCTGGCGGGGCTGCTCAGTCACCAGCATTGGCTGAGCTGGCTCGCAGCCGGGGCCTTTGCTGTCTATTTCCTGCGCTTTTTTATCCGGCTGAACCCCTACCCGCGCTGGCTTGGGATCGGCACCCTTGGGGTTTTGGTGGCAGCTATTGCGCTGGCGCGCCCCGGTGCCGAGCTGTGGCCAAAGCTGGCCAGTTCGGTGGCTTATTACACCAGCTTTCTGGGGGCGCTGGGCCTGATGCAGTTGCTCGCGCAGCGTTTGCCGCAACTGCGCGAGCTGCACAAGGCCCTGCTCTCCGGCTCCAAGGTGGTGCTCTATCCGCGTTATGTGCTCGCCGCCGGCAGCATCGGCTCGATTCTCAACTTCGGCATGATGAACCTGCTCTGCGGCACCCTGAGCGAGCATCTCAAGCGCTATTCGCTGAGCGACGAGCAGCGCCGTGAAGGCCTGCGCAGCGTCATGGTGACCACCCTGCGCGGCTTTGCCCTGGTGCCGCTACTGGCGCCAACCAGTGTGACCATCGCCATCATCTCCCGGGAAATGCCCGAGCAGTCCTGGAGCACCATGGTGCCCTATGGCGCGGTTGCTGCGCTGATGATGATCGTGGTCGGCTGGCGCAGGGAAACCCGCGGGCTGCTGGCGCTGCGCGACAATATTGGCGACAGCAGCAAGGCCGACGGCATGCCGCAGCTGTTGATTGGCAGTCTGCTGGGTCTTGCGGCTATCGGTCTGCTGGCTTCCGTGACAACACTGAGTGCGTCGCAGGCGGCAATGGTGCTGGTGCCGGTGGGTGTCATCAGCTACCTGTTGTGGCGCGAGCGCAAGCCTGCGCAGGTGCTGCAGGAAGTGACCGACAATATGGTCAGCATGCACAACGAGATGTTCATCTTTGGCTGCGCCGCGTTGCTGGGCGGAGTGCTGGGCGCGGTAGCACCGCTTGAGCAGATTGCGGCGTGGCTTGCGCAGGAGCCCAAGTACAATGTGCTGCTGGCGATCGGCAGCCTGTTCAGTACCATCATTTTGGCAGTGCTGGGGCTAGCGCCCATTGTGTCGCTGTCGCTGACGGCGGGCCTCCTGGCGCAGCTGTCACTGCTGGGCGTGCCGATCATGACGCCGGCTGTGGGGCTGATGTGTGGCTTCTCTCTGGCGATGATCTTCTCGCCCTTCGGTCCCTCGACCCTGATTCTGTCGCGCTACAGTGGCGAGTCACCCTACCGGGTCGCCTTTGGCTGGAATGGGCGCTTTGTCGCCAGTGTTCTGCCGTTGCTGTTGTTGCTGATTTTCGTTACCTACTGGTTGCAGAGCTGACATGCCTGAATTACCTGAAGTTGAAACAACCCGTCGCGGGATTGCACCTCACCTGGAAGGGCGCAGGGTGACGCGTCTTGTCGTGCGTGACCGCCGTCTGCGCTGGCCGATTCCGGAGGATCTGGCGATCCAGATCGAGGGGCAGTTGTTCGAGCGTATAGATCGTCGCGCCAAGTACCTGCTGATGCGCATTGGTGGCGGCACCCTGATCGGCCATTTGGGCATGTCCGGCAGCCTGCGAATGGTGCCGGCGGGTACGCCGGCGGGCAAGCATGATCATGTCGATATCGAGCTGGATTCGGGCATGGTACTGCGCTACACCGATCCGCGCCGTTTCGGCGCACTGCTCTGGGCCCGAGCGGACGAGCCGCATGCACTGCTCGGCAAGCTGGGTCCCGAGCCGCTGTCCGACGCCTTTGACGGTGAGCGCCTGTATCAGTTGTCACGGGGCAAGAGCATGGCCATCAAGCCGTTTATCATGGATAACGCGGTGGTGGTCGGGGTCGGCAATATCTATGCGACCGAGGCGCTGTTTGCGGCGGGCATTGATCCGCGGCGCGAAGCCGGGCGTGTCAGTCGTCAGCGCTACCAGCGCCTGGCTGAGGAAATAAAGCGCATTCTCGCCAAAGCCATCGAGCAGGGTGGAACGACCCTGCGTGACTTCGTAGGTGGTGATGGCCAGCCGGGCTATTTCAAGCAGGAGCTGTTTGCCTATGGCCGCCGCGGCGAGTTGTGCAAGCAGTGCGGTACGACGCTGTCGGAATGTCGCCTTGGCCAGCGCAGTACGGTGTTTTGCCGACAGTGCCAGCGATAGCGCTGTCCGGCGTGGCGGCCTGGTTCGCAAATTTTGTCTGGCACGTTCCGTAATGCCGGGATTGTGCCTACAATGAGGGCGATGCCGTGAGTCCGCAGGAGTTCGGACCGGCCACCAGATCAATGCCTTTCGGGCCACAACCAGGGATTAATTATGCGCCTGTTACGTCATTCCACCGCACTTGTTGCCGGTCTGCTTATGAGCGCCAGCGTCATGGCGGCCGATTCCTACAACGATTACCAGCAGGACAAGCCTGGCTACTTCGCCATGATGGGTGACCTGATCATTGCCCGTCCGCTGCTGCTGGGTGTGACGGTCGTCGGGGCCGGCGCCTTTCTGGTCAGCTTGCCGTTCAGTGCCATGGGTGGAAATGTTTCGGAAGCCGGTCATGAACTGGTTATCCGCCCGGCGGAAGAAACCTTTGTCCGCTGCCTGGGCTGCACCCGTGCCGGCTACGGTCGCCAGCAGCAGGAAGAGATTCGCTGAAATTGATTGACGCGCCAGGAGTATCGACGTTGGCGCTGATTTCCCCCCTGTCGGGGGGCTGCTGATGGCTAATGCGCTCAATGCCGGTCGGCTGCTCCGCTCGCGATTGGCGACGCTGCGCCCGCTTGGCATGGCCTTCGGGCTGGTGCTGGTTGTCCTGCTGTTTCTCAAGCAGCAGTCGATGGCCCAGCTCTTCGCCGGCGTTGCCCTGTTTCTGCTCGGCATGCGCTATCTGGAAGATGGCTTCAGGGCCTTTACCGGCGGCGCTCTGGAGCGCTGGCTGGCTGCCAGTACCGATCGTCTCTGGAAAAGCCTCGCTTTTGGTACCGTCAGTACCGCGCTGGTGCAGTCCAGTTCGCTTATAACGCTGCTTTGCATTGCCTTTCTCAGCGCCGGGCTGATCAGTCTGACGGCGGGGATCGGTATCGTCTTCGGTGCCAATCTGGGGACCACTACGGGGGCGTGGCTGATTGCCCTGGTAGGTTTGAAAGTCGATCTGGCCCAGGTTGGCATGCCGCTGCTGGTACTCGGCGTGCTGTTCGAGCGCAACAGCTCGGCGCGCTGGCGCGGTACCGGTCAGGTGTTGCTGGGTGTTGGTCTGCTGTTTCTCGGCATCGACATGATGAAGCTTGGCTTTGCCGGCATGCAGGAGATCTTTGATCTGTCTGCCTACCGGGTAGGCGGCTGGCAGGGCGTGTTGCTCTATGCCTTGCTGGGTACCCTGGCGACCGTGCTGATGCAGTCCAGTCACGCGACCCTGATGATCACTCTGGCGGCACTGGGCAGCGGCCAGCTGGATTACGGTAATGCCCTAGCGATGGCCGTTGGTGCGAATCTGGGGACTACGGTAACTGCGCTGATTGCCGCTGTTGGCGCCAATAACGCCGGACGTCAGCTGGCGGCGGCGCATATCCTGTTCAATCTGCTGACCGCCGCTGTAGCGCTGTCCATCCTGCCGCTGCTGGCCCAGCTGGTGGACACGCTGTCGGCCTGGCTGGGCATCATGGAGACGGCCTTTACCCTCAAGCTGGCGCTATTCCATACCCTGTTCAATCTGCTCGGGCTGGCGCTGATGCTGCCCTGGGTGCCGCTGCTGGTGCGCGTGCTTGCCCGGCTGCTGCCGCCGCCAACTGAACCGGTCAACGATGAGCTTGCGGGGCGTCCACGTTCGCGCGCACTGTATCTGGACGGCGCCGCCCGGCTGCATGCGGACTCCGCAGTCAGGGTGTTGCAGCAGGAACTCGGGCACCTTGCTGCGACCAGCCGGCTGGTCATTGCGTCGGCGCTCTATCTGCCGAGCGAGTTTCGCCAGGACATGACCCGCGAACCGGCGCTGGGTGAGGTGCTTTCGGTGCCGCCACTGGCCGAGCGAGAGGACGCCGATGCGCTCTATCATCAGCACATCAAGGGTATTTACGCTGATATTGTCGATTTTATCGGGCATCTGGATTGCGAGCTGCTGCCCGAGCAGCAACAGGCGTTGATGGATGTGAATCTGGCAGCACGGGATCTGGTTGATGCGGTGAAGGCGGCCAAGCACCTGCAAACCAATCTGCGCAAGCATGTTGAGAGTCCGCGGCCAGCCCTGCGTGAGGGCTACCGGTTGCTGCGGGAGCAGGGGCGATTACTGCTTGGCAGTCAGGCACGGCAAGAGTCGGACTCGCTGTCGGGGGCTGCCGACCAGCAGCAGTCGGCGGACTACCTGGATCAGGAGCAGTTGTTCCGCAGTCAGTTTGAGCAGCGTCTCCAGCAGCAGTTGCGCTCTGGCGAGCTGGACGGCTGGCAGGCGACCAGTCTGATCAACGACCTGCATTACCTGCTGGAGATCAGCAGCAATCTGCGCGCCGCGCACGACATGATCTACACCCGTGCGGCATTGACCGCCGCTGCCTGAGCTGCAGCGGCGGGCGTTCGGCGGCCGTTTTCAGTGGCTACATTCCAGGCATTCCAGGCATAAAAAAACGCCTGATGCACTGCATCAGGCGTTTTTTGTTACTACCGAGTAACGCGAGCCTTAGTTCTTGGCTGCGCGCTTCTCTTTTTCCTTCGCGATCACGGCTTCTGCAACGTTGGCCGGGCACGGTGAGTAGTGCGAGAACTCCATGGAGAACTGACCGCGACCGGAGGTCATGGTACGCAGGGTGCTGATGTAGCCGAACATTTCTGCCAGCGGTACATCAGCCTTGATGCGGACGCCAGTTACACCGGCTTCCTGGCCTGCGATCATGCCGCGACGACGGTTCAGGTCGCCGATAACGTCACCAACGTGGTCTTCAGGAGTGAACACGTCAACCTTCATGATCGGCTCCAGCAGCTGCGGGCCGGCCTTCGGCATGGACTGACGGAACGCACCCTTGGCCGCGATTTCGAACGCGATGGCCGAGGAGTCAACGGCGTGGTAGCCACCGTCGGTCAGTTCGAAGGAAACGTCCAGAACCGGGAAGCCAGCCAGCGGGCCAGTGCCCATCAGAGAGGCGAAGCCCTTCTCGATGGCCGGGAAGTATTCCTTCGGAACGTTACCGCCAACAACGCTGGACTTGAAGGTGAAGCCGGAGTTCGGCTCGCCGGGACGGATGACGTAGTCGATCTTACCGTACTGACCGGAACCACCAGACTGCTTCTTGTGGGTGTAGCTGTCGGCGATTTCGCGAGTGATGGTTTCGCGGTAGGCAACCTGCGGCTGACCAACAACCAGTTCAACGCCGTAGGTACGCTTGAGGATGTCGACCTTGATGTCCAGGTGCAGCTCGCCCATGCCCTTGAGGATGGTTTCGCCGGAATCCGGATCGGTTTCAACGCGGAAGGTCGGATCTTCTGCAACCATCTTGCCGATCGCGATACCCATTTTCTCGGTGGAGCCCTTGTCTTTCGGCTCAACGGAGATGGAAATTACCGGCTCGGGGAAGACCATCGCTTCCAGGGTGCACTCGTTGTTCGGGTCGCACAGGGTGTGACCGGTCTGAACGTTCTTCATGCCGACGATGGCGATGATGTCACCGGCCTGTGCGCTGGTCAGTTCGTTACGCTCGTTAGCCTGCATTTCTACCATGCGGCCGACGCGCTCGGTCTTGCCGGTGAAGGAGTTCAGGATGGTGTCACCCTTGGCCAGCTTACCGGAGTAGATGCGGCAGAAGGTCAGGGCGCCGAAACGGTCGTCCATGATCTTGAACGCCAGGGCCCGGAAGGGCTCGTCCGGAGACACGATGGCGAACTTGCCGGTCGGGTTGCCTTCTTCGTCGGTCAGCGGCTGCGGGTTGACCTCAGTCGGGGACGGCAGGTAATCAACAACGGCGTCGAGAACCAGCTGCATGCCCTTGTTCTTGAACGCGGAGCCGCAGTAGGTCGGGAAGAATGCCAGATCGCGGGTACCCAGGCGGATGCAGCGCTTGATGTCGTCGATGGCCGGCTCTTCGCCTTCCATGTAGGCCATCATCAGGTCGTCGTCCATTTCCACGGCAGTTTCGATCAGTTGCTCGCGGTACATTTCGACGTCGTCGACCATGTCGGCCGGGACTTCCTGGATGCTGTAGTTTTCCGGAATGCCGGTGTCGTCCCAGACGTAAGCCTGGCGGGTCAGCAGGTCAACCACGCCAGTGAAGGTGTCTTCGCGGCCGATTGGCAGGGTCATGATCAGCGGCTTGGCGCCCAGTACGTTCTTGACCTGCTCGGTTACGCGCAGGAAGTCGGCACCGATACGGTCCAGCTTGTTGACGAAGATCAGACGGGAAACTTTGGAGTCGTTCGCGTAGCGCCAGTTGGTTTCGGACTGGGGCTCAACGCCGCCGGAACCACAGAATACGCCGATACCGCCGTCGAGAACCTTCAGCGAGCGATACACTTCTACGGTGAAGTCAACGTGGCCGGGGGTGTCGATGACGTTGAAGCGGTGGCCTTTCCAGAAGCAGCTGACAGCAGCGGACTGAATGGTAATCCCGCGCTCGGCTTCCTGTTCCATGAAGTCGGTAGTGGACTCACCCTCGTGTACTTCACCCAGCTTGTGGATACGGCCGGTGAGTTTGAGGATACGTTCGGTAGTGGTGGTCTTACCGGCATCAACGTGGGCGAAGATACCAATATTGCGGTAAAGGGATAGATCAGTCATGGCACTCTCTGATAGCCGGGTTTGAAAATAGGGCGACACTATACAGGATTCTTGGGCGATACGCTCTGCTTTTGCGATGAAAAGCACAGCGAGCCCCGGCAGCGCTCTGCAACGCACCGTGGAAGGTCTCGCCAGAGCCGGTCGGACGCGCAAGGGAGCTGCGCAGGTGTGACAGGTAACCTCTGACGGGGTGGAGCAGTGAGACCCGCGTGCAGCTTAGCAGTATCAACGCTGGCCGTAATGTCTTTTCGTCGTCCGCTAATCAGCCTCTTAGGGGGCAACAGGCCGCGCAGGGGTAGCCGGTCGGACTTCGGCGCTGCCAATACCGCGTGGATCGCTGGCGGCGCTGACGCTGTTGTCCGCCTTGTTCCATGACACCGCATGCATGTTGCCGTAGTCCCGGCCAACCGGCTCGATGCGGTGGCCCATGGCTTCGAGCGCCTTGCGCTGCTGCGCATTGAAGGCGCTGTCTTCGACCTGAATGTGGTCAGGCAGATATTGATGGTGGAAGCGCGGACGGCTGACCCAGCGCTCGACCGGCTCGCCGTGCATCGCTTCCAGTGCGCCGAGCAGCACCATGGTAATGATGCGGCTGCCGCCCGGGGTGCCGAGTAATGCCAGTTGGCGGTCGTTCTCCAGCATGGTCGGGGTCATGCTCGACAGCGGGCGCTTGCCCGGAGCGATGGCGTTGGCTTCGCTGCCGGCCAGCCCGTAGGCGTTGCTGCCGCTGGGGTCGGCGGCAAAATCGTCCATCTCATTATTCAGCAGCACGCCGGTGCCGGGCGGGGTAAAGGCCGCGCCAAACGGCAGGTTGATGCTCAGGGTGGCCGATACCGCATTGCCATCGGCGTCCATCAGCGAGAAATGGGTAGTGTTGGTGCCTTCATGGAAGTCACGCAGCGGGCCCAGGGCGCTACTCGGTGTGGCGCGCTCGGGGTCGATATCCCGGGCCATGGCCACGGCGTAGGCCTTGGAGGTCAGTTCGGCAACCGGGACCGAGACAAAATCGTTGTCGCCGAGCAGCATGGCGCGGTCGCGGTAGGTGCGGCGCATCAACTCGACCAACTGGTGGGTCTGCTGGATCGAGCCATTGGCGCTGGCCGGCAGGGCGGGCAATGCCTGCAGAATGCCCGCCAGGGCAATGCCGCCGGCCGACGGCAGCGGCGCGCTGATGACCTGATAGCCGCCGCTGACAAAGCGGATCGGACTGCGCTCAATGACACGGTAGTTATCCAGATCCTGCTGCTGCCAGACGCCGCCGGCGGCCTGCACGCCGCTCAGCAGTCGTTCGGCAACCGGGCCGCGGTAGAAGCCGTCGCGGCCGTTGCTGGCAATCGCCCGCAGAGTGGCGGCCAGTTCCGGCTGGGTGATCAGGGTTCCGACCTCGGGCGCCTGGTTGTTGCGCAGAAACAGTCGTGCGGTCTCGGTGTCGCGCTGCATGGCGTCCAGTCGATACCCGACCAGGGTGCGGTAATGCTCGCTGCTGGTGAAACCCTGTTCGGCGGCGTCGATGGCCGGGGCAAGCGACTGGGCCAGCGGCAACCGACCATAGTGGCTGGCCAGGTGCACCAGCGCGGCCGGGATGCCCGGAATGCCGGCGGCGAGCGGGCCGTTGATGGCCGGGTCGCGCTGAACTTCGCCGTTGGCGTCGCGGTAAAGGTCGCGACCCGCCTTGCCCGGTGCGGTCTCGCGGGCGTCGATGAAGCGGTAGGGCTGGTCGGGGTTGCCGGGTTGGCGCAGCAGGAAGAAGCCGCCGCCACCGATACCGGAGCTGTAGGGCTCGACCACCGCCAGCGTGGCGGCAACGGCGATAGCCGCATCAAAGGCATTGCCACCGTCGGCCATGATCTGCAGGCCGGCTTCGGTGGCAATCGGGTGGGCGCTGGCAACCGCGTTGCGGCCGGGCCCGTCGGCGGCCAGCAGCGGCGCAGCGAGCGCCAGCAGGGCGGTCAGGCCGAGCAGGCGGGGGAGTTGTCGCACGCTGAGACCGAGCATGGTCAGGCCTTGCCGGTGAGGATCCGGTATTTTTCCATCAGTTCCTCCTGGCTCTCGACGTTGTCCGGGTCGAGCGGGATGCAGTCGACCGGGCAGACCTGCTGGCACTGGGGCTCGTCGAAGTGGCCGACGCACTCGGTGCACAGGTTGGGGTCAATGACGTAAATCTCTTCGCCCTGGGAGATGGCGCCGTTGGGGCATTCGGGCTCGCAGACGTCACAGTTGATGCAGTCATCGGTGATGATCAGGGACATGGGCCTACTCTCCGCAGCTTCAGGCGTGATAGCGCTGAATCAGCGCCTCATTGACAACCGGATGAACGAACTTGGTGACGTCGCCACCCAGCGCGGCGATCTCGCGCACCAGGGTAGAGGAAATATAGGAGTATTTTTCCGACGGCGTGAGGAACAGGCTTTCAACGTCCGGCGCCAGGACCCGGTTCATGTTGGCCAGCTGAAATTCGTATTCGAAGTCGGATACCGCGCGCAGACCGCGCAGCAGGACGTTGGCGTCGACCTCTTTGACGAAGTGCGCGAGCAGTGAGGAAAAGCCCACCACTTCGACGTTGGGCAAATGGCCCAGTACGGTTTGTGCCAGTTCAACCCGCTGCTCGAGCGGGAATGCCGGGTTCTTCTTCGGGCTGGCGGCGACGGCGACGACGACCCGATCAAACAGCCGTGATGCCCGCTCGACCAGATCGGTATGACCTTTGGTGATGGGATCGAAGGTGCCGGGGTAGAGTACGGTGTTCATGCGTGATCGGGTCCTGCGGCTGGGTTGATGAGAGGTTGTCGAGAGGCAGATGGTAGCTCAACAACCAGCGAAAACCCAGATGCAGAGCGGCGGCACCCATCAGGCACCGCCGCTTTGCCGGTTAGCCCAGGTCGCTTGCCAGCTGGCTGGCCAGGCGGGCTGCAAGGCCGTAGACCGACAGCTGCGGGTTGGCGCCGATACTGGTCGGGAACAGTGAACCGTCGATGATCGATAGGTTTTCCAGCTGATGATGGCGGCCCTGGCTGTTGACCACCGCCCGCGTCGGGTCCTCGCCCATGGCGCAGCCACCCATGACGTGGGCGCTGGCCAGGCGCACGTCGTGCAGGCGGTAGCTCAGGCCGGCAACTTGCTCCTGATAGTCCGCCCAACTGGTGCTCAGCCGGCCATGGGCGTGGCTCGGCATCACCGCCCTGGCGCCCGCGGCAAACTGGATTTCGCCCATGCTGAGGAAGGCGCGGCGAACGCCATCCCAGAGGTAGTCGGTAACGGGGTAGTCGAGCAGCGGATCGCCGTTGTCGCGCAGTGCCACGCTGCCGCCCTGGCTCTGCTCGTGGAAACCGTCACGCAGCAGTGCCAGCAGGATATTGCTCTGCGGCAATGAGGCCATGTGGTGCAGATGCTGCAAGCCGAAACCGCCCATCAGGGTCGAGGTCATGCTGGGCTGCATGGGAGGCACTTCGAGCTTGTAGCCGACCGGGCCGGTGGTGCCCTGATCCCACTGGAAATGATCCGAGTAGATTGACTGTGGCGCGCCGTAATAGCCGTGGATATCGCGGTCGTACTGGGCCAGCGTCAGGTTGACCGGGTGCAGGAAGGTGCGTTTGCCGACCCGCTGGTGCGGGTCCGGCGCTTTCGAGCGCAGCAGCAGCGCCGGGTTGTTGATGCCGCCACCGGACAGCACGATATGACGGCCACGCAGGCGCAGGCGTTGCCCGCTCGGTTGGCTCAGGGTGGCGTCCATCGCCCGGCACTCCACTTCGCTGACACGATCACCCTCGAAGACCAGGCGCTCGGCACGGGCGCTGTGTACCAGCACCGCGCCCTTCTCCAGCGCTGCGGGCAGGGTCGTGACCAGCATCGACTGCTTGGCATTGGTTGGGCAGCCGGTGCCACAGTAGCCAAGGTTCCAGCAACCGCGCACGTTGCGCGGAATCACTTTCCAGTGGTAGCCGAGTTTCTCGCAACCCAGGCGAATCACATCGTTGTTGGCATTCGGTGGCACTGCCCAGGGGGCAATGCCGAGGCGTTCTTCCATGCGGGCAAACCAGGGCGCCATGCTGGCGCTGTCGAGGCCCTTGACGTCGTGCGCCTCAGCCCAGTGGGCCAGCGTCTGGTCCGGAGTGCGGAAGCTGCTGGTCCAGTTCACCGTGGTGGTGCCGCCTACGGTGCGGCCCTGGAGAATACCGATCCCGGCATCGGCGGTGGCCCGGGCGGCGCCTTCCTGATACAGCTCGGCGTAGGCCTTGGCTTCGTCATTCTTGAAGTCGCTGGAGGTTTTCAGCGAGCCTTCCTCCACCAGCAGCACGCGCAGGCCGGCGTTGGCCAGAATCTCGGCGCTGGTGCCGCCGCCGGCGCCGGTGCCGATGATCACGACGTCGGCTTCAAGGGTGGTTTCCTGGGCGAGTGCGCTGGCGTCGATGACCTGCCAGCCGCGCTCAATTCCCTGCAAAAACAGATCGGGTACGGGCATGGTAATTCCCTGCAGTCGAAGTCAGATGATGGGCGGGCCGGGGTAGCCAACGGCAGCCCAGGACTGGGGTGTGGCGTACCAGGCCATGTGCAGCAGTTGCAGCAGGCTTTTGTGCCCCTTGCGCAGCAGCTCGAAGCGGCTGTCACGCCAGCGCAGCAGGAAGGCCTCGAGCTGTTCCGGGCTGGCCTGGGCCAGGTCGCCCCAGATGCCGGTCAGCGGGCCGCGGGTCAGCGGCATCGAGAGCATGCCCAGCAGGTTCAGCACCTCGCTCTGAACAAAGGGCGAGCTGTACTGCAGGGAGCGGTCAAGCTGGGCGATGGCCAGTTCGATGGCATTGCTGTTTTCGCTAAAGGCGGGGTGCGGGCCGACTGCGGCGGGAAACAGCGCGGCCAGCAGGGGCAGGTCGGATTCGCGCAGCACCGCCATGTTGCCGGCAGGGCCGGAGGAGCTGCAGCCGCTCAGGGTGGCGGTCAGGCCGGCGGTGCCGAGCATCAGGCTGGCACCGAGACCGAGCTTGAGCAGGCTGCGCCGGTCGAGATTGGCAGAGGTCGTGTCTGACATGTTCGGTCTTCTTGTTGTTGCCGGCAGGGCGTGCCTGCCGGATGTCATCGGCGCCGTGTCAGCGCAGGAACAGTTTGTACACCAGTTTCAGCAGGGCACCACCATAGGGAGGATAGATGGGTTTGGCGCCGTTGTAGCGCTGCTTGATGTACACACCCTTGGCCTTGCTCATGGTGAGAAAACCCTCGTGGCCATGGTAGTGGCCCATGCCGGAGGCGCCGATGCCGCCGAACGGCATGTCATCCTGGGCAACGTGCAGCAGCGCATCGTTGATGCACATGCCGCCGGCGTGGGTCTGTTCCATCAACCGTCGCTGCTCGGCCTTGTCGTAGCCGAAGTAGTAGAGCGCCAGCGGGCGCGGGCGCTCGGCGATATAGTCGAGTGCGGCGTCCAGGCTGTCATACGGCAGGATCGGCAGCAGCGGCCCGAAAATCTCGTCCTGCATGACCTTCATGTCGTCGCTGACGTCGAGCAGCAGGGTGGGGGCGATGATGCGGGTGTCGCCGAGCTCTTCGTTGGCCGGGTTGACCGGCAGGATACGTGCACCTTTCTCGGCCGCATCGCTCAGGTAGCCCTGCAGGCGCTGATACTGGCGCGGGTTGATGATCTGGGTGAAGTCGGCGTTATCGCGCAGGCTCGGGTACATCTGCGCAAACTGCCTGAACAGCGCCTGGGTAAACTCCTCCACCCGGTTGCGTGGGCAAAGAATATAGTCCGGTGCAACGCAGGTCTGACCGGCATTGACGCCCTTGCCGAAGGCGATGCGCTCGGCCGCGTCGTTCAGCGGTACGTCGGCGGAAATGATCGCCGGCGATTTGCCGCCCAGTTCCAGGGTGACCGGTGTCAGGTTATCGGCGGCGGCGCGCATCACATGGCGCCCGATGCTGGTGGCACCGGTGAACAGCAGATGATCGAACGGCAGTTTCGAGAAGGCAACGCCCACGTCCGCTTCGCCGGTCACCACGGCGACCTGCTCTTCGGGGAATATCTCGCTGAGCAATTGCTCCAGCACCGCTGCAGTGCGGGGGCTGGATTCGCTCATCTTGATCATCGCCCGGTTGCCGGCCGACAGGGCAGTGACCAGCGGGCCGATGGCGAGAAACAGCGGATAGTTCCACGGCACAATGATGCCGACCACGCCAACCGGCTGGTATACCACCTCGGCCTTGGCCGGCTGAAATGCCAGGCCGACCTTGCGCCGGGAGGGCTTCATCCAGCGCTTCACATGCTTGCAGGCGTAGTGGATGCCTTCCAGCGAAGGCATGATCTCGGCCAGGCGGGTTTCGTCTGCCGAGCGGCGACCGAAGTCTTCGCTGATGGCGGTGATGAGCGTTTGCTGATGTTTCAGGATGGCCTGTTTGAGTGCTTTCAGGTGCCCGATACGGTCGTCGGCCGAGGGCATGGGCGCCTTGCGGAAGGCCGCGCGCTGTGACTCGAATAATGCCTGCATGCGGCTGATGGACTGCTGTTGCTCTTGCAGATAAGCAATATCGGCTACCATGGGGCCTCCCGTGGGCTGACCTGTGGTTTTCACCACTGTTGTTTTTTTTCGGCTGCCGGTTGAGCTGTAGTTCCCGCCAGCCAGGGGTATGGGATGTAAGTTTTAGAGTAATTGCTCTAAAGTGTCAAATATTCAGCAAGCGAAGCCGATCTATTGCCATGAAAACCCGCGACCGTATTCTTGAAGCCAGTCTGCAGCTGTTCAACGAGCAGGGCGAGCGCGCTGTCACCACCAACCACATCGCCGCTCATCTGGGGATGTCGCCGGGCAATCTCTATTACCACTTCCGCAACAAGCAGCAGATCATCGCCGAGCTGTTTGATCACTACGAGCGCGAGCTGGAAGACAGTCTGGCGCTGCCGACCGACCGCGGGCTCGATCTGGATGACAAGGCACGTTACGTCGAGAGTCTGAGTGAGTCGCTGTGGCGCTACCGTTTCCTGCAGCGCGACCTTGAGCACCTGCTGGCCAGCGATGCGCAGGTGGCCGAGCGTTACCGCCTGTTTTCGCGGCGGGCACTGCGGGCGGTTGAGGGGATCTTTCAGGGCACCATCGACGCCGGCATTCTCGACGCCCGCTACGCCAACGCCGAGGTGCTGGCGCTCAACAGCTGGCTGCTGATGAATAGCTGGACCAACTTTCTCTGCACCACCGTCCTGACGGACCCGCAGGCCCAGCTGACCCCGCAGATGCAGCGCCGTGCGGTCTATCAGGTGCTGGCGCAGGAACTGGGGCTGTTGAGTGACGCGGCGCGGCCGCGGGTTGAGGCGATGCTGCGCGAGTATTACGCCGAGCTGCCTGAGGCCTGAAGCTGCAGCGCCAGCCAGTCGGGAATGCGCCGCTCAAGGTAGTAGCGTGGGCGCCACGGCAAGCCTTCGATAAAGCCGACGTGACCGCCGCCCTGGTGCAGTTCAAATTCGGTGCATGGCCCCAGCTCGCTCAGCTGCGGCAGGCTGCGGGGGTAGACAAAGGGATCGTTGGCGGCCTGAATCAGCAGGCAAGGCACCTGGATAGAGCCGAGAAAATAGCGGCTGCTGCAGCGCCGGTAGTAGTCCTCGGCACTGGCAAAGCCATGCAGCGGTGCGGTCACCCGGCCGTCGAAATCCCAGAAGGTATCCATCCCCTCCAGTGAGCCCAGTGCGTCGAGCCGCGCGTGCTCGCTGTGCCAGCCGTGATGGCTGAACAGCCGTTTCTTGTTGCTGACGTAGGCCAGCATGTCGCGCATGAAGCGGCTCTGGTAGACGCGGGAAAAGCCGACACTGATGCGGTCGGCGCATTCATCCAGACGAAACGGCACCGACACCGCGACCGCGGCCTGCAGCGGGCATTCATGCGCGCACTCACCCAGATACTTCAGCAGCACGTTGCCCCCGAGGGAAAACCCGGCGGCGGCCAGCGTGCGGCCCGGATAGCGTAGCAGCAGGTAGTTGACGACCTCGGCCAGATCGTCGCTGGCACCGGAGTGGTAGGCGCGGGCGCTGTGGTTGGGCTCGCCCGAGCAGCCGCGCCAGTTGACCGCGACGCTACGCCAGCCGAGTTTGGCCAGCTGCTGTTGCTGGCCGAGGATATACAGCGAGCTGGAGCTGCCGGTCAGCCCGTGCAGCAGAATCACGCAGGGTTGCCCGGCGTGATTCGGGCCGAACCAGTCCAGATCGAGAAAATCGCCGTCGGCCAGCGTCAGCCGTTCGCGCTCACGCTCGAGCCTCGGCGGGCGTCGCAGCAACGGGCCAAACAGGGTCTGCAGATGACCGCCGGGCAGCCAGCGCGACGGTCGGAAGCTGCTCAAGCCTGCCGATGCCACAGGCTGTACCAGACCTGACCGGCGCGTTTTTCGCGGTGCAGCTGCCAGTTGCCCGGCAGCGCCAGCTGACTTGGTGGCTGTTCGCTTTCGATGTAGATCTGCGCGTCGTCGGCCAGCCACTGGTTGGCTTCCAGTGCCGCGCAGGCCGGCTCCAGCAGTCCCTGACGGAACGGCGGGTCGAGAAACACCAGATCAAAGCGCCGTGGTGGCGTGCCGGCCAGCAGTGACAGGCCGTCCTGCTGGATTACCTCGGCACGGTCGCAGTTCAGCGTTTGCAGATGGCCGCGCAGGGTGTGTACCACGTCGCGGCTGAGGTCGCCGGCCAGTGCGCTGGCGGCGCCGCGCGACAGCGCCTCCAGGGTCAGCGCGCCGCTGCCGGTGAACGGATCAAGGCAATGGGCGCCGGGTACGTCGCTGCTCAGCCAGTTGAACAGGGTTTCGCGCACCCGGTCCGGGGTCGGACGCAGGCCCGGCTGTTCGGTAAAGGTGAAGCGGCGGCTGCGCCACTCGCCAGCGATGATGCGCAGCTGGCTGACTCTGGCCTTGGCCTGGTTGGACTTCATGCACTGGGCTCCTGCTCTGCCGCCGCGCTCGGCTGGTCGGCATTGTCTTCGGGTTCTGCGGGTGGTTGCGGCGGCCCTACGGTGATCACTACGCGCTCGCTGGCGGGCAGATGCCGGGCGAAGGCCTCACGGATGTCCGTTGCGGTCAGCGCCTGAACACGGTCGAGGAACAGCTGCATGTGGTTGAGTGGCAGGTTGTAGAAGCCGATGGCTGCCAGTTGCGCGACGATCGCCGAATTGCTCGCGGTGCTGAGCGGGAACTCGCCGAGCAGTTGCTGCTTGGCGCGGTTCACTTCGGCATCGGTCGGACCTTCGCTGATAAAGCGGTCAAGGGTCTGGTTGACCACCTCCAGCGCCTGTTCGGCCTGATCGCTGCGGGTCTGCAGCGAGATCACGAACGGGCCGGGGGCCTGCATCGCGCTGAAGTTACTGCCGACGCTGTAGGACAGCCCGCGTTTTTCGCGCACTTCCTCGACCAGTCGCGAGCCAAAGCCGCTGCCACCGAGGATCTGGTTGCCGAGGTACAGCGCGGCGTAGTCCGGATCGGTTCTGCTCATGCCCTGCTGGGCCACCAGCACATGGGTCTGGCTGCTGGCAAAGTCGATGTGCTGGCTGCTGGCTGCGATTTTTTCCGCTGGTGGCGTTGGCTCGGCAGCAGGTCCTTGCGGCATGGCATCGGCCAGGTGCTGAGCCAGTTGCTCGGCCCGGGCGCGGTCGATATCGCCGACCAATGCGATCACCGCGTTGCCGGCGCTGTAGTAGGTCTGCTGGAAGCGCTGCAGATCGTCCCGACTGATGGCCTTGAGGCTGTCTTCGCTGCCATCCGGCGGGATGCCGTAGGGGTGGCCCGGATACAGCGTGCTCCAGAGCGCCTCGCTGGCCTGGGCGCCAGGGCGCTGGCGGGCGTAGCGCAGGCCGGCCAGCAGTTGCTCGCGGATGCGTTCCAGCGAGGCTGCGGGGAAACTGGGTTTGGACAGGATCTGCGCAAACAGGGTCAGCGCCGGATCCAGCTTGTCGGCGGCGGTCAGGGTGCGCAGGCTGATCAGGCCCATATCACGGTGCGAGCTGTTGCCGAACTGCGCACCGAGGCGCTCGAAGCCGGCAGCAATATCACCGGCATCCAGGCTGCCGGTGCCCTCGTTGAGCATGGCGTTGGTGAACATGGCCAGCCCGGGCAGCTCACCGTCGCGGCTGGCGCCAGCGGCGTAGAGCAATTGGATGTCGAGCATCGGCAGCTCGCCGGCGTGCATGAAGTACACCGGCGTGCCCTGACGGGTTTGCCAGTGCTGCAGGTCCAGCCCGCGGCGGGCGGGCGGGGTGTCCAGATCGAGTTCTTCCAGCGAACTCAGCGCCGGCAATGGCGAGCCGAAGACCTCGGTGGCGGTATCGGCCGGACCGTCGTCAGGTGCCTGGGCAACGGCGGGCGTATCAGATGCAGGCTGGCTGTCAGGCGCACGCTCCATCAGCAGAAACAGCATGCCACCAAGGGCTGCGAGGGCGATCAGCCAGCGCAGCACGGAGAAGGGTTTGCTCTGGCTCATGGCTGCTGCTCCTCACGGGCGTTCGGCAGGTTGTAGCTGCGGGTCAGCCGTTCGCGCACCAGATAACGGCGGGCGACCTCGCTGACCTGCTCCGGGGTAACCGCTTGCAACGCTTCGATATCGTTGTCGACCAGCTGCCACGGCAGGCCGACGGTGACCAGTTCGCCGATACGGTTGGCCTGCTGCATGATGTTGTCCTGGGCGTAGACCAGTCCGGCCACCACCTGGGCCTGCACGCGGGCCAGCTCCTCGGCGCTCGGCGGGGTCTGCTTGATTGCGTCAATCTCTTTCCAGATGGCGGCTTCCAGCGTGGGCAGGTCGATGTCGCGCGCCTCGTTGGGAATGCCGCTGAAAACGAACAGACTGTCGCCGCGGGTAAAGGCGTCGTAACCGGTGCCGACCGAGGTGGCGATGGCGTCGCCGCGCTCCAGGTGGCTTGGCAGGCGGGCGCTGTAGCCGCCGTCCAGCACGGCGTCGAGCAGACGCAGGGCGTGGGCTTCCCATGGCTCGCTGACGGTATTGAGCGAGGGCACGTTGAAGCCGAGCAGCAGGCTCGGCAGCTGCAGATCCAGATGCTGGGTCAGGCTACGCTCGCCAATGACCGGCAGCTCCAGCGGCTTGCGTACCACCGGCAGCGGGCCGGCCGGCACCGCGCCGAAGTAGCGCTCCACCAGCGGCTTGACGGTTTCCGGGTAGACGTCGCCAACAATCACCAATGTGGCGTTGCCCGGCACGTAGTGGCTTTTGTACCAGGCGCGCAGGTCTTCGATCTGCATGCGGTCGAGGTCATGCATCCAGCCGATCACTGGCTGGGCATAGGGGCTGGCGGTGTAGGCCTGGGCGAGGAAGCGCTCGTAGGCGACGCCGTTCGGGTTGTCGTCTACCCGCATGCGACGTTCTTCCTTGATGACCTCGATCTCCTTCAGGAACTCGTCTTCCGGCAGGGTCAGCAGGTGCATGCGCTCGGCCTCCATCTCCAGTGCCACCGGCAGCTGATCGCGGCTGAGCATCTGGTAATAGGCGGTGTAGTCGCGGTTGGTCATGGCATTTTCACTGGCACCAAGACTGCTCAGCAGGCGCGAGGCCTGGCCGGGTTCAAGGTGCTCGCTGCCTTTGAACATCATGTGTTCCAGCGCATGGGACAGGCCGGTCTGCCCCGGTGGCTCGTCGACCCCGCCGACCTTGTACCAGACCTGCGAGACCACCACCGGGGCGCGGTGATCCTCGCGGATGATCACGTTCAGGCCATTGTCGAGGGTGTAGCTATGGGTCGGTTGCCGGCTGTCGGCCATGGCCGTCGGCGTGAGCAGTGGAAGCAGCAGCAGGAGAGTACGCAAGCGCAACATGCAGGTGTCCTGTTTTACAGCGCGGTAATCGTGAGACCCTGCACGCAGACCGGCGTACCGCCTGCCGCTGGGTCATACCGCCGTTGGCGGAAGTGGGGTAGGATAACCCAACCTGTGCGACACGTGTCGCGCTCATGGAGTAGGGTAGCTGGCCCGTTGATCCCAACTTGTTGATAAACAAGAAAAACAGCATGAGAGTTGCTAGTAAGCACAAGAAGACAGGGGCGGAGCCGCTGTGTTCGTTAAAGCATTCCTAATGCCTTAAAATTCGCGATCTTGGTTGAAATTTAACCATTTCGCGACAGTTGTAATAATTGGAAACAATTAGTCCAACTGCAAATCGTGCCCTAGGGGCGGCCATCTGCCCCTGCCTAGGGACAGTTGCGCCCGCCATGCCATCGCTGCGAAGCGCAGGCGCAACTCAATAATAGAGCGCAAGCTCTTCATCGAAATGTCGGGACGAAGCGTGTTTTTCGTTATCCGACCCAGCATATGCCTGCTGGTCTGCTAGGAGGGCATGCATACGGGGCCAACCTGTATGTGTGAAGCCTCTCTGACAATGTCCTAATAACCCGACCGTGAGGAAGGGCCTTCTCTGCGAGCTATACGTGGGGTGTAGTGGTCTACTAATCCCGGACACCAAGTTAGGCGGTAGAATCGCCATCAGCGAGGTGTTCAATGAGCAAACAACGTCGATCCTTTTCGGTCGAGTTCAAACATGATGCAGCGGCCTTGGTCGTCGACCAAGGCTATAGCGTGGCAGAAGCCTGCAAGTCGATGGGTGTCGGAGAAACCGCTCTCCGGCGCTGGGTCGATCAACTGCGCGAGGAGCGTGGTGGAGTGACGCCAAACAGCAAGGCGCTCACGGCTGAACAGCAGGAAATTCAAGCCCTGAAGGCGCGTATCAATCGCCTTGAGCTGGAGAAGAAAATCTTAAAGGAGGCCACTGCGCTCTTGATGGCCGAGGAGCACGGGCGCAGACGTTGAGGTCGATTCGGCAACTGGCCAAGCGCTATCCCGTCCAACTGTTGTGTGCTGTTTTCGACGTGTCGCGCTCTAGCTATTACGCCTACCTGGCCAGATGCAGGCGCGTTAATGTTCAGCGGCTACTGCTGCGTCGTCGAGTGAACGAGCTGTTTACTCAAAGCCGCAGTGCCGCGGGTAGTCGCAGCATAGCCGCCATGCTCCAAGCAGAAGGCACAGTGATCGGTCGCTTTAAGGTAAGAGCGCTGATGAAAGAGCAGGGCCTGATTAGTAAGCAACCGGGGACACACGCCTACAAGAAGTCGACAGTGGAGCGGCCTGACATACCGAACATTTTGGAGCGGCAGTTCACTGTCGAGGCCCCCAATACGGTTTGGTGTGGCGACATTACCTATATCTGGGCGCAGGGCAAATGGCATTACCTCGCCGCAGTATTGGACTTGTTCAGTCGCAGAGTGGTGGGCTGGGCGATGTCTGCCAAGCCGGATGCTGATCTGGTCGTAAAGGCGCTCGACAGAGCCTACGAGATGCGTGGGCGCCCAAGTGGTGTCTTGTTCCACAGCGATCAAGGTAGCCAATACAGCAGTCGCCACTTCCGCCAGAGGCTATGGCGATACCGGATGCCCCAGAGCATGAGTCGGCGCGGAAACTGTTGGGATAATGCACCGATGGAGCGCCTGTTCCGTAGCCTGAAAACGGAGTGGGTTCCGACGGTAGGCTACATGACCGCTGCACTGGCTGAGCAGGATATAGGTCGCTACCTAATGCAATGCTACAACTGGACAAGACCACATCAGCACAACGGCCTCGTGCCGCCGGCTGTTGTAGAAGAAAAACTTAAATCACTGTCCGGAAATTGTTGACCACTACATACAGCCCTTTCGATCCGGAGCACGAGTTGAAGTGGGAAGCACTCAGAATCAAACGGATGCAGCACAAACTGCGTTATCGGAAACAGATTCTGTGGCTTTTCAGCAGACAGCAAGGCAAGTGTGCCTTGTGCGGGAGCGCGATCAGCAAGGATACCGGCTGGCACGACCACCACATTGTAAGACGAGTGGATGGTGGGTCAGACACGCTAGGAAATCGCGCGCTGCTTCACCCCAATTGCCATGCCCAGTTGCATAGTCAGCATGGTTCAGTAGCTCTGAGACACAGCGGAATCAGGGACATCCGCTCCTCATCGTAACCGGGTCAGTGTAAACTGGCTTTTTCATAGGCTTGAGCCGTATGCGAGGAAACTCGCACGTACGGTTCTTAGGGGGGGATGGGCCAGTAATGGCTTGTCCCTACCCGACTCAATATGGCGAAGCATTCGCCGTCGAACTCAGATAGTGACTCTTCATGTTTGGTTCCAAAGACAAACCGCAAAACCCCGATGCCAAGACCTCCGCCAAGCCCGAAAAGAAAGGGCTGTTCGGCTGGGCACGCCGCCGGGAAGAGCCGGCGCCCGCTGAGCCGCAGGCCGATGCACCGGCGCCGCTCACCGGCGACCTGAATACCGTTGAGGGCCGCGAAGCCGCGGCCCGTGAGGCGGCTGCCTCGCTGTTTTCCGAGCTGGGCCAGAAGGCGCCGGTCGAGGAAACCCCGGAACCGGTCGCCGAGCCGGAGGCCAAGGGCTTCTTCGCACGCATGCGTCAGGGTCTGTCCAAGACCAGCGTCAACCTCGGCGAGGGCATGGCCAACCTGTTCCTCGGCGAAAAGGAAATCGACGACGAACTGCTCGAAGACATGGAAACCCGGCTGCTGATGGCCGACGTCGGCATTGAAGCCACCACCATGATCATGGAAACCCTGCAGCAGCGGGTTACCCGTCGTCAGGTGTCCAGCCGCAAGGCGCTCTACCGTGCCCTGCAGGATGAGCTCGAAGCGCTGCTGGCGCATGTCGCCAAGCCGCTGGAAATCGACAGCAGCAAGAAGCCTTACGTGATTCTGGTGGTCGGTGTGAACGGCGTCGGCAAGACCACCACCATCGGCAAGCTGGCCAAGCGGCTGCAGGGCGAAGGCAAGCAGGTCATGCTGGCCGCGGGCGACACCTTCCGTGCCGCAGCGGTCGAGCAGCTGCAGGTTTGGGGCGAGCGCAACCAGATCGGCGTGATTGCCCAGCACACCGGTGCCGATTCCGCTTCGGTGATCTTTGACGGCCTGCAGGCCGCCAAGGCCCGTGGCGCCGACGTGCTGATCGCCGACACCGCTGGCCGCTTGCACAACAAGGACCACCTGATGGACGAGCTGGCCAAGGTCAAGCGCGTGATGGCCAAGCTGGACCCCGACGCGCCGCACGAAGTGATGCTGGTGCTCGACGCCGGCACCGGCCAGAACGCCATTTCCCAGACCAAACTGTTCGACCAGGCGGTTGGCCTGACCGGTCTGACCCTGACCAAGCTGGACGGCACCGCCAAGGGCGGGGTGATCTTTGCCCTGGCCAAGCAGTTTGGTCTGCCGATCCGCTTTATCGGTGTGGGCGAGCAGATCGATGACCTGCGCCCCTTCACCGCACCCGACTTTGTTGCCGCGTTGTTTGGACAGAAGCCATAAATGATTCGCTTCGAGCAGGTCAGCAAACGCTACCCTAACGGACATCAGGGGCTGGACAAACTCAGCTTCCATATCCGGACCGGCGAGATGGTGTTTATTACCGGCCACTCCGGCGCGGGCAAGAGCACCCTGCTCAAGCTGATCATGTGCATGGAGCGCCCCAGCAGCGGCGCCGTGCACGTTGGCGGTCAGAACCTGCGCGATCTGGGCAGTGACGACATTCCCTACCTGCGCCGCCAGATCGGCGTGGTGTTTCAGAACCACCAGTTGCTGTTCGACCGCACGGTATTCGACAACGTCGCCCTGCCGCTGATTATCAACGGCACCCCGGCCGACGAGGTAGGACGCCGGGTGCGCGCCGCGCTCGACAAGGTTGGCCTGCTGAGCAAGGAAAACAGCTATCCGATCGCGCTGTCCGGCGGTGAGCAGCAGCGGGTCGGAATTGCCCGCGCGGTGGTCCACAAGCCGGCGCTGCTGTTGGCGGACGAGCCGACCGGTAACCTCGATCCGGAACTGTCGGCGGAAATCATGGCGCTGTTTGAAGACTTCAATCGGGTCGGCGTGACCGTGATCATCGCCAGCCACGACCTGCCACTGATTGCCCGCCTGCATCACCGCACCCTGACGCTGGATCAAGGCCGTCTGCTGGCCGATGGAGAGTCCTGATGAGCGCCAAGCAACCCCAGCCCGGCCGCCGCAAGACACCCAGCGGGGCGGCGCGCTCCCAGCGCGACTGGCGTCACCCGCTGCGCAGCTGGTTCGGCAGCCACCGTGACAGCGCCCGTCAGGCGCTGGTGCGGGTGCGGCATTACCCGTTCAGCAGCGCCATGACCGTGCTGGTGATGACCATCGCCCTGGCGTTGCCGATGGGCCTGTCGGTACTGATCGGCCAGGTCAAGCAACTGGGGGTGAACTGGCAGGAAGCGGCGCAGATCTCCGTGTATCTGGCCGATGACGTCAGCGCCGAGAAACAGCAGAGCCTGACCGAGCAGATACGCCAGCTGGCCGGTGTGGCGCAGGCGCAGTTGCTCGACAAGGACCTGGCACTGGCCGAATTCCAGCAGCACGCCGGCATGGGCGATGCCCTGCTGCAGCTCGACTACAACCCGCTGCCGAGCGTGATTGTGGTCACGCCACTGAGTATCGACGGCGGCGCCGCGGCGCTGGAGCCACTGCGTGACCGCCTTGCCGCCATTGACGGCGTTGAACAGGTGCAGATTGATCTGCTCTGGGTCGAGCGGCTGGCGGCCATTCTGGCGATGTTTGAGCGCTTTGCCGGCGGCCTTGGCGTCTTGCTGATCATTGCTCTGTTGCTGGTTATGGCCAACACCATCCGGCTAGCCATCGAAAGTCGCCGGGACGAGATTCTGGTGATCAAGCTGGTGGGCGGCACCGATGCCTTCGTGCGTCGCCCGTTCCTCTATATTGGCGTGCTTTATGGCCTGCTCTCCGGGGTGCTGGCCTGGATACTGCTGGCGCTCGGTCTGGCCTGGCTGAATGTCACCGTCGAGCGCGTTGCCTCGCTTTATCAGAGTGAGTTCGCCCTGTTCGGCATGCCCTTTACCGATGGGCTGGCGCTGGTGTTTGGTTCCATGGTGCTCGGGCTGGCGGGCGCCTGGCTGGCGGTCGGGCAGCATGTACGGGCGATTGAGCCGCAATAAGGCAGCCGCAAGCGACAAGCGCAACCCGCGAGGCGTCTAGTGGCGCGTTTACCCGTCGAGTGCGGCGCGGCAGTAAACGCCGGGATAAGCCGTTCACCGGCCGCCCGCCGGAAACATCCTGGTTGGGCTTGCCGCTTGCCGCCACGCTGAACTTTAGGTTACGTTCACAGTCCTATTTTGCGGTGATACACTCAGCCGTCTTTATTTGGGGAGTTCGAACATGAGCACTGCATTGCAGCCTGTTCATACCTTGGCTCCGGGAGCCAATCTCGAAGCCTACATTCAAAGCGTCAGCGCCATTCCGATTCTCAGTGCGGAAGAGGAGCGGGTGCTGGCTGATCGCCTGTACTACCACGAAGACCTGGAAGCTGCCCGTCAGCTGGTCATGTCTCACCTGCGTTTTGTCGTGCACATCGCCCGCAGCTATTCCGGTTACGGTCTGGCGCAGGCCGATCTGGTGCAGGAAGGCAACGTTGGTCTGATGAAGGCGGTCAAGCGTTTCAATCCGGAGATGGGCGTGCGCCTGGTCTCCTTCGCGGTGCACTGGATTCGCGCCGAGATTCACGAGTTCATCCTGCGCAACTGGCGGATCGTCAAGGTCGCAACCACCAAGGCCCAGCGCAAGCTGTTCTTCAACCTGCGCAGCGCCAAGAAGAAGCTGGCCTGGCTGTCGCAGAATGAAGTCGAAGCGGTTGCTGCCGACCTGGGTGTTGCCGAGCGTGAAGTCCGCGAGATGGAAAGCCGTCTGTACGGTCAGGACCTTGGCTTTGACGGCGCGCAGGACGATGACGACGATGCGGCCTACGCACCGGTGCATTATCTGGAAGACAAGCGCTATGACCCGGCTACCCAGCTCGAGTCGGCCGACTGGTCCGATAGTGCCAGCACCAGCCTGCTGACCGGTCTGGAGGCGCTGGACGAGCGCAGCCGCGACATTCTCTACCAGCGCTGGCTGGCCGAAGAGAAGGCCACGCTGCACGAGCTGGCAGCCAAGTATCAGGTCTCTGCCGAGCGTATTCGTCAGCTGGAAAAGAACGCCATGAACAAGCTGAAGAAGAACCTCGAAGCCGAGGTTGAAGTCTGACGCTTGCAGCACTGATCGCAAAGGGGCATCCGCAGGATGCCCTTTTTGTTGGTGTCGCAGGTACCCCGGTTTAGGTTTCTCGTGCTGTACCGAGCCGTAGGGCCACGGCATGCCGTGGCCGCTGACACCGCCAGCGGCGAGAAAAGCACATTTTCCCGTTTCCATAACAAGATCAAGGAGTACCGCATGACGCGCCGTCAGGGTGTGCGATTGGCCACACTGTTCACCGTGGTGATTCTCGCTTTCTATGCCTTCGGTTACTGGCAGTCGCGGCCGGCCGCGCCGGAGCCGCTGGCATGGTACGGGCAATATCAGGACACCCTGCTCAAGCCCCTGCAGGCCCAGCGCCTGACCCTGGCAGACGCCGGCGCCGCGCTGGGCCACGGCACTCTGTGGATGATCAGCGCTGAAGGCAAGCCGTTGCTGGTCAGCCGCTATACGATGGAAAGCGATGACTTGAGCTGGCGCGTGCAGGCGGTGATCGGCCTGACACCCGAGCAGACCGAGAGTCTGGTCCAGGCCCAGGCCTGGCAACCGGAGCTGCCGGATCAGCCGATCAACTCGGCAGTCGGTGATGCCCTGAAAGACCGCAAGATCGTGCGCCTGAGCCTGATCCCCAACGAGCCGATGTCACTGGCGCAGGTGCAGGGCACCTTCGGCAATCCGGATCTGCGTCTGCCGGTCAGCGAGGGCGAAGCCTGGGTTTATCCGAAGGAGGGGGCGGTGGTTGCCGTTGGTGAAGAGCAGGCACATTCGATCATGTTTGGGTTGCGCGAAGCGTTGCCGGCGGAGCAGTAAGCCGCCGGGCTCAGATCTCCAGTCGATTGCGCCAATACCGCACGGTCAGCCAGTCCGGCAACGGCTTGCCTGTTTCCATCCGATCCAGATAGTGGCGTCCGCCCAACTGTCTGCTCTGGCGCTGAATCCAGTTGGCGCGGCGCAGGGCGTGGGGTGGCGGGCTGGCCGCGTCCCAGTTGAGCGGGCTGGGCAGCACCGCGGCCAGTTGCGCGGCCTGCTGGCTGGACAGATAGCTGGCGCCGATTCCAAAGTGGTGGCGTGACGCGGCCTCGACGCCGTAGACGCCCTTGTCCCACTCGGCGATGTTCAGGTACATCTCCAGAATCCGCTGCTTCGGCCAGAGTAGCTCGATACCGGCGGTAAACCAGACCTCCAGCCCCTTGCGCAGATAGCTGCGGCCGGACCAGAGGAACAGGTTCTTCGCTACCTGCTGGCTGATGGTGCTGGCGCCGCGCAGATTGCCGCCCTGCATGTTATGTTCGACGGCGGCGCGGATGGCCTTGAGGTCAAAGCCGTAGTGATCGGCAAAGCGCTGGTCTTCTGCGGCGATCACCGCCATTTTCATGCTGTCGGGGATCTGCGCGTAGGGCCGCCACTGGTACTGGCGGCGGTAGTCGGCGTCGTCACGTTGGCTGATCCAGCGCTCGACCATCAGCATCGAGCCGGGCGCAGGCGTCCAGCGCAGCACCAGTACGGGCAGCAGGCTGAGCAGGGCGACAATCAGGAGCCACTTGGCGGTCTTGCGCAATATGAGTTTGAACATGGGGATCCGGCCAGTGAGTTGGTCCGGAGTATAAACCGAGGGGGCAAAGCATGGCCAAATGGCTGCTGTTACTGGCATCACTGAGTGGTTTCACCGGCGTGGCATTGGGCGCCTTTGCCGCCCACGGGCTGCGCGGCAAACTGTCCGAGAACATGCTGAATGTATTTCAGACCGGCGTGAGCTATCAGCTGTGGCACACCATGGCGCTGATCGGGGTGGCGGTGCTGCTGCTGCGCAGCCCGGACAGCACTTTGCTCAAAGCCACTGGTGTGCTGTTTGCGCTGGGTATCGTGCTGTTTTCCGGCAGCCTCTATCTGCTGACGCTCAGCGGCATCGGCAAGCTCGGCATGATTACTCCGCTCGGCGGCGTGCTCTGGCTGGTGGCCTGGCTGTGTCTGGGGCTAGCGGTCTGGCGCACGCTCTGATCCGCCGTGGTCAGCGGGTGGCAAAGGGCGTTATCATAGCGCCCTTGTCGCCGGTCAACATTGACCGCGCTGAGCTGCCCTATCATCTCCATCCGTCGTTGCCGAGCCGCCCATGCAGATTCATTTGAACGGTGAGCCCTATCACCTCGACCAGCCGCTGACCCTGACTGAGCTGATCGCCCGCCTGGGGCTGACCGGCAAGCGTCTGGCGGTTGAGCTGAACCTCGATATCGTGCCGCGCAGTCTGCACGCCGAAACCCGTCTGGCCGAGGGTGATCGGGTGGAAATCGTGCATGCCATCGGTGGCGGCTAACCCAATCCCTTCGCTGGAGAACCTGATGACTGATATGACCCAGGACGCGCTGGAAATCGCCGGCGTTCGTTACCGTTCCCGTCTGCTGGTCGGCACCGGCAAGTACAAGGACCTGGACGAGACCGGCCGCGCCATCGAAGCCTCGGGCGCCGAGATCGTGACCGTTGCCATCCGCCGCACCAACATCGGCCAAAACCCGGATGAGCCCAACCTGCTGGACGTGGTATCGCCGGATCGCTACACCATCCTGCCGAACACCGCCGGCTGCTACACCGCCGAAGAGGCGGTACGTACCTGCCGTCTGGCTCGTGAGCTGCTGGATGGCCACAAATTGGTCAAGCTGGAAGTGCTGGCCGACCAGAAGACCCTGTTCCCCAATGTGGTCGAGACCCTCAAGGCCGCCGAAGTGCTGATCAAGGACGGCTTCGACGTCATGGTCTACACCAGTGATGACCCGATCATCGCTCGTGAACTGGCCGCCATGGGCTGCGTTGCGGTGATGCCGCTGGCCGGTCTGATCGGCTCCGGCATGGGCATTTGCAACCCGTGGAACCTGCGCATCATTCTGGAAGAAGCCACCGTACCGGTGCTGGTGGATGCCGGTGTCGGCACCGCCTCCGACGCGACCATCGCGATGGAGCTGGGCTGTGCCGGTGTGCTGATGAACAGTGCCATTGCCCACGCCGATCACCCGGTGCTGATGGCCCAGGCGATGCACCACGCCGTTGTGGCCGGTCGCGCTGCCTATCTGGCTGGCCGCATGCCGCGCAAGTTGTACGCCTCGGCCTCATCGCCGCTGGACGGCACCCTGCGCTGAGCAGGCTATCCTTTTGTCAGGCGCCCTGCGGGGCGCCGTCTCATCCGAATCATTACCGAGCTGCCCATGTCTGATACTCCCGAACTGCCCGAAAGCGCAGACACCCCGAACCCCGAGAGCCCACCGCGTCGCGCCATTCGCAGTTTCGTCATGCGTGCCGGCCGCATGACCGAAGGTCAGCAGAAGGGGATTGATCAGGGCTGGCCGCGTTTCGGCCTGAGCCTGGATCAGGGCATGCTCGATCTGGACGCCCTGTTTGGTCGCAGTGCGCCGCGTACGCTGGAGATCGGCTTCGGCATGGGCCACTCGCTGCTGGAGATGGCAGCGGCTGCGCCCGAGCAGGATTTCATCGGCATTGAAGTACACCGCCCGGGTGTGGGGGCGCTGCTCAATGGTCTGCTGACCAGCGGCCTGAGCAACGTGCGGGTATTTGATTGCGACGCGATCGAAGTGCTCAACCGCTGCATTCCGGATGGCAGCCTGGACCGCCTGCTGCTGTTCTTCCCGGACCCTTGGCACAAGAAGAAGCACAACAAGCGCCGCATTGTGCAGCCGGCCTTTGCCGAGCAGGTGCGCCGCAAGCTGAAAGTTGGTGGCGTGTTCCACATGGCCACCGACTGGGGGCACTACGCCGAGCACATGCTTGAGGTGATGAGCGCCGCGCCGGGGTATCGCAACCAGGCAGGTGATGCCGGTTACGTGCCGCGCCCGCAAGAGCGCCCGGTGACCAAGTTCGAGCGCCGTGGCGAGCGCCTGGGGCACGGCGTCTGGGATCTCAAGTTCGAGCGGGTCGAGTGAGCCGCTCAGGCTGATTGCCGCAGGTACCGCTGCTCAAACTCCAGTCTATCCACCGGTTTGCCATGCAGATAACCCTGGGCGATGTCGCAGCCCTCTGCGGCAAGCCAGCTGTGTTGCTCCTCCGTCTCCACGCCTTCGGCTATGATATCCAGTTCCAGAGCCTTGGCCAGGGCGATGATGGCCCGCAAAATGGCATTGCCCGGGCACTCTGTGGGCTGAATGCTGCGAATAAAGCTCTGATCGATCTTGACGATATCCAAGGGCAGGTGTTGCAGGTAGCTCAGGGAAGAATGGCCGGTACCGAAGTCATCCAGTGCAATGCTGACGCCGGCTGCCCGTAATTGCAGAATTTCGGCCATCGCTTCGCTGGACCCTTCAAGGTCGACCGACTCGGTCACCTCGACTTCCATCAATTGCGCGGGTATGTCGTATTTGCCGAGCAATGCAAGAATCTCCTTTGCCAGGCCGGTGACGCGCAGGCTGAGCACGGACAGGTTGATCGAGAGTTTCAGGCTGAAGCCCGCCCGGACCCAGGCGGCCTGCTGGATCGCGGCCTGTTCCATTACAAAACGGTCGAGCAGCCCTGACAGACCGGCCTGTTCGGCCAGCGGAACAAATTCCGCCGGACTGATGTCGCCAAGCTGCGGGTGCCGCCAGCGCAGCAACACTTCTGCCCCGGTCAGGTGTCGGTCAACCAGTGAAAACTGGGGCTGAAACACCAGTCGCAGGTCGCGTTTGCTTTCCAGTGCCAGCCGCAGTGCCTGGGTCAGGCCGGTCTGGCGCTCCAGTTCGGTGCGCATGTTGTCGTCAAAGCAGGTGACCTGGTTGCGTCCGCGGTACTTGGATCGATACATGGCGATTTCGGCGTTTTGCAGCAGCAGGCGGGACTCGGCCCCGTTCTGTGGTGACCAGACCACGCCAATGCTGGCGGTCAGCAGCAACACGTAGTGTTCGATCTGTAGCGGCGCCGCTGCCGTGCTGAGCAGCTGTCTGGCGTGCTGAATAATCTCGTTTGCCGACGCCGAGGGCATCATGACGACAAATTGGTCGCCCGCCACACGCACCAGCATATCCTGCGGGGTCAGTGAGTCAGACAGACGCCGTGCGATGGCCACCAGCACTGCGTCGCCGATTTTGTGTCCCAGCGTATCGTTGATGTGGCGGAAGTTGTCGAGATCCAGTGAAATCAGGGCAAAGGAGCCGCCTTGCTGTTTAATTTCCTGCAGCTTGCGTTCAATGGTTTCGGTCAGTTGCAGTCGATTTCCCAGGCCGGTCAGGTCGTCGGTCAGTGCCCTCCTGCGCCAGCGCTCGGCACGTACGACGCTCTGGTTGATGCCGAGCTCCATCCAGCCTGCCAGCAGCGCGCCAATCATGTTCAGTATCAGCAAGGGCAAGACGGCGTCCCTCAGCGCCAGGGTGCGCTGGGGTTCCGGGAATAGCATGATAGTCCCCAGTGACAGCTGCAGCAGGGCACCGAACACCAGAAAGCGCCAGGACGGCCTCCAGCTCAGGCGCGCATCAAGCTGCCGCCAGGCCAGACCGATCAGCGGCGCCATGAGCAGCGTCAGGCAGCCGATATAGGCACCTGCACCACCAATCAGCAGACGTGCTGGCAGGGTGATCATCAGGGCTGCCAGCGCCCCTCGCCAGCCTGCCAGCAGGCCGGCAAAGCCCATCAGTAGCACCCGCGCATCGAGCAGCACACCGTTGCCCACATCGACCGCCGAGAGCATGACAAACAGGCTGCCCAGCCCCATCAAGGCGCCCAGCGCCCATTGTTCGTCGCGCGGGTTGCGCAGGCGCTTCCACAGGTAGTGATGGTAGAACAGCACAATCGCTGCAAAGGTGAGCAGGCCAAATAAAACGACCAGGAAAAAATCCAGCATGGGGCATCCTGCATTCAGTAATCACCATCAGTATCGGACACTCTGCACGATCCTGCCTGTGCTCCTGCCCCTTTGCTGGCGAAGAGTGCCGGTTTGGCCAGAGCAGACAGGTGTAATCGGCTTGTTGGCGGGGCCTGGACGTGGGTAAAGTGTGCGCCTTCCAGCGTTGGCAAGGCTCTGCCGATGGCCGGATCAACGGAAGTTTCCAGCTGGACGAATGACTATGGGATTACTGCTTACCCTGCGCCCGCCGTTTCTGTTGCTGGCACTGGTTACCGTCGCCCTGGCCGCGGCGCTGACCCCGCCGGCGTTGCTGCTCGACAGTGACTGGCTGCTGGTGTTGCTGGGCGCGCTGGCGGCACATGGCGCAGTCAATGTGCTGAACGAGTACGCCGACTTTCGCAGCGGCCTGGATCTGCACACCGAGCGCACGCCCTTCAGTGGCGGCAGTGGCTACCTGCCGGCGCACCCGCACGCTGCGCCGGCCGCCCTAGCGCTGGGGCTGACGCTGTTGCTGCTGACCGGGCTGATCGGCCTGTGGCTGAGCTGGCGTACCGGCCCCGGCCTGTTGCCGGTCGGCATCGCCGGCGTGCTGCTGGTGGCCGGTTATACCCCGTGGATTACCCGCAATCGCTGGCTCAGTCTGCTGGCGCCGGGTACCGGCTTCGGTCTGCTGATGCTGCTCGGCAGCCAGCGCGTACTGGCCGGTGAATACACGGCCGCCGGGCTGGCGGCCGGCGTGGTGTTGTGGGCGCTGATCAATAACCTGTTACTGCTCAACCAGCTTCCCGATTGCGACGCCGACCGCCGCGTCGGCCGCGACAATCTGGCGCTGCGCTATGGGCCGGCGCTGGCCCGCCGGGTCTACGCGGCCAATTGGTTGCTGGCTTTGCTGGTGCTGTTGCTGGCCGTGCTGGCGGGCTGGTTGCCGGTTGCCAGTCTGCTGGCCTTGCCGGCTTTCGCGCTGGGTTTGCATAGCCTGTGGCTCTGTCGTCCGGATGGCGACCTGTTGCTGGCTCTGCGCAGCAATGTGCTGCAAAGCCTGCTGGTACCGGCGCTGATGGCGCTGGGTATCTGCCTGGCGCGCTGAGTTGACGGCGGCTCTCTGCCGCTTTCTTACCGTCGCACCCACACCTCAACCCGCCCATTACGACGCGCGCCACTTTCCCCGCCGGCTGAACCGACCGGCATGTAGTGTCCGTAACCGACATACCCCTGTACCCGAGTGCCCATTTCCCGCAGCGCCTTGGCGGCAGACAGCGCGCGCAGCTCGGAGATCATCTGCGCCCGCAGTTCGTGACTCTGCTGATCGGCAAAACCGATCAGCATCAGGTCGCGACCGGACTTGCCGGTGTCCTCCAGATACTGCTGTACGCGTTGCAGGTCACGCCGGGCCTTGTTATCCAGCTGGGTGCGTCCCTCGGCAAAGCGGAAGTTGACCGACAGGCGCTGGTAATTTTCGGTCAGGCGCCTGAAGGTATCGGGCACACTGGCATCCGGCGGCAGATCGACGGCAAAGGGGGTCTGCGAAAAGAAGCCGGATTCGGCCACAATCGCCTGTCCCGTCGGGCTCTGAACGTACTCGATAAACTGCCTTGCCAGTGGCTCGCCGGTGTTTCCTGCCGTGTACAGATACAGCCGGCGTGCCAGAGGATAATCTTCGGTAGCCACCGACAGCGCGCTCGGTTTCAGCGCCGGGGCGTTGCCGTCGGCAATCGCCAGCAGCTTGCTGTTGCCCGCCGAGGCGAAGCCGGCAAAGCCGATACCGGACGGGTCGTTGCTCACGTCGTTCGACAGCTGGTCGTTCGACTCGTAACGCTGCGCGCTCGGCGTCAGGTTGTAGCGTCCGGCCAGCACCAGCTCCTTGAAGGTATCCCAGGTGCCGGATTGCTCGTCTCGGGCATAGATCCGAATTGGTCGATCCGGGCCGCCAACCTCGGACCAGTTGCTGATTTCGCCAGCGAATATGCGCGCCAGCGTATCGATATTGAGCTGCTCGACCGGGTTGGAGGGGTGTACCAGAATCGCCAGGCCATCAATTGCAATTACATGCTCGCTGTCCGGGCTGGTCATGTCGGCCCGCGAGGTCATGGCCTCGCGCTCGCTGCCCTTGACTCGACGTGATGCGGCCCAGATATCGGCGTGATCCGCCGCCAGCGCGCTGAAGCCAGTGCTCGTGCCATGCGCCGCGACCAGCACTGTCATCGGTTTGCCGTTGTAGCTGGTGGCAAGCACCGTCTCGTTGGCTGTCCCGGTTGGCCTGGCTGTCACCGGGTTGCCGGTCAGTTGCTGCAGAAAGCCGGTCATCAGCATCGGCGCAAGCGTAGCGCCGATGGTATTGGAGCCGTGGATCTCCAGTGCATGGGCGCTGGCCAGGCCGGGTAGCAGGGTGAACGAAAGCCACAGGTGGCGCAGATAGCGGCGAATTGAAGGCATGAGGGTCCTCGTTTCAACGGGCAGCGTGTGAGTCGGCTGCCAGAGTGCGACAAGGAGATAACATCCAGGTTACAGCCGGATGACGGTTGGCTGTCGGATTGCCAGGGTGTAGAGCCGGTCACACTGCCGCGATGCCGCGTTACGGCTGAACGCTGCGCCGGCAGGCTAAAAAGTGGCAATCCGCCACTCTTTCCGTGCCCTTACCCCATCCATGGAACATAATAAGAAAGAACCCGATGACGACGTGCACTCGATGGATGTAACACCCGTATACGATCCCGGTACCCTGATCATGCTGACCAGCTTGCTGATGGCTGTGATGGGTATCGTTCTGCTATTGATGGGGCGCGCCAGCACTCCTGCTATTGCGGGGTATCGTCACTGGGCGGCCGGCTCGCTGTTGGCCATGTTCTCCGGGCTGCTGATCAGTTTGCGTGGTGAGGCCCTCGACTGGCTTACCTATACGATCCCGAATACCGCCGCCATGCTGGCCTATACCCTGTACTGGATCGGCAGCGCCCGCTACTTCGGTCAGCAGCCGAGACTCAAGGGTTGGGTGGTGCTGTTTGTTGTTGCCTGGATCGGCCAGGCCTACTTTACCCACGTCGAGGACAGCCTGCGTGGGCGTTACCTGAGTCTGACCGGCTATGTGTTTGCCGCCAGCCTGATGCATGCCATCGTGTTTGCAATGGCGATCTTCCAGCGCCGCAGCGATCACCGGCAGTATCTGCTGGGTGTCACGTTCACCGGTTTCTGGGTCTGCTTCTCCACCCTGGTATTTGGTGCGCGCTGGGTACATGCGGTGTTCCAGCCGCAGGACGGCCAGGGCATGCTGGATACCTCCTGGATGCAGGCGCTGTATCTCGGTACCTTCACCTTCGGACTGGTGATCGTCAATATCGGTTTTTTGCTACTCGTGTCCGAGCGTATCCGCAGCAATTTTGAAGACCTTGCCATGGTCGATACGTTGACTGGCGTGCGCAGCCGCCGCGCAGTGGCCAATGCCGCCAGTGACCTGTTCCGGCGCAGCAGGCGGAGCGGAGAGCCTTTTTCAGTCCTTTCGCTCGATCTGGACCACTTCAAGGCGATTAACGACCAGTTCGGTCATCAGGCCGGTGATCGCGTCTTACAGGTCTTCTGTCGGCATGTGGAAGATGCCCTGCGCCAGTCTGATGTGTTCGGCAGGGTAGGGGGCGAGGAGTTCATCGTTCTGCTGCCGGCAACAACCATGGCTCAGGCCGGTGAGCTGTCCGAACGGCTGCGCCTGGCCGCCCTGATCAGCGAGCCGGGCTTACCCGGTGTGACCGTCAGCATTGGCTATACCGACTGGCGCCCGACAGATGCCGGCGTTGATGACACCTTCAAGCGTGCTGATCGCGCTCTGTATGCGGCGAAGGATGCGGGGCGCAATCGGGCGATGCACTGCTAGAACCTGCGTGCAGGGCCCCGGGGCTGAACTCTGAGTTCGCCTTTGTCCGGGAGTTGGCGGTATGTCCGGTTGTTGTTTGGACAATCCGCATGATCGTGAGGATAACTATTGCTTTGTTTGCCAGCCGCAAGTTATCCGCACGCGCGTGAGGTTTGCTGCTCCCTGCCATCCACACCGCCAATACCCTCACATACGCCACGGTAACTCAACTGGTTACCGTGACTGGCCGGTTCTACACTGGGCGGCATTTGACCAAACAGGAAGAGCCCCAATGACTTACGAGACCCTCGATTACCAGGTGGAGGACGGTGTCCTCACGTTGACGCTGAACCGTCCTGACCGCATGAACGCTTTCAACGGCCTGATGCGTCGTGAGCTGATTGCGGCCTTTGATGCGGCGGATGCCGATGATGCGGTGCGTGTGGTGATCATGACTGGCGCCGGCCGTGCGTTCTGTGCCGGTGCGGATCTGGAGAAGGGCGGTGATACCTTCAACCGTCACAAGCGTCAGGATCAGCCCGAGGGTGATGACCTGCGTGATGGCGGCGGTACTGTCTCGCTGCGTATCTACGAGTGCATCAAGCCGGTCATCGTTGCCTTCAACGGCGCGGCTGTCGGCGTCGGTGTCACCATGAGCCTGCCTGCTGACATTCGCATGGCCTCGACCAATGCCAAGTTCGGTTTCGTGTTTGCCCGTCGCGGCATCACCATGGAAGCCTGCTCCAGCTGGTTCCTGCCGCGCCTCGTTGGCCCGATGCAGGCCGCCGAGTGGGTCTATACCGGCCGTGTCTTCAGCGCCGAAGAAGCGCTCAAGGGCGGTCTGCTGCGCAGCGTCCACGAGCCGGACGAGCTGCTGCCGGCGGCGCGTGAGCTGGCCCGTGAGATTGCCGACAACACCTCGGCCATGTCCGCCGCGCTGAACCGTCAGCTGCTGTGGCGCATGATGGCGGCGGATCATCCGATGGAAGCGCATATCATCGACTCGCGCGCGATTGCCTTTATGGGTGAGTCCGAGGACGCGAAAGAGGGCGTCAGCTCCTTCCTGGAGAAGCGCGCGCCGGAGTTCAAGCTGCGTCCGAGCACGGACAAGCCAGCGTTCTTCCCGTGGTGGGAAGAGCGCAAGTTCCGCTGAGAAGCTGGCTGCGTTGGCATTACTGCGTTAAAACCGCTCGAAGCCTGCTCATTTACTGTTCGTAAACTGCGCACCTTCTCCCGGTTTTGCCTTGTACTGCCGGCCTCGCCGACGCTTCTCACCATTTGTGAAAGCAGAAGCGTCGGTTGGCGTAATGCTGACCGGATACGACGCCCGCGCACGTTCTGTGTGCGGGCCTTTCAGTGTTAGGCTTTGGCTTTTTCTACCCAATGGGAGCTGTTGCCATGAGTCGTCACTTTGAATCTGCCCCGGGCCTGTGCGAGAACCGCGATCCGGCTACCGAGGGCTTTGTCTTCAACCAGACCATGCTGCGCATCAAGGACCCGAAAGCGACGCTGGATTTCTATACCCGCGTGATGGGCATGACGCTGGTGAAGAAGTTGGATTTTCCGGCCGGCAAGTTCAGCCTGTATTTCCTGGCCGCCGTCGACAGTAACGCCTTGGACAGCTGGTCTGACGATCCGGTCGAGCGCACCCACCAGACCTTCGGCCGTCCGGCCATGCTGGAGCTGACCCACAACTGGGGCACCGAAGATGATCCGGAGTTCAGCTATCACAACGGTAACGAAGACCCGCGCGGCTTCGGCCATATCGGTTTTGCGGTGCCGGACCTGGAAGCGGCCTGCGCGCGCTTTGAGGAACTGGGTGTGTCCTTCGTGAAGCGTCCGCAGGACGGCAAGATGCACAACATCGCCTTTATCCGTGATCCGGATGGGTATTGGATTGAGATCTTTGCGCCGGGTGGGATGGCGTAATAGAGCGGTTCACGCCTGACGCTGGTCGAGCGGGAGCTCGACCTTCCCGGGAGGCCGGCTTCCAAGCCGGCCTGCGGTGCCGGGGTACGGCGTGTTGGCAAAGCCCCGGCTCGATCTATCCGTGTTGCCGAGTGGACAAGCCTGCGAGTGTCAGGGGAAGTGCGCGCCTTCCAGCGTCCCCTGCTGGGTGCGCTTGTCGTATTCGCGGTCGTCGACGGCGAGCTGTTCCAGCAGGCGGCGGCCGGCCGCGTTGGCGGCCTGCTGCAGTTGCTCGCAGGTGGCTGCGGGCGGCAGGTTTAGAATCGCCTGCTCGATCTGTCTGGCAGCGTTCATTGCCAACTCCACATGGCCATCCTGATGCAGCTGCAGGGCAAGCAGGTAGCTGTCCCATTGCTGCTGCACGCTTGTGGCGCGCTGCGGGTCGGGTTGCAGGCGCGGGATATACGAGGTCACGCTGACGTCGGTGGTCGCTTCGGTGATGCGGCACTGACCGGGCGTGGACTCCCAGCGGAAGTTCCAATTGACCCGGTTGGCGCTGTGCTGGCGGTTGCGGTTCAGGCTGGCGCGAATGGTGTCGACCGTGGCGCCACTGACATCAAAACTCTCCACCCGGCTCTGCAGTCGGGGCTCGGCACTGCTCGGGCCTGCTGATATCAGCAATGGGCCGAGCAGCAGCGGTAACAGCCACCTGCGGCGCATCAGATCGGGTCCATCAGCCGCTCAAGGGCGGCGCGGCAGCGGTTGGGGATCGGGAAGGCGGTATTGCTGGCGCGGTCGACGAATACGTGGACGAAGCGACCCGCCGCGCAGGCTTCTTCACGGTCCTGCTTGAATACGGCCAGTTCGTAATGCACCGAGCTGCTGCCCAGACGCGCGACCTTGACGCCAATCTCGATGGCGTCAGGAAAGGCGATGGGCGCGAAGTAATCGCAGTTGGAGCTGACCACAAAGGCGACCTGATCACCGTTGTGGATGTCCAGCCCGCCTTCGGCGATCAGCCAGCTGTTCACCGCGCTGTCGAAGTAGCTGTAGTAGGTCACGTTGTTGATGTGACCGTAGATGTCGTTGTCGTGCCAGCGGGTGGTGATGGCGTGCAGGTAGGGGTAATCGCTGCGCGTGGGCTTGCTCGTACTCATGAATGCTCCGCTTGGCTCAGTAAGCCTGGTTGTAGATGGCCAGCGCGTCCGCTTCGGTGACCTCGCGTGGGTTGTTGACCAGCAGACGCTGCTGCAGCATGGCGTCCCTGGCCAGCATTTCCAGTGCGTCCTTCGGTACGCCAGCGTCGCGCAGGCGGCTCGGCAGGCCACAGCGCGGGCTTAGCTCAGCCAACGCGCTGATCATCTGCGAGGTCAGGCTGTCGGCGTCACCGGCAACCAGGCCGGGGCCGACGATCAGCGGTGCCAGTTCGGCATACAGCGGCGCGGCAGCCGGGGCGTTGAATTCGACCACCGTTGGCAGTACCAGCGCGTTCGACAGGCCGTGGGGAATGTGGAAGTGACCGCCGAGCGGGTAGGCCAGCGCGTGGACCGCGGCAACCGGCGCGTTGGCGAAGGCCTGGCCGGCGAGCAGGGCGCCGAGCAGCATGGCCTGGCGGGCTTCGCGGTTGCCGCCGTCCTGCACCACCGCATCCAGATTGGCGGCCAGCAGGCGCAGGGCCTCGCGGGCGAGCATGTCGGACAGCGGGTTCTTCTTCAGCTTGCTGGTGTAGGCCTCGATGGCGTGCACCATGGCGTCGATGCCGGTAGCGGCGGTGACGTGGGCGGGCAGCCCCAGGGTCAGGTCGGCGTCCAGCAGGGCCAGATCCGGCAACAGAATCGGTGACACCACGCCCATCTTGGTGGTGGCGCCGGTGGTGATGATCGCAATCTGGGTGACTTCCGAGCCGGTGCCGGCGGTGGTCGGCACCTGAATTAGCGGCAGGCGCTGGCCGCGGGCATTGCCGACGCCGTAGATGTCCTGCAGGGTCTGCGTGCAGCCCGGGTGCGCGAGCAGGGCAACCAGTTTGGCCACATCCATCGAGCTGCCGCCGCCAAAGCCGATGATCAGCTCGGCCTGCATGGCCTTGGCTTGCTCGACGGCTGCCAGTACCACGGACTCCGGCGGGTCTGCCTCGACCTGATCGAATACCTCAACGGCAATGCCGGCGCTGCTCAGATTAGGCAGTACGCCGTCCAGCAGACCAATCTTGGTAATGCCGGGGTCGGTGACAATCACTACGCGGTGGGCGTCGCGGACCTTGCACAGCTCGCCGAGCTGGCTGGCGGAACCGGATTCGCAGAGGATCTGCGCAGTGGTGGCAAAGCTGAAGGGATTCATCGGGCCTCCGGGTTGGGTGCGGGTTCGATCTGCTGCGTGCCCGTGGGCCGCGGTTGATGTGTGGTCGTCGCCGGCTGTTTGCCGACTGGCGAGATCGAAATCAGTTTCCAGACTGAGTCAATTCTGCTGACTGTACGTTCATGCGGCAAGGGCTATTGATGTTAGCGATGGTAATTCACAGCGCGGCGAGGTGGGAGGGTCGAGCTTCTGCTCGACCATGGAGATTGCTGCGTGCGCGTGGCCGAGTTGGAACTCGGCCTTCCCGGCGAGCACGCAGGGATGGTTGTGGGGTTCGGGAGGGTCGAGCTCCCGCTCGACCAGCGAAGGTGCTGCATGCGCGTGGCGGCGTTGGAACTCGGCCTTCCTAGGCAGCCTAGAGGAACATTTCCAGCAGGTCGTTGAGGAACAGCCGGCCGCGTTCGGTCGGGCGTAGCTGCTGGTGCCAGGGCTCGAGCAGGCCCTTGGCCTCGGCTTGATTGAGCGTATCGGCGATCTGCTCCAGTGACTGGCCGGTGCGCTCGGCGTACCAGGCGCTGGGCACGCCATCGACCAGCCGCAGGGCGTTCATCAGAAAGTCGAACGGCAGCTCGTCTGCGTCCAGCGTCTTGCTGCCGGCCAGATAGGCTTTGTCCGGATTCAGGTAGTCCTTGGGCAGGCGGGTCTTCCAGTAGCGCTGCACCTTGCCATTGGCGTCGGTCAGCTTGCCATGCGCGCCGGCGCCCAGGCCGAGAAAGTCGCCGTACTGCCAGTAGTTCAGGTTATGGCGGGCACGGCGGCCATTTCTGGCATAGGCGGAAATCTCGTACTGGGCGTAGCCACCGGCGGCCAGACGCTGCAGCCCGGCCTCCTGAATCGACCAGAGAATGTCTTCCTCGGGCAGCGTGGGCGGGCGCGAGTAAAACACCGTGTTGGGTTCCAGCGTCAGCTGATACCAGGACAGGTGCTCCGGTGCGAGCGCCATCGCCTGATCCAGATCGGCCATCGCCTGGGCGTGCTCCTGATTCGGCAGGCCATGCATCAGGTCTAGGTTCAGGTTGTCGAAGCCGGCGCGACGCGCCATGTCGACGGCGCCGAGGGCTTCACGGTCATCATGGATGCGGCCCAGCGCCTTCAGATGTTCGGCGTTGAAACTCTGGATGCCGATCGACAGCCGGTTGATGCCGGCCAGCCGGTAGTCTCTGAACTTGGCTTGCTCGAAGGTGCCGGGGTTGGCTTCGAGGGTGATTTCTATATCGTCTGCGAACGGCACGCGCTGATTCAGCGCCTGCAGGAAGCGATCCAGCGCGGCGGCCGAGAACAGACTCGGCGTACCGCCACCGAAGAAGATCGAGGTCAGCGGGCGAGCGGGCAGGCCTTCGAGCGCGCGCAGATCCTGCTCCAGATCCTCGATCAGGGCATCGACGTACTCATTCTCGGGCAGGGCATCGTGAGTGGTGTGCGAATTGAAGTCGCAGTAGGGGCACTTCCTTACGCACCAGGGGATGTGGACATATGCCGCCAGGGGCGGCGGCTGCAAGCCACAAGACGGGGGCGTTGCTCCCTCAAGCTGCAAGCGGTCCGTGCCGGCGTTTGGGTTTGCTTGCCGCTTGCCGCTTGCCGCTTGTGGCTTCACAGGCCCAGCCTGGCTTTCAGCAAGGCCATTGCCCGGGCGCGGTGGCTGAGCTGGTTCTTCTCTTGCGGACTGAGTTCGGCGCTGGAGCAGTCGCGCTCCGGCACCCAGAACAGCGGATCGTAGCCAAAACCGTGCTCGCCGCTGGGCGCATGCAGGATGCGGCCTTGCCAGGCGCCTTCACAGATGACGGGAATAGGGTCTTCGGCGTGGCGCAGCAGGGCCAGCGCGCAGATGAACTGGGCGCCGCGCTCGGCGTCCGGTACGTCCTTCAATGCGTCAAGCAGCTTGGCGTTGTTGGCGGCATCACCGCCACCGCCTGCGTAGCGGGCAGAGTAGATGCCGGGTGCGCCGCCAAGGGCGTCGACTGCGAGTCCGGAGTCGTCGGCCAGCGCCGGCAGGCCCGAGATGCGGGCGGCGTGACGCGCCTTGATCAGGGCGTTTTCGACGAAGGTCAGGCCGGTTTCCTCGGCTTCGATATCGGTGAAGTCGCTTTGCGGGCGGACGGTGATGCTGTCACCCAGCATGGCCTGGAGTTCAGCGAGCTTGCCCTTGTTGTTGCTGGCGAGCACCAACTCACTGAAGGGCAGGGCTGTTTTATTGGTCATCGGGGAAGAATTCCTGCTGGAAGCTCAGGCTGTGCACCATGGCGCCTGCTTCGGCCTGGATATCGACCTTGAACAGCAAAATGCCGCGCTGGGTAGAGGTGTAGTTGGCGACAAAGTAGATGGCGTCGCCTTCCTGAATGCGGTTGAAGTCGAGCGCGACAGGCTGGCCGATCAGGCTGCGCACTTCGCCCTTGAGGATAGCGTCGACCGCGCTGCCGTCCGGCCGCTGCACGGCGACGTTGATCACGCCGTGGGTCGGGCCGCGCTTGAGGCCGGCGTTGGCGGCGATATCGGGCTGCAACAGGGTGCTGTTGAATACGTTGTGGTAGACCACCAGATCACCGAAGCGAGTGGGCTCGGGGCCGGCGAACACGTTGAGGCTGAGCATCATCAGGCTCAGCAGGCAGAGACGACGAAACATGGCAGTTCTCCTCGAAATTGGACTAGCGACTGACCCGGTAGATCGCGACTTCACCCAGCATGTTGGGCCACAGGCCGCTCAACCAGCTGCTCTGGTGGGTCTGGTCGACTACCAGGCGGTTCAGCACCTTGATGTTGCGCTCCCGGCACAGCTGCTCGAAGTCCTTGAAAGTGCAGAAGTGGATGTTCGGGGTGTTGTACCAAGTGTAGGGCATGAACTCGGATACCGGCATGCGGCCCTTGGTGCCCAGATACCAGCGGCAGCGCCAATGGGCAAAATTGGGGAAGGTCAGGATGCCTTCGTGACCGATGCGCAGCATGTCTTCCAGTACCCGGTCGGGGTAGTGCATGGCCTGCAGCGACTGGGTCATGACCACGGTGTCGAAGCTGTTGTCCTCGAAGTTGTCGAGGCTTTCGTCGAGGTTCTGCTCCATCACGTTGACGCCGTGACGGATACAGCTGCTGATCTTGTCAGGGTCGATTTCCAGTCCGTAGCCCTGCACCTGCTTGTGATCGCGCAGGTGGCGCAGCAACTGGCCTTCGCCGCAGCCCAGGTCGAGTACCCGGCTGCCCGGGCGAATCCATTGCTGGATGATCTCCAGATCGGCGCGCAGGCTCATTGGTTCACCTCGATGCGGTTCATGTAGCCACTCAGGGCCTCGATATAGCGGGGAATCGGCAGCAGGAAGGCGTCGTGGCCCTGCGCGGCTTCGATCTCCAGATAGCTGACGTCCTTGCGGGCGGCGAGCAGGCCGTCGACCAGCTCGCGCGAGCGTGCCGGCGAGAAGCGCCAGTCGGTAGTGAACGACATCACCAGGCAGCGAGCCTGGACCACCGCCAGTGTTCGCGCCAGATCACCGCCGTTGGCCGCGGCCGGGTCAAAGTAGTCCAGCGCCTTGGTCATCAGCAGGTAGGTATTGGCGTCGAAGCGGCCGGAGAACTCCTGACCCTGATAGCGCAGGTAGCTTTCCACCTCGAACTCGACGCTGGTGAGGTCGTAGTTGAGCTGATCGGAGCGCAGATCGCGGCCGAACTTGGCGCCCATCGAGTCGTCCGACAGGTAGGTAATGTGGCCGACCATGCGCGCCAGCATCAGGCCGCGCTTGGGGATTACGCCAAAGGCGGCGTAGTCGCCGTTGTGGAAGTCCGGATCGGTAATGATCGCCTGCCGGGCCACCTCGTTGAAGGCGATGTTCTGTGCCGACAGCTTGGGCGCGGTGGCAATGGCCACGCAGTGACGCACGCGCTCCGGGTAGCTGATCGCCCACTGCAGCGCCTGCATGCCGCCAAGGCTGCCGCCCACCACCGCAGCCCACTGCTGAATGCCCAGCACGTCCGCCAGCCGCGCCTGACTGTGGACCCAGTCTTCAACGGTCAGTACCGGGAAGCTGGCGCCGTAGCTCTTGCCGGTTTCCGGGTTGATGCTGGACGGGCCGGTGGAGCCGTGGCAGCCGCCGAGGTTGTTCAGGCTGACGACGAAGAAGCGCTTGGTGTCGATGGCCTTGCCGGGGCCGATGCAGTTATCCCACCAGCCCGGTTTGCGATCGTCGGCGCTGTGGTAGCCGGCGGCGTGGTGATGGCCGGACAGGGCGTGGCAAACCAGCACCGCATTGCTGGCGCTGGCGTTAAGTTCACCGTAGGTCTCGTAGACCAGCTCGTAGCTGTTCAGCGGCGTGCCGCAGGCCAGGGGTAGAGGCTCGGTGAAGGTCTGGCGCTGGGGGGTGACCAGGCCGACGGAGTCAGCAGGTAGTCTGGACATCGGTAACCTGTTCCTGTGTCGCTTGGCCGGACTTCGCAAGGAGGCTTGCTCCGGGGTGCTGCAGGCAGGCGAAGGGCCAATAATAGAGGCGCCAGTCTAAAGAGGGCGTTGGTCCGGTGCAACATTCAGCAGCGGCTGATACCCAGATCCTCGGGCAGCTGCAGCGGTTGTTTGATCAGCAGGCGTTTTTGCCGGCTGGTCTGGCCGCTGAGCAGGCTGACCTGCTGGCGGCTGACCGCAAAGGCGTCGGCCAGAAAGCGCATCAGCGCGTCGTTGGCCTTGCCGTCAACGGGCGGTGCGCTGATGCGGATTTTCAGCCGTTCGCCATGCTGGCCGGCAAACTCGGCGCGCTTGGCGCCGGGCTGCAGATGGCAGTCGAGGATCAGATCCTTGCCTTGCCAGTGGTAGAACGGCACTGGCGTCAGAGTGCCAGCGTCAGGCCGCGGGGCATGCTGGCCGCGGCCGCCAGGTTCGCGATGACCAGCATGTCGAACAGCCGAATGGCGATAAAGGCAAAGATCGGTGACAGGTCCAGCCCGCCCAGTGCCGGCAGGATCTTGCGGATCGGTGCCAGCAGCGGCTCACACAACTGGTTGATCAGCGTTACCGCCGGGTTGTAGCTGCCCTGGGCGACCCACGACAGGATTACACTGATGATCAGCGCGAAGAAGAAGATCTTGGCGAACAGCGCGAGGATGCCAATGGCTGACCAGGCGACCAGCAGGATAATGTTCGGCAGCGCGTAGCCCATCAACTTGATGATCAGCACCATCAGCACCAGCTGGATTGCCAGCGCCAGGACCAGCGAGGCGAAGTCCAGCCCGCCGTAACCGGGAATAATCCGGCGCAGCGGCATCAGCAGCGGCTTGGTGGCACGGACGATGAACTGCGAGATCGGGTTATAGAAGTCGGCGCGGACCAGCTGCAGCAGAAAGCGCAGCAGTACTACCAGCAGGTAGAGATTGCCGAGGGTTTGCAGCAGGTAAATGGCGGCCGTATTCAGGCTGTTCATGGGCAATCAATCCTCAGGCAAGCTCGCGGGACATTTCGGCTGCGCGGTCGGCACAGGCCTGCATGGCGTCGTCGACCATCTTCGGCAACCCCTGGCTGCGGAAGGTTTCGATGGCGCGTTCGGTGGTGCCGTTGGGTGAGCAGACGCGACGGCGCAGCTCGGCAACGTCGACGTCGCTGTGCACCGCCATGTCGGCGGCACCCAGGCCGGTGAACAGGGCCAGACGTTCGGCGGTGTCGCGCGGCAGGCCAAGTTTTTCGCCGGCGTCGATCATCGCTTCCATCAGGTAGAAGAAGTAGGCCGGGCCACTGCCGGAGACCGCGGTGACGGCGTCGATCAGCTTTTCCTCATCCAGCCAGACACTGATGCCGACCGCGTTGAGGATGCCTTCGGCCTGCTCACGCTGCTCGTCGCTGACGGCGGCGTTGGCATACAGGCCGCTGACGCCCTGGCCGCGCAGCGACGGCGTATTGGGCATGCAGCGCACGATGGCGGTACCGGCGCCGAGCCAGTTTTCCAGACTCTGGCAGGTGATGCCTGCAGCGATGGAAATGATCAGCTGGCCGGGCTTGCGGCTGCGCGGCAGAGCGCGGCAGACGTCCTGCATGACCTGCGGCTTGACCGCCAGCAGCAGGATGTCGCACTCGGCGGCCAGAATGGCGTTGTCGGTCGCGGTGCGGATATGAAACTGGCGCTCCAGGGCGGCGCATTGCTCGGCCTTGGTGTCGCTGGCAATCAGATTGGCCGGCTTGACGTTTTTCTGCAGCATGCCGCCGATCAGGCTGGTGGCCATGTTGCCGGCGCCGATGAATCCTATTACGGGTGCAGTCATGTGGGAAACCTCGTTCTGCATGCGTTAGGTGTTGGGGTACTGGCGCTGCCCGAACAGGGCGGTGCCGATACGCACTATGGTGGCGCCTTCCTGGACCGCTTCGGTCAGGTCATCGCTCATGCCCATCGACAGGGTGTCCAGGTCCAGCGGCAGGCTTTGTGCAGCCTGGCGCAGCGCAGCCAGTGGCGCGCGGCGGGCTTCGCTGGTCTCGGCCGGGGCCGGAATGGCCATCAGCCCACGCAGCCGAATGCGCGGCAGCGCCGCGACCGCAGCAGCCAGCTCAGGCAGTTCGGCCAGCGATACGCCGGATTTGCTGTCTTCGGCGCTGATATTTACCTGCAGGCAGACATTCAGCGGCGGCAGATGTTCCGGGCGCTGGTCAGAGAGGCGCTGGGCGATTTTCAGGCGATCGACGCTGTGTACCCAGTCGAAGTGCTCGGCGATGGGACGCGTCTTGTTCGATTGAATGGGGCCGATGAAGTGCCAGCGCAAGGGCAGATCACTCAGCTCGGCCATCTTGTCGAGGGCTTCCTGCAGGTAGTTTTCGCCGATATCCTGCAGCCCGGCGGCCCAGGCGTCGCGAATGGCGCTGGCGGGTCGGGTCTTGCTGACGGCCAGCAGGGTGATCGCTTCCGGAGGCCGTCCGGCCGCCTCTGCAGCCCGCCGGATGCGCTCACGAACGTTTGCAATATTCTCTGCTATCGTGGACATTACGGACGTTAATACCTTGCCAATGGAATAGACACTGCGGGCATTCTACATGCATGCAGGTTGTTATGGGGAACCCTATGGATATTACCGAGCTGTTAGCCTTCAGCGCTAAACAGGGCGCGTCGGACTTGCACCTGTCGGCAGGATTGCCGCCCATGATCCGTGTTGATGGCGACGTGCGCCGGATCAACGTACCGGCGATGGAGCACAAGCAGGTTCATGCGCTGATCTACGACATCATGAACGACAAGCAGCGCAAGGACTACGAGGAGTTCCTGGAGACCGACTTCTCCTTCGAGGTTCCCGGCGTAGCCCGGTTCCGGGTTAACGCGTTCAACCAGAATCGTGGCGCAGGCGCGGTGTTCCGGACCATTCCTTCCAAGGTGCTGACCATGGAAGACCTGGGCATGGGCGATGTGTTCAAGAAGATTTCCGATGTGCCGCGCGGGTTGGTGCTGGTGACCGGGCCAACCGGCTCGGGCAAGTCCACCAGTCTGGCGGCCATGCTCGACTACATCAATTGCAACAAATACCAGCACATCCTGACCATCGAGGACCCGATCGAGTTCGTTCACGAGTCGAAAAAGTGTCTGGTCAACCAGCGTGAAGTGCACCGTGACACACTTGGCTTTGCCGAAGCATTGCGCTCGGCACTGCGGGAAGACCCGGATATCATTCTGGTCGGCGAGATGCGCGACCTGGAAACCATTCGCCTGGCGCTGACTGCGGCAGAAACCGGTCACCTGGTGTTCGGCACCCTGCATACCACCTCGGCGGCCAAGACCATCGACCGTATCGTCGACGTGTTCCCCGGTGAGGAAAAGGCCATGGTGCGCTCGATGCTGTCCGAGTCACTGCAGGCGGTAATCTCCCAGACGCTGCTGAAGAAGATCGGCGGCGGCCGGGTCGCCGCGCACGAAATCATGATCGGCACACCGGCGATCCGGAACCTGATCCGTGAAGACAAGATTGCGCAGATGTACTCGGCGATCCAGACCGGCGGTAACCTCGGCATGCAGACCCTGGACATGTGTCTGAAGTCGCTGGTCGCCAAGGGCCTGGTCAGCAAGGAAAGCGCTCGTGAGAAAGCCAAGGTCGCCGACGGATTCTGAGTTCAACAAATAGTGCCGGCGGCGGTGTGCCTGCCGCCCTGAAGGAAAGTAGAGGCAACCCATGGAGTTCGAGAAGCTGTTGCGGTTGATGGTCGAGAAGGGTGCGTCCGACCTGTTCATTACCGCCGGTGTACCACCGAGCATGAAGGTGAATGGCAAGATCCTGCCGGTTACCAAAACCCCGCTGTCGCCGGAGCAAACCCGCGAAACCGTGCTGGGCGTTATGACCGAAGCGCAGCGTCGCGAGTTCGCCGAGAAGCGCGAATGCAACTTCGCCATCAGTGCGCGCGGCATTGGCCGGTTCCGGGTCAGCTCGTTCTATCAGCGTAATCTGGTGGGCATGGTGTTGCGCCGTATCGAGGTCAACATCCCGACCATGGAAGAGCTGCGGCTGCCGGACGTGCTGAAACAGCTGGCCATGACCAAGCGCGGGTTGGTGATGTTCGTGGGTGCCACCGGTACCGGCAAGTCGACCTCGCTGGCCTCAATGATCGGCTACCGCAACAAGCACTCCAGCGGGCACATCATCTCCATCGAAGATCCGATCGAATTCATTCACCAGCATCAGAACTGCATTGTTACCCAGCGCGAGGTCGGTATTGATACCGACTCGTTCGAGGTGGCGCTGAAGAACACCTTGCGTCAGGCGCCGGACGTGATTCTGATCGGTGAGGTGCGGACCAAGGAAACCATGGACCACGCGGTGGCCTTTGCCGAAACCGGGCACCTGTGTCTGGCTACCCTGCACGCCAACAACGCCAACCAGGCGCTGGACCGCATCATTCACTTCTTCCCGACCGAGATGCATCAGCAGGTCTGGATGGACCTGTCACTGAATCTCAAGGCGATTGTTGCCCAGCAGCTGATTCCCACGCCCGATGGCAAGGGGCGCCGGGCAGCCATTGAAGTGCTGCTTAATACGCCGCTGGTCGCCGACTTGATTCGCAAGGGTGAGGTGCACGAGCTCAAGCCGTTAATGGCGCGTTCCAATGAGTTGGGCATGCAGACCTTCGATCAGGCGCTCTACAAACTCTACAGTGCCGGCGAAATCACCTACGAAGATGCCCTTTTGCACGCCGATTCGGCCAACGACCTGCGCCTGATGATCAAACTGGGCTCTGAAACCGACGGTCAACATTTGATGCACGACCAGCAGAGCCACGGCCTGTCGCTGGAAGAAGAGGAAGAAGTCGCCTCGCGCACGCGGCGGTTCTGAGTTGCTGACGGTCGGCTGACTAGCCGGCCGTCGCGGTATGCAGCTGGTTGCGCCCGCCGCGCTTGGCCTCCAGCAAGGCGTGATCGGCCTGGCTGATGGTGTCGGAATAGCTGTTATTCGGGCTGTGCTGCGCGATACCGATACTGACTGTCATGCCAACCGACTCGTCCTGCACCCGGATGGTCAGGCGCTCGACAGCGGACCTTACCCGCTCCATCACCAGGGTCGCCTCGGCGGTACCGGTTTCCGGCAGCAGAATCAGGAACTCTTCTCCCCCCCAGCGACCGCACAGGTCGCTGTCCCGAATTTCGGCATCCAGCACCCGCGCCAGCTCAATCAGAGCGCCGTCGCCAACTTCGTGGCCATAACGATCATTGATGTTCTTGAAGTGGTCGACATCCAGCATGGCAATGCTGAACGGGCGCTGATAGCGGATGAAGCGCTCGGCTTCCTTCTTCAGGCGGTCTACCAGCAGGCGGCGATTACCCAGGCCGGTCAGTGCGTCGTGGGTGGAGGCTTCGCGCAGCGCCTCGTTCAGGTCGCGCATCATGTTCTGATAGCGGTCCGAGATGCGGGCCACCTTCTCCAGCTGACGCAATTGCTTGTTAAGGCGCTCGGTCAGCGACTGCTCGCGCTGCCGGGCCATGCTCTGGAATCCGTCGGAGATGTGACTGATGCGGTCGATTCGACGGGCCAGATCCTGATGGGCCGACCACAGCTCGTTCAGCGGCGCATACAGAGGACTCTGCTGGAGCTCGGTTTGCTCCAGTAGCCGTGGAATCTGCGCTTCGAGGTCCTCTTTGTTTCCTTTCATGGCGTGCTCAGGGGTGACTGATGATGTTGAAGTTGAAGGTACAGTCTTCCTTGAATTCTTCTGCCAGCTCGGCGACGCGCTCGTTCTGAGGGTCGTAGTACCAGTTGACCGCAACTTGCTTGCCGTCCTGATGGGCGGCTTCCAGCAGGTCGAAAACGTCCATCATGGCCTTCACGCTGCTGGTGTTCAGGTACAGCAGACGCAGCTCAAGGCTCAGTGGAGCGCCTGCCTGATCGAGATAGGACTCGATCCAGTCGAACACCTGCTGAAACAGGTCAAAGGAATTTTCCGGATAGGAGTCGCCGGCCATATGCAGTTGGCCGGCGTTCCAGTCGCTGCGTACTTCCGGTGTAGATTGCGAGCTGGGGATGCTGAAATCGTTCATAGGTGCTTGGCTCTTGGTTCGGTCAGATCACGGCGCGCAGGCTGAAAAAGCTGCGACCGTTGGCGACGGGCTGCAGCGAGGCCTGCAGCGGGGCACTGGATTTGCGGGCAATGTCAATCAGGCCCAGGCCCGCGCCGGAGGGGCGCTCGGCGTCGCGTGGGCGACGCAGCTGCTCCTTGTAGGCTGCCTTCAGGCCGGCCTTGTCCAGCTCTGCCAGCCGGGCAATCGAACTGACCAGATTTTCCCCGTCGGCGCTTTCGATCAGGTTGCCTGCCGACACGATATACCGTCCGCCCTCATCCCGTGATACGACCACGGTGGCGCCAGCCTCCTGCTCGTTCCAGCCCTTGGCCCGGGTGTAATGGCTGATATTCTGGGTCATTTCGATGTAGACGGCAAAAACATCCATGGCAGCGGAAGTCGGTGCGCTATCGGCGGCCAGATAGTTACGCAATGCGTTGCCGATCTCTTCGATCAGGCTGCGCGAGATGGGGCCGTTGAAGCACAGCAGGATCTGCTGGCTGTTGAATTGTTCGCGCATCGCGAACAGGTCGATATGGTCCATTACAACTCCTGTGCGGTCGGGCGTTTGCTCAGTCAAATCGGAAGCACAGCATGGTGATGTCATCGCGCTGCGGATAGTCGCCCTGATAGGCGGCCAGTGTATCGCTGAAGGCGGCACTTTGCTCGTTCAGTGGCAGACTGGCATGGCGGCGCAGCATATCGGCGAATCGGCTGTTGCCGAAACCGAACCCGCGCTCGCCGCCGGCCTGGTCAAGGAAGCCATCGGTGCACAGATAAAAGGTGCGCCCGGGCTGCAATGCAATCTGCTGGTTATGGTAGTCGCCCTGTCGCTTGTCGCCGAGCGCACGGCGCGCTCCCGGCAAGTGAGAAACCGTACCACCGTCACAGTGATACAGCGCTATCTTCGCACCGGCGAAGGTGACCTGGCGTTGCTCCAGATCAACATAGGCAAGGCCGACGTCCATATTGGTGGCAACCGACTTGGTCTCCGGCGAGTCGCTGAGCATGTGCCGGACGATCTGATCGGTACGGCGCAGGATCGCTGCCGGGTCGTGCATGCCGCAATCGTTGATGGCCTGGTCCAGCGCTGCGTGCGCCAGCATGGTCATCAGTGCGCCGGGTACGCCGTGACCGGCGCAGTCGACGACACCGAACAGGCAGTGACTTTGCTCATTGCGGAAGATGTAGAAGTCGCCGCCGACCACGTCCCGCGGGCGCCAGAGCACGGCGTGATGTTCACCGAGCGCATTGACCAGTTCGCGGTTGGGCAGGATCGAGCGCTGGATCAGGCTGGCGTAATCGATCGAGTCCTCGATCTTCTTGCGTGCCGCATGCATCTGCTGGTTGACCTGCTCCAGATCACAGGTGCGCTCCTGAACCCGTTGTTCCAGTTCCTGGGTGTGACTGCGGACCTTGGCCGCCATGATGCCGAAAGCGTCGCTCAATTCGCCGATCTCGTCGTCGCGGCCGGCCGGCATGGCAACGTCGTAGTTGCCTGCAGCCATCGCCTGCGCGCCTCGCTTGAGCTGGCGCAGCGGGCCGAGCAGCAGGCGCTCGATAGCGACCGCAAAAATCAGCACCAGCAGGATCAGCAGGGCGGCCAGCCCGATCAGCAGCGGTGTCAGCCAGGCGCTGTCGATGACTTCGGCGGTAGTCAGGTCGATGGCGTTGACTACGTACCAGTTCAGCTCAGGGATATAGGTCAGGGCCAGCAGCTCGGTGGTGCCCTGCAGCTGTACCGGCAGGGTGCGGACTCCGCCCGGGTCGGTGGCGAGCTCGGCAATGGCCGCGGCAACCGCTGCACGGTCACGTTCGCTGACCAGACTGAGCAGATTGGCGCCGCTGCCCTTGTTGGCGTCGGCACCCGAGTTGAGGGCGATCAGGCTGCGATCGCTGTGCGCCTGGATGGCACCGTCGGCGTCGATGATCATCGGGGTGACGCCCGGATCATCGCTGGTGATGAAGTCGCGAATGAAGGTGGACAGATCCAGCCCGGATCCCGCCAGCGCCAGCACGCTGCCGTCGTCATCCTTGACCACCATGTTGAGCCAGACCTTGGTGGTGTCCAGCTCGGGGTTGGTGTCGACGTTGATGTTGTAGTTATCCGTGTTGCGCAGGGTGCTGAAGAACCAGCTGTCGGCGTCGGATTCGGGATTGAGGATATAGCGTGGCTCGGTACTGGGGGGCTGGTCGCCGCCGTTGAAGTAGTAACCGAGGTTATCCAGACGGCCGATAAAGTAGGCATGGTCGCGGAAGTCGGCTCGGTACAGCTCCGCTTCACGGAAGAACAGATCAGCCTTGGCCGGATCATCCGGATCAAGCAGCCACTGACGGGTCACCGCAGAATTGGCGAAGCGCAACGACAGCGCCAGCTCGCGGCTGATCGGCGCGCTGATCTTTTCCCGGCTCAGCAGCGTCGCATTGCGCGCATAGGCCTCGCCGAAGTGTTCATGAATGCCGTTGAGTACCGACCAGCCGATCAGGCCGGCAGGTACCAGTGCCAGCAGGCAGGCCAGCACCAGGGCCAGCAGTGATTTGCCACGCAAGCCGAATGCGGCCATGCCAGGGCTCCTTCCAATCGCTTAGTGTTGTGTCATGCGCGGCGTTCGACCGGCTTTCGGGTCAATGGGTCTGATATACCAGCTTTCCGCCGTACAGTGTGTGGGTGACGGCCACCGGCGCACCTTTGCCGATGAACGGGCAGTTGGCCCCGCGGGACAGCCAGTTGCGGCCGATTTCGCAGGCCTGAGCCGGGTCGAACAGGGTGATGTCGGCAGCGCCACCCAGCGACAGCTGGCCGGCTGACAGTCCGAGCGCAGCGGCCGGTCCGGTGGTGACCCGGGACAGCGCTGCCGGCATTTCCAGCAGGCCGTCGGCCACCAGCGTCATGGTCAGCGGCAGAAGGATCTCGACGCTGCTGATGCCCGGTGCCGAGGCGGCAAAGGGCACCCGCTTGGCTTCGGCTTCGTGCGGCTGATGATGCGATGCGATGGCCTGCACCACGCCGCTCTGCACGGCTTGGCGCAGAGCACGCCGGTCGTCGGCAGAGCGCAGCGGAGGCATGACGTGCAGCTGGCTGGAGAAGCCGGTCAGGTCCTCGTCGCAGAGCAGCAGTTGGTAAGCGGCAACATCGGCGGTCACCGGCAGGCCGCGGGCCTGGGCGTCGGCCAGCATATCCATCGCCCGGGCGCTGGTCAGGCCGCTGAAGTGGGCGCGTACACCAGTCTGTTCGATCAGCAGCAGGTCACGGGCCAGGGCAACGGTTTCAGCGCTTTCCGGAATGCCCACCAAACCCAGCCGTGAGGCCGTCGGACCCTCATGGGCCATGCCGCCTTCGGCCAGGTCGGCATCCTGCGGGGTGAAAATGATGGTCAGGCCGAAGGTCGCCGCATATTCGAGCGCGCGGCGCAGAATACGGTTGCTCCCCATCGGGCGCAGCCCTTGGGTAAAGGCGACACAGCCGGCGTCGCGCAGGGCGACCAGTTCACTCAGTTGCTCGCCCTCCAGTCCCTTGGTCAGGGCGCCGATGGGCAGGACGCGGGCGTTGCCGGCAGCCTGGCTGCGATCCAGAATCAGCTCGGCCACGGCCGGGGTGTCCAGCACCGGGCGGCTGTCCGGCGGGCAGCACAGGGTGGTCACGCCACCGGCGGCGGCGGCACGGGTCTCGCTGGCGATACTGCCCTTGCGACTGTAGCCGGGCTCGCGCAGGGAAACGTTGAGGTCCACCAGGCCCGGGCAGGCAATCAGGCCGCGGGCGTCAATGCGCTGGTTGGGGCTGAAGCCCTCGGGGGCAGCGCCGAGGGCCAGAATGTGGCCGGCGGCGATATGCAGATCGGTAATTTCATCAAACTGGCTGGCGGGGTCGATCACCCGGGCGCCTTCAATCGTCAGTCGCATGGTTCAGTTCGCTTCCTGGTTGAGCTGGCGCTGGGTGGTTTGTCCGGTCATGGCCATCGACATGACGGCCATGCGCACGGCGATGCCGTAGGTCACCTGCTTGAGAATCACCGATTGCGGGCCGTCGGCGACTTCCGATTCGATTTCGACGCCGCGGTTGATCGGGCCCGGGTGCATGACCAGCGCATCGGGCTTGGCCAGCGCGAGAGTCTCGCGGGTCAGGCCGTAGAGTTTGTAGAACTCGCTCTCGCTGGGCAGCAGGCCGCTCTGCATGCGCTCCTTCTGCAGGCGCAGCATGATGACCACGTCGACGTCGCGCAGCCCGACACGCAGATCGTTGAAGACCCGTACGCCGTACTGGTCGATGCCTTCGGGTAGCAGGGTGCGTGGGGCGATCACGCGGATATCCGGGCAGCCAAGGGTTTTCAGGGCGAGCATATTGGAGCGCGCGACCCGCGAATGCAGGATGTCGCCGACGATGGCGACCGAAAGGTTCTCGAAGTCGCCGCGGTGGCGACGGATGGTCAGCATGTCGAGCATCGCCTGGGTCGGGTGCGCGTGGTTGCCGTCGCCGGCGTTGATCACGGCGACGTCCGGGCAGACCCGCTCGGCGATAAAGTGCGCCGCGCCGGAATCGCCGTGACGCACCACGAACATGTCGGCCGCCATCGCCTCCAGATTCTGCAGGGTGTCGTAGAGGGTTTCGCCCTTGCTGGTCGACGAGGTCGAGATATTCAGGTTGAGTACGTCGGCCGACAGCCGCTTGGCCGCCAGCTCGAAGGTGGTGCGGGTCCGGGTCGAGTTCTCGAAGAACACGTTGCAGACCGTCTTGCCGCGCAGCAGCGGGACCTTTTTGACCGCACGTTCACCGACTTCGAGGAAGGAGTCGGCGGTATCGAGCAGTTCGGTCAGCAGCTCGCGCGATAGCCCTTCAATGGTCAGGAAGTGGCGCAGCTGGCCCTGTTGGTTGAGTTGCAGGTGATGCGGCGTCAGGCTCATGGCGATCTCAATTGGTGGCGGCGTCGGTCAGGGTCAGGTGCAGCGGGGCGGGTCCGGTCAATTTTACCCGCTGGCCTTCTGTCAGGGCCAGAGTGGCGCCAAGGATGTCGGCGCGGATCGGCAGCTGGCGGGCGTCGACGTCGATCAGGGTGACCAGGGTTACCGAGGCCGGGCGGCCGTAATCGAACAGTTCGTTGAGCGCGGCGCGGATGGTGCGTCCGGTCATCAGCACGTCGTCGACCAGAATGATGTGACGGTCGTCGACACCGAACGGCAGCTCGGACGGGCGTACCCGTTGCGGCAGGCCGTGCTGCTCGAAGTCATCGCGGTAGAAGGCGATATCCAGCGTGCCCATCGGCGCCTCGGGTGCGACGGCAGCATGCAGGGCATCGGCAACCCAGACACCGCCGGTATGAATGCCGACAAAGGCCGGGTCGCTGATCTGCCGCGCGTCCAGATGGGCGCGCAACTGGTCGGCCATGCTGCTCAGCAGGCTGTCGACCGCGGGAAGTGTACTCATGGTGTCTCCTTGCTCTGGCCGCTCAGCCAGGTCTGCAGCAGCAGGGCGGCGGCGAGGCTGTCGACCGGGTCATCCCGGTAGCTGCTCGGTGTGCGTCCCTGCGACTTGAGGTGTTGTTTGGCTTCAAAGGTACTAAGGCGCTCGTCGACGGTCTCGACCGGCAGTTGAAAACGGCCGTTCAGGCGGCGGGCGAAGCGAGCGGCACGTTCGCTCATATCGCTGGCGCTGCCGTCCATGTTCAGGGGCAGACCGACGACCAGGACGTTCGGCTCCCACTCGCGAATCAGTCGGGCGATCTGCTCCCAGTCCGGCACGCCGTCACGGGCGCGCAGGTTGGTCAGTGGCTCGGCGCTGCCGGTCAGGGTCTGGCCGACGGCAACGCCGATCTGCCGGGTGCCGTAGTCGAATGCCATGGCGCGGCGATGGGCGGTCGGCATCAGGCGTGGCCCGCCTGGCTGGTCAGCAGGCTCCAGTCCACCCCGAGCGAGCGTGCGGCGGCGGTCAGGCGCTGCTCCCAGGGCAAATTGAACAGGATGCCGTGATCGGCCGGGCAGCTCAGCCAGACGTTTTCGGCCAGCTCCTGCTCCAGCTGGCCGGCACCCCAGCCGGCGTAGCCAAGGGTAATCAGCACTCGATCCGGGCCATCGCCCCGCGCCATGGCGCTGAGAATGTCGCGCGATGTGGTCAGCTTCAGCGGGCCGAGATCCACGCTCGACTCCCAGTTGCGCTCACCGTCGTGCAGCACGAAACCGCGCTCGGTTTCCACCGGGCCGCCATTGAGTACGGTGACGTCGATACCCGCGGTAACATCTGGCGCCAGCTGGTCGAGCAGATCACTGAGGTTGAGTTCGCTTGGCTGGTTGACTATCAGGCCCATGGCGCCTTCCGGGCTGTGCTCGCAAAGGTAGATGAGGCTGTGATCGAAACGCGGATCAGCCATATGCGGCATGGCGATCAGGAAATGGTGGGTGAGGTTGCTCGGTGTCGTCTGCATAATGCCCATAGTATTGGGTCGAAGGCCGGGCAGGGCAAGGACCGAATTGCCGGTCTGGCCGCTGGTTTTCCGGTCAGAAACTGGATACCCGGTCGCCCGGCTCGAAGCGCCAGGTGCGAATGATCTCCAGCACGTCGATATCCATCAGGTCGCCGGTAAAGGGCATGAAGGGCGCGGCCAAGCGTACGATGCGCATGGCGGCCTGATCCAGAACCTGTTCACCGGAGGACTCGAGGATCTGCACATCGCGCAGGGTGCCGTCGCGGTTGATCTGCACCAGCAGGCGCAGGCTGCCGTAGATGCGGTTGGCTCGGGCTTGCGCCGGATAGTTGAGGTTGCCGACCTGCTCTACCTTGCGCCGCCAGGCATCCTTGTAGAACGCCCCCTTGTCCTGCATGGTCGATGCGGCATTGAGGCGCAGGATGCGCGGCCGTCTGGCGTAGGCCTGTCGCTCCTCGGCGAGCTGGGCTTCCAGGCTGGCGATTTCGCGTGACAGATCATTCATGTCGAAGCGCAGTTGCGCTGCGGGTGCCGGCAGCGGCTTCGGGCTGGGCGGTGCGGTGGTTACCCGCTGCTGACTCGGCGCGGTAGTCGTCACCGTCTTTTGCTGCACCGGCGCGGGCGGCGGCGCGCTGACCTGCGGCGGCGGGCTGATCCGGTTGATTTCGCTGTCCTGGAAGGGAGCTTCCTCGGTGGTGCTGGGGGCAGCCTTTTCTTCGAGTGTACCGCTGCCCTGCTGGTTCATCTGGGCGAGGTAGTCGGCGTCCTCGGGGGGCGCTTCGCTTTGCTGGGTGGCCAGGGTGATTTCGAGGCTTTTCGACAGCTCGCTGGGGGTCGGGATATCGAAAGTAATGCCAAGGATGACCAAAGCGTGCAGGACCGCAGCCAGAAACAGGGTGAAGCCGAGACGGTCACGGGAGGTGACGGTCGGCGGGCTGTTGCTGGCAAGGGGCGGTGCTGCGTTGTTCATGCGATCCATGTGCTGGGTGCTGTCACTGTCCGGTGAAGTCTGCCCGCGGTGGCCGCAAAAGTCCATGTGCTGCGTCACGCCGCCGAATCTTGCTGTCCGGCGGCGTGAGGGCGGTCAGCGGGCCTGCAGCAGTTCCTCGATGGCATCCATCAGGCGGCCGCCGATATCGGTATCGTAGGCGGCGTCGATCTCTCGGATGCAGGTCGGGCTGGTCACGTTGATCTCGGTGAGATAATCGCCGATGACATCCAGGCCGACAAACAACAGCCCGCGTTCGCGCAGCGCAGGGCCGACCTGCTCGGCGATCCAGCGGTCGCGCTCGGTTAACGGACGCGCCTCGCCACGGCCGCCGGCGGCCAGGTTGCCACGGGTTTCGCCCTGCTGGGGGATGCGTGCAAGGCAGTAGGGCACCGGCTCGCCCTTGATCATCAGGATGCGCTTGTCGCCATCCTTGATCTCCGGCAGGTAGCGTTGAGCCATGATCTGCTGGGTGCCATGCACGGTCAGGGTCTCGATGATGACGCTCAGGTTGGGGTCGCCCTCCCTTATACGGAAAATCATGGAGCCGCCCATCCCGTCGAGCGGTTTGAGAATAACGTCACGGTGCCGGGTGGCGAATTCGCGGAGAATGTCCGCGCGGCGGGTCACGATGTGATCCGGTGCACATTGCGGGAACTGGGTGGCGAACAGTTTCTCGTTGCAGTCGCGCAGACTGGCCGGGCGGTTGACGATCAGTACACCGTCGCGCTCAGCCGCTGCCAGGATGTGTGTCGCGTAGAGGAATTCGTTGTCGAATGGCGGATCCTTGCGCATCAGGATCACATCAAGGGAGTCCAGCGGGGCCTGTTGCTGTTCGCCCAGGTCATACCAGTGATCCGGGTTGGCGTGTACCTGGAGCGGACGAAGGCAGCCCATGGCCTTGCCGTTGGCGAGGTAGAGGTCCTGGGGCTCCATGTAGAGGAGCTCCCAGTCGCGGGCGGCGGCGGCCAGCAGCATGGCCAGAGAACTGTCCTTTTTGTATTGGATCGCGCTGATGGGATCCATGACGATACCGAGGCGAATGCGCATAGAATGTGTGCTTTCCTGGCTGTTTCGGAAGGGAGTCGAGTGTAGCGCCAGACGGTCTGCGCAGCCAGTGCGGACAGGAGTGCAATGTTGTCTCGGTGGCGCTTCTGCTTTATAGATTGACCGCCGAATCTATGCTAAAAGTACGCGGAAAGGGAATTGGCTGGTCGAGGGGTGCCGCGCAGCAGCCTTCTGAATCGACCCTCCATCAATAACAAAGGCTGGTCTTATGGAAGAAAATTTCGAAAGCCTCAAAGTCATGGTGATTGATGACAGCAAGACGATCAGACGCACGGCCGAGACCCTGCTGAAGAAGGTCGGCTGTAATGTAATCACGGCGGTTGACGGCTTTGACGCGCTGGCCAAGATTGCCGACAACCACCCGGACATCATCTTTGTCGACATCATGATGCCGCGCCTTGACGGCTATCAGACCTGTGCCCTGATCAAGAACAACAGTGCCTTCCGGGCGACACCGGTGATCATGCTGTCCAGCAAGGACGGTCTGTTTGACAAGGCCAAGGGCCGGATCGTCGGTTCCGATCAATACCTGACCAAACCGTTCAGCAAGGAAGAGCTGCTGGGAGCCATCCGCGCTCATGTCCCGCAGGGCGGTCATGTTGCGGGCGCCGCTGGCGCCTGAGCACTAACTCATTCGAAGAACAACCCGGGGGAGTCTGATGGCTCGCATTTTGGTAGTAGATGATTCGCCGACCGAGCTGTACAAGCTGACCGGCATGCTGGAGAAACACGGTTACGAGGTCCTCAAGGCCGAGAACGGTGCCGATGGGGTGGCGCTGGCCCGGCAGGAAAAGCCCGACGCGGTACTGATGGATATCGTCATGCCGGGGCTCAACGGTTTTCAGGCGACGCGCCAACTGACCAAGGATCCCGAAACCAATCATATTCCGGTCATCATCGTGACTACCAAGGATCAGGAAACCGACAAGGTTTGGGGTACCCGGCAGGGCGCCAAGGACTATCTGACCAAGCCGGTAGATGAGTCCACCCTGATCAAGACGCTGAAAACCGTGCTCGGCAGCTAGTTACCGGCGCCTTCTGTGCCGGATAAGAATGAGAACAGGGACGGCATGTCAGACACTCAACATCCTTTTGAACTGCTGCAGCAACTCGCTGACCAGTGCCGCCTGCAGGCGGCCGGCCTTCCATCGCAGGATGAGGTCAGCGAAACCTGGAGTGGTGTCGGCTTTCGCCTTGCCGGTCACGTCATGCTGGCCGCAATGGGCGAAATCACCGAAATTCTTCACGAACCGCGCTACACCGCACTGCCCAGGGTCAAGGCCTGGGTTCGGGGCGTGGCGAACGTGCGTGGACGCCTGTTACCGATCATCGATCTGAGCCGTTTCTTTGGTGTGGCTGCCAGTGGCGGGCGTAAGCAGCGCCGGGTGCTGGTGCTGGACCGTGACGATCTGTTTGTCGGTCTGCTGGTGGATGAAGTGCTGGGGATGCAGCACCTGCCGGTCAGTACCTTCAGTACCGAGCTGCCGGAGCTGGAGCCGCGTGTGCGGCCCTATGTTGTTGGGGGATACCAGGGCGAGCGTGAAGCGCTGGTGTTCAATTTTCGCGCACTGGCACGTGATCAGGATTTTCTCGATGTAGCCATCTGATCGGAATTGGCGCTACCGGTGCTGAACGCCGGTCGCGCCGGAGCATGTTAGCCAGAAAAAAGCCGTAGGCCAGGTAGGGGCCAGTAAAATGAAGATACTTGATACACAGACGCTGTCTTCCTTGCGAAGCAACCGGACGGTACTTGGCCTGGGTGCCATTCTGCTGCTGTCGCTGGTGTTGCTGATCGCCAACTTCCTGTACCTGAATACGCAGAGCTCCCGTGATACCGAATACATTGGTCACGCCGGCGAGCTGCGGGTTCTGTCCCAGCAGATCTCCAAGTCGGCAACCGAAGCTGCCACCGGTACGCCGGAAGCCTTCGGTCTGTTGCTCAGCGCGCGTAACGACTTCCAGCAACGCTGGGACTATCTGGTCAAGGGTGACGCCGCCTCCGGTTTGCCACCGATGCCGGCCAGCATGGCCGGGCAGCAGGCCCAGTTGCAGGCTGACTGGGACAAGGTGCGTCGCAATGCCGACGCGATTCTCGCCAGTCAGGGCACGGTTCTGTCGCTGCACGAAGTTGCTGCAACCCTGTCCGATACCGTGCCGCAGCTGCAGGTCGAGTATGAAGATGTGGTAGACGTGCTGATCGCCAGCAATGCGCCGGCCGATCAGGTCGCTATTGCCCAGCGCCAGTCACTGCTGGCCGAGCGGATTCTTGGTTCGGTGAACCGGGTACTGGAAGGTGACGAAGACGCGGTGATGGCGGCCGACAGCTTCGGGCGTGACGCCAGCCTGTTCGGGCGCGTACTGCAGGGCATGATCGAGGGTAACGCCAGTATCGGGATAACCCGGGTGGCGGATGCAGACGCCGCCAGCCGGCTGCAGGAAATCCAGTCACTGTTCCGCTATGTGTCCGATTCGGTTGACCAGATTCTGCTGACTTCCCCTGAGCTGTATCAGGTACGTACCGCCGCCAACGATATCTTTACCGACTCGCAGTCGCTGCTGGAGACTGCATCCAGTCTGGCTCAGGCTTTTGAAGCCAATGCCGATGGACGCGTTGCCAACACCATCCTGGGTTACGTGCTGGCCGCCATCGCGCTGACCTGTTTGCTGTTGATCGGTATCCAGCTGACCCGCGACACCCGTTTGCGTCTGGACGAGACGCTGGAAAAAACCCAGCGCGACCAGGCCGCGATTCTGCGACTGCTCGACGAGATCGGCGATCTCGCCGACGGTGACCTGACGGCCCAGGCGACGGTAACCGAAGACTTTACCGGTGCGATTGCCGACTCCATCAACGAGTCTATCGACCAGCTGCGTGCGCTGGTAGGCACCATCAACCATACCGCCCAGCAGGTAGAGCGCGCCGCGCAGGAGACCCAGGGCACAGCGATGCATCTGGCCGAAGCCTCCGAGCACCAGGCACAGGAAATTGCCGGCGCCTCGGCGGCGGTAAACGAAATGGCGGTCTCCATTGACCAGGTATCGGCCAACGCCTCCGAGTCGGCCGCGGTAGCGGAGCGCTCGGTAGCCATCGCCAACAAGGGTAACGAGGTGGTGCAGAACACCATCGTGGGCATGGATACCATTCGCGAGCAGATTCAGGACACCTCCAAGCGGATCAAGCGTCTTGGTGAGTCGTCCCAGGAGATTGGTGACATCGTCAGCCTGATTAACGATATTGCCGACCAGACCAACATTCTGGCTCTGAACGCGGCGATCCAGGCCTCCATGGCCGGTGACGCCGGTCGAGGCTTCGCGGTGGTTGCGGACGAAGTTCAGCGCCTCGCAGAACGTTCCTCCGGTGCGACCAAGCAGATCGAAGCGCTGGTTAAAACCATTCAGACCGATACCAACGAAGCGGTTATCTCGATGGAGCAGACCACCTCTGAGGTGGTACGTGGTGCACGCCTGGCTCAGGACGCGGGTGTGGCCCTGGAAGAGATCGAAAAGGTATCGACCAGTCTGGCGGCGTTGATTCAGAACATCTCCAACGCAGCACGTCAGCAGGCGTCGTCCGCTGGTCACATTTCCAACACCATGAACGTGATTCAGGAAATTACCTCGCAGACGTCTGCCGGTACGACCGCGACCGCTCGCAGCATTGGCGAGTTGGCGAAACTGGCCGAGGCGATGCGTCAGTCGGTCGATGGTTTCACCTTGCCGCAGCAGGGCGACTAAGCTGATACGGGTGGCACCCGGTGCCACCCGAGGACGCTGAGTACGAGGGGCTTACGTGCAGACAACGCAAAACTGGTCGTTGCAACCGCTGCCGGAAATGGATGGGCAGCAGTTTCGTCAGTGGCAAACGCTGCTGGAGGCGCGTACGGGCGTGTGCGTCAGCGACCAGCGCAAGACCTTTCTGCAGACCAGCCTGGGCGCGCGCATGCGCGAGCTCAACCTGGCCGACTATCAGACCTACTTCGAGTACGTCACCAACGGCGCTGCTGGCGCCGTCGAGTGGTCGGGACTGATCGAGCGTCTGACCGTGCGCGAAACCAGCTTCATGCGCCATCGCCCGTCCTTCGAAGCGGTAGGGCGCCACCTCGACCTGCTGCTCAAGGGGCGCGACAAGGAGCGGCCGCTGCAGCTCTGGAGTGTGGGCTGCGCCAGCGGCGAAGAGGCCTACTCGATGGCCATCATGGTCGAGCAGAGCCTGCGCCGGGCAGGTGGTCATCCGGGCGGCTACGGGATCTGGGCAACCGATATCAGCCACAAGGCGCTGGAGCAGGGGCGTACTGCCGTGTATCCGGGCGCCCGGCTGGGCGGACTCAACGAACGTGAGCGTCGGGAGTGGCTGCAGCCGCTGGCCAACGACCGTTATGAAGTGGCCTATGCCCTGCGTGATCGGGTCTGTTTTGCCCGCGTCAATATTCTTGAACTGGCCCAGGCTCCGATTCAGGACCTGGATATCATTTTCTGCCAGAACCTGCTCATCTACTTCCGTCGCTGGCGTCGTCGCGACCTGCTGAACCTGCTCGCCAGACGGCTGGCTCCAGGTGGCATGCTGGTTATCGGACTGGGTGAAATCGTGGACTGGAACAACCCGCTGCTTGAGCGTCTGCCTGATGATCAGGTGCAGGCCTATGTGCGGCGGGAAAGCAACGGACGTCTGGAGTGAATATGGGTGATCGGCATGATTATGTCGCGCTTGACTGGGTCAAGGGCGAGATATCCGAAACGCTGAATCAGGCGCGTCAGGCGCTTGAAGCCTTTGTCGAAAATCCCGAGGACTCGACCCGGTTGCGCTTTTGCCTGACCTATATCCATCAGGTTCATGGCACGCTGCAGATGGTCGAGTTCTATGGCGCAGCTCTGCTCGCCGAGGAAATGGAGCAGCTCGCCCAGGCGCTGATGAATGGCTCGGCCAGCCGCGAGGGCGAGGCACTGGAAGTCTTGATGCAGGCCATCCTGCAGATGCCGGCGTACTTGGATCGGGTGCAGAGCGCGCGACGTGACCTGCCGATGGTACTGCTGCCACTGCTCAACGACATGCGCACCGCCCGTGGCGACAAGCTGCTGTCCGAGAATGCGGTTTTCAGTCCGGCGCTGGACGGTGCAGAGTCCGCGTCTCGCGGTGCCGCTGTCGCCGATTTGAGTGATGAAGCCAGTGTGCGCCAGCTGCGCAAGCTGCGACAGGCGCTGCAGATGGCGCAGGCCAATGTGATCCGTGGCCAGGATGTGCCCCAGAATAGCCGGCACTTGCGCAATGTGTTTGTGCGTCTTGAGGCGCTGTGTGCGGATGCCCCCTATGCCCAGCTCTGGTCGATTTTTGCCGGCGTTGCCGAAGGTCTGGAAATCGGCAGCATCGACAACAGCGCGGCGGTGCGCCAATTGCTGCGCCAGGCTGATCAGGAGCTGCGTCAGTTGATGGCGCGGGGTGCGACGGCGCTGCAAAGCGCTCCACCCCGTGAGTTGCTGCGCAACCTGCTGTTTTATGTTGCCAAGAGTGCCGACGGCAGCCCCCGGCTGGATGCGCTCAAGGAGCGTTATCAGCTCAAGGGCAGCTGGAGCGAAGAGCAGCGCGGCGCCGGTGATCGGCTGGTCGGTCCGGATCGTGAGGCCATGCAGTCGGTCGCACTGGCGCTGGGCGAAGAGCTTATGCAGGTCAAGGATCAGCTCGACCTGTTCGTACGCAGTGATCGTCGTGACCTGACCGCTCTGGAAGGCATGTTGCCGGTGATGAAGCGCATTGCCGACACGCTGGCGATGCTGGGGCTTGGTCAGCCGCGGCGGGTGCTGACCGAGCAGATCGAACAGGTCATGCGGTTGGCGTCGGGCCAGTCGGCGATCACCGATGCAGCCCTGATGGATGTGGCCGGTGGTATGCTCTACGTGGAAGCCAGTCTGCAGGGCATTCTGGGCGTTGACCGCAGTGATCAGGACGGTGCTGCCGACAGCGATATGCAGGGGCTTGCTGCAGCGCAGGATATCGCGCTGGTCCATCAACTGGTGGTGCAGGAAGCGCGTAACGCGCTGGAAGAGACCCGCGAATCGATCAATGCCTTCATTGCCAATCAGTGGGATCACAGCCAGCTGGCCCCTGTCGATGCCCTGCTTACCAGCGTGCGCGGCGGTCTGGCCATGGTGCCGCTGGCCCGCGCAGCCGCGGCGATAGCGGCGTGCCGTCGCTATATCACCGAACAGCTGATTGGCCGCTCTCTGGTGCCGGACTGGCCCGCGCTGGACGCGTTGGCTGACGTCATCACCAGCATTGACTACTACCTCGAACGCCTGGCCGAGGACGATAGCGGTCGCGGTGACAGCATTTTGGATGTCGCAGAGGAGCGTCTTGGCCTGTTGGGCTATCACCCGCAGAACCTGCCCGAAGAGGAGGTCGCCGAGCAACCGGCGTCGGTCGAGGACGCGGAAGAGGCCGAATCCGAGGTGTCGATATCGGATGAACCGCTTGCCGAGGCAGCCGAGCAGATGCAGCCTGCAGAGCCAGAGCCAGAGCCAGAGCCAGAGCCAGAGCCAGAGCCAGAGCCAGAGCCAGAACTGCAACCGGTGGCGCCGCCCAGCCCGCCGCCGGCGGCGGAAGAAGACGAGCTTGATGAAGAACTGGTAGAGATCTTCGTCGAAGAGGCCGGGGAAGTACTGGAAACCCTGGCCGAGTATACGCCCCAATGGCAGGCCGATCTTGAGGATGACAAGGCGCTGGCCGAGGTGCGGCGTGCCTTCCACACGCTCAAGGGCAGTGGCCGCATGGTGCGTGCAGGGGTTCTGGCCGAGCTGGCCTGGGCCGTAGAGAACATGCTCAATCGCGTGCTGGATCGCAGCATCGAAGCCGATGGTGCCCTTTTCCAGGTGGTGAATGCCGTTCGCGGACTGATGCCGCGACTGGTAGAGGACTTTGCCGCAGGTCGGCAGCAGGCGTTGCCGGAGGTCGGGCGCCTGACGGCTCAGGCCGAGGCGTTGGCCCGGGGTGAGGCGTTGCCGGACGCGGGCCCGCCGGCTGCCGATGTCGGCATAGCCAGTGAAGATGCGGCTGAAACGCTTGACCCGATGGTCTCCGCAGACACACTGAATGCCGAAGCCGAAGCCGAAGCCGAAGCCGAAGCCGAAGCCGAAGCCGAAGCCGAAGCCGAAGCCGAAGCCGAAGCCGAAGCCGAAGCCGAAGCCGAAGCCGAAGCCGAAGCCGAAGCCGAAGCCGAAGCCGAAGCCGAAGCCGAAGCCGAAGCCGAAGCCGAAGCCGAAGCCGAAGCCGAAGCCGAAGCCGAAGCCGAAGCCGAAGCCGAAGCCGAAGCCGAAGCCGAAGCCGAAGCCGAAGCCGAAGCCGAAGCCGAAGCCGAAGCCGAAGCCGAAGCCGAAGCCGAAGCCGAAGCCGAAGCCGAAGCCGAAGCCATTGAGCTGGTCGATCTGAGCGAGTTCGAACTGCCGGAGCTTGAAGAGTCCGCAGCGCCGGAAGACGACGCCTTCACCTCGCTTGATGATGAGCCGGTGTTGGATGACGCCGAGCACACCTCCAGCCTTGACCAGGCACCGCGGGCCGTCTCCGAGCCAGGCGATCGCGAGGCAGTCGAGCTGACGAATGAGATCGAGCCGGACGAGTCCGTCGGCGCCATCGACGAGTCGGCCGGGGATGAAGAGGCTCCTGTTTGGTCGAGCGCAGCTGACAGTGACGGACTGGGCGTTGTGGCTTCGGAGCCCGAGCCTGAACACGAAGCAACTGGCGGCATGGATCCGGTGTTGCTGGATATCTTCCGTAACGAAACCCGTAACCATATCGATCAGATCAACGCCTACCTGCGTGAGTGCCACGAATACGGCACGCCGCGCGCGCTGAGCGATGCATTGCAGCGTGCCCTGCATACACTCAAGGGCAGTGCCCACATGGCGGGCATTCAACCGATTGCTCTATTGGCTACGCCGCTGGAAAAACTGACCAAGGATTTCAAGGCCAACCTGGTGCCTGCCGATCAGGCGCTGGTCGAGCTGCTGGGTGATGCCGTGGCCCTGTTCGAGGCCGGGCTTGAGCAACTGGTGCAGGCGCCGCAGGCACCGTTGCCTGGCACCGATGCCTTCCTGCGGCGGATCGAGCAACTACGCGAGCAGGGCCTGAGTGCCCGTGACAGCGGCCGCACCGATCTGGATCGGGCGGCCGGTGCGGATCTGATGTCGATTTTCCTGACCGAGGGCATCGATCTATTGCTCGACGTCAGTGACGATCTCAACATGCGCTCTGCCGGCAGCACGCCGGAATTCGACAGCGGCGAGCTGGCTGCCAGCCTGCGTGCCCTGGCCGAGGTGGCAGCGGAGGTCGAGCTGGCGCCACTTGAGCGTCTGGCCGATACCCTTGAGCAGGTACACGAGCGGCTTGGGGCCGGTACGCTGGCGCTGGACGAGGCGGTACTGGATGCACTGGCAGCGGCCCATGAGCGGCTGATCAGCATGATGGATCAGGTTGCTGCCCATCAGCACCTGTTGCCGGCTGATGCCGAGCTGCGCGCGCTGCAGGTATTGATCCCCGGGGCGCTGGCTGAACAGCCGGCCACGGCTCCGGCGTCCGCGCCGGCAGCTCCGGCAGGCGGCAGCTGGAGCCTGAGTGAAGCGGGTACCGATGCCGAACTGGTTGATATCTTCCTCGAGGAAGCGCAGGAAATCATCGACAGCGCCGCAGCCAGCTTGCAGCAGTGGATTGCCGACCCCGGTAACACGCTGGCAGTGGAAGCATTGCAGCGTGATCTGCATACCCTCAAGGGCGGTGCGCGTATGGCCGAGATTCGCCCGGTAGGCGATCTGGCCCATGAAATGGAGTTTGTCTACGAAGGTCTGTGCGACCAGCGCTATGAGCCCAGCGATGGTCTGATTGCGTTGCTGCACGCCTGCCATGATGCCCTCGCCGAGATGATTGAGGGGGTGGTCGCGTCCAGGCCGATCAGTGATGGCGCAGCGCTGATCGCTGCGATCAATGGTTTCCGCAAGAATCCGAATACCGTACCGACCCTGCCGGATAACGAGGCGGTGGCCAGCCCGCAGCCGGAAGAAAGGCCGCTGGAGTCGCCTGTTGCATCGCCGATGCAGGGCATGCTCGGCATGTTTGTCGAGGAAGCCCGCGAGCTTCTGGCTCCCTGCGACGGGTTGTTTGCGGCGAAGGACAACGACGCCGCCGCTGCGGCGAATCTGCTGCATCGTGTGCAGACCCTCAAGGGCAGTGCGCGCCTGGCTGGTCAACATGCCCTGGCCGAGCAGGCCAAGCGCCTGGAAGGGGCGCTGATAGATGGCTCAGCGCAGGCATCCGAACTGGCTGCTCTGCATGGTGCCGTTGCAGACCTTGCTCCCGAGGCGGAGGAGCCGGCGTCTTTGCCTGCATCAGCGCCAGCAAGTTCACCGGTGACGTCGCCCGTTGCATCCGCGCCCCAGCGCGATGTTCCGGCAGCGCCCGCAGAAGGTATGTCGCTCGCCGAGGTTAACGCAGTCCTGAAGCAGGCGATGGAGTCTTCAGGCCCGACAAGCGCCGACAGCAGCAAGCGCGCGGCTGCGCAGGAAAGTGTCAAGGTTTCTGCTGCGCTGCTGGAGGAACTGGTCAACCTGGCGGGTGAAACGTCTATCTTCCGCGGCCGTATCGAGCAGCAGGTCACCGACGTTGCGCAGATCCTCGAAGACGTGGAAAGCACCATCGACCGGGTACGTGATCAGCTGCGCCGTCTGGACATGGAGACCCAGGCGCAGATTCTGTCGCGCCACCAGGATCAGATGGGGCCTGGCTATGAGGACTTCGACCCGCTGGAAATGGACCAGTATTCCCAGCTCCAGCAGCTGTCGCGCTCGCTGTTCGAGTCCGCGTCCGACTTGCTCGACCTGAAGGAAACCCTGGCCACCCGCAGTCGTGACGCCGAAACCCTGCTGCTGCAGCAGGCGCGGGTCAATACCGAGCTGCAGGAAGGTCTGATGCGCACCCGCATGGTGCCGTTCGAGCGGCTGGTGCCGCGTTTGCGTCGGGTGGTGCGTCAGGTTGCCAGCGAGCTGGGCAAGCAGGTCGATATTGTCATTGGCAACGCCGAAGGCGAAATGGATCGCAGTGTTCTGGAGCGCATGATCGGGCCGCTCGAACACATGCTGCGCAACGCGGTGGACCACGGTATTGAAGCGCCCGCGCAGCGTGAGGCTGTGGGTAAGGCGCGTGAGGGCCGAATCCGTCTGGACCTGCAACGTGAGGGCGGCGAGATTGTGCTGACCCTGCAGGATGACGGCGCCGGTATCAATCTCGAAGCGGTGCGCCGCAAGGCGATCGAGCGCGGGCTGATGGATGCCGACACCGAGCTGACCGATCAGGAAGTGCTGCAGTACATCCTTGAGGCGGGCTTCTCCACGGCAGAGAAGGTGACCCAGATTTCCGGCCGCGGTGTGGGCATGGATGTGGTCAACGCCGAGGTCAAGCAGCTTGGCGGGAGCATGACGCTGACTACCGAGCCGGGCAACGGTTCGACCTTCACCATCCGACTGCCGTTTACCGTGTCGGTCAACCGGGCGCTGATGGTCTATTCCGGCGAAGATCTCTACGCCATTCCACTGAACACCATCGAGGGTATTGTGCGGGTCTCCGGTTATGAGCTGGAGGCGTACTACGCGCCGGATGCACCGCCGTTCGAGTATGCCGGCAAAACCTATGATCTGCGCTATCTCGGTGACCTGCTGGTGACCGGGCAGCAGCCCAAGCTGTCCGGTCACAGTCTGCCCTTGCCGGTGATTCTGGTCCGCGGTGCCGAGCACAGCGTTGCGGTTCAGGTGGACGCGCTGGCCGGCTCGCGCGAGATCGTGGTGAAGAACCTCGGCAAGCAGTTTGCGGTAGTGCCGGGTATTTCCGGTGCGACCATTCTGGGTGACGGCCGCGTGGTGGTGATTCTTGATCTGCTGGCGGTGATCCGTGCCCAGCAGGCGCAGCAGGCCCAACTGCAGCTTGCCGCCGAGCGCGCCGCGCTGGTTGGCGAGTATGAAGAGGAACGGCCGACGCTGGTGATGGTCGTCGACGATTCGATCACTGTGCGCAAGGTGACCAGCCGTCTGCTCGAGCGTAATGGCATGGAGGTGGTTACCGCCAAGGATGGGGTCGAGGCCATTGCCAAGCTCCAGGACATCACCCCCGACATCATGCTGCTGGACATCGAGATGCCGCGCATGGACGGCTTCGAGGTGGCCACACTGGTTCGTCACGATCCGCGTCTTGAGAAGCTGCCAATCGTGATGATCACCTCGCGGACCGGCGAGAAGCACCGTGAAAGGGCGCTCGGCATCGGCGTGAATGTCTATCTGGGCAAGCCTTATCAGGAGTCCCAGCTGCTCGAGGTGATCGATCAACTGGTAGAGAGTGGTGACTGATCAGGCACCCGGGATCGCGCTGCTGGCCTGTGATGCGGGCCAGCGTCAGCAACTGGTACAGGTGCTGAGTACCTTCGGCTACCGCATTGTGTCTGCCGAGGACCCTGCGTCACTGCAGCCCGAGGATCTGGCCCAAATCAAGGTCGATGCCTGGCTGCTTGAGCTGGCGGATGAGTCGCCGCTTACCGAGTGGCTGCTCGAGCACAGCGATGTGCCGGTGTTGCTGGGTGCTGGCGAGATTCCTGCCGCTGATTGCGAGGACTATCCGCGTTGGCAATGCCGGTTGTATGGCAAGCTGCAGCCGCTACTGGGCACGCCGGCTCAGGGCCAGGCTCCTTCGCTTGCGGCGCCACCGACGCCAAACCCGGAGGCGCATCCAATCTGCGTCTGGGTGCTGGGCGCCTCCCTGGGTGGGCCGTCAGCAGTGAAGCGCTTTCTCGACACGCTGCCGGCGAGTCTGCCGCTCGCTTTTGTCTACGCCCAGCATATTGATCCCGGATTCGAGCAGCAGCTACCCCAAGTGATTGGCCGGCAGAACGACTGGAAAATACTCAACTGCCGGCCGGGCAGCCGATTGCAGGCCGGCGAAGTGCTGGTTGTGCCCATCAACCGGCAACTGGGTTTTGCCGAGGATGGCACCCTGGCCGTCAGTGACGAGCCCTGGCCCGGCCCTTATCAGCCGTCGATAGAAACGGTACTGGAGCTGGTTTCCCGGCAATTCGGGCCGGCGTGCGGGGCGATTATTTTCAGCGGTATGGGCGAGGATGGTGTTGCTGCCTGCGGACGTCTGCGTCAGCAGGGCAGCGAGGTCTGGACCCAGGATACCGTCAGCGCTGCCTGTGCGACCATGCCGAGCGCGGTTCTCGATGCCGGCTTCAGCCACCGCCAGGGCTCTCCCGAGGAACTGGCAGCTGCGCTGGAGCGCTGGCTGGCAAGGGAATGGTCGGCAGCAAGCTGAGCACTAACTTTGATCATCTTGAGGAAATGCGGACATGGCGTCTGATGCGCTTGAAACACTGAACAGTCTGATCGTGCCGTTGCGTGAGCGGCTGTTGCTGCTGCCCAACGTGGCGGTAGCAGAACTGGTGGGTTATCGTCTGAGCGAAGAGGCAAGCGGCGGGCCAGACTGGTTTCTCGGGCGGACACTATGGCGGGATCAGCCGGTGCCGATGGTCGATCTTGACCTGTTGATGGGCGAGGCTGCGGCAATCCCGCAGGTGCAGCCGCGGACGCTGATTCTCAACGCCATTGGCGGTACGCCGGGCGTGCATTTCATCGCTCTGCGGGTCTGGGGGATTCCCCGGGCGCGCAAGTTGCAACGTGCCGATCTGACGGCGACCGCTGGTGCAACCGAGTGGACATTGCAGCAGGTGAGCCTGAGCGACGAGCCGGAGGACCTGCTGATTCCCGACCTGCAGGCACTGGAGCGGGTGCTGGATCAGGCCGGGCTGCTGCGCCGGGCAGCTTGAGCGACCGGGTTCAGTCGGTCAACGGGAAGCTGAGGCGCGCCTCGGTGCCGCCGCCGACGCGGTTCAGCAGTTGCACGCGGGCACCGTGGCTGTCGGCAATGCGTTTGACGATGGCCAGGCCCAGGCCGGTCCCCTTGGTCGAGCGGGCCTGATCGCCACGGATGAATGGACTGAACAGGGCATCGTTCTCCAGAATCTCCACGCCGGGGCCGCGATCCAGCACGCTGACCGTAAGCTGGCGCTGGGCGCCGACGCGATTGACGTAGGTGCAGACCTCCACACCCTTGCCGCCATGCACCAGTGCATTGTCGATCAGATTGATCAGCACCCGCTTGAGTGACAGTCGGCGAAAGGTCAGCAGCGGTACCTCGGCCAGACACAGTCGCACGACCTCGCCATTGCTGTTCAGCGGTGCTACCACCTCGCGAATCAGTTCGTTTATGTCGCCCTCTTCGGTCGGTTCGGCACTGCCATCGCGGATGTAGCTCATGAACTGTTCAAGGATGGCGTCCATGTCCTCAATGTCGCGAATCATGCCATCGGTCAGTTCGGGCTCTGCATCCGACAGCAGCTCGGTCGACAGGCGCATCCGGGTCAATGGCGTACGCAGGTCATGGGACACGCCGGCCAGCAGCATGGTGCGGTCGCGGTTGGCCTGCTCGACATCCTGGGACATCTGGTTGAAGGCGCGGTAGACCTCGGAAATCTCCGCTGGCGCGCTGGTGTCCAGCAGCCGCACGCTCTCGCCGCGGCCGATACGCTGGGCCGCGCGCTCAAGCATCTTCAGCGGGTGGTTGAGCTGACGGACCAGCAGCCAGGCAGCGGCTGTTGACAGCATGCCGATCAGTACCAGCCAGGTGACTACCAGCCAGACCCGTTGGCCGCGCAGGGGATGGGCATACAGCGGCACCTTGAGCCAGTAGTTGCCATAGATCGGCTGGTGGATCCAGACCGCCGGATGGTCCTGGGTTTGCACCCGTACCTCGGTCTGGTCGCCCAGTTCGTCCCGCAGCTGGTGGGTAAAAATGCCGGAGTAGGGCCAGTGCACTTCCCCCTGCGGGACCTGCTCGGGCACCGTGATGCGGATGCCGGTCATCTCTTCGATATCGCGGCGCGCATCCGGACCGCTGGCCCAGTAGGCGCGAACCAGCATCGCGGTACCGTGACTGTACTGACGGTCGACCAGCAGGTCTTCGTTGCTCAGCAGGTAGAGCAGCGTGAGGATCTGCGAGAACAGGGTGACCATCAGTACCAGCAGAATGGTCCGACCGAAAAAACTCCTTGGCAGCAGCGGGTGCCAGCCGGGGCCGCCCTTCACGTATTCTTGCCGTCCGGCACAAAGACGTAGCCGACGCCCCAGACCGTCTGGATGTAGCGCGGCTTGGACGGGTCGGGCTCAAGCATGCGGCGCAGGCGGGAAATCTGCACGTCGATCGAGCGTTCCAGCGCATCCCACTCCCGGCCGCGAGCCAGCTGCATCAGCTTGTCGCGGGTCAGCGGCTCGCGCGGATGACGCACCAGCGCCTTGAGCACGGCGAACTCGCCGGTGGTCAGCATGTTGACCTCGTCGCCGCGGGTCAGCTCGCGGGTGGCCAGATTGAGGGTGAACTCGCCAAAGGTGACCTGGTCGTCGTCGGTGCTCGGGGCGCCCGGTACCTGGGGTGCCTGCCGACGCAGCACAGCCTTCATGCGGGCAACCAGCTCGCGCGGATTGAACGGCTTGGGGAGATAATCGTCGGCACCGATCTCCAGACCCTGAATCCGGCTGGTCTCATCGCCCTTGGCCGTCAGCATGATGATCGGCGTGGTGTTGCCCTCGGCCCGCAGGCGTGCGCAGGCGCTCATGCCGTCTTCGCCGGGCAGCATCAGATCGAGCACGATCAGCGAGTAGATTTCACGGGCCAGCAGACGGTCCATCTGCGCCACATCTTCCACGGCGCGAACGCGATAGCCCTGCTCGCCGAGAAAGCGCTCGAGCAGCCGCCGCAACCGCACATCGTCATCGACAATCAGGATTTTTTCGCCTTCGTCAGCCATGTATCACCTATTGGAGTGAATGAGCCTGCATTGTGACCCAGCCCCCGTAGCTTGCGGGCTGGCCATTGTTACAAGAGGTTTCTTTTTACCCTGTTATGGCGCCATCATCCAGCCGCTTTATGAAGGCCGACCAGAGCCTCTGTGTCGGGTATACTGCCCGCCCTGTCATAGCCAAGAGTGGAAGTGTCCTACCATGCAGAGTATCGCCTCGCGCATCGCCAGCGAACTGGCGGTTCGCCCCGAGCAGGTCGCCGCTACCGTCAGCCTGCTGGATGAGGGCGCCAGCGTTCCGTTTATTGCCCGTTACCGCAAGGAAGTAACCGGCAGTCTGGACGACACCCAGTTGCGCTACCTCGAAGAGCGCCTGCGCTATCTGCGTGAACTGGAGGACCGTCGTGCTGCGGTGCTGTCGAGCATTGCCGAACAGGGCAAGCTGAGCCCCGAGCTGGAACGCGACATTCGCGAGGCGGACACCAAGACCCGGCTGGAAGACCTGTACCTGCCCTACAAGCCCAAGCGCCGTACCAAGGGCCAGATCGCCATCGAGGCAGGCCTGGAGCCGCTGGCTGACGCGCTGTTTGCCGACCCGACGCTGGATCCGGAGAGCACTGCTGCCGGTTATGTTGACGCCGACAAGGGCGTAGCGGACGCCAAGGCTGCTCTGGATGGCGCCAAGTACATCCTGATGGAGCGCTTTGCCGAGAACGCCAGTCTGCTGGAGCGTCTGCGCAGCGCGCTGCGTGATGACGGTCGGGTGGTGTCCCGTGTGGTCGCCGGCAAGGAGCAGGAAGGCGCCAAGTTTGCCGACTATTTCGAATACGACGAGCCGCTGAAGAAGGTGCCGTCCCACCGCGCGCTGGCGATTCTGCGCGGCCGCAACGAGGGTGTATTGAGCATCGCGCTGGAGCTGGGCGACGCCGAACCGGCACCCGGCACCATGCATCCCTGCGAAGCGCTGGTGGCCGAGACCGTTGGCATCGTCAATCAGGGACGCGCCGCTGATCGCTGGCTCAACGAGGTGGTGCGCTGGACCTGGCGGGTCAAGCTGCTTGGTCACCTGGAAACCGAATTACTGGGCGAGCTGCGAGAAGCCGCCGAAGACGAGGCGATCCGCGTATTCGCCAGTAACCTGAAAGACCTGCTGCTGTCGGCGCCGGCCGGCCCGCGCGTTACCCTCGGGCTCGACCCGGGCTTGCGTACCGGGGTCAAGGCGGTAGTCGTTGATGCTACCGGCAAGCTGCTCGACACCGCCACCATCTTCCCCCATGCGCCGCGCAATGACTGGGACCGCTCGCTGGCAACCCTGGCAGCGCTGTGCACCAAGCATCAGGTTGACCTGATCGCTGTCGGCAACGGCACGGCGTCGCGCGAGACCGACAAGCTGGCTGCCGACCTGATCAAGCTGTGCAGTGGCCAGAAGATGCAGAAGGTGATGGTCTCCGAGGCGGGTGCGTCGGTGTACTCGGCGTCGGAGCTGGCGGCACGCGAGTTCCCGGATCTGGACGTGACCTATCGTGGCGCGGTGTCCATTGCCCGTCGCCTGCAGGATCCGCTGGCCGAGCTGGTGAAGATCGAGCCCAAGGCGATCGGTGTTGGCCAGTATCAGCACGACGTCTCTCAGGTGAAGCTGGCGCGCGGGCTGGACGCGGTGGTCGAGGACTGTGTGAACGCCGTTGGGGTGGACCTGAATACCGCGTCCGCGGCGCTGCTGACCCGGGTCTCCGGCCTGAACCCGAGCATCGCCCAGAACATCGTCGATTACCGCGACAGCCACGGCGCTTTTCGCAACCGTCGCGAGCTGCTCAAGGTCAGCCGCCTCGGTGAAAAGACCTTTGAGCAGGCCGCGGGCTTCCTGCGTGTGATGAACGGCGATAACCCGCTGGATGCCTCGGCGGTGCACCCGGAGGCCTATCCGCTGGTCGAGCGGATCGCCGAGCAGACCGGCCGCGATGTCCGGGGTCTGATTGGCGACTCGGCGTTTCTGCGCAAGCTTGAGCCGGCGCGCTACACCGACGAACACTTCGGTATCCCGACCATTACCGACATCCTGCGCGAGCTGGACAAGCCCGGTCGCGATCCGCGCCCCGAGTTCAAGGCGGCCGAATTCCAGGAAGGGGTCGAGAGCCTGAAGGACCTAAAGCCGGGCATGACACTGGAAGGGGTGGTTACCAACGTCGCCAACTTCGGTGCCTTTGTCGATATCGGCGTGCATCAGGACGGGCTGGTGCATATCTCCATGCTCTCGCACCAGTTCGTCAAGGACCCGCGTGATGTGGTCAAGGCCGGTGATATCGTCAAGGTCAAGGTGCTCGAGGTGGATATCCCGCGCCAGCGCATCAGCCTGACCATGCGCCTTGACGACAAGCCTCAGCCTGCCGGTGAGCGTCAGCAGCCAGGCGAGCGCAATCGGGGCCGGCAGAGTGCGCCGCGCGGCAATGGCGGCGGCAACAATACCCGCCCGGTCGACGCGGGCGGCACCTTCGCCAACCTGTTTGCCAATGCCAAGAACCTGAAGAAGAAATGATCCCATGAGCGAATTGCATCCGGCATTGGCCGCCTTTGCTGCCGAGCGCAGCAGCGCTTTTACCGCCCTGGTGGGCATCGAGTTTGCGGCCATCGAGCGCGGGCTGTGCACCCTGCGTCTGCCGATCGACGACAAGCACTTCAATTCCACCGGCCGGGTGCATGGCGGTGTGGTGTTTACCCTGCTGGACTCGGCGATGGGCGCCTCGGCGTTCAGCGTGCTGGAGCCGCATGAAAGCACCGCCACCATCGAGTGCAAGATCAACTACACCCGAGCAGTCACCGGCGGTGTGCTGGAATGCACCGGCAAGGTGATGCATGCCGGTACGCGCACCATCGTCGTGGACGGCGAGGTGTGGCAGGATGGCGTGCTGGTAGCCAAGTGCCTGGGCACCTTCGCCCGTATCTGAGCGAGCCCCGGTGGCCTTTCTATACTGATCAAACGGATCGACGGCATGCGTCGATCCATTGCCTGAGGAGTGACACCTTGTCACCACTGCTCCGTGAACGCCTCGCCCTGCTGGCGACACCCGCGAACCGCTCATTGCTGAGCGAATGTCAGCACGGTATCGAAAAGGAAAGCCTGCGCATCTCCGCCGACGGGACGCTGGCGCAGACGCCGCATCCGCCGTCGCTGGGCTCGGCGCTGACTCATCCACGGATCACCACCGATTACTCCGAAGCGCTGCTGGAACTGATCACCCCGGTCAGCCGGCAAATCGACGAGCTGTTCGGCCAGCTGGACGAAATTCACCGCTTTACCTACAGCGCTCTGGGCGAGGAGCGGCTGTGGACCGAGTCCATGCCCTGTCGTCTGCCAGCCACCGACGAGGAGATTCCGATCGCCTGGTATGGCACCTCCAACGTTGGCACCCTGAAATACGTCTACCGGCGCGGGCTGGCGGTGCGTTACGGCAAGGCCATGCAGTGCATCGCCGGCATTCACTACAACTTCTCGCTGCCGCCGCAGCTGTGGCAGGTTTTGCAGGCACAGGAGGGCGACACCCGCAGCGCGCAGGACTATCAGTCCGAGCGTTATTTTGCGCTGATTCGCAATTTCCGCCGCTACGCCTGGTTGCTGATGTACCTGTTCGGCGCCTCTCCGGCGGTGTGTGCCAGCTTCCTGCAAGGGCGTGATCATCGCCTGCAGCCGCTCGGCGAGCAAAGCCTTTACCTGCCCTGGGCAACCAGTCTGCGGATGAGTGATCTGGGCTATAACAATAACGCCCAGTCCGGCCTGAACGTCTGCTACAACAGCCTCGATAACTACATCAGCAGCATGCTGGACGCAATCAGCCTGCCTTACGCCCCCTATGCGGCGCTGGGTACCCACGACGCCAGCGGCCAGTGGCAGCAGCTCAATACCAATCTGCTGCAGATCGAAAACGAGTTCTACAGCCCGATCCGTCCCAAGCGGGTTGCCAACAGCGGCGAGAAGCCGGTGCATGCCCTGCGTGAGCGCGGAGTCGAGTATATCGAGGTGCGCTGCCTGGATATCGACCCCTTCGTGCCGCTCGGAATCGAGCCGGCGACGGCCCGCTTCCTCGACAGCTTCCTGCTGTACTGTGCTATCAGCGACAGCCCGCAGCTGAGCGACAGCGAATGTGAGCACGCTGCCAACAATTTCAGTCTGGCGGTCAAGCGGGGGCGTGAGCCAGGCCTGATGCTGAACGACAACGGTCGTGAGCGCAGCCTGACTGAATGGGGTGAAGCGCTGCTCGACGAGATTGCCGGGTGCGCTGCGCTGTTTGATCAGGCCCAGGGCGGCTCGGTGTTTGCAGAGGCGCTGGCGATCCAGCGTGCCAAGCTCAAGGACTCTTCCCTGACGCCCTCGGCCCGGGTGCTTGCGGCGATTGCCGAGCAGGGCGACAGTTTCTTCCGTTTCGCCCTGGCGCAGTCGCAAGAGCACGATGCGTACTTCCGCAATCGCCCGCTGGACGCCGAAGCGCAGGCGCGGCTGGCCGCCGAAGCGGCCGCGTCACTGGCCGATCAGGCCGCGATTGAGGCGGCCGACGATGTTGACTTCGATACCTTTGTGGATCGTTATCTGAGCCAGCAGGCCTGAGACACAGGGGCGCAAGCCCCTGCTGCCGTCACTGCACGATCAGGTTGGTGAACAGCAGGTCGTCAACCAACGGCGCACCTTCTTCCTCTTCCAGCACCGATTGCACGACGGCAAGCGCACTGGCCCGCAGGGCTTCCTTGCCTTCCAGCGTTCCCAGGTTTTCCGGCAGCTGTTCGCTGAACAGAAACACCAGTGCGTTGCGGATCAGCGCATCATGGTAGTGGATGCGCTCCACTGCCGCGGCGTCGTTGGTGCGCAGCGCAACGTCGGCCTTGAGGTACTGAATCTTCGGGCCGCCTCCCAGGGTGCCGACAAACGACGGCTTGAGTTCGACGTATTGGGCGGTCGGTGCGGCGGCGTCTTCTTCGGCCAGGGCCGGGGTAGCTGTCAGCGTCAGGGCCAGCAGCAGGGCATACAGCGGTTTGCAATGCATCGGGTTGAAACTCCATGAAAGTCCGCACAGGATAGCCGAGCCGCCGTTCAGCGCCAAATGCCCGTGTCTTCGGTCTTATGCGTACCTATCACCTCGGGGCATGGTGATTGACCCTGTGGCCCGGTTCGCGACTAGACTGTGGTCAATGTTCAGCTTTAGCCAAGGAGACAACAATGAAAGCGGTACTGTGCAAAGCCTACGGTCCTGCCAGCAGTCTGGTGCTGGAAGAGACCGCCGATCCGGTTGCCAAGAAAAATGAAGTCGTCATCGACATCCATGCTGCCGGCGTCAACTTCCCTGACACCCTGATCATCGAAGGCAAGTACCAGGTCAAGCCGCCGTTTCCGTTCTCTCCGGGTGGCGAAGCGGCTGGTGTGGTTGCCAGCGTTGGCGAGAACGTCAAACACCTGAAAGTCGGCGACCGTGTGATGGGCCTGACCGGCTTCGGCAGCTTTGCCGAGAAGGTGGCAACCGATGCGATGCGCGTGCTACCGATGCCCGCTGACATGGACTTTGTCACCGCCGCCGGTTTCAGCATGACCTATGGTACTTCCATGCACGCGCTGAAGCAGCGCGGCGAGCTGAAACCGGGCGAAACCCTGCTGGTGCTGGGCGCCTCCGGTGGCGTGGGTCTGGCTGCGGTTGAGCTGGGCAAGGCCATGGGCGCGCGCGTCATTGCTGCAGCCTCCAGTGCTGAAAAGCTGGAAGTCGCCAAGGCGGCTGGTGCCGACGAGCTGATCAATTACAGTGAAGTCAGCCTCAAGGATGCGGTCAAGGAGCTGACCAACGGCCAGGGCGCCGATGTGATCTATGATCCGGTCGGTGGTGACCTGTTCGACGAAGCGGTGCGCTGCATCAACTGGAAAGGCCGTCTGCTGGTTGTCGGCTTCGCCAGCGGCCGTATTCCGGAGTTCCCGGTCAACCTGGCGCTGCTGAAAGGCTCGTCCATCGTTGGTGTGTTCTGGGGTGCCTTTGCTGCCCGCGAGCCGCAGGTCAATCTGGAAAACTTCCAGGAAATGTTCCGCTGGTACAGCGAAGGCAAGCTCAAGCCGCTGGTTTCCAAGACCTTCGAGCTGAACGAGTACGAAGCCGCGCTGAACATTCTCAGCACCCGTCAGGCGGTAGGCAAGGTGGTGGTCAAGACCCGCTGACGCCAGCCGCAGGCTGGCCCTGGCGGGAAGCCACAAGCCACAAGCGGCAAGCTACAAGAAAAACCCGTGCGGTGCCGAATCGCGCGGGTTTTTTCATGGGCCGCGAGGGCACTCTAACCGGTAAAAATCATTTGGCAGCATCAGTGTCAGGGACACACTGAGCGGCTTGCGGCTGGGCGCGCTCACAGCGCGCCGTCGTACCCCTGCTGGCGCCAGGCTTCGTAGATCAGGATCGCGGCGCTATTCGAGAGGTTCAGGCTGCGGCTGTTGGCCTGCATCGGGATGCGCAGTACCTGATCGGCTGGCAGGGATTCGCGTATCTCTGCCGGCAGGCCGCGGCTCTCCGGCCCGAACAGGAACAGGTCGCCCGCCTGATACTCGGGCTCACTGAACCAGCGGGTGCCTTTGGTGCTCAGGGCGAACACCCGGTTCGGCTGCACCTGTTCCAGACAACTGGTCAGATCCGGGTAACTGCGCACGGCCGCGAATTCGTGATAATCGAGCCCGGCGCGACGCAGGCGCTTATCATCCAGCTCAAAACCGAGCGGCTCGATCAGGTGCAACTGGCAGCCGGTATTGGCGCACAGGCGGATGATGTTGCCGGTGTTCGGCGGGATTTCGGGTTCGAGCAGGGCGATATGGAACATGGCTGGCGGCTACGCAAGGGCGGAGCGGTAGGCTACCCGGTTCAAGCTTCAAGCTTCAAGCTTCAAGCCGCAAGCAGTCCGTGGTGCTGCGAGCCTTGGTGTTGGTCTGAAGGCTAGAGGCTGGAAGGGTTTGGGGTTGGGGTTCCTTGTAGCTTGCCGCTTGCAGCTCAAAAAAAAGGCGACCCCAGCCTGCCTGAACCGAGGTCACCCCAAATACACCCATTAGTCATTTAGCATCAAGCGTGCCAATTTCTCCGTGGGTGTACGTTATTCACTTTCATCGTCGTCGGAACCGTCGACATTCATGCCCAGTTCCTTGATCTTGCGGGTCAGGGTATTGCGGCCCCAGCCCAGTAACTGCGCGGCATCGCGGCGTCTGCCGGCGGTGTGCTTGAGGGCGGTTTCGATCATGATGCGCTCGAATGCGGGTACCGCGATATCCAGCAGGTTGGTCACGCCACGGGCCAGTTCCTGGTCGGCCCAGGTGCGCAATCCGTGCTCCCAATGGCCGTCCGGCGCACTGTCCTGGTGCTGGGTGAGCAGTTCCGGGGGCAGGTCCTCGATCAGCACTTCTCGGCTGGATGCCATGACGGTGATCCAGCGGCAGGTATTTTCCAGCTGGCGCACGTTGCCGGGCCACGGCAGGTTGCGCAGATAGTCCTGGGTTTGCGGCTTGAGGGTCTTCGGTTCGACGGCCAGTTCCTGTGCGGCGCGCGCGAGGAAGTGCTGTGCCAGCGCCGGGATGTCCTCGCGGCGTTCGGCCAGCTTGGGAATATGAATGCGGATGACATTGAGGCGGTGGAACAGGTCCTCGCGGAATTTGCCGGCCTGCACCAGGCCTTCGAGGTTCTGGTGGGTGGCGGCAATGATGCGGACGTCGACCTTGATCGGGGTATGACCCCCGACCCGGTAGAACTCACCGTCAGCCAGCACGCGCAGCAGGCGGGTCTGGGTCTCGGCGGGCATGTCGCCGATCTCGTCAAGGAACAGTGTACCGCCGTCGGCCTGTTCAAAACGGCCGCGGCGCTGCACGGCGGCGCCGGTGAACGCGCCTTTCTCGTGACCGAACAGCTCGGACTCCATCAGATCCTTCGGAATCGCGGCCATGTTCAGCGCAATAAACGGGTTGCGCGCACGCGGGCTGTGGCGGTGCAGGGCGTGGGCGACCAGTTCTTTACCGGTACCGGATTCGCCGTTGATCAGTACGGTGATGTTGGAGTGCGACAGGCGACCGATGGCGCGGAAGACTTCCTGCATTGCCGGCGCTTCACCGATGATTTCCGGCGTGCGAGTCTGCAGGATTTCCTCTTCCTGCGCCTCCTGCTCATGGGTGTGGGCCAGTGCGCGGCGGACCAGGGCAACGGCTTCGTCCACGTCGAACGGCTTGGGCAGGTATTCGAACGCGCCGCCCTGGTACGAGGCGACGGCGCTGTCCAGATCGGAATGGGCGGTCATGATGATGACCGGCAGCTTGGGGTAGCGCTCGCGCACGGTGGCCAGCAGGTCCAGCCCGCTGGTGCCGGGCATGCGAATATCGCTGATCAGCACATCCGGATGCTGGCGCTGCAGGCGCGCCAGTGCGGCGTCTGCGCTATCGAAGGCGACCGGATCCATGCCTTCCTGTTGCAATGCCTTCTCCAGTACCCAGCGGATGGAGCGATCGTCGTCAACGATCCAGACATTCTCGGCGCGATTCTGTGAGCGGGTCATAAAGCAGTTCTCCAGGTCCGGTCCAGCCGGCAGGCAGTTGAGGCATTGCGCAGAGGCAGGCATGCGTAGGATCGAGCTGCCGGCGGGGCAGCTGTCGTTGTTCTTCGGAGGCGGCTGGTCATGTCAGTCGGCTCCCTCCTGTTCCAGTGGCAGAAACAGGGTGAAAGTGGTTTCTCCCGGTACGCTGTCGCACTCGATCAGCCCCTGATGCTGGCTGATGATGTTCTGGGTAATCGACAGGCCGAGGCCGGTACCCTCGGCGCGACCGCTGACCATCGGGTAGAAGATGCTTTCGGCAATATCGGCCGGGATGCCGGGGCCGTTGTCGATGACTTCGACCCGGCACACCAGTCGGTAACGGGTCTGGCCGATCGTGAACTGGCGCAGCGTCCGGGTGCGCAGGGTGATCTGGCCCTGTTCGAGCGGGCCGTTGGCGGCGAGTGCCTGCATGGCGTTGCGGACAATATTCAGCAGCGCCTGAATCAGTTGCTCGCGGTCGGCCTGCACGTCCGGAATACTTGGATCGTAGTCGCGCTTGATATGCAGCGCGCCCTGGGTTTCGGCCTCGATCAGGCTGCAGACGCGCTCGGTAATCTCGTGAATGTTGATCGGCCGCAGCGCCGGTGGCCGGTACGGGCCAAGCATGCTGTCGACCAGATTACGCAGGCGGTCGGCCTCTTCAATGATGACGTCGGTGTAGTCCTTGAGACCGTCTTCCGGTAGTTCCCGGGCCAGCAGCTGAGCGGCGCCGCGAATGCCGCCGAGCGGATTCTTGATCTCGTGGGCCAGGCCGCGAACCAGCACTTTGGTTACTTCCTGTTTGGACAGCTGTGCCTCTTCCTTGGTGATGCGCAGCAGGCGATCACGCGGGTACAGCTCCATCAGCAGCCAGTTGCGATTGGCGGCTATGATCGGCGTGACCGAGTAATCCGCCATCATGCTTTGTCCGTTGCTGAGGGTCAGTTGGGCTTCGCGCTTGGTGAAGGGGTGTCCGTTCTCGACTGCGTTGTGCAGTGAGTCCAGTGCCGCTGCACTGTCGGTGAACAGGTCCTGCACGGGCTGCTGATACACCCTTTGCCCGCTGACAGCGAGCAGCATTTCCGCCGCGGGGTTCATGAAGCTCAGGCGCAGGTCGCTGTCCAGCAGCAGTACCGCTGTGGTCAGGTTATCGAGAATCTGGCGTAGAAATCGGTCTGGCAGCATGGCTATATCCGTCGTTTGGGCAGGGAAATGCAAGAAGCGAACCAATTCGGGGCGCATTCGGGGCGACGCGGGCAATCGCTTGCCCATTTGTTTGTCGGCTTGCGTCTGGCATGCCCGGGGGCGTGCGCAGGCCCTGTATTTACTGGCTTTCTTGCTATCGCCGGCTGGCGTTGACAGAGGCTTTAGCCGTTCGTCGGGTTAAGCGTTGTCGGTCAGGCGCATTGCAACGGTGCGCGAATTGGAGTCGCGAGCGACGAGTATGCACCGAAATGGTGCGCTCGTCATTCGCGCTGAGGAGGGTCACGGGGTGCTGGCGGGTGGCTTGGGTACGTTGGGCGCTGTGGGGGCTGCCGGTGCCCGTGGCGCCTGATTCGGTGAGTTGATCCTCCCCGGCTGGTTGAGCGAGGTGCGTTGCACATGCACGGTAATGGGGCTGCTGGCGCTCAGTTCCTCGCCGCTGGTATTGGTGATGACGGCTTCAATCTGGTGCGATCCCCGGTCGAGGTTCGGCAGGGTCAGGCTGGCTTCGGTCTGACCCGAACCCGGCAGCGCCTGTGCTGACAGGGTGCCGTCGACCCGGGCGCGCAGCAGCGCACCGGTGCGCAAGGGAGGATCAATGGCAATGCTGAGAATCAGGTTGCCGTCATTGGCGCGCACGGCACTGTCGTTGGCAGGGCTGGTGATCTCCAGTCGCCGGTAACGGCCCTGGGCGGCAGCCGAGCTGCTGCTGCTCTCGTCGGGCTGATTGTAGGATGGTGAGGGGCGTGGCGGCTCCATTGCGTTTGGGGTGCTGACCTCAATGCGTCTGGCATTGGGTGAGGGTTGGTCCGAGTAGACGGTATTGCCCTCGGCATCAGTCCAGGTATAGATCTCGGCGGTGGCGCTCTGGCTGAAGATCAGCGCACTGCACAGGGCAAAGATAAGCTTGCGCGGCATTGTCGTACTCTCCTTGAGGTATCCATTCATGCTGGCACCGTCGGGAAGAGCTGGCAACTGCCTTCGTCTGCATCTGCGACAGACGTAAAAAAGGGGCGCCCGACTGGGCGCCCCTTTTGGGTGACAGTTGCCTGTCTCTGGATCAGACGCTGTAGTACAGGTCGTATTCCAGCGGGTGAACGAAGGTGCGAACCTTGATTTCTTCGGCGCTCTTCAGGTCGATGTAGGCGTCGATGAACTCGTTGGTGAACACGTCGCCCTTGGTCAGGAATTCGCGGTCTGCATCCAGCGATTCCAGTGCTTCCTTCAGGCTGCCGCAAACCTGCGGGATCTGTGCGGACTCTTCCGGCGGCAGATCGTACAGGTTCTTGTCGGCTGCATCGCCAGGGTGGATCTTGTTCTGGATACCATCCAGGCCGGCCATCAGCAGTGCAGCAAAGCACAGGTAGGGGTTGGCTGCCGGGTCCGGGAAGCGCGCTTCGATGCGGCGTGCTTTCGGGCTGGAAACGTACGGAATACGGATCGAGGCAGAGCGGTTGCGGGCGGAGTAGGCCAGCATGACCGGCGCTTCGAAGCCGGGAACCAGACGCTTGTAGGAGTTGGTGGCCGGGTTGGTGAACGCGTTCAGCGCCTTGCCGTGCTTGATGATGCCGCCGATGAAGTACAGGGCGGTGTCAGACAGGCCGGAGTAGCCTTCGCCAGCGAAGGTGTTGGTGCCGTCTTTGGAAATGGACATGTGAACGTGCATACCGGAACCGTTGTCGCCGTACAGCGGCTTCGGCATGAAGGTAGCGGTCTTGCCGAACGCGTCGGCAACGTTGTGCACGCAGTACTTCAGGGTTTGTACTTCGTCGGCCTTCTTCACCAGGGTGTTGAACAGCACGCCGATTTCGTTCTGGCCGGCAGTTGCCACTTCGTGGTGGTGAACTTCAACGGTCAGGCCCATTTCTTCCAGTGCGTTGCACATGGCGGTACGGATTTCGTGGTCGTGGTCGACCGGCGGAACCGGGAAGTAGCCGCCCTTGACGCCAGGACGATGACCTTTGTTGCCAGTCTCGAAATCGGCATCGGTGTTCCAGGAAGCTTGCTCAGAGAAGATCTTGAACATGGAGCCGGAGATGTCGGACTTGAATTTGACTTCGTCGAATACGAAGAATTCCGGCTCCGGACCAACGAATACGGTGTCACCGATACCGGTGGACTTCAGGTATTCCTCGGCGCGCTTGGCGATACCGCGCGGGTCGCGCTCGTAGCCCTGCATGGTGGAGGGCTCGATGATGTCGCAGACGATGATCAGCGTCGGCTCTTCGGTGAACGGGTCCAGAACGGCAGTGCTGTCATCGGGCATGAGGATCATGTCGGAGGCTTCGATGCCTTTCCAGCCGGCAATCGAGGAGCCGTCGAACATCTTGCCGTCTTCGAAGAAGTCATCATTGACATCACGTGCCGGCATGGTGACGTGCTGCTGCTTGCCCTTGGTATCGGTGAAGCGCAGGTCTACCCACTTCACGTCATGCTCGTTGATCAGTTGCATCGCTTTCGACATGGTTTCCTCCAACAGGAATCTTTTGCCAGACAGCGGGTCTGGCGCCTCATATAACGTCTAGCGGACAGGCCGCCGTTCGGTTGCATTACAAGTGAGCAAAAGGTGTGCCATTTCGGAGCATTGGCTGAAAGCCCCATTCTTGACATCTTCTGCTCCATAAACCGATGGTTCGCACCATTCTGGAGCACCTTGTTGGTGCAGTTGGTGTGGCTAGCGACCCAACTTGGTGCACGTTGCACGCGGCAGTTAGCCGAGCGCCGAGCGCCTGCTGCGCGTATAATGCAGCGCTTTGCGCACGATACGCCAGCCCCATGAAACTGATCATCAAATTTTTCCCGGAAATCACCATCAAGAGCCGCCAGGTTCGTAAACGCTTTGTCGCACAATTGAAGGGCAACCTGAAAAAGGTGTTGTCGGCGGTCGACCCCCAGGCCCGGGTCAACGGGAACTGGGACAGTCTTGAAGTCAATCTGGGGCCTGATGCGGCGCTGCAGCAGCGCTGCATTGAGCGTCTGCGCAACACGCCGGGTATTTCGCACTGCTTCGAGGTGCACGAGTATCCGCTTGGCAGCATCGATGAGTTGATTGAGCTGTGCGTGTCCAGCGTGGGCGAGCAGCTGCGCGGCAAGACCTTCGCGGTGCGCTGCAAGCGGGTGGGCACTCATCCGTTCTCCTCGCAGGACGTGGCGATCAAGGTTGGCAGCGCGCTTAACAGCCGCTGTGGCGCGGCAGGTGTGTCGCTGAAAGATCCTGAAGTAGAAGTGCATGTGGAGATTCGGGATCAGAAAATATATCTGATCCAGGCGCGTCATGAGGGCATGGGCGGCTTCCCGCTGGGCACCATGGAGCCGGTGCTCAGCCTGCTTTCCGGGGGGTTCGACTCCACTGTGGCGAGCTATCAGATGCTCCAGCGCGGTCTGCTGCCGCATTTCGTGTTCTTCAACCTGGGCGGTAGTGCCCATGAGCTGGGCGTGCGCCAGGTTGCCCATTACCTCTGGGAGCGCTACGCCAGCAGTCATCGCCTGCGCTTTGTCAGTGTTCCGTTCGAGGGCGTAGTCGCCGAGATTCTGCAGAACGTTGAAAACAGCCAAATGGGTGTAGTGCTCAAGCGCATGATGCTGCGGGCGGCGGACCGTGTGGCCTACCGTCTGGGTATCGATGCGCTGGTCACCGGTGAGGCCATTGCCCAGGTTGCCAGCCAGACGCTGCCGAATCTGAGCGTTATCGACAAGGCGGCCGAGCGGCTGGTCATTCGTCCGCTGATTACCACCAGCAAGCTGGATATTATTGATGTTGCCCGCCGCATCGGCACGCTCGAGTTTTCCAGCAGCATGCCTGAGTACTGCGGTGTTATCTCGGTGAGTCCGGCCATTCGTACCACAGTGGCGCGGGTTGAAGCGGCCGAAGCATCGTTCAACTTCGAGGTGTTGTCGCAGGCCATTGAAAGCGCGGTTTACAGCGAATGCAGCGAGCTGGGCGAGATGCTCGAGGGTGGTTCTCCGGTCGAGATTGTCGAGCAGGCGCTGACCGGGCAGATCGTGATCGATATCCGTCACCCCGACGAACAGGAACTGCGCCCAGTGCAGCTGGATGGCATCGAGGTGCTGTCGATTCCGTTCTACACCCTCAACAGCCGTTTTGCCGAGCTCGACCCTTCGCGCGCCTATCTGCTCTATTGCGAGAAAGGGGTGATGAGTCAGTTGCATGCCCAGTATCTGCTGGATGAGGGATATGGGAATGTGCGGGTGCTCAGGCCGAAGCGCTAGCGCTCGCGCTACCGCTTGAGCCGCAAGCCACAAGCCGCAAGCCACAAGCAAAACAGGGCGTGCCGGGAAGAAGGGCCGGCAAGGGTTGTCAGGCTCTTCATTGGCTTCAACGCTGCAAGAAGCTCTCAGAGGTCAAGAGCGAGCCGGTTTTGCTTGCTGCTTGTGGCTTGCTGCTTGAAGCTCGCGCGCCCGCTTGCACAAAAAACACACACTGTAACCCCCATATCTGTATAATGCTTCCCTCTTTTTTTCAGTATGCCGGCTGTCGCCGCATCACCCAGGACGCCCACAGTGATCGAGAATCTCCGCAATATCGCCATCATCGCGCACGTTGACCACGGCAAAACCACGCTGGTCGACGCTCTGCTGCGTCAATCCGGTACCCTGGATCGTAAGGAACTGGATTCCGAGCGGATCATGGATTCCAACGACCAGGAAAAGGAACGCGGCATTACCATTCTGGCGAAGAACACCGCCATCAAGTGGAACGGCTACAACATCAACATCGTCGACACCCCCGGCCACGCCGACTTTGGTGGCGAGGTTGAGCGCGTAATGTCCATGGTTGATTCGGTACTGCTGCTGGTTGATGCGGTTGACGGCCCGATGCCGCAAACCCGCTTCGTAACCCAGAAGGCCTTCCAGGCCGGTCTGCGTCCGATCGTGGTGGTAAACAAGATTGACCGTCCGGGCGCTCGCCCTGACTGGGTAATCGATCAGGTATTCGACCTGTTTGACAGCCTGGGTGCGACCGACGAGCAGCTGGACTTCCCGTTCGTCTACGCCTCCGCGATCAACGGCATCGCGGGTATGGACCCGGACGAGATGGCCGAGGATCTGACCCCGCTGTTCCAGACCATCGTTGACCGTGTGCCGTCCCCTGACGTTGACCTTGACGGTCCGTTCCAGATGCAGATCTCGGCACTGGACTACAACAGCTTCCTGGGCGTTATCGGTATTGGCCGCATCCGTCGCGGCAAGGTCAAGACCAACACCCCCGTCACCTCTATCGATGCGCAGGGCAAGAAGCGCAACGGCCGTATCCTGAAGATCATGGGTCACCACGGTCTGCAGCGCGTTGAAGTGGAAGAAGCGCAGGCTGGCGACATCGTCTGCATCAGTGGTTTTGATCCGCTGTTCATCTCCGACACCCTGTGCGACCAGCAGAACGTTGAAGCCATGCCGGCACTGACGGTCGACGAGCCGACCGTAAGCATGACCTTCCAGGTCAATGACTCGCCGTTCGCCGGCAAGGAAGGCAAGTTCGTCACCAGCCGCAACATCAAGGAGCGTCTGGAAAAGGAACTGCTGCACAACGTGGCTCTGCGCGTTGAAGAGGGCGACAGCGCCGACAAGTTCAAAGTTTCCGGTCGTGGCGAGCTGCACCTGTCGGTACTGATTGAAACCATGCGTCGTGAAGGCTTTGAGTTGGGGATCTCCCGTCCTGAGGTCGTCATCAAGGAAGTGGATGGCGAAAAGCAGGAGCCCTACGAGAACGTCACCATCGACATTGAAGAGCAGCATCAGGGTCCGATCATGGAGCAGATGGGCCTGCGCAAGGGTGATCTGGGCAACATGGTTCCGGATGGCAAGGGCCGTATTCGCCTGGAGTATGTTGTTCCGGCACGCGGCCTGATCGGCTTCCGTAACAGCTTCCTGACCATGACCTCGGGTACCGGCATCATCACCAGCACCTTCAGCCACTACGGGCCGATCAAGCAGGGTGACGTGGGCCACCGTCAGAACGGCGTGCTGGTCTCCATGGCAACCGGCAAGGCGCTGACCTACTCGCTGGAAACCCTGCAGGATCGCGGCAAGCTGTTCCTGGAGCCGGGTCAGGAGATCTATGAAGGTCAGCTGGCCGGTATTCACAGCCGTGACAACGACCTGGTCATCAACCCGACCAAGGGCAAGAAGCTCGACAACATGCGTGCTTCCGGCAAGGATGAAACCATCCAGCTGGTGCCGCCGGTCAAGTTCACCCTGGAGCAGGCGCTCGAGTTCATCGATGACGACGAACTGGTTGAGGTAACGCCGAAGTCCATTCGTCTGCGCAAGAAGCTGCTCAGCGAAACCGACCGCAAGCGCGCCAGCAAGAACTAAAGGCTGCCGCTGGTAAAGAAACCCGCTCCGGATTCCGGCGCGGGTTTTTTTGCGTCCAAAGGTCGGGGTTGGCGCAATGCCCGACCAATGGCTAGCTTATAAAGGCAAAACAAAAAATTCAAAGTGATATCATTGTGATATCAAATTTTGCGTAACGTACTGCCGTGGGGGCGGATGATGGCTGAAACTAATCGGGTTGGGCTGCAGCGCTGGATATGGCGCGCGTTTGTTCGCAGTGCGCTGATTCCGCTGGTGCTGGTTGAAGCGGCCCTTATTGCCATCTATCTGTTCAGCAACGCGGCCATTCGTGACGAGCAGACTTCCTACCTGCGCCAGGCGGCGCTGACCGAGTTGAGCAGCGCCGCACAGCTTGAGACGCGTGTCATCAACAGCCGTCTTGAGCAGTTGGCCGCGCTGACCGATGGTTATCGCAATCTGGTAGCCGAGGCGCTGGCAAAACCCATGACGTTACCTGATGTCGAGATCGATCGCACCGACAGCGGCGTGATGTTCAGTCCTCGGGATGCCGGCGGCGCTGCGGTTTTCTACTCGGGCGCAACGGCGCCAGAGCGGCAGGACCTGGACAAGGTTCGCCGGCTAACGACGCTGGACCCGGTCATGCGCGAACTGCAGCGCAGCAACCCGCTGATTGCCAGCGTCTACTTCAACAGCTGGGACAGCCTCAATCATATCTACCCCTGGTTCCATACGGCGGAGCAGTATCCGCATGATATGGTCATCCCGGATTACAATTTCTACTATCTGGCCGATGCCGAACATAATCCCGGTCGCGGCGTGGTATGGACCGACGTCTATCTCGATCCGGCCGGGCAGGGCTGGATGATGTCGGCCATTGCACCGGTCTATCGTGGGGATTTTCTCGAGGGTGTGGTGGGTATTGACGTAACCGTCGACGGTATCCTGAGTGAGATCAATGGTCTGCCGGTGCCTTGGGATGGCTATGCCATGCTGATCAGTTCGGACATGAATATCATGGCCATGCCACCGAAGGCAGAGCAGGATTTTGGCCTCCAGGAGCTGACCAGTCACACCTACCAGGAGGCAATTCGCCGCGAGATTTTCAAGCCGGCGGACTTCAACCTGGCGCAACGCACGGAAACTGCCGGGCTGGCCGAGGTGCTGCAAGCCCGTGATCAGGGTGTTGAGCAGTTAAAGCTGAACGACCGGGCACTGCTGGTCGGCTGGGAACGGGTTGAGCAGACTGGCTGGCGGCTGCTGACGGTGGTTGACGAGGAGACTCTGTTCGCCCAGACCAACTCGTTGGCCGAAGAGTATCGCCGCGTCGGTATGTGGCTGATCGCGGGGCTGGTGGCCTTCTACATTGTCTTCTTTGCCTTTCTGTGGGTGCGGGCCCGGGGCTTGACAGCCCGGCTGCTGGCGCCGATCGACGGTATCTCGCGGATGATGACCGATATTGGCGCCGAACGCTGGCGGCCTGCTCCAGTGCGTTCGGAGATCGCCGAGCTGGACGGCATGGCGCAGCATACCCATGAGATAGGCCTGCAACTGGAGCAAAGCCAACAGCACAATCGTAACGCCCAGCAGCGTATTGAGCTGGTACTCGACAGCACCACAGAGAGCATCTGGGAGTGGCATGTTAATGAAAACCTGATCGAGTTGCGCGGACGCTTCTGCGAGCGTTTCGGCTTGCCCCGGGGGTTGATCCCATTCGAGCAGTTCCAGGTCCGTATCCACCCGGATGATCGTGCCCGCGTGCGGGACGCCGAGCAGCTAGCCTTGCGCAGCGGTGGCCACTACGCCGCCGAGTTCCGCTTTGCCGACGAGCAGGGGCTGTATCACTGGCTGCTGAGCCGCGGACGGATACTGGAGCGTGATCCGGATACCGGCAAAGTGGTGATGGTTGCCGGCACCCACGTTGATATTGACGATCTCAAGCACATCGAAAGTGACTTGCGTTCGGCTACCCACGAAGCAGAAGCGGCCAACCTGGCCAAGGCCCGCTTTATCTCCAGCATGAGCCACGAGCTGCGCACGCCATTGAATGCGATTCTCGGTTTCGCCCAGCTGATGGAACTGGATAGTCAGGAGAAGGGCCAGCCCTCGGAGCATGTCGAAGAAATCCTGCTCGCCAGCCGGCACCTCAACACCTTGCTCAGCGACATTCTCGATTGGTCGACGATCCAGGTGGACGCGCGAAGGGTCGAGCGGGTGCCTACCGATGTGGGGCAGATCATGAGCGAAAGCGCCGAGATGGTCCGGCTTGCGATCAGTGAGCAGGGGCTGTCCTTCGAGGTGACGCCTGCACCTGAAGGGTTGACCGTGATGGCTGATCCGCGGCGGCTGCGGCAGGTAATGATCAATCTGCTATCGAATGCCAAGAAGTACAACAGTACCGGCGGGGCGGTGCGGCTCTACTGTGAGGTGCTTGGTAGCCGCCTCCGGCTGGTAGTCGAAGACACCGGCATGGGTATCAAGCCGGAGGATCAGGCGCTGCTGTTTGAGCCGTTCCAGCGCCTGGGTCGAGAGAATACGGCCATTCAGGGTACCGGAATCGGGTTGTCTATCTGCCGGGAATATACCCGTGCCATGGGCGGAGAGATTGGCGTGGACAGCGAGCCGGGCAGGGGCAGTCGATTCTGGGTGGAGCTGCCGCTCAGTTCGGTGCAACCGCTGCCCTCAAGCCACAGGCCGCTCATTTATTGCCTCAGTTCGGATTCGCAGTTGATTGAGCAGATACGTCAGGCGCTGTCGGAGCGGGCGCAGCTGCAGGTCGGCAATGCGGTGACCCTGCTTGATCATGCTGGTGGACAGCCTGTTCCCGCGCTGCTGCTGATTGACAGCGCGGCACTGGATGCCTCGACATTGCCGATGCTCAGGCGCCTGCGGCAGCAGCTGCCGGCCCCTGTACCACCGGTGCTGCTGCTGGCCGATACGCTCGGGTCGGAACTGGTAACCCAGTTGATGAGCGAGTGTCAGGGCCTGGTGCGCAAGCCGATGGATAGCGATGAGCTTGACGCGCTGGTGAGTGCGCTGTTGACGAAGGGGGAGACGGGCGATGCCCAATGAGGTTTTTCGGCAGGCCAGGGTGGTGGTGATCGATGATGTGCAGGCCAATCTGAGACTGCTTGAATCAAGTCTGCGGACTATGGGATTGGGGCAGGTGCATGGTTTCAGTGATTCGGCGCTCGGCCTCGAGTGGCTGCAGCAAAATCCCTGGGATCTGTTGCTGCTGGATCTGGACATGCCGGCGCCGGACGGTTTCGCGATTCTGCAGGCGCTGAGCGAGCGCGACCGTACGGCTCAGCAAGTGATTCTGGTCACCGCGCTTGGCGACGCCGCCAGTCGCCGCCGCGGTCTTGACCTAGGCGGGAACGACTATCTGACCAAGCCGGTTGATCTGCCGGAGTTGCTGTTGCGGGTGCGCAATTGCCTGCAACTGAGTTATGCCCACCGCCAGCTTGAGCAGGAGCGCGCGGCGCTGGAGGAGCGCGTGCAGGAGCGCACCGCTCGGCTGCGCGACAGCTATCAGGCGGTGATCCGGGCGCTGGCGCGGGCAGCTGGCTACAAGGATAACGAGACCGGCAATCACATCATGCGCATCGGCGAGACCGCAGCGCTGATGGCCCGGCAAATTGGTGCGCAGGAAACCTGGGTCGAGCTGCTACGGCTGGCTGCACCCATGCACGATGTCGGCAAGATCGGGATCCCGGACCACATTCTGCTCAAACCGGGCAAGTTGACGCCTGAAGAATTCGACATTATGAAGCAGCATGCGCGTATCGGACACGCCATTTTGGCTGACCGTGGACATTCCTCGCTGCTGGAGCTGGCGGCAGAGATCGCTCTCAATCACCACGAAAAGTGGGATGGCAGCGGATATCCTGCCGGACTCAAGGGGGAGGAAATTCCCATCTCTGCGCGTATTGTCGCCCTGTGCGACGTCTATGACGCCCTGCGCAGTTCTCGCCCCTACAAGCAGGGCTGGAGCGCAGAAAAAACGCAGGCATTCATTCTTGAACAGTCCGGCAAGCACTTTGACCCCAAGGGGTGGAGATCATGGCCGGGCTGTTTGATGAAATTGAGCGCATCAGGGATTCGTTGCGCGACCCCTGACGGGGCTTGAGGTCGGCAGCGGGACGGGGGTGGCAACCTGAGGTCCGGCGGCGGGCAACGGGATTCGTTTTCTGCAGACAGAATGCTAGTTGGCCGCCGCCGGAGCGGCCATCGCCCGAAAGGGTGGATTTGCCCGAGAGTCACCTGAATGGGTGCTGGTGTTGGGCGGGAGCGGCGCTAGAGTAGCGCTCAGGCAACCCGAGGTCCGAGACGGCGCAGGCCGGATCGTGATGTACCAACAACAAAAACCACGCACGATTCATGGAGGCTACACCTCATGCCATTTAACAAGAAAAGCGTTCTTGCCCTCTGTGGCGCTGGCGCGCTGCTGTTCTCGATGTCTGCCCTGGCCAACAACCCGGCACCGACCGATCCGGATGATTCGGGCGGTGGTTCCGCCTATCAGCGCGGTCCGGATCCGTCCGTCAGCTTCCTCGAAGCCGATCGCGGTCAGTACAGCGTCCGTTCCAGCCGTGTCTCCAGCCTGGTCAGCGGCTTTGGCGGTGGCACCATTTACTATCCGACAGGCACCACTGGCACCATGGGTGCGGTCGTTGTTATTCCCGGTTTCGTTTCTGCCGAGTCTTCGATTGACTGGTGGGGCCCGAAACTGGCGTCCTATGGTTTCGTGGTCATGACCATTGACACCAACACCGGCTTTGATCAGCCGCCGAGCCGTGCGCGTCAGATCAATAACGCACTGGATTATCTGGTAAGCCAGAACAGCCGCAGCTCCAGCCCGGTTCGCGGCATGATCGACACCAATCGTCTGGGCGTCATTGGCTGGTCGATGGGCGGTGGCGGTACCCTGCGTGTTGCCAGTGAAGGCCGTATCAAGGCAGCCATTCCGCTGGCACCCTGGGACACAACCAGCTACTACGCCAGCCGCTCGCAGGCACCGACTCTGATCTTTGCCTGTGAGTCGGATGTGATCGCGCCGGTCTTCCAGCATGCATCACCGTTCTACAATTCGCTGCCGGCGAACATCGACAAGGCGTTCGTGGAAATTAACGGTGGCAGCCACTTCTGTGCCAATGGTGGCAGCATCTACAACGATGTGCTTGGCCGTCTGGGTGTTTCCTGGATGAAGCTGCATTTGGATGAAGACAATCGCTACAAGCAGTTCCTTTGTGGTCCGAACCACACTTCGGATTTCCAGATCTCCGATTATCGTGGCAACTGCCCGTACTGATCCTTCAGTTCAAGGAGCAGGCGTCGACCGCTAGTCGGGTCGGCGCCTTTTTTGTGGGTGTTGGTCAGGGCTTTGGCCGGTAGGCGCAGAAACCGGGGCGTGGCCCGATTTGCGGGTGATTGCGGCAGGTCGCCGGGCGTCTGTCGTAGACGGTGCAGCGGCGGCTGCGGGTATCGAGAAACAGGCAGTCGTCATTGCTCATGCGACTGAGCGTGAAAATGCCACTTTTCTGGTGAAAGCGCCCGACCACACCCTCCTTCTGCAAGCGTTTGGCGATGCGGCTGAGTGGCTCGCCGCGCTCGAATTCATCCACCAGTCCCAGGCGAATCAGGTCGTCCAGGCGAACCTCGACCGGCAGGGTGCAGCAGCCGGCGTTGCAGGTGTCGCACAGGCCCTTGCGGTACTTCTGCCAGGTATCGAGCCGATCAATGTCGGCTGCGGGAATCAGTTGTGGTTTCATGCGGCGCCTCAGAAATGAGGCGCGCAGTATAAAAGAGCCCGGCGCTGTGCTGAACCACCGGGCGTCGTGGTGTTATTCATCGAAAAAGAAGCGTTCTTCGCCGAAGGCGGGCTGCAGGTGGTTGAGCCAGGTGGCCTGCTCATCATATTTGGCAAAGAATGGGCGCTGTACCCAGTCGGGGTTGCGGCCCTGAATCATGCGCAGTGCGATGACCTTCTCGCCATTGATCTCGGTGACGCCCTGAACCTCAACCTTGCCAGGGTGCGAGCTCATGGAAGGACCGCGCGCGGTGCGGGCGATGCCGGATACCTGCTGCATGGCGTCGCGGTAAATCTCCCAGGCTTTGACCAGCGGCACTTCGAAGTAATGGCGGGCCCCGGTGTCGCGCTCAACGAACATGTAATAGGGGATGATGCCGAGCTCGACCTGGGTCTGCCAGAGGCGGGCCCAGACGCTGGCGTCATCGTTGATATGCGCCAGCAGCGGACCCTGGGCTCGAATCTGGGCGCCGGTCTGGCGGACCCGGCGGATCGCTTCGCGTGCGACTTCCGGTTCCAGCTCCTTCCAGTGGTTGTAGTGCGCCATCAGTGCCAGGTGTTTGCCGGCGGCCTGGATTTCGGCAAACAGGGCCAGCAGGTCCTCGGCATCGTCATCACTGACGAAGCGCTGTGGCCAGAATGTCAGCGCCTTGGTGCCGATGCGGATGGTGCGAACGTGAGCGAACTCGTCGCTGAGCAGCGGTTCGAGGTAGGCGCGCAGGTTACGGGTTTTCATCACCATCGGGTCGCCACCGGTGACCAGTACGTCGGTTACCTCTGGGTGCGCGCGCAGGTAGTCCTGCAGCTGATTGGACTCACGGGCAGCAATCTTCAGATCCTTGTCGCCGACAAACTGGGCCCAGCGAAAGCAGAAGGTGCAGTAGCTGTGGCATACCTGGCCGGAGCTGGGGAAGAACAGCACGGTCTCGCGGTACTTGTGCTGCAGGCCTTCCACCACCTCGCCATCCAGCTTGGGGATGTTGTGTTCCAGTTGGCCTGCCGGATGGGGATTCAGCTCGGCGCGGACCTCGCTGATCAGTGCCTTCAGGTCAGCGGCACCAAGCTCGTTGCGCATGGCATCGGCAACCCGCTGGTAGTGCTCGGGCTTGAGCATGCCGCGCTGCGGGAAGGTGAGTTGAAACATGGGGTCAGTCGGTACCTTTTGCCAGTCGATCAGCTCGTCAATGACGTACTGGTTGACCCGGAACGGCAGGACGCTGGCGACCACCTGCATTTCAAAGCGTTGTTCTGCGCTCAGTTGCTGTAGCTGCGGAATCTGGTCGAGTTGCTTGGCGGTGTAGACCTTGAAGCGCTGGTGGCTAAGCTGATTGATGTCGAAGTGATCAGGTGTGATCGACGTAACGGCGAGAAGATTGGATTTTGGCATAGCGGATCGTCTGTATCTTTCTTGTCAAAAGCAATAGGTCGCATCGGGCTGACTGCTGACAGGCAGTGCGCGAGCATGAAAGTAAGCCGATAAACTGGATTAAACGGCAAAAAACGCGTCGATCATTGGCTAAGTTGCAATGATCATAGTGATGGGCTGAATATTCAGCAGGCGCGCATGATAGCGAAATGATCTATTGATGTCTAAAAAATGACCTGATGCGTTGCCCTTGGTTATGTCGAGCAGCATGGGTGCGCGTGGAGAGACGAGCATGTTTACCTACATCACGCTGGGTACCAACAACCTGCCGCGGGCGGTCCGGTTTTACGATGAGCTGATGGCCACACTGGGGATCGAGCGCGTGCGCACGCCGGGCGAATCCAACTGGGACGGTTGGGCCGGCTGGGGCTACTACGAGAATCGGGGCGCCCGAGAGCTGGCACTCTGGCTGTGCGAACCCTTTGATGGGCGGCCCGCATCTGTCGGCAATGGTGTCATGGTCGCCTTTGCGGCGCCCGATTGGAAATCGGTACGCGCCTTCCACGCCGCCGCGCTGGCGAACGGCGGCAGCAGTGACGGCGAGCCCGCGCTGCGCGAGCACTATAATCCGGACTTCTACAGCGCCTATGTGCGCGATCCCGATGGCAACAAGCTGGCGGTGGTGTGTCGAGGTTATTTGCACGAGCCTGGCGAATGAGGTGACAGGCGTCAGGCTGCCCGACGTACCCCGATTCAAGGAGATTCCATGCTTTACGCACAGCTCACCATGTTGGCCCAATACAACCGGTGGATGAACCAGCGGCTCTACAGGCTCTGTGCCACGCTGGACGATGCCGAACGGCGCGCCCCCCCGTGGTGCCTTTTTCGGCTCCATTCATGGGACCCTCAATCACCTGCTGCTGGCCGACCACCTGTGGATGGGGCGCTTTAACGGCCAGCCTTTCTCTGCTCCGACGCTGGATGCTGAACTGTACGCCGACTTTACCGAGCTACGCGACGCGCGGGAGGTGATGGACGAACGGATAATCGAATGGGTAGGCAGTCTGTCTCCTTCCAGCCTGGATAGTGAGCTGCGCTATACCAGTCTGGTCAATCCGCAGCCGCGCTGCTATCCGCTGTGGTTGGCATTGACTCACTTTTTCAACCATCAGACCCACCACCGAGGCCAGCTCACTACGCTGTTATCGCAGTCGGGAACCGATCCGGGCGTGACTGATCTGATCCAGATGCCGGGAGTCAGCCCGGCCTCTGAAGTGATCAGTCAGGAGACGGTGATGACGGCGGCGGATGAAGTACTCGAATTCTGGTTTGGCGAGTTGCGGCCGGCCCAGTGGTGGCAAAAGGATCCGGCGCTCGATGGTCTTATTCGCAGTCGCTTTGGCGACCTGCACGAACGTGCGGTGCGCGGTGAACTGATGAACTGGCGGGCCAATGCGCTCGGGCGGCTGGCCGAGATCATCGTGCTGGACCAGTTCTCGCGCAATATCTGGCGCGATACGCCGCGGGCATTCGCCAGTGACGGTATGGCGCTGGTGCTGGCGCAGGAGGCGGTTGCCGAAGGTGCTGACCAGCAGCTGCCGGTGAAGTGGCGCGCCTTTTTGTACATGCCGTTCATGCATAGCGAGTCGCTGCGCATGCATGAACAGGCGATGAAACTGTTCAGTGCGCCGGGCCTGGAGGACAATCTGCGTTTCGAGCAGAGGCACAGGGATATCATCGAGCGTTTCGGTCGCTACCCTCACCGTAACGCGATTCTTGGCCGGCCATCGACGGCAGAAGAGGCGGCGTTCCTGCGCACCAAAGGCTCGAGCTTCTAGGCAACTGTATCGCCAGCAATGCAGCAAATTGTGCCGGGACGCCCCTGTGCCGGATCGCGTAAGTTGAACCTTTTTTACCGGAGACGTCTCATGCAACTGCCGATCTATCAGGTCGATGCCTTCACCGACATACTGTTTGGTGGCAATTACGCTGCCGTTGTGCCGCTGGCCGACTGGCTGCCGGCCGAGCTGATGCAGGCAGTTGCGGCCGAGAATAACCTGTCTGAAACCGCTTTTGTGGTCAGGCAGGCCGACGGCGGTTATGCCATCCGCTGGTTCTCGTCGTTGGCCGAGATTGATTTCTGCGGCCACGCTACGCTGGCCGCCGCGTTTGTTCTCTTCCGCTTGAACCCGGACGTTCCGGTGCTGCGTTTTCGGGCCGCAGCGGTCGGCGAGTTGAGTCTCAGCCGTGAAGACGATGGCCTCATCCATATGGATGCGCCACGGCTGGCGACAGAGCCGGTAGCCGAGCCGCCGGCGCTGTTGTTTGATGGTTTGTCGATCAGGCCGGATGCAGTGCTGGTTAGCCGCCAGGCGTGGCTTGCAGTCTATGCCGATGAGGGCCAGGTGCGAGCGGTCGAGCAGGATCCGGAGCTGATCCGGCAACTGGCACCGCGCGATGTGGTGGTCACCGCGCCCGGGCACGATGTGGACTTTGTCTCCCGCTATTTCTGGCCGGCCAATGGTGGCCTGGAAGACATGGTAACCGGCTCGATTCATGCCGGGCTGGCGCCCTACTGGGCGGAGCGACTTGGGCGTAACGAGTTGAAAGCGCTGCAGGCTTCGACCCGTGGTGGTGTGCTCTATTGCAAGGTGGAGGCGGAGCGGGTCCGCATCAGCGGCTACGCGGTACTCTACCTCGAAGGCTGTATTCATGTGCCCGACTGAGTCCCTGGTGACCCCGCCGGGAAAGTCGGATAGCTATGCTTGCAGCATTGAAATGAACACGGAGATGCAGAATGACATCAACAAAGGCGGCCCTGGCAGCCGGGCTGATCAGTGCAGTGTCACTGGCAGGCTGCAGTAACCTTGAGTCAACGGAGCCGGCTGTGGCCGCATCCGAGCAGGGTATTCCGCAGCGCGGTGTGATGATTTTGCAGTGTGGCGGTTCGCCGGTTCGGGTCACCCTGACCGGCGAGCAGGCGCTGATCGAAGCAATGCAGGGCCGCTTCCTGCTGGAGCGCGTGGTGACTGCCTCGGGTGCCCGGTACGAAGCGCCTGATGACAGTTCGACCAGTTTCTGGAACAAGGGCGACAAGGGCCTGCTGACCATTCGCGGTGAAAGCCTGCCCGAGTGCGAGCCAGCCGGTGCACTGGTGCTGCAGGCCGGTGAATGGCTCGTGGAGGACATCAATCGCGGGGGCATCATCGACCGCTCACGAGTGACGCTCAACTTCGGCAACGACGGTCGCGTGTCGGGTCGGGCCAGTTGCAACAATTATGTCGGTGCCTATCAGGTTGATGGCCGCACTCTGCAACTGAGCCAGTTGGCGACCACCCGGCGAGCCTGCGCGCCGGCGCTGAACGAGCAGGAGACCCGCTTTGTGCAGACGCTGGAGCAGATCAGTCGTTTTCATCTGGATGAAACCGGTGCGCTGATCCTTGAGGGTGATGAGGGCGGTTCCCTGAAGGCTCGGCTGGAGTAAGATGGCAGCGTCCGGCCCGGTAGCGGGCCGGTTCACCAAAACCATAACAACGGAGTACCGTGATGCTGCTGCTGATTCTGGGCCTGATTCTGTTTCTGGGCATGCACTCCGCCCGCCTGTTTGCCGCTGAAAAACGCGCGTCCTTCATTGCCGCCAGGGGACCATTGGCCTGGAAGGGTATTTACGCACTGGTCTCGATCATCGGTTTTGTACTGATCATCTACGGCTACGGCCAGGCCCGCGTGAGCCCCACCTGGCTGTGGATCTCGCCGGTGTGGACGCGCCATCTGGCTGCGCTGCTGACCATCCCCGCATTTATTCTCATCGCTGCGACCTATGTTCCCGGCTCCTGCATCAAGGCGCGGGTTGGCCATCCGATGCTGCTGGGCGTGAAGTTCTGGGCGCTGGCGCACCTGATTGCCAACGGCACGTTGGCGGATCTGCTGCTGTTCGGCGGCTTCCTGGCCTGGGCCACCGCGCTGTTTGTGGTCTCACGCAAGCGTGATCGCGCTGCCGGTGTCGGCTACGGCAAGGGCAAGCCGGTGATGGACGCGGTGGTTGTGGTGGTTGGTCTGGTGGCCTGGGCGGCCTTTGCTTTCTACCTGCATGGCGCCTGGATCGGGGTCAAGCCGATGGGAGTGTGATTCCAGCAGGCATGAAAACCCGTAGTGATGCGGGTTTTTTGTTGTTTGGTCGGGAGCTTCAAGGTGATCTTCCCTTTCGTTTGACCGTTTCCTGCACTGAGCTGTTGCCGAGTTAGACTTTCGCCTTCCCGGCGAGCCAAGGGGGGCTGCTTGCCCAGCCCCCCTTAGCAATCCCCCCGGGCACCCGACTACGCGGCCCTGCGGGTTCGCTGCGTTGCTCGATTTATCGGGGAGCCACAAAACTCGGGGGCTCCGCCCCCTCAGACATCCTGTGGCTCTTTTTCCCGACAAATCTGCGCTACTCGCCCGCGTAAACGGGATGAACCCCGGTGCCCACTCCACCATGCGAGCATTTGGCAAATCGCTCTGGATTTGTACTACGGTGCATCTCCTGTGCCTGATCGGCAAATCAACAAAAAACCGCATCACTGCGGTTTTTTGTTGGCTAGGACAGCTCCGGTCTTATTGTCCGGTCTTGATCTTGTTCCAGGCACGGGTACGCACGCGCTCGGCGGCCAGGGGCAGCGGCTTGAGGGTAAACAGGCGGGCCTGTACCTCGGCCGGCGGATAGGCACCGGGGTTGTTGCGCAGGCTTTCATTGACCAGTTCGGTTGCCGCAGCGTTGGGGTTGGCGTAGCCCACCAGGTTGCTGATTTCGGCAACGACTTCGGGTTTGAGCAGGTAGTTGATGAAGGCGTGGGCCGCAGCCGGATTGGGTGCGTCCTTCGGAATCGCCATCAGGTCGAACCAGACCTGTGCGCCTTCCTTGGGAATGCGGTACTCAAGGTGGACGCCATTGTTGGCTTCCTGCGCACGGGAGTTGGCCTGCAGGATGCTGCCGGACCAGGCGACTGCTACGCAGATTTCGCCGTTGGCGATGTCGTTGAGAAAGCGCGAGGAGTTGAAGTAGCGCACATACGGCTGGATCTTGCTCATCATGGCGACTGCGGCGTCGTAGTCTTCGCTCTTGGTGCTGTTCGGGTCCAGACCCAGGTAGTGCAGCGCGCCCGGCAGAATTTCTGACGGCGAGTCGAGGAAGGCAACGCCGCACTCGGCCAGCTTTTCCATGTTTGCCGGGTCGAATACCAGCGCCCAGGAGTCGACTGGCGCATCGTCACCCAGCACCGCGCGGACTTTCTCCGGGTTGTAGCCGATGCCGTTGGTGCCCCACATGTAGGGCACGGCGTACTGGTTGCCCGGGTCGCTGCCTTCGAGCACCTTCATCAGGTCCTGATTGAGGTTGCCAAGGTTTGGCAGCAGGCTCTTGTCCAGCGCCTGAAAGGCGCCTGCCTGGCGCTGCTTGGCGAGAAAGCTGTCGCTTGGCACCACCACGTCGTAGCCGGACTGGCCCGACAGCAGCTTGGCTTCCAGCACCTCGTTGGAGTCGAAGGTGTCGAGTGTCGGGGCGATACCGGTTTCCGCCTGGAAGCCGTCCAGAGTCGCCTGCGGGGTGTAGTCGAACCAGTTGTAGATCTTCACCTGATCGGCTGCCAGCGCACTGAATGACAGCGCCGCCAGCGGGGCGATCAGCCCCAGTTTGCTTGCCAGTTTCATTGTGCTTCTCCTTGAGTTGTGACGGTTGCGTCAAAAGCGGTGAGGACGTTGACAGCGTTGATGCCGATCTCTTCCACGGCGTAGCCGCCCTCCATGACAAACAGTGTTGGCAGCCCCAGCCCGGCAATCAGCTCGCCCATCTTCAGATAGTCGGGGCTGTCGAGCTTGAAGCTGGAGATCGGGTCGGCCATGTAGGTGTCTACGCCGAGCGAGACGATCAGATAATCTGCGCCGAAGCCGACGATTTGCCGCAGCGCGTCGCGCAGGGCCTGCGACCAGACACTCCAGTCGCTGCCGGCAGGCAGAGGGTAATTGTGGTTGTAGCCGAGGCCGGTACCTTCACCGCGCTCGTCGGCGTAGCCGGCAAAGCACGGATACTCGTTGCGCGGGTCGCCGTGAATCGAGGTGAACAGCACGTCCGGGCGCTGATAGAAGATGTCCTGGGTACCGTTGCCGTGGTGGAAGTCGACATCAAGGATGGCGACCTTGCTGGCGCCCTGGTCGAGCATGGCCTGGGCGGCAATCGCCGCGTTATTCAGGTAGCAGTAGCCGCCCATATAGTCGATACCGGCGTGGTGCCCGGGTGGGCGACACAGGGCGAAGGCGCTGCGCGCACCGGCGCACAGGTGCGCCTGGGCGCTGAGCGCGACCTGCGCGCTGCTGTAGATCGCCTGCCAGCTGCCGGCGGTCAGCGGCGCACCGGCATCAAAGCTGTAGTATCCGAGCTGGCCGTCGATGTCATCGGGGCAGCGCGGCGGCATGCGGCGCGGTGGCCAGGCCAGCGGCAGCATGTCGTGGCTGCGGCCCAGTGCACTCCAGCGTTGCCAGGCGTGCTGGATAAAGTCGACAAACTCCGGGCTGTGGATGCGCTTGATCGGCGCCAGACCGAAGTCCTGCGGCTCGCAGATTGGCCCCAATCCGGTTCGCTTCACCTGCTCCAGCACCATATCGGCGCGCGAGGGTTTCTCGAAGCAGGGCATAAGCTGGCCATTGTTCAATTCGGCTTTGGCGTGGTGCAGGCGATGATCGTCGCTGTAGAACGTCCGCATGATGAATCCTGTGGCTGGTGAGTCGGTTGCCTTCGATCATGGCGTGCACCGTAGCCTCGGGAAATGCTGCAGAGGGACAGAAAAGGGATCGAAACGGACAGACGATTGACCGCCGAGGTCCGCTTGTGCCCTGGTCAGAATGGGGCGTGCTGGTGTGGCTGACTCTGACGCCAGGCCCGCGGCGTGGTGCCGGACCAGCGCTGGAAGGCGTGGCGGAAGCTGGCGGTTTCGCTGAAGCCGAGCTGTTCGGCGATGGCGTAGATCGGCAGCTGCTCGCGGTTGAGCAGCAGCTTGGCGCGCTGGAACCGCAGCCGGTCAAGCAGTTGCTGGTAGCCGCAGCCGGCACGCTGCAGGTGCCGACGCAGGGTGCGGGTGGTGCAGTGCATCTGATTGGCCAACTGCTCCAGCGTTGGCGGCGCTTCGAGCTGTTGCTCCAGCTGCGCGCTGAGCTGACTGACCAGCGCCGAGGGTTCCGGCCGGAAACTGTCCTGCACGGTCTGGCAGTGGCGTTTGGCTTCAAAGTGGGTGAGGGGTTCGGCCAGTGGCAATGTCGCATTCAAGGTGTCAGCGGCAAACACCAGGCGCTCGGCGTCCTGGTCGCACAGCAGGGGGCAGTCACCCAGATAGGTCCGATAGTGGTCACTGTGAGCAGGGGGATTACTGCTCAAGTGTACGGCCTCCAGTTGCAGCCTGGCACCCAGCGCATCATCCAGCATGGCCTTGATCGAGGACAGGCACAGCTCGACGTTGAACAGCCGCAGTGCCGGTGATTCGTGATAGTGATCGGCGCGCAGTGCCAGTTGGCCATTCGGCAGGGTTTCCAGCTGCAACCGGAAGTAACTGCCGAGCAGCACCGGAAAGGCCAGCATGACTTGCAAGGCATCAAGCAGGGTCGGTGCCGACAGCATCGCGTAACCCAGTTGGCCATAGGCCGATACCCGCATGCGCTGGCCGAGCTTGAGGCCGATCAGCGGGTCGCCGGTCAGTGCGACCGTATTGGCGAAGACGGCCTGCTCCTGCTCAGGGGTGATCAGCAGGGCGGGGGTTTGCAGGTCCGCCGAGCTGAGCCCGGAACCGGCCAGGACAGGTTCAACAGGCAGATGGTGTTCTTCCAGCCAACTGGCGATCAGGCAGGTGCTCTGCAGGCTGATCAATCTGCGGTCGGGTGCCTGGCAGGCGGTATCGGGTCGAATCATGTGATTGCACTCGTGTGATGCCTGTTGCCAGTGAAGCACAAAGAGTGCCAGTCATTCTGTTTGTTCGGTAAAGCCGATAAGCAAAACAGGAATTATGCGCTTATATCGATATTAAAGATCATTAGAATGAAATGGAATTTATCGCTGGAGTGCCGCCATGCCCCGCATGCCATTCAACACCCTGTGCTGCCGCCCGCTCGTGCAGTTGAGCCACCCAAGGGAGGTCGTTCGTCAGTTCACCCCAAACTGGTTTGCCGTCACCATGGGCACAGGCATTCTGTCGGCTGCGCTGCCGCACCTTGGGTTGCCGGGCGCGGCATTACTGGGTCAGACGCTGTGGCTGCTGAACCTGCTGCTGTTTGCGTTGTTCTTCGGGCTGTATGCCGCCCGCTGGCTGCTGTATTTCAATGAGGCGCGGCGTATCTTCGGCCACGCTACCGTATCGATGTTTATCGGTACCATTCCGATGGGGTTGGCCACCCTGATCAACGGCCTGCCGAGTCACGGTGTCGCCCTCTGGGGCGAGGCCGCGATGACGCTGGCGTTGCCTCTGTGGTGGCTGGATGTGGCGTTGGCGTTGGCCTGCGGTGTTGGCATTCCCTATCTGATGTTCACCCGCCAGGAGCACAGTATCGACCAGATGACCGCGGTCTGGCTGTTGCCGGTGGTGGCTGCCGAGGTCGCCGCGGCGAGTGGCGGATTGCTGATTCCCTGGCTGGCAGCCGAGCAGGCCTATGCGGTACTGGTGACCAGCTACGTGCTCTGGGCCTGCTCGGTGCCGGTCGCCCTGAGTATTCTGGTGATCCTTCTGCTGCGTATGGCGGTCCACAAGTTGCCGCACCGCAATATGGCGGCCTCCAGTCTGTTGGCATTGGGCCCCCTGGGGACCGGTGCGCTCGGGCTGTTGCTGCTGGGTCAGGCAGCAACAGAGGTCTTTGCCGCTCAGGGGCTTTCCAGCGTCGGTGTGGTGGCACACGGCCTTGGGATAGTCGGCGGGTTACTGCTCTGGGGGCTGGGTTTGTGGTGGCTGTTGCTGGCGCTGCTGATCATTTGCCGTTACCTGCGTGAGGGCATGCCGTTCAACCTCGGCTGGTGGGCCTTTACCTTTCCGCTCGGGGTGTATGCGCTGGCGACCCTGACTCTGGGGCAAATGCTGCAGCTCGCCTTTTTTTCGCGCCTTGGAGCCGGGTTGGTCGGCCTGCTGGCACTGCTCTGGGTGCTGGTGATGGCTGCAACCCTGCGTGGCGCCTGGCGTGGCGAGCTTTTTGTCTCGCCCTGCATTGCCGATCAGGTGGGAGTGCCGGTGCGCTGACCGTGCAGCGCCGCAGCGGATATGTTATCAATCCTCAGGCGCGATGCCCCTGCTGATAAGGATGAGTCCATGCAACCGACTGCGATTCCAACACGTTATCTTACCTGGCTGTTGTGCGTGCTCGGTGCGTTGATCAGTCTGGCTCTGACTGCATTGTCGGCACTCTGGTGGCTGCTGGCGGCACCGCTGCTGGTGTTGGCCCTGGTCGGGCTTTGGGACGTAACTCAGCGTCGGCACACGATCAGCCGAAATTACCCGGTGCTGGCGCACCTGCGCTATCTGCTGGAGTCGATCGGGCCTGAGCTGCGCCAGTACTTTATCCAGTCCGACACCGATGAGCTGCCGTTTTCCCGCGAGCAGCGTAACGTGGTCTATCAGCGCGCCAAGAATGTGCTGGACAAGAAACCCTTTGGCTCGCTGATGTCGATGAACGCAGAGGGTTACGAGTGGCTCAATCATTCGCTGGCGCCGGTACAGATTGCGGACAGCAACTTCCGGGTGCGGGTTGGCAGCCATCCGAAGACCACCCAGCCCTATGATGTCAGCGTATTCAACATCTCGGCGATGAGCTTCGGCTCGCTGTCGGCCAACGCGATTCTGGCGCTCAATACCGGAGCCAGGAAGGGCGGCTTCTACCACGACACCGGCGAGGGGTCGATCTCGCGCTACCACCTGCGCCCCGGCGGTGATCTGGTCTGGGAAATCGGTTCCGGCTACTTCGGCTGTCGCACTCCGGATGGCGGCTTTGATGCCGAGCTGTTCGAGCGCAATGCCCGGTTACCGCAGGTCAAGATGATCGAAATCAAGCTGTCCCAGGGCGCCAAACCCGGGCATGGCGGCATTCTGCCCGGGGCCAAGGTCTCCGCCGAGATTGCCGAGGCCCGTGGTGTGCCGCAGGGGCAGGATGTGGTGTCGCCCGCGGCCCACACGGCGTTTCATACCCCACTGGAATTGATGGCGTTCATTGCCAGGCTGCGTGAGCTGTCGGGCGGCAAGCCGGTCGGCTTCAAGCTGGCCATCGGGCACCCGTGGGAGTGGTTCGGCATCGTCAAGGCGATGCTGGAGACGGGTGAGCATCCGGACTTTATCGTGGTCGATGGCGGTGAGGGTGGCACTGGTGCTGCGCCGCTGGAGTTCATCAACCGGCTTGGGACGCCGATGACCGATGGCCTGCTGCTGGTGCATAACACCCTGGTCGGGGCCAATCTTAGGGAAAAAATTCATATCGGTGCTGCCGGCAAGATCACCTCGGCGTTCAATATTGCCCGTACCCTGGCGATCGGCGCCGACTGGTGCAATGCGGCCCGTGGCTACATGTTCGCCCTGGGCTGTATCCAGAGCCTGAGCTGCCACAGTGGCAAGTGCCCCAGCGGTGTCGCCACCCAGGACCCTAGCCGCAGCGCCCGGCTGGATGTGGCCGACAAGAGCGAACGGGTCTACCACTTCCACCGCAATACCGTGCTGGCGCTGGCGCATATGCTGGAGGCAGCCGGGCTGAAACATCCGAGTGAGCTGGGCCCTGAACATGTGATTCGGCGTGTGTCGCGCTACGAAGTGCGGCCCTATAGCGAGTTGTTCGAGTTTCTTGAGCCGGGCGTATTGCTGGATGGCCGGGCAGAACTGCACCTGTTCAAAAAGTACTGGGCCCAGGCCCGCGCTGACAGCTTTGCGCCGCCGGACTACATGCTCAAGCTGCGGGAGACCAAGCTGCGCTGAGCGTTGGCGTCACGCGTGCTCACTGGCCGCTTGCTGCGCCAGCATGGCAAAGGTGGCCAGCCAGTGGCTGCCCATGTAGTCGTCCTCAAGGTGATTGATTGCCGCGGCGAGATGGGCTTCGGCCACGGTCAGCAATGTGGGCCGTGCGGCTGATAGCTGAAACCAGCACCAGGCGCGGCTGAGGTTGAGGCCATCGAGATGGGCGAGCTTGCCGTCGCTGCGTTCACTGACGTTAACCGCCCGGAACAGGGTGGTCGGCTGCTGTGCGGCCAGGTCCGGCAGAAAGGCATCCAGCCAGTCGGCGAAGGTGTTCCCGTCCATGACTTGTTGCATCAGCACCGCCTGCTGCAGTGTCGGAGAGAGAAAGTCCTCACCGCTCGGCTCGCCCCAGGCCGGGCAGCCGCGATCGTTGGCAAACCACGTCAGGCTGCGCTCGCGCAGCAGGCGCTCCAGTTGCTGGTCCTGCGCCATTCTGGCGTATTCGAGGTAGAGCAGCAGGGCGAAGGCGGTGTTGTTATGCTGACCGCTGCGGATGGGGTAGAGCAGGCGCGGCAGGTAGTCCAGCAGGCGCCGACGAATCAAGTCTGCCAACGGTTGCAGCGTTGCTGCGCCGCGCCGCGCTGTCGGCTCGCTGCTGCGCAGCAGTTCGGCCTGCAGCATCAGCAGCCAGGCCCAGCCGTAGGGGCGCTCAAAGCCTTGTCCCTGACGCTCGAAGGTGGTTATTTCAGCGGCGACTGCGTCGTCAGTGATCTGCTTGAGGCGCTGGCGAATGGCGACTGCCTCGGGCAGGTCGGGGGCTCGGTTCAGCACCCTCACCAACAGCCAGTGGCTATGCACGCAGGAGTGCCAGTCATAGCTGCCGCAGAACAGCGGATGGGCCTGCTCGGGTGGTTGCCAGTCGGCTGCACAGTTCAGTCGTTGCGGGCCGCTGTGCGGATAGACGCGGGTGATATGAGCAAGGGCGATGCGTGCCAGAGCGGCGTGATCCGGCTTGGCTGGCATCTCAGCGTACCGGTTGCCAGTTGATGTCACGCAGCAGCCAGCGGCCGTCGACGTCCTCCCACAGCAGGCGAATATCATACTGGCCGGCGCTGTTGGGGATCAGCCGCTCGGCGCCGGTCAGGGTGACGCGGGCCTCGCTTTCGGCACGTTGTTCGTAGCCTGGGTCGATCTCGGTGCGCTGCTGGGTGACCAGCACGTTGATGCGCTGATTGCGCAAGAACATCAGCCGCAGGGTGCGGTCGGCCCAGTCCTGGTCGTACTGACTCTGGGCGATAAACTCGGGATGCAGCAGGTCCATGACGGCGCTGCGGTCGCGCTCCTCGATCCCGCTCTGCAGCTGCTCGATGGCCTGATTCAGGCGCTGGTCCGGGCTGGAAGCCCCGCACCCCAACAGGCTCAGTGCAAGCAGGGCGGCAAGCAGAAAACGCATAGGTGACAGCGGCCTCGCGGGTCAGTAATGTTGGGGCTTCCAATGTAAGGAGCGCGGCGCACTCGTGCCGGTTCAGGGAGCCATCATGCAGCTGTTGTATCCGGAGATCAAACCCTACGCCCGCCACGAACTGGCGGTCACCCCTCCCCATGTTCTCTATGCCGATGAAAGCGGTCAGCCCGATGGCCTGCCGGTAGTATTCATCCATGGCGGACCCGGGGCCGGGTGCGATGCGCTCAGTCGCCGCTTCTTCGATCCGTCGATCTATCGAATTGTCACCTTTGACCAGCGCGGCTGTGGCCGCTCCACCCCGCACGGCAGTCTGGAGAACAACACCACCGCCGATCTGGTCGCCGATATGGAAACCCTTCGCGAGCACCTTGGGATCGACAAGTGGGTGCTGTTCGGCGGTTCCTGGGGCTCGACGCTGGCACTGGCCTACGCCCAGGCGCACCCGGACCGGGTAATGGGCATGGTGCTGCGCGGCATCTTCCTGTGCCGCGAGCAGGACATCCACTGGTTCTATCAGGAGGGCGCCAGCCATGTGTTCCCCGATTACTGGGAAGACTATCTGAGCCTGATTCCCGAGGAAGAGCGTGCCGATATGGTGGCCGCCTACTACCGCCGGCTGACCGGTGACGACGAGATTTGTCGCATGCACGCGGCCAAGGCCTGGTCGGTCTGGGAGGGGCGCTGCGCCACGCTCAGGCCCAGCCCGCAGGTGATCGAACGGTTCAGTGACGCACGCCGCGCCTACGCGATTGCCCGCATCGAGTGTCACTACTTCGCCAACAAAACCTTCCTGGCCCCCAACCAGCTGCTCGACAAAATGGACCGGATTGCCCATATCCCGGGCATCATCGTGCATGGCCGCTACGACATGGTCTGCCCGCTGGACAACGCCCACGCGCTGCATCAGCGCTGGCCGGGCAGTGAGCTGAACATCATTCGCGATGCCGGCCACGCCGCCTCCGAGCCGGGCATCGCCGACGCGCTGGTGCGTGCTACCGGCGATATGGCGCGCCGGCTGCTCAATCTGACGCCGCAGGCCGAGTGACATGAAGGGATTGCTGCAACGGGTCAGTCAGGCCCGGGTCGAGGTTGAGGGAGAGATTGTCGGCTCGATTGATCAGGGACTGCTGGTGCTGGTCGGCATCGAACCGCAGGACGACGAGGCCAGCGCCGACAAACTGCTCAAGCGACTGCTCGAATACCGGGTATTCACCGATGTCGACGGTCGCATGAACGACTCGCTGACCGACGTGCAGGGCGGGCTGCTGTTGGTATCACAGTTCACCCTGGCCGCCGACACCCGCAAGGGCCGCCGCCCCGGTTTCTCCACCGCTGCGCCGCCGGACCGTGCCGAGGTGCTGTTCAACTATCTGGTGACTCAGGCACGTGCGCAGCACCCACAGGTCGCAACCGGTCGTTTTGGCGCCGATATGCAGGTGCATCTGGTCAACGACGGGCCGGTGACGTTTCTGCTTGAGGTCTGAACCGCTGGCGTCGGGACAACGCCGCGCGGGCAGGTTGCGTTACTAGCGTAGGGTGGACAACGCCAAAGGCTTGTCCACCTATTACTGCTGCGCTGACACCAACTGCTCAGACAGCCGGGTAGGTTCGCGTCCAGACGGTCAGCAGCAAGCCGGCTGCCATCGCCCACGCCAGAGCACCGACGGTCAGGGTCACCACCAGCGTGAAGCGTTCGCTCAGCAGCACAATCGTGAACAGATACGCCGCATAGGGCAGCAGCGACCAGAGGCCGAAAATGGCGGTGCTGCGCAGATCGCTGGCCAGCCGCTCGCTGCCGACGATGTAGTGGGCGATGATCGCGAAGGTTGGAAACAGCGGCACCAGGCCGGCAATGTAGAAGCTCTTTGTCTTCGCCAGCAGCGCAATCAGCAGCACTGCGAGCGCACCCAGGACGCACTTGAGGGCAAGGGACAGCATGTGGATAGATCCGCAAAGGTAGGGACAGGGAATCCCTGAGCAGGGGCAGGACGCCAGAACGCTGCTCATCGGCGCGAATGTATGCCGCGCCGAGATGGCCGTCAATTGGCTGCAAAGCAGGTTTTGACGGCAGCCGACCAACGGCACCGGAGAGGGTGCCGCCGGTCAGTCGGATCAACTGCGCGCGGCTGCTTCGACCCAGTCCAGGCGGTCCTGGCCAAAGAACATCTCGCCATTGACAAAGCAGGTCGGCGCGCCGAAAACGCCGCGCCCGATCGCTTCCTCGGTGGCACGCTTGAGCTGCTCCTTTACCGCCGGGTCACTGGCTTTGGCCATCACCTCAGCCGGGTTAAACCCGGCCTCGACCAGTACCTTGCCGACGATCTCGGGCTCGCCCATGTTCAGCTCGCTGATCCACATGGCATTGAAGATCGCCGTCAGCAGAGGCTCGAACTGTGGTGTGCCCTGATAGGCGGTAACCGCGCGCATCAGTTGCAGGGTGTTGATTGGGAAGAAGGGGTTCTGGTTCAGGGTGACGCCATAGCGGTTGGCGAAGCGCTGCATGTCGATGCGCGAATAGGCGCCCTTGGCCGGCACGGTTGCCGGGGAGCTGTTGCCGGTGGCCATAAATACGCCGCCCAGCAGCATGGGTTTGTAAACCAGGGTGGCCCCGGTGTGCTCGGCAATCGCCGGCAGCTGGCTCCAGGCCAGATAGCTGGCCGGGCTGCCGACGTCAAAATAAAACTCGATGGTCTTGCTCATGTGTCTCTCTCCGGAGCGGGATTAAAAGGTTTCCATCCACGGACGCAGGTCCAGCTCGTGGGTCCAGCTGTCACGGGGCTGGGCGTGAAGGGCCCAGTACTGGTCGGCAATGTGGTCGGGGTTGAGGATGCCATCCTGGTCCTTTAGCGCATAGCGCTCGGGGAAGTTGTCGCGGATAAAGGCGGTATCGATGGCGCCGTCGATGATGGGATGGGCGACATGGATACCCTGCGGCCCCAGTTCGCGGGCCATGCTTTGGGCCAGTGCCCGCAGCGCAAACTTGGCGCCGGCAAAGGCCGAGAAGCCCGAACCGCCACGCAGCGACGCCGTGGCCCCGGTGAAAATAATGGTGCCCTTGCCGCGCGGCAGCATCACCCTGGCGGCTTCCCGGCCGGTCAGAAAGCCGGCGAACCCGGCCATTTCCCAGACCTTGCGGTAGACCCGGGCAGTGGTCTCGGTAATGCCGAAGCGCACGTTGGCACCGATGTTGAAAATCGCCACTTCAACCGGGCCGATCTCCCGCTCGATGTGCTCGAACAGACCCACCATCTCCTCTTCGCTGCGCGCATCGCAGCCGAAGGCGTGGGCCTTGCCCCCGTCTGCCTCGATCTGGTTGACCAGCTCGCTCAGGCTGTCGGCATTGCGACGGGTCACACAGAGGGTAAAACCTTCCTGGGCGAAGCGACGGGCAATGGCGCCGCCGGTGGCATCACCGGCGCCGATCACGACTGCTACGGGTGCAGTTGCTGTCATGGCATGATCCTCGTTATCTATGGTTCTTTTTTGGAACTGACATGATAGTGGGTTTCATTTTGGAACTTGTCAAGCTACTCTGAGCACATCAACTGGAGGGTTAATACATGCGCTGGGAAGAACTGGGTGAGCAGCCCTGCTCGATGTCTCGCACGCTGGCGGTGGTGGGTGACCGCTGGACGCTGCTGATTCTGCGCGACTGCTTTCTCGGCGTACGCCGCTTCGATGCCTTCGAGCGGCGCATCGGCCTGACCCGTCATTTACTGGCTGATCGTCTGAAAAAACTGGTTGAACACGGGGTGCTGCTCAAGGTGCCGTATCAGCAGCGGCCGCTACGTGAGGAGTACCGGCTGACCGAGAAGGGGTTGGCGCTGCATCCTGTGATTCTGTCGCTGGTCAGTTGGGGCGATGCCTGGATGGCCGACGAACGTGGTGCGCCAATCGAGCACTATCACAAAGGCTGCGGCCAGCGGATGAAACCGGTGATGGTGTGCTCTGAATGCGCCGAGCCGCTGGGGCCGCGGGATGTGGATGTGCGGCCGGGTGCGGCCTTTGGCGAAGAGGCGGAGAAGTTGCTGGCGGGCTGAGCGGGAGGCTTCAGTGTCCGGCGGTGTTGGAAAACAGGTTGATGACCATGACGCCGCTGATGATCAGCCCCATGCCGATTAGCGCAGGCAGGTCGAGCCTCTGGCCGTACAGGAGCCAGGCCACGACCGATATGAGCACCACGCCCACCCCGGACCAGATGGCATAGGCAATGCCCACCGGAATGGTCTTGAGTGTCAGCGAAAGAAAGTAAAAAGAGACCAGATAGCCAATTACCACAACCACCGATGGCAGCGGTTTGGTGAAGCCAGTGCTGGCTTTCAGGGCGGAAGTGGCAATCACTTCGGACACAATGGCTGTGATCAGGTAGACCCAAGGGTTCATGCGTATCGCCTCGGTTGGTCAGGCGATGTTACGCAGGCCGCTGGCGCAGGAACAGACTGTTTTTTTGCGGCGGGTTGTGCGCAATCCGGCGGCTGCGAAAGCCGCCGAACTGCTCAAGGGAAGGGCTTGCCTTAGGGCATGCGATACATCGCACACAGCTTGTTGCCGGCCGGGTCGCGCAGGTAGGCCAGATACAGCTTCATGCCGTTGCCTTCACGTACGCCCGGCGGATCCTCGCAGTCGGTGCCGCCAGCTGCCAGACCGGCTGCGTGCCAGGCATCAGCCTGTTCCGGGCTTTCCATCGCGAAACCGATGGTGCTGCCGTTGCCGCAGCTGGCAGGTTCGCCGTTGATCGGTTTGGTGATCGCAAAGACGCCGGTCGGTGTCATGTAGAAGACGCGGCCCTTTGGATCGGCAAAGCCGGGTTTGCAGCCGATAACGCCCAGAGTGGCGTCGTAGAACGCCTTGGATTTTTCCAGATCATTGGCGCCAAGCATGATGTGACTGAACATCGGGTGATCCCTTTTCGTTGGTGTTGTTTTTACTGGTACGTCAACGCAAGCCTCCGCGTAAGCCACGCTGCCGTCAATGCCTCCGTAGGGGGAGATTGATCGGCCATAAGGCTTATTTATTGATCAGTCACTGCCGTGCAGCGCGAACAGCTCGTCGCCGGTCAGTTGCTCGGTGCGCTGGGCGAAGCAATAAAACTCGGGTCTCTGGTCAATAAACACTTCTCGGGTCAACTGCCAGTCCTGCTGGTCGTCAAACAAGCCGACCGGAATAGCGTAGAAAGGTTGATCAAGCAGGCGGTAGAACAGGTGGGTGCCGCATTCCTTGCAGAAGCCGCGTTCGGCCCAGTCCGATGAGGCGTAGACGCTGATCTGCTGTGCGCCGTCAAACGCTACCGGCTGGTCGCTCTCGATTGCGAGTAGCGGCCCGCCGCCCCAGCGTCGGCAGGTTGCGCAATGGCAGGCGCCTACCTGACTGTGGTTGATGGCGGCGCGCAGGGTGACGGCCCCGCACAGGCAGTGGCCTTCAAGTGTTTTGATCGCTGACATGGCAGGGCTCCCGCTGCTGATACTGGACAGGTTTCAGAATAGCCGAGCCTGCCCGATGCTGCGGCAGGCTGCGTATTTGTCGCCAGTGAAGCAGTGTCCGGATCAGGCGATCAGATCAGCGAAGGGGGTATCGCCCCGATAGAGCTCGTAGGTGATGTTACGGCTTTGCCCGGTCCTGATCACATGGGCAATGATACGCGCGGTATCGGCACGGGAAATATGCTGGCGTTCGGCGTCTTCAGGACGACGGGTGGTGATGCAGCCGGTCGCGGCGTCGTCGGTCAGACGGCCCGGACGCAGAATGGTGTAGGGCACGCCGGAGCGCTGCAGATATTCATCGGCGAAGCACTTGGCTACCAGATAGGGTTTGATTGGCGAGTGGCCGCGATCCGGGTTGTCGGCACCGCGTGAACTGACCATGACAAAGTGCTTGAGGTGGTGCTTGAGAGCGTAGTCAACCGCCTTGCGGGCGGCCCACAGATCGACCAGCAGGGTTTTGTCTGCACCGGTGCTGGCGCCAGAGCCGGCGGTGAAGATAACCCGTTCGCAGCCGACAAAGGCGTGCTCGAAGTCGCTCTCCAGATCGCCTTCGATGATCTCCAGCCCCGCAATGCCGGCCAACTTACCGGGGTTGCGAGTCAGGGCAACGACTTTCAGACCTGCCTGCTGCAGCAGCGGCAGCAATTGCAGGCCGATCTGACCGGTACTGCCGATAACCAGTGTCTTGCTCATGGACAGACATCCTCACGCCAGTGTCGCACCCTCTGCGCGGGTGCGTTTGTTGTTATGGGTGCACCGCCGCCGCTGAGGGTCAGCGGATGCGGGTAATGCGTACCAGGCGGTTGCCTTCGAACTCAAGGCTCTGGTAGTTGCCGTGAATCTGGTAGATCCACTCCTCGATATTCATGACCCGGATACGGTCGTTCAATTGCACGCTGTCGACGTAGCCGATGACCTCGCGCGAGATCGGCTCGCCGCAGGCCTGCAGCACCTCGAACTTGAGGTCGCCCTCATCAACGATACTGGTGCCGCAGCGCAGTGCATGTGCCGGCAGGCTGAACAGCAGGGCCAGGAGCGCTGCAAACAGTGCCCGACGACGCGATCGACTTAACATCCCTAACCTCCTGTCAGTGGGAGTTCGTTTGTCGATACTCCCACCGGCTCCGGCCCGGATGCAAGGGCCGCAACACCAGCAGAGGCGCGCCAGTCACCAAACTCAGAGCGCAGCGGCCTCTGCCTCGTAGTTGGCATAGGAGTGCTTGAGGGTGGCGTGGTTGAGCAGCATCTCGGCCTTGAGTACCTCGCCGCTGGCGTCATAGATGCGCGTCAGTACCCAGTAGGACTCGGTGCGCTTGCTCTCGGACAGGGCGACGATCTCGCGGCGGATCAGATAGTCCTCGCCGACCAGCAGCGGGCCGTCGATCATGCGGATTTCCTGATCGGCGAACAGGCCGATAACCGGTTGCTTGACCGGGAAGGCGGCGTCTTTGCTGGTGTACTCGGCGAGTACGCTGACCATCTCGGTCGGAATCACCGCGCGGCCCCAGGGCGTGCTGCTGCCATCGGAATACCAGGGCGAGTTCTCGGTGATGCCGGCCAGCTTCTGGTTCAGCGAGAACGGGTAGAGCTTGCCCATGTGCTGGTCCGGGTCCATGCGGACCTTTTCGTCTACCGCGCCCTTCATGCCAACGTGCAGGTCCGACAGAATCACCAGCTTCTCCGGTGCCCGCAGTTTGGCCATGCGTTCGTACAGCAGGCTCTCGCCCGGGGCGGCATCGATGCTGGCGCTGGCCTCCAGGACCGGCGTGCCGTCTGCCTTTTCGGCCCAGCAGCGCACGCGGGTCTGACCCGGAGCGGGGCGTTCAACAAAGGCGCGTACCTGTTCGCCTTCGACCACCATGTTCTGGAAGTGCGAGGAAAAGCAGCCGCGCTCAAACCAGGCCTGGCCCCAGATCTCGACCAGCAACGGGGTGAACTGGCTGAAGTGGGTGGGACCTTCGATCGGGCCGGCGCGAAAGCCCAGTTTCTCGGCCATGCTGTCGTCGTGAATCGAAGAGTGACCGCTGTACTCCTGGTCGGCCAGCATCTGCTTGGGCTCGCGCAGCGGGCCGCAGAGGTAGAGGGGGGTATCAAAACTCATGGGCGGTGTTCCTGAAAAGGGTGGATAGCTGCACGGCGACGGGCACGTGCCTGACTGAACGACCGAGTTTAGGCGGCAGTTCCGGATCGCGGCAAATGCTCTGTGGCGCGCTATTCATCGGGGTTATCGGCGCGGCGCCGGGCGCGCAGTGCAGGGTTTGGATAGCTGGTATGGCGGAGTATGATGGCCAGCACGCCGCTGCTGCGGTCTTTGTACAAGGAACTTCACATGAAACTGATCAAGTACAGTGCGCTGCTGGTTGCGGCCGCGCTGCTGAGCGCCTGCGGCGGTCACGACTTCGAGGGTGTCTACGAGAGCCGTGCCGGTTCCAGCAACGACGTGCTGAACGCCTTTGCGGAGATGGCCGGGGCTGACCGCATTGTGATCGGCGACGACTACATCGAGTCCGAGGGCCGGCGCACGACCTTCGACGATATCTTCGAGCGCGAGTCGGCGGGCAAGCGCTATCTGGTGTTCAAGAGCGGCGAAACCGAAGAGGTCTGGACCATCGTCGACGACAAGACCCTCATGCAGGGTAATGAACTGGTCAATATCAAGCTGGTGCGGGTGGAGTAATACCCGGTCAGGGTGTCTTGCAGGCGCTCAGAACAGCCTTGAGACAAGCGCGGTAACCGCCGTTTCCACCCGCAGGATACGGTCGCCCAGTTGCACCGGCTGCATGCCGGCCTCGATCAGTTTGTCGACCTCATAGGGAACCCAGCCGCCCTCGGGGCCGATGGCCAGCGTCAGCGGCTGGTCGCTGCCGCGTGGGCAGGCCGGGAAGTTGCCGGGGTGGGCAACCAGCGCCAGACGGCCGTCGATGATGCCGGGCAGGCTGTCCTCGACGAAGGGTTTGAAGCGTTTCTCGATGCGCACCGTCGGCAGCACGGTATCGCGCGCCTGCTCCAGGCCCAGCAGCAGGTTGTCGCGCACCACCTCCGGTTGCAGGAATGGGGTCTGCCAGAAGCTCTTTTCCACCCGCACGCTGTTGAGCAGGATGATCTCGGGTACGCCGAGGGTGGCGCAGTGCTGCAGAATGCGGCGGAACATCTTCGGGCGGGGCATGGCCAGCAGCAGGGTCAGCGGCAGTTTGGCTGGCGGTGGGTCGGTCAGCACGACGTTGAGCAGAGCGCTGTTCTTGTCCAGATCCAACACCGTGCCCTGGCCCATCAATCCGTTGATGCGGCCGACACGCAGGGTGTCGCCAACGCCGACCTGCTGGATGTCCAGCATATGGGCCAGGCGGCGGCCGCTAAGGCGAACATGGTCCGCGTCGATGAAATCAGTCTCTTCAAGCAGCAGCAGGTTCATGCCTGCGGGCTGTCCTGCTGATCTTCTGACGTGCGCGGGCGAACCATTCGGCTGAACAGGATGCCGACTTCATACAGCAACCACATCGGTACCGCCAGCAGGGTCTGGGAGATCACGTCCGGCGGAGTCAGTACCATGCCGACGGTGAAGCAGCCGACGACCACGTAGGGGCGCGCCTTGCTAAGGCTCTGTACGTCAATGATGCCGACCAGCACCAGCAGCACGGTGGCGACCGGAATCTCGAACGACAGGCCGAAGGCCATAAACAGCGTGAGCACGAAGTCCAGATAGCTGTTTATGTCGGTCATCACCGCCACGCCATCCGGCGCGGCGCTGGTGAAGAAGCCGAACACCAGCGGAAAGACCACAAAGTACGCGAACGCCATGCCGCCGTAGAACAGCAGGATGCTGGAGACCAGCAGCGGGATGGCGATGCGCTTTTCATGCTTGTACAGCCCGGGTGCGATAAAGCCCCAGATCTGATGCAGCACGAACGGCATGGCAATGAACAGCGCGCTGACCAGGGTCAGTTTGAACGGGGTCAGAAACGGCGAGGCCACGTCCGTGGCGATCATGCTGGTGCCGGGCGGCATCAGCGCCCGCAACGGTTCGGAAATGAACGCGTAGATGTCGTTGGCGAAGTAGAACAGGCCGGCAAAGATCAGCAGCCAGATCAGCACGATACGCAGCAGACGCGAGCGCAGCTCGGTCAGGTGCGCGACCAGCGGCATGTCACCGGCAGATTTGGCTGGTGGCAGTTCAGGGTTGCTCATGGCGGGTGTCTTGCTGCTCATTGACGGGCTCGGCGCTGGATTTATCGGCGGTCGGGCCAGTGTGCGACGACTGTGTGACGGGCTTGTTACCGCTGGCAGCGTGCAGCTGATTGCTTGGACTGCCGGCGTTCAGGCCCTGTTTTTCCAGTTCGGCGAGGATGCGCTCGTTGTGCAGTTGCTGACGAATTTCGTCGGCACCGATCTCACGCTCGACCTGGCTGCGCACCTCGGAGAAGCCGCGCTTGATCCGTCCTACGGTCAGGCTGACGGTGCGGATGGCACCGGGCAGCCGTTCGGGGCCGAGTACCAGCAGGGCGATGATCGCCACCACCAGCATTTCCATAAAGCCGATGTCGAACATGAGACGGAACCTGTCGGCGAATTACTGCTTGTTGGACGGAGCGTCCGGCTTGTGCTCTTGCGCCTTGGCGTCGAGCGTTTCTCCCGACTTGTTTTCGACCGAGGGTTTGTCCTCATCGTTCATCGCCTTGCGGAAACCCTTGATTGCGCCGCCCAGATCGCCGCCGATGTTCTTGAGCCGCTTGGTACCGAACAGCAGTACCACGATGACCAGTACGATCAGCAGTTGCCACAGACTAATGCCACCAAAACCCATGTTTGCCTCCGGGGCCTATTGCCCAGTTTATTTGCTGCGGGACGCCTTTTCTTCCAGACCGGAGAGGTCGAAGCGGCGTGCCAGTTCGTTCAGGATGTCGTCCGGACCGAGGCCGAGATGACTGAGCATGACCAGTGAGTGGAACCACAGGTCAGCGGTCTCGTAGATCAGGTCGGACTTGTCGTCGCTGTGCTGACAATCCTTGGCGGCGAGCAGTGTCTCGGTGCACTCTTCACCGACCTTTTCGAGAATCTTGTTCAGGCCCTTGGCGTGCAGGCTGGCAACGTAGGAGGTGTCGGCAGACGCCTGCTTGCGTTGCTCCAGTACGGCAGCCAGTTGGCTCAGGGTGTCAGACATGTTTTGGGTGCTCGTATAACGTTTTCGGGTCCTTGATGACGGCGTCGACGGTTTGCCACTGGCCGTCCTTCAGAACCCGGTAGAAACAACTCTCGCGACCGGTATGGCAGGCAATGCCGCCGATCTGCTCGACCTGCAGGATGATCACGTCGGCGTCGCAGTCCAGCCGCAGCTCGTGCAGCTTCTGCACGTTGCCGGACTCCTCGCCCTTGCGCCACAGGCGCTGACGCGAACGGGACCAGTAAATGCCGCGGCCTTCCTGCACGGTCAGCTGGAGGGCTTCGCGGTTCATCCAGGCCATCATCAGGATACGCTGGGTATGTACATCCTGGGCAATGGCGGGGACCAGGCCGTCGGCATCCCAGTGGATGCTGTCGAGCCAGTCACTGGCGGGGGTCGAGTCGGTCATGGCGGGTCGTCTTTGAGTTAATGTCGCAAGTTTGCCAGTTCTGCGGGGTGCTGACTATCCGCGGCGCAGAATCAGCCAGCTTCCCAGTGCGATCAGGCCCCACTGGGCCGGGGCGGCGTCAAGCCAGAGTGCCGGGTCCGCGCCGCCCAGAGCGCTGGCGCCGAAGACCAGCAGAGCGATCCCGGCCAATTGCAACGGCCAGCGCGAACGCTGTTGCGCACGGGGTTGCTCGGGCGCTCTGGCCAGCTTTCCCAGCGCCTGGTTGGTGGTATCAATCAGGGCCGGTACGCGTTCCAGATGCTGTTGCCAGGTCTTGAGCTGATGCTGCGGCAGCATGCGTTCGCGCATCCAGCGCTCCAGGTAGGGCTGGGCGGTATTCCACAGATCCAGATCCGGATACAGCTGGCGGCCCAGACCTTCGATGTTGAGCAGGGTTTTTTGCAGCAATACCAGTTGCGGCTGCACTTCCATATTGAAGCGGCGTGCGGTCTGGAACAGGCGCAGCAGCAGCTGGCCGAAGGAGATATCCTTCAACGGGCGCTCGAAGATCGGCTCGCAGACACTGCGGATCGCTGCTTCGAACTCGTTGACCCGGGTATCGGCCGGGACCCAGCCAGAGTCGATATGCAACTGTGCCACGCGGCGGTAATCACGCTTGAAAAACGCCATCAGGTTGCGCGCCAGATAGCTCTGGTCCTCCGGCGTCAGGCTGCCGACGATACCGAAGTCGATGGCGATGTACTGCGGCTCCCACGGGTGCTTGCGGGAGATGAAGATGTTGCCCGGGTGCATGTCGGCGTGGAAGAAGCTGTCACGGAACACCTGGGTAAAGAAGATTTCGACGCCGCGTTCGGCCAGTTTTTGCATGTCGGTGCGCTGGTCTGCGAGGGCGGCCAGATCGGTCACTGGAATGCCGTCGATCCGCTCCATCACCAGCACCTTGTGGCGACACCAGTCCCAGTGGATGCGGGGGATATACAGCAGCTCGGAGCCCTCGAAGTTGCGCCGCAGCTGCGAGGCATTGGCGGCTTCGCGGTGCAGGTCCAGCTCGTCGAAGATGGTCTTTTCGTAATCCTCGACCACCTCGACCGGGCGCAGACGACGACCATCGGCAGAAATGCGCTCCAGCAGGCGTGCGGCCAGAAACAGCCACTGGATATCCTGATCGATGGTTTCGCCAATACCCGGACGAACCACCTTGACCACCACCTCACTGCCATCTTTCAGGCGGGCAGCGTGGACCTGGGCTACCGAGGCGGAGGCCAGCGGCTGGTCGCTGAACTCGGCGAAGACATCCTCAATGCGTTGACCGAGCTGCTCCTCAATCCGTGCGCGGGCCCTGGGGCCGGGGAAGGGCGGTACCTTGTCCTGCAGACGGGCCAGTTCAAGGGCGATGTCTTCGGGCAGCAGGTCGCGGCGGGTAGACAAAATCTGGCCGAACTTGATGAATACCGGGCCGAGGTCTTCGCAGGCCTTGCGCAGCCGCGCGCCACGGCTCAGGTCGCGCGGGGCCGGTCGCAGACGCCAGGGGCCGAGCTGCAGCGTCAGGCGCGCCAGCCACGGCAACGGCAATGCCAGCAGGATCTGGTCCAGGCGGTAGCGGGCGAAGATATGCAGGATGCGCAGCAGGCGCGAAAAGGCGGTGAGTCTCATGCGTCGGGCGAGTCCGGTGCGGTAGGAGTGAGCAACTCAACCCGGGCTTCCAGGCGGTCGAGTTGCAGGCGCAGTGCGTGCAGCTGTTCGGCGCGGGCGCGGGCCTCGGCCTGGCCGACCAGCTGACGGCTCTCTTCGGTCAGGTACTCGACCAGGGTCTGGCGCAGGCTTGCGCGGCTTTCGCGGCCCCAGTGGTGGCTGCGGCGCAGCGCGCTGCCGATGGCGTGACCGGCGACCGGGCCGAGCCAGCGGGCCAGTTCGGCCTCACCGTCGAGCCTGAGGTCGGTCATGATGTTCTGCAGTGTGACCAGCACCTGGCTGTCGCCGACCAGCTCGACGTCCGGCTCCTGCAGCAACGCCTTGCGGTCGCTGCTGATCAGCAGGCGGGCAAGCAGGGCACTGGGCGCGTGCAGTTCGCAGTCGGCGGGCTGTTCGCTGGCGTTGCGCAGGGCAATCTCGCCCTCGGCTGGCAGCAGCCAGAGTTGCCAGTCCGGGTCACGGGCCGAGATAAGTACAGATTTGCCCTGCAGTGCGCCGAGCCGCCTGGCGGTCACACTGTCACGGGCCAGTGCCGCAGCAATGCTGCGCTCGGCCGCCTTGAGCAGTGCAGCCGGCAGCATCAGGGTTTGATGCCCCGGTGCAGGGCGACGATGCCGCCGGTCATGTTGTGGTAGGTGACCCGGGCAAAGCCTGCTTCTTCCATCATCGCCTTGAGGGTTTCCTGATCCGGGTGCATGCGAATCGACTCGGCCAGATAGCGGTAGCTCTCGGCATCGTTGGCCACCAGCTTGCCCATCAGGGGAAGGAATTTGAAACTGTACTGGTCGTAGACCTTGGACAGCAACTCGCTCTTGGGTTTGGAAAACTCCAGCACCAGCAGTCGGCCGCCGGGCTTCAATACGCGCAGCATTGAGGCGATGGCGGTGTCCTTGTGGGTGACGTTACGCAGGCCGAAGGCGATGGTGATGCAGTCAAAGTAGTTATCCGGGAATGGCAGTGCCTCGGCGTCCGCCTGGACGAAGCGTACGTTACCGGCGACGCCCAGATCGAGCAGGCGGTCGCGGCCGACCTTGAGCATGGAGGCATTGATGTCGGCGAGGATGACTTCACCGGTCGGGCCCACACGCTTGGCAAAGCGGCGAGTCAGGTCGCCGGTGCCGCCGGCAATGTCGAGTACCCGGTTGCCGGTGCGTACGCCAGACAATTCGATCGTGAAGCGCTTCCACAGGCGGTGAATGCCGCCGGACATCAGGTCGTTCATGATGTCGTACTTGGCGGCTACCGAGTGAAAGACCTCAGCGACGCGCTGGGCCTTTTCGGACTCGGCGACCGTCTGATAGCCGAAGTGGGTGGTTTTGTCGCTGTCGTGTCGATCGCTCATGGATTCCGTCTGCGCTGGAAAATTTGCCCCATTCTAACCATTTTTTGCACCCGGAAGCGCAGTCCATTTGCCGCGCCCGGGTTTTCCCCCGGGTGATGACGGCTGCCCTCATTTGCGGCATGCTGACGAGCTTTGTTAACAACACTGGATGAAACAAACGATGCCGACCGTAGACATTACCCGCGAACACAGCCTGGGCAAGGAAGAAGCGCGTCAGCGTGCCCAGAAATTGGCTGACAAGCTGGTTCAGAAGCTGGACGCCAAATGCAGCTGGGAGGGTGACCAGTTGACCTTCAAACGCAGTGGCGCCGATGGCCGCATCACTGTCTCCGATACCGACGTGCGAGTACAGGTCAATCTGGGCATGATGCTCACGCCGATGGCCGGCATGGTGAAAAGCGAAGTGCAGAAGGCACTGGACAAGTACCTGGTTTGATTGCTGTGTCATCGTGTCGCAGGCTCCGGCTGTAACGGCTGTCCCAGAGCCTGCGTGCACGTCCTCGCGGACAGGCTGCTCTGCCCGGTCCCGGTTTTTAGTATGTGTTTTCTAATTTTGCTGGGTAAGTTTGTCTCCAAGGATCGGTAACCGGTCCATTGCAGTATCCCAATCTACTGAACTGGAGTTACGAACATGGCCAAGAACACCGCAAAGAAAATTGAAGAAAGCACCGCTGGTTTTGCTGCTGACGTGAAGAAATACGCCCATCAGATCTGGCTGGCAGGCCTGGGTGCCTATGCCAAGGCCGGTAAAGAAGGTGCGGACTATTTCAAGGCGCTGGTAAGCGAAGGCGAAGCCGTCGAGAAACAGGGCAAGGAACTGGTCGCCAGCCAGGTTGAAGCCGCCAACAGCCGCATCGAAACCTTCAAGGAAAAGGTGCAGGAAAAGACCGGCGGTCGCTTCAGCAAGGTTGAAGAAGTATTCGACGAGCGCGTTGCTTCCACCCTCGGTCGCATGGGTATTCCGAGCAAGAAAGATATTGATCAGCTGTCTGCTAAGCTGGATGATCTGAGTGCTGCACTCAAGTCGCTGCAAAGCAAGTAAGGTCACAGAGGAGTTGCTCCATGGCGGGTAAAAAGAAGGACAAGGATCCAAGTTGGGTTGCGGATATCGAAAGCTATTCGCGGCAGATCTGGCTGGCAGGTCTGGGTGCCTACGCCAAGGTCGGGAAGGAGGGCGTGAAGCTTTTCGAAACCCTGATCAAGGACGGAGAGGTTGCCGAGAAGAAAGCCAAGGCCGAGATCGACAAGCAGGTCGACACCCTCAAGGGTAAGGCGAAAGCCGGCAAGAGCCCGCTTGATGAAGCCAAGTCCAAGGCCGAAAAGGCCAAGGGCAAGCTGACAGGCAAGTGGAATGAGCTGGAAGAAGCCTTCGACAAGCGTCTCAACAGTGCTGTTTCCCGCCTTGGGGTGCCCTCACGTGATGAAGTGAAGGCGCTGAACGACAAGGTCGATGAGTTGACCAAGCTGATTCAGGGTATGGCTTCCGGCAAGGCGCCGGCTGCCAAGGTTGCGCCGAAAGCCAGCCCTGCGGCTGCCAAACCGGCGGCGAAACCTGCTGCCAAGCCGGCAGCCAAGCCGAAGACCGCAGCTGCCAAGCCCGCAGCGAAACCGGCCGCCAAGCCAGCCGCGAAGGCCGCACCGAAGCCGGCTGCCAAACCGGCGGCGAAGACTGCTGCGGCCAAGCCGAAGGCACCAGCCAAACCGAAAGCCCCGGCCAAGCCGAAGGCGACTCCGGCTGTTAAGGCACCCGCTGCGGCGACCCCTGCTCCGGCACCTGCAGCGCCCGCTGCGGCACCGGCGGCGGACAAGCCCACCGACGCCTGATTGCGCTCAGTCGTACCGGACCCCGCACTGCTTCGGCATTGCGGGGTTTTTTATTGGCTGCTTGAGAGTGGGCGATCAGTTGTAGCGGTCGATCAGCAGCTGCATCCATTCGGCGGTCTCCTCGTCGAGGCAGGGGCGCAACAGGCCGAGCATCTGCTGTACGCCGCCGGCGGCATCGACTTCGCCGTCTCCGGCGACGCGCTGGTAGTCGAGCCAGAACAGGGTGGTCTGGCACAGCGCGTCAAGCAGCCGTTGCTCCGCGTCCTCATCGCAGATCAGATGGCCACTGTTGCGCAGGGCCCGCAGCACCTGATTCAGTCGGCTGCGCAGCGCCGCCAACCACGGGCGCATGGCATGGCGCAGGAAGGGATAGCGCCCCATCAGGTTGGACAGATCCTGGAACAGGAAGCGGTGAGTGGCGATGGCTTCGAAGAGCAGGTGCAGCAGCAGCCAGAGGTCGTCGGGTGAGGCATCGTCGGGTTCTTCTGGGCTGACCAGCAGGCTGTGGGTGGAAAGCAGAAAGTCATCGACCAGCGCCTCCAGCAGTGCTTCCTTGCCCTTGAAGTGGTAATACAGGTTGCCCGGACTGATCTCCAGCTCGTTGGCGATGTCCAGGGTGGTGACGTTGGGCTCGCCGTCGGCATTGTAGAGTTCCAGAGTGCAGAGCAGGATGCGATCGCGGGTCTTCATCGGTTACTCATTGCTGTTGAACGTATTGGCCGGGCGCCGGGCCGTGGCCGCCATCGGCGTGAGTCGGTGCGCTGATCAGATCGCCGCTGTAGCGCTTCAGCCAGCCAGTCCAGGCCAACCACCAACTGCCCTGCTGTGCTTCGGCTGTGGCCAGCCAGGCGTCGGCAGAAGCGCAGGTGACCTGGCCGTGCTGGAAGTGCGCGCGTGGATGGCCGGGCGGGCACAGCAGGCCCTGAATATGGCCACTGTGGCACAGATTGAAGACTTTCTCGCCCCCCAGACGGGTACCGGGGTAGGTGTTTTGCCAAGGCACGATGTGATCCCGCCGCGCGGCCAGATGCCAGCTGGGCAGGGTCACTGCGCTGAGGTCGATTGCTTCACCGTTCAGCTGCAGGCTGCCGGGCTGGCCAAGCGGGTCGCGGTCGAACAGGTCGAGCAGGTCCTCGACCAGTTGCGCCGGCAGGCGGGTGTGATCGTGTCCCCAGGTGCTGACCGGGCAGTCCTTCAGCTCGCGGCCCAGCCCGTAACGGGTGACGGCCGGTATCCAAACCAGTTGTTCCGGCCGCATCCAGCCGAACAGGGCGCCGCTGCTGCGGGCGTCGAGGTAGCCGTCGCGCCAGACCCGCTGGCACAGGCGCTGTCGGGTTGCCGGGCCGCTCAGGCGCATCAGGTCGGTCTGCAGGCGAGTATCCAGCGGGGTTACCAGCAGACTGAGTGCATTCAGTTGGCTAGGGCGGCCTGCGGCCTGTTGCCAGGCGCAGAGCAGGGCAGCGATCAGGCCGCCGCTGCAGACACCGGTGAGTGTTGCCTGGGGGCTGGCGCTGTGCTGCAGGCACTCGCTCAGCGCGCGCTGGCTAGCGCTGACGTAGCGGCCCAGCCCCCAGTTGCAGTGGCTGGGATTGGGATTGCGCCAGCTGATCAGGTAGACCTGCAGCCCCTGTTGCAGGGCATGGCGGATCAGACTGGTGTCCTGGGTCAGATCAAGCAGGTAAAAGCGGTTGATCGGCGGCGGAACGATCAGCAGCGGAGTGTTGTGGACGCGGTCAGTCAATGGCTGATAGCAAAGCAGCTCGAACTCGGCGTGGCGGGCGATTACCTGGCCAGGGCTGCAGGCGATGTCACGCCCGAGCAGGTGACGGGTATCCAGATTGGGTTGGGCAAAGGGGCGACCGCTGGCCAGGTCGGTCCAGAGGTTATGTGCGCCCCGGCACAGGCTATGACCCCGGCTTTGGCGGGCGGCGTCGAGCACCTCAGGGTTGAGCAGGCTGTTGCTGGGTGCTGCGGCGGCAGCCACTTGCTCCAGCAGCCAGCGCAGTTGCGCGCGCTCGTGCTCAGCCATCTCCAGGCCGTTGAGCCATGCGTTCAGCGGCTGCTGCCAGGCGTACCAAAGCTGCAAAATGCGTTGTGGCATGGTTGCCTGCCAGCCCGGGTGGCTGAAGCGGGGGTCGCCCTCCGGTACGTCGATATCCAGCTGGCCGAGCAATGCTTGCAGGGCCTTGCCCAGGGTTTGGAGCAGGTAATCTGCATGGTGGCAGGGTTGTTGGCTCAGGCTGCGCAACAGTGCCAGCAGACTCTGCGACAGGTCTCGCCCGATAGCGCTTTGGCGCGTTCGTCCTTGTGAGTGCTCGGGCATCCAGCGTTCCTGATCCAGATCCGTGTCTCGTGTCGCAGTCTAACGCAAGCAGGCCCTGTACGGGGCTGTGTCGAGGGTGCCTTGCTGGCGTTGGCGCTGTGCCTGATCAGCCATGCCCGGGAGCCTGCTTGCTGGAGGCAGGGTGCCGGATGACGGCGGGCTGTTTCTCCTCTGACAGAAACGCCATGATCATCGGAGCGACACTCTGTGCGCGCGTCACCAGAAACAGGTGGCCGTCGTCGATCACATGCAGCTCCGAGTTGGGAATGCGCCAGGCCAGCAGCTTCATATTGATCAACGGAATGATCGGGTCGTCGTCACCGGCCAGAATCAGCGTCGGCTGCCGGATCTTGTGCAGCCAGTGCACGCTGGTCCAGCCCAGCCCCGCGAACAGTTGCCAGTAGTAGCCCAGCTTGCCGGAGGATCGCACCTTGGCTGCGTGCTTTTCGGCCAGATGCGGGTCGCGGCGGAAGGCGCCGCCATAGATATCGGGGGCGATGGTGACGCCGTGCGAAGGCTGAATGTAGCGCCGCGGGCTGGCCATCTTCATCAGTACGGCCGGCCGACCGGGGACCATTACGGCTCCAGCCGAGGTAGCCGCCAGAATCAGCTTCTTGCAACGCTCGGGGTGGCTGTAGGCAAACTGCTGCGCCAGCGCGCCCCCCCAGGACACGCCGATGACGTTGACCTGGGAGTAGTCGAGGTAGTCGAGCATGCGTGCGGCCAGCTTGGCCAGACCGGGGAACCGGAACGGCGTCATCGGCGTGGATGAGCCGCCGACACCGGGCACATCGAAGGCGATGACCTCCAGGTCCGGGTCCAGCGCTTCGATGAACGGAAACACCAGTTCCAGGTTGGCGCCAATGCCATTGAAGATCAGCAGCGGAGGCAGCGAGCTTGAGCCCGGGCGAACGGCTGTACGCAGGTACTGACCGTCCAGCTCGATGGTGCGAAATATGATGGACTGCGGCATGGGCTGCTCTCAGTTTTGCGCCGATCAGCGCTCGTGTACGTAAGTGCCGGGTGCGGGCTCCAGCGCCGGATACGACTCGTTGCCAAGCACCGCAGGGGCCGGCTTGCGCTTGCCGCCGCGGGCATGCAGCCAGTCCCGCCAGTATTGCCACCAGGAGTCGGACTGTTTGGTCGCGGTTTCCAGCCAGTGTTTGGCATCGCCACTCATGTCGCCGCTGGTAAAGAAGCGCGCCTTGGGGTTGCCTGGCGGATTAAGAATACTCTGGATGTGGCCGCTGGAGGACAGTACGAATTCACACTTGCCGCCCATTAGTTTGGCTGATTTGTAGCACGATTCCCATGGCGTGATGTGATCGTTTAGCCCGGCAATGACAAAGAAGTCGCTCTTGACCTGCTTCAGGTCGATCGGCGTGCCGCTGACTTCCAGTGCGCCGGGGCGGGTCAGCGGGTTGGTCTTGAACATCTCCAGGAATTCGCCGTGCAAGGCGGCCGGCAGGCGGGTGGTGTCGTTGTTCCAGAACAGGATGTCGAATACCGGCGGTTCGTTGCCCAGCAGGTAGTTGTTGACCCAGTAGTTCCAGATCAGGTCGTTGGGGCGCATCCAGGCAAAGATGCGTGCCATGTCGCGGCCTTCCAGTACGCCGCTCTGGTAGGACATGCGGCGAGCGGCCTCAATTGAGCGCTCGTCGGCAAACAGCGCGACCTGGGTCTTGAGTTCGGTATCCAGCACGCTGACCAGCAGGGTGTAGGAGTGGACCTTCTTTTCCTTCAGCGCCGCGTAGTGGCCGAGCAGGGAGACGGTGGTGATGCCGCCGGAGCAGGCGCCAAGCATGCTCAGGTCCTTGCTGCCGGTCACCTCCAGTACCACGTCGACGGCTTCCTTGAGGGCGTCGATGTAGGTACTCAGACCCCACTCACGATGGCTCTTGGTCGGGTTGCGCCAGCTGACCACGAAGCCCTGCATATGGTTGCTGACCAGGTAGCGGGCCAGGCTCTTGTCGGGTGACAGATCGAAGACGTAAAACTTGTTGATCTGCGGCGGTACCACCAGCACCGGGCGTTCATAGACTTCTTCGGTCAGTGGCTTGTACTGGATCAGTTCCAGCACCTCATTGCGGAAAATCACCGAGCCGCGAGTGGTGGCCAGGTTGCCGCCGACCTCGAAGGCATTCATGTTCACCTGGCTTGGCATGCCACCGTTGTGGGCGATGTCCTTGGCCATGTGGGTGAGACCGTCGAGGATGCTCTTGCCGCCGGTCTCGAAAAAGCGCTTGAGTGCAGCCGGATTGAGTGCGGTGTTGGTCGGCGACATAGCCTCGGTCATCAGGGCGATGACAAACTGGGCGCGGCTGATGTCCTGGGCCGACAGATCGGAGCTGGTAATCCAGCTGTTCAGTTCCTTGCGCCAGGCCAGATAGGTCTGCATGTAACGGCGGTACAGCGGGTTCTGGCTCCAGGTCGGATCGACAAAGCGGCGGTCGTCGGCACTGGGAGCCAGTTGCGAGCGACCGAGCATCACATCGGTCACCGCCATGCCGAGGCGACCCAGATGGCGAATACTGTGCAGCGGTTGTTTGACAGTTTGCCTCAGCACCATGCGGGCGGTGCTGACAAGATCACGTGCCGGAACACCAACCACGGGGTTGGGGCCGAGAATATGTTCGCTGGCCTTGTTGGCCAGATTTTCATTATTGGTTTTATCGCCCATTTTCAACGCTCCAGTCTGAGGCAGGGAAGCCGCTCCGAATGCAGTCCAGCAAGAATTGAACCAGCTTGTTGGTGTCGCATTCTTGAGACACATTAGCATGCGGCTTGATTGCTGTTAACGCCTTTTTAGGCAGGTCAACTAAACCAGAGCCATATGTCAAACAGGTGTTGAGGCGAGCGCCCCGTCAGGGGATGAAGCGGATTGCGCTGACGTCAGGGTCGCGCGATGCACCAGTCTGGTGCAGCTCGTCAAGGTAGGCTTGCCAGCGCTGCGCCTGTTCGGTGGCGAGGCGGTAGAGATAGTCCCAGCTGTAGAGGCCGCTGTCGTGACCGTCATCAAACACCAGCTTCAGGGCGTAGCGCCCGGCTGGCTCGACGCCGACCAGGGCAACGTTGATCTTGCCGGTCTGCAGGACGGGACGGCCATGTCCGCGCACCTCGGCAGAGGGTGACAGCACGCGCAGGTATTCGGCGGGCAACTGATAGCTGCGACCGTCGGCATATCCCAGCTCCAGCGTGCGCGAGGCCTTGTGCAACTTGATGCGGGTCGGGATAGGTGCAGGCATGGCAGAGTCCTGAGCTTCAAGCAGATCGCATGGCGCGCACGATCTGCTGGTCGCTTGCCGCTTGAAGCTTGCGGCTTGAGTTAAAGAATATAGCGTGACAGGTCTTCGTTGACGGCCAGCTCACCGAGGTGACTGTCGACGTAGGCGGCGTCGATAACCAGCGGCTGATCGTCGTGCTTGGCGGCCAGATCGGCGGCGCTGAACGAGACTTCTTCCAGCAGGCGCTCCAGCACCGTGTGCAGACGACGGGCACCGATGTTTTCAGTCTTCTCGTTGACCTGCCAGGCGATTTCCGCGAGGCGGCTGACGGCATCAGGGGCGAACTCGATGTTCAGGTTCTCGGTCGCCATCAGAGCGCGATACTGCTCGGTCAGCGAGGCATCCGGTTCGGTCAGGATGCGCTCAAAGTCGCTCGGCGTCAGCGATTGCAGTTCAACCCGAATCGGCAGGCGGCCCTGCAGCTCGGGAATCAGGTCCGAGGGCTTGGTCAGGTGGAAGGCGCCGGAGGCGATGAACAGGATGTGGTCGGTCTTGACCATGCCGAACTTGGTGTTGACCGTGCAACCTTCGATCAGTGGCAGCAGGTCGCGCTGTACGCCTTCGCGGGAAACGTCGGCGCCGCTGCCGCTGTCGGCCCGCTTGCTGACCTTGTCGATCTCGTCGAGGAAGACGATGCCGTTCTGCTCGACGGCGTTGATCGCGCGGGTCTTCAGGTCGTCTTCATTAACCAGGCGCGCAGCCTCTTCATCGCGCACCAGCTTGAGCGCATCGCGGACCTTGAGGGTGCGGGTTTTCTTCTTGCCCTTGCCCAGGTTGGAGAACATGTCGCGCAGCTGGCTGGTCATCTCCTCCATGCCCGGTGGGGTCATGATCTCGATGCCGGCCGGCGCGTCGGAAACTTCGATCTCGATGTCCTTGTCATCCAGCTCGCCTTCGCGCAGGCGCTTGCGGAACAGCTGACGGGTGCTGCTGTCGGTGCGCTCCGGCTGGTCGCCGGTAGCCGGGCGGGCGCCGGGCAGCAGGGCGTCGAGGATGCGCTCTTCGGCAGCGTCTTCGGCGCGGTAGCGAACCTTGGTCATCTCCTGTTCGCGCAGCAGCTTGATGGCGGCATCGACCAGATCACGGATGATGGATTCGACGTCGCGGCCGACGTACCCCACCTCGGTGAACTTGGTGGCTTCGACCTTGATGAACGGTGCCTGGGCCAGTTTCGCCAGGCGACGGGCGATTTCGGTCTTACCGACACCGGTCGGGCCGATCATCAGGATGTTCTTCGGGGTGACTTCATTGCGCAGCGCCTCGGGCAGCTGCTGGCGGCGCCAGCGGTTGCGCAGGGCGATGGCGACGGCGCGCTTGGCATCCTGCTGACCGATGATGTGTCGGTCCAGCTCGTGCACGATCTCACGGGGTGTCATGGACATGGGGTTGAATCCGGTCGCCTCAGGTATTGGCGTCCAGCTCCTCGATAGTCAGGTTGCGGTTGGTATAGATGCAGATGTCGCCGGCAATGTTGAGGCTGGTTTCGACGATCTCGCGAGCAGACAGCTCGGTGTGCATCAGCAGGGCGCGCGCGGCGGATTGCGCGTAGGGGCCACCGGAACCGATGGCGATCAACCCTTCTTCAGGCTCGATGACATCGCCGTTGCCGGTGATGATCAGCGAGGCGTCCTTGTTGGCGACGGCAAGCAGGGCTTCCAGCTTGCGCAGGGCGCGGTCGGTGCGCCAGTCCTTGGCCAGCTCGACGGCGGCGCGGACGAGGTTGCCCTGGTGTTTTTCCAGTTGGGCTTCAAAGCGTTCGAACAGGGTAAAGGCATCGGCGGTACCACCGGCGAAACCGGCAATGACCTGATCCTTGTAGAGGCGGCGTACCTTGCGGGCGTTGCCCTTCATGACGGTGTTGCCGAGGGATACCTGGCCGTCACCACCGATCACGACCTTGCCGTGGCGGCGTACGGATACGATTGTAGTCACGCGCAACTCCTGGTTGGCTGTGGGGGAAAAAGTGGCAGGATCGCTGCCTTGCATCCTGATCTGGGGGCACTGATCAGGATTTCAAGGCAAAGCTGGATGCGCCCGAGCAACGGGCGCGAGAGGCTCAGCGCTGTTGCGGCAGCAGGTTGCTGAAGCCGTTGCCGCTGAGGGTGCGCTGGGCCTGGGTCATGCTGTCCTTGTTGTTGAACGGGCCAACCTGAACGCGGTACCACTGGTCGCCATTGATGGTGGCGTTCTCCAGTTTCACGTCCATGCCCAGCAGCAGGATCTGCGCGCGCAGCTGGTCGGCATCCGAACGCTGGCGGAAGGAGCCCGCCTGCAGGTAATAGGATGGCCCGCTTGAGGCCGGTTTGCTGGCCTCGGGCGCCGGTGTTGGTGCCGGCGTAGTCTGCGTCGCCTGCTGCGGAGTGCTGACCTCGGACTCCGGCAGCAGGGTGTAGAAATCGTACTGCGGCTTGGGCGTCGTTGGGGGCGCGGCGGGTGTGTTGCTTGGCTTGGGTGGCTCGGGCGAGCGTCGGACCCCCTCGCGGCCCGGTTCGAGTTGCAGCAGGAAGGTAACGAACACACCAATCACCAGACCGCTGACCAGCCACAACCAGCCAGGAATGCCTTTGCGCCGTGGCGCTGATTGCGCGCGGCTGGCGCCGCGGCGAGGGGCTTTGCGTCCTTTTGCCATGCCCTTACATACGCTCCAGAGTGTTGATGCCCAACAGGTTCAGACCCTGCTTGAGGGTACGGCCGGTCAGTGCTGCCAGGCGCAGACGGCTGTCGCGCTGGGTCTCGCTGTCCGCTGCGAGGATCGGGCACTGTTCATAGAAGCTGGAGAAGCGACCGGCCAGCTCGTACAGATAGGTGCAGAGTACGTGCGGGGTGCCTTCGCGAGCAACGTAATTCAGCGTGGCGTTGAATTGCGCCAGATGCGCGCCCAGCTCGGTCTCGGCCGGCTCGACCAGAGCCATAGGTGCCAGATCGGCGACCGAATCCATGCTGCGTTCCAATTTGCGGAATACGCTGGCAACACGGGTATAGGCGTACATCATGTAGGGCGCGGTATTGCCCTCGAAGCTCAGCATCAGGTCGAAGTTGAAGCTGTAGTCGCTGCTGCGGTGCTTGGAGAGGTCGGCGTACTTGACCGCGCCGATACCCACGGCGGTGCCGATGGCGCGCAGCTCGTCGGACGGCAGCTCCGGGTTCTTCTCTTTAACCAGGCGCAGAGCACGCTGCTCTGCCTCGTCGAGCAGGTCGACCAGCTTGACGGTGCCGCCGTCGCGGGTCTTGAACGGCTTGCCGTCGGCACCGTTCATGGTGCCGAAGCCCATGTGCTCAAGTTGCATGTCGGCGGGAACAAAGCCGGCTGCCCGGGCCACGGCAAACACCTGCTGGAAGTGCAGCGCCTGACGCTGATCGACAAAGTACAGCACCCGGTTGGCATGCAGCTCGGCATGGCGGTAGCGCATGGCGGCCAGGTCGGTGGTGGCATACAGATAGCCGCCGCCGGCCTTTTGTACGATCACCGGCAGCGGGTTGCCCTCGGCGTTCTTGAACTGCTCGAGGAATACGCACTGGGCGCCATCGCTCTCGGTCAGCAGACCGGCGCTACGCAGATCGGCAACGATGCCCGGCAGATCGGCGTTGTAGGCGCTTTCGCCGCGCACATCTGCGGGCGTCAGGCTGACGCCGAGGCGGTCGTAGACGGCCTGGCAATGGCCGAGGGAAATGCTGTTGAAGCGTTCCCACAGAGCGAGACAGGATGGCTCGCCAGCCTGCAGGTCGACCACGCGCTGGCGCGCGCGGGCGGCGAAGTCTTCGCTCTCGTCGAAGCGCTTCTTGGCCTGGCGGTAGAAATTCTCCAGATCGCCCAGCTCGGCTTCGGCGTCGACGCTGTGCTCTTCCATATAGGCCAGCAGCATGCCGAACTGGGTGCCCCAGTCGCCCACATGATTCTGACGGATCACGGTGTGGCCGAGGAATTCTAGGATGCGGGCAACGGCGTCACCGATGATCGAGGAGCGCAGATGGCCGACGTGCATCTCCTTGGCCAGGTTTGGCGAGGAGTAATCGACGACGACGCGCTGGGCGGGAACCTCGGCGCGCACGCTCAGTTGCGGGTCGGCCAGCGCGGCTTCAAGCTGACCGGCCAGCCAGCCGGCATCCTGGAAGAAGTTGATAAAGCCCGGGCCGGCGATGTTGACCGACGCCACCGCCTGATGGGCGGGCAGGGCGGCGATCAGCTTCTCGGCCAGATCGCGCGGCTTCATGCCGGCCGGCTTGGCCAGCATCATCGCCAGGTTGCTGGCGAAGTCGCCGTGGGCCTTGTCGCGCGCGTTCTCGACCTGAATGGAGGGCGAAAGGTCGGTCGGCAGGACGCCGTCGGCCTTGAGGCGGTCTACAGCATCGGCAAGCAGTTGGCTGATCAGGTTCTTCATTTAATGGAGTATCCGGCAGGTGCCCAGTGAAAACCCGACATTATCCGTTTTATGGGGCGGCTTGCCAAACCCTGTGGTCGGGTGGGGTTGGGTTTAGGACGCTCCGCGTCCGGTGGGGCGGGCCGCTTTTGTGCCGTTGCTTAGTCGGCCTTTCGCCTTTTACGGCGAGCCAAGGGGGGTTGCTTGCCCAGCCCCCCTTGGCGATCCCCCGGGGCACCCGGCTACGCGGCCCTGCGGGTTCGCTGCGTTGCTCGGCTTGGCAGGGGCCGGCAGAACTCGGCTCTTCGAGCCTCAAACAGGCTGCCGTCCTTTTTCCTGCCAATCCTGTGCTACTCGCCCGCGTAAACGGGGAGTCGGTCCGTGCGGTTGTCATGCCTTGCACGCAGCTCTTCTGATCGTTCCCACGCTCTGCGTGGGAATGCCTCAAGGACGCTCTGCGTCCGGTTTGATGGACTCTGAGAGTCATCACTCCACTGCTAAAACATATCCAACGGATCAATATCAATCGACCAGCGCACCTTGCGCGCCAGTGGGTGCTGTTCCAGCAGCGGCAGCAGCATGTGCACCAACTGATGCAGGACTGAGCGCTGGGCGGCCTGCATTAGCAGTTGGGCGCGATGGCGACCGGCGCGGCGTTCCATCGGTGAGGGCACCGGGCCGAGCAGGTCGATTTCGGGCAGCTGATGCTGACTGATCAGGCTTTCGGCTTGCTCCAGTGCGGCATCGAGAAACGCTTCGGCGGCGCTGGCCTGATTGGCTTCGGCGCGCAGCAGCGCCATGAAGCGGTACGGCGGCAACTGGGCCAGTTCGCGTTCGGCCAGCTCGCGTTCGGCAATCGCCGGGTAGCCGCGCTCAGTCAGCTCGATCAACAGCGGATGCTCCGCCATATGGGTCTGGATGATCACTTGCCCCGGTTTCTCTGCGCGTCCGGCGCGTCCGGCGACCTGGGTGATCATCTGTGCCATGCGCTCCGGGCCGCGGAAGTCGGCAGAGAACAGCCCGCCGTCGGCGTCCAGAATGGCCACCAGCGTGACGTTGGGGAAGTGGTGCCCCTTGGCGAGCATCTGGGTGCCGACCAGAATGCACGGCTTGGCGCTCTGGATGGTTTCCATCATGTCCTGCATGGCGCGCTTGCGGCTCATGCTCTCGCGATCGATGCGCAGTACCGGGAAATGCGGAAAGCGCTCCTTGAGAAACTCTTCGGTGCGTTCGGTGCCAGCGCCAAGCGGACGCAGGTCTTCGCTTTGGCATTTCGGGCAGTGACGGTCGAGCGGACGCTGGCTGCTGCAATGGTGACAATGCAGGTGCGGCGGTGACTGGTGCACGGTCATGCGCGCGTCGCAGCGGCGGCATTCGGCAATCCAGCCGCAGTCGTGGCACATCAGGGTCGGGGCAAAGCCGCGGCGGTTGATGAACACCAGGACCTGATTGCCGCGCTTGAGGTGTTCGCCGACCAGCTCGGTCAACGGGCGGGAGAGGCCGCCTTCCAGTGGGCGACTGCGGATGTCGAGGCACTGGAAGGTTGGGGCCTTGGCATTGCCGGCGCGAATGGTCAGGCGCAGGTGCCGGTAGCGGCCCTGTTGCACGTTGTGCAGGCTCTCGAACGATGGCGTCGCCGAGCCGAGGATCACCGGGACCTGTTCCAGATGGCCGCGGTAGACCGCGAGATCCCGCGCGTTGTAGCGCAGACCGTCCTGCTGTTTATAGGAAAGGTCGTGTTCCTCATCGACGATGATCAGGCCGGGCCGCGCCAGCGGGGTGAAGATCGCCGAGCGGGTACCAATAACAATGGATGCGTCGCCGTCGCGGGCAGCGATCCAGGCATCCAGTCGCTCGCGATCATTCAGGCCGGAATGGAGAATCACCACCGGTGCGCTGAAGCGCTGTTGAAAGCGGCTCAGGGTTTGGGGGGTCAGGCCGATCTCCGGGATCAGTACCAGCGCCTGGTGGCCGCTGAGCAGGCAGCGCTCAATGGCCTGCAGATAGACCTCGGTCTTGCCGCTGCCGGTTACCCCTTCCAGCAGCCAGGTATGAAAGCCCTCGGCACCGAGAATCGCGTCCAGTGCCGCCTGCTGTTCGGCGTTGGCAGTAAGGTGCGCCTGCCTTAATAAAGGCAGCGGTTCGGCGACATGGTGAGGTGAGCGCTCAATGCGCTGTACCAGGCCCTTGCTCTCAAGGGTAACCAGCGTGTCGCGGCTCAGCCCCCATTGACCGATCAGCGCGTGGGACAGGCCATGCGGATGCTGGGCGAGAATCTGCACCGCCTGCTTTTGCTTGGGCGCACGTTGCACCGCCGGGTGCTCGGGGTAGGCGCCGGGCTGCAGCTGCCAGAGCTGGTCCTGACGGGCTAACGCCGGTTCGCCCTGGCGCAGCAGGACCGGCAGGGCGACACTGAGAGTATCGCCCAGGCCGTGCTGGTAGTAGCGCGCGGTCCATAGACATAGGCGCCAGAGGCTGTCGGGCAGAACTGGCGTCAGGTCGAGTAGTGCCTCGGCGGGCTTGAGTCGATTGGCCGGTACCTCGGTGTGGTCACTGATGCCGGCAATCATGCCCACCATGGCGCGATTGCCGAACGGTACGCGAACCCGCTGGCCCACCTGCAGGTCGGCCGCACTGACTCCCCGCGGCGCGCGGTAGTCGAACAGGCGTCTCAGCGGTGAGGGCAGGGCAACTTGCAGGATAGGTCCGGTCACGCAGATCACTCCATGGGGCGTGGCGCTGATGTTACCACCGACGGGCGCAAAACAATGGTGCTTGCTTCGCTGGCGGATTCTGTTATCATCGCCGGCCTATTTTCCGGTCACTCTGTATGCGCCGCTTGCGGCATGCAGTCACTTGGCTGGTAGAACAGATTCAGAGTGCGGTGCCCGATCAGGTTGATCCGGTGGCGGCACAAACCAACCGAGGACATACCATGAAAGCTGATTTGCATCCGAAGTACGAAGAAATCGAAGCGACCTGCAGCTGCGGCGCGGTGATCAAGACCCGTTCCACCCTGTGCGCTCCGATCCACCTGGACGTCTGCTCCGAGTGCCACCCGTTCTACACCGGTAAGCAGAAGGTTCTGGACACCGGCGGCCGTATCGAGCGCTTCAAGGCTCGCTTTGGTGCGGTCAGCAGCAAGTAAGTTTGCCATGCAGGCCCTTGTGGTTCTGGCGAACGAAAAGAAGGCGTCCCTTGTGGGCGCCTTTTTTCTTGCCTGCAGTTTACTGGCTGGCTGCGTTCAGGCTGACCCGCCACAGGCTTCCTGCGTCATGCCGCCGGGCGTTGAGACGGTGTCTGTACGCAGCGTTACTGATGGCGACACCCTGCGTTTGACCGATGGCCGCCGGCTGCGGCTGGCGGGTATCAATACCCCCGAGATCGGGCGTGACGGCAAGGCGTCGGAGCCCTGGGCGCAGGCCGCGCGGCGCGAGCTGCTGGCGCTGGTCAACGGCGAGTCGCTGCAGCTCAAGGTCGGTGATGATCCGCGGGATCATTACGGTCGTACGCTGGGCTACCTGTTCGACAGCCACGGCCGCAGCGTTGAGGCGGAGCTGCTGCAGTCCGGTCTTGGTTATGCGGTCGTCATTCCGCCCAATGATGCGTTGGCCGAGTGCCACCTGGCGGCTGAGGCGAATGCGCGTCAGGCTCGGCGAGGGCTCTGGCAGTCTGGTGTGGTGCGCCCGGTGACGCACCTTGATCGTGGTGGCTTTCAGTTGCTGCGTGGCAGCGTCGTTGCGGTCAGTCAGGCCCGTCAGGCGATCTGGATCGACTTGGAAGGGCCGCTGACGCTCAGGCTGGCCCGCCGGGACCTGGTGAACTTTGCGTCTGCGCCGGGCGCCAGTTGGGTTGGGCGAGAGATTGAAGTGCGTGGCTGGGTAGTTGACCGTCGCGAACAGCAAAACGGTTTTCGCCGCTACATGATCAGCCTGCGCCACCCCGCTCAGCTACACCTGTTCAGCAGTGACTGACAACGTCAAGATGACTCAAAGTTGTAAGAGAATGTCCTTGACATTGATCTCGTGAATAACCTTGCGAGGGTGTTTCGTTTTATGTACTCTCCGTCGTCCGCATGAGCAACCTGACCGGAAAATAGTGACCATGTCTGATTTGAGAACTGATGCACTCGCCTATCACGCCAACCCGCGTCCAGGCAAACTGAGCGTTGAACTGACCAAGCCGACCGCGACTGCCCGCGATCTGGCTCTGGCGTACAGCCCGGGTGTAGCAGAGCCGGTGCGTGAAATCGCCAAGGATCTGGAAAACGCCTACAAATACACCGGTAAGGGTAACCTGGTTGCCGTTATCTCTGACGGTACTGCCATTCTGGGGCTGGGTAACCTCGGCCCGCTGGCGAGTAAGCCGGTTATGGAAGGCAAGGGTGTTCTGTTCAAGCGCTTTGCAGGCGTTGACGTATTCGACATCGAAGTTGAAGCCGAAAGCCCGCAAGCCTTCATTGATACCGTCAAGCGCATTTCCTGCACCTTCGGTGGTATCAACCTGGAAGACATCAAGGCGCCCGAGTGCTTTGAAATCGAGCGCGCGCTGATTGAGCAGTGCGACATTCCGGTATTCCACGATGACCAGCACGGTACTGCGATCGTAACCGCAGCCGCGATGATCAACGCGCTGGAACTGGCCGACAAGACCATCGAAGACGCCAAGATCGTCTGCCTGGGTGCCGGTGCTGCTGCTATCGCCTGTATGAAGCTGCTGGTCAGCATGGGCGCCAAGACCGAAAACATCTACATGCTCGACCGCAAGGGCGTGATCCACGCTGGCCGTGATGACCTGAACGAGTACAAGGCCATCTTCGCCACCGAGACTGACAAGCGCACCCTGTCCGACGCCATGAAAGGTGCTGACGTATTCGTTGGTCTGTCTGGTCCGAATCTGCTGCAACCGGCTGAGCTGAAGCTGATGGCTGAAAATCCGATCGTGTTCGCCTGCTCGAACCCGGATCCGGAGATCGATCCCGAGCTGGCTCACGCTTCGCGTCCTGACGTGATCATGGCTACTGGCCGCTCCGACTACCCGAACCAGGTTAACAATGTTCTGGGCTTCCCCTTCATCTTCCGTGGTGCCCTGGACGTTCGCGCGACCCGCATCAACGAAGAAATGAAGATCGCTGCGGTTCACGCTATCCGTGAACTGGCCAAAGAGCCGGTGCCGGACTACGTTTCCGAAGCGTACGGCGGGATTGCTCTGGAATTCGGTCGTGAGTACATCATTCCGAAGCCGATGGATATTCGCCTGATCGAGAAGGTGCCGGCTGCCGTTGCGCAAGCTGCCATCGACTCCGGTGTGGCGACTCTGCCTTATCCGGCGCACTACCCGCTGAAGTCTGTTGAAGACGTGAAGTAAGCGCTTGGTGCAAGAAAAGCCCGCTTCGGCGGGTTTTTTTGTGTCTGCGCAGTCGTCTCGTTGTTCGGGTGGGTGTGAGTTGCGGGTTGCAGGTTTGGTCTGCGGCCGGACTGGTCGTCGCAGGCGCAACGCCTGCAAGCGGCTTATTTATCGTTCGGTGTGAATTGCTGAAAAAAGGCTTGACGGAAAATCTAATGGGCCTATAATTCGCCTCCTCGTCGGGCAGGATGCTTCGCTTAAAGCGCTTATTAATCAATAAGTTAGCTTGAAAATGAAGCTTGACAGTCCGGCGAGATGGCGTAGAATGCGCCGCCTCGAAAGGGTTGTTCGAAAGACGCCAGTTCGAGAGAGATGAGAAGTTCTCATCAGGTTGTTTGGAAGGTGTTGACAGCGGGGTTTGATCCTGTAGAATGCGCCTCCCTGGCCCGGAAAGCGAAGGCTTTTCCAGGTTGCTCAAGCGGGTTTTGAAGCGGTTAAAAACTTCAAATAAAAGCTTGACAGAACATAAGGTTAGCGTAAAATTCGCGGCCTTGGTTGAGCGGAAACGCTGACCGAATCGCTCTTTAACAATTTGAATCAAGTAATTCGTGTGGGTGCTTGCTGAATGTGCTCGATGATCAGAAAGATTATCAGCCTAGCAAGTAACTCTGTGAATTCATGAGTTTTTTGTAAAGCTGAGCCAAGTTTAGGGTTTTCTCAAAACCCAATCAGTATTTAACTGAAGAGTTTGATCATGGCTCAGATTGAACGCTGGCGGCAGGCCTAACACATGCAAGTCGAGCGGATGAAGGGAGCTTGCTCCTGGATTTAGCGGCGGACGGGTGAGTAATGCCTAGGAATCTGCCTGGTAGTGGGGGACAACGACTCGAAAGGGTCGCTAATACCGCATACGTCCTACGGGAGAAAGTGGGGGATCTTCGGACCTCACGCTATCAGATGAGCCTAGGTCGGATTAGCTTGTAGGTGAGGTAATGGCTCACCTAGGCAACGATCCGTAACTGGTCTGAGAGGATGATCAGTCACACTGGAACTGAGACACGGTCCAGACTCCTACGGGAGGCAGCAGTGGGGAATATTGGACAATGGGCGAAAGCCTGATCCAGCCATGCCGCGTGTGTGAAGAAGGTCTTCGGATTGTAAAGCACTTTAAGTTGGGAGGAAGGGTTGTAGTCTAATACGCTGCAATCTTGACGTTACCAACAGAATAAGCACCGGCTAACTCTGTGCCAGCAGCCGCGGTAATACAGAGGGTGCAAGCGTTAATCGGAATTACTGGGCGTAAAGCGCGCGTAGGCGGCTTGATAAGATGGGTGTGAAATCCCCGGGCTTAACCTGGGAACTGCATCCATAACTGTCTGGCTAGAGTACAGTAGAGGGTGGTGGAATTTCCTGTGTAGCGGTGAAATGCGTAGATATAGGAAGGAACACCAGTGGCGAAGGCGACCACCTGGACTGATACTGACGCTGAGGTGCGAAAGCGTGGGGAGCAAACAGGATTAGATACCCTGGTAGTCCACGCCGTAAACGATGTCTACTAGCCGTTGGAATCCTTGAGATTTTAGTGGCGCAGCTAACGCACTAAGTAGACCGCCTGGGGAGTACGGTCGCAAGATTAAAACTCAAATGAATTGACGGGGGCCCGCACAAGCGGTGGAGCATGTGGTTTAATTCGAAGCAACGCGAAGAACCTTACCTGGCCTTGACATGCAGAGAACTTTCCAGAGATGGATTGGTGCCTTCGGGAACTCTGACACAGGTGCTGCATGGCTGTCGTCAGCTCGTGTCGTGAGATGTTGGGTTAAGTCCCGTAACGAGCGCAACCCTTGTCCTTAGTTACCAGCACGTTATGGTGGGCACTCTAAGGAGACTGCCGGTGACAAACCGGAGGAAGGTGGGGATGACGTCAAGTCATCATGGCCCTTACGGCCAGGGCTACACACGTGCTACAATGGTCGGTACAGAGGGTTGCCAAGCCGCGAGGTGGAGCTAATCCCATAAAACCGATCGTAGTCCGGATTGGAGTCTGCAACTCGACTCCATGAAGTCGGAATCGCTAGTAATCGTGGATCAGAATGCCACGGTGAATACGTTCCCGGGCCTTGTACACACCGCCCGTCACACCATGGGAGTGGGTTGCACCAGAAGTAGCTAGTCTAACCTTCGGGAGGACGGTTACCACGGTGTGATTCATGACTGGGGTGAAGTCGTAACAAGGTAGCCGTAGGGGAACCTGCGGCTGGATCACCTCCTTAATCGAAAGATCTCGGCTGTTCCTCAAGCACTCACACGAATTACTTGATTCAGAAAGAAAGGCGATTGGGTCTGTAGCTCAGTTGGTTAGAGCGCACCCCTGATAAGGGTGAGGTCGGCAGTTCGAATCTGCCCAGACCCACCAATTGTCGAGGTGTAAGGTCTGAACGGGGCCATAGCTCAGCTGGGAGAGCGCCTGCCTTGCACGCAGGAGGTCAGCGGTTCGATCCCGCTTGGCTCCACCAGGACGACGCAGCACACGCCATAGAATGGAACTCAGAGTTCATATATGAACAATCAAACCCTTGATTGTTGATATCTGGTCTCTGAACCAGACGCTCTTTAAAAATTTGGATATGTGATAGAAGTACAGACACATGGCATGTTTCACTGCATGCAATGTGGCTAAGGTAAACTTGTAATCTCAAGTGCAAGTTCCGGAATTGTCGTTAATTCTGTTTTAAACCGATATCACTGAATAATCTGAGTTAAGTAATTAACTTAAGATTGTTTGGGGTTATATGGTCAAGTGAATAAGCGCATACGGTGGATGCCTTGGCAGTCAGAGGCGATGAAAGACGTGATAGCCTGCGATAAGCTTCGGGGAGGTGGCAAATGACCTTTGATCCGGAGATCTCTGAATGGGGAAACCCACCCAGCATAAGCTGGGTATCACACACTGAATACATAGGTGTGTGAGGCGAACCAGGGGAACTGAAACATCTAAGTACCCTGAGGAAAAGAAATCAACCGAGATTCCCCAAGTAGTGGCGAGCGAACGGGGACCAGCCCTTAAGCAGTTTTGAGTTTAGTAGAACGCTCTGGAAAGTGCGGCCATAGTGGGTGATAGCCCCGTATACGAAAGACTCTTAGCTGTGAAATCGAGTAGGTCGGCGCACGTGAAACGTTGACTGAACATGGGGGGACCATCCTCCAAGGCTAAATACTCCTGACTGACCGATAGTGAACCAGTACCGTGAGGGAAAGGCGAAAAGAACCCCTGTGAGGGGAGTGAAATAGAACCTGAAACCGTATGCGTACAAGCAGTGGGAGCAGACTTGTTCTGTGACTGCGTACCTTTTGTATAATGGGTCAGCGACTTATATTCAGTGGCGAGCTTAACCGTCTAGGGGAGGCGTAGGGAAACCGAGTCTTAATAGGGCGTTTAGTCGCTGGGTATAGACCCGAAACCGGGCGATCTATCCATGGGCAGGTTGAAGGTGCCGTAACAGGCACTGGAGGACCGAACCGACTACCGTTGAAAAGTTAGCGGATGACTTGTGGATAGGAGTGAAAGGCTAATCAAGCTCGGAGATAGCTGGTTCTCCTCGAAAGCTATTTAGGTAGCGCCTCGTGTATCACCACTGGGGGTAGAGCACTGTTTCGGCTAGGGGGTCATCCCGACTTACCAAACCGATGCAAACTCCGAATACCAGTGAGTGTCAGCACGGGAGACACACGGCGGGTGCTAACGTCCGTCGTGAAAAGGGAAACAACCCAGACCGTCAGCTAAGGTCCCAAAGTTATGGTTAAGTGGGAAACGATGTGGGAAGGCTTAGACAGCTAGGAGGTTGGCTTAGAAGCAGCCATCCTTTAAAGAAAGCGTAATAGCTCACTAGTCGAGTCGGCCTGCGCGGAAGATGTAACGGGGCTCAAACCATACACCGAAGCTACGGGTTCATCGTAAGATGAGCGGTAGAGGAGCGTTCTGTAAGCCTGTGAAGGTCAATTGAGAAGTTGGCTGGAGGTATCAGAAGTGCGAATGCTGACATGAGTAACGACAAAGGGAGTGAAAAACTCCCTCGCCGGAAGACCAAGGGTTCCTGCGCAACGTTAATCGACGCAGGGTGAGTCGACCCCTAAGGCGAGGCCGAAAGGCGTAGTCGATGGGAAACGGGTTAATATTCCCGTACTTCTAGTTACTGCGATGGAGGGACGGAGAAGGCTAGGCCAGCACGGCGTTGGTTGTCCGTGTTTAAGGTTGTAGGCTGGTGACTTAGGTAAATCCGGGTCGCTAAGGCCGAGAGCTGATGACGAGTGTTCTTTAGAACGCGAAGTGGTTGATGCCATGCTTCCAGGAAAAGCTTCTAAGCTTCAGGTAACTAGAAATCGTACCCCAAACCGACACAGGTGGTCAGGTAGAGAATACCAAGGCGCTTGAGAGAACTCGGGTGAAGGAACTAGGCAAAATGGCACCGTAACTTCGGGAGAAGGTGCGCCGATGAGGGTGAAGCATTTACTGCGTAAGCCCATGTCGGTCGAAGATACCAGGCCGCTGCAACTGTTTATTAAAAACATAGCACTCTGCAAACACGAAAGTGGACGTATAGGGTGTGACGCCTGCCCGGTGCCGGAAGGTTAATTGATGGGGTTAGCTTCGGCGAAGCTCTTGATCGAAGCCCCGGTAAACGGCGGCCGTAACTATAACGGTCCTAAGGTAGCGAAATTCCTTGTCGGGTAAGTTCCGACCTGCACGAATGGCGTAATGATGGCGGCGCTGTCTCCACCCGAGACTCAGTGAAATTGAAATCGCTGTGAAGATGCAGTGTATCCGCGGCTAGACGGAAAGACCCCGTGAACCTTTACTATAGCTTTGCACTGGACTTTGAATTTGCTTGTGTAGGATAGGTGGGAGGCTTTGAAGCGTGGACGCCAGTCTGCGTGGAGCCAACCTTGAAATACCACCCTGGCAACTTTGAGGTTCTAACTCTGGTCCGTTATCCGGATCGAGGACAGTGTATGGTGGGTAGTTTGACTGGGGCGGTCTCCTCCCAAAGAGTAACGGAGGAGTACGAAGGTGCGCTCAGCACGGTCGGAAATCGTGCGTAGAGTATAAAGGCAAAAGCGCGCTTGACTGCGAGACCAACACGTCGAGCAGGTACGAAAGTAGGTCTTAGTGATCCGGTGGTTCTGTATGGAAGGGCCATCGCTCAACGGATAAAAGGTACTCCGGGGATAACAGGCTGATACCGCCCAAGAGTTCATATCGACGGCGGTGTTTGGCACCTCGATGTCGGCTCATCACATCCTGGGGCTGAAGCCGGTCCCAAGGGTATGGCTGTTCGCCATTTAAAGTGGTACGCGAGCTGGGTTTAGAACGTCGTGAGACAGTTCGGTCCCTATCTGCCGTGGACGTTTGAGATTTGAGAGGGGCTGACCTTAGTACGAGAGGACCGGGTTGGACGAACCCCTGGTGTTCCGGTTGTGTCGCCAGACGCATTGCCGGGTAGCTACGTTCGGAAAAGATAACCGCTGAAAGCATCTAAGCGGGAAACTTGCCTCAAGATGAGATCTCACCGGGAGCTTGACTCCCCTAAAGGGCCGTCGAAGACTACGACGTTGATAGGTTGGGTGTGTAAGCGCTGTGAGGCGTTGAGCTAACCAATACTAATTGCCCGTGTGGCTTGACCATATAACACCCAAGCAATCTGGTGTTATCGAGCCAAACAGAAACAAACAACTTCGCGAACTTGCGAGATTGCAAATACCTTAACTTCTGTCACACATCCAAGCTTTTTAAGCTGCACGCCTAGCGGGCAGCAACAAATTGCTTGACGACTATAGAGCATTGGAACCACCTGATCCCATCCCGAACTCAGAAGTGAAACGATGCATCGCCGATGGTAGTGTGGGGCTTCCCCATGTGAGAGTAGGTCATCGTCAAGCACCTATACCGAACACCCCGATCAGTCATGGTCGGGGTGTTCTTCTTTGTGCGCACGGAAAATTCGCCTGGGTCAGCGCTGCTGCGGGCGGCAGAGTCAGGTCGATAATCCGGACGCCTGAACCCGTCAATTGCTTATGTCTTAGCGTTAGATGGAATAAGAAAATCCGTCTAAGCCGAATGTTGTTCTAAGTCTTTGCGGCTTGTAATCTTGGCGTCCTATTCAAAAAGGCGCCTTGTGCGTGTGGAGGATGCAATGTTTCAGTCACCCGGCAAACTGATCAAGCGATTGGTAGTTACTCTGGCCGTTACCGGTAGTGTGGGCATGGCAAATGCCCAGGCAGCTGACCAGGAGATTCTGAACTCCTCCTACGATATTGCCCGCGAGCTGTTTGCCTCGTATAACGAGTTGTTCACACAGCACTGGCTGGATGAAACCGGCAAAACCGTCGAGATCAAACAATCCCACGGTGGCTCTTCGAAGCAGGCACAGGCAATCATTCAGGGGCTGCGTGCGGACTTGGTTACTTACAACCAGGTTACCGACGTGGACATTCTCCACCAGCGCGGGAATCTGATTCCGGCCGACTGGCGTAAGCGGCTGCCGAACGCGTCCTCGCCGTACTACTCGACCATGGCGTTTCTGGTGCGCAAGGGTAATCCGAAAAACATCCAGAACTGGGACGACCTGGTGCGTGACGATGTCAGCTCTGTTCTGCCAAACCCGAAAACCTCGGGTAATGGTCGCTATACCTATCTTGCGGCGCTTGGTTATGCACAAAAGACGTTTGGCGACGATCAGGCTGCCATTGACGAGTTCCTGCGTGACTTTCTCGGCAACGTCGCTGTATTTGATACCGGTGGGCGCGGTGCGACCACCACCTTTATCGAACGGGGCATCGGTGACGTGCTGCTGACGTTTGAGTCGGAAGTTAACAACATTGCTGCCCAGTATCCGCCGGGTGAGTACCAGGTCGTAGTACCTAAGGTCAGCTTCCTTGCCGAGTTTCCGGTTACTTGGATAGATCGCAACGTTGAGCGTAACGGTACGGCCGATGTTGCCAGGGAATATCTGGAATACCTGTATAGCGAAGAGGCTCAGCGCCTGATCGCCGGCTTTAATTACCGCGTCCATGACCAGGCGGTGCAAGCCGAGTTTGCTGATCGCTTCCCCGAGCTGGAGTTGCTGCCGATCGAGGAGATTGCCGGCGACTGGGAGACGGCTATGACCGTTCACTTTGGCAGTGGCGGCAAGCTGGATCAACTGCAGCGCAGGTAAACAAGCACTATGAATCGTAGTTCCAGCGGTTGGTCGCTGTTTGATGCAAAACCCGGCAAGCGAGTGCTGCCGGGTTTTGCGCTCAGTATGGGTATCTCGCTACTGTTCATCAGCCTGGTGCTGCTACTGCCGGTGACGGGGCTGATTGCGCAGACAGCTGATATGTCCTGGTCGCAGTACTGGGCTGTCATCACAGACGAGCGTGTGGTCGCCTCCTACAAGGTCACGCTCTGGGCTGCATTCTTTGCCTCACTTTTCAACGGTGTTGTAGGGCTGTTGCTGGCCTGGGTGCTGCTGCGCTACGAGTTTCCCGGCAAGCGTATCATTGACGCGCTGATCGACCTTCCGTTTGCCCTTCCTACTGCGGTTGCCGGGATTACTCTTGCGGCACTGTTTGCCGAAAACGGTTGGTACGGCCAGATGCTTGCGCTATTGGGCATTAAGGTGGCGTTCACGCCGCTGGGTATCATTGTCGCGATGGCTTTTACCAGCTTGCCGTTTGTAGTCCGCACGGTTCAGCCGGTGCTCGAGGATCTGGCGCCTGAGGATGAAGAAGCGGCTGTGACCATGGGGGCTTCGGATCTCACGGTGTTTCGCCGTGTCGTGTTTCCCGCCCTGTGGCCGGCACTGATGACCGGTGTTGCGCTGTCGTTTACGCGCAGTCTGGGTGAGTTTGGAGCAGTGATCTTTATCGCCGGCAACATGCCGTATGTCAGTGAGATAACCAGTTTGATGATCTTTATCCGGCTGCAGGAGTTCGACTATGCAGCCGCGAGCGCGATTGCGTCCGTTGTGCTGATGGCCTCGCTGGTGCTGCTGTTTTCGATCAATATCTGGCAGGCGCGTTATCTGCGTCGGCTGCACGGCCGGTGAGAGTCCAATATGCATAAGCAGGCACGGTTGCGTATCGCCGATCAGGCATGGGTCAAGTGGTCTCTGGTGAGTCTGGCTTTGCTCGTTGTTGCGCTGGTGCTGGTGGTACCGCTGGCGATCATTTTTGTGCAGGCGTTTTCCGCCGGCGCTGAAACCTTCTGGGCCAATCTGACGGATGAATACACGCTGAGTGCGATTGGTCTGACGCTGCTTGTCGCGGCGCTTACGGTGCCGATCAATCTGGTGTTCGGTATCTTTCTGGCCTGGCTGGTTACCCGTTTCGAGTTTCCCGGCCGCAAGGCATTGATCACCCTTATCGATATTCCGTTCGCGGTATCCCCGGTGGTCGCCGGCTTGTTGTACCTGTTGCTCTACGGCAGTAACGGCTGGCTCGGTGGGTGGCTGATGGATTACGACATCCAGTTGATGTTTGCCTGGCCAGGCATCGTCATGGTCACCGTGTTCGTGACGTGTCCGTTCGTTGCGCGTGAGCTGATTCCGTTGATGCAGCAGCAGGGGCGCGAGGAGGAAGAAGCGGGTGTTGTTTTGGGAGCCAGCGGGTGGCAGCTGTTCCGGCGCGTTACCTTGCCCAACATCCAGTGGGCGCTGATTTATGGTGTTGTGCTGACCAATGCCCGGGCCGTTGGCGAATTCGGTGCGGTGTCGGTTGTCTCCGGTAACATCCGCGGCGAAACCAACACGCTGCCGTTGCACGTTGAGTTGTTGTATCAGGACTACAACGCAGTCGGGGCATTTACCAGTGCTTCGCTGCTGGCCGGTATTGCGCTGCTGACGCTGCTGGTCAAAAGCATGATCGAATGGCGTCAGGCTCGTCAGCAGGCGACGCCGGCGCTACAGACGGATTCACACTGATGAGTATTACCCTCGAGAACATCGACAAGTCATTCGGTAGCTTCCGTGCCCTGCGCGACATTTCGCTGGAGATCCCGGATGGAGAGCTGGTTGGTCTGTTGGGGCCGTCCGGCTCCGGCAAGACCACGTTGCTGCGGATTATTGCGGGGCTGGAAAGTGCCAATGCCGGACGCATTCTGTTTCACGGGCAGGATGTAACCCGTCTGCACGTGCGTGAGCGCAAGGTCGGTTTCGTCTTCCAGCACTATGCGCTGTTCCGCCACATGACCGTTGCAGACAACGTCGCCTTCGGGCTGGATGTACTGCCGCGCCGCCAGCGTCCTTCGGCAGCGGAAATACGCAAGCGCGTTGGTGAGTTGCTGGAGATGGTGCAGTTGTCTCATCTGGCGGGCCGCTACCCCTCTCAGCTATCAGGCGGACAGAAGCAGCGAATCGCCCTGGCGCGAGCGCTAGCGATGCAGCCGCAGATACTGCTACTGGATGAGCCCTTTGGTGCGCTTGATGCGAAGGTGCGCAAGGATCTGCGCAGGTGGTTGCGAAACCTGCATGACGAATTGAACTTCACCAGTGTGTTTGTGACCCACGACCAGGAAGAGGCGCTGGAGCTGTCTGATCGTGTTGTGGTGATGAGTGCGGGCCAGATCGAGCAGGTCGATCAACCGCAGGCGCTGTATGCCCGTCCGGTCAGCCAGTTTGTATTCGACTTTCTCGGTCATGTAAATGTGCTGACGGGCGAGATAGCCGATCAGCGAATTGCTCAGCGCGATGCCTGGATACGCCTGCCCGAGGCAGTTCCTTCCGCGGCAGCTCAGCTGTACTTGCGCCCCCACGAGGTTCGCCTTCAGCTCCATCCTGTGGATCACGCGCATTTGCCGCTGCAGGTGGAGTCGATCAGTCTGGTGGGGGCTGAAGTGCGACTCGAGTTGCGGCCTTGTGGATGGGATGCGCCTCAGCTTTGGGAGGTGGGCATTACCCACGCCGAGTACAATGGCTGGCAACCGCAACGGGGTGATCGCTGCTTCGCTGTGCCGGATGTAGGCCACCTGTTCCGGCCTGATTGCGCAAGTCCGGGCACCTTCTATTGGGGTTAGTGCTGACGGAAGCCCTCGGCAATATGCTCGGCAAGACATTCGGTAACCGGTGACTGGCTGCGCGGGTTACGCAGCAGCACGATGCTTGCCATGGGCATGTCTGGTAATCCTTCTTCCTTACCGATGATGCGCATGTCAGCCGGGATAAGACTCCGTAGCTGTGCCGTGATCGCCAGCCCTGCTCCGACCACGGCCAGAATCGCCGACAGACTTGGGCTGCTGTAGGCCACGCGATAATCGCGGTTCAGGGTGTCCAGCGCATTACAGGCCCAGTTGCGGCAGAAGCAATCTGCGTTGAACATCGCCAGCGGCAGGGTGCTGCGCTCGTGCAGCATGGCGTTTTCTGCCTGCGCCCACACCACCTCTTCCTGACGCAGCAGTTGGCCGATTTCCTTGCCTGGCTCTCGAGTGACGATGGTCAGATCGAGATCCTGGCGCTGGAGTAGCTGAAACGATGGCTCGCAGTGCATCTCGACTTGCACCAGTGGAAATGCTTGCGCAAAGCGGGCCAGTACGCCCGGCAGGAAGCGCGTAACGTAATCGTCGGGTGTGCCGATGCGTACCAGGCCGACCATGTGCGGTGCGCGCAGGCTGTTCAGCGCTTCCCCCTGCAGGCGCAGGATTCGTCGTGCGTAGCCCAGCAATAGTTCGCCTTCGGCGGTAAGCAGCATCTGACGTCCGTTGCGCTGAAACAGGCTGCGCTGTACCACGTCTTCCTCTAGCAGCCTGTTGAAATTCGCCGCGATGATTACGTCCACTGCTTCTGGCAGCAGCGGTCGCGCTCGTTTACTTCCCGTTTAGGGCGCCAATCGATGGAAATAGCCCGATTTGGCGTGCTCCAGGCGCACCTTCCCCGTCAACGCGCTCATGCCATTGAGCCTGTAGCCAGCAGCTTCGGCAGGCGCACCAGGTTGCTTGCCGCCATGGCCAGCTGGAACAGCGCGTCGACACGCTCAAGTCCGCGTTGCTTCACCTGGCGCAGGCCTGCCGCCGCCTTGAGCCAGCCGAAGTGGGTTTCGATCCAGGCGCGAATCTTCAGGCTCAGTCCATAGCCAGCATGGCGCGTGGTACGGCCGTCGATGGCGCTACGCCGGCCACTGGTGTTCTGTGCCACATGCGGTGTCACGCCGAGTGCCCGACAGGCGGCCACGAAGTCTGCCGTATCGTAGGCCTTGTCCGCAGCCAAGGTGCGGCGACGGCGACCACCCAGCTTGCTCAGCATCGCCAGCGCGGCTTCGCGTTCGCCACGGCCACCGGCCAGAGTCACATGAGCACTGCGCACCAGGCCACTGCGGTGTTCCATCAGCACATGCCCCATGTAACTCAGCTGCGCGCCGGTGTTGTGGCTCTTTCGGTACAGCCGGGCATCCGGATCGCTGGTCGAGGCGTGGGTGTCGTTGCTGCGCTTGTGCCCCTTGAAGTCCGGCGGGGCATTGCGTGGTCCGGGGCCTTGATCGTCTGGAGAGTCGTCCTTGGGCCGGAAACTCTTCTGAGAGGCCCAGGCTTGCAGCAATGTGCCGTCGACTGAGAAGTGCTCATCCGAGATCAGCCCCTGCTTCTCTGCCAGGCGCACCACCTCGCTCAGAAATTCGGTGGCCACGGCCTGGGCATTGAGACGGTCACGGTTCTTCGAGAAGACCGAGTGATCCCACACCGGATCATCGATGGCCAAGCCGACGAACCAGCGGAACAGCAGGTTGTAGCCCAGTTGCTCCATGAGCATCCGCTCGCTGCGCAGCGAGTAGAACAACTGCAGCAACTGTGCCCGCATCAGCTTCTCGGGGGCGATCGAGGCGCGACCGGTGTCGGCATACAAGGTGTCAAACAGGGCGCTCATCCGCTGCAGAGCGGTGTCTGCCAGCTTGCGGATGGCGCGCAGGGGGTGAGTCGCTGGCACGAAGTCATCGAGCTTGGCGACAGTGAACAAGGATTCCTGAGTGATATCGGCGCCACGCATGGAAATCGGGGTTCCCGGCAGATTGGAGCCGATATCGTAAACCTTACACTGCAAAGTCAGACAGACCGTAGGCGAATTTCAACAGGCTGCTAGCCGTTTCATCTGCATGCTTACAGCAGATTGCGTGCGATTGACCTGTTCCGCTGCTCGGGTATAGCCGCCTTGATCTGCAATGGCGACGAAGGTGCGAAGCAGCTCGCTGTCGATAGTTGGGTAACTGGCCATTCATCAATCCTGAAGATGGTTTGCATAAAAAGCATTCGTTGGATTGATGCTATGCCGATCGGGACAATTTCTCCAGTGCGATCTGGAGGAATGCTTATGTGCAAGTGTGTTGGACGAGGTGGGTGTGCTGCGTTGGTGTGGCGAGCGGGAAGGCGCGCGCTTGGGGGCTGGCGACGTTGGTGCTACGAGCGCCGTCTGTTGGCGACGATGACTGAGGCAGAGATGAAGGATGTGGGTATCAGTCTCGCAGATGCTCACGAGGAGTTGCGGCGTCCATTCTGGTCGCGTCGGCCGAGAGGATAGCGACGGTCGGCCGCCAACGGTATCATGTGCCGTTCATTGCCACAGGTACAGCCAACCATGCTCAGCGAGATACTTGAATTGCTAGCCGACGGCCGCTTTCACTCCGGCGAGGCTATCGGCTCAGAGCTGGGAGTTAGTCGCGCTGCAGTCTGGAAGGCTCTCAAGCGGCTGGAGGACGATGGCTATCCGCTACAGCGCGTCCGCGGCAAGGGGTATCGGCTGCCTCCCGGTGCGAGCATGCTCAATGTCGGGAAAATACAGTCATTGCTGCCGGCAGAACTTGCAGCGCGCTGGCGGTGGTTTGTGCATGAACAGGTTGACTCAACCAACGCGCAGGCGCAGCGCGCTCTGGATCCGCAGCAGCCCCTGCCGCTTATCGTGCTGGCGGAGCAGCAGCTGGCTGGTCGCGGGCGGCGCGGACGGCAATGGGCAAGTCCGTATGCCCAGAATATCTATATCTCCCTGGCCGAGCCTGTCTCTGCTGGCGGTGCGGGGCTCGAGGGGCTCAGCCTGCTCGTCGGATTATGTCTTGTGCAGGCGCTTGAAGATGTCGGCTACCGAGGTTGCCAGCTCAAGTGGCCGAATGATGTGTTGCTTGATAATGCCAAGCTCGCCGGCATTCTTCTCGAAATCTCGGGTGACCTTACGGGCGACGCCGTTGTCGTCATTGGCGTGGGCGTCAACGTGCTACTCGACTCTGCGGCCAGTATTGATCAGGCATGGACGTCGCTTTTGCGCTCCGGGCAGCATGCGACGCTGGATCGCAATGAGTTGATTGCTGCGCTCCTTCGGCGCTTGGCTCCAGCGCTGGACGCTTTCCATCGCCAGGGCTTTGCTCCGTTCCAGCAGCAATGGATGACGCGTAACGCATGGGCGGGCAAGGCCGTAAAAGTGGTGTCCGGGAGTAATGAGCTCTATGGAGTGGATGCGGGTGTCAATGCCCGGGGCGCGCTGCTGCTGCATACCGAAAGCGGTGACGTTGAAATCAGCGGTGGTGAAGTAAGTCTGAGGTTGAACCATGCTTCTTGAGTTGGACTGCGGCAATACCCTGATCAAATGGCGGCTGCTGGATCGGGAGGGGCGCGTCCGTGACCGGGATATGGCGCCCGACCTAGTCGAGCTGCAACGGTTGCTGGGTGGTCAGGAGCGAGAAATCCACGGCTGCCGGCTGGTCAGTGTTCGTTCCGCCGAAGAGAACCAGGTCGTAATGGATCAGCTTACAAGCTGGCTGAAGCTGCATCCGGTGCTTGCGCGTAGCGCCCAGGAGTTGGCGGGTGTGCGCAATGGTTATGCGGATTTCAGCAAACTCGGAATGGATCGCTGGCTGGCACTGGTGGCCGGCTACAATCTGTGTCGCCGTGCCTGTGTCGTGATTGATCTGGGAACCGCGGTGACGGTCGATTTTGTCAACGCGGCGGGCCAGCATCTGGGGGGATACATTGCGCCGGGCAGCAAGCTGCTGAGGGGAAGCCTCAAGCGTCACACCAGACTGATCCGCTATGAGCAGTCACTGCGCGGCGATCTTGCGCTGCCGCAGCCGGGTGAAAGTACCGCCGAGGCCGTGGAGTTCGGCTGTGATCTTATGCTGGTCGGCTTCGTTCGCGAGCAGCTTCGTGTCGCGCGCCACACGCTCGGCGAAGAAATGGTGGTAATTCTGACCGGTGGGGATGCCGAGCGAATGGCCGAAGCGCTGCCGCAAAACTGCCATATCATCAACGATCTGGTTTTCGATGGGCTGGCGCTGGCTTGTCCCATGGAGATTGATTGATGCGTTCGCTGTTCCTTTTTCTGCTGCTGCTAAACATTCTGTACGCACTTTGGCAGTTGCAGAGCGGCGAACTGGTACCTGATCGCGAGCTTGACGTGTCGGCTCTGCCGGTGCCTGATTCCCTTGTCGAGTCATCGATGATCAGCTCGCACCCTGCGTCTCTCTTGGGTGCCGATACTTCGCCCGCAGCGCTGTGCATTCGTCTCGGTGTCTTTGCAGATCGTGAGGAGGCGGCGCAGTTGCTTCAGCGGCTGCTTGCGCTGGACGTAACGGCGGAGGTGGTAGCGGATGAGATTGTCAGCAGTAGCGATTACTGGCTTGTAATGTCGGTAATGGGTGGGGCTTCGGGCGCACTGGCGAAGCTGTCGTCGCTGCAGGAGCGAGGGATTGATAGCTTTGTGATAACCGAAGGCCCTCTGGCTGGCAACATCTCTCTAGGTGTATTCAGTCGGGAGGATTATGCGGCCGCCCGACAGGCTCAGTTGCAGTCAGACGGTTACGACGTGCGTATCGAGCGAGTGGAAAAATTGCGCAGCCAATATAGTGTCCAGGTGGCTCCCGAAGCGCGCAGGCTGGTAGGCTCGGAGCTGCTGCTCAAGCTGCGGGAGGACTTCCCTGCAATGCAGCATCAATATCAATCGTGCGCACCCGTTGCCAATGAGCGCAACATCCCCTAGAATTGCGCCCGCTTCACGGCTCGGCAGTCCCGGACTTCCGGCCAGTCGGTAAAAAATATCTTCAAGTAAGTGTTTTTGCTGATAAAAGTGTTGACAGAGGGTCGCCAAGTGATGAAAATGGCGCCTCTTTTACGGAGGGGTTCCCGAGCGGTCAAAGGGATCAGACTGTAAATCTGACGGCTTAGCCTTCGAAGGTTCGAATCCTTCCCCCTCCACCAGATTTCGCGTAGTCAGGCTACTTGGCGGGTATAGTTCAATGGTAGAACCTCAGCCTTCCAAGCTGATGGTGCGGGTTCGATTCCCGCTACCCGCTCCAGTCTGACGATGTAATGGTTTGTAAGCTCATGTAGCTCAGTTGGTAGAGCACACCCTTGGTAAGGGTGAGGTCAGCGGTTCAAATCCGCTCATGAGCTCCAATATCAAGGCAGATATGCGAATATCTGCCTTTTATTTAATGGTCGCGTGACACGCGCATTGCTCTCACGAATAGGGGATCTCTCGATGGCTAAAGAGAAGTTCGAACGTAGCAAACCGCACCTGAACGTAGGCACCATCGGTCACGTTGACCATGGCAAGACTACCCTGACTGCAGCTCTGACCCGCGTTTGTGCAGAGTCCTACGGCGGCGCTGCCCGTGCGTTCGACCAGATCGACAACGCGCCGGAAGAGAAGGCTCGCGGTATCACCATCAACACCTCGCACGTAGAGTACGATTCTCCGACTCGCCACTACGCGCACGTTGACTGCCCTGGCCACGCCGACTATGTGAAGAACATGATCACCGGTGCTGCTCAGATGGATGGTGCGATCCTGGTTTGTTCCGCAGCTGACGGCCCGATGCCGCAGACTCGCGAGCACATCCTGCTGTCCCGTCAGGTCGGCGTTCCTTACATTGTCGTGTTCCTGAACAAGGCCGACATGGTTGACGACGAAGAGCTGCTGGAGCTGGTCGAGATGGAAGTTCGCGACCTGCTGAGCGCTTACGACTTCCCGGGTGACGACACTCCGATCATCATCGGTTCTGCTCTGATGGCGCTGGAAGGTAAAGACGACAACGAAATCGGTACGTCTGCCGTTCGCAAGCTGGTTGAGACTCTGGATGCCTACATCCCTGAGCCTGAGCGCGCGATCGACAAGCCGTTCCTGATGCCGATCGAAGACGTATTCTCCATCTCCGGTCGCGGCACCGTGGTAACCGGTCGTGTTGAGCGCGGTATCGTCAAGGTTGGTGAAGAAGTCGAGATCGTTGGTATCAAGGCGACTACCAAGACCACCTGTACCGGTGTTGAAATGTTCCGCAAGCTGCTGGACGAAGGCCGTGCCGGTGAGAACGTTGGTGTTCTGCTGCGTGGTACCAAGCGTGAAGACGTTGAGCGTGGTCAGGTTCTGGCCAAGCCGGGCACCATCACTCCGCACACTCGCTTCGAAGCTGAAGTGTACGTGCTGGGTAAAGATGAAGGCGGTCGTCACACTCCGTTCTTCAAGGGCTACCGTCCGCAGTTCTACTTCCGTACTACTGACGTGACCGGTTCCTGCGAACTGCCGGAAGGCGTTGAAATGGTAATGCCGGGCGACAACGTCAAGCTGGACGTTACCCTGATCGCTCCGATCGCAATGGAAGACGGTCTGCGCTTCGCGATTCGCGAAGGTGGCCGTACCGTTGGCGCCGGTGTAGTAGCCAAGATCATCGAGTAATATTGGTTGATCTTGAACTGTCGGGCCGGTAGTATTGCCGGCTCGACTGCGATTACAGGCCAGTAGCTCAATTGGCAGAGCGGCGGTCTCCAAAACCGCAGGTTGGGGGTTCGATTCCCTCCTGGCCTGCCAGATTAAAATCTGGCTTCCAAAACAGGACTTGAAGATTCATGAGTGCTAAGGCAGAGCTTAACGATAGCCGCTTCGATGTGATCAAGTGGGTTGTTGTGGCTTTAATTGTCTCCGTCGGTGTTTTTGGGGATTCCTACTTCTCTGCCGAGCCTGTTTTGTACCGCGCGATCGCGCTTGTTGTTCTTGCTCTGGTCGCGGGCTTCGTTGCACTGCAGACAAGCAAGGGCAAGGCGTTCTGGTCGCTGCTCAAAGAAGCGCGTATCGAAATACGCAAGGTCGTTTGGCCTACTCGGCAAGAAACCACACAAACAACCATTATCGTTGTTGCGGTGGTTCTGGTTATGGCCCTGATCCTCTGGGGGCTTGATAGCTTGCTGGGTTGGATCGTCTCTCAGTTCATTGGTTAAAGGTGCTCCGTGTCTAAGCGTTGGTACGTAGTGCATGCCTATTCGGGCTTCGAAAAGCATGTAATGCGCTCTCTCCAGGAGCGTGTCAAGCTGGCCGGAATGGAAGACCAATTCGGCGAGATTCTGGTTCCCACCGAAGAAGTGGTGGAAATGCGCAATGGTCAGAAGCGCAAGAGTGAGCGCAAGTTCTTCCCGGGGTATGTGCTTGTTCAAATGGAAATGAACGAGGGAACATGGCACCTGGTCAAGGATACTGCGCGAGTTCTCGGTTTTATTGGTGGTACCGCCGACAAGCCGGCGCCGATCACTGATAAGGAAGCCGAAGCCATTCTTCGTCGCGTTGCAGATGGCACCGACAAGCCGAAGCCGAAGACGCTGTTTGAGCCCGGTGAGGTTGTTCGTGTTACCGACGGTCCCTTTGCTGACTTCAATGGGGTTGTTGAAGAAGTTAACTATGAGAAGAGCCGTGTTCAGGTGGCTGTTCTTATTTTTGGTCGCCCCACGCCAGTGGAGCTAGAGTTCGGCCAGGTCGAAAAAGGCTGATCTCTCCTGATTTCCTGAGCCCTGCAGCGCCTAGCGCGTTGCGGGGCTTTGTTGTCGGTATCAGGGGCTGTTTTTAAACGGGAAGCCGCAAGGCGCTATTACCCTTCGGAGAAAGACAATGGCAAAGAAGATTCAGGCTTATATCAAGCTGCAAGTCAAGGCCGGTCAGGCCAACCCGAGCCCGCCGGTTGGTCCGGCTCTGGGTCAGCACGGCGTAAATATCATGGAATTCTGCAAGGCGTTCAACGCCAAGACTCAGGGCATGGAACCTGGTCTGCCGACTCCGGTGATCATTACTGTTTACAGTGACCGTAGCTTTACTTTTGAAACCAAGAGCACCCCTGCAGCCGTTCTGCTGAAAAAAGCAGCTGGTCTGAAGAGCGGTTCTCCGCGTCCGAACAGCCAGAAAGTGGGTACCGTCACCCGTGCTCAGCTGGAAGAGATCGTCAAGGCCAAAGAGGCTGATCTGACCGCTGCTGATCTGGAAGCTGCCCTGCGCACCATCGCTGGTTCCGCGCGCAGCATGGGCCTTAACGTGGAGGGTGTGTAATGGCTAAGCTGTCCAAGCGTCAAAAGGCAATTGCCGAAAAGGTACAGGCTAACAAGGCTTACACCTTCGAAGAGGCTGCAGCCGTTCTGGCTGACGTATCCAACGTCAAGTTTGTAGAGTCGTTCGACGTTGCTGTAAATCTGGGCGTTGATCCGCGTAAATCCGACCAGGTCGTACGTGGCGCAACCCTGCTGCCAAACGGTACTGGCAAGACTGTGCGCGTTGCTGTGTTCACCCAGGGTGCCAACGCTGAAGCAGCTCTGGCTGCCGGCGCTGACAAAGTCGGTATGGACGATCTGGCCGCCGAAATGAAGGCTGGCGATCTGAACTACGACGTTGTTATCGCCTCTCCGGATGCAATGCGCGTTGTTGGTCAGCTGGGTCAGGTTCTGGGTCCGCGCGGCCTGATGCCGAACCCGAAGGTTGGTACCGTTGCTGCAGACGTCGCCACTGCCGTGAAGAACGCCAAGGCTGGTCAGGTTCGTTATCGCACCGACAAGAACGGCATCATTCACTGCTCCGTAGGCAAGGTAGGCTTTGACGCCACCGCACTGAAGGAGAACGTCGAGGCGCTGCTGGCTGACCTGAAAAAGGCCAAGCCGTCCACCTCCAAAGGCGTATATATCAAGCGCGTAACCCTGAGCACCACCATGGGTCCGGGCGTACAGATCGATCAGGCTTCCCTGAACATCTGATGTTGTTGGAGTGCGCCGTATGCACGGTGCGCTCTTCTTTGATTGGGGTCCCTGCATGGCGGGGGCTGTCCAAGACCGTAGGCGGCGCAAGCCTTAAACCCCGGGAGTGATCCCTCAGGCCTACGCAGATGGTGCTCCCGATTCAGTGCAGGCTGGATCAGACACCAAAACACGCTGCCCGCAAGGGCGGTTAATGGTAAATCCAGGAGTAAAACCCGTGGCAATTAAGCTCGAAGACAAAAAAGCCATCGTCGCTGAAGTCAACGAAGCTGCCAAAGGTGCGCTGTCTGCCGTTGTGGCTGATGCCCGCGGTGTGACCGTTGCTGCTATGACTGGTCTGCGCAAGGAAGCACGCGAAGCCGGCGTTTACGTACGTGTTGTACGTAACACCCTGCTGCGTCGTGCGATCGAAGGTACTCAGTACGAGTGCCTGAATGAAACTTTCGTAGGCCCGACTCTGATTGCCTTCTCCAACGAACACCCGGGCGCTGCCGCTCGTCTGTTCAAGGAGTTCGCGAAGAATCAGGATAAGTTCGAGATCAAAGCAGCTGCGTTCGAAGGCAACTTCCTTGCAGCAGGTGAAATCGACAAGCTGGCTTCTCTGCCGACTTACGACGAAGCAATCGCACAGCTGATGAGCGTTATTCAAGGCGCCACCAGCAAGTTCGTTCGTACTCTGGCTGCAGTCCGCGATCAGAAGGAAGCCGAAGCTGCCTGATCGGCGCCTTCAGTTTCCCTTTAACGCTTTTTTTCGACGGCTCCGCCGTCCCCAATACAGGAATTTAGAGTCATGGCTCTGACCAACGAAGATATCATCAACGCCGTATCCGAAATGTCCGTAATGCAGGTTGTTGAACTGATCGCCGCTATGGAAGAAAAGTTCGGCGTTTCTGCTGCTGCTGCTGTTGTAGCCGGTCCGGCTGCTGGTGGCGCTGCTGCTGCTGAAGAACAGACCGAGTTTGACGTTGTTCTGACCGAAGCCGGTGAGAAGAAAGTTAACGTCATTAAGGCTGTTCGTGAACTGACCGGCCTGGGCCTGAAAGAAGCCAAGGCACTGGTTGACGGCGCTCCGGGCACCATCAAGGAAGGCGCTTCCAAAGAAGAAGCCGAAGCTGCCAAGAAGGCGCTGGAAGAAGCAGGCGCCAAGGTCGAGCTCAAGTAAGCTCGCCCGACCTTGCGTCGACAATCTGGTTCTATCCAATCAGATTGATGGCTGGTGGCCTGTGTGCCACCGGCCTTTTTCCGTTGTATCACGCCAAACTGGCGTACAACGCCCGCACTCCGAGGGAGTGAGCAAGACGAAGGGCTTGCACGCATTTTCAGGTTTTCCCGCGAAGCGGGGAGGCCAATCAAGCAGGTGACCAAGCTGGGGAACGCTGATGGCTTACTCATATACTGAGAAAAAACGTATCCGCAAGGACTTTGGCAAACTGCCGCATGTGATGGATGTGCCCTACCTGTTGGCCATTCAGCTGGACTCCTATCGGGAGTTTCTCCAGACTGACGCCGGCCAGGGCCAGATCCGTGATATCGGTCTGCACGCGGCCTTCAAATCTGTTTTCCCCATTATCAGCTATTCCGGTAATGCGGCCCTCGAATACGTCGGTTACCGCCTTGGCGAGCCGGCCTTCGACGTAAAGGAATGTGTGTTGCGCGGGGTTACCTTCGCGGTACCGCTGCGCGTCAAAGTGCGCCTGATCATCTTTGATCGCGAGTCGTCCAACAAGGCGATCAAGGACATCAAGGAGCAGGAAGTCTACATGGGGGAAATCCCCCTGATGACCGAGAACGGTACCTTCGTCATCAATGGTACCGAGCGTGTCATCGTTTCCCAGCTGCACCGCAGCCCGGGTGTGTTCTTCGACCACGATCGTGGCAAGACGCACAGTTCCGGCAAGCTGCTGTACTCGGCTCGCGTGATTCCTTACCGCGGCTCCTGGCTGGACTTCGAGTTTGACCCGAAAGACTGTGTCTTTGTTCGTATCGACCGTCGCCGCAAGCTGCCGGCGAGCGTTCTGTTGCGCGCACTGGGCTACCAGACAGAAGAAATTCTGGACATGTTCTACGACACCAACGTGTTCCAGGTTCAGGGTGAAAACCTGATGCTCGAACTGGTGCCCCAGCGTCTGCGTGGTGAGATTGCTACCTTTGACATCAAGGACAGCAAGGGCAAGGTCATCGTCGAAAAAGGTCGACGTATTACCGCGCGCCACATCAACCAGCTCGAGAAAGCTGGTATCACCAGCCTGGAAGTGCCGTTCGACTATCTGATTGGTCGTACCATCGCCAAGCCTGTGGTGCACCCGGCTACCGGCGAAATCCTGGTTGAGTGCAACACCGAGATTACCGCTGACCTGGTACTCAAGCTGGCCAAGGCGCAGGTTGCCCGTCTGGAAACCCTGTACACCAACGAGATCGACTGTGGTCCGTTTGTGTCCGACACCCTGCGTATCGACAACACCAGTACCCAGCTGGAAGCTCTGGTCGAAATCTATCGCATGATGCGCCCCGGCGAGCCGCCGACCAAAGACGCGGCTGAGACCCTGTTTGCGAACCTGTTCTTCAGCAGTGAGCGTTACGACCTGTCTGCTGTTGGCCGTATGAAATTCAACCGCCGTATCGGTCGCGAAGAGATCGAAGGCGCTGGCGTTCTCAGCAAGGAAGACATCGTCGAGGTGCTGAAGACTCTGGTTGACATCCGTAACGGCAAAGGCGTCGTTGACGATATCGATCACCTGGGTAACCGCCGTATTCGCTCGGTTGGTGAAATGGCAGAGAACCAGTTCCGCGTTGGCCTTGTGCGTGTTGAGCGTGCGGTCAAGGAACGTCTGTCCATGGCCGAAAGCGAAGGCTTGATGCCCCAGGACCTGATCAACGCCAAGCCGGTCGCTGCCGCAGTCAAGGAGTTCTTCGGTTCCAGCCAGCTGTCCCAGTTTATGGACCAGAACAACCCGCTGTCCGAGATTACCCACAAGCGTCGTGTATCGGCTCTTGGCCCGGGCGGTCTGACCCGTGAGCGTGCAGGCTTCGAAGTCCGTGACGTACACCCGACCCACTACGGTCGTGTATGCCCGATCGAAACCCCTGAAGGTCCGAACATCGGTCTGATCAACTCGCTTGCAACTTACGCGCGCACCAACCAGTACGGCTTCCTTGAAAGCCCGTACCGTCGTGTGAAAGACGCGGTCGTTACTGACGAGATCGTATTCCTGTCTGCCATCGAAGAAGCGGACCACGTGATCGCTCAGGCTAGCGCAAAGGTCGAGGGCGGCAAGCTGGTTGACGACCTGGTAGCGGTTCGTCACATGAACGAATTTACCGTTAAGGCGCCGGAAGACGTCACCCTGATGGACGTTTCGCCGCGTCAGGTTGTGTCCGTGGCTGCCTCGCTGATTCCGTTCCTCGAGCACGACGACGCCAACCGCGCACTCATGGGCTCGAACATGCAGCGTCAGGCGGTTCCAACCCTGCGTGCCGAGAAGCCGCTGGTCGGTACCGGTATGGAGCGCAACGTTGCTCGCGACTCCGGTGTTTGCGTTACCGCGCGCCGCGGTGGTGTGATCGATTCGGTCGACGCCAGCCGTATCGTTGTCCGCGTCAACGACGACGAAGTTGAAGCTGGCGAAGCGGGTGTCGACATCTATGTCATGACCAAGTACACCCGTTCCAACCAGAACACCTGCATCAACCAGCGTCCGCTGGTGAAGAAAGGTGACAAGGTTGCACGCAAGGATATCCTTGCTGACGGTTCCTCCGTCGACATGGGTGAGCTGGCGCTGGGTCAGAACATGCGCGTCGCGTTCATGCCCTGGAACGGTTACAACTTCGAGGACTCCATCCTGGTGTCCGAGCGCGTTGTACAGGAAGACCGCTTTACCACTATCCACATTCAGGAACTGACCTGTGTGTCCCGTGACACCAAGCTTGGGCCTGAGGAGATCACCTCCGACATCCCGAACGTGGGTGAGGCGGCACTCGGCAAGCTGGACGAGGCGGGTATCGTCTACGTTGGCGCTGAAGTGGGCCCGGGCGACATTCTGGTTGGCAAGGTGACGCCGAAGGGCGAGACCCAGCTGACCCCGGAAGAAAAGCTGCTGCGTGCGATCTTCGGTGAAAAAGCCTCTGATGTGAAAGACACTTCCCTGCGCGTGCCGACCGGCACCAAGGGCACCGTCATTGACGTTCAGGTGTTCACCCGTGACGGCGTAGAGCGCGACAGCCGTGCACTGGCTATCGAGAAGGAGCAGCTCGACGAGATCCGCAAGGACCTGCAGGAAGAGTTTCGTATCGTTGAAACCGCGACCTTCGAGCGCCTTGCTGCCGCACTGGACGGTCAGATCGTCGAGGGTGGTGCCGGCCTGAAAAAAGGTACTGCACTGAACGCCGAGATCCTTGCTGGTATCGAGCGTGGTCAGTGGTTCAAGCTGCGTATGAGCGAAGACGCGCTGAACGAGCAGCTGGAGCTGGCTCAGGCCTATCTGGTTGACCGTCGCAAGTTGCTCGACGAGAAGTTTGAAGACAAGAAGCGCAAGCTCCAGCAGGGCGATGACCTGGCACCTGGCGTACTCAAGATCGTCAAGGTTTACCTGGCAATCAAGCGTCGCATCCAGCCGGGTGACAAGATGGCTGGCCGTCACGGTAACAAGGGTGTTATCTCGGTCATCATGCCGATCGAAGATATGCCGCACGACGAGAACGGTACACCGGTCGACATCGTACTGAACCCGCTGGGGGTTCCGTCGCGTATGAACGTCGGTCAGATCCTCGAAACCCACCTGGGCCTGGCCGCCAAGGGGCTGGGGGAGAAGATCAACCGCATGCTCGAAGAGCAGCGCAAGATTGCTGATCTGCGCAAGTTCCTCGACGAGGTCTACAACAAGGTAGGCGGTCGTCAGGAGAATCTGGACGAGCTGAGCGATCAGGAAATCATCGAGCTGGCGAACAACCTGCGCGGTGGTGTGCCGATGGCAACGGCCGTATTTGATGGCGCCGCGGAGAGCGAGATCAAGCACATGCTGCGTCTCGCCGATCTGCCGGACAGCGGTCAGATGCGTCTGTGGGATGGCCGTACCGGTAATGCATTCGACCGTCCGGTGACCGTTGGTTACATGTACATGCTCAAGCTCAACCACCTGGTTGATGACAAGATGCATGCACGTTCCACCGGTTCCTACAGTCTGGTAACCCAGCAGCCGCTGGGTGGTAAGGCGCAGTTTGGTGGTCAGCGTTTCGGGGAGATGGAGGTCTGGGCTCTGGAAGCATACGGCGCTGCCTACACCCTGCAGGAAATGCTGACAGTGAAATCGGACGACGTGAACGGCCGTACCAAGATGTACAAGAACATCGTGGACGGAGACCATCGCATGGAGGCCGGCATGCCTGAGTCCTTCAACGTTCTGGTCAAGGAAATCCGTTCGCTCGGTATCGATATCGAACTGGAATCCGAATAATCACCAACTGCCCACGTCTCGGGCGGCGAGCGCCGCCCTTGAGACACTGCGAGGAGTATAGGCCTTGAAAGACTTATTGAACCTGCTCAAGTCCCAGGGACAGATTGAAGAGTTCGATTCCATCCGAATCGGCTTGGCATCCCCGGAGATGATCCGGTCCTGGTCCTACGGCGAAGTTAAAAAGCCGGAAACCATCAACTACCGTACCTTCAAGCCGGAGCGTGACGGCCTGTTCTGCGCCAAGATCTTTGGCCCGGTGAAGGACTACGAGTGCCTGTGCGGCAAGTACAAGCGCCTCAAGCACCGTGGCGTCATCTGCGAGAAGTGCGGCGTCGAAGTTGCACTGGCCAAGGTGCGTCGCGAGCGCATGGGTCACATTGAGCTGGCTTCGCCGGTTGCCCATATCTGGTTCCTGAAATCGCTGCCGTCCCGTATCGGCCTGCTGCTGGACATGACCCTGCGTGATATCGAGCGCGTGCTTTATTTCGAGAGCTACGTTGTCATCGAGCCGGGCATGACTACCCTGGAAAAGGGTCAGTTGCTGAACGATGAGCAGTATTTCGAAGCGCTGGAAGAGTTCGGTGACGACTTTGACGCCCGTATGGGTGCCGAGGCTGTTTACGAGCTGCTCAGCTCCATGGATCTGGCTCACGAGATCGGCAAGCTGCGTGAAGAAATTCCGCAGACTACGTCCGAGACCAAGATCAAGAAGCTGTCCAAGCGTCTGAAGCTGATGGAAGCATTCGACGGCTCCGGCAACAAGCCCGAGTGGATGGTTATGACCGTTCTGCCGGTACTGCCGCCGGACCTGCGTCCGCTGGTTCCGCTGGACGGTGGTCGCTTCGCGACCTCGGACCTGAACGACCTCTATCGCCGCGTCATCAACCGTAACAACCGTCTGAAGCGCCTGCTTGATCTGGCTGCGCCGGATATCATCGTGCGCAACGAAAAGCGCATGCTGCAAGAGTCGGTTGATGCGCTGCTGGACAACGGTCGTCGCGGCCGTGCCATCACCGGCACCAACAAGCGTCCGCTCAAGTCCCTGGCCGATATGATCAAGGGTAAGCAGGGTCGTTTCCGTCAGAACCTGCTCGGTAAGCGCGTGGACTACTCCGGTCGTTCGGTGATCGTGGTTGGTCCGACTCTGCGTCTGCACCAGTGCGGTCTGCCCAAGAAGATGGCTCTGGAGCTGTTCAAGCCCTTCATCTTCGGCAAGCTGGAGCACCGTGGTCTGGCGACCACTATCAAAGCGGCCAAGAAGATGGTTGAGCGCGAGCTGCCGGAAGTCTGGGATATCCTGGCTGAAGTCATTCGCGAACACCCGGTTCTGCTGAACCGTGCACCGACTCTGCACCGTCTGGGTATCCAGGCATTCGAGCCGGTTCTGATCGAAGGTAAGGCTATCCAGCTGCACCCGCTGGTCTGTGCGGCCTACAACGCCGACTTCGACGGTGACCAAATGGCCGTGCACGTCCCGCTGACCCTCGAGGCCCAGTTGGAAGCGCGTGCGCTGATGATGTCCACTAACAACATCCTGTCGCCGGCGTCAGGCGAGCCGATCATCGTGCCGTCCCAGGACGTGGTACTGGGTCTGTACTACATGACCCGTACCCGCATCAACGCCAAGGGCGAAGGCATGGCGTTCGCCAACGTCAACGAAGTCGAGATGGCATACCGCAGCGGTCAGGTTGAGCTGCACGCGATGGTTAAGGTGCGTATCACCGAAACCGTCAAGCACAAGGACGAAAGCTGGACCACCGAGACTCGCATTGTCGACACCACTGTCGGCCGCGCGCTGCTGTTCCAGGTTCTGCCCAAAGGTCTGCCGTACGAAATGGTCGATCAGCCGCTGAAGAAGAAGGCGATTTCCAAGCTGATCAACCAGTGCTATCGCGTGGTGGGTCTGAAGGAAACCGTTATCTTCGCCGACCAGCTGATGTATACCGGTTTCGCCTATTCCACCATCTCCGGTGCGTCGATTGGCGTGAACGACTTCGTCATTCCTGACGAGAAGGCGCGCATCATTGACGAGGCGACCGAAGAAGTTAAGGAAATCGAAGACCAGTACGCTTCCGGTCTGGTAACCCAGGGCGAGAAGTACAACAAGGTCATCGACTTGTGGTCCAAGGCCAACGACGAAATCTCCAAGGCCATGATGGACAACCTCAAGACCACGCGCGTACTTGATCGCGAGGGCAAAGAGGTTGATCAGGAGTCCTTCAACTCCATGTACATGATGGCTGACTCCGGTGCGCGGGGTTCTGCTGCCCAGATTCGTCAGCTGGCCGGTATGCGTGGTCTGATGGCCAAGCCGGACGGCTCCATCATCGAAACGCCAATCACCGCGAACTTCCGTGAAGGTCTGAACGTACTGCAGTACTTCATCTCGACCCACGGTGCTCGTAAGGGTCTGGCCGATACCGCACTGAAAACGGCGAACTCCGGTTACCTGACCCGTCGTCTGGTCGACGTGGCGCAGGATCTGGTTATCACCGAGACCGACTGCGGCACCGACAAGGGTCTGCTGATGTCGCCGCACATTGAAGGTGGCGATATCGTAGAGCCGCTGGGTGAGCGCGTGCTGGGTCGAGTTGTTGCCCGTGACGTCCTCAAGCCGGGCAGTGACGAGACCATCGTGGCCGCTGGCACACTGATCGATGAGCAGTGGGTTGAGTTCCTCGAGAAGAACAGTGTCGACGAGGTCATCGTTCGTTCGCCGATCACCTGCGACACCCACTACGGTGTGTGCGCGACCTGTTACGGTCGTGATCTGGCGCGTGGCCACCTGATCAACATCGGTGAGGCCGTAGGTGTTATCGCAGCCCAGTCGATCGGTGAGCCGGGTACTCAGCTGACCATGCGTACGTTCCACATCGGTGGTGCGGCAAGCCGGACCTCGGCTGCTGACAGCGTTCAGGTCAAGAACGGTGGTACCGTCCGCCTGCACAACCTGAAGCATGTTGAACGTGCCGACGGTGCCCTGGTTGCGGTTTCCCGTTCCGGCGAGCTGGCTATCGCAGACGAATACGGCCGTGAGCGTGAGCGTTACAAGCTGCCTTACGGTGCGGTTATCTCGGTCAAGGAAGGTGACAAGGTCGACGCTGGCGCAATCGTTGCCAAGTGGGACCCGCACACCCACCCGATCGTTACCGAGATCAGCGGTACCGTTGCGTTCTTCGGTATGGATGAAGGCATCACCATCAAGCGTACCGCTGACGAGCTGACCGGTCTGACCAACATTGAGGTCATGGACCCGAAAGATCGCCCGGCTGCCGGCAAGGACATCCGTCCTGCGGTGAAGCTGGTAGACGAGAACGGCAAAGAGTTGCTGCTGCCAGGTACCGATGTGCCGGCTCAGTACTTCCTGCCGGCCAACGCGCTGGTCAACCTGTCCGATGGCGCCAAGGTGAACGTGGGTGACGTTGTTGCACGTATCCCGCAGGAAACCTCGAAGACCCGCGACATCACCGGTGGTCTGCCGCGTGTTGCCGACCTGTTCGAAGCGCGTCGTCCGAAGGAGCCGTCCATTCTGGCGGAGATCAGCGGCACCATTTCGTTCGGTAAGGAAACCAAGGGCAAGCGTCGCCTGGTGATTACGCCGAACGACGGCAGCGATCCGTACGAGGAGCTGATTCCGAAGTGGCGTCACCTGAACGTGTTCGAGGGTGAGCAGGTTACCAAGGGTGAAGTTATCTCCGACGGTCCGAGCAACCCGCACGATATCCTGCGTCTGCTGGGTGTCAGTGCGCTGGCCAAGTACATCGTCAACGAGATTCAGGACGTTTACCGTCTGCAGGGCGTAAAGATCAACGACAAGCACATCGAAGTGACCATTCGTCAGATGCTGCGCAAGGTCGAGATCACCGAGTCCGGCGACTCCAGCTTCATCAAGGGCGATCAGGTCGAGCTGACCCAGGTGCTGGAAGAGAACGCAGAACTGGTGGCGCAGGACAAGTTCCCGGCCAAGTACGACCGCGTGCTGCTGGGTATCACCAAGGCCTCGCTGTCGACCGAATCGTTCATCTCGGCGGCTTCCTTCCAGGAAACCACGCGGGTTCTGACCGAGGCTGCCGTTACCGGCAAGCGCGATCACCTGCGCGGCCTGAAAGAGAACGTCGTTGTAGGTCGTCTGATTCCGGCCGGTACCGGTCTGGCCTATCACGCCGAGCGCAAGCGTCAGCGTATGGCCGACAAGCCGGTCAAGGTCAGCGCGAGCGAAGTCGAGCAGGCGCTGTCTGACGCACTGAACTCGAGCGAAGGTTAAAGGAAGGCCCGCTCCCTCCGGGAGTGGGCGCCTTGACGACAGGGGGCGGGGTCTATAGAATTCCGTACCCCTAAAATTGGCGGGGCACTATGTCCTGCCATTTTTTATTAACTATGTCTTACCGACATCAGTGGAGTTTGCTAGATGGCAACAATCAACCAGCTGGTTCGCAAGCCGCGTAAGCGCGTTGCTGAAAAGAGCGACGTACCGGCCCTGCAGAACTGCCCGCAGCGTCGTGGTGTGTGCACTCGCGTGTATACCACTACGCCGAAGAAGCCGAACTCGGCTCTGCGTAAAGTCTGCCGTGTTCGTCTGACCAACGGCTACGAAGTTTCTTCCTACATCGGTGGTGAAGGTCACAACCTGCAAGAGCACAGCGTCGTTCTGATTCGCGGCGGCCGTGTAAAAGACTTGCCGGGTGTGCGTTACCACACTGTTCGCGGTTCTCTGGACACCTCTGGTGTTAAAGACCGTAAGCAGGGTCGTTCGAAGTACGGCGCCAAGCGTCCCAAGTAATTCTATTTCATTTATCAGAGTCGATAAGAGTAAGGTCGGACGTAACCAGGTTGTTACAGTTCCGGGCTAACCTGAAGACCGTTTGAGGGCTTATCATGCCAAGACGTCGTGTAGCGGCAAAACGTGAGATCCTGCCAGAACCTAAGTACGGCAGCCAGATTCTCGCGAAATTCATGAACCACGTAATGGAAAGCGGCAAGAAGTCCACTGCCGAGCGTATCGTTTACGGTGCACTGGACAAGCTGAAAGAGCGTACCAAGACCGAAGATCCGGTCGAGCTGTTCGAGAAAGCTCTCGACGCTATCGCTCCGCTCGTGGAAGTTAAATCTCGCCGTGTAGGTGGTGCCACCTATCAGGTTCCGGTTGAAGTGCGTCCCTCCCGTCGCAACGCTCTGGCGATGCGCTGGCTGGTTGATGCTGCCCGTAAGCGTGGCGAGAAGTCCATGGCCCTGCGTCTGGCTGGTGAGCTGGGTGATGCCGCTGAAGGCAAGGGTGCTGCTGTCAAGAAGCGTGAAGACGTCCATCGTATGGCTGAAGCCAACAAGGCGTTCTCTCACTACCGCTTCTAAACGGCCAAGGAGACTGTTGTGGCTCGTACAACCCCGATCAATCTGTATCGCAATATTGGTATCTGTGCGCACGTCGATGCGGGCAAGACCACGACTACAGAGCGGATTCTGTTCTATACCGGCGTAAACCACAAAATGGGCGAGGTGCATGATGGCGCCGCGACCATGGACTGGATGGCGCAGGAGCAGGAGCGGGGTATCACCATTACTTCGGCGGCTACCACTGCCTTCTGGCAGGGTTCCGAGAAGCAGTACGACAAGCATCGCGTCAACATCATCGACACCCCCGGCCACGTCGACTTCACGATTGAAGTCGAGCGGTCGCTGCGGGTGCTTGATGGTGCTGTCGTTGTGTTTTGTGGTACGTCCGGTGTCGAGCCTCAATCCGAGACCGTGTGGCGTCAAGCCAACAAGTACGGTGTTCCGCGAATCGTCTATGTAAACAAGATGGATCGCCAGGGCGCCGACTTCCTTCGTGTCGTTGAGCAGATCAAGAAGCGGCTGGGTCATACGCCCGTGCCTATTCAGTTGGCTATCGGTTCGGAGGAGAACTTCGCCGGTCAGGTTGACCTGATGCGGATGAAGGCGATTCGCTGGGATGAGTCGGATCAGGGTATGAGTTTCGTGGAGGAGGAAATCCCCGCGGAGCTGCGTGATCTGGCAGAAGAGTATCGCGAAAAGATGGTCGAGGCGGCCGCGGAGGCCAACGAAGACCTGATGAACAAGTATCTCGAGGAAGGCGAGCTTTCCGTCGAGGAAATCAAGGCGGGGTTGCGTCAGCGTACGCTGGCCTGCGAGATCGTTCCGGCAGTGTGTGGTTCCTCGTTCAAGAACAAGGGCGTACCGCTGGTGCTGGATGCGGTTATCGACTATCTGCCTGCGCCTGACCAGGTTGCTGCCATCAAGGGCGTGCACCCGGATGATGAGGAGCGCACTGACGAACGTCATGCCGACGACGCCGAGCCTTTCTCGGCGCTGGCGTTCAAGATTGCGACCGATCCCTTTGTGGGGACGCTTACCTTTGCTCGGGTTTACTCCGGCGTGCTGTCTTCGGGCGACGCGGTGCTCAACTCGGTGAAGGGTAAGAAGGAGCGCGTCGGGCGCATGGTGCAGATGCATGCCAATGCCCGCGAAGAGATCAAGGAAGTGCGCGCCGGTGATATTGCGGCCTTGATCGGTATGAAGGATGTGACCACTGGCGATACGCTTTGCGCTATCGACAAGCCGATTGTCCTGGAGCGCATGGACTTTCCTGAGCCGGTTATTTCGGTTGCGGTTGAGCCACGCACCAAGGCCGATCAGGAGAAGATGGGTGTCGCTCTGGGCAAGCTGGCCCAGGAGGATCCTTCGTTCCGCGTGCGTACCGATGAAGAGTCTGGTCAGACGATCATCTCGGGTATGGGTGAGTTGCACCTCGACATTATCGTCGATCGGATGAAGCGTGAGTTCAGTGTTGAGGCCAATATCGGCAAGCCTCAAGTTGCCTATCGCGAGGCGATTCGCAACAAGTGTGAAGTCGAAGGCAAGTTTGTGCGTCAGTCCGGCGGTCGTGGTCAGTATGGTCATGTGTGGGTTCGCTTCGAGCCTGCCGAGGGCAATGACGAGAAGCTTGAATTCGTCAATGAAATTGTCGGTGGTGTGGTTCCGCGTGAATACATCCCGGCCATCCAGAAGGGTATCGAGGAGCAGATGCAGAACGGCGTTCTCGCCGGCTATCCGCTGCTTGGCCTGAAGGCAACCGTGTTTGACGGTTCCTACCATGATGTCGACTCAAACGAGATGGCGTTCAAGATCGCAGCTTCGATGGCCACCAAGCAGTTGGCCCAGAAGGGCGGTGCTGTCCTGCTTGAGCCGATGATGAAAGTCGAAGTAGTCACCCCTGAGGATTATATGGGTGACGTAATGGGCGACTTGAACCGTCGTCGCGGTCTGGTACAGGGTATGGAAGATACTCCTTCCGGTAAGGTGATCCGCGCTGAGGTTCCGCTTGGTGAAATGTTCGGTTACGCCACGGATGTTCGCTCCATGTCCCAGGGACGTGCGAGCTACTCCATGGAGTTTTCGAAGTACGCCGAGGCACCCATGAACATCGCCGAAGCGATCATCAAGAAGCAAGGCTAACTTGAACCTAGGCTAATTAAAGAGGTTATCAACCGTGGCAAAAGAAAAATTTGAACGTAGTAAACCGCACCTGAACGTAGGCACCATCGGTCACGTTGACCATGGCAAGACTACCCTGACTGCAGCTCTGACCCGCGTTTGTGCAGAGTCCTACGGCGGCGCTGCCCGTGCGTTCGACCAGATCGACAACGCGCCGGAAGAGAAGGCTCGCGGTATCACCATCAACACCTCGCACGTAGAGTACGATTCTCCGACTCGCCACTACGCGCACGTTGACTGCCCTGGCCACGCCGACTATGTGAAGAACATGATCACCGGTGCTGCTCAGATGGATGGCGCGATCCTGGTTTGTTCCGCAGCTGACGGCCCGATGCCGCAGACTCGCGAGCACATCCTGCTGTCCCGTCAGGTCGGCGTTCCTTACATTGTCGTGTTCCTGAACAAGGCCGACATGGTTGACGACGAAGAGCTGCTTGAGCTGGTCGAGATGGAAGTTCGCGACCTGCTGAGCGCTTACGACTTCCCGGGTGACGACACTCCGATCATCATCGGTTCTGCTCTGATGGCGCTGGAAGGTAAAGACGACAACGAAATCGGTACGTCTGCCGTTCGCAAGCTGGTTGAGACTCTGGATGTCTACATCCCTGAGCCTGAGCGCGCGATCGACAAGCCGTTCCTGATGCCGATCGAAGACGTATTCTCCATCTCCGGTCGCGGCACCGTGGTAACCGGTCGTGTTGAGCGCGGTATCGTCAAGGTTGGTGAGGAAGTCGAGATCGTTGGTATCAAGGCGACCACCAAGACCACCTGTACCGGTGTTGAAATGTTCCGCAAGCTGCTGGACGAAGGCCGTGCTGGTGAGAACGTTGGTGTTCTGCTGCGTGGTACCAAGCGTGAAGACGTTGAGCGTGGTCAGGTTCTGGCCAAGCCGGGCACCATCACTCCGCACACTCGCTTCGAAGCTGAAGTGTACGTGCTGGGTAAAGATGAAGGCGGTCGTCACACTCCGTTCTTCAAGGGCTACCGTCCGCAGTTCTACTTCCGTACTACTGACGTGACCGGTTCCTGCGAACTGCCGGAAGGCGTTGAAATGGTAATGCCGGGCGACAACGTCAAGCTGGACGTTACCCTGATCGCTCCGATCGCAATGGAAGACGGTCTGCGCTTCGCGATTCGCGAAGGTGGCCGTACCGTTGGTGCCGGTGTAGTAGCCAAGATCATCGAATAATGATCTGAGGTGAAAGGCAAAGCCCCCGCCTAGCGGGGGCTTTTGTCTTTTGGTTGACAGTGGGGGTGCGCATCAGTAGAATTGCGCCTCCCTTGGACAGGCGTACCTGCAGTTGGGTGTGCCTGAAAACAGTTACTTGGAGTTTCTGGTCAAATGCAGAACCAACAGATTCGTATTCGGTTGAAGGCTTTTGACCATCGCCTGATCGATCAGTCTACCCAGGAAATCGTGGATACCGCGAAACGTACTGGGGCTCAGGTGCGTGGTCCGATCCCTTTGCCGACGCGCAAAGAGCGTTTTACCGTACTGATTTCTCCGCACGTCAATAAAGACGCGCGCGATCAGTATGAAATCCGTACCCATAAACGGGTTCTGGATATCGTTCAGCCCACCGACAAGACTGTCGATGCGCTGATGAAGCTGGACCTTGCCGCTGGCGTTGAGGTTCAGATCAGCCTCGGCTGATAGCCCCAAAACGGGGGCTAAAGGTCGTGTAACGCCCTGTGTTGGGCGGCCATAGCGGGTAATAGCCCCGTGCACTCATGAGGTTTACAAAATGACTATTGGTTTAGTCGGCCGGAAATGCGGTATGACCCGCATTTTCACTGAAGATGGTGTTTCCATTCCGGTTACGGTTGTAGAAGTTGAACCGAACCGCGTCACTCAGGTTAAAACCCTGGAAACTGATGGCTATCAAGCTATTCAGGTCACTGTGGGTGAGCGTCGCGCCAGTCGCGTTACCAAGCCGATGGCTGGGCACTTTGCCAAAGCCAGCACTGCGGCTGGTCGTCAGGTCTGCGAATTCCGCATTGAAGACGGCTCCCAGTATGAAGCTGGGGCAGAGCTCACTGTAGCCCTGTTCGAAGCCGGTCAGAAGGTGGATGTAACTGGTCAATCCAAGGGTAAAGGCTTCGCCGGTACCATCAAGCGCTGGAATTTCCGCGGCCAGGACGCTACTCACGGTAACTCGGTATCCCACCGTGTACCCGGTTCCATCGGTCAGTGTCAGACCCCGGGCCGTGTATTCAAGGGCAAGAAGATGTCTGGTCACATGGGTGCCGAACAGGTAACCGTCCAGACTCTCGAGGTCGTTCGCGTAGACGCTGAGCGCAATCTGCTGCTCATCAAGGGCTCCGTGCCTGGCGCTACCGGCAGCGACGTCGTTGTTCGCCCGGCGGTCAAGGCCAAGGGTTAAGGGGGAGTTACCATGAATCTGAATGTAGCTGGTGCAAATGCGATCGAAGTTTCCGATCTGACCTTTGCTACCGAGTTTAACGAGACCCTCGTTCACCAGGCCGTTGTTGCTTACATGGCTGGTGCTCGTCAGGGTACCAAGCAGCAGAAGAACCGTTCCGACGTTTCCGGTGGCGGCAAGAAGCCCTGGCGTCAGAAAGGCACCGGTCGCGCCCGTGCCGGTACTATCCGTAGCCCGATCTGGCGCTCCGGTGGTACTACCTTTGCTGCCCGTCCGCAAAATCACGAGCAGAAGCTGAACCGCAAGATGTATCGCGGTGCAATGCGCTCCATCCTGTCCGAGCTGGTACGCCTGGATCGTCTGGTTGTCGTCGAGAGCTTCTCTGTTGATGCACCGAAGACCAAGGCTCTGGCCGGCAAGCTGAAGGATCTCGATCTGCAGAATGTGCTGATCGTTACCGACGGCGTTGATGAGAACCTGTACCTGGCAGCGCGCAATCTGCCGCACGTCGACGTTCGCGACGTTCAGGGTTCTGACCCGGTTAGCCTGATCGCTTACGACAAGGTGCTGATTACCGTACCTGCTGTTAAGAAGTTCGAGGAGATGCTGGGATGAACCAAGAGCGCATTTTCAAAGTACTGCTTGGCCCGCATGTTTCCGAGAAGGCAACTGTGCTGGCTGACAGCCGCAACCAGTTCGTGTTCAAAGTAGACACTACTGCGACCAAGCTGGAAATCAAGAAAGCCGTTGAGCAACTGTTCAACGTCAAGGTCAAGGCTGTATCGACCTTGAATGTAAAAGGCAAGACCAAGCGAACCGTTCGCGGCCTGGGCAAGCGTAATGACTGGAAAAAGGCGTATGTCAGCCTGCAGCCCGGTCAAGACATCGACTTCGCCAGCGCTGAATAAGACAGGGGTACATCATGGCTATTGTTAAATGTAAACCTACTTCCGCTGGCCGCCGCTTCGTCGTCAAGGTCGTTAACGCTGACCTGCACAAAGGTGCTCCTTACGCGCCTCTGGTAGAGAAGCAAGGCAAGTCTGGTGGTCGTAACAACAACGGCCGCATCACCACGCGTCATCGTGGGGGCGGTCACAAGCAGCACTACCGCATCGTGGACTTCCGTCGTAACAAGGACGGTATCCCCGCTGTAGTAGAGCGCGTCGAGTACGATCCGAATCGTACCGCTCATATTGCTCTGCTGAAGTATGCCGACGGTGAGCGTCGCTACATCATCGCCCCGAAAGGCGTTGTTGCTGGCGATCAACTGGTCTCCGGTGCCGATGCGCCGATCAAGGCCGGTAACACTCTGCCGCTGCGCAATATCCCGGTAGGTAGCACTATCCACGCGATCGAACTGAAGCCGGGTAAAGGCGCTCAGGTAGCTCGCAGTGCCGGTGCCGCTGTCCAGCTGGTTGCTCGCGAAGGTGCCTATGTCACCGTTCGTCTGCGCTCTGGCGAAATGCGCAAAGTCCTTGGCGAATGCCGTGCGACTCTGGGTGAAGTGTCCAACGGTGAGCACAGTCTGCGCTCGCTGGGTAAGGCTGGTGCCAAGCGCTGGCGCGGTGTTCGTCCGACCGTTCGTGGTGTTGCCATGAACCCGGTAGATCACCCGCATGGTGGTGGTGAAGGTCGTACCTCCGGTGGTCGTCATCCGGTTTCCCCGTGGGGCTTCCCGACCAAGGGTGCCAAGACTCGGTCCAACAAGCGCACTGACAAGATGATTGTCCGTCGCCGCAGCAAGTAATTAGAGGGGATACGACAGTGCCGCGTTCTCTGAAGAAAGGTCCTTTTATCGATCTTCACCTGTTGAAGAAGGTCGAAGTGGCAGTTGAAAAGAACGACCGTAAGCCGATCAAGACCTGGTCGCGCCGTTCGATGATTCTGCCGCAGATGGTCGGTCTGACCATCGCTGTACACAACGGTCGTCAGCATGTGCCGGTTATCGTTACCGAAGACATGGTCGGTCACAAGTTGGGCGAATTCTCTGCTACGCGTACCTACCGTGGTCACGCAGCAGACAAGAAAGCCAAGCGCTAAGGGGTTAGAAGATGGAAGTAGCCGCTACTCATAAGGGCGCCCGACTCTCTGCCCAGAAAGCGCGTTTGGTCGCCGACCAGATCCGCGGTAAGAAGGTGGATGAGGCCCTGAACCTGCTGGCATTCAGCAACAAGAAGGCCGCTGCCGTCATCAAGAAAGTGCTCGAGTCGGCGATCGCCAACGCAGAGCATAACGATGGCGCAGACGTGGATGACCTGAAGGTCTCCACCGTGTTTGTTAACGAAGGTCGCTCTCTGAAGCGCATCATGCCGCGTGCCAAAGGCCGCGCTGATCGCATCGTCAAGCGGTCTTGCCACATCACGGTCAAGGTTGCTGACAAGTAGGAGTCGATCAAATGGGTCAGAAAGTACATCCGGTAGGCATTCGCCTCGGTATCGTTAAAGAACACACTTCGGTGTGGTACGCAGACGGTCGCAACTACGCAGACTATCTGAACACTGACCTGAAGGTACGTGCGTACATTCAGGACAAACTGAAAAGTGCCTCTGTCAGCCGCGTTGATATCCAGCGTCCGGCCCAGACTGCCCGCATCACCATTCACACTGCTCGTCCGGGCATCGTGATTGGCAAGAAGGGTGAGGACGTTGAGAAGCTGCGTCAGGAACTGACCAGCCAAATGGGCGTGCCGGTGCACATCAACATCGAAGAGATCCGCAAGCCGGAACTTGACGGTGCCCTGGTTGCACAAAGCGTTGCTCAGCAGCTCGAGCGTCGTGTGATGTTCCGTCGCGCCATGAAGCGCGCCGTACAGAACGCCATGCGCATCGGTGCAAAGGGTATCAAGATCCAGGTTAGCGGCCGTCTTGGCGGCGCCGAGATCGCCCGTACCGAATGGTATCGCGAAGGTCGTGTGCCGCTGCACACCCTGCGTGCCGACATTGACTACGCGACGGCTGAAGCCCACACCACCTACGGTGTGATCGGTGTGAAGGTTTGGATCTTCAAAGGCGAGATCATTGGTGGTCTCCAGGAAGAAACCAAAGCCGTCGCGGCCAAGAAAAAAGCTGCTAAGTAAGGGGTACGCACATGTTACAACCTAAGCGTACGAAGTTCCGCAAGCAGATGACCGGCCACAACCGTGGTCTGGCGCATCGTGGTAGCAAGGTGAGCTTCGGTGAGTTCGCTCTCAAAGCCGTAAGTCGTGGTCGTCTGACTGCACGTCAGATCGAAGCGGCTCGTCGCGCCCTGACTCGTCACGTTAAGCGTGGCGGTAAAATCTGGATCCGGGTTTTTCCGGACAAGCCCATCTCCAAGAAGCCTCTTGAAGTACGTATGGGTAAAGGTAAGGGTAACGTCGAGTACTGGGTGGCCCAGATTCGTCCGGGTAAGGTCCTTTACGAGATTGAAGGTGTTTCCGAAGAGCTGGCCCGCGAAGCATTCGCACTGGCCGCAGCCAAGCTGCCTCTCGCTACCACCTTTGTTAAGCGGACGGTGATGTAATGAAAGCGACAGAACTTCGTGAAAAATCTGCTGAGCAGCTGAATGAACAGCTGCTCACCCTGCTGCGCGATCAGTTCAACCTGCGCATGCAGAAAGCAACCGGTCAGCTCGGTCAAACGCATCTGCTGAACCAGGTAAAGCGCGACATCGCTCGCGTCAAGACCGTGCTCAATCAGAAAGGTGGTAACTGATCATGGCCGAGAACAAAACAGTTCGTACCGTTACTGGCCGTGTTGTCAGTGACAAGATGGATAAAACCATCACTGTGCTCATCGAGCGTCAGGAAAAGCACCCACTGTACGGCAAGTACGTGAAGCGCTCTACCAAGCTCAAGGCGCATGACGAGAACAACGAATGCCGCATCGGCGATCTGGTGACCATTCGTGAGACCCGCCCCTTGGCCAAAACCAAGAGCTGGGCCCTGGTTCAGATCGACGAGCGCGCGGCGCAAGTTTAAGCCCGCGCAACTTAGCGGATTATTTAAGGGTCGGAGAAAGTTATGATTCAGACTCAATCCATGCTGGATGTGGCTGACAACAGTGGTGCACGTCGCGTTATGTGTATCAAGGTTCTGGGCGGTTCTCACCGTCGCTACGCCGGCATTGGCGATATCATCAAAGTGACCGTGAAGGAAGCGATTCCGCGCGGCAAAGTAAAGAAAGGCCAGGTGCTCAACGCGGTCATCGTGCGTACCCGTCACGGCGTACGCCGTACAGACGGTTCGCTGATCCGTTTCGATGGCAACGCTGCCGTTCTGCTCAACAACAAGAATGAGCCGATCGGTACCCGCATCTTTGGGCCGGTGACTCGTGAACTGCGTAACGAGCAGTTCATGAAGATCGTTTCCCTCGCGCCCGAAGTGCTGTAAGGAGCCCGGTCATGCAAAAGATCAAACGCGACGACGACGTAATCGTCATTGCCGGTAAAGACAAGGGCAAGCGCGGCAAAGTCCTGAAAGTTGGTGACGATGCCCGCCTGCTGGTTTCCGGTGTCAACATTATCAAGCGCCACACCAAGCCGAACCCGATGGCTGGTGCACAGGGCGGTATTGTTGAGAAGGAGGCGCCGATCCACGTCTCCAACGTGGCAATCTTCAACCCCGAGACCAACAAGGCCGATCGCGTCGGCTTCAAGGTCGAAGACGGTAAGAAGGTTCGTATTTTCAAGTCGACCCAAAAAGCTGTCGACGCTTGAGAATCTAGGTGCTTACCATGGCGAGATTGAAAGAAACCTATCGCACTACCATCGCTCCGAAACTCCAGGCTGAACTGGGTCTGAATGCGATGGAAGTGCCGAAAATCACCAAGATCACCCTGAACATGGGTCTTGGCGAAGCTGTTGGTGACAAGAAAGTCATCGAAAACGCACTGGCTGACCTCGAGAAGATCACCGGCCGTAAAGGCATCGTGACCTATGCTCGCAAATCCATTGCAGGCTTCAAGATTCGTGACGGCTGGCCGATTGGCGTAAAGGTTACCCTGCGCCGCGAGCAGATGTACGAATTCCTGGATCGTCTGCTGTCGATTTCCCTGCCGCGCGTTCGTGACTTCCGTGGCTTGAATGCCAAGTCCTTTGACGGTCGTGGCAACTACAGCATGGGCGTCAAGGAACAGATCATTTTCCCGGAAATCGATTACGACAAGATCGATGCCCTGCGTGGTCTGGACATCACCTTGACTACTACTGCGCGAACCGACGACGAAGGTCGTGCGCTGCTGCGCGCGTTCAACTTCCCGTTCCGTAACTAGGAGTCAGGACAATGGCAAAAGTCAGTATGAAGAACCGTGAAGCCAAGCGCGCCCGCCTGGTTGCCAAGTTTGCTGCAAAACGTGCAGCTCTCAAGGACACCATCGGTAACGTAAACGCTTCCGTTGAAGATCGCTGGGCAGCTCAAGTTGCCCTGCAGAAACTGCCGCGCGACTCCAGCCCGGTCCGTCAGCGTAACCGCTGCCGCGTTACCGGTCGTCCGCACGGCGTATACCGCAAGTTTGGACTGAGCCGCATCAAGCTGCGTGAAGCAGCAATGCGCGGCGATGTGCCCGGCCTGGTCAAGGCCAGCTGGTAAACCAGACTTTTATTACTCAGTTTCAGGAGCACATAGCCCATGAGTATGCAGGACCCGTTGGCAGATATGCTGACCCGTATCCGTAATGCCCAGATGGCTGAGAAGTCCAGCGTCAGCATGCCTTCGGCAAAGCTGAAGGTGGCTGTCGCCAAGGTACTTAAGGAAGAAGGCTACGTTGCAGGCTACGAAGTAGTTGGCGACGTCAAGCCCACTCTGTCTATCGAACTCAAGTACTTCGAAGGCAAGCCGGTAATTGAAGAGCTCAAGCGCGTAAGCCGTCCTGGCCTGCGCCAGTACAAAGCCGTTGACCAGCTTCCGAAGGTCAAGGGTGGTCTGGGCGTTTCCATCGTCTCCACCAATAAAGGTGTGATGACTGATCGCGCTGCTCGCGCTGCCGGTATCGGCGGCGAAGTTCTCTGCACCGTATTCTGATAGGGGGTCACGATGTCTCGCGTCGCTAAGAACCCTGTCAAACTGCCGCAGGGTGTAGAAGCAAAACTGAACGGTCAGGAACTGTCGATCAAGGGTGCCAAGGGCGCTCTTAGTCTGAACCTGCACCCGACTGTTGAAGTTGTTCAGGAAGACGGTGAGCTGCGTTTCGCAGCGCGCGCCGGTAGCCTGAACATGGCCATGGCCGGTACCACCCGCGCCCTGGTCAACAATATGGTCATTGGCGTCAGCCAGGGCTTTGAGCGCAAGCTCCAGCTGGTTGGTGTTGGTTACAAGGCGCAGGCCAAGGGTCAGGTTCTGAACCTGGCACTGGGTTACTCGCACCCGATCGACTACCAGCTGCCTGAGGGTGTTTCTGTTGAAACCCCCAGCCAGACTGACATTATCATCAAAGGCATCGACAAGCAGCTGGTTGGTCAAGTAGCAGCGGAAATTCGTGATTTCCGTCGTCCGGAGCCCTATAAGGGCAAGGGTGTACGCTACTCCGATGAGGTAGTGCGTCGTAAAGAAGCCAAGAAGAAGTAGGGCATAGCAAATGAGCGATAAAAAAGTTATTCGTCTCCGTCGCGCTCGCCGTACGCGCCTGAAGTTGCGCGAACTGGAAGCCGTTCGTCTCTGCGTGTACCGCTCTTCGCAGCACATGTACGCACAGGTTATCTCGGCAGATGGCAGCCAAGTGCTGGCCAGCGCCTCCACTCTGGATGCTGAATTGCGTGCCGGTTCTACCGGTAACATTGAAGCGGCCAAGAAGGTAGGTCTGCTGGTTGCTGAGCGAGCCAAGGCCGCCGGTGTAACTCAGGTCGCCTTCGACCGTTCCGGCTTCAAGTACCATGGTCGCGTAAAAGCGCTGGCCGACGCCGCTCGTGAAGGCGGGCTGGAATTCTAAGGGTAGAGTTATGGCTAATTTCGATCAAAAGCGCGACGAAGGTTACATCGAGAAGCTGGTTCAGGTGAACCGCGTCGCCAAAGTAGTAAAAGGCGGCCGTATCTTCGCTTTCACAGCGCTGACTGTTGTCGGTGACGGCAAGGGTCGCGTTGGTTTCGGTCGCGGCAAGGCACGTGAAGTGCCTGCCGCCATCCAGAAGGCGATGGAAGCGGCACGTCGTAACATGATCCAGGTTGATCTGGACGGTACCACCCTGCAGTACCCCGTTCGTGCAGCTCACGGCGCCTCCAAGGTGTTCATGCAGCCGGCGTCCGAAGGTACCGGTGTTATCGCCGGTGGTGCAATGCGCGCCGTCCTGGAAGCGGCTGGTGTACACAACGTACTGGCCAAGTGTTACGGTTCCACCAACCCGGTTAACGTCGTTCAGGCTACCTACAAGGGTCTGAAGTCGATGCAGTCTCCCGAGTCTGTAGCGGCCAAGCGCGGCAAGACCGTCGAAGACATCACGGGGTAAGCGGACATGGCAAACGCAAAAATCAAGGTGACTCTGTTCAAGAGCGTCGCTGGTCGTCTGCCGAAGCACCAGGCCTGCGTTAAGGGTCTGGGTCTGCGCCGCATCGGCCACACCGTCGAAGTCGAAGACACTCCGTCGGTTCGTGGGATGATCAACAAGGTCTCCTACATGGTTCGGGTAGAGGAATAAGACATGAAACTGAATGATCTGCGTTCCGCGCCGGGTGCACGCCGTGAAAAGCTGCGCGTCGGTCGTGGTATCGGTAGCGGTCTGGGTAAGACCGCTGGCCGCGGTCACAAGGGTCTGACCTCGCGTTCCGGTGGCACCGTTGCCCCCGGTTTCGAGGGTGGTCAGCAGCCGCTGCACCGTCGTCTGCCGAAGTTTGGTTTTACTTCCAAACTGGCTATGGTCACTGCTGAAATTCGCACCAGCGAACTGAACGCAGTTGACGCTGAGGTCATTGACCTGCAGGCGCTGAAAGATGCCAACGTAATTGGCAACAAGTTTGTACGAGCCAAGATCGTCCTGTCCGGCGACGTAACCAAAGCGGTTACCGTCAAAGGTCTGGCCGTCACCAAAGGTGCTCGTGCAGCGATCGAAGCAGCTGGTGGCAAGATCGAGGACTAAATGGCTAAGCAAGGCGCTCTTTCTGGAATGAATCAAGGTGGCTTGAGTGAACTCTGGGGGCGCCTGCGCTTCCTGTTCCTCGCGATCATCGTTTACCGTATCGGGGCGCATATTCCGGTTCCCGGGATAAACCCTGATCGTCTGGCCGATCTGTTCAATCAGAATTCAGAGACGATCCTTAGCCTGTTCAACATGTTCTCCGGCGGTGCCCTGGAGCGAATGAGTATCTTCGCTCTGGGCATCATGCCGTACATCTCTGCATCCATCATCATGCAGCTGATGACGGCGGTTACCCCGTCGCTTGAGCAGTTGAAGAAGGAAGGGGAGTCCGGACGCCGGAAGATCAGTCAGTACACGCGTTATCTGACGCTGGTGCTGGCTTTTATACAAGCCATCGGTATGTCCGTTGGTCTGGCCAGTCAGGGCGTTGCGTTTGACACAGGGTTCAGCTTCTATTTTGTGGCTGTTACTACCTTTGTTGCTGGCGCAATGTTCATGATGTGGCTCGGTGAGCAGATCACCGAGCGAGGTATCGGTAACGGTATCTCGATGCTGATTTTCGCCGGCATTGTTGCCGGTTTGCCGGCAGCCATTGGACAGTCCTTCGAAGGTGCCCGTCTGGGTACCATCAACATATTCGCGCTGATTGGTGTTGGCCTGGTGGCTATTGCCATGATTGCGTTCGTCGTCTTCGTCGAGCGTGGCCAGCGCAGAATTACGGTCAACTACGCCAAGCGTCAGCAAGGTCGCAAGGTATTCGCCGCGCAGACCAGCCATTTGCCTCTCAAGGTCAACATGGCAGGTGTGATCCCGGCGATCTTTGCCAGCAGTATCCTGTTGTTCCCGGCCTCGCTGGGTACCTGGTTCGCCCAGGGTGACAACATGGAATGGCTGCAAACCCTGGCTCAGGCCATTGGACCGGGTAAGCCGCTGAATATCATTCTGTTTAGTGCAGGGATTATTTTCTTCTGCTTCTTCTACACAGCCTTGATGTTCAATCCGAAGGATGTTGCGGAAAACCTCAAGAAGTCCGGCGCGTTCATTCCGGGTATCCGTCCCGGTGAGCAGTCCGCTCGCTACATTGATAGCGTTCTGACTCGCCTCACCCTGTTCGGGGCCCTGTATATGACCGCTGTCTGCTTGTTGCCGCAGTTCCTGGTGGTGTCGGCGAATGTGCCCTTCTATCTGGGTGGGACATCGCTGCTGATCGTTGTTGTGGTTGTTATGGACTTCATGTCCCAAGTACAATCGCATCTCGTTTCTCAGCAGTACGAGTCTCTTTTGAAGAAATCTAACCTGAAAGGTTACGGCAGCGGCATGCTCCGCTGAGTCTTCGGGTTATAGGAGTCGGCTATGAAAGTTGCAGCATCAGTCAAGAAGCTTTGCCGTAACTGCAAGGTTATCCGTCGCAACGGTTGCGTACGTGTAATCTGCAGTGCTGAGCCCCGTCATAAGCAGCGCCAGGGTTAATTCCCGGTTCTGAATTAAGACTACGTCTCAGGATAACCGCCACCTGGCCAAATTTTGGTCAGGTGGTTGAATTTTATTTTTGTTAGCGCTACCCTACTGCACCCTTTTTCGAGCAACCTCTTTGGGTTGAGTCAGGTAGCTGTCAGACGGAGTAAATTGGATGGCCCGTATTGCAGGCGTCAACATCCCGGATAACAAGCACACTGTTATCTCTCTGACCTATATCTTTGGTATTGGTCAGACCAAGGCACAACAGATCTGTGCCGCCACTGGCATTGAGCCCAGTGTCAAAATCAAGGATCTGAGCGAAGAGCAGATTGATACCCTGCGCAATGAAGTCGCCAAGAGCAACACCGAAGGCGATCTGCGCCGCGCGATCAACATGAACGTCAAGCGCCTCATGGATCTCGGCTGCTATCGTGGCCTGCGTCACCGTCGTGGCCTGCCGGTCCGCGGTCAGCGCACCAAGACCAATGCCCGTACCCGTAAGGGTCCGCGCAAGCCGATCCGTAAGTAATTGCGAGGGAATCTACAGATATGGCTAAGCCAGCTGCTCGTGTACGTAAAAAAGTAAAAAAGACGGTCGTTGATGGGGTCGCCCACATCCACGCGTCTTTCAATAACACCATCATCACCATCACTGACCGTCAGGGTAACGCCCTGAGCTGGGCAACTTCCGGTGGCTCCGGCTTCCGTGGTTCCCGTAAGAGCACTCCGTTTGCTGCCCAGGTAGCTGCCGAGCGCGCCGGTCAGGCTGCTCTTGAGTATGGCCTGAAGAACCTCGACGTTTGCGTTAAAGGCCCCGGCCCGGGTCGTGAGTCGGCAGTTCGTGCACTGAATTCTTGTGGTTACAAGATCAGCAGCATCACCGATGTCACCCCTATTCCCCACAACGGCTGCCGCCCGCCCAAGAAGCGTCGCGTTTAATCAGGAGACGGTAAAATGGCTCGTTATATTGGTCCCAAGTGCAAGCTGTCTCGTCGCGAAGGTACTGACCTGTTCCTGAAAAGCGGCGTGCGCGCTCTCGACTCCAAGTGCAAACTGGAAACCCCTCCGGGTGTTCACGGTCAGCGCCGCGGTCGTCTTTCGGAATACGGTACTCAGCTGCGCGAGAAGCAGAAAGTCCGTCGTATGTATGGCGTTCTGGAGCGTCAGTTCCGCAACTATTACAAGGAAGCAGCCCGTCTGAAGGGCGCTACCGGTGAGAACCTGCTGCAACTGCTCGAGCGTCGTCTGGACAACGTCGTTTACCGCATGGGTTTCGGTGCCACTCGCGCTGAAGCACGTCAGCTGGTATCCCACAAGTCCATCAGTGTCAATGGCAAGACCGTCAATATCGCGTCTTACCTGGTTTCCCCGGGTGACGTAGTTGCTGTCCGTGAAAAGGCCAAGAACCAGCTGCGCATCAACAGCGCTCTGGAGCAGGCTGCTCAGCGCGGTGGTGCGGAGTGGGTTGAAGTAGACGCTGGCAAGAAAGAAGGCGTTTTCAAAGCCCTGCCTGCACGCAGCGACCTGTACGCCGACATCAACGAAAACCTGATCGTCGAGCTGTACTCCAAGTAAGCGACAGACAGCATAAAGGTGCCCCACATGCAGAGTTCGGTTACCGAGTTTCTAACACCGCGTCACATTGACGTTCAGGAAACTTCGCCCACGCGTGCCAAGATTACTCTTGAGCCGCTGGAGCGTGGTTTCGGTCACACCCTGGGCAATGCGCTTCGTCGCATTCTGCTCTCGTCCATGCCCGGCTGCGCCGTGGTAGAGGCCGAAATCGACGGCGTGTTGCACGAGTACAGCGCCATCGAAGGCGTTCAGGAAGACGTCATCGAGATCCTGCTCAACCTGAAAGGGTTGGCGATCACCATGCACGGTCGCGACCAGGTAACCCTGAACCTTTCCAAGAAAGGCCCGGGCGTTGTTACTGCCGCCGACATTCAGCTGGACCACGAAGTCGAGATCGTCAACCCGGATCACGTGATTGCCACGCTGTCCGACAACGGCGAACTGAACATGAAGCTCACTGTAGCTCGTGGTCGTGGTTACGAACCGGCCGATGCGCGTCAGTCCGATGAGGACGAGACCCGCTCTATCGGTCGTCTGCAGCTGGACGCCACCTACACTCCCGTACGCCGCGTTGCGTATGTGGTGGAGAGTGCGCGTGTCGAGCAGCGTACCAACCTGGACAAGCTGGTCATCGATCTCGAGACCAACGGCACTCTGGACCCGGAAGAGGCGATTCGTCGCGCTGCAACCATCCTCCAGCAGCAACTGGCTGCCTTCGTTGACCTGAAGGGTGACCAGGAGCCGGTGGTGGAGCAGCAGGAAGACGAGATTGACCCGATCCTGCTGCGCCCGGTGGACGATCTTGAGCTGACTGTCCGTTCGGCCAACTGCCTGAAGGCCGAAAATATCTATTACATTGGCGATCTGATCCAGCGTACCGAAGTAGAGCTGCTGAAGACCCCGAACCTGGGCAAGAAGTCTCTGACCGAGATCAAAGACGTTCTGGCCTCTCGTGGTCTGTCTCTGGGTATGCGTCTGGACAACTGGCCGCCTGCAAGCTTGAAGAAGGACGATAAGGTTTCGGCCTGATCGTCTCGACACCGAGGAATTGAGAGATGCGTCATCGTAAAAGTGGTCGTCACCTGAGTCGGACCAGCGCACACCGCAAGGCTATGTTCCAGAACATGGCTGTGTCGCTGTTCGAGAATGAACTGATCAAAACTACTCTGCCGAAAGCCAAGGAGCTGCGTCGCGTTGCCGAGCCGCTGATCACCCTGGCCAAGGAAGACACCGTTGCCAACCGTCGTCTGGCGTTTGACCGTACTCGCAGCAAGTCTGCAGTCGGCAAGCTGTTCAACGACCTGGGCAAGCGCTATGCAACCCGTCCGGGTGGCTACGTTCGTATCCTCAAGTGCGGTTTCCGCGCTGGTGATGCTGCCCCGATGGCTTACGTTGAGCTGGTTGACCGCCCAGAAGCGGTTGCAGCTGAAGAGTAAGTATCAGCGCTACAAAAAAACCGGCTCAGGCCGGTTTTTTTGTGCCTGCAGATCAGCCTGCTGCGCTATGAGCGGCCTCGAATGCACAGCGCTGGTGCTCTGCACAGGGCGGGGTCAACCATAGGCGCTTTCTCAGGCTGATGGTCGGCTATGTTTTACGCTGTGTAAATTAAGTTGCACGATTCTTGCTTGCCGTTCCGTGGAATTCATCTATGCGGAGCGGTGCCCCATGTCCTTGCGTTTCAAGTTGGCAATAACCTACCTGCTCGTTGGTCTGGTACCGGTGGCCGTAATGGCCGCTACCGTGTATTCGCAGGCGAGTAACGCGCTGCGAGACCAAACCCTCAACACGCTTCAGGCGGTTGCCAGCATCAAGCAGCGTCAGCTGCAGGATGGATGGGCGCAGCGGCGAAATCAGCTCGATACCCTGAGTCGTACGCTGAGCAACAGCTACCTTGGTCTGGATGCAGTCGCGCTGCTCAGCGCCAGCAGCTATGACAAGCCTACCTTTGAACATTTCATCGAAGCCTACGGGTATCGGGATCTGAAGCTGGTCAGCCCCGATGGGCTGGTGTTCTTCAGTGTTAACCGCGGTCCTGCCTATCAGGCTTTACTGACTGATTCCGAGTGGGCAGATACACCGCTGGGTGGCGCCGTCGCGCAGGGGTTGTCAGATCCACGAATTCACATTGGCGACCTGGTTTCCGACCCCTTGAGTGCAGACTCGGTACAGTACCTGGTCGCGCCAATTGGAGCTGATGGGCTGTTACAGGCGCTGTTGGTACTTGAGTTGCCGATAGGTCCGCTCAATGAACTGATGCACGAACGCCAGGGTCTGGGTGACAAGGGTGAGACCTATCTGGTGGGCTATGATCGACGTTTGCGTTCCGATTCGGTGCGCTTTCCGGACCGGCGCGCCGGGGAGGGGCAGGCGCTTGGTGGCCTTGCGATCGAACAGGCCATGGCCGGGCAGAGCGGACGCCTGAGCGAATCCGGCCTTGATGGGGCTACGGCGTTAAAAGCCTTTGCGCCTGTCGAGTTCGACGGTCAGCGCTGGGCGCTGATCGCCGAAGTGGATTCCGAGCAGGCTTTCGCGCCGGTGCGTGCGCTGATGTGGCAGGTATTGTTGCTTGGGGTTTTTACCGTCGTTGCAGTATTGCTGGCGACGTTGCTGGTCAGTCGTAGTGTGATGCGCCCGCTCGGCGATGAGCCGCTGAACATGGTCAGCTTCGCAGAGAGCCTGGCGAGAGGTGAACTTCGCTCTGCGGGTAGGCAGGCGCACTCCGGAGGGCTGCTGCAGGCGTTACAGGAGATGGCGGCGGCCTGGCGCGGTGTGGTTCAGCAGTTGCGCGCTTCCAGCGAGGCGGTTGGTGGTGCCAGTGATGACATTCTTGATGCGGCGGGGCGTACCAGTGCCAGACTGGAGCAGCAGCAAGACGCCGTAGAAATGGTCGTCTCTGCTGTGGACGAGATGGCGGCAACCGTACAGGAAATCGCGAGCTCTGCATCCGCTAGTGCCGAGCGGACTGCCGGAGCGCGCAAGGCGTTTGGGGCGATGCAGAACACGCTGGAAGAGATGATCAGTCGTCAGGATCAGCTACTCGGCGGTCTGCGTAGCGCGGACACGGTGGTACAAACCCTTGCCGATGATAGTCGGCAGATTGGCGTTGTGCTGCAGGTGATCAACGGTATTGCGGAGCAGACCAACCTGCTCGCACTCAACGCAGCAATTGAGGCTGCCCGCGCCGGGGAGCAGGGGAGGGGATTTGCGGTGGTTGCCGATGAAGTGCGTCAGCTCGCGCTGCGTACCCGGACGGCTACCGAGGAGGTGGTCACTATAGTCGGCGCCCTGGATCAGTCCTCGTTGCAAGCGCTTGATCGCATGCAGGCCGCGTCATCGCAGGCACAGTCGCTCGAGCAGGAAACCCAGCTGGTGCTGGGCCGTCTCGGAGATCTGGACGGTGCGCTGCATGCGGTTCAGAGTCTGGCGTTTCAGATTGCCACCGCCGCGGAGCAGCAGGCCGCAACGACCGCGGACGTAAACCAGCATATGCACCGGTTGCAGGATATGACCGCTGAAAGTCGGGACACCGCAGTGCATACCCGCGATTGCGGCGAGCGGCTGCAGCGGCTGGCGGGCAGTCAGCTGCAGCTGGTCGCGCACTTTCAGCTGTAGGCTCAGGCGCGATCCCGTTCCAGTAGCGGGCCGAGGAAGCGGCCGGTATGGGATGCCGGTTCTGCTGCCACCTGTTCCGGGGTGCCGGTGGCAATGATCTGGCCTCCGCGTGAGCCGCCTTCCGGACCAAGGTCGACGATCCAGTCGGCGGTCTTGATCACATCCAGGTTGTGCTCGATAACCACCACGGTATTGCCGTGGTCACGCAGTCGGTGCAGCACGTCGAGCAATTGCTGGATATCGGCGAAGTGCAGGCCCGTGGTCGGCTCGTCGAGGATGTAGAGCGTCTTGCCGGTGTCGCGCTTGGACAGTTCGCGGGCCAGTTTGACCCGTTGCGCTTCACCACCTGACAGCGTGGTAGCGGACTGGCCAAGGCGGATATAGGACAGGCCTACATCAATCAGCGTTTGCAGCTTGCGGGCAATCGCCGGTACGGCATCGAAGAACTCGCGGGCTTCCTCGATGGTCATTTCCAGTACCTCGTGGATGCTTTTGCCCTTGTACTTGATCTCCAGGGTTTCGCGGTTATAGCGCTTGCTCTTGCACACGTCGCAGGGAACGTAGATGTCCGGCAGAAAGTGCATTTCGACCTTGATCAGGCCGTCGCCCTGGCAGGCCTCACAGCGTCCGCCCTTGACGTTGAAGGAGAACCGCCCTGCCTTGTAGCCGCGCGAGCGGGCTTCCTGGGTGCCGGCAAACAGGTCGCGAATCGGCGTAAACAGTCCGGTATAGGTTGCCGGGTTGGAGCGTGGCGTGCGGCCGATCGGGCTCTGGTCGATATCCACTACCTTGTCCAGGTGCTGCAGGCCGTCGAAGCTGTCGTAGGGTGCAGTCTCCAGCGTGGTCGCGCCGTTCAGTGCGGTCGCGGTAATCGGGAACAGGGTATTGTTGATCAGTGTCGATTTGCCCGAGCCGGATACCCCGGTCACGCAGGTCAGCAGGCCGACCGGGATCTCCAGGTTGACCTTCTGCAGGTTATTGCCGCACGCGCCCTTGAGGCGCAGCCAGTCCTTGCGCAGCGGGGTGCGTTCAGCCGGCACGGCAATCTTGACCTTGCCGGACAGGTATTTGCCGGTCAGCGAGGCGGGGTCGTCCATCACTTGCTGCGGCGTGCCTTTTGATACGACCTGACCTCCGTGTACACCGGCGCCGGGGCCGATGTCGACGACGTAGTCGGCCAGCCGAATGGCGTCTTCATCGTGCTCGACCACAATCACCGTGTTGCCCAGATCGCGCAGGTGCACCAGGGTGGCGAGCAGGCGCTCGTTGTCGCGCTGGTGCAGCCCGATCGAGGGCTCGTCGAGGATGTACATCACGCCGACCAGGCCGGCGCCAATCTGGCTGGCCAGACGGATACGCTGGGCCTCGCCGCCGGACAGGGTGTCGGCGCTGCGGTCGAGGGTCAGATAGTCGAGGCCGACGTTGACCAGAAACATCAGACGGGCACGGATTTCCTTGAGAATCTTTTCGGCAATTTCGCCGCGGCTGCCCTCCAGCGTCAGTTGCTCGAAGTATTCTGCGGCGCTGCCAACCGGCAGGGTGGTGACGCCCGGCAGGTTGCGGCCGTCGATCATCACGTGGCGGGCCTCGCGGCGCAGACGGGTGCCGTGGCAATCGGGGCAAGGCTGGGTGCTCAGGTACTTGGCCAGTTCCTCGCGCACGCTCTGGGACTCGGTCTCCCGGTAGCGGCGTTCCAGGTTCGGCAGGATGCCCTCGAACGGATGCTCGCGGCGCACCACGTCGCCACGATCGTTGAGGTAGCGGAACGGTACGTTGTCCTTGCCGGTGCCGCTGAGGATCAGCTTGCGGTGTGGCTCCTGCAGCTTTTCAAACGGCTGGTCGAGATCGATGCCGTAGTGCTCCGCCAGTGAGCTGAGCATCTGGAAGTAATAGACGTTGCGGCGGTCCCAGCCGCGGATGGCGCCCTCGGCCAGCGTCAGCTCGCCATTGACCAGGCGACGGGCGTCGAAGAACTGTTTCACGCCCAGACCGTCACAGCCAGGGCAGGCGCCGGCCGGGTTGTTGAAGGAGAACAGGCGCGGTTCGAGTTCGCTGATCGAGTGGCCGCATTCCGGGCAGGCAAAGCGTGCGCTGAAGGTAACTTCCTCGCCGTCCTCGCCCTCCATCGGGGCGATGATGGCAATGCCGTCGGCCAGGCTGATTGCCGTCTCGAATGACTCGGCCAGACGCTGCTGCAGGTCTGCGCGGACCTTGAAGCGGTCAACCACGACCTCAATGGTGTGCTTGCGCTTCTTGTCCAGCGCCGGCGCCTCATCCAGTTCGTGGATGCGGCCATCGATGCGGGCGCGGACGAAGCCCTGCGCACGCAGCTCTTCAATCAGGGCCAGGTGTTCGCCCTTGCGTTCACGCATGACTGGTGCCAGCAGCATCAATTTGCTGCCTTCCGGCATGGCCAGCACCTGATCGACCATCTGGCTGATGGTCTGGGCGGCCAGCGGCAGGTTGTGGTCCGGGCACATCGGGGTGCCGACGCGGGCAAACAGCAGGCGCAGGTAGTCGTAGATCTCGGTGATGGTGCCGACGGTGGAGCGCGGGTTGTGCGAGGTGGACTTCTGCTCGATCGAGATGGCTGGCGATAGGCCTTCGATGTGGTCGACGTCCGGCTTCTCCATCATCGACAGGAACTGCCGGGCATAGGCCGATAGAGACTCGACGTAACGGCGCTGGCCCTCGGCGTAGAGCGTATCAAAGGCCAGCGACGACTTGCCCGAGCCTGACAGGCCGGTAATCACGATCAGCTTGTCGCGTGGCAGATCAAGGTCGACGTTCTTCAGGTTGTGTGTGCGTGCACCCCGTATCTGGATTGTATCCACAGTACTCTCACCTCGCAGCCGACAAAGCGGAGAAGTATACGGCCTGCGCCGGTGTGGCGGCAAAGTTCGGCCGTCTTCATGCGTCCACTTGCATGGCCGTCCCGGTCACCGGAAAGGCATGATAAAATCCGCGCTTTTACCCGGAGCTGTCATGCATCAGGTTGACTCGATGAGTCCGCAGGAACGCCGCGCCTCGATCTCGCTGGCGCTGGTTTTTGCCTTTCGCATGCTGGGTCTGTTTATGGTGTTGCCGGTGCTGGCGACCTATGGCCAGCAACTTCAGGGGGCCACGCCGCTGCTGATTGGCATGGCTATCGGTGCCTACGGGCTGACCCAGGCTGTGCTGCAAATTCCCTTCGGCATGCTGTCCGATCGGATCGGGCGCAAACCGGTCATTATCTTCGGTCTCGTGCTGTTTGCGGCTGGGGGCCTGCTGGCGGCAGGGGCGGACAGCATTCAACAGGTTATAGCCGGGCGGATTCTGCAAGGGGCGGGTGCCATCGCAGCCGCCGTCATGGCGCTGGTTGCCGACTCGACCCGTGAACAGCACCGTACCAAGGCCATGGCGATGATCGGCATGAGTATCGGCCTGGCCTTTGCCGTCGCGATGGTGGCCGGGCCGGTCGTTGCCGGCATCGCCGGGCTGGGCGGCGTCTTTCTGTCGACCTCGATGTTGGCGATCGTTGGTATTGGCCTGGTGCTGCTGGTCGTGCCGACGCCGCAGCAGGTGCTTCACCACCGCGATGCCGGGATTGTGCGCGGTGCCCTGCGACCGGCGCTCGCCAATTCTGAACTGTTGCGGCTGAATTACGGCATCGCCTGCCTTCACGCCATTCTGATGGCGACCTTTCTGGCGATTCCGCTGGCGCTTCAGCAGCAGGCCGGCTTGCCAAAGGAAGAGCACTGGTGGGTCTATCTGGCGGCCTTGCTGCTGTCGTTCTTCGGTATGGTGCCGTTTATTATTTACGCCGAAAGGCAGCGTCAGATGAAGAGAGTGCTGCTGGGTGCGGTGGCCTTGCTGGTGTTGGTCCAGCCGCTGTTCTGGCTGACCCAGGCTTCGCTGCCCTGGCTGGTCGCCTGCATCATCCTGTTCTTTGTCGGTTTCAACCTGCTGGAGGCGACCTTGCCGTCGTTGCTCAGCAAGATTGCCCCGGCAGGCGGCAAGGGCACTGCTATGGGCGTGTATTCCACCAGTCAGTTTGCCGGGGCGGCACTGGGTGGCATGTTTGGCGGCTGGCTGTTCGCCCATTTTGGTCTGGGCGGGGTATTCGTCGGATGCGCGCTGCTGGCGCTGTCGTGGCTGGCTATTGGTGTTACCATGCGCGAACCGCCTTACGTAACCAGTTATCGGTTGGCCGTGTCCTCTGATCGCATCAGAGACGCAGGCCTGGCCGCCAGCCTGCTTGCTGTCGCAGGTGTGACCGACGTCGTGATTGTTGCCGACGAATCGGCTGCCTACTTGAAAGTCGATAGCAAACTGCTGGATCGTGAAGCGTTGGACCGGGTCGCAGCACCCGTTTGATCACCCAGGCATATCAGGAGAGTAGAATGGCCAGAGGCGTCAACAAGGTAATTTTGATCGGTAATGTCGGTGGTGATCCGGAAGTGCGCTACCTGCCCAATGGCAACGCAGTCGCCAACGTCACCCTGGCAACCACTGACAGCTGGAAGGACAAGCAGACTGGCCAGATGCAGGAACGTACCGAGTGGCACCGTGTGGTGTTCTTTGGCCGTATCGCCGAGGTGGTTGGCGAGTACGCGCGCAAGGGCTCCAAGCTCTACGTCGAAGGTCGTCTGCAGACCCGCGAGTGGGAGAAGGACGGCGTCAAGCGCTACACCACCGAGGTTGTGGTCGACATGGGCGGTCAGATGCAGCTGCTCGACAGCCGTCAGGGCGGTGGCGAACAGGGCATGGGCCAGTCCCGCCCGCAGCGTCCCGCGGCCCAGCCGCAGGCCGCCGCGCAGCCGCAGCAGGCCGCGCCGCAGCAGTCGGCACCGGATTACGACAGCTTTGATGATGACATTCCGTTCTAGAATGTAGCTGTCGCCGCAACCCGGCATGACCTAGGATCCTGTATCCCCGGTCTGCCGGGTTTTTTTATGGCTCGTGAAAGCTCCTGTGTCGCAGATGATGCCGGGCAGCGGGTTGCCCAATCACTCCAGCACAGAGAGAGCAACATGTCAGAGGTGTATTTCGTTCGTCACGGTCAGGCGTCGTTCGGCAGCGACAACTACGATCAGCTGTCACCAAAGGGGCATCAGCAGGCGCGGATGCTGGGCGAATACTTCGCGACCCAGCAGCTGCAGTTTGATCACATCCTGACGGGTGACATGGTGCGCCACCGCGAAACGGCCGAGGGCATCTGCGCCGGCATGGGGATTGAGGCCAGCGGCTTTCAGGTCTTTCCGGAGTTGAACGAGTTCGACTTTCACTCGATTCTGCACGCCTTTCTCGCTCAGCACCCCGAGCAGGCCTTGCCGGAAAAGCCGACCGTAGCCGATTTTTTCAAACGCCTGAAGCAGGGCATCGTGCTCTGGTCCGAAGGCGAATTGCAGGGGGAACTGCCGGAAACCTGGGCGAGCTTCGAGGATCGTATCCTTTCGGTGCGTGAGCACATCATGGCCAACTACAAGGGCAGCAAGGTGCTGGCTGTGAGCTCTGGCGGCGCTATTGCCATGCTGGTGCGACAACTGCTCGAGGCGCCCAGCCGGACCATGGTCGAGCTGAATCTGCAGACCCGCAACACCGCGATCATTCAGTGCGTATTCAATCAGCACAACATGCGCTTGAGCAGTTTCAACAGCGTTCCGCACCTGGATAACCTTCAGCACCGTGACCTGATTACCTATACCTGAGTTTCCACAGGTGACGTCGTTGGCCTGAGACTGCACAATACAGGCTGTCTCGGGTTATCAGGATCAAGGGTCAACAAAGCATGCGGATGCGGGTGTTGCTGCTGGGCAAGTCGTCACTCCTCGGGCGCGCACTGACGGTGCAGGCGGCAGCGGAAGACATTGAGTTTCTTACGCTGGACGAGGAGCCCGCCGATTGGCAACCGTCTGCTATCGCCGGGTGGCTGGATGCTTTGCAGCCGGATGCGGTTGTTGATCTGGCGTTCTACCACCAGCAGTTTCAGGTGCTGGCACCCACTGCCGAAGCGCTGGATCAGCATACGGCATTCGCCCGGCAACTGATTGCGGAATGCCGGCAGCGTGATCTGCTGTTGTGCATGCTCTCCAATACGCGTGTGTTTGACGGCAGCAAGGGGCAGCCCTACACCGAGAAGGATCCGTTGCAGCCAATTGGTCTGCACGGGGCACAGCAGGCTGCGCTGGACAGCTTGCTGGAGCAGTGCTGCTCCCGTCATCTGCTGCTGCGTTTCAGCTGGGTTCTGGATTCGTCCGAAGGCGGCCTGCTGCAGCGCCTTATCAGTCAGTTGTGCAGCGGTGAGACCGTCGTACTGGCCGAGGAGTGGCGGGGGAACCCGACTCCCGTGGCGGATATGGCGCGGGTAGTGTTGAGTGCGCTCAAGCAATTGGACTGCAACGCCCAGCTGTACGGGTGTTATCACTATGCAAGTGGAGAAATGGCCAGCTGGATCAGCTTCGCCCGGACATTGGCTCAGGAACTGGTTTCCTGCGGGCGAATCGAGCGCGAGCCGGGCATTGAGCCGGTTGCCTTCGAGACCCAGCCCGCCGCGGCAGTCGAACCGCGCAACGCGGTGCTCAGCGGTCGTCGCCTGCTGCATGTCTTTGGTATCAAGCCGCGCACCTGGCGCATCGGCCTGCCCGAATTGCTGGATAAAAAAATCCCCTGAGATCACAAGGATCCCAGGGGAAAGTGCAGCCGTGAGTGCGGGAGGAGGGCTTAGAACTTGTAGCCCAGGCTCACCATGTAGACCATCGGATCGATTTCGACGTCAACCTTGCCTTTATTGCCGTTCAGCTCGAAAGAGGCTTCGGTATCGATGTCGGCGTACCAGATGGCGCCGTTCAGAATCAGGCGTTCGCCAATCTGATAGTCAACGCCGGCTTCCAGGGCAAGACCGATAGAGTCATCCAGGTCCAGGTTGCTGAAACCGGCGGCCTTGTTGGCGCTGGTAAACTCTTCACTGAAGAAGGTGGTGTAGTTCAGACCGGCACCGACGTAAGGCTGCAGCTTGGAAGCACTGTGCATCGGGAAGTACTGCAAGGTGACGGTCGGTGGCAGGTGCTTGATGTCAGCCAGTTTGCCCACGCCGTTCAGGTTGATGCTGTGTTCGAACGGCGTAGCGCCCAGGATGCCGATGCCCACATGCTCGGTCAGCATGTATGTGCCGGTGATACCCAGCTGGACGTTACTGTCGACGCCGACATCGGTGCCGATATCAGCGCCATTGAGAGTCACGTTGCTGCTGTCTTCCTGCGGGTCAACGGCAACCGCGCCAACGCGAACGATGGCGTCGCCTGCCTGGTAGGCCTGAGCGGTTACCGAAACGGCCAGCAGTGCAGGGGCGAAAAGGGCTGCAAGGCCGAGGCGGGATGCGAAAGCTGACATGTTCTGTCTCCTAGTGTGTTGGACAGGTGCAACTGTACGAGCAAGCGCAGTAACGACTATTGATCTGGAGCAAGTTGCTGGCAGAGTTGAGTGCGGCAGGCTGCCGCAGGCTGTGACTGAGGTCACGGTTGCCCGCACTGCCAACAAAACTGACAATGGCTGTCTTTGGCCGTCTTCAGGTGGCCGGTGAGTTCGAGGAACGCTGGATGAAACCATTATGGCTGACGGTGGTGCTGCTGACATTGCCGTTGACGCTGCAGGCTCAGCAGTCTCTTGAGCAGGCGCAGCAGCAGAGTCAGGCGCTTGTTGATGATGCGGTCGCGGCGCAGCAGCGTATCAATGAGCTGGATCAGGCAACCCGCGCCGCGCTGGAGGCTTATCGCCACGCCGTGACCCAGGCCGATGCCCTGATCGATTACAGCGAGCGAATGCAACAGTTGGTCGCGAGCCAGGCAGACGAGATCGCCAGCCTGCAACAGCAGATCGACAGCGTCGCCGACACCCAGCGGGAAATGCTGCCGCTGATCCGGCGCATGATCGAATCGCTGGATGCCTTTATTGCTCTGGATCTGCCCTTCCTGCTGGACGAACGGGAGGAGCGGGTCGCCCGTTTGCAGGCCCTGCTGGTTGACCCCGATGTCAGCATCGCGGAGTTGTACCGTCGGGTGCTGGAGGCCTATCAGATCGAGAGTGAATACGGCCGCACGCTGGAGGCCTGGCGTGGCCCGCTCAATGATGGGGATCAGCAGCGGGTTGTCGAGTTTTTGCGGGTTGGTCGGCTGATGCTGTTCTTCCAGAGTCTGGATGGTCGGCAGCAGGGCTACTGGGACGCCGCCCATGGGCAATGGCAGGCGCTGCCGTCCAGCTATCGGCGTGCGCTGGACCAGGGGATGGCGATTGCCCGCAACGAGCAGACGCCGCAGATGTTGCGTCTGCCGATGCCGCAGGTCAGTGTGGAGGTGGCGCCATGAAGTGGCTTGCTTTCCTGTTTGTCTGTTTACTCGCGCCGCTGGTGCAGGCACAAACACTGGACAAGGACGCCCTGCTGCAAAGCATCCGTGATACCCGCAGCGCCGAGCAGGCAGCGATGCAGGCGCGGGAGCAGCAGTTTCTGCGCGAGCGTGATCAGCAGCAACAGCGGCTGGCGCAGGCGCGTGCGCGGCTGGCTCAGGCCCAGGCCCGGGCCGATCAGCTGGATGCGCAGTTCAAGGCCCAGGGTGAGCAGCTGGCTGCACTGAGAGAAGAGCTGACCCAGCGCAGCGGCAATCTCGGCGAGCTGTTCGGGGTTGTTCGCCAGAGCGCCGGGGATACCCTCGGGCAGTGGCAGGGCTCGCAGCTCAACAGCCGTTTTCCCGAACGGCGCGACGAGCTGGAGGCGCTGGCGCAAAGCAGCAGAATCCCCAGTGTCGAGGCGCTCGAGCAGTTCTGGTATCGGTTGCAGCAGGATATGACCGCCAGTGGCGAGGTCGCCCGGATCAGCGCATCGGTGGTTGATCGCCAGGGCCGCAGCGCGGCGACTCCGGTGGTGCTGGTCGGCCCGTTTGTTGCCCTCTCCGAACCGGGTTATCTGCTGTATCAGCCCGAGTCCAACAGCCTGCAGCTGGCCGCCCGTCAGCCGGGTGGCAGCGGGCTGGTTGCCGACTTTCTCGCGCCCCGTGAGGTGCCTGGCGATATTCTGATCGATCCCGCCCGAGGTCAGGTCATCGCCCAGCTGCAACGCACGCCGGACCTGCTGACGCGCGTGTCGCAGGGTGGCATCGTGGGGTATGTGATTGTGGCGCTGGGGGTGCTGGGCGTGCTGCTGGCGCTGGCGCGGCTGATCTGGCTGCAGCGGGTGCAGCGCGGCGTGGATCGGCAGATTGATGACCTGGACGCGCTGCGCAGTGACAATCCGCTGGGGCGGGTGTTGAGCGTGATCGGCAGCAAGCCGCGACTGGAGGAGCTGGACACCCTTGAGCTCAAGCTGGATGAGGCCATTCTGCGCGAGACGCCGGCGCTGGAACGCTGGCAGGGTCTGATCAAACTGCTCGCTGCGGTGGCACCGTTGCTGGGTCTGCTGGGTACCGTGACCGGTATGATCGCCACCTTCCAGGCAATTACCCAGTACGGCAGTGGCGACCCGAAACTCATGGCAGGCGGCATTTCCCAGGCGCTGGTAACCACCGTTCTGGGCTTGCTGGCGGCCATTCCGCTGCTGTTTCTGCATACCCTGGTGGTGGCGCGCAGCAAAGCGCTGGTGCAGCTGCTGGAGCAGCAGAGTGCCGGTCTGATCGCGCTGCATCTGGGTGGTGGAGAGTCGCGTGACTGATCTGCTCTGGCGCCTGCTGGCGTTCCTCGACAGCGGTGGCTGGGTGCTGTGGACCATTTTGGTCGCCACCCTAATGCTGTGGACGCTGATGCTGGAGCGGCTGTGGTATCTGGCGCGGGTGTTTCCGCAGCAGGCGCGGGCGTTGCAGCAACGCTGGCTGGCGCGCGGTGAGCGGCGCAGCGCGGCGGCGCAGCATATTCGCACCGCCTGGCTGGCGCAGGCGCAGGCACAACTGACCCGGTTTCTGCCGCTGGTGCGGGTGCTGATCGCGTTGTGTCCGCTGCTCGGGCTGCTGGGCACGGTCAGCGGCATGATTCAGGTATTTGACGTGATGGCGCTCAGTGGCAATGGCAACCCCCGGGCGATGGCCGCCGGTGTGTCGCGTGCGACGGTGCCGACCATGGCCGGAATGGTGATCGCGATCAGCGGTCTGTTTTGTCTGGCACGGCTGGACCAGCAGTCGCGGCGTGCGCTGCAGCGTCTGTCCGACCGCCTGCAGCAGGATTAGGAGAGCAGCTGATGCGCATGCGCAGACATCACGCCGGTAGCGAAGACGAAGCGGGTATCGACCTGACACCGATGCTCGACATTGTTTTTATCATGCTGATTTTCTTTATTGTCACCAGCTCCTTTGTGCGCGAAGCGGGCATTGATGTGTTGCGCCCGAGTGCAGACAGCGCGGTGAGCAAACCGCGCGCCAGCATCCTGGTCGCTGTGAGCGCCGATGGCGAGATCTGGATGGACGGCAAGCCGGTCGATATTCGTGCGGTGCGTGCCGGGGTTGAGCGCATGCGCGTCGATCAGCCGGACAGCACGGTGGTCGTTCAGGCTGATCGCGATGCCCGTACCGGCCTCGTGGTGCGGGTGATGGATCAGATCAGGCTGGCAGGCGTCAGTGACGTGGCGCTCGCCGCTACGGCGGGACAGTGATGCGGCTGATCGGCAGCTTTTTGCTGGCGCTGCTGGTCGCCCTGGCGCTGTTTGGCCTGATGCTGGCGCTGGTGACGCCACCTGAACGGGCGCAGATGCCGGAGCGCGAACTGGTGCGCATCGGCGTCACCCGCAGCGTTGCCGACAGCCGCAATGAGCATCAGCCGCAGCAAGCGGTGCCGGAGCGCCCAACGCCACCCCAGCGTCCACCATTGCAGCCGCCTGCCGTTGAGGCGCCGCCATTGCCAGCCCCTGAACTGAAAATTGAAATTCCACAGTTGCAGGCGGACCTGCGCCTCAGCGCTGCCCCGGTGTTACCTCCGCTGGAGGCGGCTGCCGTCGGGCCCTCGGCTGCGGTCAGTGCACCAGCAGCGGCGGCGCCTGCCCATGGCGCTGTGGCGGGCAGTGCCGAGGAACTGGTGCCGCTCAGTGAAGTGCCTCCGGACTACCCGATGCGGGCGGCGGCGGCCGGAATCGAGGGTTCTGTGACCTTGCGGTTCACGGTCAATGCCGAAGGCCGGGTGGAGGATATCGAGGTGATCGCCTCGGAGCCGCCCGGTGTGTTTGATCGTGCGGCTCGGCGAGCAATCAGTCGCAGTCGCTTTGTACCCCGGCAGGAGAACGGCGTACCGGTCGCACGGGAGGCTACCAAGGTGTTCAACTTTGTCCTTGAGGGCAAGCACTGATGCGTGGCTGGCTGTTTGGCTGGTTGCTGCTGGCAACGCCACTGTCGGCTGCGCAGATTGATCCTGCCGTTTACAAGGCACTGGACGACGCAAGGGCCGCCGAGCAGCGTGGTGATACGACCGGCGCCCGGCTGCAGTTGCAGGCCGCTCTGCCGGCGAGCGCGGAGGGAAGTCTTGAGCGGGCGTTGCTGCAGCAGCGGCTGGCTTACCTGGCGATTGACGCTAACGACCCCGAGCACGCGATTCATTGGCTGAGCGAGACTCTCAAGCAGGATGCGCTGGGTGCCGAAGCGCAGGCGCAGGATCGTGCCAATCTGGCGCGGCTGTTGCTGCAGCAGGAGCGCTATCAGCAGGCGGCGGTTGAGCTGGCGCTGTTGCCACCGAGTGATGCTACCCGTCAGTTGCAGGTGCAGGCGTATCGCCAGCTTGGGCAGTTCGACAAGGCACTGCCGCTGGCAGAGCAGGTGGTACGCGAGCGCCCGGCGGCGGACGACAGCTGGTATCAGTTGCTGGTTGGCATGAATTACGAACTCAAGCGCTACGCAGCGGCGGCGCGCTGGCAACAGGTGCTCCTGCAGCGTGCCCCCGGAAACGCCGCCAGCTGGCGCCAACTGGCGAGTCTGCAGAGTCTGGCCGGTGAACAGGGCAAGGCGGCGGCGACCATGCGGCTCGCGCAGTTGGCCGGCGTCGGTCTGCAGGCGTCTGACATGGAGAGCTTGATTGCCCTGCACGCCCGTGCGGGCGCGCCATGGCAGGCAGCGCGATTACTCGAACAGCTACTCCGTGAGCGCCTGCTGCAAACGACGCTGGAGCGACAGCGCCAGTTGGCGCAGTTGTGGCAGGCGGCGCGGGATTACCCGCAGGCGCTGAAAGTCTGGCAACAGGTAGCTGGCGCTTCCGGGCAAACAGCGGATCGGCTGCAGGTGGCCTGGTTGCACTACCAGCAGGCGCAGTGGCAGGACGTGCTTGCTATGGTTCAGGGGATTCAGCCCGCCAGTGCCGCCCAGCGTCGTCAGCTTGCCAGCCTGAGGGCAGCGGCGCAGCAGGCGCTGGGTATGGGTCAGTAGACAAACTCTTCGATCGCACTGGCCTCCAGCCGGTAACCGGCGCTGGCCAGTTCGCTTTCGCTCTGCTCAACCCGCAGCTTGCCGGTAATCCAGTACGGTACCCAGGTGGCGTCCAGCGCAATACCGATTTCGCTGTGGACCAGCACGATCTGGTTCGACGGCGGAGGCGGTACGTGGATGCAGGCACCGAAGTAGGGTACCAGCAGAAACTCGGTAACGCGCTGGCTGGGGTCTACATTCAATGGCACAACATAGCCCGGCAGCTTGACCTCCTGGCCGTCCAGCTCGGCGACGGTCGGTGCGTTCGCCATGCTTTGAGTCAGCGGATTGGCTGGAGCCTGATCTTCCGACTGCAAACCGTTGTGCTGTGCCGGCGGCATGCCGTACAGGTGGCCGGTACCGGCGGGTACCAGGTCATCCCAGCTGAGCTCTCGGGCGGCTTCGGCCGGCAGTATCAGCAGGCTGAGGGTCAGGGCAAACAAGCGTGTCAGGCGCATCAGGCTTCCTGCAGAAATCAAAGACGAATGGACAGGCCATCGAGCAGTGCCTGACGGTAGGCGCGCCAGGCCGGAATGCAGCCCATCAGCACGCTGGCAGCGACGATGCAGGCCAGTAACGTCAGTTCGCTGCGGGTCGGCCAGCTCAGGGGCATAAACAGGCCGTATTGTTGTTCCAGCCAGGGGGCGGTAACGGCGATGCCAGCGTACAGCAGTCCCAGCCCGAGGGCGATGCCGGCAAGGGTAAGGCTCACCGCTTCCAGTAACAGTAGGCTGAAAATGTGCAGCGGTCTGGCACCGACCGAGCGCAGCACGGCCATCTCGCGTCGGCGCTCGTTCAGGCCGCTGAGGATGGCGGTGAGCATACCGACCAGCCCGGTCAGCACGACGAACACCGAGACCAGCAGCAGCGCCTTTTCGGCCACGCTGAGCAGGCTCCAGAGCTCCTGCAGGGCAACGCCCGGCAGAATAGCCAGCAGCGGTTCGCCGCTGAACTCGTTGATCTGGCGTTGCAGCGCAAAGGTGTCGATGCGGCGGTTGAGCCCGAGCATGAAGGCGGTGATGGCGTGTGGTGTCAGGTCCAGTTCACGCGCCTGCTCGGCACTGATCTGACCGGCTCCGCGGGCCGGCATGCCCTGCTGCCAGTCGACGTGCAGCGCCTCGATACCGTGCAGACTGACGTGGATGGTGCGGTCGACCGGTGTCCCGGTTTTGGCCAGGATGCCAACAACCTTGAAGGGCTTGTCGGCATGGTTGACGAAGCTGACGGCACCGGCGCCGTGGGCCAGCACCATCTCGGTACCCAGCTGGTATCCAAGTTCGCGTGCCACGTCCGCGCCGAGCACGGCGTCGTAGAGATCGGCAAATGGCTGCCCCTGACTGAAACTCAGGCTGCGGTCGCGACCAAACTGGTAATGGTCGAAGTAGGCCTGGCTGGTACCCAGCACGCGAAAGCCGCGGTGCGAGTCGCCGAGCGACAGTGGGATTGCCCATTTGACCTGCGGCTGCTGGCTGATCTGCTGAAAGCTGTCCCAGCGGATATTGTTGGTGGCGTTGCCGATGCGAAATACCGAGTACAGCAGCAACTGCACCGAGCCCGAGCGGGCTCCAACGATCAGGTCTGTGCCGCTGACGGTGCTGGCAAAACTGCTGCGAGCCTCGGTGCGAACCCGCTCAACGGCCAGCAGCAGGGTGACGCTCAGGGCGATGGCAATGACGGTGAGCAGCGCGGAAAAACGGCGGTTGGCCAGACTCTGGATGGCAAGGCGCAGCAGATACATCAGAACGTCTCCGGCTGGCTGGCGCGGTTCAACTCGGCCAGTGACAGGGCGCGATCAAAGCGCGTGGCGAGGCTGGTGTCATGACTGACAAACAGCAGGCTGCTGCCCATCTGCGCGCATTCGTCGAACAGCAGCTTGAGAAAGGCGTCGCGGCTGTTGGCGTCCAGCGCCGAGGTCGGCTCGTCGGCGATCACCAGCTCGGGGCTACCGATCAGGGCGCGGGCGGCGGCCACGCGCTGCTGCTGGCCGATCGACAGGGCATTGGCACTGCGTTGCTGCAGCGTGATGTCACTCAAGCCAAGCTCGCGTAACAGGTGCCCGGCAGCGGTATTCAAATCGGGTTGCTGACGCAGCGCGCGTTCACGGCGCAGGCTGGAGAAGCGACAGGGCAGGGTGACGTTGTCGAGTACCGAGAGATACGGCAGCAGGTTGAATTGCTGGAACAGGTAACCGGTGTGGTCCGCGCGAAAGCGGTCTCTGCGCAGGGCGGAGAGTTGACCCAGTGACTGGCCCAGCAGGTTGATCTCGCCCCTCTGCGGCTGGTGCACTCCACCGAGCAGTCCGAGCAGCGTGGTCTTGCCGCTGCCGGACGGGCCCTTGAGAAACAGCCGCTCGCCCGCTTGCAGGCTGAACGCCGGGATATCCAGCAAGGTTGGCTGGCCCGGCCAGGCGAACTGCAGGTCAGTGACTTGCAGCAGAGGTTTGCTCATGGCGGCTTCAGTCCAGTGACAGCGTGGGTTGGTCGGCGGTCAGCACGGCGCCACGCTGGCCGCTGGTGGTGATGGCCTGCACCTGAATGCGCTGCATCGCCGGGAAGCTATTGAACAACGGCAGGGTCAGCGCTTCAAGTCGCTCGGGGGACGAGCAGTTGAAGTCAAAGCGGCCCTCGATATCGGCATGTGCGCTGTGTTCGTGGTCGTGATGATCGTCGTGGTCATCATGGTGCTCATGTTCGCCATGTGCGTGCTCGTCATGATGCTCGTGCTCGTCGGCGGCAAACAGCGGACTTTCCAGCTCGACCTGCTGCAGTGTGCAGCCGGCAGCCGGGGAGAAGCTGAACAGTGTGTCGGCCTGCTCGAGAGCCGCTTTGACGCGGGCGACGGTGGCGCGATCCTCGTCAGTGCCTGGCGCGTGCTCGAAGCCAACCAGATTGGTCGCGGGGCTGTCGAGCTCCAGACTCACCAGATTGCCATCCACCACGAGATTGAGACTGGCAACGCCGTGCTCGTGGGCGCCGAGGCTGGCGTGCTGGTGGTCTTCGGCAAAGGCGCCTTGGCTGGAAAACAGGGCGATGCTGAGGGCAAGCAGGGTGCGGCGCATGGTTGGACTCCGGCTTTAAATAAAACGTTATCTTATTTCATTTTTTCGCCAAGGCAACCCTGAATTGAGGCTCCCGGCCGCGTGGCTGCGACGACTCGGGAGCCTGCGGTCGATCAGTACAGGGCCTGATAGAGCTTGCGGCGGTACTGCACGGTGAGCGGATGCTCGCCACCGAGCAGATCAAACACCTGCAACAGAGTCTTCTGCGCGGCGCCGTCGTTCCAGCTGCGGTCACGCTGCAGCAGCTCAAGCAGGGCCGACAGCGCGTTGTCGCTGTGGCCGGCGGTGAGATCGAGCAGGGCCAGCTGGTAGCGGGCTTCGCTGTCGGCGGCATCGGCGTCGAGGCGGGCCTGCAGCTCGGCGCGGGGCGCGAAGCCGGCGCTTTGACGGGCGAAGCTGAGCTGGGCCTTGAGCGCGCTCAGGGCTTGTTTGTGGCTGTCCTTGTTCTGGACGGCGTTGATCACCTTGTCGGCGTCATCCAGTTGGCCATCGGCCAGCAGCGCGCGGGCCAGGACCAGCAGCAGCGCATCGTCGGCTTCGGCCTGCAGCGCGGCTTGCAGCAGGGCAATGGCCTGTTGCGGCTGACCGGCGTCGATCAGCGCCTGTGCCTGAGCGGCCAGATCCTCTTCCGGCGCTTCGGCTGCGGCAGCGGGCTCGTTGACGTGCGGCGCGAGCAAGTCGCGAATCGCACCCTCGGGCTGCACACCGGCGAAGCCTTCGACCGGCTGACCGTCCTTGAACAGCACCACGGTCGGCAGGCTGCGAATGCCGAAGCGTTCGGTCAGGCCGGGCTCGGCATCGCAGTTGACCTTGGCCAGCAGCAGTTCCCCCTCGTAGCTGTCGACAATTTTCTCCAACACCGGAAACAGCGCCTTGCAGGGCGCACACCAGTCGGCCCAGAAGTCGACCAGCACGGGTTTATGGAAGGAGTTTTCGAGTACATAGCGATCGAAGGTATCGGTGGTGGCGTCGAACAGGTAAGGCGATGACATGGGCTATTCCGCTGCGGTGATGTCGAGTCTGGCTTATATGGTGGCGCTGGCGCCAAGGTCAAGGGTTGAGCTGATACAGGCTGACGTCGCGAAACTCCAGCGGCTCACCCAGGTCGGGCCAGGTGCGGCCCGGCAGGATGGCGCTGCGCCGGTAACGCGGGTGGCTCAGGTTGCGTACCCGGGAGTCGGCGATCAGCACCTTGTCGGCACGCTCGGCGAAGTGGTCGAGCAGTGGGCGGTTGTCGACGTCGTAGAGCACGTCGGCGGCGATCAGCAGATCGATCTCGCCTTCGACGGCGAAGTAGTCATTGGACAGCACGATCTGCATGTCGTTGAGTCGGGCGTTGAGGGCGCAGGCCAGCAGCGCGGGCCGGTCCAGATCGCAGGCGATGGCCTGTTCGGCACCGGCCATGCGGCAGGCCAGCGCGACCACGCCGGAGCCGGCACCGAAGTCCAGTACCCGCTTGCCACGCACCTGTTCGGGGTTGTCCAGTACCCAGCGCGCCAGCGCCAGGCCGCTGCCCCAGCAGAAGCCCCAGTAGGGCGGGTGCTCCAGCAGCCGGCGGGTTTCGTCAGTGGCGAAGGCGCGGTCCAGATTACTCGGATCGAGCAGCCACAACTCCAGTTCCGGCAGACCCGGCAGGCGGCTCGGCACAAGCGCGGCGTCGGGCAGAACCTTGTGCAGTTCGGCGGTAAGGGCTTCGAGGGTCATGGTCGGCTTCCTGAAATCAGACGGGTATTGTAGCGACTTCACCCGCTGCCGGATGCTGCGGCGTCAGCGGAATGTCGGCCAGCCGGGTGCGCAGGAACTCGATCAGCGCCCGGGTGGCCAGGGTCGGATAGAGGTTGGGCGCGGTCAGCAGATACAGGTGATCGCCCCAGGCATCGACCCGGGCGCGGTAGTCGGGCAGCACGGCTGTCAGGCTGCCGGCATTCAGCTCCTCGCGCACTGCGTAGTAGGGCAGCAGCGCGCAACCCAGCCCCTGCAGCGCGGCGCGGCGCAGGAACAGCATGTCTTCGGTCTGCAGGCGTGGACGCAGGGTCAGCTGCTGGCTGTGCCTGCCATCGGACAGCTCCAGCGGCAGGCGCAGATCCGGCACCTTGACGCTCACCACGTCACAGCGCAGCAGGTCTTCCGGGTTCTGTGGCCTGCCGACACGTTGCAGGTAGCCGGGGCTGGCGCACAGCACCCAGTCGATGGGACCCAGATCACGAGCCACCAGCGTATCCGGCGGGGTGTTGGTGACGCGAATGGCAACGTCAATTTCCTCGGCGACCAGATCGAAGATGCGGTTGCTGAAGGTCAGTTGCAGGGTTACATCCGGATAGGTGTCGGCGAATTCTAGCAGCAGCGGGCCGATGATCTGCTGGCCCAGCGCGGAGGGCACGCTCAGACGCAGGTGACCGCGCAGGTTGCGGCCGAGGTTGTCGACCGTTGATTGCAGGGCGCTCAGTTCCTGGCTGATGCGGGCGGCGTGCTCGTACAGTGCCCAGCCAATCTGGGTCGGCTCGACCCGCCGGGTGGTGCGGCGCAGCAACTGCACCTGCAGATCCTGCTCCAGTGCCTTCAGACGTCGGCTGATATGCGAGCGCGAGGTACCAAGCCGGCGGGCGGCACCGCTCATGCCGCCGGCTTCGACGATGGCACTGAAGTACTGCAGGGTTTTGATATCCATGATTGTTGCCGATTGGTAAACAGTTTGGGCATTGTGTGTGCGCATTGTAGATCAAAGTAGAGGCTTCTATAGTCGTCCAATCACAACTACAAGGAATCGAACCATGAGTCTGCCCACCGTGCTGCAAGGTAATCTGAGCCTGCCGGTCATCTGCTCGCCGCTGTTTATCATCTCCAACCCCGACCTGGTCATTGCCCAGTGCAAGGCCGGTGTTGTCGGCTCGTTTCCGGCCCTCAACGCGCGCCCGGCCGAAGTGCTGGACGAGTGGCTGCAGCGCATTACCAGCGAGCTGGCGGACTACAAGGCGGCGAACCCGGATGCGGTGGTAGCGCCCTTTGCGGTCAACCAGATCGTGCACGGCAGCAACGACCGCCTGCAGCACGACGTCGAGCTGTGCGTGAAGTACAAGGTGCCGATCATCATCACCAGCCTGCGCGCACCCAATGAAGTGGTTGGCCCGATTCACAGCTACGGCGGTCTGGTGTTCCACGATGTCATCAACGTCAAGCACGCCAAAAAGGCGATTGAAGCGGGTGTGGATGGTCTGATTCTGGTGTGTGCCGGCGCCGGTGGCCATGCCGGTCAGCTCAGCCCGTTCGCGCTGGTGTCGGAAATCCGAGCCTTCTACGATGGCCCGATCATTCTGTCCGGCTCGATTACCAAGGGTGAGCAGATTCTCGCGGCGCAGGCGATGGGCGCGGACCTGGCCTATATGGGCACCCGCTTTATCGCCACCCATGAAGCCAATGCCGATGCGGCCTACAAGCAGATGCTGGTCGATACCACGGCTGACGATATCGTTTACAGCAACCTGTTTACCGGCGTGCACGGCAACTATCTGAAGCCCAGTATCGTCAATGCCGGCATGGACCCGGACAATCTGCCTGAAGGTGACAAGAGCAGCATGAAGTTCGGTTCCGGTGGCAGCAGCAAGAGCAAGGCCTGGCGCGATATCTGGGGCGCAGGGCAGGGTGTTGGCAGCATTGCTGCAGTCACTTCGACAGCCGAGGCGGTCAGCCAGCTGGAGCGCGAGTATCACGATGCGCAGGCGCGCCTGGCGCGTATTACCCAGCCGTTTGGCAGCAAGGCATGACTGCTGCACTGGTTTGCGGCGAGCTGCGCCGCGACGGGGAGCAGGTTGCGCAGCGGGGGCTGCGGCTGGCCGGTGGGCTGGCCCGAATGGGTATCGAGGATGGCGATGTCATCGCCGTGATGCTGCGTAACGGCCCGGCGTTTATTGATGCGATCCTGAGCTGTCAGACTGCGGGCTGCTTCTACTGCCCGATCAACTGGCACTTCAAGGGCGATGAGGTGGCCTACCTGCTGAACGACTCGGCGGCCAAGGTGTTGATTGTCGAGGCTGATCTGCTGGCCACGCTGGATGGCGCGATTCCGGCGGGCGTGCAGGTGCTGGTGGTCGGTGCCGGCGCTGAGGATGCGCGTGACTACGAAGGCTGGCTGGCGCAGCAAGCGCCTTACGACGGTCCCGAGCGCACGCCGCGGGCGCACATGGCCTACACCTCGGGTACCACCGGGCGCCCGAAGGGGGTAGTACGGCTGGCGCCACCGCCGGAGGCGCGCGCTCAGATGGCCGAGCATATGCGTGAGCTGTGCCGGATTGCCTGGGGCATTACCCCGGGCACCCGCGCGCTGGTGACCGCGCCGCTGTATCACAGCGCGCCCACGTCCTATGCCCAGCAGGCGATCCAGCAGGCCGAAACACTGGTGGTCATGCCGCGCTTCGACGCCGAGCAGACGCTGGCGCTGATCGAACAGCACCGGATCGAAACCGTTTATCTGGTGCCGATCATGTACGTCCGCCTGCTGCGTCTGCCGGCCGAGGTGCGGGCCAAGTACGATATTTCGTCCGTGCGCTTTGTTGCCTCGACCGGCGCGCCCTGCGCTCCGGACGTTAAACAGGCGATGCTTGACTGGTGGGGCGACGTGATCTTTGAAACCTACGCCTCCAGTGAGACCGGCATGATCACCCTGCAGGACCCCCAGTCGGCGCGGCGCAAGCCGGGCAGCGTCGGTCGGCCCATCGGTGACACGCGGATTCGCATCGTCAGCGAAGACGGTCGCGAGTGCGGCGTGGGTGAGCCGGGCGTGATCTATGTGCGTCAGCCGATGGTGCCGGACTTCACCTACCTGAACAATGAAGCGGCTCGCGCCAAGGCCGGATTGGACGATCTGGCAACCGTGGGTGATATCGGCTACCTCGATGCCGACGGGTACCTGTATGTCTGCGACCGCCAGTCCGACATGGTGATCTCCGGTGGCGTGAACATCTATCCGGCGGAAATCGAGCATGTGCTGATCACCCTGCCCGGTGTGCGCGACTGTGCGGTATTCGGTATCCCGGACGCGGAGTACGGTGAGTCTCTGATGGCCGTGGTGGCTGTCTCTGACCCGGCGCTGAATGAAGCTGCCATTCAGGCGTTTATCCGCAGCAACATGGCCGGGTACAAGGTGCCCGGGCGGGTCGAGCTGGTCGATGTGCTGCCTCGGGATGACAACGGCAAGGTGGCCAAGCGCAGGCTGCGTGACAGTTACCTGACGGCTCCCGTGCCCTGACGGGTGCGACAATCTGGTAGTTGAAATGTAATGACACATTTCATCCGCGGCCTACAAAGAGGTAAGATGTAGGCCGTTTTTTATCCACCTGGGAAAACCTGCATGCATTGTCCATTCTGTGGCGCCCATGACACCAAGGTGATCGACTCCCGCCTTGTGGCCGAGGGTGATCAGGTGCGCCGGCGACGCGAATGTCTGGCCTGTCAGGAGCGTTTTACCACCTTCGAGACCGCCGAGCTGGTGTTGCCGCGGGTCATCAAGCAGGACGGCCGGCGTCAGCCCTTCGACGAGGACAAGTTGCGCGCCGGTCTTCAGCGTGCGCTGGAGAAACGCCCGGTCAGCGTCGAGCAGATCGAAGCGGCCATTGGTCATATCAAGCACCGTTTGCGGGCGACCGGTGAGCGCGAGGTCAAGGCGCTGGCTGTCGGCGAGATGGTCATGCGCGAGCTGAAACAGCTCGACGAAGTCGCCTATATCCGCTTCGCGTCCGTTTATCGCCGTTTCCAGGATCTCAATCAGTTCCGTGAAGAGATCGAGCGTCTGGCTCGGCGCGATCAGGACGAATCCGATGCCTGAGTGGAGCGCGGCTGACCGGGAGTGGATGAGCCGGGCATTGATGCTCGCCGAGCGGGGTGTCTACACCACCGAACCCAACCCGCGGGTCGGCTGCGTGCTGGTTGCTGATGGCCGGATCGTCGGCGAAGGCTGGCATGTGCGGGCCGGTGAAGGCCATGCCGAAGTAAATGCGCTGGCGCAGGCCGGCGATCTGGCCCGCGGCGCAACCGCCTACGTTACCCTTGAACCCTGCAGCCATTTCGGTCGCACTCCGCCGTGCGCCGATGCGCTGGTCAAGGCCGGCGTCAGCCGCGTGGTGGCCGCCATGCAGGACCCCAATCCGCAGGTTGCCGGCAACGGCCTGAACCGGCTGCGCGAAGCCGGTATCGAGGTCGATTGCGGGCTGCTGGAAGCGCAGGCGCAGGCGCTCAATCCCGGTTTTATCAAACGTATGCAGCAGGGGCTGCCCTGGGTGCGGGTCAAGCTGGCGATGAGCCTCGATGGCCGTACCGCGATGGCCAGCGGTGAAAGCAAATGGATTACCGGCCCGGCGGCGCGCGCCGATGTGCAGCGCCTGCGGGCGCGCAGCGGAGCAGTGGTCAGCGGTGCAGACAGCGTGTTGCTGGATGATTCTGCGCTGACCGTGCGGGCCGCTGAACTCGGCTTGCCGGCCGACGAGGCGGCGGCCGCCGCCGAGCGCCAGCCACTGCGCGTGCTGATCGACAGCCTGCGCCGGGTTCCGCTCGATCAGCGCTTTTTCCGTGAAACGGGGCCAACGCTGGTTATCAGCACCAGTGCAGAGCAGGCGGCCGACGATTATCGAGCTGCCGGCAGCGAACTGCTGGCGGTCCCCGGTGCAGATGGCAAGGTCGATCTGCACGCGGTGCTGCAGACCCTCGCCGAGCGAGGCTGCAATGAGGTGCTGGTGGAAGCCGGCGCCGGCCTGTCCGGTGCCTTCTGGCGTGCCGGGCTGGTGGATGAACTGATTGTGTATATGGCGCCGCGCCTGCTCGGAAGTCAGGCGCGGCCGTTGATGCAGTTGCCCTTCGAAAGCATGAGTGAGGCGATGGATGTTGCCATCGTCGACATGCGCGCAATTGGCCAGGACTGGCGCATCACGGCACGACCGATTTTCCCTTCCTGAGAGTGTAAGACAATGCAAAGTAGTGTGCAGATACTGCTGTGGATCATGGCGGTAGTGGCCTTTTTGGGGGTCGTGCTGGAAGAAGTCATCCACGTCAACAAGGCCAAGGTGGTGCTGCTGTTCGGGGCGCTTTCCTGGCTGGTGCTGTTTATCGCGGCGCCAAGCGATGCGGTACGGGAGCATGTGCAGGAGGCTCTCAACGAGAACATCACCGATATCGCCAGCCTCTGGCTGTTCCTGCTGGCCACCATGACCTTCGTCGCCTATCTCAACAAAAAGGGGCTGATCGAAAACGTCATCTATCGCATCCTTCCCGGACGCATTACCGAGCGCAAGCTGCTGTTTCTGACCGGCGCATTCTGTTTTGTCTTTTCCTCCATCGCCGACAATATCACTGCCACCCTGGTGTCGGTGGCGCTGGTGCTGAGTCTCAATCTGGAGCTGCGCAAGATGCTGCGCTTCGCCACGCTGGTGGTGTTCGCGGTGAACTCCGGCGGTGTCGCGATGATCACTGGCGATGTCACCACGCTGATGATCTTTATGGCCGACAAGGTCGAGATCACCAACCTGCTGCTGCTCAGTGCCCCGGCGCTGCTGGCCGTGCTGCTGCTGGCCGCTTTGCTGTCGATCGGCATGGGCAACGAGGTCGTTATCGAAAAGAGCCAGCTGCACGAACTGCGTGGCGTTGATCAGGTAATCGGTGCGCTGTTCCTGCTGACCATCCTCGCAACCATCCTGCTCAGCCTGTTCTTTGCGATCCCGCCAGTGCTGACGTTCCTCACCGGTCTGGCGCTGATGTTTTTGATTGCACGGTTTTTCAATGAAGACATTGATAACGACCCGATTCTGGAATACATCCGGGTTATCGAGTTTGAGACGCTGCTGTTCTTCCTCGGCGTGCTGCTGCTGGTTGGCATGCTCCAGTACATCGGTACGCTGCAGAACCTGACCGCCCTCTACGACGTTATGCCGACCCTGCTGGCCAACTTCCTGATGGGCATGCTCTCTGCTCTGATCGATAACGTGCCGCTGACCGCTGCACTGCTCAAAGCCGACCTGCAGATGAGCGTCGCCGAGTGGATGGGCCTGACCTACGCTGTCGGTGTAGGCGGTTCCCTGCTTATAATTGGCTCCGCTGCCGGCATCGTTGCCATGAGCAAGATGCCCGGCCTGACATTCATTACCTACCTGCGCAGCTTTGGATTGTTGCTGATGGCCTTTGCCTTCGGTTTCAGTGCTGTCTACGGTCTGGGTCTGCTGGTCTCCTGACCGGCAACGGCGAAAGCGAGGCAATTCATGTTTACCGGCATTATCGAAGCGGTTGGTCAGATCCAGAGCATGCAGCCCAAGGGCGGCGATGTGCGTCTGTATGTGCGCACCGGCAAGCTGGATCTCGGGGACGTCAAATTGGGCGACAGCATCGCGGTCAACGGCGTTTGCCTGACCGCCGTCGAGTTGCCCGGTGATGGTTTCTGGGCTGACGTCAGCCAGGAAACCATCCGCCGTACCGCGCTCTCTAGCCTGAAGCCGGGCAGCCGCGTCAACCTGGAAAAGGCGCTGACGCCGACCACACGTCTGGGTGGTCATCTGGTCAGTGGCCATGTTGACGGGGTGGGCAAGGTATTGTCCCTGCATCAGGACGCCCGCTCCTGGCATTTCCGGGTTGAGGCGCCGGCCGAGCTGGCCAAATATATTGCCCATAAAGGCTCTATTACCGTCGACGGCACCAGCCTGACCGTCAACGCGGTGGAAGGTGCGGTCTTCCACCTGAACATCGTTCCGCACACCCTGCAGGAAACCGTCATGGGCGATTACCAGCCCGGCACCGTCGTCAACCTGGAAGTGGATCTGATCGCCCGTTATCTGGAACGTCTGCTGCTGGGCGAGAAAGCCGCCGAGCCGACCTCCTCCGGCATCAGCATGGCGTTTCTGGCCGAAAACGGTTTCCTCAAGTCCTGATATAACCTGCCCCCGGAGGGCCGGATGAAACTGAACAGCATCGAAGAACTGATCGAAGATATTCGCGCCGGCAAGATGGTCATCCTGATGGATGACGAAGACCGCGAGAACGAAGGCGACCTGATCATGGCCGCCGAGGCCTGTCAGGCCGAGCACATCAACTTCATGGCCCGCTACGGCCGTGGCCTGATCTGCATGCCGATGAGTCTGGAGCGCTGCGAGCGGTTGAAGCTGCCGCTGATGGTGCAGCGCAACGGCTCCGGTTTTGGCACCAAGTTTACCGTCTCCATCGAGGCTGCCGTCGGCGTCAGCACCGGTATTTCCGCCGCTGACCGCGCGCGCACCGTCCAGGCTGCTGCCGCGCCGGATGCGACCGCCGATGACATCGTCAGCCCCGGCCACATCTTTCCGCTGATGGCGCAGCCTGGCGGCGTGCTGGCGCGTGCCGGGCATACCGAGGCGTCCTGCGATCTGGCCCGCATGGCCGGGTTTGGCGAGTCGGCGGTGATCTGCGAGATCATGAACGACGACGGCAGCATGTCGCGTCGCCCGGAGCTGGAAGAGTTTGCCAAGCAGCATGACATCAAGATCGGCACCATCGCCGACCTGATTCACTACCGTCTGCTCAACGAGCGCACGGTTGAACGTGTCGACGAGCAGGTGCTGAGCAGCGAGCTGGGCCAGTTCAACCTGGTCGCCTATCGTGATCGTACCGAAGACCTGGTGCACCTTGCGCTGACGCTCGGCACCATCGAGCCGGAAGAGCCGACGCTGGTTCGCGTGCACAACGTGGATCCGCTGCGCGATCTGTTCCTGGTACCCGAGGCCGGGCGCTGGAGCCTGCAGGAAGCGATGCGCCGGGTGGCGGCTGAAGGCCGTGGTGTGGTGCTGATGCTGGGCAATCAGGTCGATTCGGCTGCGCTGCTGGAGCACGTCAGCAACCTGGGGACCGGCAACGCGGCGGCACGCCGCCCCTCGACCTATAATACCGTTGGGGCCGGTTCGCAGATCCTGCGCGATCTGGGTGTGCGCAAGATGCGCCTGCTTTCCAGCCCGATGAAGTTCAACGCCATATCCGGCTTTGACCTGGAAGTAGTAGAATACCTGCCCTGCGACTGACCCATTGGCGAGAAAACGCAGGTAGGTTTCGTCACCCATTTGATTCACGGCAGCGCCCAGAGCCCTGCCGGTTCTTTATACAGAGAGACTGTTCATGACTGCTATCCGTACCATCGAAGGTGATTTTGTAACTGGCCAAGGCCGCTATGCACTGGTCGTTGGCCGGTTCAACAGCTTTGTGGTGGAAAGCCTGGTAGAGGGCGCGGTAGACGCGCTCAAGCGCCACGGTGTCAAGGAGTCAGACATCACCATCGTGCGTGTTCCCGGCGCCTTTGAAATTCCGCTGATGGTTAAGAAAGTCGCTGACCTCAAGCAGTACGACGCCATTGTCACCCTGGGCGCCGTTATTCGTGGCGGTACCCCGCACTTCGAATACGTTGCCGGTGAGTGCGTCAAGGGCGTGGGTGCGGTATCTCTGGAGTACGGCATTCCGGTTGCCTTTGGCGTGCTGACAGTCGACAGCATCGAGCAGGCCATCGAGCGTTCCGGCACCAAGGCTGGTAACAAAGGCGCTGAAGCGGCTATGTCTGCGTATGAAATGGTCAGCGTCATCAAGCAGCTGGAGGCCTGATGGACGATCAGCAGAGTTCCCCCGCAGCTGGCCGACCCAAGGCGTCGGCCCGTCGCAAGGCGCGCAGTCTGGCGATGCAGGCGCTGTACTCCTGGCACATGGCGGATTTGCCGGTGTTTGATATCGAGGCGCAGTTTCGCACCGACAACGACTTCAGCAAGGTGGATAGTGCGTATTTCCACGAGCTGCTGACCGGTGTGCCGCGCAATCTCGGTGACATCGACGATGAGCTGAGTCGCGTGCTGGATCGGGACATCAAGGATGTTGATCCGGTTGAGCTGAGCGTACTGCGCATCGGCGTCTACGAGCTGCTCAAGCGCATCGATGTGCCGTATCGCGTGGTCATTAACGAAGCCATCGAGATGGCCAAGTCGTTCGGTGCTACCGACGGTCACAAGTACGTCAACGGCATCCTCGACAAGCTGGCTCCGCGCCTGCGCAAGGCCGAAGTCGGTGCCGCCCGCAAGGGACGCTGATCCACCGGCCATGGCGCTGGACGAGTTTGATCTGATCGCCCGTTACTTTCGCACTGCGCGTCTGGAACGGGCTGTCGATGCCAGCGCCACTGTCCTCGGCATCGGCGACGATGCCGCAGTGCTGCAGCCCGCTGCCGGGCAGCAACTGGTCATTTCTACCGACACCCTGGTTGAGGGTGTGCATTTCCCCAAAGACTGTCCCGCCGCCGAACTGGGCTATCGCGCCCTGGCGGTAGCGGTCAGTGACCTGGCGGCGATGGCCGCATCCCCCCTTGGGTTTACCCTCGCGCTGAGCCTGCCGCAGGCAACGCCCGGCTGGCTGCAGGCGTTTTCCAGTGGTCTGGCCGACGCCGCACGTGACGCGGGGATCAACCTGATTGGTGGCGACACCACCCGTGGCCCGCTCAATATTGGCGTCACCGTGCTCGGTCAGGTGCCTGCCGGGCAGGCGCTGACCCGCTCCGGCGCTCGTCCCGGTGACTTGCTCTGCGTCGGCGGCAGTCTGGGTGATGGCGCTGCCGGGCTGGAGGTCGTGCTTGGCAAGCCGCTGCCGACGGGTCTGCCGATGGCAGCCCAGGATTACTTGCATCGCCGGTTCTGGCGGCCTCTGCCTCAGCTCGCGTTGGGGCAGTTGCTGCGCGGGGTCGCTACTGCCGGTCTGGACATCTCCGATGGCCTGCTGGCCGATGCCGGACATATCGCCAGTGCCAGTGGTGTGCGTTTGCTGATCAACGGTCCGCAACTGCCGATGTCCGATGCCCTGCGCAGCTGGTCCGAGCGTCAGCAGCTCGACTGGATGCTGCGTGGTGGCGACGACTACGTGCTGCTGTTTACCCTGCCGCGTGCCGCCCGGTCGCAGCTGGAGCGCTGGCGTGCGGCGGGTCATGCGGTCTGCGTTATTGGCGATGTACAGGGCGGGCAGGGGGTTCAGCTGGACCTCGGGCTGGGGCCGAAACCGATCGATGGCCCGGGCGGCTATCAACATTTCAGGAGCACGGATGACTGACGCGCACGAAACGACGCCAGCCTCGGTATGGCGCAACCCGATCCACTTTCTGGCCTTTGGCTTTGGCAGCGGTGCGATCCGCCCGGCGCCGGGGACCTGGGGCACGCTGGCGGCGCTGCCCTTTGTGCTGGTCTGGCAGCAACTGCCGGTTGCCGGCTACGGCCTGATGATCGTGCTGTCGACCCTGCTCGGCATCTGGCTGTGTCACCGCACCGCTGCGGATCTGGGCGTGCACGATCACGGTGGCATCGTCTGGGACGAATTCGTCGGACTGTGGATTGCGCTCTGGCTGGCACCGACCGGCTGGCCCTGGTTGCTGGCCGGCTTCGCCCTGTTCCGGCTGTTCGATATCTGGAAGCCCTGGCCAATCCGCTGGGTTGATCGTCAGGTTGGCGGCGGCTTCGGCATCATGCTGGATGACATTATCGCCGGGTTCATGGCGCTGCTGGTGCTGTTGCTGGCCGAGACCCTGTTGGCTATGGTGTAAGCCTCGTCCGTCATCGCGCAAGGGAAACACCGCATGGCTCGTATCGCTTCTCTCTCTGCTCTGCTGCTCGGCGCCGGGCTGGCCGTGGCCTCGCTGGCTTCGGCAGCGACCGAGGTGCGTGTGGTTGGGCTGTTCGCCAATGCGGCGGTAGTCAATATCGACGGCCAGCGCCACATGCTGCGGGTTGGCAAGCCGCCAGTGAACGGAGTCGAGCTGATCGCCGCCGACAGCCAGACGGCAACCCTGAGAGTGGACGGCCAGACTCGGCAGTTTGGTCTGCAGCGTGAATACACCGAAGGCTTTGCCCAGTCTGAGCGCCAGCAGGTCAGTATTCCGCGGGGCGAAGGCGGTCATTTCCGGGTTGCCGGTTCAATCAATGGTCAGACCGTCAGTTTTATGGTCGATACCGGCGCAACCAGTGTCTCGATGAGTTCGGTGCAGGCGCGTCGTCTCGGTATCGATTACGCGCTTAGCGGCACACCGGTTCGCGCCGCCACAGCTTCCAGTGCCGTGGATGGTTACCAGGTGACGCTGGCGCGGGTAAAGGTTGGCGACATCGAGCTGTCCAACGTGCAGGCGCTGGTGCTGGAAGGCCGTTTTCCGCTCGAAGTGCTGCTCGGCATGAGCTGGCTTAGCCGGGTGCGGATGGACGAACAGGACAACCTGCTGCTGCTCGAGCGCAAGTACTGACCCTCTGCACCACAGGCCTGCGCATTCAGCAGACCTATCCAGGCGTCTTGCAGATCGCCCGAGCGTCCGTCACCTGCTAATATAAGCGCCCCTTTTTTGCAAAGGTCGTACAGGAGACCGGCGTGACAGTCACCTTTATTGCGTCATCCCAGCTGCCCACCAAGTGGGGCACATTCACTATGCACGGCTTCCTGGAAGAAGCGACCGGCAAGGAGCATGTGGTGCTGACGATGGGCGATGTGTCCGATGGCGCGCCCGTACTAGGCCGTCTGCACTCCGAATGTCTGACCGGCGATGCCCTGTTCAGCCTGCGTTGCGACTGCGGCTTTCAGCTCGAAGCCGCGCTCAAGGCCATCGCTGAGGAAGGCCGCGGCGCACTGCTGTACCTGCGTCAGGAAGGTCGCGGCATTGGCCTCATGAACAAGATCCGCGCCTATCACCTGCAGGACGGCGGTGCCGATACCGTAGAAGCCAACGAACTGCTCGGCTTTGGCGCCGACCAGCGCGATTACGGCATCTGCAAACCGATGCTTGATCACCTGGGCATCAAGAGCCTCAAGCTGCTGACCAACAACCCGCGCAAGGTCAAGGCCATGCAAGGCTTCGGCGTGCTGGTAGCCGAGCGTCTGCCGCTGCAGTTCGGCAAGAATCCGCACAACACCAAGTATCTGGAAACCAAGGCCGGCAAGCTGGGCCACATGCTGGGCCAGCTGCATCAGGCCGAAGCCGAGGCTGAGTCCGATGACCTTTGATCCCAAACCCCACTGGCGTGCATTGCGCAGCGTCTGGCGCATGCTCAGCCTGACTGTCCTGCTGTTGCCGATCCTGCTGGTGGTGGTGCTGGGTGACTGGACCGGCCTGTTCGATCAGGCCGCGGTGCCGCTGTTCACCGTTGGTATGGCCAGCCTGATGCTGACCCTCTGGCGCTTCCGGCTGTACAAACGCACACTGATTCGCGCCGAAGGCCTGGGTGACAGCGCAGAAGCGGCCAGCGGCTGGGCCGTATTGCACCGTAATCAGAGTCTGGGACTGGCCGCTGCCGCGCTGCCGGCGCTGATCGCACTGGTGCATTATTTCTGCGTGGGTGAAGCCATCCCGCTGGTGCTGCTGGTAATTGTCAGCCTCGGCGCCATGCTGCTCTACCGTCCGCCGGCCGCCTGGGTCAACTGAGTGCGTCAGTTGCTGGCGCTGCTGCTTGCGCTGTCACTCAACCTGCTTCCTGTTCAGGCTGCCGAGCGCATCGTCAGCCTGGCTCCCTTTCTGACCGACATGACCCTGCAACTGGGCGCGGGTGCCCAGCTGGTCGGCGTGCTGGACGACGGTCAACTGCCCGCCGAACTGAGCGATCGGCAAACCGTCGGCAGCTATCAGACCCTCTCTGCCGAACGGATCGTGTCCGTCCAGCCTGATCTGATCCTCGCCTGGACCTCCGGCAATCCCCGCGAACTGCTCGAGCGCCTGCGCGGCTGGGGTATTCGCGTCGAACAGTTTGACCCGCAACGGCTTGACGATATCGCCAGCATGACCCTGCAGCTCGGTGAGCTGCTCGACCAGCCAGCCGAGGCGCAGGCGCTGGAGGCCGATTTCCGCGCCCAGCTCGAGCAACTCCGTGCGCCGCCGTCGTCAACCCGGCCAAAGGTCTTCCTGCAGCTCTGGGACAGCCCGCTCTACACGGCCGCTGGCGATCAGTTGCTGTCCGATGCACTCAGTCTGTGCGGCGCTGATAACGTCTTCGCCGATCTGGCCGGCCTCGCCCCCCAAGTGGGCCGCGAAGGCGTGCTGGCCGCCAACCCCGAGATCATCATCGCGCTGGCCGATCAGGGCGTTACTGCAGAAGCTTGGCTGGACGACTGGCGCCGCTTCCCCAAACTGGCCGCCGTGCAGCACAACCGCCTCCATGTACTCGACAGCGACCTGCTGGTGCGTCCGACGCCGGCGATTATTGAGGGAGTAGAGCAGTTGTGCGGGTTGGTGCGTTTCTAGACGGGGTTGTTAGCCAGCCCCATTGCCTGCCAAGATGATCGCTACCTGCACAGGAGAGTGAGGCTATGGCAGCACATATGGAGCCGACACGGTTGGCCGTGTTGATCGACGCCGACAATGCCAATCCGGCGATTGTTGAGGGCTTGCTGGCCGAGGTGGCGAAGCTGGGTGTGGCGAGCGTCAAGCGTATCTACGGTGACTGGACCACGCCAAGTCTGGGTAAATGGAAAGCCTCGCTGCTGGAACACTCGATTCAGCCGATTCAGCAGTTTGCCTACACCTCCGGCAAGAACGCGACCGACAGCGCGATGATTATCGACGCCATGGACTTGCTGTATTCGGCAGACCTTGGCGGTTTCTGCATAGTTTCCAGCGACAGTGATTTCACCCGTCTGGCCGCGCGGCTGCGTGAGTCGGGCAAGGTGGTGTATGGCTTTGGTGAGCAGAAAACGCCCAAGCCTTTTGTTGCTGCCTGCGACCGCTTTATCTACACCGAAATCTTTACCCAGCATCCGGAAAATGCCGAAACGGTCATTCAGCGCCGCTCTGCTCAGGAGCTGCGACAGGACACCAAGCTGTGCAGCCTGCTGCGTCAGGCCATCGAAGCCGCGTCGGACGATGACGGCTGGGCCAATCTCGGCCCGGTGGGCAGTCAGCTGGCCAAGCAGATGCCGGAGTTTGACCCGCGCAATTATGGCTACAGCAAGTTCAGTGGGCTGGTAGAAGGTATTGGCCTGTTCACCCTGCGACGGGAAAACAACCTGCTGCTGGTCAAGGATCAGCGTCCGGGCAAGAAGGGCTGACCCCAGCGGTTACCAACTGCCGAACGGGATGCCGTGGGTGTCGATATAGTGCTGGGCGTTGGGGCTGGGTGGGCGGTAGAACTCGCCGTTGGATTCGCCGTTGTAGGGGCCGACGGGGTTGATTTCGCCTTGGACGTGGGCGATTTCGATTGGGTCGAGACACGGGCCTACCAGCCAGGCTTTGACTACACCCCCCGGGGCAACGCCAATCGCAATAATGTTCAAATAGTGAGTGACGTGGGCGTCCCGCCACGCACAGTATGTGGGCCGTGGTTTAACCATTTCGGCTCTTGTCTCATCTGAAACATAGAAGCTGGCCAGGTACGCTTCTGGTTCCGCAAGCGACTGCCAGCGCACTGTGATTTTCTCTGGCAGATCAATGCCGGACATGGGGAAGCTCGACCCAGGGCCTGGACGCTTTGGCCAGCCGCGAGCGTCGCCCTGATTGTTGGGAGGCGTGCTTGTTGATGCAATTCCCCCGAACACGCGCTCGTACATCAGGTCGTTCACGTCTATTAGGTCCACACCGTCGACCCATGCTTCCATATAGTCAGGAGCCCCGAGGCCCACGTACCAAGCGCGGTAGGGGAGGTCAGGTTTGGGCGGGAAGGGCTGAATCGGTTTGCTCTGGCAACTGCTAAGGATTAGCGCTGCGAGCAGGATCAGAGTGCGTGTGATCATACGGGGTATCCGTTCTGTCGCTCATCTGGATAGATGGCGCGAATAAAGTCATGCCGCGGCTTGTTAGCCATAAAGCCTTTCACCGGCACCCAGTTGGCCGAGCTGTGGATATAGCGGCTGTGCAGGAAGCGCTTTTCCTCAATGCTCAGGATCGGGCTACGTCCAGCCATGCATGCGGCAAACACCTTGCCTGCGATTGGTTCGAGGTCGGTCGGGATAGCAAAGCGCCTATCTGCATCGTTTAATGCGCCGAACGGCACAGCCGCACTTGATGCTTTGGCGTGCATGACCTTAAGGGATACGCGGGACAGCTCACCTCGGACGCTGCGGATAATTGAGAGCGTCAGCAGTACGCGTGCGTTTGGGCTTTGTCCGAGGACTTCTTCATGCCGCTCGAAGCGGCCGTCGCCTGGTAGTCCGCGCGCCCGAAAGCGTTCTTCCTCCTGTTGCCTGACCTGCCAGGCGCGGGAGCGGACGAGTTGCTGACGAGCCGGGCCGTCCAATGGGTAGTGATTACTGAGGAAGAAGACGGGTCTACCGATTACCAGTCGCTCATAAGATAGCGTTGGGTAGCCGCCGCCTAGGTTGGAGTGTACGCCGGGCAAAACCAGTTCTTCGTGTGGCCCGCTTACCCGATTCAAGCTGAAGTTATGTCGATGCTCGTCCGCAGCGGTCAGGTGCACTACCTTGCGGGCGCAGCCGGGTGGTAGGTACAAATTGACTCCGGGGTTATAGTCGTCGCCGACACTGAGATGGCCGTTAGCAGGGTCGCCGATGGCCGCTACGGTATCGAACAGGCCGATAAAGTTGATGCTTATACTTCCGGTGATGGAGAACCCAGGGGAGAACGTGGGCGTCCTGGCGTCCAGATTGTTGGCGAGAATACCTTTTTCGGCTTTGAGTACCTCGTTGGCGAAGTGGCGAGCTGCTGCCGCGCCGCGACTGAAGCCGAAAATGTCGAACTCTATATTTTCGATGCAGATAGCAGGGTTGCTGTCCACCAGGCTGTCAATCATCAGTAGCAACGTGGCAGGACTCTGCTCAACCCGTTCAACGACCCCGGTCTCACCCTGCCCAAACGCCATACCCATAGTGGCGTCTTCTTGGCCCGCTTTGCTGCCGGCGCCTTCGATATAGACCTTTACGCTGGCTTTGGTGGCTTCCGGTGGCAGTTGCTGGCGAGAGTCGTCTTGATAAAGCTCGTATAGCAACGCCACATTACTCAGCTCATTCCCATAACTGTTATCTGGCCGCTGATCGAAGAACGCATCGGCGTTGCTGTCGTTATAGCCGTGGGATTCGCAGAAGCGGGTGATGGCTTCAAGGCCATCGGGGCCGAGTTGGGCGAGGTCTTCGCGGCGGCATTGGGCGGTAAGGGAGGCGTTGGGCAGGTTGTTGAGGGTGCCGTCGAAGAACATGCCGACACGCAGGGTGATGCGCTGTTTCTGCGGCAGGTCGGTTTCTTCTTCCTCCTCTTCTTCCTCGCGCTCCAGCGGCACGGCGTTGCTGACGCCGGGTTTTACCGGAACGTCGAACAGGGCCTGCAGGGCGCGTACCAGGCCGGTGATGATCAGGGCTTGAGTCGCGCGGTTTTCGGCGCTGCCGGGCTGGTTGCCAATCAAGATTGTCGGTGAGCCGGCGGTGATGCGGTCGCCATGCGCGCCAACGCTGCCGAGCACGGCGGCGGGGCGGCCGTTGATCAGGACGTTGCTGACGAGCTGGCTGCTGAGGGGGCTGCCGCAGCTGCTGGTGTCGCCCAGGCGGGCTGCGGGCTTGCCGTCAAACAGTACGTCCGTGGCGCCGCTGACGAGGCGCTGGCTGGCGTGGCCGGTCTGCGGGCATTGTGTGGGGTCGCCGAGTCGGGCGGCGGGTTTGCCGGACATGCCATTTCCCTTTGGCTGCAGGTGTTCCTGCGCTGATCCTGCGGGGCGATGGCGGGTCGGACAATCGACTATTCGGATGAATGTGCGGCGTTTGGCATCTGCCGGTGCATTGCGTTGCCGACGGTGCCGACAACGCAATGCGTCAGGTCAGATCACGTCTTCCATAAACTCCAGCGCGCCCTGCTGGCGGATTACCCGGCGGTGTTGGGCCCAGAGTTCGGCCACGCGTTCGCGGTTGAGCTGCTGTCGGTCGAGCAGCACGCGGGTGTTCAGCTCGCCGACCGGCTGGCTGCTGGGCACCTTGCTGAACACAAACTGGTTGCTGACCAGCTCCAGGAAGGGGCCGGCCTTGCTGGTCGGCATGATGAAGATCAGCTGCAGGCCGAGGGTTTCGGTGAGGTAGGCGATGACTTCACGCGAGCGGATTTCATCCATGTGCATAAAGGCTTCGTCGACGATCACCATGCGCAGGTGGCTGTCGCCCTCGTTAAAGCGGAAAGCGCTGGTCACGGCGGCGGCGCGGATGATGTAGGCCGGGGTTTCCAGCTGGCCGCCGGAGCCGGTGCCGTATTCGCTCAGGCGGATCGGCGACTTGCCTTCCGGGTGCTTGAGGATGTCGTAGCGGCGGTAGCGGCGGTAGTCGCTGATGCGCTCCAGCTCGCGCAGGGCCTGCTGTTCGTCGCCATCGAGCAGCAACGCCAGCAGTTGATCGCGCACTGCGGCCGAGCGCTCGGACAGGGCATCGTCGAACAGACTGGTGCCATCGCCCAGGTTCGGCATCTGAATCAGTTCGCGGAAGAACTCCCAGTAGGCCTTGTACTCGGGCAGCCAGTCCCAGTCGAACTGAAAGCGCTCGCGGTCGGCACCGAAGCGGTGGTGCTCCAGCTCCTTGTTCAGCTGCTCCAGCGTGCGACGGCCGTCGTTGATGGCCTGATGAATCTCGTGACACAGGTCGCTGACAAAGGTGGTGTTGAAGCTGTCGCGCAGGCTGGCGAGCTGCTCCTGCTTGGCCAGCAGCACGTTGTTGCGCAGGCGGTTGTGCAGGTTGTCGAGCTGCTGATGCAGTGCGCCAACGTGGCGGAAGAACGCCAGGCTGTGCAGCTCGGCCGGGGTGTCGGCGAGTACCTGATCGGCCGGCTGGGCCTGGTCGTTGTAGTGCTCGATGGCGCGCTGCAGGTCGGCGACCTGGCGGTGTAGGCTGCTGGTCAGCGCCTGGGCGTCGGCGATGAAGTCGAACTGGCCGCCGCGCTGCTCCAGCATGGTGTCGAGCTGCTCCAGCCGTGCCTGCGGGTCGAGGCCCGGCACCTTGGCAGCGGCGTCCAGCAGGTACTGTTCGGCCTTGTCGCGGGCATCGAGCAGGGCGTCGCTCTGGTCGGCGAAGTGGGTAATGCGCTGGCCGATGCTGACCTGCTTTTCCTGCAGGCGGCCGAGCTGGACGTCCAGTTCCTTGCCGTGCAGTTCCAGCTCGCGGTGGCGCAGGGTAACGCGCTGCTGTTCGGATTCCAGATCGTGGTGCGCGCCCAGGTCGAGTGCTTCCAGCTGCTGTTCGACTTCGCGCAGCTGGCGCTGGCTGTCGAGCAGCTCGCTGGCGCGGGCGGCGTACTCGAGCGGTGCAATTTGACCGAGCTGACGGGCCAGTTCGCGCAGGGCTTCCAGTTCGCGGCGCAGCTGGTGTTGCTGCAGATCCAGATCGTGCAGGCGCTGCTCCTGTGCGCGCAGGTTGCGTTCGCGGGCGGCGGCGCCGAATACCAGCTGGCTGTCGTCGATATCGCAGCGGAACAGCGCGTAGTTGCCCGAGCCCATGCCGTCGCGGGTGATGCCGCGGCGGGTCTGGCGCAGGGCACCGGCGTCTTCCACTCTAGTCACGGTGGCGTAGGAGGCCTGCAGGTAGTACTCGGCGACGCGGTGGCTGAAGCGCATGACCTGCAGGATCGAATCGTTCGGCAGGCTGATGCGTTCGGCGTCCTGCCTGGCCTTGCTGCCTTGAATGACCCGCGCGCGGTTGCGTTCGCGGCTGTTCATCTGGCGGACGATGCGGATCGCTTCGGCTTCATATTCGGGCTCGACCAGAATGGCGTAGCGGCTGCCGCCGATGTAGCCCTCGATCGCCATTTGCCAATCCGGGTCGAGTACCTCGACGTGGTCGCAGAGTACCCGCGGGTCGGCCTGCGGGCATTGCTTGCGGATCGCCAGCAGCGCTTCCTCGACATACGCCGGATAGGTCACGCGGCTGCTCTGAAGGGTGCTGATCTGGTGGCGAACCTGGCTGATCTGACGATCCAGCGTGTTCAGCGCACTGCTGCGTTCCTGCACCAGCCGGTCGACCCGCTGCAGCAGGCTGGCGCCTTCACTGTCCTGCTCGCGCAGGCGCTCGGCCAGCTGGTTGTGCGCACGCTGCTGGCTGCGAATGGCATCCAGGCCGGCGTCCAGCGGGGTCAGGTCGATCCAGTCGCGGGCCAGCAGTTGATTGAGGTCGGCAACCGGTTCGCGCTCGGCAGCCATCACTGCCGCGCTGGCCTCGCGCCAGCCGCGGCTGGCCAGCTGCGGAAGCGCCTGACTCAGGCTGTGCTGGGCCAGCAGCGCAGTGGCGGATTGCAGCGCCACCAGGTTGCGGTCGCGCTGATGGGCCTGGGTCAGCAGGCCGGGTACGGCGCTGCGCAGCTGCTCGCTCAGCTGGCGCTGGCGCTGCTCCAGTTGGTCCTTGTTCTGCAGCGCCGGAATGCCCTGACGGCGGGCTTCCAGTTGCACCAGTTCGTGGTGGGCCTGGGCCAGGCGCTCGGTGGTCAGGCGCTGGTCTTCCTGCAGCGCCTCGAGCTGACTGGCGAGCTGCTGCTGTTCCTGTTTGGCGGCCAGATAGCCCTGCTGGTTGTTCTGCCAGGCTTGCGCGGCGGCAGCGTACTCCAGCCCGGTGCGCTCCAGCCAGCTGTCCAGATACTGCGTGGTCTGGCTGGTGGTCAGCGACAGCAGTTCCACCGCCTGACGTACCCGCGCCGCTTCCTGTTCCATGCCGTGCACGGTGCGCAGCAGGTCGCGGATGCGTTTGATGGTGTCGCCAAACTCGCGCGGCTCCAGCACTTCCTCGGCGACAAACTGGTCGATGGATTTGACCGGTTTGTAGGCCATGAAATTGGCAAAGGTGCGCGCGGCGTTCTTGGCTTCGCGGGTCGAGAGTGCGTCGCGGCGGCCGCGCAGCGCGGCGTACAGACGGGCGAGATAGGCGCTCTTGCGGTCGTAGACTTCGATCTGCTGGGCGCTGAACTGCTTGCGCAGCAGGCCCGGCAGCTCGGTCACGGCGATCACGTGGCGGCCGTCATCCTGCTCGCGCAGAAAGTGCGACAGCGAGAGCATCTCGCCGGGAATGATCATCAGCAGCAGTTCGTCCTGCCGCGCCTGGCGGCTGCTGCCGGCGGCGTCGAGATGGGCGCGTACGCCGATCACCGCGGTAAAGGGTTCGGCGGTCTCGCCACGGGTCGGGTGGAACACGCCGGCGATGTAGCCGTCGGTATCCCAGGGGCGGGCGTAGGCGCCGTCGTCACAGCCGAGCACGTAGGAGGCGAGGGTACGCACCTGCTTGCCGCCGCGGCCGCGCTGGGTGGTTTCGTCCTGCCCCGGGTTGTAGTTGAACAGGTTGTCGTGGGCGGCGGTCATCAGCGTCTGCAGGGCGTCCGCTGCGGTGGTCTTGCCGGAGCCGTTGCCGCCGGAGAACAGGTTGACCGGGCCGTATTCCAGTTCTTCGACCGGCAGGTTGCCCCAGTTGACGGTAATCGAACGCTTCAGATACATCAGTTGCTCTCCTCGGCGGACGGCTGGTCTTCGCTATTTTCAATCTCGGGGCTGGCGAGCTGGGCCAGCGCGCTGTCGGTCACCAGGCTGATGATGCCCGGGCGAATCGTCAGCCAGGCTTCGCCGCTGTCCAGTTCGGCATCGCTGGGGCTTCGGATCAGCCGCAGCTGGCGCAGGCGGCGCAGCAGGTTGCGGCGTTCGCTCTGCTGTTCCGGCAGTGAACGGCCGAGCAGGTTGCGACTGCTCAGGTTGAGCGCCTCGAGCGACAGCATGACCTGACCAAACTCGTCGACCTGACCTTCGCGCAGGGCCTTGTCGTACTCGGCGCGCAGCACCAGAATCAGCGCCACTTCCTGCTGGTTCAGGCGCTCGCGCAGGCCGCTGCCGAAGCTGTCGTCGGCGTCGACCAGGCCGGGCACTTCCGCGCCCGGCGGGAACACCCGGACCAGATTGAAGCGCGGCTCGTGCAGCACTCGGATGCGCAGCACCGAGAGATAGTCCTCGACCAGCTCGGCGGCCTGCAGGTAGCGGTCGTAGAGCTCGGCCTCGCGGTTGCTTTCGTCGCGGCAGAGGACGCCGCGGTCGAGCAGGCGGATCATCAGCTCGGAAAAGTCCTCGGCACTCAGGCCGCGTTCGTTGAGGTGGTGGTCCAGCGCGTCACGCATGTTCGTCATGTTCCAGATCGATGATGAAGCCGTCACGGCGATCAAAATAGGTTTCGTTGCTGATGGTCTCGCCGCTCGGCTCGATGCGCACGCGCAGGCCGCTGGCAGCGTGTTCGGCGCTGGCCAGCGCGATCACGTGGCTGAGCGCGAGCAGGTCGCTGGCGCTGTTGACCGGCAGGTCGCGGGTGTTGAGCTGATTGCCGCTGCCGAGGGCGGCGCGCAGGTAGCTGTGCAGTCCACTGGCGTTGACGTTGAAGGCCTTGTCGAGCAGTTGATTGACCGCCAGCGCCCGCAGGGTGTCGTCTTCTGGTGCGTCGAGGGTTTCCATCAGGCTGTGCACCGGCGGGCGCTCGCGGCGCTCGCGCAGCTTCACCTGGCCCGGATCGACCAGCGCCAGATTCACTACCGCCATTTCCTCGCCGGCGGCGCTCAGGCGCTTGGCCTGCTCTTCGGCGGGCAGGGCGGACAGCTCGCGGCACAGGCCGACGATATCGCTGTGCTTCTGGCTGTGCAGGTAGCTGAGCTGACGGATGATGATGTCGGCGCGTTGGGTGAAGCTCTGCAGCGTGCGGCGCAGCGCCGGCAGCATGATGTCGGCGGCGTTGCGCAGGCAGCCTTCGATGCCGTCCAGCAACTGCCAGAGAATCGAGCTGCGTTCGTCCACCAGCAAATCCGGCGCCAGGCGGCGCAGCTCGCGCTCGGCCTCGGCTTTCCACTCGCGTGGCTTGCGGCGAATACGGGCAATCACATCCTGAATGCGCTCGCGGTGTTTTTCGACGCTGTCGGCCGACAGGCGCACCGCCAAGTCTGGCTGGAAGCGGCGCTCCATAAAGTCGAAGAACTGATCGCTGGCCTGCTGCACGAGTTGCTGCGCCTCTACCTCACGCACCAACTGGCGCTTGCGCTCTTCCAGCTCGGCGATGATATCGGTGAAGTCGGCGATGATGCGTTCGGCGTATTCGTGGGCGTCGAGCAGGTCATACACCTCGCCGTGCTCGGCAAAGGCCGACAGCGCGTTTAGGGTGTTGCGCGTATTGCGGTGGCGGGTGCGGGTGTTGTGCCCGTCGGCCTCGGCCAGCGACTGGGCAAACAAACGCCCCATGCGGCTGAACGGGTAGGTCGACTGGAAGGTCGCCTGATCCACCTGACGTTCCAGCCAGCCGTTTTCGATCAGGCTGGTGAGAATCCAGCTGGCCTGCTCGCGGTTGCTCTTGAAGCGGCTGGCGTCTTCATCGTCGCCTTCCAGCAGCGGCGCGCGTTCCAGCGCTTCACTGAAGATATCCAGCACCTGCTCGCGCTTGAGTGATTCGCCGTAATCGGCGCGGGCGCTGTACAGCCGCTCGTGCAGCAGGCGCAGGCACTCGACAATCTGTTCGCGGTATTTGCTGGTGAGCGGGCGGAAGAACTGCAGTCGCTCGTTGGTAAAAAACATAGGGCGTCGAATTCCGGTTCGGACAAGGACGCATTATGCCTGATCAGCGGGGCCGGGCGGCAAGTTGGGGCGACGGGCTGTGCTGGAGTTCATGCGGGAGAGGATTGGAAGCCGGGAGGGTCGTATATGGTCTCCTCCCTCATTGCAAGGCATCAGTTTTTGACGGCAAGAGCAGGTTGTCTGTCGTATATCCGGCCTCAGTGTGCAGCACAGTGCTGCGGGCCTCGATGAGCAGTCGCCACGTATCGTCCTTATCGAGCTCGCGGCCTGTGTGGCCATGACCCTCCTCAGGTTTTCGATACATCGGTTTGACCTGTATTACCACCATCTGCTGATTGCCTTCGCAACCTGGGGGTGTGCCTTACCTCTTGGTTAAATCAAGTGTGTGGCTGCTGCGCTTCAGGCCGGAACGGCTTGGTATGCTTGCCCTCGAGCCACTACTGCCCAGCCGATGCGTGCCAGTTTGTTGGCCAGTGCCACGACTGCCTTGTTGTAACCTCGCCGCTCGATCAGGCTGCAGCCCCAGCGACTTAGCCTGTCGTCACGCTCTTTGGCGTAACGGGCAACAGCTCTGGCGCCATGCACTAGCAGCGCCCTGAGGTGTCTATCCCCGCGCTTGCTGATACTACCGAGCACAGTCTTGCCGCCAGTGCTGTACTGCTTGGGTACCAGCCCGAGAGCCGCAGCCACATCACGACCGCAACGGAACTGCTGGCCACTCCCTAGCCAGCAATAGAAGGCGCTGCTGACGATAGGGCCGTAGCCCGGCACGCTCATCAAGCGCTGACAGGCTTCGTTTTCTGCGGCCTTGGTTTTGATTTCGCGTTCGTACCAAGCGAGCTCCTGCTCCAGCGCGATGAACAGCTGATACTGCCGGCCCAGCAGTTCCCGCAGGCGCCATGGCAAGCCGTTCTGCGCATCTTCCAACTGTGCGAGGACCGCCTGCCTGAAGCGGTGCTTACCTTCAGGCAGATCCACGCCGTGCTCTGCGAGTAGGGATCGAGTCCGGTTGATCAACCCCGTCTGTTCAGTCACCAGCGCTTGGCGCAGACGATGCAGGCTCTGGTCCAACTGCTGATCGACCGTCTTGATCTCAACGCAACGAATACGGCCATGCTGAACCGCCTCAGCAATGGCAAGCGCGTCGTTGTAATCGTTCTTCTGGCCACGCAGGTAGGCTTTGACATGCTGTGCAGGCAACAGCTGCACACTATGACCTAACGCGCGTATCTCCCTGGCCCAGTGGTGCGCGCCGGAGCAAGCCTCCATGCCAACGACAGCCCCCGGATGATTGGCCAGAAATGGCAGCACCTCATGGCGACGAAGCTTCTTGCGCCGGGCTGGTTTGCCCGAGCCATCAAGGGCGGCAACGAAGAAAATGTGCTTTGCCAGGTCGATGCCAATTGTCATAGATTGGTTCATGGTCTCCTCCTGTCTCCGTTCGGTTCCAGTAGATGCATAGCATCTATCCCCTGGCGCATCGACGCCGTAGAAGGGAGAGGGAGGAGACCATCTCATCGAGTTCCAACTCGACCAAAGGCGATGCCTGCGTCCCCCAGACCGAGTTGGAACTCGACCTTCCCAAAAACAAAACCCCGCACGGGGCGGGGTTTGTCGGTACAGAGTTGTCAGCAGGTGAAGCTTACAGCTGCGGCGTCCAGGTCAGCGACAGGCGCGCGTTCAGCTCTTCGTTCTGGTACGGGTTGCCGGCAAAGTCGTTGGACAGTGCGTATTCCTTCTCCAGCACGTTGCTGACGCTGAGATCCCAACGGGTGGTGTCGCTCATCAGCCAGTTGCCGCGTACTTCCAGGGTGCCGAAACCGGACAGCTTCTGGGTATTGGCTGCGTCATTGTAGCGGGTGCTGTTGGCCACCAGGCTGAAGCCGATGCCGAAGTCGCCGAACTGGCGATCGCTGTCGATGCTCAGCAGGCGCTTGGGACGGCGAGGCAGCAGCTGACCGGTGCTGCGGTCGCGCGGGTCCAGCCAGGTAGCGGATGCGACGGTGTACCAGCCGAGGATGTCGCGCTCGGCAGACAGTTCCAGGCCGTTGATGCGTGCTTCGCTGATATTTTGTGGAATCCAGAAACTGTCCAGCAGGATCAGGTCGTCGATATCCATACGGTAGGCAGACGCCTGAAGCGTGGTGGCGTCAAACTGGCCGCGCCATTGCAGCTCGTAGCTCTTTGAGCTTTCCGGACGCAGGTTCGGATTGGAGCCCCAGGCGTTGTACAGGTCGTTGAAAGTCGGCGCGCGGAAGCCCTCACTGTACGACGCAACCAGTTGCTGGTTGTTGCTCAGGGCAAAGATCAGCGCGCCGTTGAAGGTGTTTTCGCTGCCGAACTGTTCATTGTCGTCATGACGCATACCCAGTTCGACGCTGACCTGCTCACCGCTGAAACGGTATTGGGCAAACGCAGCCTGGTTGTAGCGCTCATCGTCGGTGAAGGCACCGTCAGTGCGCATGCGATCCTCGTACCAGTCCAGCCCCAGCTGCAGGTTATGGGCATCATTTATGCTCAGGTTGTTGAGCCAGCTGGCGGAGTCGCGGTAGGTGTCGTATGACGAGGGGAATACGCTGGAGCGGGTGTCACGGCGGTCTTCGGCGTGGCCGACTTCCAGGCGGGTACGCCACAGGCTGCTGACCTGCCATTGAACGTGTGCTGCCGCGGTGCTCAGGCTGAAGTCATCTTCCGGGTCGCCGAGCAGGTCGTACTCGGTGCTGCCAGTCTGCTCCAGCAGGCGGATGCCGGCTTCAACATCGTCGGTGAAGCTGTGGGTCAGGCTAGCGTTGAACGCGCGATTGCGATAACCGTCTTCGTCGCGATCACCACCGACGCTATTGGTCGTACGATTGATGCCGTCGGTTTCGTTCAGACTGGTGCCCAGCGCAAAGCGGGTCTGGCCGTTGCCGCCGGAAAGTGCCAGATCGCGGGTAAAGGTCTGGTTGCTGCCGACGCCGAGCTTGACGCGCGCATCAAGCCCGTCACGGCCCTGGCGGGTGAAAATCTGTACCACGCCGCCGATGGCGTCGGAGCCGTAGATGGCTGAGCGTGGGCCGCGGATCACCTCAATTCGCTCGATTTGATCGACGCTGATGAATTCCAGACTGGCTTGGCCTGCGCTGGCGCTGGCGATCCGCTGACCGTCGATCAGAACCAGCGTTTGAGTGACGTTGGTGCCGCGCAGGGAAATGCCGCTCAAGCTGCCGAGGCCGCCGTTGGTGGTGATCGACAGGCCGGGCACACGACGCAGCAGGTCGGTCACGCTGTTGGGCTGCAGACGGTCGATATCTGCCCGGGTAAAGACGGTGCTGGCCGCGCTGCTTTCGCTGCGACTTTCGACCTGTCGGGAGGCGGTAACGACGGTATCGGCGAGTGACAGCGCGTCGTTGGCCTGGGCAACGGCGCAGGCCAGCAGGCCGGGGATGATCAGCAGTGACTTGTACATAGATTCCTCAAAAGTTCGGCTTTTGAGGAGGGCGGGAAGTCAGGAGGCAGGCCACCGCGCGGCGGCTGCACGCTGACCGGTGACGCCCTCCGCGACACCTCAGCAGACAGTCGCACGGCATTGCCGTGGCTGTACTCGCGCTGGGCCGGTCTCCGGACTTGGAATCAACACATCATCGCCTTCCCATGCAGAGCACAGTGGCATTTTCGATGATGCTGGCAGGGCTGGCCTGCGATTCCTTACCGTTGCGGGGGCAGTGTCGGATTCTCACCGACTTCCCGTTTCACCCGGACTGCACTGCAGGCCGGACACCCAGGCGACTGGAAGTGGGGCGGACTCTAGGCTTTTCGGCGGGGTGGGTCAAGCCTGCCAGAGGCAGGCTCTTACAAACGGTCGAGGCGGGCGCGAATGGCCGCTTCGATACCGGAAGCGTCCAGACCGCACTCAGCCAGCATTTCAGCGGGCTTGGCGTGCTCGACGTAGATATCGGGCAGACCGAGGTTGAGCACCGGCAGCTTGATACCCTGGGCCAGCAGCCATTCGTTGACCGCGCTGCCGGCGCCGCCCATGACGGCGTTTTCCTCCACGGTCACCAGCAGGTCATGGCTGGCGCTCAGCTCCGCGATCAACTGAGTGTCCAGCGGCTTGACGAAGCGCATGTTGGCAACGGTCGCATTCAGTGCCTCGGCAGCCTTGCTGGCCTGCTGGTGCAGGGTGCCGAAGCAGAGGATGGCAACCTTTTCGCCCCGGCGGGTAAGTAGGCCCTTGCCGATCGGCAGCGGCTCCAGCGCCGGATCGATGGGCACGCCCGGGCCGGTACCACGCGGATAGCGCACAGCCGCCGGGCCTTCGTGCAGGTAACCGGTGGTCAGCATCTGGCGGGTCTCGTTCTCGTCGGCCGGCGCCATGATCAGCATGTTCGGCAGGCAGCGCAGGTACGACAGGTCGAAGCTGCCGGCGTGGGTCGGGCCGTCCTCGCCAACCAGACCGGCGCGGTCGATGGCAAACAGCACGTCCAGATTCTGCACCGCAACGTCGTGGATCAACTGATCGTAGCCGCGCTGCAGGAAGGTCGAATAGATGGCAACCACCGGCTTGGCGCCTTCACAGGCCATGCCCGCAGCGAGGGTGACGGCATGCTGCTCGGCGATGGCGACGTCAAAGTAGCGCCTGGGGAAACGCTCGGAGAAGGCAATCAGGTCCGAGCCTTCCTTCATGGCCGGGGTAATGCCGATCAGGCGCTCGTCCTGCTCGGCCATGTCGCACAGCCACTGGCCGAAGATGTTCGAGAATTTCGGTTTGCTGACGCCGTTGCTCGGGGCCTTGGGCTCCAGCTTGGTGATGGCGTGGTAGCCGATCGGGTCGGCCTCGGCGGGGGAAAACCCCTTGCCCTTCTGGGTGATCACGTGGAGGAACTGCGGGCCCTTGAGCTCGCGCATGTTCTTCAGGGTGCGTACCAGCGTAGGCAGGTCGTGCCCGTCGATCGGGCCGATGTAGTTCCAGCCCAGCTCCTCGAACAGGGTGCCCGGCACCAGCATGCCCTTGGCGTGTTCTTCGGTCTTGCGTGCCAGCTCCCAGGCCGGCGGAATCTTGGACAGGACCTTCTTGCTGCCCTCGCGCATGTGCGAGTAGGTGCGACTGGACAGGATCTTGGCCAGGTAGTTGGACAGGCCACCGACATTGCGCGAGATCGACATGTCGTTGTCGTTCAGCACGACCAGCATGTTGGCTTCGACTTCCGAGGCGTGGTTGAGCGCTTCAAAGGCCATGCCCGCAGTCAGCGCGCCGTCGCCGATCACGGCAACGGTGCGGCGATCCAGGCCTTGCAGGCCTGCAGCGATGGCCATGCCCAGGCCGGCGCTGATCGAGGTGCTGGAATGGCCGACGCCAAAGGTGTCGTAGGGGCTTTCACTGCGCCGCGGGAAGGCGGCCAGACCGTTCTTTTGGCGCAGGCTGGCCATTTGTTCGCGGCGGCCGGTGAGAATCTTGTGCGGGTAGGCCTGATGGCCAACGTCCCACAGCAGGCGGTCGTCCGGCGTGTGATAGACGTAGTGCAGGGCGATAGTCAGCTCGATGACGCCCAGCCCCGCGCCGAAATGCCCGCCGGTCTGGCCGACACTCCAGAGCAGAAAGGCCCGCAGCTCATCGGCCAGCTCGGGCAGCTGGCTTTCGTCAAGCGCACGCAGCGACTCGGTGTCGTCGATACGGTCCAGCAGCGGCGTGCTGGGGCGATGGAGCGGGATTTCGTGGAAAGTGCTGGGCATCAAACAAGGCTCTGGGTGCCAACGTCGGTGGCGGGAAAACAAGGGCGCAGTTTAACCGATGCAGGCCGATAGCCCAACTGCACGCAGGGCTATCTCAGAAGCGGCGCTGAACGGTGTAGTCAGCCAGCTGGCGCAAGCGCTCTGCTGCGGGGCCGAAGCCTGCGACTGCGCTGAGCGCCTGGTCGCGCAGCTCGGCAGCCAGACGGTGGGCACCGTCCAGCCCGAGCAGTGCCGGGTAGGTCGGCTTGTCGCGGGCCAGGTCGGCACCCTGCTGTTTGCCGAGCACGCTGGTATCGCTTTCGATGTCGAGAATGTCGTCCTGCACCTGGAAAGCCAGGCCGACGCTGTCGGCGTAGCTGCCGAGGGCAGCCAGCTGTTCGGCATTGAGCCGCTCGCTGGCCAGTGCGCCCAATTGCACGCTGGCACGAATCAGGGCGCCGGTCTTGTGCCGGTGCATGGTTTCCAGGGTGCTCTGGTCGAGCTTCTCGCCGACCGCGCCAAGATCAATCGCCTGTCCGCCGACCATGCCCTGCGGCCCGGCGGCGTGGCCCAGCAGGCTGACCATCTGCAGACGGGTATCCGGGCGGCAGTCCGGCGCGCTGGCGAGCAGTTCGAAGGCCAGCGCCTGCAAGCCGTCACCGGCGAGGATCGCGGTCGCCTCGTCGAAGGCGCGGTGGCAGGTAGGCTGGCCGCGGCGCAGGTCATCGTTGTCCATGGCCGGCAGGTCGTCGTGAATCAGCGAGTAGGCATGGATCAGCTCCACCGCTGCTGCCGCGTGATCTGCCCGGGCCAACTCGCCACCGGCAGCCTCGCAGCTGGCATAGGCCAGTAGCGGGCGCATGCGCTTGCCACCGATGACCACGCTGTAGCGCATGGCACTGTAGAGTCGATCAAGACGGGGTTGCGGGGTATGCAGCTGATTGCTCAGGAAGGCGTTGATGCGTTGCTGACACTGCTCAAGATACTGACCGAATGGGCTCATTCGCTGGCGCCGTCAAAGGGTTCTGTCTTCAGCTCTCCATTGCTTTCGATCAGTTGCTGGACCTTCTGTTCCGCCTGGGCGAGCGCCTGCTGGCATTCGCGGGTCAGGGTGACGCCTTGCTCGAAGGCACTCAATGATTCTTCCAGACTGAGGTCAGCGCTTTCCAGCCGCTCGACCAGTGCCTGCAGCGAGCCCAGTGACTGCTCGAAGTCTGCGGCGGTTTTCTTCCGGGCCATGCGTTACCTCATCCGGGATGGTTCAAACGGCTGAACATTACCCAAGGGGGCGGGGGCGGTCAATCGGCGTGTGAGTAATGGCGGAAGCGTGACGGCATTGATTCAGATCAGCAAAGGCGGCGATTTTTTGACTCTTGTGGTGTCTTTGGTGCAGCGCTTGATTACAATTTGACATCAAACTCATCATTTATCTGATCTGCCATGACCGACGAATCGAAGGTGGTTGTTGCTGCATCTTCGGCGCAGCGTGACCCGATTATCAAGGCGCTTAAGCAGGCCGGGCTTGACTGTGAGCTGATCTGTCAGCCACAGGATTGCAGTGACGCGCCATTGTGCCGCTGGCTCGCTCCCGAGCAGCTGAACGAGCGCAGCCGCGTGCGTTTTGCCCTGGAGGATGCCATCGACACCCTGGAGCAGACGCGCCATGCCTTCCGTTCGCGGCAGCTGGCGGGGTTGCGTCATCGCCTGGAAGGGCTATTGCAAAGCTTGTCAGAGGATGATCTCTAGGGTAGCGTGTTTCCTGACCAATGAGACGGCTTTGCCGGTCAGGACGCAAGGGCCTGAAAGACAAGGCGCTGTACTCCCGAGCTTTTACAGCTCGGGAGTACAGCGCCTTTTTTGTTGCCCGCGCAAAACCGAATAACAACAGTCGGCAGCCCTATGGAGCGCTGCCTTTTTACCGCCATGGACGTGATAACCGTGCTTAAACCGGTATTCGACAAACTGGGGCTTGATGCCAGCGGCCTGCAACAGCGTTTGCATTTTCTCGACTGGAGCAACGCGGATGGGGAGCGTTTACGCCGTATCGCCAGTTTCGGTGAGCAGGCCAGCCACGAATTTGTTGAGGCGCTGTACGAGCGTTTGAAGCAGTATCCTGAAACACAGGGGATTCTGCGTGGCGAGGGGCTGGTCGATCGCCTCAAGCATAGTCAGCGGGGCTATTACAGTCGCCTGTTCTGTGGCGAGATTGACCAGCGCTATCTGGAAGAGCGTGTGCGCATCGGGCACATACACGAACAGGTCGGCGTTGAACTGAAGTGGTATCTGGGTGCGTATCGGATGTACCTGAGTCGCATGCTCGGTAACTGGTTCGACGATCTCAGTGTCGAGCAGCGGTCAAGGCTGGCTGATTTCGACAGTCTGCTGAAGATTGTCTTTTTTGACATGAGCCTGGCCGCTGACGCCTACATCGATGCCGAGCATCGTGCCCTGGAAGCCAGCGAAGCCCGGTATGCCCATGCCTTGCGCGGCGCCAACGATGGCATCTGGGACTGGGATCTGCAGCAGGATCAGCTCTATGTCTCCGAGCGCTGGGCCAGCATGCTTGGCTTGACCCAGGCCAGGTCGGACAGCGCTCCATGCACTGGTTCGAGCGCGTTCACCCGGACGATCAGGCCGACTTGCAGGCTGCTATCCAGCAGCATTTGCAGGGCGGCTCGCCGTGGATTCGACATGAGTACCGCCTGCGTCGCAGTGACGGCAGCTACCTTTGGGTGCTGACCCGGGGCGTGGTTGAAGTCGACTTGTCCGGGCGCCGGCGGCTGGCCGGTTCGCAGACCGATATCAGCGAGCGCCAGCGCTTTCAGCGCGAACTGGAGCATGCCGCCCGGCATGACCCGTTGACCGGACTGATCAATCGCCACCAACTCAATATCCAGTTGCAGCGCACGGCCTCACAACTGAGCCGGCCCGGCGCGCGCCATGCGGCCTTGCTGTTCATCGATCTGGATCGTTTCAAACTGATCAATGACAGCCTCGGGCATGCCGCCGGTGATCGGGTTCTGCTGCTGGTTGCCGAGCGGCTGCGCAGCTGCCTGCGGCCCGGGGACCAACTGGCCCGTTTCGGCGGCGATGAGTTTGTCATGTTGCTGGATGATCTGGCCTGCGCCGAGGATGCAGAAACGGTCGCAACCAGGGCACTTGCCGCGTTGCGCGAACCGCTGTGTTTCGGCGAGCGTTGCCTGGTGGTCAGCGCCAGTATTGGTGTTGCGCCGCTGCTGCCCGGGCAGGGGCTGGAGGATGCCCTGCAGGCCGCCGATCTGGCGCTTTACAGTGCCAAGGAGTCGGGCAAGGCGCGCTTCGAGCGATTCGATCAGTCGATGCAGCAGCGGGCACGTCAGCGCCTCAAGCTGGAAAGCAACGTGCTGCAGGCGCTGCAGCGTGACGAGTTTACTCTGCATTACCAGCCGATTTTCGATCTGAACGCCCCAAACCAGCCGCCGGTGGCGGTCGAAGTGTTATTGCGCTGGTCCCATGACGGTGAATCGGTCTCACCTGCCGCCTTTATTCCGGTGCTCGAGGAGTCGGGGGAGATTGTCTCGGTCGGCTACTGGGTGTTGGAGCAGGCGTGCAGACAGGCTCAACGCTGGCAGCAACAAGGAGCGGGGCCATTGCATTGCTCGGTCAACCTGTCGGGTCGGCAGCTGCAGGAAGCGGACTTCGTCCAGCGCCTGCGTGAGATCCTCCAGGACACGGGTTATGCGCCCGACAGTCTGGTACTGGAAATTACCGAAAGCCTGCTGATCGATCACGATCCACGGGTGCTGGCCAGCCTGCGCGAGCTTGCCGATATGGGCGTGCGTATTGCCCTGGATGACTTCGGGACCGGCTACTGCTCGCTTGGTTACCTCAATCGTTTTCCGCTTCACATCATCAAGCTGGACCGCAGCTTTCTGCACGAGACCCACGAAAACACCCGGCAATTCACTATCTGCAGGGCGATCATCGCGCTCAGCCGCAGTCTTGGATTGGCGGTGGTTGCCGAGGGCATTGAGCACCTCAGCCAGGTTGATCTGATGCTGCAGGAAGGGTGCACCCTGGGGCAGGGTTTCAAGCTGGGCTTTCCCATGTGTGCCGATGACCTGAGAGGTCTGCTTTTTCCCTGATGTTCACCACTGCGCCGCGAGGGGTACATGAAGGTAAATTTACCGATCACCGACAGCGAGGTCTGTTTGCAGGATGGCGATAACCTGCTGACAACGACAGACCTCAAGGGTGCCGTCACCTACGCCAACGCAACATTCGAGCGCATCAGCGGCTATTCGCAAGCCGAGCTCGTGGGGCGAAACCACAACATCATCCGTCATCCGCATATGCCGCCCGAGGCATTCAAACAGCTGTGGGACTGCCTGAAGGCAGGTAAAAGCTGGATGGGGCTGGTAAAAAATCGCTGTAAAAATGGTGATTACTACTGGGTCAGTGCCTATGTGACACCGGTGCGTGAGAACGGCCGGGTGGTGGAGTATCAATCGGTTCGCACGCGTGCGTCGGATGAGCGAGTAGCCGCTGCCGAGCGCTGTTATGCCGCTTTACTGCAGGGCACGGTGCCGCGTGCGTTGCGGCGTCCGGCGCTTTCACTGTTTGCCCGATTGGCATTGGGCAGTGCCGCAATGCTCTGTGCGGCGGGTGTCATCCTGGCCTCATCTGGCGCGTCTCTGCCGGAACTGGCGCTGACCCTGTCCGGCGGCTATGCGCTGTTGTTGACCGGCCTCTGGCACCAGTTGGGGCCGCTGCGTGCGCTGACACGTCGGGCACGGGCGATCGCTGACAACCCCCTGGGTCAGCTGCTTTATACCGGGCGCCGGGACGAGCTGGGTCAGATTGCCTTTGCCTTTGACATGCAGGAGGCAGAGGCCTCTGCGCTGGTTGGGCGCATGAGCGATGCGGCGCAGCGACTGGCCCAGCAAAGCCGGGATATGGTCGGCGCGGTGAAACGCAGCAGTCAGGCCAGCAGCGAGTTGCAGGCGGAGACTGAGCAGGTTGCTGCCGCGGTCGAGCAGATGGCGGTCAGTGTTCAGGAGGTGGCACGTAACGCCCAGCAGGCGGCCGAGGATGCCAGAGGGGTAGAGCGCAGTGCCAGCGATGGTCATCGGGTAGCCAGCTCCACCAGTGAACGAATGGCCATGCTGACCGCCTCGATTACCGAATCCGGCGATCGGCTGAAGGCGCTGGCCAGCCAGAGCGAACAGATCTCGGCCGTGCTGGAGGTCATCAACGGTATTGCCGAGCAAACCAACCTGCTGGCGCTGAACGCGGCAATCGAGGCGGCGCGGGCCGGTGAGCAGGGGCGCGGGTTTGCAGTGGTCGCCGATGAGGTGCGTGCGCTGGCGGCGCGTACCCAGCAATCGACCGCCACCATTAGGCAGTCGATTGAGGGGTTGCAGCAGGGTAGTCAGGCCGCGGTCAGTGCAATGCAGGAGAGTCTGCAGCAGGTTGATCTGTGCGCCGCGGGTGTCAGTGATGCCACCGAGGCGCTGGATGGCATCGACGGGCTGGTCAGCGGTATCAGTCAGGCCAGCGCTCAGATTGCCGCGGCGGTGGAGCAGCAAAGCAGTGTCAGTGACGAAATCAGCCGCAGTTTGCAGCGTATCCGGCTAGGCAGCGTGACCAACCTGGAGGCAATGGCCGAAAACGACGAGCATGCTGCCGAGCTGATGACGCTGGTGCAGCGACTGGAAGGGCTGGCCGGCGAGTTCTGGCAGGCGCACCGCGCCCGCTCAGACATCTCCCCAGAGGTGCTGAAGCATGGTCAGCGCAACCACCGGCGCGGTCTCGGTGCGCAGCACCCGCGGGCCGAAACGGGCAGCGTGGAACCCCGCCTGCTCAGCCTGCGCGATCTCGCCAGCGCTGAGACCGCCCTCCGGGCCGATCAGCAGGGCGGCTGACTCTGGCGCCGGCAGGCTTTGCAGGTCCTGCTCGGTGCGGTGGTGCAGGACCAGCCTGACGTCGACCTGCAGCGCGGACAGCCAGTCATGCAATGCCATTGGCGGATGGATCACTGGAACGCTGCTGCGGCCGCACTGCTCGCAGGCACTGACGGCGATCTGCTGCCAATGAGCCTGGCGCTTGTCGGCGCGCTCGCCCTGCAGCTTGACTTCGCAGCGCTCGGTAAACAGCGGAGTGATTTCGCTGACGCCCAGCTCGACCGCCTTCTGAATGGCCCAGTCCATGCGCTCGCCACGGGACAACGCTTGCCCGAGGTGGGTGTGCAGCGGCGACTCGGGTGTACCGGCCACCGGTTGCTGCAGGGTTATGGTCACGTCGCGCTTGCTCACCGCGCTGACTTCGCCCGGCCATTCCTGACCGCTGCCGTTGAAGATCTGCACGGGCGCGCCGGGCGCCAGACGCAGCACCCGGCCGATATAGTGGGCAACGTCGCCGTCGAGAATGACCTCGCCTGCGGCCAGCGGGCGATCCAGATAAAAGCGGGATACGCGCATGGGATCAGTCCCGGGTGGCCAGCTGGATACCTTCCCAGGCGACACTGGCAAGGTGGTCGATCTGGTCCGGCGTGATCACATAGGGCGGCATGAAGTACACCACGCTGCCGAGCGGGCGCAGCATCGCCTGGTTCTTCAGCGCATGCTGATAGACGCGGATGCCGCGGCGCTCCTGCCAGGGGTAGGCTTCGCGGGTTGCCTTGTCCTTGACCATCTCGATGGCCAGCACCATGCCGGTCTGGCGGACTTCGGCTACGTGCGGATGGTCGACGAAGTGGGCGGTGGCCTTGGCCATGTGCGCCGACAGCGCCTTGTTGGTCTCGATCACGTTACCCTGTTCGAGCAGGTCCAGCGTCGCCAGCGCCGCAGCGCAGGCCAGCGGGTTGCCGGTATAACTGTGCGAGTGCAGGAAGGCGCGCATGCTCTCGTAGTCGTCGTAGAACGCCTGATAGATGGTGTCGTTGGTCATGCACACGGCCATTGGCAGATAGCCGCCGGTCAGCGCCTTGGACAGGCAGAGAAAGTCCGGGGCGATATCGGCCTGTTCACAGGCGAACAGGCTTCCGGTGCGGCCGAAGCCGACTGCGATTTCGTCGTGGATCAGGTGCACGCCGTAGCGGTCGCAGGCCTCGCGCAGCAGCTTGAGGTAGACCGGGTGATACATGCGCATGCCGCCGGCGCACTGGATCAGCGGCTCGACAATGACCGCGGCAATCTCTTCGTGCTGCTCGGCCAGGGTCTGTTCCATGTGCGTGAACATCTGCCGGCTGTGCTCTTCCCAGCTGACGCCTTCGGCGCGGTAGTAGCAGTCGGGTGAGGGCACGGTAATCACGTCCATCAGCAGCGGCTGATAGGTTTCCTTGTACAGCGCAACATCACCCACCGCCAACGCCGCCAGGGTTTCGCCATGGTAGCTGTTGGTGAGGGTGACGAAGCGCTTCTTCTGCGGTTTGCCGATGTTGAGCCAGTAGTGAAAGCTCATTTTCAGCGCCACTTCGATGCAGGAGGAACCGTTGTCGGCATAGAAACAGCGGGTCAGCGGATCTGGCGTCATTTTTACCAGCCGCTCGGACAGTTCGATCACCGGGGTGTGGCTGAACCCGGCGAGAATCACGTGCTCAAGCGAGTCGAGCTGATCCTTTACGCGCTGGTTGATATAAGGGTTGGCGTGACCAAAGATGTTGACCCACCACGAGCTGACGGCATCCATGTAGCGGTTGCCTTCGAAATCATGCAGCCAGATGCCTTCGCCCCGTTGAATCGGGATGACCGGCATGTGCTCGTGGTCTTTCATCTGGGTGCAGGGATGCCAGAGCACCGAAATGTCGCGTTGCATCCACTCGTTGTTCAAGCCCATGTTCACCTCGTGTTGGAATAGCCTGGTGAGCGATTGTACATGAGCAAGGGGCGAGGTGCAGGAGCGGCCGGGAGCAGACTGCCCGGCCCATCGCGGGGTGTTTGAGGTTGGCTGCAGGCGCTGCTCAGCGGGTGCCGAACACCACCATCGTCTTGCCTTTGACGTCGATCAGCCCTTGCTCTTCAAGGCTTTTGAGAACGCGCCCGACCATTTCCCGGGAGCAGCCGACGATACGGCCGATTTCCTGGCGGGTAATCTTGATCTGCATGCCGTCGGGATGAGTCATGGCATCGGGCTGTTTGCACAGCTCAAGCAGGGTGCCGGCGACCCGTCCGGTGACGTCGAGAAACGCCAGGTCACCAACCTTGCGCGTGGTTTTGCGCAGGCGCTCGGCCATCTGTCGACCGACGGCGTAGAGCAGCTCGGGGTCGCGCTGGGTCAGTTCACGGAACTTGCTGTAGCTGATTTCCGCTACTTCACATTCGGTCTTGGCGCGAACCCAGGCACTGCGGTCATGCTGGGCCGGTGACAGGTCGAACAGGCCCATTTCACCGAAGAAATCACCCTGGTTCAGGTAGGCAATAATCATTTCACGGCCATGTTCGTCTTCGATCAGGATCGTGACCGACCCTTTGACGATATAGAACAGACTGTCCGACTGGTCGCCCGCATGAATCAGCGTGCTGCGGGCGGCGAACCTCCTGCGATGGCAGTGGGCGAGAAAAGCATCCAGATTTTTTATTTTAGTAGTCAGGTTGATTGAAACCATTAAAAGCGTGTCCTGGCCGTAGTCGCGCGTACCGAAGATGCGTGGCATCCGTGTCAGCCTCAGCGTGAGACTGAAACGGATTATGTCCAGTTTTTATCCGTATGACCAGTGCGGACATATGCCGCAGGTTGCTGTGGTATTCTCCCGGCCCTGTGAGCGATTTTCCTGCGGGAGTCTGTGATGAAAGCAACGATCAAGTGGGTTGACGGGGTCATGTTTCTGGGTGAGTCCGGCAGCGGCCACACGGTGGTAATGGACGGTCCGCCGGAGGCGGGTGGGCGCAATATGGGTATCCGCCCGATGGAGACCGTGCTGGTAGGGCTGGGCGGTTGCGCCAGCTTCGATGTGGTCAGCATTCTCAAAAAGGCCCGTCAGGATATTCGGGATGTGCACACCGAACTGGCGGCCGAACGCGCTGATGTCGAGCCCAAGGTATTTACCAAGATTCACCTGCACTTCGTTGTGACCGGCAAGAACCTGAAGGAAGCGCACGTCAAACGCGCGGTTGAGCTGTCTGCCGAGAAGTACTGTTCGGCGTCGATCCTGATGGGCCGCGCCGGTGTGGAAGTGACCCATGATTACGAGATCGTCGAAATCGACTGATTTTTCTGCAGCGGGCGCAGCATTCTGCGCGCCCGCACTTGCGGTTCGTGGCGCCTGCGGTCACTCCGTTGGCTAGCCCGGCCCTTTCATGCAAGCGTCCGTGAGTTACCATCGGGCTCCCCAATAACAACAATCAGGGAGTAGTCATGCGTACATTCATGTTGGCAGGCAAGCTGCTGATGCTGGTCTTCTGGCTGACCGTTATCCTCAGTCTGTTCAATCTGGTTCCGGTACCCAACCCACAGCGCCTGCAGATGATCGCGTTGATCGTGCTGGGTGTGCACGTGCTGGAGTGCCTGTTGATGTTCGGCAAGCTGAGGAAGGTTGGCTCTTTGGGCCGGCAGTTGTTGCAGGTCATGCTGTTCGGGGTGCTGCATTTGCGTCACCCCGACACCGTCCGGTCGATCAATCAGGCCTTGTAGGTCGCCTTGGTCATGACCTTGGAGAGCAGCACCATGGCTTGCTTGATCGGCTCCGGGAATACCGCGCCGCCGGCATCCAGCGCCTGCTGGCCATGTTCGATCTCGTCTTCGCGCATCTGTTCCAGGATGGCGCGCGACTTGATGTCTTCCTCCGGCAGCTGGGTCAGGTGATCGTCAAGGTGACGCTCGACCAGCTGTTCGGTGGCGGCAACAAAGCCCAGGCTGATGCGGTCACTGATCAGCCCGGCGGTTGCACCAATCCCGAATGACATCCCGTAAAACAGCGGATTGAAGATGCTGGTGCGGCTGCCCAGCTCCTTCAGGCGTTGTTCGCACCAGGCCAGGTGGTCTATCTCCTCAGCCGCGGCGTGCTCCATCTTCGAGCGGACTTCGGGTAGCTTGGCGGTCAGCGCCTGGCCCTGATACAGCGCCTGCGCGCATACCTCTCCGGTGTGGTTGATGCGCATCAGGCCGGCGATATGCTGGCGCTCGTGATCGTCCATTGGCACGTTAGCCAGATGCTGCGCCGGCGAGGGACGCTGGGCCTGTGCTGCGCCAGGAATCAGCGTACGCAGTGACTGGTCTGCCTGATTCAGCAGGCGGTCGAGAAAACTGTAGTGTCGCGTGCTCATGATGGCGTCTCCTGCCCTGCAACGCCTAGCCCGGAGGCCAGGTCATCTGGCGCTTGCCAAGGACATGCAGGTGAATGTGGTAAACGGTCTGGCCGCCCTGTTCGTTGCAGTTGAACACAGTGCGGTAACCTGCCTCGTAACCCAGCTCCTTTGCCAGTTTCTGCGCGGTGTAGACCATATGGCCAACGACGGCGCGATCCTCTTCGGTGACGTCGTCCAGCGTGGCGATATGCTTCTTCGGGATCACCAGAAAGTGCACTGGGGCTTGCGGGTTGATATCGTGAAAGGCGAAGACCTGATCATCTTCGTATATCTTCTTGGACGGAATCTTGCCGTCGATGATCTTGCAGAACAGACAATCCACGCTGCGCTCCTTGGTTGGCTGAGGGTCGCGGCCGGTGACCGCGTTGGTGGCAGTGTAACGCAGGCAAACGGATTGGCACTATCGGGAAGTGCGTGGCAGGACTGCGGCGCAGCAGAGGAGGCGTTGATTGAAAAACGATATTCATGACCTGGGGTTGGTGCTGGACTCGCGCGTTCGCCTGATCGTCATCGAGTCCTGGCAGGAGCCGCGGGTACTCGAGACCATCGGCTCGCTGGCTGTTCAACGTGCGCAGACCTGGTACACCTGGAATCATCTGGACGGTTTGAGTCGGCTTGGCTTCGGGGCAGAACCTGATCCCGAACGCGACACTCGCGATGCCGGGGTTGCCCTGGATGTGGTGAGGGAGGCCGGCGAGAATGCACTTTATGTCTTCTGCGACCTGCATCCATTCATGGACTCGCCACGCATCGTGCGTCAGCTGAAGACGCTGGCAATGAACCGGGGGGCGACCGGCCCGACGCTGATTCTTGTCAGCCATGCGGTCAATCTGCCACCGGAGCTGAGGCGTCTTGCCGCGCGTCTGCAGTTGAGCATGCCATCGGAAGAGGAGCTGACCGCCATTGTGCGCGAGGAGGCGATGCGCTGGAGCGAGGCCAATCGGGGGCAGCGGGTGCGTACCGATAATCGCACGTTGCAGCAGGTGGTGCGTAACCTGCGCGGCACCACCCATGAGGAGGCGCGGCGGCTGGCCCGTAACCTGATCATCGACGATGGAGCGATCGACCAGAGCGACCTGCCGAACCTGAACAAGGCCAAGTTCGAGTTGCTGGGCATGGATGGCGTGCTGAGTTACGAGCAGGAAACCGCGCGTTTTGGTGAAGTGGGTGGTTTGCAGAAGCTCAAGGCCTGGCTGGCCGACCGTCACGCAGCCTTCAGCAAGGCGGGGCCGGTTAAGGATATGCCCCGCGGTGTATTGCTGGTGGGGGTGCAGGGGGCGGGCAAGAGCCTCGCGGCCAAGGCGATCGCTGGGCTGTGGGGGCTGCCGCTGCTGCGTCTGGACATGGCGGGGCTCTACAACAAGTACATTGGCGAGACCGAAAAGAACCTGCGTGATGCCCTACAGCTGGCCGACGCGTTGGAGCCCTGTGTGCTCTGGATCGACGAAATCGAGAAGGGCGTTGCGGCGGATCAGAGCGACAGCGGCGTCTCGCGTCGGATGCTGGGCAGCCTGCTGACCTGGATGGCCGAGCGGCAGTCTAGGGTATTTCTGGTCGCGACAGCGAATGATGTCGCGCAATTGCCCCCTGAGTTGATCCGCAAGGGGCGCGTGGATGAGCTGTTCTTTGTCGACTTGCCGGGTGAGTCGGTACGGGCGGAGATCTTCGGCATTCATCTGGCAAAGCGCGAGTTTGATCCGGGGCAGTTCGACCTGCAGCAGTTGGCTCAGGCCAGTGACGGATTCTCCGGTGCGGAGATTGAACAGGCGGTGGTCTCGGCGGTCTATGCCTGCGCAGCCAGCGGCGAGCCGCTTGGCGGGCGCGACATCCTTGCCGCGATTGCCCGCACCTCACCGCTGTCTGTCGTGATGGCCGAGAAGCTGCAGGCCCTGCGCGCCTGGGCGCAAGGCCGAGCGGTGAAAGCGGACTAGAAGGGTTTGACTACCACCAGAATGACGATGCCTACCAGTGCCAGTACCGGTGCTTCGTTGAACCAGCGGTAGTAGACATGCGAGCGGATATTGGCGTTGTTCGCAAAGCGGGTGCGAATGCGTCCGCATAGGTGATGGTAGATCACTAGCAGTGCGACCAGCGCCAGTTTGGCATGCATCCAGCCTTGGCTGAGCCAGCCGGGGTTGAGATAGAGCATCCAGCCGCCGAGCAGCAGGGTGACGATCATTGAGGGGTTCATGATCCCGCGCAGCAGCTTGCGCTCCATGGTCTTGAAGCGCTCGCGGCTGATCTCGTCTTCGGCCTGGGCGTGATAGACGAACAGGCGAGGCAGGTAAAAGAGGCCGGCGAACCAGGTAATCACGGCCATGATGTGGAAGGCTTTTATCCAGAGGTACACACGAGTCTCCTGTGTCTGGCTGCTGCGCGGGGGCGGCGCTGGTAATTTCTGCCAGCGCTTTTATCATAGGGGACCGCTTTGCGGCCTCTGAGCGCAGGCTTGCCGCAGAGTATCAACAATTCACATGCAATTCAGGACGGAATGATGATCAAAGTAGGCATTGTAGGCGGAACCGGCTACACCGGTGTTGAGTTGCTGCGGCTGCTGGCCCAGCACCCCGAAGCGCATGTCGAGGTCATCACGTCCCGATCAGAGGAAGGCCTCTGTGTTGCCGATATGTATCCCAATTTGCGCGGTCACTATGACTACCTGCGCTTTTCCGTGCCGGATGTCGCCACACTGGGCGCCTGCGATGTAGTGTTCTTTGCTACTCCGCACGGCGTCGCGCACGCGCTGGCCGGCGAGCTGCTGGCTACCGGCGTCAAGGTGATCGACCTGTCGGCAGACTTCCGCCTGCGCGACGCCGACGAGTGGGCGCAGTGGTATCACCAGCCGCACGGCGCTCCCGATTTGTTGCCTGAGGCCGTCTACGGCCTGCCCGAGGTCAATCGTGAGGCGATTCGCGGTGCGCGGCTCATCGCCGTGCCCGGGTGTTATCCGACCGCCACGCAGCTTGGTCTGATTCCCCTGCTGGAGACGGGGCTGGCCGATCCGGCAACGTTGATCGCAGACTGCAAGTCGGGTGTCAGCGGCGCGGGACGTGGCGCGAGCGTCGGCTCCCTGTTATGCGAAGCGGGCGAGAGCATGAAGGCCTACGCGGTTGCGGGTCATCGCCACCTGCCGGAAATTCGCCAGGGGCTGCAACAGGCTGCCGGCGGGCCTGTCGGTCTGACCTTTGTGCCGCACCTGACGCCGATGATTCGCGGCATTCATGCCACCCTGTATGCACGAGTCGCAGATACCAGGGTGGATCTGCAGGCGTTGTTCGAGCAGCGTTATGCCGACGAGCCCTTTGTTGACGTCATGCCTGCAGGCAGTCACCCGGAGACGCGCAGCGTGCGTGGTGCCAACGTTTGTCGCATCGCGGTGCACCGTCCGCAGGGCGGGGATCTGGTCGTGGTGTTGTCCGTGATTGATAACCTGACCAAGGGTGCTTCCGGTCAGGCCGTGCAGAACATGAACATTCTGTTTGGTCTGGACGAGCGCGCCGGGCTGCAGCAGCCCGCGCTGCTGCCCTGATGTTCGGTTCACGGCGCCCCGGCTCTCACTCTTTTCGGGAGCATCATGTGACGCTGCAGCCGCGCGAAAGCCGGATGCAGCGGCGCTGGCGGCGCGCAGTGGTCATCTTGTTGCTGATCTCTGTTCCGATCAGTGCATGGCAGGGCTGGGAGGCCGCGATGCGGCACCAGCAGCCGCTCGAACTGGAGCGCCTTGCCCTGGTTGAGAGTCAGGCGCAACTCACCAGGGAACTGGAGGAGGCCCGTCAACGTTATCACCAGCTGGAAGTCGATTTGCTGGTGGCGCGTGACGCTGTTGCTGAGGGGCAGCAGATTATTCACGAGCTTGAGGCTCAGCTGTTCAAACAGCAGCAAAGTCTGGCCCAGTACCAGGGCGTGCTGGCGCCAAGTGCGATGGCGCCGGGGCTGCGAATCCAGGCTTTTGAGTTGCAGGCCACAGACTCTCCGGCGGCTTTCCGCTATAAAGTCATGGTCAGCAGGGTGGGGGACGAGAGCGATACGCTGGAGGCCAGTCTGGCAGTCAGTGTCAAAGGGCTGCTCAATGGCAAGACCGATGAGCTGTCTCTGGCAGACCTGTCCCCGTCATTGGGAGATGATCAACTGGCACTGAATTTCCGCTACTTTCAGGTCGTGCCCGCTCGCAGTGAGCAGGCCCTGCTTACCCTTCCGGACGGCTTTGAGCCCCAGCAGGTCAAGCTCGTCGCAACCCGTAACGGAGACACCCTGGTTGAGCAGGTTTTCGATTGGACGGTTACAGGAGCAGAGCACTGATGTGGGGATCCGACAAGCGCAAAAAGGCTGATATCGGCCAGTTTAGTGGCAAGACGACCATCATTGCCCAGCAGGCCCAGATACGTGGCGATATGCGATTTGATGGCGCCTTGCAGATTGATGGTCGGGTTGTCGGCAGTATCGAGGCTGAAGAGGGGCTGGTGCGCATCAGTGAGCACGGCTACGTCGAAGGTGTTATCAAGGCGCCTCATGTGGTCATCAACGGCCAGGTCGTTGGCGATGTGCACGCACTCGAGCACCTGGAGCTGGATGCCAAGGCGCGGATTAGTGGTGATCTTTATTACCGCTATATGGAGATGGTTATGGGGGCGCAGATCAGCGGTCAGCTTAATTATCTCGATGACAGTGCCCAGTCAGCCCAGCTCGACGCGGTCCTGCAGCTCGAATCGGAGAATAGTTGACCAAAAACCTCGGGAAAAAGGATAATGCTCGCCCTGTTGTGCTGCGGCCAAGGTCGCTGGAGGTTGTATGTCTGCTGAAGTCTTTGTCCCTTCACCGCTTATTTTCAGTGATAACGCGGTCAGTAAGGTGCGTTCGCTGATTGAGGAGGAGGGGAACGACAGTTTGAGTCTGCGCGTCTTCGTGACAGGCGGCGGTTGTTCTGGGTTTCAGTACGGCTTTACCTTTGATGACGAATTGGCCGAGGACGATACCGTTGTCGAGCGCGACGGTGTGCGTCTTGTTGTTGATCCGATGAGCTTCCAGTATCTGGTCGGGTCCGAGGTGGATTACCAGGAAGGCCTTGAGGGCTCGCGCTTCGTGATCAACAACCCTAACGCCAGCACGACCTGCGGCTGCGGCTCTTCCTTCTCGATCTGATTCAGGCGGGGTACAGCGCACCTAAAATGCGCTCACCGCCTGCTCCTGTCACGCTCGGCAGATTGCCGCTGAGGCGCTGATCAAAACGCCACGCCAGCCAGGCGAATGCGATCGCTTCCATCCAGTCCGGGCTGACTCCCAGCTCCTCTGTAGACTGAACCGCCTGTGTCGGCAACAAATGCTGCAGCAGTGCCATCAGGTGGCGATTGCGCGCTCCACCGCCACACACAAACAGCTCTTTGGTGTCACTTGCCGCGAGCTCGACGCTGTGAGCGATGGTTGTGGCCGTGAGCATCGCAAGGGTGGCCTGTACGTCTGCGGCCGGTATATCGGGGCTGTGCTTGAGGTGTGCTGCCAGCCAGGCCTCGTGGAAGTACTCGCGCCCCGTGCTTTTCGGGCCGCTGCGCGCGAAGTAGGGGTCTGCGAGCATGCGATTCAGCAAGGCCTGATGGGGGTGCCCCTGTCGCGCCCAGTCGCCGTTGGCGTCGTAAGGCAGCCCAGTATGGCGCTGAGTCCAGTTGTCCATAAGGGCATTTCCCGGGCCTGAATCAAAGCCTGCAACAGGCTGCCCCGGCCGGAGGACTGTCAGGTTGGCAAACCCGCCGATATTCACCAGGGTGCGGGTTTGTGTTGGACAGCTCAGCAGCCATTGGTGAAATGCCGGTACCAGTGGCGCCCCCTGGCCACCGGCGGCGAGGTCGCGACTGCGAAAGTCGGCTATGACGTCGATACCGGTTAGCTCCGCGAGCAACGACGGTGAGCCGATCTGCAAGCTGAAACCCTGTTCCGGATGATGGCGGACTGTCTGGCCGTGGCTGCCGATAGCGCGCACCTGCTCGGGGGCTGTCTGGCTTTGAGTCAGTAATTGCTGTACACCCTGGGCTGCCAGTCTGGCCCAGGCGTTACCCGCGACGCCGGACAAATAGATTTCGTCCCCTCCCGGGCTGCACAGATCCAGCAATTGCTGGCGCAGATCGGCAGGCATCGGTACGCAAAGGGCGTCCAGGCACTCGGCCCGGCGTTCATCGTTGAATCGGCAGAGGGTGATGTCGATACCATCCAGGCTGGTGCCTGACATGATACCGACATACAAGGGGGACATTACTGATCCAGCGCGGCGAGCTGGGTAGCGCGCGACTGGTCCATCGACGCCATCAGCTGCTGGCTGGTGGCGAGGAAGGCGGTGCGCTCACTGCTGGGGATTGGGTCGGAGGCCGGAAGCTGCACGCTAAGCGGGTCAACGTGACGGCCATCAACGCGGAATTCGTAGTGCAGGTGCGGCCCGGTGGCCAGGCCAGTCATGCCTACGTAGCCGATGATCTGCCCCTGGGTGACGTGCGTGCCCGCAGTAACACCCCGTGCGAAGCGGCTCATGTGTCCATACAGTGTCTGGTACTTGCGCCCGTGCTGGATAACGACGGCGTTGCCGTAACCGCCCTTGCGGCCGGCGGAAACAACCCGGCCGTCGCCTGTCGCCTTGATGGGCGTGCCGGTGGCAGCAGCATAATCGACGCCTTTGTGGGCGCGAATGCGATTGAGCACCGGGTGCAGGCGACCGGGATTGAAGCGGGAGCTGATTCGGGCAAAGTCAACCGGGGTCCGGATGAAAGCCTTGCGCATGCTGGTGCCGTCAGCCCGGTAGTAGCTCGCATAGCCATTGCGATCCGTGTAGCGCACCGCGGTGTAGGTCTTGCCGCGGTTGGTAAAGCGGGCGGCCAGAATGTTTCCCGAGCCTACGGTTTTATCATCGACGTGCTTTTCCTCAAACAGTACTTCGAAGCGATCGCCTTGGCGGATGTCGCGCGCGAAGTCGACGTCATAGCCGAAGATGTTGGCCATCTGCATTGTCAGGTTGTGATTGAGCCCGGCGTGCTGAGCGGCGAGAAACAGAGAGCTGTCGATGGTGGCTTGAACGTAGCGTTCGCGGATTTCAGGCTCGATAACCTGCTTGCTGAACTGGTAGCCGTCTGCCGTTCGATCAATGCGGATGGTTTCCAGGTCGTTCAGTTTGGAGCGCATCGCGGTCAACTGACCTTCCGCGTCGGTCTGATACTCCAGCACCTGGCCCACATTCAGGCGAGTGAAGCGGCGTGCGTCCTGACTGCTGTTGATGACAGCATGCAGAGTGCTGACACCCAGGTTTGCCTGATCAAACAAGGTGGACAGGGTGTCGCCGTTGGCAACGGTAATTTGTTGCCAGGTAGGGCCGACCTCTGCAGCTGCAGTGTCAACCGCAACAAGGGGCTCGTCGTTCGCTGTGGCGGTTGCCTGCCGTGCGATATCCATCGGCTTGGGGATTGTGACTGCTTCGCTGACCAGTGCGTCCAGTTGTTCAGGAGACTGGGAAAGCGATTGGTCGGCGTTGGATTCGGGGGCCGGCAACTCGAGCTGGACTAATGTCTTCTTGGCTTCGACGTCGGCGGTAGGGACTACGAGCAGGATGATGCTCAGCGCTGCTGCGATACCGCTGGCTGCCACGAGGTGGCTTTTGGGGTATCGCGGTGACTTTTTATCTTGAGATCCCATAAGCGCTCTTGTGTAGAAGTATTCTAGATAAAGTGGACTAACTTGCTAAATTATAATTGAAAAGCTGCTGTGGCAAGCTTTTGCCTTTCCCGCCTGTCAGATTTATACCGCCAAATTATGTCCGTTTCGTAATGCCTGCTGTCCGCAAGGTGCGCCTGCGCTGCTTGTAATTGATAGGCAATGTTGTATGGTTTGTCCCCCTGAAAACACCACCCACTGACACTCACAGGAAAACTGCAGCTATGAAGCCGGTTGACGAGCAGTTGGCGCTGATCAAGCGCGGCGCCGATGAAATTCTGGTTGAGGGCGAGTTGCGCGCCAAGCTGGAGCGCGGTAAGCCACTGCGAATCAAGGCGGGTTTTGATCCGACCGCGCCTGACCTTCACCTCGGTCACACCGTGCTTATCAACAAGCTGCGACAGTTTCAGGACCTTGGTCATCAGGTTTTGTTTCTCATTGGTGACTTCACCGGCATGATCGGCGATCCGACCGGCAAGAACGTCACGCGCCAACCGCTGACTCGTGAACAGGTGGCTGCCAACGCCGAGACCTATAAAGAGCAGGTTTTCAAGATTCTGGATCCTGCCAAGACGGTGGTCATGTTCAATTCGACCTGGATGGACAAGATGACCTCCGCTGACATGATTCAGTTGGCGGGCAAGTATACCGTCGCTCGGATGCTGGAGCGCGATGACTTCGACAAGCGTTACAAGGGTGGTCAGTCGATCGCAATCCATGAGTTCCTGTATCCATTGGTGCAGGGCTACGACTCTGTTGCAATGGAGGCGGATGTCGAGCTGGGTGGTACCGACCAGAAGTTTAATCTGCTGATGGGGCGTGAGCTGCAACGGCAGTATGGGCAGGAGCCTCAGGTCATTCTCACCATGCCGATTCTGGAGGGCTTGGATGGCGTGAAGAAGATGTCCAAGTCGCTGAATAACTATATAGGCATCAGCGACGCGCCTGGTGAGATGTACAACAAGCTGGTTTCAATGCCGGACAGTATTATGTGGCGCTACTTTGAGCTGCTCAGCTTCCGCAGTATGGCGGAGATTGATCAGTTCAAATCGGACGTCGCTGCTGGTGCCAATCCGCGCGACATCAAGATCAAGCTTGCCGAAGAGTTGGTTGCTCGATTTCATGGGGAAGAGGCCGCGGCCAATGCTCACCGCTCAGCAGGCAATCGTCTGAAGGATGGCGAGCTGCCGGCAGATATTCCAGAAGTGGTTATTGAGGCGGAGGCTGACCTGCCGATTTCCGCAGTTATCAATCGGGCCGGTATGGCGAAGAATGCTGCTGCTGCGCGTGATTTGCTTTCTGCCGGCTCGGTGAAGGTTAATGGCGAAGTGGTCGACCACTCCTGTGTGCTTGCGCTGGGTGAAGAGTACGTGTGTCAGGCCGGTAAAAAACGGTTTGCCAAAATTCTTCTGAAAAAGGCTTGACGGAAAATCTGACGGGCCTATAATTCGCCTCCTCGTCGGGCAGGATGCTTCGCTTAAAGCGCTTATTAATCAATAGGTTAGCTTGAAAATGAGGCTTGACAGTCCGGCGAGATGGCGTAGAATGATCCGCCTCGAAAGGGTTGTTCGAAAGACGCCAGTTCGAGAGAGATGAGAAGTTCTCATCAGGTTGTTTGGAAGGTGTTGACAGCGGGGTTTGATCCTGTAGAATGCGCCTCCCTGGTCCGGAAAGCGAAAGTACTTCCAGGTCGCTCAGGCAGGTTTTGAAGCGGTTAAAAACTTCAAATAAAAGCTTGACAGAACATAAGGTTAGCGTAGAATTCGCGGCCTTGGTTAGGCGGAAACGCTGGCCGAATCGCTCTTTAACAATTTGAATCAAGTAATTCGTGTGGGTGCTTGCTGAATGTGCTCGATGATCAGAAAGATTGTCAGCCTAGCAAGTAACTCTGTGAATTCATGAGTTTTTTGTAAAGCTGAGCCAAGTTTAGGGTTTTCTCAAAACCCAATCAGTATTTAACTGAAGAGTTTGATCATGGCTCAGATTGAACGCTGGCGGCAGGCCTAACACATGCAAGTCGAGCGGATGAAGGGAGCTTGCTCCCGGATTTAGCGGCGGACGGGTGAGTAATGCCTAGGAATCTGCCTGGTAGTGGGGGACAACGACTCGAAAGGGTCGCTAATACCGCATACGTCCTACGGGAGAAAGTGGGGGATCTTCGGACCTCACGCTATCAGATGAGCCTAGGTCGGATTAGCTAGTAGGTGAGGTAATGGCTCACCTAGGCAACGATCCGTAACTGGTCTGAGAGGATGATCAGTCACACTGGAACTGAGACACGGTCCAGACTCCTACGGGAGGCAGCAGTGGGGAATATTGGACAATGGGCGAAAGCCTGATCCAGCCATGCCGCGTGTGTGAAGAAGGTCTTCGGATTGTAAAGCACTTTAAGTTGGGAGGAAGGGTTGTAGTCTAATACGCTGCAATCTTGACGTTACCAACAGAATAAGCACCGGCTAACTCTGTGCCAGCAGCCGCGGTAATACAGAGGGTGCAAGCGTTAATCGGAATTACTGGGCGTAAAGCGCGCGTAGGCGGCTTGATAAGATGGGTGTGAAATCCCCGGGCTTAACCTGGGAACTGCATCCATAACTGTCTGGCTAGAGTACAGTAGAGGGTGGTGGAATTTCCTGTGTAGCGGTGAAATGCGTAGATATAGGAAGGAACACCAGTGGCGAAGGCGACCACCTGGACTGATACTGACGCTGAGGTGCGAAAGCGTGGGGAGCAAACAGGATTAGATACCCTGGTAGTCCACGCCGTAAACGATGTCTACTAGCCGTTGGAATCCTTGAGATTTTAGTGGCGCAGCTAACGCACTAAGTAGACCGCCTGGGGAGTACGGTCGCAAGATTAAAACTCAAATGAATTGACGGGGGCCCGCACAAGCGGTGGAGCATGTGGTTTAATTCGAAGCAACGCGAAGAACCTTACCTGGCCTTGACATGCAGAGAACTTTCCAGAGATGGATTGGTGCCTTCGGGAACTCTGACACAGGTGCTGCATGGCTGTCGTCAGCTCGTGTCGTGAGATGTTGGGTTAAGTCCCGTAACGAGCGCAACCCTTGTCCTTAGTTACCAGCACGTTATGGTGGGCACTCTAAGGAGACTGCCGGTGACAAACCGGAGGAAGGTGGGGATGACGTCAAGTCATCATGGCCCTTACGGCCAGGGCTACACACGTGCTACAATGGTCGGTACAGAGGGTTGCCAAGCCGCGAGGTGGAGCTAATCCCATAAAACCGATCGTAGTCCGGATTGGAGTCTGCAACTCGACTCCATGAAGTCGGAATCGCTAGTAATCGTGGATCAGAATGCCACGGTGAATACGTTCCCGGGCCTTGTACACACCGCCCGTCACACCATGGGAGTGGGTTGCACCAGAAGTAGCTAGTCTAACCTTCGGGAGGACGGTTACCACGGTGTGATTCATGACTGGGGTGAAGTCGTAACAAGGTAGCCGTAGGGGAACCTGCGGCTGGATCACCTCCTTAATCGAAAGATCTCGGCTGTTCCTCAAGCACTCACACGAATTACTTGATTCAGAAAGAAAGGCGATTGGGTCTGTAGCTCAGTTGGTTAGAGCGCACCCCTGATAAGGGTGAGGTCGGCAGTTCGAATCTGCCCAGACCCACCAATTGTCGAGGTGTAAGGTCTGAACGGGGCCATAGCTCAGCTGGGAGAGCGCCTGCCTTGCACGCAGGAGGTCAGCGGTTCGATCCCGCTTGGCTCCACCAGGACGACGCAGCACACGCCATAGAATGGAACTCAGAGTTCATATATGAACAATCAAACCCTTGATTGTTGATATCTGGTCTCTGAACCAGACGCTCTTTAAAAATTTGGATATGTGATAGAAGTACAGACACATGGCATGTTTCACTGCATGCAATGTGGCTAAGGTAAACTTGTAATCTCAAGTGCAAGTTCCGGAATTGTCGTTAATTCTGTTTTAAACCGATATCACTGAATAATCTGAGTTAAGTAATTAACTTAAGATTGTTTGGGGTTATATGGTCAAGTGAATAAGCGCATACGGTGGATGCCTTGGCAGTCAGAGGCGATGAAAGACGTGATAGCCTGCGATAAGCTTCGGGGAGGTGGCAAATGACCTTTGATCCGGAGATCTCTGAATGGGGAAACCCACCCAGCATAAGCTGGGTATCACACACTGAATACATAGGTGTGTGAGGCGAACCAGGGGAACTGAAACATCTAAGTACCCTGAGGAAAAGAAATCAACCGAGATTCCCCAAGTAGTGGCGAGCGAACGGGGACCAGCCCTTAAGCAGTTTTGAGTTTAGTAGAACGCTCTGGAAAGTGCGGCCATAGTGGGTGATAGCCCCGTATACGAAAGACTCTTAGCTGTGAAATCGAGTAGGTCGGCGCACGTGAAACGTTGACTGAACATGGGGGGACCATCCTCCAAGGCTAAATACTCCTGACTGACCGATAGTGAACCAGTACCGTGAGGGAAAGGCGAAAAGAACCCCTGTGAGGGGAGTGAAATAGAACCTGAAACCGTATGCGTACAAGCAGTGGGAGCAGACTTGTTCTGTGACTGCGTACCTTTTGTATAATGGGTCAGCGACTTATATTCAGTGGCGAGCTTAACCGTCTAGGGGAGGCGTAGGGAAACCGAGTCTTAATAGGGCGTTTAGTCGCTGGGTATAGACCCGAAACCGGGCGATCTATCCATGGGCAGGTTGAAGGTGCCGTAACAGGCACTGGAGGACCGAACCGACTACCGTTGAAAAGTTAGCGGATGACTTGTGGATAGGAGTGAAAGGCTAATCAAGCTCGGAGATAGCTGGTTCTCCTCGAAAGCTATTTAGGTAGCGCCTCGTGTATCACCACTGGGGGTAGAGCACTGTTTCGGCTAGGGGGTCATCCCGACTTACCAAACCGATGCAAACTCCGAATACCAGTGAGTGTCAGCACGGGAGACACACGGCGGGTGCTAACGTCCGTCGTGAAAAGGGAAACAACCCAGACCGTCAGCTAAGGTCCCAAAGTTATGGTTAAGTGGGAAACGATGTGGGAAGGCTTAGACAGCTAGGAGGTTGGCTTAGAAGCAGCCATCCTTTAAAGAAAGCGTAATAGCTCACTAGTCGAGTCGGCCTGCGCGGAAGATGTAACGGGGCTCAAACCATACACCGAAGCTACGGGTTCATCGTAAGATGAGCGGTAGAGGAGCGTTCTGTAAGCCTGTGAAGGTCAATTGAGAAGTTGGCTGGAGGTATCAGAAGTGCGAATGCTGACATGAGTAACGACAAAGGGAGTGAAAAACTCCCTCGCCGGAAGACCAAGGGTTCCTGCGCAACGTTAATCGACGCAGGGTGAGTCGACCCCTAAGGCGAGGCCGAAAGGCGTAGTCGATGGGAAACGGGTTAATATTCCCGTACTTCTAGTTACTGCGATGGAGGGACGGAGAAGGCTAGGCCAGCACGGCGTTGGTTGTCCGTGTTTAAGGTTGTAGGCTGGTGACTTAGGTAAATCCGGGTCGCTAAGGCCGAGAGCTGATGACGAGTGTTCTTTAGAACGCGAAGTGGTTGATGCCATGCTTCCAGGAAAAGCTTCTAAGCTTCAGGTAACTAGAAATCGTACCCCAAACCGACACAGGTGGTCAGGTAGAGAATACCAAGGCGCTTGAGAGAACTCGGGTGAAGGAACTAGGCAAAATGGCACCGTAACTTCGGGAGAAGGTGCGCCGATGAGGGTGAAGCATTTACTGCGTAAGCCCATGTCGGTCGAAGATACCAGGCCGCTGCAACTGTTTATTAAAAACATAGCACTCTGCAAACACGAAAGTGGACGTATAGGGTGTGACGCCTGCCCGGTGCCGGAAGGTTAATTGATGGGGTTAGCTTCGGCGAAGCTCTTGATCGAAGCCCCGGTAAACGGCGGCCGTAACTATAACGGTCCTAAGGTAGCGAAATTCCTTGTCGGGTAAGTTCCGACCTGCACGAATGGCGTAATGATGGCGGCGCTGTCTCCACCCGAGACTCAGTGAAATTGAAATCGCTGTGAAGATGCAGTGTATCCGCGGCTAGACGGAAAGACCCCGTGAACCTTTACTATAGCTTTGCACTGGACTTTGAATTTGCTTGTGTAGGATAGGTGGGAGGCTTTGAAGCGTGGACGCCAGTCTGCGTGGAGCCAACCTTGAAATACCACCCTGGCAACTTTGAGGTTCTAACTCTGGTCCGTTATCCGGATCGAGGACAGTGTATGGTGGGTAGTTTGACTGGGGCGGTCTCCTCCCAAAGAGTAACGGAGGAGTACGAAGGTGCGCTCAGCACGGTCGGAAATCGTGCGTAGAGTATAAAGGCAAAAGCGCGCTTGACTGCGAGACCAACACGTCGAGCAGGTACGAAAGTAGGTCTTAGTGATCCGGTGGTTCTGTATGGAAGGGCCATCGCTCAACGGATAAAAGGTACTCCGGGGATAACAGGCTGATACCGCCCAAGAGTTCATATCGACGGCGGTGTTTGGCACCTCGATGTCGGCTCATCACATCCTGGGGCTGAAGCCGGTCCCAAGGGTATGGCTGTTCGCCATTTAAAGTGGTACGCGAGCTGGGTTTAGAACGTCGTGAGACAGTTCGGTCCCTATCTGCCGTGGACGTTTGAGATTTGAGAGGGGCTGACCTTAGTACGAGAGGACCGGGTTGGACGAACCCCTGGTGTTCCGGTTGTGTCGCCAGACGCATTGCCGGGTAGCTACGTTCGGAAAAGATAACCGCTGAAAGCATCTAAGCGGGAAACTTGCCTCAAGATGAGATCTCACCGGGAGCTTGACTCCCCTAAAGGGCCGTCGAAGACTACGACGTTGATAGGTTGGGTGTGTAAGCGCTGTGAGGCGTTGAGCTAACCAATACTAATTGCCCGTGTGGCTTGACCATATAACACCCAAGCAATCTGGTGTTATCGAGCCAAACAGAAACAAACAACTTCGCGAACTTGCGAGATTGCAAATACCTTAGCTTCTGTCACACATCCAAGCTTTTTAAGCTGCACGCCCAGCGGGCAGCAACAAATTGCTTGACGACTATAGAGCATTGGAACCACCTGATCCCATCCCGAACTCAGAAGTGAAACGATGCATCGCCGATGGTAGTGTGGGGCTTCCCCATGTGAGAGTAGGTCATCGTCAAGCGCCTATACCGAACACCCCGATCAGTCATGGTCGGGGTGTTCTTCTTTGCGCGCACGGAAAATTCGCCTGGGTCAGCGCTGCTGCGGGCGGCAGAGTCAGGTCGATATTCTGCATACATACGTACCTGAATTGGGACTATGTCATCGCGTCTTCTGAATATAGTTCCATCAGTAGCAAGTAAGGGGGATGGCTTTCTGAGATCAATAACCCTTATGATCTGGGATCTCTTGGCAGGAATGCCGAGAGCAAGGACCGCTACCAAGAAGGTGGCATGTTGTCATATGGAGACTTAATAAGATGTTCAAAAAAACACTGTTTGCTGCAACTGTCGTTGCACTTTGCTCGGCCTCAGCCCTCTCTCAAGCGCAGGAGGCTCAGCCCTACCTGTTTGCTAGCCTCGGGCAATCTGATGCTGATCTCAGCACTGGTGATGTTGTTCCGTCAGGGCTAGGCCTTAACTCCTCTATGGACAACAAGGACACAGCCTGGAAAATTGGTGCAGGTCTGAAGCTAAACCAATACTTCGCATTTGAAGCCGAGTACGTTGACTTGGGGGAGGTTTCGTTTCGCGCGACTGACGGGAACAACAATCTGGGCTTTAATGCTGGCACTGAAGGATATGGTTTGAATGGCGTATTAACCATGCCGCTGGATAGCTTTAGCCTGTTTGCGAAATTGGGTTACCACCGCCTTGAAACAGACTTCGATCTGTCTGTGAATGGTTTTGATGTAATCAGCGACTCACAAACTGAATGGGTCACCTCGTTTGGCGTTGGCGGTGGTTACAACCTTGGCGAGCATGTGACGCTGGTAGCTGAGTTTGAGCGTTACCGCGATGTGGGCGACGAATATGATGTGGACCTGTTGTCTGCAGGCATCCGCTACAACTTCTGACCTTGGTTCACGCCTTAGGATATTGCAGGGGATGCATCGGGGGGGTGTACGAATTTTTGTGTAACCGGCTAATGAGCGACACTGTCGCTCCGAACCGGAGACACGATGAGCAAGAAACTACATCCCATCACCGACGAGCTGCTGGATCAGCTCTTGGCCAACTATCAAAAACCTGAAGACCTGATTGGTGCCGAAGGCATCCTCAAGCAGCTGACCAAAAAGCTGGTTGAGCGTGCGCTGGATGCCGAGTTGACTCACCATCTGGGGCACGACAAGCATCAGCCGGTCGGTAACTCGTCTGGCAATACCCGCAACGGCTTTAGCCGCAAGAAGCTCAAGGGCGAGTTCGGCGAGCTGCCCATTGAGATACCGCGTGATCGGCATGGCACCTTCGAACCGCAGATCGTCGAGAAGCACCAGACCCGCTGGGTGGGGTTCGACGACAAGATTCTTTCGCTGTACGCACGGGGCATGACCGTGCGCGAGATTCAGGCACACCTACAGGAGATGTATGGCGCCGAGGTATCGCCCAGTCTGATCTCCTCGGTGACCGATGCCGTAACCGATGAGGTGAAGGCCTGGCAGTCACGGCCGCTCGACGCGGTCTATCCCATCGTCTACCTCGACTGCATCCACACCAAGGTGCGTGAGGGTGCCGTGCGGGTGAAGGCGGTTTACCTGGCGCTGGGCATCAACCTGGCCGGGGAGAAGGAAATCCTCGGGCTATGGATCGCCCAGAGCGAGGGTGCCAAGTTCTGGTTGCAGGTGGTGACCGAGTTGCGCAACCGTGGCGTGCAGGACATCTTCATCGCCTGCGTGGATGGCCTGAAGGGCTTCCCCGAGGCCATCGAGGCTGTCTTCCCGCACACCAGCGTGCAACTGTGCATCGTGCATATGGTCAGGCACAGCCTGAACTACGTCTCTTGGAAACGGCGCGCCGAGGTAGCGGCTGACCTGAAGCGGATTTACCAGTCCAGCACGGCGGACGAGGCTGAGCTGCGCCTTGGCGAGTTCGAAACCAAATGGGATGACGACTACCTGCCAATTGGTCAGTCCTGGCGGCGCAACTGGGCTCGGATCACGCCGTTCTTCGACTTCCCACCGGAGATCCGCAAAGTGATCTATACCACCAACGCCATTGAGTCGGTGAACATGAGTTTGCGCAAGATAACCAAGAACCGCGGCTCGTTCCCCAGCGACGAGGCGCTGCTGAAACTGTTCTATCTGGCGCTACGCAACATCAGCAAGAAATGGACGATGCCGATCCGTGACTGGAAAGCGGCACTGACACGCTTTACGATCAGCTACGAAGGCAGGCTGCCACAGTAGTAACCCCATCCCCGGTTACACAGAATTCTGCACACCCTCTGCATCGGCTCCCCTGTTTCCCCCTAATCTTCAGTCAGTAGTGTCTTTAGCACATCGAGAATACTTCTCGTATCTAGCGGATTGCGCCCAGGCGCTCCGGCGCAATGCCCCCAGTCAGATTCAAGTGGCCGAAAAAATGCGTTTGGTATTTGCTGTGCTTCGCTCAAGGCGTCCTCGCTGGTGAAGTAGAGATCAGTGCTGCCTGGCATTATCAGGCACCTGGCTTTAATCCCCTTCAGGGCGGCGCTGAAATCGTTGTTCCATACAGGGTTGGCGCTGATGTCGCCCTGTTGCCAGGTGTGCAACACGGCAAGCAGATCGTTGGCGTCCTGCTTGACGTGGTCCTCTTCCCAGTACCGTAGCAGCGACTCTATCGAGTCGAAGCCCAGTTCTTTGTATCGTTCTTGACGAAAGAACGCCTGGCTGTAGGCCCACCCGGCGTAAACTCGACCAAAGGCCTTCAGGCCGGCTTTGGGCGGGGATTGGTAGCGCCCTCCATCCCAGTCTTTGTCACACGTCAGTGCTGCCTTGACTCCTTCCAGAAACACCTGGTTGTGTGGCCAGCAACGAGCTGTCGCACAGATACTGGCTACGCGCTTTACCTGGTCCGGATACAGACAGCCCCACTGCAGGGCCTGCATGCCGCCCATTGACCAGCCGGCTACCAGTGCGATTTCCGTGCCTGCAAAGTGCTCCTCAACCAGTCTGTGCTGCAGAGCGACGTTGTCGTACAGGCTAACCATTGGAAAATCCGCGCCGCGTTGACTGTGATGTGCGTTGGACGGCGAGCTGGATTGGCCGTTGCCAAGCAGGTTCGGGATGAGAATGCAGTAGTGTTCCGGATCCAGTGGTCCGTCTGCACCAATCAGGGGCAGATTTCCTTCGTGTGTTCCGCCGTAGTACGTCGGCAGGATGATCAGGTTGTCGCGCGCAGCGTTGAGTTGGCCCAGTTGCAGATAGCAGACATGCGCATCGCGCAGTATGTTGCCGCTCTGAAGTGGCCAGTCTCCAACGCTGAATTGCTTCTTAACTGCTTGATATATCGACATATAGCAATCTCTTGGTTGGTGCCATCGAGGTGATGTTTGGGAGTTGATTGAATCTGCTTATGGATTAAATATGCATGCTGGCATGTATGTTGAATGAAAGATTCGTACCAAGCGCCGCAGCGGTTGCGGACAGAATCAGCGGAGTATCAACATGAGTCAGCATGTGAGCAGTGAACAATTGAAAGAGTCCCTTGCAGAGAAGGGCGTGAAGTACGCTCTGGGTGGCTACGTCGATCTGCACGGGGTGATCAAGGGCAAGTTTGTTCCGCTCAATCATCTGGGGCGGATGATGAAAGGGTCGGAGCTCTACACTGGCGCTGCGCTGGACGGTGTTCCACAGGACATCAGTGACAATGAAGTCGCGACCATGCCCGATCCCGCGACTGCCACCATCTGTCCGTGGAATCGCGAACTGGCCTGGTTCGCCAGTGACCTGTATCTGGACGGCGCACCATTCGAAGCCTGCTCACGTAATATTCTTAAACGCCAGGTAGCCAAGGCCGCTGATATGGGGCTGACCTTTAACCTGGGTATCGAGACCGAGTTCTTCCTGTTTCGTGACTCAGAGGATGGCGGGTTCGAGCCGATCAGTACCCGCGATACCCTGGCCAAACCCTGTTATGACCCGCGCGGCCTGATGGATAACATGCCGATTGTGGGCGAGCTGGTCGAAGCCATGAATGCCATGGGCTGGGATGTGTACTCCTTCGACCACGAAGACGCTAACGGCCAGTTTGAAACCGACTTCACCTACACCGACGCCCTCGGCATGGCTGACCGCTTGGTGTTCTTCCGTTTGATGGCCAACGAGATTGCGCGCAAGCACGGTGGCTTTGCCAGCTTTATGCCCAAGCCGTCGGCCAACCGCACCGGCAGTGGCGCGCACTACAACATGTCGCTGGCTGATCGTGAGACCGGCCGCAATCTGTTTGATCCTGCCAATGGCGAAGATCCCTACGGCTGCGGGGTGACCCAGATGGCGTATCACTTCATCGCCGGCGTAATGAAGCACGCCAAGGCGATCAGCGCAGTCATCGCGCCGACGGTAAACAGCTACAAGCGTCTGGTGCGCAAGGGCAGCATGTCCGGCTCTACCTGGGCGCCAGTATTCGTTTGCTACGGCAACAACAACCGCACCAACATGCTGCGTATCCCGTCGCAAGGCGGTCGGGTCGAGTGCCGTGCGGCCGATATCGCCTGCAACCCCTATCTTGGTGCCGCGATGATGCTGGCTGCCGGTCTTGAAGGCATTCGCGAAGCCATGGACCCGGGTAATCCCCATCGCGAGAACATGTACAACTACACCGATCAGCAGGTGCGTGAAATGGACATTGAGCTGTTGCCGCAGAACCTTGGCGAAGCAATTGATGCCTTCGAAGCAGACCCGCTGTCGCGCGAGGTATTTGGCGATGCGATGTTCGACAGCTTCGTCAGCTTCAAGCGCCAGGAATGGACCGAGTATCACACCCACGTCTCCGACTGGGAGCTGCAACGCTACCTGAAGTTCTTTTAAGTCGGTTCCGCGCCGAATACGGCGCGGTTCTTGCTGCTCAGTTACTGCCAAGACTTCACATCATTGCCAAAGAGAACCATCTGGAGTTGAACCATGAAAAAGTCCGTTCCATTTGCACGACGTTTCAAGCAGGTTGTTTCAGGCGCCATGATTGCACTGGCGGCATCGGTCGCCGTGATTCCCGCAACTCAAGCCGAAGAGAAAGACAGCTTCAAACTGGCCTGGAGCATTTACGCCGGCTGGATTCCGTGGAAGTACATCGACGAGTCCGGGTTGATGAAAAAGTGGGCCGACAAGTACGGCATCAGCGTCGAGATAGTGCAGATAAACGATTACATCGAGTCGATCAACCAGTACAGTGCCGGTCAGTTTGATGGTGTGGTAGCGACCAGTATGGACGCGCTGTCGATCCCCGCCGCCGGCGGCGTAGATACTACGGCCTTGATCGTTGGGGACTACTCCAACGGCAACGACGGCATGGTGATGAAAGATAGCGCCAGTGTTGCTGATCTCAAGGGGCAGCAGGTCAATCTGGTCGAGCTGTCGGTATCCCACTATTTGCTCGCCCGCGCGCTGGACTCGGTCGGTCTGAGCGAGAGCGATGTCACCGTGGTCAATACCAGCGATGCCGATATGGTCGCCGCCTTCAATACCGACGACGTGCGCAATGTAGTGACCTGGAATCCGTTGCTTGACGAAATTCTCAGCCAGCCGGGCGCCAACCGGGTATTTGATTCCAGCCAGATTCCGGGCCATATCAAGGATCTGACCATCGTTAACACCGAGACACTGCGCGACAACCCGGCGTTGGGCAAGGCGCTGGTCGGTGCATGGTTTGAGCTGATGGCCGAGATGGGGGCCGACAGCGAGGAAGGTCAGAAGGCCAGAGCGTTCCTCGGCGAAGCGTCTGCGACCGATCAGGCCGGGTATGAAGCACAGCTGGCCGGCATGAAGATGTTCTGGCAACCGGCTGACGCCATCGCCTTTATTGGCAGTGATGAGGCCTACGAGGCGATGGACAGCGTTCGCCAGTTCTCGTTCGAGAAGGGGTTGCTTGGCGAAGGCGCAGACTCGCCTGACTTTGTCGGCATCGCGATGCCCGATGGCAAGACCCTGGGTGATACCGCTAACATCAAGCTGCGGTTCGATACCGAGTACATGCAGATGGCTGCCGACGGCGCCCTCTGAGGAGTCTGACTGCAGCGGGAGCAATCTCCCGCTGCACCTGCTGGAACACCCATGCGCAGAACCAAAGAAGACGCGGAAAAAACCCGTCTGAAAATCATAGAGGCGGCGCTGACGTTATTTAGCCGCAACGGCTATTCCAACACCACGCTGGCCATGATCGGCACCGAAGCCGGTTTCAGTCGTGGCCCCATCTACTGGCACTTCAAGAACAAGGACGACCTGTTCGAGGCGGTACTGGCCTATTCGCAGGAACCTCTCGAGCAGTTGGTAGCGCAGGCGCGCAGCGCCGGTCTGTCACCATTGGAGCGAATCGACGGTTTTGTCCGCAGCTGGTTTGCGCTGCTGGTCGAGGACGCCTGGTTTCGCCAGTCCTTCGAGATTCTGCTCAACAAGACCGAGCTGACCGAGGCGATGCTGACAACGCTTGAGCGTGAGCGGCGGCTGACCCAGAGCATGATAGAAACGCTGGAAGCGCTGGTTTGCGCCGCACAGGCGCAGGGCCAGATTCCGCAAGGTCAGACGGCGGGGCAATTGGCGTTGATGATTTACACCCAGTTGATGGGCGTGACCCAGACCTGGTTGTTTGCACCGGGCTTGTTTGACCTGAATGAACAGCGGGGATTTTTTGCCGAGCGGTTGCTGCGTTCGCTGCAGCAGTCCTGAAGAAAAAGAGCCCCGTCCGCCAAGGTACGAACGGGGCTAAAAAGGTCAGTTACTGACTGGAGTCACGATCGGGAAGTCACCGGAGGGTACTTCCAGCATTTGCAGCAAGCCGAAGAACGCATTGGGTTCGCCGCTGATTTTGATCAGCCCAGCCTTGACCGCGTCCGGGAAGGTGGTGCGGCGCAGCAGGATCTGGTCCAGCGTGTCGCGGTTCATGCTGACCGTTGCCTGGGCGTTGTCATCCTGAGTATTGGCGCGATAGGTCAGCGTCGAGTGCTCCAGGTTCAGACGGTAGTTCTCGTTGGTGTCTGTCAGCTGCCAGTTGATTACCAGATGCTTGCCCTCAGCCTTGGCGGCATCCAGTCGTACCCCCATCAGGTCGAAGAACATGCCGGTGTCCAGCGCCTGCAGTACGTCCGGTGACAGCGAGCCCACGGTTGGCGGTAGCGTGCCGTTACGCAGTTCCTGAGCGCCCATCAGGTAAGCTCCGCGCCAGGTGCCGGCTTCGGCCTGATAACCGAGTTGCTCCAGTGCATTGGCACCCAGCTCGCGGGCGGCCTGATTGCTCGGGTCGGCAAACACCACCTGATTCATTACGCTGGCGACCCAGCGATACTCGCCGTTGTCATAATCCTTGCGTGCCTGCTCGATCACCTTGTCGGCACCGCCCATGTATTCGATGGTTTTGGCTGCGTTCTGTACCGGTGGTAGCGGGTTCAGGTTGGCCGGGTTGGCGTCGTACCAGCCCATGTAGCGCTGGTAAATGGCCTTGGCGTTGTGGCGCAGGGTGCCGTAGTAGCCGCGGGCGTACCATTGCTGGTCAAGGCTGGCTGGCAGTTTCAGCTGCTCGGCGATATCGCCCGGCAGGTAGCCCTTGTTGATCATGCGTACGGACTGATCGTGCAGGTACTTGTACATGTCCCGCTGTACCGACAGGAAGCGCTTGGCATCCTCCTGGGTCCAGATTGGCCAATGGTGCTGTCCCACCACGATGTCGGCGCGATCACCGAAGCGCTCCAGCGCCAGGTCGATGTAGTGGGCCCATGCGCTGGCGTCACGCACGGCAGCGCCGCGAATGGTGTACACGTTGTGCATGTGCTGGCTGGTGATTTCCGCGGTGTTCAGGACCTTGAACGCAGGGAAGTACATCATCATTTCCGATTCTGCTTCGGTGCCGTGGGCCATCTGAAACTCGATCTCTACACCATCGATGTTCAGGTTACCGTTATCCGGCACGGTATCGGTTGGTGCAATCAGGGAGCGATCACCCTTCGACAGCGCCTTGCCCAGGCCCGTATCCACATGGCCGCGTTCACCCGGCGGCAGCATGGCGCCGAACTGGTAAATGGCACGGCGGCTCATGGCGGGACCGGCAATCACGTTCTCGGAGACCGCGTGCTCCATAAAGCCGACTGGCGCATAGATACGCGTCTTGCCGGATGCCACATCTTCATTGCTGGTCACGCCCTTTACGCCGCCCCAGTGGTCGACGTGGTTATGGGTGTAGAGCACCGCAACAACCGGCTTTTGCGGACGGTTCTGGTAGTACAGCTCCAGGCCGGCCCTGGCGGTGGAGGGAGACAGTAGCGGATCAATGATGATCAGGCCGGTGTCACCTTCAATGATCGTCATGTTGGCCAGATCCATGCCGCGGATCTGGTACATGCCGTCGGTCACCTTGAACAGGCCGTGAATGGCGTTCAGTCGAGCCTGCCGCCAGAGACTGGGGTTAACGGTATCGGGTGCGCTCTCGTCGTTCAGGAACGCATACTCGCTCATGTCCCAGGCAACTGAACCGTCGGCGTTGAGGACTTTGCCATCAGGTAGCTGGGCGATAAATCCGCGCTGAGCGTCGGCGAAGGCCTGCTGGTCGGCAAAGGGAAGTTGCTCCAGGATCGCATGGTTGCTGGCGGCGGTGAGTTCGGTCGCCGGGTTGGGGGCAGCGCTGACCGCCAGGCTGATACCGGCGGCAAGGGCTCCAAGACCGAGGATGACAGTGCGTGAGCGCATGGGGTGTCTCCGTGTGTCGTCGCCGTACATGCGGCGCAGTTGTTGTTGGTAACCGGCGACGCCGGCATGCAGACACTATAGGAGTTACTGCGAATATATGGCCAATGCATTTTTATTTTAAGTTCGATGCTTTTTTTGCATGTTTTGTTGTGTTGAAGTGAAACTGCAGTAATCGGCGGCTAGGCTTGAGGGGGTGATTTTTCCTATCGACTGTTGGCGCGTTAATTTATAATTTCGCGCTTTTACTTGCCCGGTACCGGGTTCTGACAGCTGGAGGGTATGAACGAATTGATCAAGACGCCGTACTATCTCATCGACAAGAGCAAGCTCGAACGCAACATGGAGAAGATCGCCTATGTGCGTGAGCACTCCGGCGCCAAGGCGCTGCTCGCACTGAAATGCTTTGCTACCTGGTCCGTGTTCGACTTCATGAGTCAGTACATGGACGGCACTACCTCTTCCTCCCTGAATGAAGTGAAACTTGGCAAGCTCAAGTTCCCGGGGGAAACGCATGCCTACAGCGTGGCCTATGCCGATGACGAGATCGACGAAGTCCTGGCCCATTCGGACAAGATCATCTTCAACTCCATCAGTCAGCTGACCCGCTTCAGCGAGGCTTCGGCTGACAAGGTTCGCGGCTTGCGCCTGAACCCCGGGGTCAGCAGCTCGGACTTCCTGATTGCTGATCCGGCCCGTCCGTTCAGCCGTCTGGGCGAGTGGGACGCCGCCAAGATCGAGGCGGTGCTGCCGCTGATTTCCGGCTTCATGATTCACAACAACTGTGAGAACAGCGACTTTGAACTGTTCGACCAGATGCTCGGACAGATCGAAGAGCGTTTCGGCCACCTGCTTGAGCAGGTGAGCTGGGTCAGTCTGGGCGGCGGTATCCACTTTACCGGCGAGGGTTACCCGCTGGATCGTTTCTGTGCCCGCCTCAAGGCATTCTCCGAGCGCTACGGCGTTCAGGTTTACCTGGAGCCCGGCGAGGCCGCCATTACCCTGAGCACTTCCCTCGAAGTGACTGTGCTCGACACCCTCTATAACGGCAAGCAGCTGGCCGTGGTCGACAGTTCGATCGAAGCGCATATGCTCGATCTGCTGATCTACCGTCAGGAGGCCAAGATGGAGCCCTGCGATGGCCCGCACCAGTACATGGTGTGTGGCAAGTCGTGTCTGGCTGGCGACATCTTCGGCGAATTCAATTTTGACAGCGAGCTGAAGATCGGCGATCGCCTGTCCTTTATTGATGCGGCCGGTTACACCATGGTCAAGAAGAACTGGTTCAACGGCGTCAACATGCCCGCCATTGCAATCAGGGAGCTTGATGGCTCGGTGAAACTGGTGCGCGAGTTCGGATTCCAGGATTACCTGGACAGCCTCTCCTGAGGCATAACCTACCCAGCCTTTCCAAGGAGGCGTTTCGAGGAAAAGAAATGAAGAAAAACGTTCTGATTATTGGTGCCGGTGGTGTGGCCCAGGTGGTCGCACACAAATGCGCCCAGCACAATGACGTGCTGGGTAACATCCATATCGCGTCGCGTACCGCCGAGAAGTGTCAGGCCATCGTCGACAGCGTGAAGGAAAAGGGCAGCCTCAAGGTTGCCGGTGAATTGCAAGCCCATGCCCTGAATGCCCTCGATATCGAGGCCACCAAGGCGTTGATTGACAAGACACAGTCGCAACTGGTGATCAATGTCGGATCGGCTTTCATCAATATGTCGGTATTGCAGGCCTGCATCGAGACCGGTGCTGCCTACCTGGATACCGCCATTCACGAAGAGCCGGACAAGATCTGTGAAACCCCGCCGTGGTACGCCAACTACGAGTGGAAGCGCAAGGAACTGTGCGCCGAGAAGGGCATCACCGCGATCCTGGGGGTCGGCTTCGACCCGGGCGTGGTTAACGCCTATGCTGCGGTTGCGGTGAACGAATACTTCGATAGCGTCGAGGAAATCGACATCATCGATATCAACGCCGGCAGCCACGGCAAGTACTTCGCGACCAACTTCGACCCGGAAATCAACTTCCGTGAGTTCACCGGGCAGGTGTGGTCCTGGCAGAACAGCCAGTGGACCAGCAACAAGATGTTCGAGGTCAAGCGTACCGACGATCTGCCGGTTGTCGGCTCGCAGACCAGCTACATGACCGGTCACGACGAAGTGCACTCACTGTCGCAAAACCTGGGCGTGCCGAACGTGCGGTTCTGGATGGGCTTTGGCGAGCACTACATCAACGTGTTCACCGTGCTGAAAAACCTCGGTCTGCTGTCCGAACAGCCGGTCACCACTGCCGAAGGCCTGGAAGTGATTCCGCTGAAAGTGGTCAAGGCCGTGCTGCCCGACCCGTCTTCGCTGGCCCCGGACTACGCCGGCAAGACCTGCATCGGTGATGTGGTCAAAGGCAAGAAGGACGGCAAGGACAAGGAAGTGTTCATCTACAACGTAGCGGACCACGCCGAAGCCTACGCCGAAGTCGGCAGCCAGGGTATTTCCTACACTGCCGGTGTGCCGCCGGTTGCCGCTGCCATCCTGATCGCGCAGGGCACCTGGGATGCGGGCAAGATGGTTAACGTCGAAGAGCTGGACCCCAAACCGTTCATCAACCTGCTGAACGAAATGGGCCTGCCTACCCGGATCAAGGATGAGCAGGGCGATCGCGCTCTGAGCTTCTGATCCGCACCGGCAATACCAGGAAAGGCCAGCGCTTGCGCTGGCCTTTTTGCATTCAGGGCCGGCATGGCGCGCGCGGGCGCTTGAGTGGTGGCGGCTCGGATGGGGTATGATCCGGCATCGCCATGTTGGCTAGATCAAACACAGGTAGTGCTGCATGAACGTCCCCGTATCCCTTGGTTCCCTTGCCGAACGCCTTGCCGGCGTTGGCGACGTCGAGTGTGTCACCCCGGATCTGAACGGTATTCCCCGTGGCAAGGTCATGACCGGCGAGGGCTTTCTGGCGGATCGCCGTTTGCAGTTGGCGCGTGGCGTGCTGCTGCAGTGCGTGATGGGTGGCTACCCGGAGGCGCAGTATTACGGCAGCGACGATGGCGATCTGGTGTTGCGCCCGCTGCTGGATCAGGTGCATGTGCTGCCGTGGATCGAGCGTCCGCGCGCGCTGGCGATCTGCGAGGCGGTGGAGCTGGATGGTCAGCTCTCCGGCCTGTCGACCCGCGCTCTGCTGAGTCGGATTGTTGAGCGTTATGCCGAACGTGGCTGGGCGCCGGTGGTAGCGACCGAGCTGGAATTCTTCCTGTTCGAGCCCAACCGTGACGACACCCAGCCGTTCCAGCCGCCGGTGGGGCTGGATGGCCGCCGCGAAGCCGGTTACGGCGCGTTCAGTGTCAGCACCAGCAGCGGCCTCAAGCCGTTCTTCGACGAGCTGGCCGACACCATGGCCGCGCTGGGCATTCCTCGCGATACCTTTATGCACGAGATGGGCGTCAGCCAGTACGAGATCAATTTTGTCCATGGTGATCCGCTGCTGATTGCCGACCAGACCTTTCTGTTCAAGCATGCTCTGCATGAAGTCGCGCTCAAGCACGGGCTGATTGCCGTGTGCATGGCCAAGCCGCTGGCGCGGGTGCCCGGCTGCTCGATGCACATTCACCAGAGCGTGGTGGAGCAGGGGAGCGACAACAATATCTTTACCGATGCGGCGACCGGCGAGGCCACGGCGCATTTTGGGCACTTCATTGGTGGCCTGCAGCAGTGCATGGGCGAGCTGACGTTGCTGATGGCGCCCTACATCAACTCCTACCAGCGCTTCTGCCATGCCTACGCGTCGCCTAACAACCTGTGTTGGTCGCACGACAACCGCTCGGCTGGCCTGCGCATTCCGGCTAGCGGACCGGAAGCGCGGCGGGTCGAGAATCGCCTGCCCGGCGCCGACGCCAACCCTTATCTGAGTGTCGCAGCGTCTCTCGCCGCCGGTCTGTATGGCATCGACAACCAGTGTCAGCCGTCGGCACCGGCGCAGGGCGAGTTCGAGGCGCCGGACGAGCTGACCCTGCCCGGCACGTTGCACGACGCCATCCTGCGGCTGGATCGCAGCACGCTGGCGCGTGAGCTGTTCGGCGCCGAGTTTGTTGACGGCTTCCTGGCCAGCAAGCGCATGGAGCTGCAGAGCTTTATGGATGAAATTACGCCGTGGGAGAGGCGGTTTCTGGGCAGCCAGGTCTAGCAAGTCGCCGAGAAGCTACCTGCGTTGCCATCGCTGCGTTAAAGATCGCCTCGGGCGCGAGTCCGATCGAAGTGCTCATTTACAATTTGTAAAGTCGAGCGCGACTCCGATCGCTTCTCGGCGATCTTTGCCTTGCGCTGCCTGCCTCGCCAACGCTTCTCAACCACTTGCGGTGTAAGCTGCGACCGCGCCTGTCGCAGCGCGGTGATAGACTGCGGTCTGTTAAGGGTCTGCTGCTGTTTCGTTCCCCCGTCTGCCGGAGGCTGTTTTTCGGCCAGGCAAGGCGGAAAGAGCGCAGTGTGGTCGCTCCACATAAGCGACTGACAACGCAGCATGGCCGAAAAATAGCCCCGGCCCTGCGGGTTGCGCCTGTAAAGCCGCCACTCGGCGTCGCTCGGCGCTTACGTGGAATGACCACGCTACGCTTCTCGCTCCTTGATTGACAGCTTTACAGGCTGCAACAGGCGGGGGAACGAAACAGCAACAGACCCTATTCAAGGAGCTTCCATGCAGGACGCCAACAGCCTCGCCCCCGGTTTGATGATCATCCACGGCAACCGCCTGGAGACCCTTCGCGAGCTGGCGGTGGACTGGATGCGGGCGCACCCGCTGGCGCCGCTGGAAAACGAAGTCATCCTGGTGCAGAGCAACGGCATCGCCCAGTGGCTGCAGATGGCGCTGGCTGCCGACCCTGCTCAGGGCGGCTGCGGCATCGCCGCGGCGCTGGATGTGCAGCTGCCGGCGCGGTTTCTCTGGGACAGTTACCGCGGCGTTCTGGGACGCGACAGCGTGCCCGAGCAATCGCCGCTCGACAAGCAGCCGCTGACCTGGCGGCTGATGCGGCTGCTGCCCGCACTGCAGGATCAGCCCGATTTTGCGCCGCTCAAGCGTTTTCTCGCGGATGACCACGATTGCCGCAAGCGTTACCAACTGGCGGTGCGGCTGGCCGATCTGTTTGACCAGTATCAGGTTTATCGCGCCGACTGGCTGAACGACTGGGCCGCCGGGCGCGACCATATCGGCCTGGCGCGTGCCGGCGCGCGGCCGCTGGATGACGAGGAACGCTGGCAGCCGGCGCTCTGGCGTGCGGTGCTGGCGGACGTAGGCGCGGAACGCCTGAGCGACAGCCGGGCGGGCATCCATCCGCGTTTTGTCCAGCACCTGCTCGATTGTGACAGCCGGCCAGCCAGCCTGCCGCGGCGGGTGATCGTGTTCGGTATCTCGTCGCTGCCGGCGCAGACGCTCGAGGCGCTGGCGGTGATCGGCCGCTTCTCTCAGGTGCTGCTCTGCGTGCTCAACCCCTGTGAGTACCACTGGGGCGATATCGTTGCCGATCAGGACCTGCTGCGCCACGAATACCGTCGTCAGCAAAGGCGGCCGGGCACGCCCCTGCAGTTGGACGAGAACACCCTGCACCAGCACGCCCATCCGCTGCTGGCCGCCTGGGGCAAGCAGGGCCGTGACTACATCAACCTGCTCGACCAGCACGACGAACGCGCCAGTTACGAAGCGCGCTTCGCCAATATTGCCGGCGGCCGGGTTGACCTGTTTGAAGCACCCGCCGGCAACACGCTGCTGCAGCAACTGCAGCAGGACATCCTGCAACTGCGGCCGCTGGCCGAGTCGCGCGACTTGTGGCCGGCGGTCGACACCGCACGGGATCACTCCATCCGCTTTCATCTGGCGCACAGCCCGCAGCGCGAAGTCGAAGTGCTGCACGATCAGCTGCTGGCCGCCTTTGCTGCCGACCCGGACCTCAAACCGCGCGACATCATCGTCATGGTGCCGGACGTCAACCTCTACGCACCGCATATTCAGGCGGTGTTTGGTCAGCACAGTGGCGACGACCCGCGGGCGATTCCCTTTACCCTGGCCGATCAGGGCCAGCGCGGCCAGGAGCCGCTGCTGATTGCGCTGGAGCACCTGCTGCGTTTGCCTGACAGCCGGCTGCCGGTCAGCGAGGTGCTGGACCTGCTCGATGTGCCGGCGCTGCGCAGTCGCTTTGGTCTGAGTGAGGCCGACCTGCCGACCCTGCAACGCTGGATCGAGGGCGCAGGCATCCGCTGGGGGCTGGATCAGCAGCGCCGCGCCGCTCTGGGTTTGCCAGACGGGCTGGAAGCCAATAGCTGGCGTTTCGGCCTGCGCCGGATGCTGCTGGGTTACGCCAGCGGCGGTGCCGAGGCCTGGCAGCAGATCGAACCCTATGACGAGATTGGCGGGCTGGACGCGGCGCTGATCGGCCCGCTCAGCGGCCTGCTGGATGCACTGGACCGCCACGAAACGCGGCTGGCCAATGCGACCGTGCCGAGTGAATGGGGCGAACGCCTGCGCCAGCTGCTGGATGACTTCTTTATCGCCGAGAGTGATCGGGATCAACTGCTGCTGGCGCAGCTGCACGAGGGGCTGGCCGACTGGCTGGAGCTGTGTGACGGCGTCGCGCTGGACGTGGCACTGCCGCTCAACGTGGTGGCCGAGGCCTGGCTCGATGGTGTCGGCCAGAGCCAGCTCAGCCAGCGTTTTCTCGCCGGGGCGGTCAACGTCTGCACGCTGATGCCGATGCGCGCCATTCCGTTCAAGCGCATCTGCCTGCTGGGCATGAATGATGGCGACTACCCGCGCGCGCAGCCACCGCTGGACTTTGATCTGATGGGCAAGGACTACCGGCCGGGCGACCGCTCGCGCCGCGAGGACGACCGTTATCTGCTGCTGGAGGCGCTGCTGTCGGCGCGCGACGCCCTGCATATCAGCTGGGTCGGGCGCAGTATCCGCGACAACAGCGAACGGCCGCCGTCGGTGCTGATCGGGCAGCTGCGCGATCATCTGGCCGCCGGCTGGCACACGGCTGATGGCGCTGATCTGTTGCACGCGCTGACCGTCGAGCATCCGTTGCAGCCGTTCAGTCGCGCCTATTTCAGCGCCGATTCCGCGTTGTTCAGTTACGCCAGCGAGTGGCGTCAGCTGCACGACTCCCGTGCTGGCGATGATGCAGACCAGCCGCTGGCGCCGGTCACGCTGGAAGCGCCCATCGAGCTGCTGGCGCTGCAGCGCTTTCTGCGTAACCCGGTTGAGCACTTTTTTGCCGCCCGGCTGAAGGTCTGGCTGCAGGAGCAGCACAGCACCAGCGAAGACGACGAACCCTTTGCACTCGATGGCCTGCAACGGCACCAGCTCAGTCAGTGGCTGCTGGAACAGGTGCAGCAGGCCGATTTGCAGGATGACTGGCAGGCCCTGCTGCTTGAGCAGGCCAGCCGCCTGCAGCAGCGCGGCAGCTTGCCGCTGGCCGGGTTCGGTGAGCTGACCCTGGCGCAACTGGTTGCGCCCCTGGGCGCACAGCTTGAGCGCTTCCGTGAGCAACTGCTGTTGTGGGATCAGCCGCTGGAAAATCCGTTGCTGCTGCAGGCGGTGGCGAGCACACCGGACGCCACTATCGAAGTGGTCAGCTGGCTTGCCGGCGTGCGCCGCTGTGCTCCGTTGGACGGCCTGATGCGGGTCCAGCTGGTGACCGGCAGCCTGCTCGGTAAAAAGGGCGTGTTGCGCTGGCGCAAGTTGCTGGGCGAGTTGTGCCAGCACGTGCTGGCTGCGGCCTCTGGTCACCGGCTCACGACCTGTCTGATCGGTGCCGACGCCAGCATTCAGCTGCTGCCGCTGGAGCAGGAACGCGCCGCCAGTATCGTGCGCGATTGGTTGCTGGGGTATCTGCACGGCCTGAGCCGACCGTTGCCGGTCGCCGTGGAAACCGCCTTCGCCTGGCTGACCGAGGGCAAGGACGAAAAGCGCCTCGGTGCCGCGCGGCTCTGCTACGAGGGCAACGACTTCAGTCGCGGCGAGGTCGACGGCAGCCCGGCGCTGCAGCGCAGCTATCCCGACTTTGCCAGCCTGCAGGCGAACGACGAATTTATTGGCTGGGCAGAGTCACTGTATCAACCGCTGGCGCAGGCGATTGAGGATGAATGGCTGATGATTACGCAGGCATCGGAGGACCAGGCATGAGCAACCAACGACCTCTGGCCCTGCGCTGCCCGCTGCGCGGCAGCCGTCTGATTGAAGCCAGTGCCGGTACCGGCAAGACCTTCACCATCTCGGCGCTTTACCTGCGGCTGGTACTGGGGCATGGCGAGGGCGACAACGCCTTCAGCCGTGAACTGCTGCCGCCGGACGTGCTGGTGGTGACCTTTACCGAGGCCGCGACCCAGGAACTGCGCGACCGCATTCGCGCACGGCTGGTCGAGGGCGCGCAGGCGTTCCGCGGTGAACTGACTGAACCGGACCCGATTCTCTCCGGCCTGCTGGCGGATATCCCCGAAGCCGAGCACGCCAGCGCCGCGCGCAAGCTGGATATCGCCGCCCAGTGGATGGACCAGGCCGCGGTATCGACCATTCACAGCTGGTGTCAGCGCATGCTGCGCGAGCACGCCTTTGACAGCGGCAGCCTGTTTACCCAAACGCTGGAAACCGACCAGCGCGACCTGCTGGCCGAGGTCGCGCGGGATTATTGGCGGCTGCATTGCTACCACCTGCACGGCAGTGCGCTGGCCTGGGTGCAGTCCGGTTGGGGCCAGCCGGACGCGTTGCTGGCGCAGGCGCGCCGGTTGTTCGACCCGACAGCCGCAGCGCCTGCTACCGAACTGCAGGCGTTGCTGGAGCGGGTGCTCAACCAGCGTGATGCCGAACTGGCCGCGCTCAAGGTGCCCTGTGTGCAGTGGGCCGATGAGCTGGAAGCGTTGCTGGATCAGGCGGTCGAGCAGGGCGTGGTCGACAAGCGCAAGATTCAGAAGCGCTACTACGCGCCCTGGTTCGAGACCTTGCGCCAATGGGCGCTGACACCGGAGCAGATAAAGCTCGAACTGCCACCGGCAGCCTGGGCCCGGCTCAGCGAAGACGGCCTCGGCGAGGCCTGGAAGAAGGGCGCCGTGCCCGATCATCCGGCGCTGCGCGGCTTGCCGCAACTGCGCGAGGCGCTGGCTGCGCTGCCGAATCCGGACAGCGATGCGCTGCGTCATGCGGCGGACTGGATGTCGGTGCGCTTTGAGGCGGAAAAGCGCCGCCGGGCGCAAATGGGCTTCGACGACATGCTGACCCGGCTCGATGCGGCGCTGCAGGGCCCCAATGGCGACCGGCTGGCCGAGGTTATCCGTCAGCAGTTCCCGGTCGCGCTGATCGACGAGTTTCAGGATACCGACCCGCTGCAGTACCGCATCTTCGACCGCATCTATCGGGTAGCGGAAAACGATCAGGACTGCGCGCTGCTGCTGATCGGCGATCCCAAGCAGGCGATCTACGCCTTCCGCGGGGCGGATATTCATACCTACCTGCGCGCCCGTGGCGACACCGCCGGGCGGCACGAGAATCTGGACACCAACTTCCGCTCCAGCCAGACGATGGTCACGGCGGTCAATCGGGTTTTCGAGCAGGCCGAGCAGAACTTCGCCGCTGGCGCCTTTCTGTTTCGCAAGGCTGATGACAACCCCATGCCGTTTCTGCCGGTGGGGGCACGTGGACGCAAGGAAGTCTGGTGCTCCGACGGTGAGCCCGCACCGGCCTTGACTGCCTGGTTGCTGGAATCGGAAGAGCCATTGAGCGGTGATGTCTACCGCCGGGAGATGGCCGAGCGCTGCGCCAGCGAGATGACGGCGCTGCTGCAGGCAGGCCAGCAGGGGCGTGCCGGCTTTGCCCGTGACGGAGAACCCTTCGCCGCTGTACGCCCGGCAGACATGGCGGTGCTGGTGCGCACCGGTCGCGAGGCGCAGCTGATTCGTGATGCGCTGGCCGCCCGCGGCGTGCGCAGTGTGTATCTGTCCGACAAGGACTCGGTGCTGGCAACCCAACAGGCGCAGGATGTGCTGCGCTGGTTGCGCGCCTGTGCCGAGCCCGGCAACGACCGCCTGCTGCGCGCGGCGCTGGCCAGCCACAGCCTGCACCTCAACTGGCAGGCGCTGGATCAGTTGAATCAGGACGAGCGCCTGTGGGAGCAACGGGTCGACCAGTTCCGTGATTACCGGCGCATCTGGCAGCGCCAGGGTGTGCTGCCGATGCTGCACCGTCTGCTGCACGACTTTGAACTGCCGGCACGGCTGCAACAGCAGGACGATGGCGAGCGCGCGCTGACCAATCTGCTGCATCTGGCCGAGCTGTTGCAGCGCGCCGCCCGCGAGCTGGATGGCGAGCAGGCGCTGATTCGCCACTTGGCAGAGCTGATTCGGCAGGCGGACGAGGGGGCTGCGGATGAGCAGGTACTGCGGCTGGAAAGTGACGCCGAGCTGGTCAAGGTGGTAACCATCCACAAGTCCAAGGGCCTGGAGTATCCGCTGGTATTTCTGCCGTTCATTTGCCTGAGTCGCCCGGTGCGGGCCGACCAGCCGCTGCGCCTGAGCGACGGCTGGGTACTGAAGCCGGATGCCGATCAGGTGGCCGAGGCTGACCGCGAGCGGCTCGGTGAAGATCTGCGCTTGCTCTATGTGGCGCTGACCCGCGCGCAGCATGCCTGCTGGCTGGGCATGGCCGACCTCAAGAGCGGCAACAACAAGCAGTCGGTGCTGCACCGCAGTGCCATTGCCTGGCTGCTGGGCGGTGGCGCGGCGCTGGACTCATCTATTCAACTGAAAGACTGGCTGGCCCGCTGGCAGCCGGACGGCGAGGTGGTCGCGCTGCAGGGTGCGCCGGAGCCGCGTGATGATCGGCTGCCGCTGCTGGATGATGGCCCGGCATTGGTCGATGCCCGCCGCCCTGCGCACGGTCGCTTCGATGCATGGTGGATTGGCTCCTACAGTGCGCTGGCGCTCAGTGGCGAGAGTACCGACAGCGCGCTGGCCGAGTGGATTGCCGACGACGAGCGCCAGAGCCGCTTTGTGCCACTGCGTCGTGGCGAGCAGCCGAGCATTCACCGCTTCCCGCGTGGCCCGCAGCCCGGCACCTTTTTGCACGGTCTGCTGGAGCTGGCGGCGCAGGAAGGCTTCTCGGCGTTGCAGGATGCCGAGCGTTGCCGCCGCTGGCTGTCGCCGCGCTGCCAGCGCCGTGGCTGGGGTGAGTGGAGTGAGTGTCTGAGCGAATGGCTGGGGCAATTGCTGCAGCGCCCGGGGCTGGTGCCGGGTACCGAGCTGGCGCTGGGTGAGCTGCCGCAATCGCGCTACCAGAGCGAAATGGCCTTTATGTTTGCCGCCAGCAAGGTCGACGTGCAGCAGATTGATCGGCTGGTCACCGCGATGACGCTGGATGGCCTGCCGCGCCCGACGCTGCAGCGTGATCGTCTTAACGGTCTGTTCAAGGGCTATATCGACTTGGTACTGGAGCATGAAGGGCGTTATTACGTGCTCGACTACAAATCCAACTGGCTGGGCGCGACCCCGGCCGATTACAGCGAGGCGGCCATGAGTCGTGCGCTGCTGGAGCACCGTTACGATCTGCAATATGTCTTCTACCTGCTGGCGCTGCACCGCCAGTTGCAGGCGCGGCTGCCGGACTACGACTACGACCGTCATATCGGCGGCGCGCTTTACTGGTTCATGCGGGGTGTGGACGCGGAAAACGGCGGCCTCTGCCATCAGTGCCCGCCGCGCGAGCTGATTGAAACGCTGGACCGCCTGTTCGCCGGCCAACCGGTTGAGGAGATTGACCATGCAGGGTGATCAACTGGACCTGCTGGGCGCGCTGCCCGCATCTGCAACGCAGCTGGACAGCAGCGACGCGCTGCTGCAGCTGCTGGACGACTGGCGGGCCAACGGCTGGCTGCGGGCGCTGGACCGGGCCTTCGCCGGGTTTCTGCTGGAGCAGGCGCCGGAAACCAGCCCGGCAGTGCTGCTGGCGGCGGCGCTGGTGAGCCATCAACTGGGCCATGGGCATGTTTGCCTGGATCTGGCCGCCACGCTGTCCGAACCGGATTTTGCCCTGTCGCTGCCGCCGGAAGGGGAGAGCCTGATCGATACGCCGCTGCCGTCGGCGATACTGGCGGGCGTTACGCTGGACAGCTGGCGTGGGGCGTTGCAGGCCAGTCGGGTGGTTGATAGCCAGCAACCGGAGCAGGGCTGTTGCCCGCTGGTGCTGGTCGGACAGCGGCTGTATCTGCGCCGCTACTGGCAGCACGAACGGCATGTCGTTTCGACCCTGCATCAGCGCCTGCAGCACCCACTGCAGGTTGCCGGGGATCTGCCTGAGCGGCTGGACGCCCTGTTTGCCGGCAGTCAGCAGAACCCGGACTGGCAGCGCATCGCCTGTGCGCTGGCGGCGCGCGGGCGTTTCAGCATCATTACCGGCGGCCCCGGTACCGGCAAGACCACCACTGTGGTGCGGTTGCTGGCGCTGCTGCAGACGCCGGCGGTTGAGGCCGGCAAGGCGCTGCGTATCCGCCTGGCGGCACCGACCGGCAAGGCCGCCGCGCGGCTTACCGAGTCGATCGGGCGGCAGGTCGGTGTGCTGCCGGTTGATGACGCGGTGCGCAATGCGATTCCGACCGAGGTCAGCACGCTGCATCGGCTGCTCGGCAGCCTGCCGGACAGCCGCCATTTCCGCCATCACGCCGGTAACCCGCTGGCGCTGGATGTGCTGGTGGTGGATGAGGCCTCGATGATCGATCTGGAAATGATGGCCAACGTGCTGGCCGCGTTGCCGCCGCAGGCGCGACTGGTATTGCTCGGTGACAAGGATCAGCTCGCCTCGGTGGAAGCCGGCGCGGTGCTGGGTGATCTGTGTCGACGCGCCGACGCGGGTTGCTACTCACCGGCCACGGTCGATTGGCTGCAGCAGGTCAGCGGTCAGTCGCTGGCAGGCAGCGGCCTGCAGCCCGGTGACGAGTCGACCCATCTGCTCGAGCAGCAGACCGCCATGTTGCGCCATTCCCACCGCTTTGGTTCTGACAGCGGCATCGGTGAGCTGGCCCGCGCGGTTAATCGCTGCGACGCCACCGCCGCGCGCGATCTGCTGCAGCGGGGGCAGTTCGTCGATATTCACAGCCGGCGCCTGACGGACCTGCGCGACCCCGGGTTTGCCGCGCTGGTGCTGGGCAGCGAGGGTGGCCTGCCGGGCTATGGCGCCTATCTGAGCACGCTGCAGGCGCAGCGCCCGGGCGCAGATGCGGCTGCCGATGATCCCCGCTGGCAAGCCTGGGCGGGCGATGTGCTGCGCGCCTTCGACCGTTTCCAGCTGCTGTGTGCGGTGCGCCGCGGCGACTGGGGCGTCGAAGGCATCAATCAGCGTGTGGCGGATCTGCTGAGCCGTCGTGGCCTGCCGCACGCCGACAAGCTCTGGTACGAGGGACGTCCGGTACTGGTCACCCGCAACGACTACAGTCTGGGCTTGATGAATGGCGACATCGGCATTGCGTTGCGCATCCGCGAACCGGCGCTGCACGCAGGGGAGCCGGAGACTGAGGCGCTGCGCGTCGCCTTCCCGCGCAACGACGGCAAGGGCGGCATTCGTTTTGTCTTGCCCAGTCGTCTGCCTGAGGTGGAAACGGTGTTCGCCATGACGGTGCACAAGTCGCAGGGCTCGGAGTTCGAGCACGCCGTGCTGGTGCTGCCGGAGGCGCGCAACCCGGTGCTGACCAAGGAACTGGTCTACACCGCCATTACCCGCGCCAGTCAACACTTCAGCCTGCTGGAAAGTCGCCCCGGTGTACTGGAGGCGGCGGTGCAAACGCCGGTGCGGCGGATCAGCGGGCTGGACCTGGGCCGCTGAGCGCCTTAGCCCTGCGCGCGCGCGTAGAAGTGTGCCAGCGCCGCCAGGGTGAAGCCGTCATCCAGCGTACCGTCCTGCAACAGTGCTGGTAGCGCTTGCAGTGGTACGGCCTCGATGGCAATGGCTTCGTCGTCCGGGGCGCTGACCAGGTCGGTTGAGCCGAGCTGCGCCAGATAGAGATCGACGCTGCTGGCCAGAATCGCCGAGTTGGGGCGATAGTGCCCGAGCAGCGTCAGTTGGTCTGGCTGTGCGCGATAGCCGGTTTCTTCCTGCAGTTCACGGCAGGCGCACTGCAGGCTGCTTTCGCCCGGTTCGCCGTAGCCGCGCGGAATTTCCAGCATGATGCGCTTGCCCTGGGCGGGGCGCTGCACCCGCACCAGCAGCGCGCTGTGGCCGTCGAGTACGGCGAGAATGGCTGCGCCGTTGCTGGCGCCGTTTTCCTCAACCCAGTGAAAGCCCTCCTCGCGGACAACCTTGAACCAGGGGTTCTCGTAAACCGTGCTCATTTGATCTCCAGGCCCATGAAGCTGCGCATGCGCGGATACAGCCCAAACCAGTTGCGGCGGGTCATGTAGGACTCGCCGGTTTCCATCATCTTGTCCTCAAGATAGCCGAGTGCCTCGTCGGTGAGGAACTTGATTACCTCGCCGGCGCCCAGACTCGAGATGAAGTTGAACACCTTGATCGGGTACTGCACCAGTTCAATTTCCCTGCGCAGGGCCTTGAAGGCAATGCTGGAATCGAGCACCTGCTCGGGAACGCCCTGGAGAAACCGAATGTTGTCCTGCAAAAAGCCCTCGGACGCCTTGGCGAACAGTGAATTGTAGGCAGGGTCGATCAACTCGAAGCGCAGCGCCTCGAGCCCTGCCTGACCGCGCTCACGGAAAAACTGCTCGGCATACAGGTACCAGTCCGAGCGCGAATATTTGCTCAGCCCGCCGAGCCTGAACAGCTGGTAGTCGCCGTCATGCTCAAAGTAGCCGCCGGAGCCGGGCAGGGTGTCCAGGCGGCGCAAGACTTCCTGCTGCAGTGCCTCGCGGGGCACACTGACGTCGTCCAGCACCGGCTGCAGTTCGCTCAGCGCGGCCTGCAGTTTGCGCAGGCGCTCGGCCATGACCGTGCGCTGTTGCCGGTCCAGCTCCCCCTTGCGCGGGCGACCCGGCAGGCTGGACAGGATAAAGTTGCCGGGCAGGGCATCGTAGTACTCCTGCAACGTGGCGAAGCGCGACAGGCCGAAGCCGCGGATAACAAATTTGCCCTTGCCCTCTTCGTTGAGGTACTTGATCACGTTCATCTGGCCGAGGGCGTTGGCCAGCTCAAGGTTGTCGATCAGGGTGTTGGGTGGCAGTACCACTCCATCAGCAAAGGCCAGGCCGGTCAGAAAGCGTTTGCGCAACTCTTGGTGGCCGTGGGCGTGCACCGAGTCACAGTTGGCCAGCAGCAGTTTTTCCTTGAACAGCACGGTGTTCCATCTCCTCGGACAGTCGCGTGCCATCATAGCGACCTTTGTCTCCGGGAGCGATCTGGCTGCTGGCGCTTTTCAACTGTTTTTCAAACGCTTACATGCCGTTCATCCACTCTGTTGGCGGGTTGCGATGACGCGCATGCAGCGGCGCCAGCGCCTCGGCGTAATCGAGCAGCAGGTCCATGGCCCAGTCGGCGCGGGCGCGGATGCGCAGGTCGTCTTCGCTGGTCGGTTCGCCCGGATTCATGACCCGCTCCACGTTGCGCACGATCAGGTGTTCCGGCAGGTAGCAGATGCGACAGTTCTTGTAACTGGAGGCGCGCAGCTCGGCCAGTGGGTAGCTGCCGCCCTGGCCGCCGGAGACGCCGACCAGCAGCGCCGGTTTGTGCGCCAGTTCGGCGCGACCGGCGTACATGAACAGGTTTTTCAGTGCCGGGCTGGCCATGCCGTGCCATTCCGGGCTGATGACAACCAGCGCGTCGGCGCTGCGCAGGGTCGCAGAAATCGCCGGCCAGACGCCGTTGCTGTCAGCTTCGGGCCACAGCGGCAGTGGCTGCTGGCCGAGTTCGATGACACTGGTTTCGCAGTCCCGGCGTTGCAGACTGCTTGCGAGCCAGTGCGCGACTTTGGCGCTTTGGCTGCTGTGCTGGCTGGAACCGGCGATCAGGGCAATATGACGACTCATTGGCTTACCTCAGGATTGAGTTCGGGGGTGGCTTTGGCTTTGGGCTTGCGTACCAGCGGCCAGAACAGCTCCTGCGTCCAGCTGACCGGGCCGAGGTTCTCGATGCCGTACTTCGGGGGGCGGCGACGGGTGATCTTGGCGGTGCCGAACAGAATGTCCCAGAAGAACAGCAGGTTGCCGAAGTTGCCCTTGTAGTTGGTTACGCCATCCTCGGCACTCAGTCCGTGGTGAGCAGAGTGGGTGGAGGGGGTGGAGATGGTGCGCTCGACGACCCACATGACCGGCTTCAGCCACTTGAACTGATACAGCTTGGCGTCCCACGGCACGCTGCTGTGGGCGCCGTAGATAACGCACATCTTGAGAATCAGATACACAAAGTAGACGTGTGCCAGGCCCAGATAGATGAGGATGCCCGAGAACCAGATACCGGGCATCAGCAGGTAGTAGAAGCTGTTGTTGCGGTAGACGATGCGGATGCTCATGTACCTGGCCGAGTGGTGCGCTCGGTGCAGGTCATAGAGGAACGGCACCTTGTGTGCGAGGCGATGCCACCAGTACTGGGTCATGTCATCGAACAGCAGAAACAGGGCGAAGCCGGCCAGCCACGGAATCCCGCTCAGGGCACCTTTCTACTCGGGGGCCAGTGTGCCCATGATCGCGCCGCTGGCGAACGTAATGAACGGAACGGTTACGCCGAGCAGCAGCGTTGAACCGATGATCTCGATCAGCGCGTCACGGCGCTGACCGGCCGGCTGGAAAAAGCGGCCGAGGATGAGCTCAAGCAGGATGAAGGAGAAAAAGATCCCGGCGACGATGACGGCGGGGTTCAGGCTTGTTGTTATTGTTTCCATGCTAACCTCTGCGGGCGGTTTGATTGACTCGACTTCCAGCCAATAAGAATCCAAATCGGATCGGTCCAACATGCGTGCAGAGGACAAAAACAGGGTTGAATCGGCCAAGGTGTCGATTCAGCGCTTTCATCACGGCCCACTTGGCAAGGTCTTGCAGCGTTTCCTGCACGAGCGTGGCGACCGTGACGATTTCGATCTGGTGGCGCTTGAGCAGCTCTGGCACAGGGCGGCAGAGCATGATCCGGCCATTGGCCTGCATCTGTTCTCGCTGTTTACTCCGCAGGACTGGCATGTGCTGGCCTGCCTTGGCTTCTACGCAGCCAACCCGCAGCAGTCGCTGGACTGCTGGGTGCGCTACCAGTCATTGGCCTCGTCCATGGACTCGGTCCGGTCGGTGAAGGCCGACGGCATGACCGGGGTCAGCATTCGGGTGCATGCAGCAGCCGGGCTGGAGCGCTATCTGGTCGAGCACTACATGAATATGGCGGTAACCCAGATGCGGGCAGCGGCTCAGATCGCGCTGACGCCGGTACGGGTGTGTCTGCGTCACCGGAAACCGGACTATCACGAGGCCTATCGGCCGGCGCTGGGCGAGTGCGTGGAGTTTGCCGCTGCCGAGAATCAGTTGTGGTTTAGCGACGCGGACATGCAGCACGCCCATCCCGGTGCCAACCGGGCGATGTTTGAGCTGGTGTGTTGCGAGCTGGACCGACGCCTGGCGCAGCAGCAACAATTTGGCGGTACGGCCGGGCAGGTGGCGGCGCTGGTTCGTCGTGGTCTGCTGGACGGGGTGCAGGTGTCACTGGAAGAGGTCGCGCCGGCTTTGCATCTGAGCACTCGAACATTGCGCCGACGTCTTCAGGATCAGGGCCTGAATTTTCGTCAGTTGCTGGACCTGGTGCGCGCCGAACTGGATCAGTACCTGGCCCTGCAGGGGCTGACCCGGGCGCAGATTGCGGACCGGCTGGGTTATGGTGACACCGCCGCCTACCTGCACGCGCGTAAGCGCTGGCAGCCTCAGGTCAGCTCCTTGGCGGCTGACACCAGCGCCTGAAACAGGCGTCTCTGACGCGGCAGGAACAGCAGAAACTCGGGGTGCCACTGCACGCCGATAACAAAGCTGCGCCCCGGCGCCTCGATGGCCTGGGGAATCTGGTCCAGATCCCGGGCGCTGATGACCAGGCCATCACCCACCCGATTGATCGCCTGGTTGTGCAGGCTGTTGATCCGAGCCCGCTGGCGGCTCAGCAGGCGTGCCAGATGGCTGTCCGGCTCCACGCAGAGCGTTTTCAGCGGCAGCACGGTACGTCGATGCGAGGTCAGCTTGCGTCGGGAGCGCAGGTCCTGAAACAGGTTGCCGCCGCAGCGCACGTTGAGCAGCTGTGCGCCGCGGCAGATGCCCAGCAGCGGCAGCCCGTGGCTGAGGGCATGGTCGATGACGGCGGACTCGAGGCGGTCCCGGGCGCCGTCGTAGCGTGGCTTGACCTCGGGCTCGGCGGCGTAGAGTACCGGGTCAATGTCGTGCCCGCCGGTAATGACCACGCCCTGATAGCGTTGTGCGCGCTCTTCGTCGCCAGGCCTGAGCTGCAGCGGGATGCCGCCATAGCGGCGTATCGCCCAGGCCACCAGAAAGCGTGGCCCTGTGGCGCCGCGGTCTGGGCCTGTGATGGCGATCACGGGCTTCTTCATGCCGTATCCTTTTGCAGCCAGTCACGTTCCAGCTGCCGTGGCCAGCTGTCCAGCAGTCGGCCCAGCCCCTGTTGCTGCCACTGCTGATAGGCCTTGCAGCAGCCTTGCAGGCGCTCATGATCGGCGGCCAGTTTCTCGACCTCGAGCCAGTCGTTCCAGGCCTCGGTCATATCCCAGTCGGGCTCATCAATACGGCAGTCCGGCAGCCGGTAGTGAAAGGTCGGCCTGGCCTTGATCAGCGGGTCCTGGGTGCAGGCGAGCACCCGTTCCTCGTCCAGATGACGAAACAGTGGCAGCATATCCAGCGCACGGTTGCGGGTCGGGTTGTGCTTCAGGTAGTCGTCTATCAACTGGGCCTGGTCGGGCCAGTAGTCGGGGTCGGTAACCAGGCTGACGTAATCGGCCGGGAACGGATCAACGTAGGTCGTGATACGGCGCGTCAGGTTTACTTGCGCCCGCTCGTTCATCCAGTCGTAGAGACACAGAAAGGCCTTCAGATAGGCACACAGGGTGCGGCTGTCGGCGTCCGGAATTTCCGGATTGAACTGCATGCCGAAGGCGTTGGTAAGGCGGTCGCTGGTGCCCTTGGCTCCTGCCTCGCGCAGCTGGTGGATCAGCTCGTTGATCTCGTCCAGGCGGTCCAGCGGCAACGGCGGGCTAACCAGCTCGACCGGCACCAGCGATTCAGCCATCCAGATCAGGGCATCCTCGGCCGAACCGAGCAGTTCTGCCGACTCGTCACCCTGCGGTCGCGGCTCACGGCCGATTTTCTTGATCCACTGCGAGTCCAGCTCAACCACCCAGTCGCCAGCCGGGTCACCGGTCAGGCGTCGCTCGCAGCGGCCTGGCTGTTCGATTCGATAGCCGCCTCTGGCAGCGACCAGCGTGCTCAACCGGTCCAGATCGATGCCGTTCATCTCCAGCTCAACGCCGACGCGACGCTGCGCTCCCTCTGCGGTCTGCTGTCTTGGGGGCATGACCAGTGCGGGGGGACTGTCATCCATGGCGTACTCCTTTGCGTTGCTCAGCGGTGGCGACAGGGCGTTTGCGCTGAACTGGTGTAGTATTCTCGTCGTTGGTTCTCTTGTATCCACTCACACAGGTATGACATGAGCAAGCTTTCCGAGTTTCGCGCCGCCGAGCGTCAATTGGCCGCCCAGCTGGCCCAGCTGGAAAAGATGAAGCAGGACTCCGGGTTGCAGCAGGAGCTGGCCTTTAACGATGCCCTGCGGGCACTCATGGATGAGTATGGCCTGTCCAACCGTCAGGTGCTGGCGATTCTGAGGTCCGCACCGGGCAACTGAGGTGGTGGCCAGCACAGAGCCGAAGAAACATGCCGAGCCGCCCGGCAAGCGGGCGCTGCTTGATGCCGCTGAGCGCCTGGCCGCCAGCAGCCGGTGTGTGACCAGTCTGGGATTGCGCGAACTTGCCCGTGAGGCGGGTCTCAATCCCAATACCTTCTACCGTCACTTCCGTGATATGGAAGACCTCGGCCTGCAGTTGCTGAGACAGTCCAAAAGCGAGTTGCGCTCGGCGCTGCGAGCCCTGCGTCGTCAGGCAGCGACCGAGGTCGAGCAGGGTACCGGCGAGCCAGGCGTAAGCAAGGGGCGCGCTGTATGTCGGCAGACGCTGCGACTGTATTTCGATTACGTGCTCACCCATCGCGATCGGGTGCTGATCGCCCTGCGCGAGCTGCATGGGCCCTCGGCGTTGCTGCGCGAGGAGTTGCGTCGGCAGATGGACGAGTTTGCCGACGATATGGCCGAGGATATTCGCGAGCTGCGGCTGATTCCTGAGCGGGTCAGTCCGGCGCAGCTGCGCCGGGTTGCTGGCATGGTCAACCGCAACATGCTCTATCAGTCGCTTGATTATCTGGGTGATCCTGAGCGCCGTAGCGACATTCTTGCGCTGGCAGAGGAGCAAGTACTGATGCTGTTCCGTGGTGCCGTCAGCCTGCTTGACCAGGGTGAATTGCGCCCCTGAACAGGCTGTTGATTGTCCCGCCGATTTCACTAATTCCTGTCAACTGGCTATCATTGTGCTGCTTTTGTTGGGAAAGCGCTTCGCTTTGACACGGCCGCCTGGCGGATTGGATGTTTTTGCTGCACACCCTTTGTGGTGTGCACCTCACTGCCTTTAGGGGCTGTCAATTGTTGTCGCTGCGCCGCTCTCGCGGTGCCGTCGACACGTCATCGGGCATAGCCCGCACTGAAGTATCGGAGCATCTTTAGATGGCAAGAGAACCATTGAACGAGCACGACTCTAACGCCGATCCTGTCGGCAATGACGGTATCCCGGCACCGACCGGTGATGCCAACCTGATCGATACCGACTACGTAATTGGTCAGGACAACATTTCCGGCAGCTTTGTGCTGAACCTGGATATTCACGGCAAGGTCTTCATCATTTCAGCGCTCTCGGTCGTGCTGTTTGTGGTGCTGACCCTGGCACTGCAGACCGAAGTGGCGCCGCTGTTTACCGCCCTGCGCAACTGGCTGACTGGCAATCTGGCGTGGTTTTTCATCGGTGCCGCCAACATATTCGTCATCCTCTGCCTCGGCTTGATCGTCTCGCCACTGGGCAAGGTGCGCATTGGCGGTATGGAAGCCAAGCCTGACTATGGCTACCTCGGCTGGTTTGCCATGCTGTTTGCGGCCGGTATGGGCATCGGCCTGATGTTCTACGGCGTATCCGAGCCGATGTCGCATTTCTCGTCGTCGCTTGGCGGCGTGGCGGTAGGCGAGGATGGTCTGCGCACCGACTGGGCGCCGCTGGGCGGCGCTGCGGGGGATGTGGTTGCCGCCGAGCGTCTTGGCATGGCTGCGACCATCTTCCATTGGGGCCTGCATCCTTGGGCAATTTATGCGGTGGTGGCGCTGGCGCTGGCGCTGTTCTCCTTTAACAAGGGCCTGCCGCTGACCATTCGCTCTATCTTCTATCCGATCCTGGGTGAGCGCGTCTGGGGCTGGCCTGGACATATCATCGATACCCTGGCCGTGTTCGCTACGCTGTTTGGTCTGGCCACCTCGCTGGGTTTCGGTGCCGAACAGGCAACTGCCGGTTTGCACTACCTGTTCGATATCGGTACCGGCAACGTCACCAAGGTGCTGCTGATCATGGGCATCACCGCTCTGGCGCTGCTCTCGGTGGTCGCGGGTCTGGACAAAGGTGTGAAGCGTCTGTCCGAGATCAACATGGTACTGGCTATCGTGCTGATGGGCTTTGTCATCATTGTTGGCCCGACCCTGGCGATTGCCACCGGCTTCTTCGATAACCTGCTGGCCTATGTCACCAACCTGCCGGCGCTGTCCAACCCTGTGGGCCGTGAAGACGCCAACTTTACCCAAGGCTGGACTGCCTTCTACTGGGCCTGGTGGATCAGCTGGTCGCCCTTTGTCGGCATGTTCATCGCCCGCGTCAGCCGCGGCCGTACCGTGCGTGAGTTCCTGGTCGCGGTATTGCTGGTACCTTCACTGGTGTCGGTACTGTGGATGACGGCCTTTGGCGGTACCGCAATCGGTCAGTTCGTGGCCGATGGGTTCACCGGCGTACAGGACGCCGCGCTTGAGCTGAAGCTGTTCGCCATGCTTGGCGAACTGCCGCTGACCGCGATTACCTCCTTTGTCGGCATCGTACTGGTCATTGTGTTCTTCGTTACCTCGTCCGACTCCGGATCGCTGGTGATCGACACCATCACCGCCGGCGGCAAGGTCAATGCGCCGGTGCCCCAGCGGGTGTTCTGGGTCATCAGTGAAGGCGTGGTTGCGATCGCGCTGCTGCTGGGTGGTGGCCTGGCGGCGCTGCAGGCGATGTCGGTGTCGACCGGGCTGCCGTTTACCATCGTGCTGCTGGTTGGCTGTATCGCGATCATCAAGGGGCTGATGAGCGAACCGCGCTGATCGCCGTCTGCTGGATAAGGCCGCTCCCCTGGCAGGGAGCGGCTTTTTTTGTTTGCCTATTCAATACCAGAGTTCGCGTAGCGGGGTGTCTGGCCGATAGTGGGTCAGTACCTGCGCCTGCAGCAGCTCAGCGGTCGCCAGCGCATCGGTCAGCGCGTGGTGGGCGTGGTAGTGCGGCAGACCGTAGCGCTGGCGGCTGTCCGCCAGGCGGATGGATTCGATCTCGCGTCCGAACAGGCGGGCCAGCCATCCGGGCTGGGCGCTGCCGCGGTGCATTCGGGCTTCGAGCTGCATGGTATCAATAACCGGGAACAACAGCGGCTCACCCAGATACTGACGGGCAGCTCGATCAAGAAAGGCGCGTTCCAGTGCCCGGTAGTGAACCACCATGATGCGCCCGGCCATGGCCTCCAGCAGGCGGTTCAGGGTGCTGGCAGGGTCTGACGCCTGGCGAATATCAGAGTGGGTGATGCGGTGGTAGGTGATTGACTCCTCGCTCAGCGGAATGTCGGGTTTTACCACCTCGTAGAAGGCCTCGCGACAGCGGATACGCTGCAGGTTGAAGGGCATCAGTCCGATGCTGACGATGGCATCACGGCGTGCATCCAGGCCAGTGGTTTCGATATCCAGTGCCGCCAGCGGCACCTCTTCCAGCGGCGTGTCACCAGCAGGGCAGCCGGCGCGGTAGTACGCCTGCAAGCCGGGCTGGCTGCTGCGTTCGGCCAGTCTGGCCAGCTCGGTCGGCCACTCAGGCGTGCGCGTGTCGACGGCGTTGGCGGCGGGGTTGAAGCGGATCATAGGGTGCGGGTGACCGGCAGGTGCGGGTAGCGAAAACGCAGGAACTTCTGGGCGTTACTCAGCACCTGAAAGGCTTCCTTGAGGTTGTGCCGCTCGACGGTGGGTACCTTTTCCGGCTCAATTTCGTTGTCCGGTTCGATGCCGTCCTCGATATCCATGGCCTGGTGGCGGATGCGTACCAGCGACAGGAACTCCAGCGCATAGCGCAGCCGCTCCAGTGATTCCGGCGGCATCAACTTGGTGGCGGCGATGGCATCCAGTCGCTCGAACGAGTTCTGCGCCCGTGAGCCACAGGCCAGTGCATGCACTCGGATCAGATCGGTCAGTGGCGCGGTGCCGCGGCGCTTGAGGTTGATTACATCGCGTTGACGGCCGTCCTTCTCCATCACGAAGGTACGAAAGATGCCCAATGGTGGCGTGCGGTTCAGCGCATTGCGGGCAAGGGCTGCGAGAAAGGGCTCGTTGCTGCTGGCGCGCTCTGCCAGCAATTCCTGCAGCTCTTCCACCAGTGCTGACTCGCCATAGACCGCATCCAGATCGAAGAAAATGCAACTGTTGAGCAGGGCCTCTGCCTTGGGGCGCTCGATCCAGTCGATAAAGTATTTGCGCCAGACCGACAGCGGCTGGCGCCATTTCGGGTTGGTCGCCATGATGCCGCCCTTGCAATAGGTGTAGCCGCAGGCGGCCAGGCCATCGCTGACGAAGGTGGCCAGTTTGAAAAAGTAATCGTCATGCAGGGCCGGGTCGAAGCTGTCGTCCAGTACCAGCGCGTTGTCCTGATCGGATACGACCAGCTGCTCGTCCCGCGCCATGGAGCCGAGCGCCATAAAGGCGTATGGGACCGGCGGCGGGCCGAGTTCGTCTTCGGCCAGCTCCAGCAGACGCTGGCTGAAGCTGCGACCAATGCCCGACATGGCACTGCCGATCATGTGTGCGCTGGCTTCATCGCGGGCCATGCGCACGAAGGTGGCGCGCACATCGGGCAGCAGGGCCTGCAACTCGGCTACCGATTTCTTGTTGTAAATCGCACTGACAAGATAAAGGCTGCTCTGGGATTCGTACTTGATGATGTCGCTCAGGTTGATCAGTCCGATCGGGCGACGACGCTTGACCACCGGCAGATGGTGGATATTGTTGCGCAGCATGCTGAGCATGGCTTCAAACACGGTGTCGTCACCCTGAACGGTAATCGGGTTGGGTGACATGACCGCGCTGACCGGCGTGTCCAGTGGCAAGCCTTCGGCCAGTACTCGGGTGCGGAAGTCGCGGTCGGTAATGATGCCGACCATCACCCCGTGCTGGGCATCGGCTACCGGAACGCGATCCGGATTGGGCCACTGGCTGTGCGGGTCCACGACTACCAGCGATGACACGCTTTGCGCCGTCATGACCTGCGCAGCCTCCTGCACGCTGGTGTTCAGCGGTACGGTGACCGGCAGGCGGGATATCAGCTTGCGCACCTTGATCTTCATCAGCTCGCTGGCGCGGCCGTTTTCGACGGCGGCTTTCAGACGTGACTGGCCCTCGGCTTCGACAAAGTCGGCAAAGTGCTCATGCTGTTCACAAAGTTGGTCGAACAGCGTGCCGGGGATGTAGTAAATCAGCGTGTCTTCGATAGCGCGGGCTGGAAAGCGCACACGGTTGCGTCGCAGCAGGCCGAAATGGCCGAAAATATCGCCTTCGCCCAGGCGGTTGTAGAGATCGCCACCGCGGCGAAAGATATCGACCGCGCCGCTGCGGATGTAGTGCAGCTCGTGGATTTCCTGATTAAAGGCAAGAATATCTGTTCCCGCCTTGAAGTAGCCGATCTCGACCTGCCGGGCAATCTCGTCCAGCAGCTCCTCGGGCAGCTCGTCGAACGGCGGGAAGCGGCTCAGGTGGTCGCGAATCTCGATCAGTTCAATCTGCATGTGGCATCCGGTTCGGGTGTGGGGAGTGCAGCTGTTGCCAGTGTAATGGCTATGGCGCCAGCGGTCAGGTCGGTTGCTGCAGGGTGGTCAGCTCTTTGCGCAGAAACTCGCGGAACAACCGCACCCTGGCGGGGGCCTGAGCGCCGCTGAGAGTGATTGCGTAAAGGGTTCCGGTTGCTACCTGCCAGTCGGCAAGAATCGGTACCAGCTCGCCGCGGGCCAGACTCTGGCGGGCAATCAGGTCCGGCAGGGGGCCGATACCAGCGCCGTTGCACAGCAGTTGGTGGGCACTGGCGTAGTCGCTGGTGCGCATGACCGGCTTCAGGGTCAGGCTGGCCCCATGCCCGCGACTGTCGTTCAGCAGCAGGGTTGTTGCGCCGACCCGCTCACGACAGGCCAGCAATTGATGCCCGGCCAGGTGGGCAGGCTGGCTCGGCGGCTCGCGTTCAGCGAGATAGCCTGGTGAGCAATACAGCCCGATGCGGAAGTTCACCAGCGCAGAGGCGCGATAGCTCATGTCCGGCAGGTTGCCCGGCGTAGCGCGCAGGGCCAGATCGATACGATGGGCGCTGAGGTCCAGTGGGGTGTCGGTCAGCAGCAGCTCGATGTCGATTTGCGGATACTGCGCGCGGAACCGTGTAAGCAGCAACGGCAACACGCCAACTCCCAGGTCCAGCGGTGCGGTCAGGCGCAGATGACCGGCTGGCACGTCCTGCGCGGCGCGGGCGCGGGCGCTGGCGTCGGCCAGCAAGGTCAGGGCGTCGCGGGCCTTCAGATAGAACGTGGTGCCTTCCTCGGTTGCCGATACCGACCGAGGGGTGCGCGCCAGCAGGGCGACGCCGAGGCGTTGCTCCAGGCGCGACAGGCGGCGGCTGATACTGCCTTTGGTTTCTCCCCGTTCACGGGCGGCGGCGGAAAGAGTGCCAAACTCGATGACAGCGCAAAAGGCGTACAGGTCTTCGAGTGATCCGCCCAAGGTTTCCGATTTGTTAACCATGGGTTCCTTATTTGCTGTCTTCTTTCGTTTTGGAAACCAACATACTCTGCTCTCCATCAGCTCAACGCAACCTTTGGAGACACATCATGAGCAACCAACACACAGCTACCCCCGGCCTGGCCATCTTTGAACGTCTGGCCCCGCTGGGCTATCCGCTGATTCGTATTACCGCCGGTCTGATGCTGATGCCGCACGGCGCGCAGAAGCTGTTTGGCTGGTTTGGCGGCTACGGTCTGGAAGCAACCGGCCAGTTCTTTGAAGGCTCGCTGGGCATGTCCCCCGGCATTCTGTTTGCGCTGCTGGCGGGGCTGGTCGAGTTCTTCGGCGGTCTGGCGCTGGTCCTTGGGCTGCTGACCCGGCCCGCGGCGTTGGCTGTCACATTCATGCTGGGCGTGGCGCTGACCGTGCACACGGCCAATGGCTTCTTCTGGACCAATGGCGGAATCGAATACCCGCTGCTGTGGGCCCTGACCGCCTTCGGTATCTTCCTGCGCGGCGGCGACCGCTTCTCGCTGGATGCACGCCTCGGCCTGCGTATCTGATCACTGACGTGCTGGAGGACTGATCATGTCTGCCAATCGACTGCCGACGGTCTTTCTTCCCCATGGCGCCGGTCCCTGCTTCTTCATGGAGTGGGAACCGGCCGACACCTGGCAGGGCATGGAGGCTTGGCTGCGCAATCTGCTGCCGAGCCTGAACGTGGCTCCCCGCGCTCTGCTGGTGATCTCGGCCCACTGGGAAGAACCGGTCTTTACCCTGAATACCCAGGCTGCTCCCGGCCTGCTGTTCGACTACTACGGCTTTCCGCCGCATACCTATCAACTGACCTGGCCCACACCGGGTGCGCCGGAGCTGGCCGGCGAGGTTGCCGAACTGCTCGGCAAAGCGGGTTTCGATACCGCGTTCGATAATCGGCGCGGGCTTGATCATGGGGTATTCATCCCGCTCAAGCTGGTGCGGCCCGAGGCGGATATTCCGGTGCTGCAGTTGTCGCTGCGGTCTGATATGGACCCGCAGGCCCATCTGGAGTTGGGCCGCGTGCTGGCGCCGCTGCGCGAGCAGGGTGTGCTGATCGTCGGCAGTGGCATGAGCTTTCACAATATCCCGCTGATGCGCGCCAATCTGGCGGCGCCGGCGCCGGCGGTCGAGGCCTTTGATCGCTGGCTGCAGAACATGATCGTGCTGCCGCAGGCCGAGCGCGATGCTGCGCTGGCTGACTGGCAGCAGGCGCCGGGCGCTCTGCTGGCACACCCTGATGCCGAGCATCTGCTGCCGCTGCATGTGGTGGCAGGCGCTGCTGCTGACAGCCCCGGTCGCACTGACTTTCATCAGGTTGCGATGGGCGTACCGCTGGCCGGCTTTGTATTTGCCGACTGACTCCGCCCTGGTGCACGATGACGGCAACGGGTTATGGAGGCGCGGTGATGACGTTTGATCAGGGCTTGCTGGCGCGGCTGCGTGATGCGCAGCATGTGGTGGTGTTCACCGGTGCCGGGGTGTCGGCGGAGAGCCGTATTGCCACCTTCCGCGATGCGCTGAGCGGGCTCTGGTCGCGGTTTGATCCCATGCGCCTGGCAACGCCCGAGGCTTTCGAGGATGACCCGGAGCTGGTCTGGGGCTGGTACGAGTGGCGGCGCATGCAGGTGCTGAGCACCCAGCCCAACCCGGGCCATCTGGCGATTGCCGAGCTGGCAAAGCGGGTGCCGAAGCTGACGCTGGTCACCCAGAATGTGGACGACCTGCACGAGCGCGCCGGCAGTGCCGATGCGTTGCACCTGCATGGCAGCCTGCATCAGCCGCGGTGCAGTCGGTGTGCTTCGCCATTCAGCATGCCGCCCGAACCACCGTTAGAACCTGCCGAAGGTCGGCGTCTTGCGCCGCCACGTTGCAAGCAGTGCGGCGGTCTGGTCCGGCCCGGCGTGGTCTGGTTTGGCGAGAGCCTGCCGGTCGATGCGCTCGAAGCGGCCTTTGCGGCGGCGGCTGATTGTGATCTGCTGCTCTCGGTTGGCACCTCCGGCGTGGTCTATCCAGCTGCGCAGGTGCCGGAAATTGCGCTGCAGGCCGGGGCGGCCGTGGTCCACGTCAACCCGCAGCCGCAGGCGTTGGGTGGTCAGCATGAATGGCTGTTGGCTGGCGCGGCCGGCGAAGTGCTGCCATCGTTGTTGCAAGCGGCTTTCGACGAGTAAAGCGGGAGGCATCATGGCCAGTGGCTGGGCACAGGACGGAGCGGTACAGGAGCAGATCGACGCGACACTCGATTCCGCTGTCGAGCGCGCCCGGCAGGATTTGCCCAAGGGCGAAAGTCTGAGTCACTGTGAGCACTGTGGGGAGCCGATTGCCGAGCGTCGTCGTCAGGCGTTGCCGGGTGTGCGCCTGTGTCTGGCCTGTCAGGCAGAGCAGGAGAAAGACGCCCGGTTTGACTCCGGCTATAACCGCAGCGCCAGCAAGGACAGTCAGCTGCGCTAGCTGCAAGCAGGCTGATGGCGGGCGCCACCAGCCTGTCAGGCTTACTCGGTTACCGGCTCCTGGTAGTAACCCACCGCAACCAGATAGTTGCCGACCTTGCGGATCAGGGTCTTTTTCTCTTCCGGCCGCTCGGTTACCGGGTTGGGCCAGGTGTAGGTGACGCTGTCTTCACCGGCCTCTACAGCATCTAGAATCTGTTGGCCGACGCGCAGGCCGTCGCGGTTTTTCAGATCCGGGAAGTGAATGTTGAGCAAACGCCGGCTATAGCCGTGCGCCACCATGCTCATGCTGTCCATATCCACCACGAATACATACAGGTCGTCCCGGTTGAACTCGGGGTCCAGTCGATTGATTCGGGCGATGGTAGCCTCTGCATCGTCTGCGATCGCGGCAGCCGCGTCATCCAGCAGTGCCTTGGCAGCAGCTTCGCTGGAACGTGGCAGGTAATAGCCAACGGCGAAGGTCTTTCCGTCGACCTTCTGATAGAACACCTGCTTGCGTTCCACCTTGCCGTCGTTCCAGTTCATCCAGCGGTATTCGGCGCTCGACACCGTGTCTGATTCCGGTGCCTGCAGAGCCGAGTTGAAGGCTTCCTTCAGTTCCGGGTCCAGCAGCGGCGTGATATCACGACCGATCAGGGCCGCCGACGGGCCGCCACTGGCCAGCATGTAGCCGTTCTCGTCGACCACGTAAACGTACTGGTCGCCATCGATAAATTCGCCCTGGCGGCTGAAACGGGCAAAAGCCGCGTTGCCTTCCTCGCGGTAGGCAGCAATCGCCTTTTGCAGCAGTTGGGCAGCGCTGGCTGCCTGCTGTTCGTAACCTGGTTCGGCCGACGGTGGGGGCGGAGTGGACGAAGTGGCGAAGGCCGGCGGGCACAGTGCTGCCATGGTCAGAGCAGCAATCATGACCGGATTCTTGAAGTTCATAAGCATTCCTCTGCGGGATGTTGTTGTCGCTTGGACGCAATCGTCCTTCCTCAGCTTAGGTGGATACTGGGCGCTGTCGAGCGGGTTGGTATTGCCCGAGGTCAACGTGCGGTCAATCAATCGGGCTGAGGGCCCGGTTGATTGCGGCTACGGGGCACCGCTGCTGATGTTGTCATGACAGGAAAGTGATTTCCCTGATTGCGTGCAAAGGCCAGGCACAGCCCGGCGCGCTACTGGCGGCTGGCGAACTGACTGGGCGTCATACCGATCTGTTTGCGAAAGGCCGCAATAAACGCTGAGGTGGAGTCGTAGCCGCAGGCCAGTGCAATGTCGGTCACCCGCTCGCCGCGTTCCAGCATCGGCAGGGCGCTGAGCAGCCGCAGGCGCTGGCGCCAGGCCCGGAAGCTCAGGCCGGTATCGCGCTGGAACAGGCGGGTGAGGGTTTTCTCGGAACAGCCGAGCTGTCCGCTCCAGTCGCTGAGCGTCAGCGTCAGTTCGGGGTTGTCGAACAGCGCCTGACACACCTGCTGCAAACGTGAGTCATCCGGCCAGGGCAGATACAGCCCGGTGTCGCGGGCGGCGGTCAACTGGTCGAGCAATACCGCGACCAGTCGCCCGTCGGCACCGCTCTCGTCGTACTCGACCGGAATGCGACCGAACTGGTTGATCAGCTCGCGGGTCAGCGGGTTGATCTCCAGCACCGCGCACTGTCCGGCCTGCCACGGCATGGCGTCGCGTTCGATGTAGAGGCTGCGCATTTCGGTATCCGGCGAGCTGATCACCGCGTGGGGCAGATCAGGCGGCACCAGAATCGCCCGCTGCGGCGGGGCCAGAAAACGGCCGTTGCGGGTATGCACAGACAGCACGCCGGAGATGGCGTAGGACAGCTGCGCCCACGGGTGGCTGTGCCAGTGGGTCGTGGTGCTGCGGGCAAGCGATTCGCTGCGCGCATACAGCGGACGCGGCAGGCCGGGCAAATCAGGTACCGCACGCAGATTCAGGTGCTTTTGTCCGTTTGTCGACATTGTGCTATCCAATCGCGTTAGTCGGTCGTTGGCTCAGACAGTAAACTCCCTCCCCGCACGTCGCAACATTGATAACGAAAAACGAGACATAGCCATGGCACGCCCACGCTTTTTACCTGACAACATGACCCTCTGCCTGATCGCTGTCGTCATTGCCGCCAGCCTGTTTCCGGTGCACGGGCAGGCGGCTGTCGCCTTTGATGGTCTGACCAACGCGGCCATTGCGCTGCTGTTCTTCATGCACGGTGCCAAGCTGTCGCGCGATGCGATCATCTCCGGCATGACCCACTGGCGCCTGCATTTGCTGGTATTTGCCTGCACTTTCATCATGTTTCCGCTGCTAGGCGTATTGCTCAAACCGGCGCTGGTGCCGCTGGTAGGGGATGAGCTCTATCTGGGTATCCTGTTCCTCTGCGCCCTGCCGGCCACCGTGCAGTCGGCGATTGCCTTTACCTCGATTGCCCGCGGCAACGTCGCTGCGGCGGTCTGCAGCGCAGCGACTTCCAGTCTGCTGGGTATCTTTGTGACCCCGTTGCTGGTGCTGCTGCTGATGGGCGCGCAGGCCGGTGAGTCCAACACCCTGGATGCGATCGGCAAGATTGTGGTGCAACTGCTGCTGCCGTTTATTGCCGGCCAGATTGCCCGTCGCTGGATCGGCGACTGGGTTGCACGCAACAAGGGCTGGCTCAAGAGCGTGGATCAGGGCTCGATTCTGCTTGTGGTTTTCGGCGCGTTCAGCCATGCGGTGGTCGAGGGTATCTGGCAAACCGTGCCGCTTACGGAGCTGCTGGGGCTGGTGGTTGCCTGCTGTCTGTTGCTGGCGCTGGTACTGGGCCTGACCGCCTGGCTGGGTCGCCGTCTGGGCTTTAACGTCGAAGACCGCATCACCATTATCTTCGCCGGCTCCAAGAAGAGCCTCGCGACCGGTGTGCCGATGGCGCAGGTGCTGTTTGCCGGCGGCGCGCTGGGGACGCTGATCCTGCCGCTGATGCTGTTCCACCAGATTCAGCTGATGGTCTGCGCGGTGCTGGCCGAGCGTTACGGCCGCCGTCCGGACCTGCCGCAAGCCGAGTCCGCCTGACCGGGCTGCGTCCCTTGCACGTCGGCATGGATGTGCAAGGGGCAGGCAGGATTCGGCATTGACCTGCCGGGTGTGGCTCGACATGCTCTGTCGTCTACCCTTTGCTGTCTGGCTTCAGAACACAGGAAGACGTCGCATGACTGACAACAGCTATACACCGCCCAAGGTCTGGACCTGGGATAGTGAGAACGGCGGCAAGTTCGCCAGTATCAATCGCCCGATTGCCGGGCCGACCCACGAGGAAACGCTGCCGGTCGGCAAGCATCCCTTCCAGCTCTACTCGCTGGCCACGCCCAATGGCGTCAAGGCGACCATCATGTTTGAAGAGCTGCTGGCGCTTGGTCACGCCGATGCCGAGTATGATGCCTGGCTGATTCGCATTGCCGAGGGCGATCAGTTCGGCAGTGACTTTGTCGCCATCAACCCCAACTCGAAGATTCCGGCGCTGCTTGATCACAGCACCAACCCGCCGACCCGGGTGTTCGAGTCCGGCTCAATCCTGCTGTATCTGGCGGAGAAGTTCGGCGCGCTGCTGCCGAGTGATCACGCCATGCGCACCGAGGCGATGAACTGGCTGTTCTGGCAGATGGGCTCGGCGCCGTATCTGGGCGGCGGCTTTGGCCATTTCTATGCCTATGCGCCCGAGAAGTTCGAATATCCGATCAATCGCTTCAGCATGGAAGTGAAGCGTCAGCTCGACGTGCTCAACCGCCAGCTGGCCGATAACCGCTACCTGGCCGGTGACGAGTACAGCATCGCCGATATCGCCATTTACCCCTGGTACGGCGTGCTGGTAGAGGGCGGGCTGTACGACGCGGCCGAGTTCCTCTCGGTGCATGAGTACGAGCACGTGCGCCGTTGGGCGGCGGAGATTGCTGCGCGGCCGGCGGTACAGCGTGGTCGCCGGGTCAATCGGGTGTGGGGCGACGAAGCGCTGCAGGTCGCCGAGCGGCACGACGCCAGCGATATCAGCGACGTCTGATCGGTTGAGCGGAACCCGCCAGACGTATTGCGCGTCTGGCGGGCCCATTGCCTAGAAGTCGAAATCGACCTTGGCCCAGAGTGAACGCCCGGGCTCGTTGATGGCCACCGGGTCGGCGGGGAAGCCGAATGCCGAGTTGCCGGCCAGGTTCAGGTGCTCGGCGTAGGCCTTGTCGAACAGGTTGTCGACACCCACGCTCAGCTTCACCTGCTCGGTCATGCGCCAGGCGCCGTTGAGCGAGAACACGCCAAAGCCGGCGCTGCTGCCGATGTCCTGACCGACCACGTTGCCGGCGCCTTCATCCACCCGATTCTGCGCGCGGACCAGTCGCCAGAGTGCGCCGGCACTCCAGTCGTTCTGCTCGTAGCTCAGGCCCAGGCGGGCTTCCAGCGGCGGCATCTGGGGCAGCGGCTGGCCGTCGCTGCGGTTCTCACCCCAGGCGTAGGCCAGCGTGGCGTCGGTCTTCCAGTTGCTGGTCAGGTCATATGCCACGCCCAGCTCGCCACCGGCAATGCGGGCGTCGACGTTGTAGGCCTGGCTGCGGCGCATGCCCATCATGGTCGAGTAGCGGAACAGGATGAAGTCGTCGACCTGACCGGCGTAGGCCGATGCCCAGGCCTGCAGGCGTGCGTCCTGATACTGGATACCGACGTCCAGCTGGGTGGTTTTTTCCGGCTCGATGCCGTCAAAGGCGTTCAGCTCGCCGGTTGGCGCCAGGCTGGGCGAGAACAGCTCCCAGTAGTCGGGGAAGCGTTCGGCGTGGCCGAGGCCGGCGTAGACCGTTGCCGGCAGGGCGGTCAGATCCTGTTCGTAACGGACGAAGCCGCTGGGCAGGGTGTCGCTGCGGCTCTGGCCGGCGGTCGGGTTGGGCGTGGTCATGCCCATCATGTTGCGAATACCTACCCGGTAGTCCTTGACCGAGGCGCGGTCCAACCGTGCGCCGCCGATCCAGCGGGTCAGGTCGCTCTGGTGCCAGGTGGCTTCGCTGAACAGTCCGTAGTTGTGCATGACTGCGTCTTTTTCCCAGGCGAACTCGTCCGCATCGGTATAGCCGGTCATCATGCTGTAACTGGACCTGCGGGCACGGTGCTCGCTGCGCTGGGCGTCAATACCGGATACCAGTTCGACCGCGTCCCAATCGAAGCTCAGCGCCAGGCGACCGCCGAGCGTACGGCGATCCACCTGCGAGGCCATCGGCATGGGCATCATGCTGGTCGGATCGGGGCTGCGCAGGCGGAAGTTGTCCATGATGTGGTCGGCGTAGTTGTAGTAGACCTGCGCCTCCAGTTTGCTGACCTGACCGAGGTTGAGTTTCTCGAAGCGCAGGCCAAGGCTTTCGCGAGCGAACTGGGTGCCGTCCATGCCGCGCCCGGCGTAGCGCGCTTCACCGTCACCCTTGCCGGCGCTGAATTCCAGCAGGGTATCGGCATCGGGCGTCCAGCCGGCGGCGATATCACCGTTCCACTTGCTCCAGCGCGACGGCACGGTATCGCCGTTGCCATCTTCGTAATCGTCGGACTGGGCGTCGTTGCCGGCGAAGCGCAGGTAGCCGTTCTGGTTGCCGATGGCGGCATCGAGCAGCTTGTCGAAGCGGCCATTGCTACCACCCAGTACGCTGGCATGCACGCGGCTGTCCGGCTCCTCGAAACGCTCCGGCTCACGTTCGAACAGCACGGTGCCGGCCGAAGCCCCAGGCCCCCAGCGTACGCTCTGCGGACCCTTGATGACGGTCAGGCGGTCGTAGGTTTGCGGTGCGATGTAGGAGCTGGGCGCGTCCATCCGGTTGGGACAGGCGCCGATCATCTGGCCGCCGTTGGCCAGCAGGTTGATGCGCGAACCGAACATGCCGCGTAGGACCGGGTCGCCGTTGCTGCCGCCGCTGCGAATCGCCGAGAACCCGGGAATGGTCTTCAGATAGTCGGTGGCATCGCTGGCGGGCACCGGCTGGCGGGCGTCCTTGGGGTCGGCAACGATAGTCAGTGGCGAGCTTTGCTGAACGGCGGTCACCACCACGGGCGCCAGTTGCAGCGCAGCGTTGCTGCTTTCATGGTCATGGCCTTCGTGGCTTTGGGCGGTAGCGCCGAGGCTGGTAAACAGCAGGGCGAAGGCGGCTTGCCAGCGCAGGCTGACAGGGGTTCGGGTAAAACGGTTGGCGTGTTGCATTGTTGTCATCCACACAGTGGCCACAGCGGCGCAGTCGGCGCCGGGCCGAAATCAGGTCAGGGTGTTGTGGGGTGTGACGCAACGCACGGCCGGTGGCCGCAGGCAGGCTCAGACGGCGCGGGGCGCAGCGTCGAGCGGGGAGGGTGAGGCGCGGGGATTGATTGAGGGCCAGATATGGCGCGGCGGCGGGCGAGCCCATTGGCCGCTGGGTGGTGCACTGGTTGGGCTGGCGGGCAGGTAGTCGAGCGACCAGCCATGCATGGCCACCGCGCTGCCGTGGCCGATGGAAGAGCACAGCGGGCAGCCGGCCTGCAGGTCACTCATCTGGTGCTGCTTCTGATCGTCGAGATCCACACCCAGGCTGTCGCTGCCGAGGTTGCAGAACACCACCCCGACGCCGCTCAGGTGCTGCCCGCTCATCTGACCCTGGTGGAAGCCGCAGGTCAGCAGACTCACCAGGGTGCACAGGTAGAGCACCAGGGTGAGTGAAAGGCGGTTGTCTTGGGTCAGATTCATGCGCGCAATTTTAGCACCGGTGCCCCGGCGCAGAGCTGCGGCGGCTGTGGCTTATTGCCGCATCAGGCGTCAAGGCGGTCAGGCTCCTCGGCAAACGGCAGTTGCGCGGCCTGTTCCAGCTCGTTGTCACGGTAGTTGGCCAGACACAGATGGATCGCCACATAGGTACCCACGACGATCAGCAGCGTTCCCAGTTCGATCAGCAACATGACTCAGGTCCACTCATCGATAATGACAAACGTCAGCTTAGATCATCTGCCATTCAGTTGCCTGCGGTCAGGTGTCGCGCAATGCCGCGCTTGAGCGGCGCCAGCTGTTGGGCAGCGCGCAGCGCCGCACCTCGCAGCAGGCGCATCGGCAGATGGTCATTGGTGTAGCACTCGACCAGCAGGTTGGTCGCCTGGTACAGCGGCCAGGTAGCCAGTCGCTGCTGGCGCTCGTAACGGGCCAGCAGGGCGATCGAGCCGATATCGCGGTTCTGCTGGTGAGCTTCGAGTAGCAGGCGACTGAGTCGCTGCACGCTGCCGAGGCCGAAGTTGAAGCCATGGGCGGTAACCGGGTGCATGCCGACTGCGGCGTCGCCGATCAACGCGGCGCGGTGAGTCGTCAGGCGGCGGGCGTAGGCGCCGACCAGCGGATAGACGTGGCGTTCGCTGACCAGCTCCATATTACCCAGCCGGTGAGCAAATCGGCTCTCCATTTCGCGGGCAAACGCCTGCGGATCAAGCTGCTGAAGCTGCTCGATTTCCCGTGGCGGCAGGGTGACAACTACAGAAGACTGTTTGCCGTTCAGTGGCAGCAGGGCGAGGGTCTGACCGTAGCCGAACCATTCCCAGGCAACCTGCTGGTGATCGGCTTCATGATTCATGCGGCAGACCAGCATGCTTTTGCCGAAGTCCTTCATCTGCGCACCGATACCCAGTATTCTTCGGGTTTCCGAGAAGCGGCTGTCGGCGGCGATCAGCAGGCGGGTTTCCAGCCGGGTACCGTTATTCATCACCAGTTCGACGCCGCCGCTGTGCTGGTGCACCTGGCGCAGCCGGGTGTCGCACAGCAGATGCACTCCGCCGACCGCCTGCAGGCTTTGCCAGGCGGCTTGCCGGATGGCGCGGTTGGCAACCAGATGACCGAGGTGATCAGAGCCGGCGTGGCGCGCCTGAATCTGCAGGGCAAAGGGTGACGGGCCGTTCATGACCTTGGCATCGCGCAGCAGGGCTACGTCTTCAACTGGCAACCGGGGCCAGATGTCGAGCTGCTCCAGCAGTGCCCGGGAGGCATGGGTCAGGGCAATCTCGCGGCCGTCGAACGCCGGGTCGGCCAGGCTGGCCTCGCTCTGGCGCTCGACCAATACGATGTTCAGGCCGCTTTCGGCCAGCGCGCGGGCCATGCACAGGCCGCTCGGGCCAGCGCCGATAATGGCAATGTCGCAGTTCATGCGCAGCGTCTCCCAGGGAACAAAGGCCCTCAGTCTGCGCGCGCCGGACAGGTCGAATATTGCTCTGGGTCAGTGTGACGCCATGGTGCACTGCGGCTGGCTGTCGCAGCGGCTCAGAAGGCGGCGATCAGCCGGCCGAGTGCGGCCATGGCCTGCTCGCTGGGGTCATCCCAGGGGTGCCCGTAGTTCAGCCTGGCGCAGTTGCGGTACTGCCGGTTGGCCGAGAAGATCGGCCCCGGCGCGAGGCTGATGCCCTGCGCCAGCGCGTGCTGGAACAGCTGCAGCGAGTCGACCCGCTCGGGAAACTCGAACCACAGAAAGTACCCGCCATTGGGGCGGCTGACCCGCGTCTCACGGGGGAAGTGCCGGGCGGCGGAGGCCAGCATGGCGCGCTGCTGGCTCTCCAGCGCGTGGCGCAGCCGGCGCAGGTGGCGGTCGTAGCCGCCGTGCTGCAGGTAGTCGGCCAGCGCGGCCTGGGCGGGTACCGAGGACGAAATGGTGGTCATCAGTTTGAGGCGGCTGACCTGCTCGGCAAAGCGCCCGGCCGCTACCCAGCCGACCCGATAACCGGGTGCCAGGCACTTGGAGAACGAGCCGCAGTGCATCACCAGCCCGTCGGTATCGAAACTTTTGACCGGTCTGGGTGGCTTGGCACTGAAGTACAGTTCGGCGTAGACATCGTCCTCGATCATCGGCACCTGATGCTGTTTGAGCAGGGCATAGAGCTGCTTCTTCTTGGCGTCGCTCATGCTGGCGCCCAGCGGGTTCTGCAGGCTGCTCATGAACCAGCAGGCCTTGATCGGAAAGCGCTGCAGGCTGTCGGCCAGACTGTCGAGGTCAATCCCCTCACGCGGATGCACCGGGATCTCGACTGCCTTGAGCTGCAATCGCTCCAGCACCTGCAGGGTGGCATAGAAGGCCGGGCTCTCGATCGCGACCAGGTCGCCTGGCTGGGTGACCGACTGCAGGCAGAGGTTGAGCGCTTCCATCGCGCCGTTGGTGATCACCAGTTCGTCCATCGGCAGCAGCATGCCACTGACCATATAGCGCAGGGCGATCTGGCGGCGCAGGTCGGGGTTGCCGGCGGTCATGTCGGCAATCACCGAGTGGGGTTTCATGTCACGTGCGCTGCTGGCCAGCGAGCGCGACAGCCGCGCCAGCGGGAACAGGTCCGGGCTCGGAAAGGCCGAGCCGAAGGCGACCATGTCCGGGTCTTTCAGCGAGCCAAGGACCGAGAACACCAGTTCGCTGACGTCCACGTCGACGCTGCTGGAGGCGTAGGGGCTGATATTCGGCTCGCTCAGCTGACGCCTCGCCAGGGCGTGGACGAAATAGCCCGAGCGCGGTCGGGCCTGAATCAGTCCGCGGTCTTCCAGCAGGTAGTAGGCCTGGAACACGGTCGACGGGCTGACCCCGTAGGTGCTGCTGGCGTGCCGCACCGAAGGGACTTTTTCGCCCGGGGCGATGACCCCGGTGCGGATCAGCTCGGCGATGTCGTCGGCCAGCTTTTCGTAGCGTTTCATCCCGTTCTGCGACTCTGAAGGTGGAGTCCGCCACTGTAGGCCATCACGCGCGCGCATGCGATATCAGCGCACGGCCGGAGAGACGAAGGTGCTCTCGTCGCTGACTCGGCTGGCCGGATCGTTCAGGTCCTGCACCACAAACTCCAGCGGCTCGCTGCCAGCGGCGGCTGTATCGCGGCGACTGACCCGCACGGCCACCGTGCTGGTTTCGCCCGCAGGAACCTGCAGGTTGCCGAGGCCCTGGGTGTTGAAGCGCTCGGCATCAGCCAGGCTCACGCTGTACTCGCGGCTCTGCTGGGTCTTGTTCAGCACCTTGAGGGTATAGATGTTTTCGATGTCGCCATTGCTGTTGGCGCGGAATACGCTGCGGTCGCGGCTGATGTCCAGATCAATCAGCGGACGTTCCTGCAGGCCCCATACCAGGCCACCGATCATCAGCAGCAGGGCGATCGCGTAGCCGACCAGACGCGGGCGCAGCCAGTGGGTCTTGCCGCCGGCCAGTGCGCGCTCGGAGGTATAGCGAATCAGCCCGCGGGCATAGCCCATCTGATCCATGACGCCGTTGCAGGCGTCGATGCAGGCGCCGCAGCTGATGCAGTCGATTTGCAGGCCGTCGCGGATATCGATGCCGGTCGGGCAGACTTGTACGCAGACGGTGCAATCGATGCAGTCCCCCAGACCGCTGGCAGCCGGGTCCGTGTTTTTCTTGCGTGGGCCGCGCGCTTCACCGCGCGCCGCGTCATAGGTGACCAGCTGGGTGTCGGCGTCAAACATCGCGCTCTGAAAACGCGAGTACGGGCACATGTGCACGCATACCTTCTCGCGCAGCCAGCCGGCGTTGAAGTAGGTGGCAGCGGTAAAGCACAGCAGCCAGAACGCGGTAGTCGCCCCAACCTGCCAGCTCAGCAGGTCGCTGACCAGCTCGCGCACCGGGGTGAAGTAGCCAATGAAACCGATGGCGGTCACGAGGCTGATTGCCAGCCACAGGCCGTGCTTGGCGCCACGGCGCAGCAGCTTGTTCAGCGACCATGGCGCGGCGTCGAGGCGGATGCGCTGGTGGCGCTCGCCCTCGGTGACTTTCTCGACCCACATGAAGATCCAGGTCCAGACGCTCTGCGGGCAGCTGTAGCCGCACCAGATACGGCCGGCGACCACGGTAATAAAGAACAGGCCAAAGGCGGCAATCATCAGAATCGCCGACAGCAGGATGAAATCCTGCGGCCAGAAGGTCGCGCCGAAGATGTGAAACTGCTTGCTGTCCAGATCCCAGAGTACGGCTTGCTGGCCGTTCCAGTCGATCCAGGCGGTACCGAAGAACAGCACCATCAGGGCACCCGCGCCCAGCAGCCGCAAGTTGCGGTACAGGCCCTTGAAACTGCGGGTGTGAATGGGCCCGCCCTGCTGGGCGGGTGTCAGGTCTTTCAGCGGAATATGACTGGTCATGGCATCACGGCTCTTGGAAGTTCAGGCTGAGGCGATGATGCGGCTGCAACTGATTCGGTAACAGATTCAGATTGGATGCAAAAAACCATATCAGATGGGTGCCTCGTTCCGCTGGCCGGCGCAGCGTGTTTGCCTTCTCTGCGCATGCACGATGCGTAGTGCGGACAAAGCCAAAGGCGTGTCCGCGTAGGCTTTTCGTGGGCGCTGGCGGCAAGCTTTGCGAGGACTCAAAAAGGTCTAAGGCTAGCTTTAGGCGTCTCTAGTTTGCCTGCCGACTTTCATCAGGCGAGGGCCCGCGGGCTGCTTCTGAATCAGCCTTTCGCCTTCACGGCGAGCCAAGGGGGGCTGCTTGCCCAGCCCCCCAAGGGAAGCGCTTACCCATTCCGCATGCCCTCTGCGAGTGCTCAAGCGTGCAGATGCAAGGCGCGATGTGCGGCCAATAGTGGTTCTATTGGCAAGCAGCGCAACGCAGCAGATGCATGCTTGAGCGCCCGCCCTGCGGGGCGTTCATGCTGGGCCGCACTCTGCGTTGTGGTCTCTCGACAGGTCCCGACATGCCTTCGAAACCACGCCTTGATTGCAGCCCAGCTTGAACGCCAGAGGGTATGTGGAATGGGTTAGCGCTTCCCTGTATCCCCCGGGGCACCCGGCTACGCGGCTCTTCGGGTTCGCTGTGTTGCTCGGTTTGACGGGATCGGCAGAACTCGGCTCTGCGAGCCTCAAACAGGCTGCCGCTCTTCTTCCCGCCAAACCTGCGCTACTCGCCCGCGTAAACGGGACGAAATACGGTGCACACTCAATCCTTCAAGTATTTGGTCAACAGCCGCACTGCAACCCCATGCGGTGTTGCCTTGCGCTTTAAGAAAAACAGCGCCTTCAGTACAACTGATACGGTTTTTTTTGCCGGATCTGAGGCTGGTACGGCTCAGCCGGCCTGCGCATAGTGGCCGCCTTGATGATACTGTGCGGGAGGCCTGCTGCTGGCGGGAACTGCCGCCTGCCGAGAGGTGAGCATGTACCACTACGATGAGTATGACCGGGCGCTGGTTGCCGAGCGGGTCGCCCAGTTTCGTGATCAGATCAGCCGGCGGCTGAGCGGCGAGCTGAGCGAGGAGGAGTTTTTGCCGCTGCGCCTGCAGAACGGTCTGTATCTGCAACGCCATGCCTACATGCTGCGGGTGGCGATTCCCTACGGCACGCTGTCGGCCGATCAGCTGCGCGCCCTGGCGGGCGTCGCCCGCGACTTTGACCGCGGCTACGGCCACTTCACCACGCGTCAGAACATTCAGTTCAACTGGATCGAGTTGGAGCAGGTGGGCGACATTCTGGCCCGGCTGGCGGCGGTCGACATGCACGCGATTCAGACCTCCGGCAACTGTGTGCGCAATATCAGCACCGACGCCTTTGCCGGGGTGGCTGCCGATGAGGTGCTCGATCCGCGGCCGCTGGCCGAGATTCTGCGCCAGTGGTCGACGATCAATCCGGAGTTTCTCTACCTGCCGCGCAAGTTCAAGATTGCCCTGTGCTCGGCCAGCGAAGACCGTGCGGCGGTGATGATGCACGACATCGGGCTCTATCTGTACCGGGATGCCGCGGGTGAGATGCTGTTCGACGTCATGGTCGGCGGCGGCCTGGGGCGTACGCCGATTCTGTCGCAGCCGATCCGTCGGGCGCTGCCCTGGCAGCACCTGTTGTCCTACGTCGAGGCGGTGCTACGGGTCTATAACCGCCACGGCCGCCGGGACAACAAGTACAAGGCGCGCATCAAGATTCTGATCAAGGCGCTCGGCATCGACGCTTTTGCCCGCGAGGTCGAGGCCGAATGGCAGCACATCAAGGATGGCCCCGCCGAGCTGACCCGCGCCGAGTATGAGCGCGTCGCCGCCAGTTTTCAGCCGCCGAGCTACCCGCCGCAGCCAGCGGTGGACCTGGAATTTGGCAGCGCGCTGGCGCGCGACGCCGGGTTTGCCCGCTGGGTGCAGCGCAACACCCACGCGCACAAGCAGCCGGGTTATGTGTCGGTCACGCTGTCGACCAAACCGGGTGCCGACATGCCGCCCGGTGACGTGACTGCCGAGCAGATGGAGCAGGTGGCGCTGATGGCCGAACGCTTTGGCTTCGGCGAGATTCGGGTCGCCCACGAACAGAATCTGGTGCTGCCGGATGTCGCCAAGGCAGATCTTTACGCGTTATGGCAGCAGGCCTGCGAGTTCGGTTTGGCCACGCCCAACATTGGCCTGCTGACCGACGTGATTGCCTGCCCCGGTGGCGATTACTGTTCACTGGCCAACGCCAAGTCCATTCCGGTGGCACAGGCGATTCAACAGCGCTTTGCCGACCCCGAGCTGCTGCAGGATCTGGGCGAGATCAGCCTGAACATTTCCGGCTGCATGAACGCCTGTGGTCATCATCACATTGGCAATATCGGCATTCTTGGCGTCGATAAAAACGGTAGCGAGTGGTACCAGCTCACCATCGGTGGGGCGCAGGGCAAGCAGAGCGCGTTGGGCAAGGTGATCGGTCCGGCCTTCAGTGCCGAGGACGTGCCCGAGGTGATTGCCCAACTGGCCGAGGTGTACCGCGAGCAGCGGCAGGGCACGGAGCGCTTTGTCGATACCGTCGCGCGTATCGGCCTTGCCCCGTTCAAGGCGCGGGTGTATCCGGCGCAGGAGGTGCGCGCATGAACAATCTGATACGTCTCACCGAGCATGGGCCTGAACGGGTGAATGAGGACCTGTGGACGCTGGCGCTGACCGGTGAGGAGCCCGCCGATGGTCCCCGGATTCTCAGTCTGGATGCGTGGCTGCAGCGCCAACCCGAGGCGGTATTGAGTGGGCAAGAGCCCAGTGCCGACGCGGTCTGCCTGCAACCCGATGACGAGGCCGAGCGGCTGCAACCCTATCTGGCGGTACTGCCGCTGATTGCCGTGCTGTTCCCGAGCTTTCGCGACGGCCGTGGCTACAGCCAGGCTTACCTGCTGCGCACCCGCATCGGCTGGACCGGCGAACTGCATGCGGTCGGCGATGTGTTGCGCGATCAGCTCAGCCATATGCGCCAGTGCGGCTTTGATGCCTTTGCCGTGCGCGAGGACAAGTCGGCCGAGGATGCACTGAAGGGGCTGAACGGCATGAGCGTGCTCTACGGGCGCTCGGCGATTGAACCGCGGCCGCTGTTTCGCCGGCGGACTAGCGAGTGCTGAAGGGACTGCTCCTGCTGGTGGTGATGCAGGCGATGGGGGCTTTGCTGCAGGCGCTCTGGCTGCCGATGCTGCCAGCGCCGGTCATCGGTTTGCTCCTGCTGTTGGCGTTGCTGGTGCTGCTTGGCCGGATTCCTGAGTCGCTGGAACAGGCCAGCGCGGCGTTGCTGGGTTACCTGCCGCTGATGCTGGCGATTCCGGCGACCGGTATTGTGCTCGGCGGGGATGTGCTGCTGGCGCAATTGCCCGCTATTGGCGCGGGGTTGGTCGTGTCGCTGCTGCTGTGCATTCCGCTGTGCGGCGTGCTGATGCAGCGGCTGATGACCGGGAGCCGGGAAGATGACTGACGCGCTGCTGCAGGTGGTCCATGCGCCACTGACCGCTATCGCGCTGACGCTGGCGGCCTTTGTGTTTGCGCTCTGGCTCTACCGACGCACCGGCTGGCTGGTGCTGCAGCCGGTATTGATCACCATGCTGCTGCTCATTGCCGGTATCCGCCTGTTGCAGCTGGATTATGCCGCCTACCGTGAAGCTGTTGTGCCTATCTCCTGGTTGCTCGGGCCCACCACAGTCGCGCTGGCGGTGCCCCTGTATCGGAATTTGCGGCGTATTCGCGCCAATCTCTGGCCGGTGCTGGTGACACTGCTGGTTGGTGGGAGCGCCAGCGTGGTGTTGACCTTGCTGGCCGCCTGGTTACTGGGGGCAGACCTGTCGGTGCTGATGACCCTGGCGACCAAGTCGGTGACCATGCCGATTGCCATGCCGCTGGCCGAGCAACTGGGCGGGCTGGCGGCGCTGGCCGCCGTGCTGGTGATGTTGACCGGTGTATTGGGCACCGTGATGTTGCCGCCGTTGCTGAAGCTCGCCGGGGTCAATCACCCGGCGGCGCGGGGCATGGCCTACGGCATGAATGCGCATGCGGTGGGTACGGCCCGGGCGCTGGAGGAGGGCGATGAATGTGCGGCCTTTGCCGCGCTGGCGATGGGGGCGCTCGGTGTGCTGACCGCATTGCTGCTCCCCGCTGCCGTGATTGGCTGGCGCTGGTTGGGCGCTTTGGGCTGAATCGACTAGGCTCACAGGAGTGTCCCGATCAATCAACGGAGGCGTAGGCGATGGGTATTGCAAATCACGAGTTGCATGGGGAGTTTCCCCAGTACAGCGATCTGATCGACCAACTGACTGAGGCGGATGCCCACTTCAAGCAGCTATTGCAGGAGTACTCTGCTCTGGACCGGGAAATCATGCGGCTGGAGAAGCGCGAGTCCCCGGTGGAGGACACCACCTTTCAGCAGATGAAAAAGCAACGCGCCCATCTTAAGGATCAGCTCTACAGCTTGCTGCTCAAGGCCGCGCGGGACTGAGTCCGCGCGCTATGCCTGCCGAGCGCATCAGACGCCCGGCAGTGCGTTTGCTCTGCGATCGAATACCAGCACTTCAGTGTCCTCGCCCGGCGTAACAAGGCAGACCGGGCCTGGTCCCGCTGCGGGCGAGGACAATGACGGACGATCAATCCGTGCAGTTGTCCGGCGCAAGGGCGCAGCTCAGTGTCCCCTGCATACTTGCCCTTGCTTCGGTCGTCAGGCCGGCAGCCAGCGCATCAGCAATGCGTACTTGAGATCGGCCAGCGGCGGGCGTGGAATGCGCACCTGGTGGCCGTTGCCCGGGGCGACCTCAATGGCGTTGCCGTTGCGGTCCTGCAGGGCTTCAAGCACAAAGCTGTGGTTACCCTGCGGGGTCATCAGTTCCAACTGATCGCCAAGGGCGAAGCGGTTCTTCACATCGATCTCGATCCAGTCGCTGGCTTCGCCGGTCAGCTCGCCGACAAACTGGTGGCGGGTCATGCGCGAGGCGCCCTGCTCGTAGTTCTGGTAGACCCCGGGTGGGTGGCGGCGGTAGAAGCCTTCGGTGTAGCCGCGGTTGGCCAGGCTCTCCAGATCGTCCATCAGGCCCAGATTGAAAGGGCGACCGGCCACCGCGTCATCGATCGCCTGGCGGTAGACCTGCACCGTGCGGGCAACATAGAAATGCGATTTGGTGCGTCCCTCGATCTTCAGCGAATCCACGCCCATCTGCACAAAGCGCTCGACGTGCTGCACCGCGCGCAGGTCCTTGGAGTTCATGATGTAGGTGCCGTGTTCGTCTTCCTCGATTGCCATCGGCTCGTCGGGTTTGTCGTGCTGGGTGATGATCTGCACCGGCTGTGCGACTGGCTCGATGTTGCCTTCGGCAGTTTCGACTGCGGGTTTTACGTCATACTGCCAGCGGCAGGCGTTGGTGCACGCGCCCTGGTTGGCGTCGCGGTGGTTGAAGTAGCCGGACAGCAGGCAGCGCCCGGAGTAGGCGATGCACAGCGCGCCGTGCACGAACACCTCAAGGCCGACATCCGGGCAGCGCTGGCGGATTTCCTCGACCTCTTCCAGCGACAGCTCGCGCGACAGAATGATGCGCTCCAGCCCCAGCTGCTGCCAGAACTTGACGGTCGCCCAGTTCACCGCGTTGGCCTGCACCGAGAGGTGCACCGGCAGCTCCGGCCAGCGCTCGCGCACCAGCATGATCAGCCCCGGGTCCGACATGATCAGCGCATCGGGCCCCATGGCTACCACCGGTTCAAGGTCGCGCAGGTAGGTAGCGACCTTGCTGTTATGGGCGGCGATATTGCTGGCCAGATAAAAGCGTTTGCCGAGTGCGTGCGCTTCCCTGATGCCGTCGGCCATGACCTCGGGATCGTGGAAATCGTTTTCACGCACGCGCAGGCTGTAGCGCGGCTGGCCGGCATACACCGCGTCGGCGCCGTAGGCAAAGGCGTAGCGCATGGCCTTGAGGGTGCCGGCCGGGGCCAGCAGTTCGGGAGCGTTGGGCATGATGATGTACCGCATGGTCGACAGAAAGTCGGCGAGCTTAGCGGAGTGCCGGAGTGCGGTTATTGATCGGGGTCAGCCGGGGATAGATAAGGCGGGTCTTCGTGAAGCAGGGCAGAGGCCGTGTCGGCGGCCTCTGCAACATCGCATCAGCCGGGTTGCTGGTCCGGCGGGGGTGGCGGAGGCGGGTTGTCCGGGGATGCCGCCGGGCGGTTCTTCGACTTGTCGTCGGCATCGGACCAGCCGGCACCAACGCCGAGATCGAATTCGCCGATACCCAGGTTGTAGCCCAGGTTCAGATCGCCATAGTAGCCGTCGCCGAGGTAGCCAATGCCGACATTCGGGCGCAATCCGCTGTTGCTGAACACATAGTCCATACCAATGCCGACCGTACCTTCGTTGGCCTCGTCGTCAGCGAAGGCCTTTATCCCGACTGCCAGACCCTGGCCGAATACATAGCTGATACCGACACCGTAGCCGAGATCGCTGGCGCTGGCTGTCGTCGGCATTACGCCGAGGGTGGTCGCAAGTACGGCTGCGCTGAGAGTAGTCCGTAATGGAATCTTCATGCTGTCCTCCTTGGTTGGGCTTTTCAGTCTCTCGCCCGAGGCGTGCAATGGCAAGAAAATGGCGAATATTTTTTATGTTCGGCTCTTGGCCGCTTTATTGACGCTTCCGGCCGGTTGGCGCTGGCCCGCTGATGGAGGACAATCTTGGGCTGCTTCAGCCTTCGCATGTCGAACATACAAGAGTCGCATATGGATATCAGCCTGGCCCGTACTTTTCTGGAAATCGTCCGCAGCGGCAGTCTGGTGGCGGCTGCAGAGCAACTGCATGTGACCCAGGCTGCGGTCACCGCGCGTATCCAGAGCCTGGAGTCGCAACTCAACTGCACGCTGTTTGTGCGCAACCGTGGGGGCGCGCGTCTGACTCCCGACGGTGAGCAGTTCGTTGCCTACGCCAATCGCATGGTGCAGGCCTGGGAGGCGGCCCAGCGTGACCTGCCGCTGCTCTGCGGTATCGACAACGTCTTGCATGTGGGGGCAGAGCCGAGCCTGTGCAATCCGTTGATGTTGCATTGGGTCAGTCTGCTGCGTCGGCGCCTGGGCAGTCAGGCTGTCCGGGCAGAGGTGGGCGATGGTGGGCAATTGCAGCGCAAGCTGGAGCAGGGCGCGCTCGACGCCGCTCTGGTTTTTCAGCCGACCTATTGGCCCGGGCTGCAGGTAGAGGAGCTGCTGGAAGAGAAGCTGATACAGGTTTGTCTGCCGAGTAACCCCGAGCCCTACATTTATATCGACTGGGGTGACGCCTTCCGGCAACAGCACGATCGAGCCTTGCCGGAACGGGCGCGCGCCGAGCTGAGTTTCAACCTGGGGCCTTTGGCGCTGCAGTATCTGCTCAGCTACGGTGGTGCCGGGTATTTTCGCACTCGGGTGGTGCAGAGTTATCTGGATAGCGGCGCCCTTGTGCGCGTCCCGCAGGCGCCAGAATTCAGTTTTCCGACCTGGCTGGTTTATTCACGCGAGCGCGACAGCGACAGTCTTCAGCAGGCGCTGGACCTGTTGCGCGAGGCGGCACGCGGCGACCACGACTGGTCGCAGCGCTGGAGTCCGGTATCAGCGGCCTAGCCGCGTTGGCCACAAAGACCACGTTGCAAAGCGCCTATCAGGTCAGTCTGGGTGACCAGGCCCACCAGTCTGTCTCCGTCAAGCACCGGCAGAGCATGCAGACCGCGCTCGGACAGGAGTGGTACCAGATCGCCTAACGGTGCCTGCGCTGCGACCGCGGTGACTTGCGCGGTCATGATTTCGCTGACCGGCGTACGATCGTTGGGCCTGCGGCGCACCAGCCGGAGACGCCTGCGATCCAGTACGCTGGCCAGATCAACCAGCGTCACGACACCTACCAGGCGCTGCTCGGTGTCGGTAACCGGCAGTACCTTCAAACGCATTGCTCCGAGCAGGTCGAGCGCATCACGCACGGTAGTTTCCGGGCTGATCAAGTGCAGCTCCCGGGTCATGATGTCGGCAGCCTGCACGGCACCGACTCGTCGGCGCATCGCCGCCTGCTCTGCCTTTTCAATCAGTTGGCCGAGATCCTCACGGGTCAGGTCGACAAAGCCGCCGAATCCCTCCAGTGCCTGGTCCAGGTCCTCCGCAGTAATGCCGCTGGATAGCGCGGGAGTACTGTCAGCAGCAGGGTGCATGTTGATCTGCGGTGCTGGGCGTTTGGGTTAACGTAACCCGGTGAGGCTGTTGTAGAGCACCGCCATGGTCAGCAACGATAGGGCGTTGAGCATCACCGGCAGAATGGCCCTTTCGCCCAGCGCCTGCAGTGCCGGCCCTGCCAGTACTACGCACAGAGCCACAGCGCCCCCGGGCGGATGCAGGCAGCGCAGCAGAAACATCGTCAGCACTGACAGGCCTACAGCAAGCGATGCCATCGGCAGGCTGTGCCCGCCCAGTTGGGCAACGGCGGTGGCCACCACGGCTGAGGTCAGGTAGCCGCCGAGAATTGACCATGGCTGGGCCAGTGCACCGGATGGTACGGCAAACAACAGGATGGCAGAAGCGCCAACCGGGCCGATCAGCAGGGTCGCCACCGCCGTACCGAATACCTGTTGGCAGAGCCACACACTCAGGCTAAGGCCCAGGGCTGCGCCCAGGGTTGCGCGCAGCATTTCACGCGGATGAGTCGATAGTTGGCCGCCGAGCAGCGGCGAGCCCTGCCGAGTGGCGGGCAGGGATAGTTGGGTGTGGTTATTCATGGTCGTGGGTTTCATGCAGCAGGGCAGTATGGAAGGCCGGCTGGCCAGCGCCGTAACCAGATCAGCAGGGGAGCCGCGGTTCGGTTTCGGGCGCTGGTAGGCAAGCGGGCACGAGTGTGCGGCGCGGCTTGCCTAAAGACAAATCAATAATAATTGAGCTTGAATTCGATAATTTTTATTTGATTGGCGTAGTGCAGCTGATTGCCAGCGCAGCAAAGCCTTCGAGTGTGCGCTCGACAAAGTGCTCGTCGCTGTTGTCTGCGGCGCCCGGCAGCAGTCCGTGTATGACCAGCGAGGTCAGTCCGTGGATGTAGGACCAGGCGGCGACAGACGCCTTGCGTACGTCAGAGCTGTCCAATGCTTGCCCAAGGGTCTCGGCCACCATGCGCTTGAGCTCGCCAAAGGCCGCCAGCCGTTCGCGCTGGAGTGCCGGAATCAGGGCTTCGTCGGTGAACTCCGGGCCAAACATCAATTGGTACAGCGCCGGGTTGCTGCGGGCAAAGTGCAGGTAGGCGAGGCTGCCGGCGCGCACTCTGTCGAGCCCTGAACCGTTGCTGCAGGCGCGTTGCAGCGCCGCTGCCAGCTCTGCAAAGCCCTGCGCGGCAAGATGACTTATCAGCTCGTTGCGGTTCTGGAAGTGGTGATAGGCTGCGGTCGCGCTGACCCCGACTCGCTCTGATACCGCACGTAGCGACAACTTGGTCGGGCCGACTTCCTCCAGCAGCGTGCGGGCCGCTGCCAGCAGTTGCGGGGCCAGATTGCCGACGTGGTAGGCGTCGCGGGAGCGGTTTGCGGGTTTTGCCATGGAGCCTATGTCTCTGCTGCGGTGATGACGGTGTGGTCGCATCCTAGCATGGTGTTATCTTGACGTTGTTAAGATTGCGTCGTAACGTGCCCATTCACCGGTACTTGCGACAGCAGGTTGCCGGTTATTTTTTGGCTTGATCTTAACAATGATAAGTTTGCTGGTTTGGTGCCAGCGCCAAAGGAGAATTCCATGTCTGAACTGCAACTCCACCCCGCAGCGGCGGCCAGCCTTGAGCATTGGCACCGGATGGTAGAGCACAAGGATCTGAGCGATCTGCCCAGCCTGCTGGATGCCGGCGCGGTGTTTCGCTCGCCCATGGCGCACTCGCCATATCCGGGGGCTGAGGTGGTGGCGACCATCCTCGGCACGGTGTTGCAGGTGTTCGAGAACTTTACCTATCACCGCCAGTTGGCCACGGCCGATGGCTTGAATGTGGTGCTTGAGTTCAGCGCCGAGGTGAACGGTCGTCAGCTCAAGGGCATCGATATGGTGCGCTTCAACGAGGCCGGCAAGATTGTCGAGTTTGAAGTGATGGTGCGGCCGATGAGCGGTTTGCAGGCGCTGGGGCAGGAGATGGGCAGTCGTCTGGCCAGCTATCTGGCGGCAGCCAAGGCCAGGGCGTGAGTTGGCGGGGCCATGGCCCCGCGCCCTCAGTAGTGATACCAGCGCAGCTGCAGGGCGAACTCCGTCTGCGGTGCGCTGAACTGGCTGAACTCGCGTGAGGCCTGCAGGCGCAGCCCCAGATTGCGGCTCAGCTCCCATTGCTGGGCCAGAGCCAGGCTGCGGCGTACTTCACCGTTGTCAAAGTAGTCGCCGCGGCCTTCTGCCAGAAGGCTGCCGAGCGGGTTGCGCCACAGTAGCCCCAGGTTGAAACCGGCAGCGGCATTCAGCGGTGCATCGAAGTCACGATGATGTTCCAGCCGCAGGGTGGCCAGGCTGTAGCCGAGCACGCTGTCCCATGGCTGCCAGGCAAAGCCGCCGCCGCCGTTGAGGTGCGGCACCAGCCGGTGGTTGCCGTTCTCGCCCGCGACCCGCTCCCAGCCGGTGGCGACCTGCCAGGACCACGGCTTGAGCAGTGCGCTGCGGGGTGTCAGCGAGCGGATGTTGACCAGCTCCAGTTGTTCCAGCTGCCAGTGATTGCCCTCGTACCGCCGCAGCCTGATGTCACCCAGCTCGATCTGCGCGCCAAGCGGAAAGCCTGCCAGATTGTCCGCCAGATCGTGGTAGGCCATACGCAACCCGTATTCGGCGAAGGCGCGGTTCTCACGGCTGCCTGCGGCGAGCTGCCAGGTGCGGGACTCGTGCCCAAACTCGGGATAGGTCGGCGTCTCGATGTTCAGCGCCGGTGGCGGGTTGAGATTGATGGCTTGCAGCAGGGCGTAGCTGTTGGCGGCATCGGCCGAGTCACGCGCCTTGCCGCTGGCCTCGTAACGTGCCAGCCGGTAGGCGGCTTCCTGAATCAGCGCCTGACGTTCGCGTGGCAATGCGGCAAAGGCGCTGCTCTTTAGCTGGGCGCTGTCGCCGGCGAGCCGGGTGACCCATCGTGCTTCGTCAGCGGTCAGGGGCGCGGCGCGGGCCAGCAGTTCGCGTTCGCGTGAAGGTCGGTAGTTCACCTCGGTGATCAGCCCGGCCTCGCGCACCGCACGCACGGTATCGGCGGGGATGGCGGTCAGCGGGAACTGGTCGGTCAGGCGCAGCGACGGCCGGGCCACTTCCAGCAGCTCGAGCAGCCGGAACGAGCAGTTTTCGTCAAAGAAGTAGTAGTCGAAGCGGACCTGACGCAGTTCCCACACGTGCTCGACCATGCGCGCGGTTTCTTCCGGGCTCAGATCAAGTTGGTACTCCCACAGGTCGCGGTTTTCCAGTCGGCTGTATTCGCTGATCTTGTCGCGGTAGGGCAGCAGCGAGAACTGTCCGGGGTAGCCGCCGGCCAGGCCTTTCCAGGCGTAGAGCACGCCGTTGTCCATATTCTCGACCATGGCCCCGAAGTTGAGTGCGTAGGTCAGCAGGCTGGTGCCGCTGCCGGCGGTTTCCGGTGAGTCGATACGCAGCAGGGTGTGGCCGAACATCGATGACGGGCTGTTCAGGTAGGCGTCCGGAAACACCAGCACGGTGGAGTACGGCGCGATGTCCTCGTACCAGTCGTTGTACTCGCTGCAGTTCGGTGTCGGCAGGTCGTTCAGGTTCAGCTGTTCACGCAGCCAGCGGGTACGTGAGGGGTAGCGGCATTGCACATGGTCGTTGCCCTGTGCGGCGCTGGCATACAGCCCATCCAAGGTTGCGCTCAGTTCATCCGACGGGGACTCGGCGCCGTTGCCGGCGAGGAAAAAGGCGTTGTCGTCTACGTAGCTGCGCCAGCCGCCCCAGCGAGCGGGCTGGTAGTGGCCCAGCGTCAGCCAGAAGCGCTCACTGGCCAGGGCATCGCGTTGTTCCTGGGTGAGCTGTGGTTTGGCCTGCGCCTGCAGGCAGAGGCTGCCGAGCAGCAGGGGAACCAGACATCTGAGCATGGAGGCTCTCATTGGAGGGAGTCAGCACGGCACGCACAAAAACAGAAGGCCGGGCTTGCGCTCCGGCCTTCTGTCAGGCGTTGCGGCGATCAGGCCTGTTCGGCGTACTTGGCCAGAACGGCGTCCTGACGCATGACGCTCAGGGTGGCGGCGTGAACCTGCTCGGCAGTGACATCAGCGCTGGGGAAAATCTCGCTGAAGTGGGCGTGGGTGACGGCGGCGAAGTGGTCGCGATCTTCCGGCTGGATGCCCAGAACGACGGCGTAGGTGGTCAGCGCTTCGCCTTCACCGCGAGCGACGTCTTCGGACAGCTCGTTCATGATGCTGCCCAGAACCAGCATCGGCTTGCCGTTGTAAGCCAGACGACCGCTGGTATCACAGCCGTTGGTACCGGAGGTCATGCCGAAGGTGGCGTTACCGGAGGTACCGTTGGTGATGGAGGCTACCAGGTGGGAAGGCAGACCGCTCTGGCCTTCGAACAGCATGTTGCCCCAGCCGCAACCGGGGCCGCCCGGAGCAACTGCAAATGCGTTGAAAGAAGCGGCTGCGAAGAGCGTACCGATGAGAATCCGTTTCATATCTCAGGTTTCCGTTTTGTGAGTGTGGGTGAAATCTAGCAGCGCGACGCTTATGTTGCAATTTGCTGACGGCATGACGTTCGTTTAATGACAACGAGTTGGCCTATTTGCCTGGTGATGCCTGATACAGAGCGGTTCCGCTCTGGTCTTCGAATAACTGGGTGTCCATCGTCAGGTTAAAGTCGACAGGCGCGGGATCAGGGTCAGACGCTAGTCCATCTGAGTTATAGGTTTCGCTTGAAGCTACCACGTACCCTTTTCTGCAGGATGTTCGATGGCCATGGCAGGCATCCGGAACAGGGGGATGGTATATGAGCGCATGCAGGATTCGTTGTGCCTGGCTGGCTGCAGCCTGTGCAGCGATGGTATACCTCAGCGCTGCACACGCCGACTCATTGGAGGCGCAGTTGACGGGCAGCTATTGGCACGCGGCCCGTTCTGTATCGCTGTACGGGCAACCAGGCTACGTCTACGCCGATATGAAGTTTCATGCCGATGGCTACTGGACCCAGTTCTATCGCAGTTATATGCCGGGTTTGCCCGGCTGCCACCAGGTTGGAGACGAAGTGATGAGTGTTGGCCGCTGGCGCCTGGAGGGTGGTCACATAGTTATTATCGGGAGTCGCACCGGCGACCCCTTATGGACGAACTCTGCAACCTTGCGCTTTGTTGATGGTTATCTTGAGGTCGAGAACGGATTGGTGCGCTTCGAGCCAGCAATCTCGATTGCTGGTGGCTTCGGCTGTCAAGGTCTGCATCAACCCGTATTTGAAGAGCATGCCGGGTTCAGGATTTCACAGGAGTGACACAGCTAGTGACAATGGGAACACGCAGCGCGCAGAAGTGCGCTCTGCTGATTGATGATCATGCGCTGTTCCGGGCCGGACTGGCCATGTTGCTGGCGCAGCATCCGCAGCTGGGCGAGCTGCTGGAAGCCGGGTCGGTTGCCGAAGCCAGACGTATCGAGCGCTCCGATGTGGCGTTGATCATTCTGGATGTGTGCATGCCGGGCCTGAATGGCTTGGATGGAATCGCCCTGCTGCGACGGCAATTTCCGGCAGCCTCGGTATTGGTGCTGTCCGGTAACGATGACTTCGGCTGGCGCACCCAGGCACGGGAAAAGGGGGCTGATGGCTTTCTCAGCAAGGCAGCCGACGCCTACCAGATCGCTGCTGCGATCGACGCGCTGCTCAGTGGGGAGCAAAGCTGGAGTGATGCGGATAACACCGAGGTGAGCACTGGCGCCCCGGCGTTGACCGCGCGGCAGGTCGAGGTGCTCTGCTTGCTCGCCGAGGGGCGCTCAAACAAGGCTATTGCCCGAGAGCTGGGCATGGCTGAGAACACGGTGCGCGTCCACGTCTCGGCAATATTGGCCGCTCTGGGCGTCAGCAGTCGCACGGAGGCCGCGGTAGTCGCCCGCGTCCGGGGCATAATTCGTTGAGCGCACCGCGCAGCTCATACGTAATTGCGGGCGGCCGTGTTTCTGGTTGGTGATGGCACGATGATGCTCTATATTTCGGACTACTGCGTGCCGCCGCCTTGGTGATGCCGCGTGTCATCGTGACCTTGGGGAGGGGCGTGGCAGTGTCCGACGGATTGGCAGGGCAAATGCTTGCCCCCTGGCGTTTGCCTGAGGCGCGCCTGTTTAATGAACAGGCCAAGCTCATTACCCAACACCTGCTGGGCGTAGGCATTGTCGGCGCCAGCATGCTGGGCCTGTTCTGTGCGTTGACCCTCTACTGGCTGTTCGATGACCGTACCGGGTTTTTCTGGCTGGCCTGCAGCTGGTTGCTTAACAGCACGACCTACGTCCTGCTGCGCAACGTCGTACATCGAACGATGACCGCGCCACGGCGGTTCTGGTTGCTGGTGGGTGTATTTGCCAGTACCGGTATCGTCTGGGGCGTTTTGCCTCTACTCATTCTGGATGCCAGCTCCCCCATCCCCTTGTTACTGATCATGGTGGTGATCATTACCCATGGAGCGGGCACCTTTGCCATCAATGCCTCCAGTATGCCGCTTTACTGTGCTTACATTTACCCGGCGGTAGCACCGCTGATGATTGTCAGCCTGTTCAGCTCTGATCCGCTGATGCTCGGTCTGGGCGGTCTGTGTTTCATCTACCTGCTCTGCATGACCATGTTCGCCAGTGGCGCGCAACAGGCCGCTCGGCACAGTCTGCAATTGCAGTTCACCAACCTGGAACTGGTGGAGCAGCTCCGAGCGGAGTCCGAACAGCGTGAGCTGGCCCGTTCTGAAGCGGTCTCTGCCAACCGGGCCAAGTCCAGCTTTCTCGCCGCGGCCAGTCACGACCTGCGCCAGCCGCTGCACGCGCTTGGGTTGTTTCTGGAGGCGCTGGGGCGCAGTGGCATCAATGGTCGTCAGCAGGAAATGCTCGATAACGCCGCGGCGGTCTCGGCGTCGGCCCGGCATATGCTCAACACGCTGCTGGATTATTCCCGGCTGGAAGCCGGCGTGATCGAACCGGCACCCTGTGGGTTCCGGCTGCAGACGTTGTTCAGCAAACTGGAGCGCGAGTTCGGTCCGCAGGCCGATGCCCAGGGGCTGGTCTATCGCTGCCGGGATACCGTACTGGCCGTCGATACCGATCCTTCACTGGTCGAACTGATCCTGCGTAACCTGATCAGCAACGCGTTGCGTTACACCGAACAGGGCGGTGTTCTGGTGGCGTGTCGCAGGCGTGGTGCCATGGCGCATATCGAAGTTTGGGATACCGGCATAGGCATTGCCGAAGAAAACCGCCAGGCAGTCTTTCAGGAATTTTTCCAACTGGGTAACCCCGAGCGTGACCGGCGCAAAGGGCTTGGCCTGGGGCTGGCCATTGTTCAGGGGCTATGCAATACCCTGGAAGTCGAGCTGGAACTGGCATCGGTGCCGGGCAAGGGCTCGGTCTTTCGTCTGATCGTTCCGGTCGAGCAGGGCGGTGTCGTCAGCGACACCAGCGCACCGGTCCGAAAGCTAGCCAATTTCGATGGCGTCTCGGTGCTGGTGGTCGATGATGACGAAGCGGTCCGCGTGGCAATGAGTGAGCTGCTTTCCTCCTGGGGCTGCCGCTGTCTGGTTGCCGACTCCGCCGCCAGCGCCCTGCAGGGGTGCAGCGCCTTGCCCGATCTGCTGATTGTCGATTACCGGTTGCGTGACGGTCAGACCGGCGCTGATGTGATGGCAGCCCTGCGTGAGCGCCTCGGCGTCCTGCCGCCCACCTTCATCATCACCGGCGATACCGCCCCCGATCGCCTGCGTGAAGCGCAAAGCACCGGCGCCCTGTTGCTGCACAAGCCGGTGGATACAACACGCCTCCATGACGCGATCAGCCGAGCGTTGGGAACGCACTTAGCAGCGAAGTGAGCACTGGGCAGCTGACAGACACATGGCCGACCATAACCAGTCGCCTGTCAGATTCGTAACTGGTGGGACGTCCCAATGCCTATTCGGTGCCCTCGGGAGGTCGGGGTGCCAGGCTCAAGAAACAGCGAAACATCCGCATCAAGGCTGGCGACCAGCTTACCGGTGAAGGTGCGATGCTCAATTTCAGCGTGCTCATATACCCGGCCGGCAATTGAAGTTTGCGTGGGAGACGCGCAGGGGATACACGAAGCGCAATGCGGCATGGATTTACCGGGGAACGTGTAGATACAAGAAAGCCCGCACGGGGCGGGCTTTCAGGGGGTGTTTTCAGTCATGAGGGTACATGTGAAAACTTGCATTTGGTGGAGCCGGGGGGATTTGAACCCCCGTCCGCCAGTCCGCCGCTATCGGTTCTACATGCTTAGCCATCTCTACTTAGTTAACTCCGCGCCGCCCGAGTGGCAGGGTGCTTGGAGCGAGCTGTATAAGTTTTAGCCGTTACGTCTACAGCAAACTTGGCGGCGATCCTGTTCTATCTGACAGCCAAATCTTCGGGTTTACAGGCATCCCCTAGAGGCTGCTAGCCGGCTTAAGCGGCTAGTGCGTAGTTGTCGTCGTTGGCAACTATAAGTTTGCAGCAGCGAATTTACGAGTTCTGCTACCAGCTCGGCATGCCCCTCAAGTTTTGTAACCGTCGTCGAATCCAAATCGGCCCCAAATCTTTCAGGTCTGTTACTAAGATGCGATTGTACGCGAAAGGTTCCCTGAGTAATAGCTATCGTTTGCAGGCCAGGGCGGTTCTGCCCGGTTTGCGCGGTGTGCGGGCGTGATCGTCAAGCGGCCTGACGCATTTCGTTTTCCCCGAGCCGCCACGGCAGACAAAAAAATACCCTGACGAGTCAGGGTATAGGCGTTACATGCTTTAAACCATAAACCGGCTGGTGGAGCGGACCAGCCTGTCAAAGGGTATGACGGGCTGGTTGCGGGAAAGTTCAGCGGGTAGCAAAAAAAAATTAGCGATGGTTCTCGCGTACGACGCGTTGCTTCTCGCGATCCCAGTCGCGCTCTTTCTCGGTCTGCCGTTTGTCGAAGTCCTTTTTGCCGCGTACCAGGGCAATTTCGCATTTGACCAGGTGACCCTTCCAGTACAGCGCGAGCGGGACGCAGGCGAAGCCCTTGGCCTGTACGCCATTGACCAGCTTGTCGAGTTCGCGTGCGTGCAGCAGCAGTTTGCGGGTGCGGGTCGGGTCGGCGATGACGTGCGTGCTGGCGGTCTTCAGTGGCGTGATGTGGGCGCCCAGCAGAAAGGCTTCGTTGTTCTTGAGCAGGATGTAGCTATCGACCAGCTGCACCTTACCCTCGCGCAGGCTCTTTACTTCCCAGCCGGTCAGTGCGATGCCGGCTTCGAAGCGCTGCTCGATGAAATAGTCGTGTTTGGCCTTTTTGTTCAGCGCAATGGTGCCGCTGTTGGCCGGGGATTTCTTTTGCTTGCTCATAGGCGCGTCAGTATACCTGTAGTTTCCTATGCTGTATCGGCGGATTTTGTGGGTGGAGGGCTTTCATGCCTGCGGCGATTTGACCTTGTGGTGATTGGTTAAAATCTGGACAATGCGTTCCTTTTTTCGGGTACTCCGGGACTCTTTATGAGCAAAGACGCTGTCTCCATTCACGGGATCTGGGCAAGCCGCTGGGTCTTCATTCTTGCGGCAACCGGATCTGCCGTAGGCCTCGGCAACATCTGGAAGTTCCCTTACATGACAGGTGTATATGGCGGTGGCGCCTTTGTTCTGGTCTATCTGATCTGCATCTGTCTGATCGGTTTGCCGGTGATGCTGGCCGAGACCCTGCTGGGACGGCGCGGCAGACAGAGCCCGGTCAATACGCTGAAGACGCTTTCCCGATACTCGAACGCTTCGTCCGCCTGGTCCTGGGCTGCGGTGATGGGGATGACTGGTGCGCTGCTGATCTTGTCCTTTTACAGCGTGGTAGCCGGCTGGGCGCTCGATTATATCGTTGGCATGGTGCGCGGTGAGTTTGCCGGCATTGACGGTGACGGTGCGGGGCAGCGTTTCGGCAGCCTTGTCAGCGACCCGGTTCGGCTGACGGTGTGGCATACGCTATTTATGCTGCTCACCGGTTGGGTGATTGCCAGGGGTGTGGTGGCGGGCCTTGAGCGCACGCTGCGGATTCTGATGCCGATGCTGTTTGTACTGCTGGTGGCGCTTCTGGGGTACAGCCTTACCACGGGTCATTTCATGGAGGGTGTGCGCTTTCTGTTCGAGTTTGATCTGGCCAAGGTGCCTGACGGTATTCTGGCCGCCATGGGGCACGCATTCTTTACCCTGAGCGTGGGTGTCGGCTCGATCATGGTGTTCGGCGCCTATATGCCGCGCAAGGCGTCCATTGGATCGACAGTGCTGACGGTTGGTCTGCTGGATACGGTCGTAGCACTAACCGCGGGAATGGCCCTGTTTCCGGTGGTGTTTGCCGCCGGGCTGCAGCCCAATGAAGGGCCTGGCCTGATGTTTGTCACGCTGCCAATCGCCTTTGGCAATATTGCCGGCGGTAACCTGTTTGGTGTTGTGTTCTTTGTGCTGGTAACTGTAGCGGCCTGGAGTTCGGCGATTTCCATGCTCGAGCCGGCAGTGGCGTTCTGGATTGAGCGCAGTGGTCGCAGTCGTGTGTGGGTGACCTCGGTGATTGCGCTGCTCTGCTGGGTAGTTGGCCTGGGTACGGTGCTGTCGTTCAACGTGCTGGCGGATGCGCGGTTCTTTGTGTCCGATGCTGACGGTTGGCACCTGTTCCGCTGGACCAGTGAGGGCGGCATGACGTTCTTTGAATCGATTGATTATCTGACCAGCCGCATCATGCTGCCTCTGGGTGGTCTTCTGTTTGTGCTGTTCGCAGGCTGGGTGCTGGACCGCGATGTATTCCGCGATGAGCTGGCGTTGAAGTATCGCCGCCTGTTCCCGCTCATCTATTCGCTGTTACGCTATGTAGCCCCTGCGGGGATTCTGATTATCCTCGTCACCGAACTGACCAAGTGAAGATTGCATGACCCACATTCAGCGCTCGGCTTTGTTGCCGTATCCGGCCAGCCATCTGTACAACCTGGTTAACCGGGTTGAACGTTATCCGGAGTTTTTGCCCTGGTGCTCCGGTGCGACCGTTCTCAGTGAGACTGACACCGAGATGTGTGCCCGTCTGGACATTGCCAAGGCCGGCATGAGCCAGGCCTTTACTACCCGAAATGCTTTGGTGCCGGGCGAGCGCATTACGCTACGTCTGGTGGATGGCCCGTTCAGCGATTTTCGTGGTGCCTGGGAGTTCAAGGCGCTTGGTGATTCGGCGTGCAAGATCACTCTGGATCTGCATTTCGAGTACGCCGGCGCCCTGGTCAAGGCGACGCTGGGGCCGTTGTTCAATCAGGCAGCCAATGCAATGGTGGACGCCTTCTGTCAGCGGGCCAAGGAGACCTGGGGTGGCTGAGAAGACCATGGTGGTGGAGGTGGCCTATGCGCTGCCCCACAAGCAGAAGATTGTGACGCTTAATGTGCCCGAGGGCACCAGCATGCTGGACGCCGTGCGTCTGTCCGGCATGGAGCAGCACTTCCCCGAGCTGGATCTGGAAAGTGCCCCGCTGGGTATTTTCGGCAAGGCCGTCCCCAAACCTGCAGAGCGGGTGCTGCAGTCAGGAGAGCGGGTGGAAATATATCGTCCGCTGATTGCGGACCCGAAGGAAGTGCGCAAGCAGCGCGCTGCCAAGGCCAAGGCGGCCAAGACGGAAGACTAGTCGCGGGGGCAGGAAGGGGAGGCGTCGGACGCTTCCCCTTTAGTGCGTTGGCTATTCGCCTGTGCCGAGTGGAGCGCCCAGGTCGACGGGATAGGTTTCGACGGTGTCGGAGCTCATGATTTCCTCGTCCTGGCTCTGACCTGGCATGAAGTCGCCGGAGAGGCCGACCAGGCGATTGTCTTCAAAGTTCAGGCTGATGCGTTCCTGCACGCGCGTGCTGTGTCCCGATTCCATGCTGTACAGGTAATCCCAGCGGTTGGGGTGGAAGGTGTCCTGGATCAGCGGAGTGCCCATAATGAAGCGCACCTGGCGGGTGGTCATGCCGGGGCGGAGTTGGTCAACCATTTCCTGGGTGACAACGTTGCCTTGCTGGATATCGATCTTGTAAATGCCGGGGACCACGCCGCAGCCACCCAGAAGGCCGATAGAGACACTGCATAACAGCATGAAAAGGATTCGATTAAAGCTTTTTCGCGTCACGTGCTAACATCCGCTATCTTTGGAATGGCTGTATTGCCCTGATCATACCCGACTCATCCCGCCCTGCGAAGCGCTGAACGAGAATAGTGACATGGTTGAAAATCAAGAACTCCGCAAAGCTGGCCTGAAGGTCACGTTACCTCGGGTTAAGATCCTGCAAATGCTCGACGGTTCGAACGAGCGTCACATGAGTGCCGAGGACGTCTACAAGGCTTTGATGGAGGCGGGCGAGGACGTTGGCCTGGCCACCGTCTATCGCGTGTTGACGCAATTTGAAGCGGCCGGACTGGTCGTGCGCCACAACTTCGACGGCGGACACGCCGTGTTTGAGCTGGCCGACGGCGAGCACCACGACCACATGGTCTGTGTTGACTCTGGTGAAGTGGTCGAGTTCTTCGATCCTGAAATCGAGCGCCGTCAGCGCGAAATCGTCAAGGAGCACGGCTTCGAGTTGGTTGACCACAATCTGGTGCTGTATGTGCGCAAGGCTGGCGGCAAGTAACGTCAGATTGGACAAGTGCTGATTTTTTGGTGCAAAAAAACCGGGCCAGGCCCGGTTTTTTTATATCTGCTCAGTGTGCAACGCTGAGCAGCTTGCGGGCGTGGGCCAGTGATTCGTCGGTCAAGTCGACGCCGCCAAGCATGCGGGCGACTTCCTGTACGCGGGCGTTATCGTCCAGCTGGTCAATGCAGGTGCGTGTGCTGTTGCGGGTTTGCTGTTTGCGTACAAACAGGTGCTGATGCCCCTGAGCGGCGACCTGCGGCAGGTGGGTGACTGTCAGTACCTGGCCGCGCGCGCCAAGTTGGCGAAGCAGCTGGCCAACGATCTCGGCGGTCGGGCCGCCGATACCCACATCGACTTCGTCAAACACCAGTGTGGGAACGCGTGACGTCTGTGCGGTGATGACCTGAATGCCGAGGCTGATGCGTGACAGTTCGCCGCCAGATGCTACCTTGGCCAGCGGTTTGGCGGGCTGGCCGGGGTTGGCACTGACCAGGAACTCGACGGTTTCCAGCCCGGTTACCGGGTAGCTGTCAGCGTCCAGCGGTGTCAGCTGCAGCTCGATTCGGCCACCGGGCATGCCCAGGCGCTGAATTTCCTGAGTTACTGCCTTGGCGAGTTTGGCTGCTCCCTTGCTGCGCTGTGCTGACAGTTTCTCGCTCAGTTGGCGATAGTGGGCCTGGTAGGCAACCAGTTCTTCCTGCAGGCGCTCTGCGTCGGCAGCTTGTTGCTGCTGGCCTTCCAGTTCGTCGATCAGCTGCTGCTGCAGTGCGGGCAGCTCCTGCGGCTGAATACGGTGCTTGCGTGCCAGGTCATAAATGGCGCTGAGGCGTTCTTCCACGTACTGCTGGCGTTCAGGGTCGGCCTCGAAGTGGTCGAGGTAACGGGTCAGTTCGCCGACTGCTTCCTCGATCTGAATCTGTGCGCTGGCGAGCATGTCGCTGGCTTCACCCAGTTGCGGGCTGTGGCTTTTAAAGGCGTCCAGCCGACTCAGGCTGGCGGTCAGGGCTTCCAGCACGCTGCCTGCGTCATTTTCGCTGCAGATGTTGATGACTTGCTGGCAGGAATGCAGGATCTGGTCTGCGCTGGCAAGCTGACGCTGCTCGTTCTCCAGTTCGTCCAGTTCGCCGTCCTGCAGGCTCAGATTGTCCAGTTCGTCCAGTTGGTAGGTCAGCAGCTGCTGGCGAGCGGCCTGTTCTTCGCTTTGCTGGCTGGCCTGGCGTAGCGCCTTCTCGGTCTGGCGGCAGCGCTGGGCAGCCAGTTGAACCTGTCTCGCGAGTTCGCCGGCGCCGGCGTACTCGTCCAGCAGGCGTCGATGGGTATCGGTTTTCAGCAGCGACTGGTGCTCATGCTGGCTGTGAATGTCGATCAGCATTTCGCCGAGGGCACGCAGGTCCTGCTGGGGGCAGGGTGCGCCATTGATGTAGCCTCGTGAGCGGCCTTCGGCGGTGATCACGCGCCGGAGGATAACCTGGTCGTCGTCCTGCGTCAGGTCACGCTCATCGAGCCACTGGCGGGCTTCGGGAATGTCGCGAATGTCGAAGGTGGCGAGGATGTCGGCCTTGTCGGCGCCGGGGCGCACCGCGCCGCTGTCGGCGCGATCGCCAAGGGTGAGGGCCAGTGCATCGAGCATGATGGATTTGCCTGCACCGGTTTCGCCGGTAATCACGCTCATGCCGCCGCCCAGCTCGAGTTCCAGGGTGTCGACGATGGCGTAGTTGTTGACCGCGAGGTGGATCAGCATGGCGCGCTCCCGAGAAAATTGTTCTGGTTGTTTATACAGTAGTTTGCTTTGTGGCGACAAGTCCCCGCAATAGCATGAGCACACTGATTGATATTGACCCTTGAAGCTGTGTGGACTGTCCCCATATAGGTTGCCAGACGCGATCGGCGAGGCTGGTCGTTCATCATTGACTGCGTGTGCGGCGATTGCGCGCAAAGACACGCCCACCCTATGACAGGAGAAAGACATGGCAGAGGAACAGAGACCGGATCTGCAGGATCAGGACGACGTGGTCGATCAGACCGTTGCGACGCCCGAAGGCGATCTTGCCGCGCGCGTAGCGAGTCTGGAAGAACAGCTGGCTACCGCTCAGGATCAGGCTCTGCGGGCGGCGGCTGATGTGCAGAATGCGCGTCGCCGTGCCGAGCAGGATGTCGAGAAGGCGCACAAGTTCGCGCTGGAGCGTTTTGCCAATGATCTGCTGCCGATCATCGATAGTCTTGAGCGCGGCCTGGAGTTGTCCAATGCTGATGATCCGGCGATCAAGCCGATGCGCGAGGGTATTGAGCTGACCCTGAAGATGTTTGCCGACACCCTGGCGCGGTTCCAGGTAGTCCCGGTTCAGCCTGAGGGCGAGCCCTTCAATCCTGAACTGCATCAGGCCATGGCGATGGAAGAAAGTACCGCGGTTGAGCCGAACACCGTGCTCAAGGTGTTCCAGAAGGGTTACACCCTCAGCGGTCGCCTGTTGCGCCCGGCCATGGTTGTCGTCAGCAAGGCCCCGGCGGCGGGTGCCGCGCCCTCGATTGACGAGCAGGCTTGAAATTGATTTGGCAGCCCCCATCAAGGGCTCAAGCATAGTTGAACAGCGCCGCAGACCAAGACGCGGCAGTCAGATTCGGAGAGAAACTTATGGGCAAGATTATCGGTATCGACCTGGGGACCACCAACTCCTGTGTCTCTATTCTGGAAAACGGTTCCGCCAAGGTGATCGAGAACGCTGAGGGTGGTCGTACCACGCCGTCCATCGTCGCCTACACCAACGACGGTGAAACCCTGGTTGGCCAGTCGGCCAAGCGTCAGGCGGTTACCAACCCGCAGAACACCCTGTACGCGGTCAAGCGTCTGATCGGCCGCCGTTTTGAAGAAGACGTCGTACAGAAAGACATCAAGCTGGTGCCGTACAAGATCGTCAAGGCCGACAACGGTGACGCCTGGGTTCAGGTAAATGACGAGAAAATGGCTCCGCCGCAGGTGTCTGCTGAAGTACTGAAGAAAATGAAGAAGACCGCCGAGGATTACCTTGGTGAACCGGTTACCGAAGCGGTTATCACCGTGCCGGCCTACTTTAACGACAGCCAGCGTCAGGCCACCAAAGACGCCGGCCGCATCGCCGGTCTGGAAGTCAAGCGCATCATCAACGAGCCGACCGCAGCTGCTCTGGCCTACGGTATGGACAAGGCGCGTGGCGACTCCACCGTTGTCGTATACGACCTGGGTGGCGGTACCTTTGACGTGTCCGTAATCGAAATTGCCGAAGTTGACGGCGAGCACCAGTTTGAAGTGCTGGCCACCAATGGTGACACCTTCCTGGGTGGTGAAGATTTCGACATGCGTCTGATCGACTACCTGGCAGACGAGTTCAAGAAAGAGAACGGCGTTGACCTGCACAACGATCCGCTGGCGCTGCAGCGTCTGAAAGAAGCGGCTGAAAAGGCCAAGATCGAGCTGTCTTCCAGCCAGCAGACCGACGTCAACCTGCCGTACATCACTGCAGATGCGTCCGGTCCGAAGCACCTGAACGTCAAGGTGACGCGTGCCAAGCTGGAGTCGCTGGTTGAAGACCTGATCAAGCGCAGCATCGAGCCCTGCCGCATCGCGATGCAGGATGCCGGCCTGGATGTGTCTGACATCAACGACGTTATACTGGTTGGTGGTCAGACTCGCATGCCGCTGGTGCAGAAGACCGTTGCCGAGTTCTTCAATAAGGAGCCGCGCAAGGACGTTAACCCGGACGAAGCGGTCGCTATCGGTGCCTCCATTCAGGGTGCGGTGCTGGCCGGTGACGTGAAGGACGTGCTGCTGCTGGACGTTACTCCGCTGTCGCTGGGTATCGAAACCATGGGTGGCGTGATGACTACGCTGATCGAGAAGAACACCACCATCCCGACCAAAAAGTCGCAGGTGTTCTCGACTGCAGACGACAACCAGACGGCGGTGACCATTCACGTGCTGCAGGGTGAGCGCAAGCAGGCGAGCCAGAACAAGTCGCTGGGCCGTTTCGATCTGGCCGACATTCCGCCGGCGCAGCGTGGCGTGCCGCAGATTGAGGTCAGCTTCGACATCGATGCCAACGGTATCCTCAACGTGTCTGCCAAAGACAAGGCAACCGGCAAAGAGCAGTCCATCGTGATCAAGGCGTCCTCTGGTCTGTCGGATGACGAAATCGAGAAGATGGTGCGTGATGCCGAGGCCAACGCTGAGGAAGACCGCAAGTTCGAAGAACTGGTAACCGTGCGCAACCAGGCCGATCAGCTGGTTCACGCGACTCGCAAGACCCTGACCGAGGCGGGCGACAAGGCGACTGATGAAGAGAAGGCCGCCATCGAAACGGCGCTGAGCGATCTGGAAGCTGCGATCAAGACCGGCGACAAGGAAGAGATCGAGGCCAAGATCAACGCGTTGTCCGAGACATCTGGCCCGCTGGTCCAGAAGATGTATGCCGAACAGGCTCAGGCTGGCAAGGGTGAAGACCCGGCAGCAGGCGCGGAGTCCGGTAACGATGCGGACGACGTGGTCGACGCCGAGTTCGAAGAGGTCAAGGACAACAAGTAAGTCCTTGATGAACCGGGTAGGGTGGTGCACCGACGGCATGTCCGGTGTGTTGCCCTCCAACTCTGCCTGGCAACGCGGGAGCTTCTCCCGCGTTGCCGTTTGTGCCGGGTGTCTCTGTAAGGGAAGTCGAACACATGTCCAAGCGTGATTATTACGAAGTGCTGGGGGTCGAAAAGGGCGCCAGCGAGGCCGAGCTGAAAAAGGCCTATCGCCGTCTGGCGATGAAATATCATCCGGACCGTAACCCGGATGACGAGAATGCCGAAGAGAGGTTCAAGGAAGCGACCGAAGCCTACGAAGTGCTGACCGACGCCAACAAGCGCGCCGCCTACGATCAGTATGGTCACGCCGGCGTGGATCCGAACATGGGTGGCGGTGCCGGTGGTTTTGGTGGCGGCGGCGCCAACTTCTCCGATATCTTCGGCGATGTATTTGGTGACATTTTCGGTGGCGGCGGCGGTCGTGGCCGTTCCAGCGTGCAGCGCGGCAGTGACCTGCGTTACACCCTGGAGCTGGATCTGGAAGAGGCGGTGCGCGGTACCACGGTCACCATTCGTGTGCCGACTCTGGTTGCCTGCGAAACCTGTGATGGTAGCGGTGCGAAGAAGGGCACCACGCCGACAACCTGTACCACCTGCGGTGGTCATGGTCAGGTACGCATGCAGCAGGGCTTCTTCTCGGTGCAGCAGACCTGCCCGCGCTGTCATGGTACCGGCAAGATGATTACCGATCCGTGCAAGGACTGCCACGGCAATGGTCGTGTAGAGAAGCAGAAGAACTTGTCGGTCAAGGTTCCGGCCGGTGTGGATACCGGTGACCGTATCCGCCTGGCAGGTGAAGGTGAGGCCGGTGTTAATGGCGGCCCTGCCGGTGATCTGTATGTGGTTGTTTCGGTGCGCGAGCACAAGATCTTCCAGCGTGACGGCAAGAATCTGTACTGTGAGGTGCCGATCAGCTTCGTCGATGCGGCACTGGGCGGAGAGCTTGAGGTGCCGACCCTGGACGGTCGGGTCAAGCTGAAGATTCCCGAGGGCGCGCAAACCGGTAAGCTGTTCCGCCTGCGCGGCAAGGGTGTGACGCCAGTGCGTGGTGGTTCGGCCGGTGATCTGCTCTGCCGGGTGGTTGTCGAAACGCCGGTCAACCTGACCAAGCGTCAGCGCGAATTGCTCGAAGAGCTGCGTCAAACACTTGAGGCCGAAGGCTCGAGTCAGTCGCCTCGTGCCAAGAGCTGGTTTGATGGTGTGAAGAACTTCTTCGAAGACATGAAATTCTGAGGCAGGTGCGCAAGATGAGACGGATTGCGGTAATTGGCGCTGCCGGGCGCATGGGGAAGACGCTGATCGAGGCAATCGGTCAGACGGAAGGTGCTGCGCTGACGGCGGCGATTGAGCGCCCTGACAGTTCGCTGGTGGGCGCTGATGCGGGTGAGTTGGCCGGTTTCGGTCGCTTGGGCGTTGCGATCAGTGGTGACCTCAAGCAAGTGGTCGACGACTTTGACGTGCTGATCGACTTCACTCATCCGACCACGACGCTGGTGAATCTGCAGATTTGCCGTGATGCAGGCAAGGCGATGGTGATCGGTACTACGGGTTTCTCCGAGGCTGAAAAGGCGTTGCTCGCCGAGGCCGGCAAGCAGATCCCTATCGTCTTTGCGCCCAACTTCAGTGTTGGCGTGAACCTCTGTCTCAAGCTGCTGGACATGGCTGCGCGGGTCATGGGGGATGAGGCTGATGTCGAGGTTATCGAGGCGCACCACCGTCACAAGGTCGACGCTCCATCTGGAACGGCCCTGCGCATGGGGGAGGTTGTTGCCGATGCGCTCGGTCGCAATCTGGCTGACGTGGCTGTTTATGGGCGTGAAGGGCAGACCGGGGCGCGTGACCCCAAGACCATTGGTTTTGCGACGGTTCGCGCCGGTGACGTGGTCGGAGATCACACCGTGCTGTTTGCGACCGAGGGTGAGCGGGTAGAAATTACCCACAAGGCCTCCAGTCGGATGACCTTTGCCAAGGGTGCGGTACGTTCGGCGATGTGGCTTGAGGGCCGTGGCGCGGGCCTGTTTGATATGCAGGACGTGCTCGGCTTCAAGGGCTAGACGGCGGAATGATGCACAAAAAAGGGTGGCCATGATGGCCACCCTTTTTTGTTCCTGCCGCCTTAGTTGGTGCTCACGCTGGCCTCGGCCAGGTTGGCCTGTTCACGAGCCAGTTCATCGAGTGTCTGGGTGTTCTTGGTCAGGTAGAACGCGGCGATGGTGGGTACCCAGTCGGCGTGATGGTTGATCAGGCGCGGCTGGATGAAGCTGTACTGCTTATCCAGGCGGTCAAAGGTGTCCTTGTGTTCAGGCATCAGTTGCTTGAGCTGATTTGAGCCCTCGTTGATGCGGTTGTCCAGCTCGACAAACAGGCCCTCGCGGCTGGGCAGGAAGTACACGCCAACCGAACTGAACATGTTGTTTTCATACAGCAGCAGAATGCGGCTGGTCTCGATGCTCTGGCGTTGCAGGGCAACCAGATTATCCGGACTGCCTGCGACTTCCGCTTCATAAAGCTCTGCGGCGGCATTTTCGAGGTTGCCGTGTGCCATCATGATGCGATTGACGGTGGCCAGGCTGTAGTGCGCCTGGTCCTCGGGCAACGCTTCCAGTTCCCGGATCAGGGTCACCAGCTCGCTGTAGAGCGGGCGAAGGTTGCCGGGGTTGTTCATCTGGCGCAGCAGCGAGTCCATTTGCTGCAGTGCGGAGTTGTAGATTTCGCGGTTGCCTGGCTCACGAACGCGCTCGTAGAGGTTGTTGTCGATCAGCAGGTAGGTTCCGGCCTTGAAGGCTTCGCTGCGGAACTCATGCAGCTGTTGCAGACGTTGCGGGTCGGCGTAGGCGAGTGAGGCAATAAGCAGCAGTGGCAGCACCAGCAGGCGTTTCAAGAGCGTTGGCATGGTGAGGGTCCCCGAGTCCTTTGGTTTTTCTTGTGTTATCCGGCGCCAGGGAGGCGTCCGGTTTTGACGGTCTGCGCCGTCTGGCGTGGGCTCCTGCCCATTTTCATACACCGGCTGTTGTAACACAGAGTTGTGCGAGATTGAAGCGATTGCTGGGCGGTGATCGCGACTGCCTGCGGGAAGAGCTGGGCGTTGCGGTGTGGATATTTTGGCCTCATGTGTTTAAACTATTGCGCTAATCTGTCTATTCAGCGCGTATCTGACAATGCCTTTGCAAGCGGGATGTTGTGTTCAGCACCACATTCCCGCTTTTGTGCAGCCCGCGTTTGGTGAAATGTGTCAGTTCTTTCGGAGGTTTTCTTGTCCAAGCCAGCCATTCTCGCACTCGCCGACGGCAGTATTTTCCGCGGTGAGTCCATCGGCGCCGACGGTTCCAGTGTTGGTGAGGTCGTGTTCAATACGGCCATGACCGGTTATCAGGAGATCCTTACCGATCCCTCCTATGCGCGTCAAATCGTGACCCTGACCTACCCGCACATCGGCAACACCGGCGTGACCCCTGAGGATGTCGAGTCCGACGCAGTTCAGGCTGCCGGTCTGGTGATTCGTGACCTGCCGCTGCTGGCCAGCAACTGGCGCTGCAAGCAGTCTCTGGACGGGTATCTGCGTGAAAACAACATTGTTGCCATCGCCGGTATCGACACCCGTCGTCTGACCCGGATTCTGCGCGAGAAGGGCTCGCAGAATGGCTGCCTGCTGGCCGGAGACGATATCTCCGAGGAAAAGGCGCTTGAACTGGCGCGCAGCTTCCCTGGCCTCAAGGGCATGGATCTGGCCAAGGAAGTGTCGGTCAAGGAAAGCTATCAGTGGCGCTCCAGTGTCTGGAATCTGGAGACCGATAGTCATCCCGAGCTGTCCGATGCCGAGTTGCCCTACCACGTTGTTGCCTTCGATTACGGCGTGAAATTCAACATTCTGCGCATGCTGGTTGCGCGCGGTTGCCGTCTGACTGTGGTGCCCGCGCAAACGCCGGCCGCCGACGTGCTGGCCCTGAACCCGGATGGCGTGTTCCTGTCCAACGGCCCGGGCGACCCGGAGCCATGTGACTACGCCATTGCTGCGATCAAGGAAATTCTGGAAACGGACATCCCGGTATTTGGTATCTGTCTCGGTCACCAACTGCTGGCACTGGCCTCCGGTGCCAAAACCGTCAAGATGGGTCATGGTCACCATGGCGCCAACCATCCTGTTCAGGATCTGGATACCGGTGTGGTGATGATCACCAGTCAGAACCACGGCTTTGCGGTGGACGAGACCAGCCTGCCGGCCAACCTGCGGCCGACCCACAAGTCGCTGTTTGACGGCACCCTGCAAGGTATCGAGCGCACCGACAAGGCGGCCTTCAGCTTCCAGGGCCACCCCGAGGCGAGCCCGGGTCCGCACGATGTGGCACCGCTGTTCGACCGTTTCATCGACGCCATGAAAAAACGCGCCTGAACCCCGGTACACCTAGGATTTGTAAACGACTATGCCAAAACGTACAGACATTAAAAGCATTCTGATCCTCGGCGCCGGCCCTATCGTCATCGGTCAGGCCTGCGAGTTCGACTACTCCGGTGCTCAGGCCTGCAAGGCCCTGAAGGAAGAAGGTTTCCGCGTCATTCTGGTCAACTCCAACCCGGCGACCATCATGACCGACCCGGCCATGGCCGATGCCACCTACATCGAGCCGATCAAGTGGCAGACTGTTGCCAAGATCATCGAGAAAGAACGCCCGGACGCGCTGCTGCCGACCATGGGCGGCCAGACCGCGCTGAACTGCGCACTGGATCTGGAGAAGCACGGCGTGCTGGAGCAGTACGGCGTGGAGATGATTGGTGCCAACGCCGACACCATCGACAAGGCCGAAGACCGTTCGCGCTTTGACAAGGCGATGAAGGCCATTGGTCTGGAGTGCCCGCGCTCCGGTATCGCGCATACCATGGCTGAGGCCTACGGTGTTTTGGAGCAGGTCGGCTTTCCGTGCATCATCCGTCCATCGTTCACCATGGGTGGTACCGGTGGTGGTATCGCCTACAACCGTGAAGAGTTCGAGGAGATCTGCAACCGTGGTCTGGACCTGTCGCCGACCAACGAGCTGCTGATCGACGAGTCGCTGATCGGCTGGAAAGAGTACGAGATGGAAGTGGTCCGCGATAAGAAGGATAACTGCATCATCGTCTGCTCGATCGAAAACTTTGACCCGATGGGTGTTCACACCGGTGACTCCATTACTGTCGCGCCGGCCCAGACGCTGACCGACAAGGAATATCAGATCATGCGTAACGCCTCGCTGGCGGTACTGCGTGAGATTGGTGTCGAGACAGGTGGCTCCAACGTGCAGTTCGGTATCTGCCCGAACACCGGCCGCATGGTCGTCATCGAAATGAATCCGCGGGTGTCGCGCTCCTCGGCGCTGGCCTCCAAGGCCACCGGTTTCCCGATTGCCAAGATTGCCGCCAAGCTGGCTGTCGGCTACACCCTGGACGAGCTGCAGAACGACATCACTGGCGGTCGCACGCCGGCCTCCTTTGAGCCGTCCATCGACTACGTGGTTACCAAGATTCCGCGTTTCGCGTTCGAGAAATTCCCCAACGCCGATGCGCGCCTGACTACTCAGATGAAGTCGGTGGGTGAAGTGATGGCTATTGGTCGCACCTTCCAGGAGTCCGTGCAGAAAGCACTGCGCGGCCTGGAAGTGGGCGTCTGCGGTTTCGACCCCAAGGTCGATCCGGCTGCCGACGACGTAATGACCGAGCTGACCCGCGAGCTGACCGTCCCGGGTGCGGATCGCATCTGGTACGTGGCTGACGCGTTCCGCGCCGGCATGACCCTGCAACAGGTGTTTGATCTGACCAAGATTGATACCTGGTTCCTGGTTCAGATCGAGGACCTGGTCAAGGAAGAAGAGCGGGTCAAGACGCTGGGGCTGGCCGACATCGACTACAACCTGATGTTCCGCCTCAAGCGCAAGGGCTTCTCTGACCTGCGTCTGTCGCAGTTGCTGGCCGTGAGCGAGAAGAGCCTGCGTCGTCATCGTCACAAGCTGAACGTGCTGCCGGTTTACAAGCGCGTTGACACCTGTGCGGCCGAGTTCGCCACCGATACCGCCTACATGTATTCGACTTATGAGCAAGAGTGCGAGTCCAATCCGTCCAGCCGTGACAAGATCATGGTGCTGGGTGGTGGGCCGAACCGTATTGGTCAGGGCATCGAGTTTGACTACTGCTGTGTTCACGCTGCACTGGCGATGCGTGAAGATGGTTACGAAACCATCATGGTCAACTGCAACCCGGAAACCGTTTCCACCGACTATGACACCTCGGATCGTCTGTATTTCGAGCCGGTGACCCTGGAAGACGTGCTGGAAATCGTTCGCGTCGAACAGCCCAAGGGTGTGATCGTGCAGTACGGTGGTCAGACGCCGCTCAAACTGGCGCGCGCGCTGGAAGAGGCCGGCGTGCCGATTATCGGTACCAGCCCTGAGGCGATTGACCGCGCCGAAGACCGTGAGCGCTTCCAGCAGATGGTTGAGCGCCTGGCACTGCGTCAGCCGCCGAATGCGACTGCGCGCAGCGAAGACGAGGCTCTCGCACTGTCCAAGCGCATCGGTTATCCGCTGGTGGTGCGCCCGTCCTACGTACTGGGCGGGCGGGCGATGGAAATCGTCTATCAGGAAGAAGAACTCAAGCGCTACATGCGCGAGGCGGTCAAGGTGTCCAACGACAGCCCGGTGCTGCTGGATCACTTCCTGAACTGCGCCATCGAAGTGGATATTGACGCGGTCTCTGACGGCAAGGATGTGGTGATCGGGGCGATCATGCAGCACATCGAACAGGCTGGCGTGCACTCCGGCGACTCGGCGTGCTCGCTGCCGCCGTATTCGCTGCCGGCGAACATCCAGGACGATATTCGCGAGCAGGTGCGCAAGATGGCACTGGAGCTGGGCGTGGTCGGCCTGATGAACGTGCAGATGGCGGTGCAGGGCGAGGACATCTACGTGATCGAGGTCAACCCGCGCGCCTCCCGTACCGTGCCGTTCGTATCCAAGTGCATCGGTCAGTCGCTGGCCAAGATTGCTGCCCGTGTCATGGCAGGCAAGACGCTGCAGGAACTGGGCTTCACTGAAGAGGTGGTGCCGCCGTACTTCAGCGTTAAGGAAGCGGTGTTCCCGTTCGCCAAGTTCCCCGGCGTAGACCCGATCCTCGGCCCTGAAATGAAGTCCACCGGTGAGGTAATGGGTGTGGGTGACAGCTTCGGTGAGGCGTTTGCCAAGTCCCAGCTGGGTTCTGGTGAAGTGCTGCCGACCAGCGGCACCGTGTTCATCAGTGTGCGTGAAGACGACAAGCCGCTGGTGGTCGATGTTGCCCGCGATCTGATCGACCTGGGTTTTGAAGTGGTTGCGACCGCCGGCACTGCCAAGGTGCTGGAAGCGGCCAACCTGCCGGTACGTCGCGTGAACAAGGTGACCGAAGGGCGTCCGCATATTGTCGACATGATCAAGAACGACGAGATTGATCTGGTGATCAACACCACCGAAGGTCGCCAGTCGATTGCCGATTCCTATTCGATTCGTCGCAACGCACTGCAGCACAAGGTCTACTCGACTACCACCCTGGCAGGTGGCGAGGCGGTCTGCACTGCACTGAAATTTGGCCCGGAGCGCGCAGTGCGTCGTCTCCAGGATTTACACAAAGGTATCTGAGTTATGAAGTACCCGATGACCAAGCAGGGCGCAGAAGCTCTCGAAGTCGAACTCAAGCACCTCAAGAGTGAGCTGCGGCCGCAGATCACTCAGGCGATTGCGGAAGCTCGCGAGCTCGGCGATCTCAAGGAAAATGCCGAATACCACGCCGCGCGCGAGCAGCAAGGTATGGTCGAGGCGCGTATCCGTGACATCGAAGGTCGCCTGTCGAATGCGCAGGTGATCGACGTGACCACTATCCCGCATACCGGAAAGGTGATCTTTGGCACCACGGTGACCATTGCCAATGTCGAAACTGACGAAGAGGTGGTTTACCAGATCGTTGGTGATGACGAGGCTGACATCAAGCAGCGCAAGCTGTCGGTCAATTCACCCATCGCCCGCGCCCTGATCGGCAAGGAAGAGGGTGAGATTGTCGCGGTGAAAACACCGAGCGGTGTGGTCGAATACGAGATTGTCGAGGTCCAGCACCTGTGACGCCGGCGGCTGTCGGTAGTGGTCCCCGGTATGGCGGCCGCGTGGTCTGGCAGCTGCTGCTGACCCTCTGGGTCGGTTCGGTATGGAGTCTGCACTTTGTCTTTTTGCCGGCGCTGGAACAGTCCGGCCTGGCGCCGTTGCTTGTTGACGATGCCGCCCTGACCCTGCGCCCGGCGGTACTGGGCATCAGTGCGGTGGCAATGCTGCTGCAACTTTTTGTGCTGGTAGTGCGTGTGCGCGGAGCCATTTGGCGTGATGTGCGGGCCCAGGTTCTCGTTCTGGCGCTGGCGGCGGTGGGGGCATTTTTCCTGTTCCGCGGCGCAGGCAATCAGCTGTTGATGCTGATGAGTTATCTGGTGGTGGCGTTCGCCGGTCTGGTGCTGGCGGTGCAGCCACGACCGGACGAGTCGTCGGGTGATAGATAAGGCAAACGGGGCCGAAGGGCCCCGTTGCTTTTTCAGAAGCCCTGAAAACGTTTCAGGTTGGACAGGTTGGCGTTGGGCTTCTTGGCCCGGCGCAGCAGGATTGCCATCTTGCCGATCACCTGAACCAGTTCGGCACCGGTCTGGCTGCAAGCCTCGGCAATCAGCGCCTGTTTGGCCTCGCGATCACTGACGGTAACCCTGATCTTGATCAGTTCGTGGTCGTTCAGAGCGCGGTCCAGTTCGGCCAGGACGCCTTCGCTGACACCCTGTTCGCTGATGATGACGATCGGCTTCAGGTGATGGCCGATGCGTTTGAGGTCTTTTTTCTGTGCGGAGCTGAGCGCCATAATGTTCCGTATGAAGATTCAAATGAGTGTTGATGCACTAGTTTAACCGGCGGCGTGATCCGCTGCACGAGGTATTCCGTGGCACAGTCCAAGACAAGCAAGCGTTGGCTCAAAGAGCATTTCGATGACCCGTTCGTAAAACAGGCCCAGAAAGATGGCTACCGCTCGCGCGCAAGTTACAAGTTGCTGGAGATTCAGGAGCGCGACCGCATTCTGAGGCCGGGCATGACCGTGCTGGATCTGGGGGCGGCCCCGGGCGGCTGGTCGCAGGTCGCGTCGCGTCTGATTGGTGAAAAGGGGCGCATCATTGCATCCGACATTCTGGCCATGGATAGCATTCCCGACGTCACCTTCATCAAGGGCGATTTTACCGAGGATGCGGTATTTGAGCAGATTCTCGCTGCCATTGGTGATGCCCCGGTCGACCTTGTTATTTCCGATATGGCCCCCAATATGAGTGGGACGCCAGCAGTTGATCAACCGCGCGCCATGTATCTGTGCGAGTTGGCACTCGACATGGCCTCGCGCGTGCTCCGGCCCGGCGGCGATTTTTTGATCAAGGTGTTTCACGGAGAGGGTTTCGATGAGTATTTCCGTGAGATGCGGGGTCAATTCGACAAGCTGCTGACGCGTAAACCCGATGCCTCGCGTGGCCGTTCGCGCGAGACCTACCTGCTGGCCCGCGGTTTCAAGGGTGGTGAACGCTGATCCGTGTGCAGCGAATCGGAACCGGAGCTTGCCCCGGGTGGTCTGTGAGGTGGCTGTTACATAGCGGGTTACACTGAAGCCAATGCCGAGGTGACCTAAACTGGTGTAATGTTGGCAGGTGGTTAAAAGACTCAGCAAGGCGCCCGCGGTCGTGCAGCGGGGCAAGAGGGTAGCAAATTGAACGATATGGCGAAGAACCTCATCCTGTGGTTGATCATTGCCGCGGTACTGGTCACGGTGATGAACAACTTCAGCAAGACCAGCGAACCGGATACGCTGAATTATTCACAGTTTCTGGAACTGGTGGAGAATCGCCAGATCGAGCGAGTGACTGTGGATGGATACATCATCACCGGTCGTGAGCGCAGCGGGGATACCTTCAAGACCGTGCGTCCGGCCATCCAGGACAACGGCCTGATCGGTGATCTGCTGGATAACGATGTCATCATCGAGGGCAAGCAGCCGGAGCAGCAAAGCATCTGGACGCAGCTGCTGATCGCCAGCTTCCCCATTCTCATCATTATCGCCATTTTCATGTTCTTCATGCGGCAGATGCAGGGCGGTGCCGGTGGTCGCGGTGGCCCGATGAGCTTTGGCAAAAGCAAGGCGCGCATGCTGTCCGAAGATCAGGTGAAGACGACGTTCGCTGACGTCGCGGGCTGCGACGAGGCGAAGGAAGACGTGCAGGAACTGGTTGAGTTCCTGCGTGACCCGGGCAAGTTTCAGCGCCTGGGTGGTCATATTCCGCGCGGTGTGCTGATGGTTGGTCAGCCTGGTACCGGTAAGACCCTGCTGGCGAAGGCGGTTGCCGGTGAAGCCAAGGTGCCTTTCTTTACCATTTCCGGTTCCGACTTCGTCGAGATGTTCGTCGGTGTGGGTGCGTCCCGGGTGCGCGACATGTTCGAGCAGGCCAAGAAGCACGCGCCCTGCATCATCTTTATCGATGAGATCGATGCGGTCGGCCGTCACCGTGGTTCCGGAATGGGCGGCGGTCATGACGAGCGCGAGCAGACTCTGAACCAGTTGCTGGTCGAGATGGATGGCTTTGAGCCGAACGACGGCATTATCGTGATTGCCGCGACCAACCGCCCTGATGTGCTTGACCCTGCGTTGTTGCGCCCCGGCCGTTTCGATCGTCAGGTGGTGGTGGGTCTGCCGGATATCCGCGGCCGCGAGCAGATTCTCAAGGTGCACATGCGCAAGGTGCCGCTGGGCGAGGATGTGAATCCGTCGCTGATCGCGCGCGGTACGCCGGGCTTCTCCGGTGCTGATCTGGCCAACCTGGTCAACGAGGCTTCGCTGTTCGCTGCGCGCTCCAACAAGCGTCTGGTGGAGATGAGCGAGTTCGAGATGGCCAAAGACAAGATCATGATGGGCGCCGAGCGCAAGTCGATGGTCATGTCCGACAAGGAAAAGCTGAACACGGCCTACCACGAGTCCGGTCATGCCATTGTCGGGCGTCTGGTGCCCGAGCATGACCCGGTCTACAAGGTCACCATCATTCCGCGCGGTCGTGCGCTGGGTGTGACCATGTTCCTGCCGGAAGAGGATCGTTACAGTCTGTCCAAGCGGGCGTTGACCAGTCAGATTTGCTCGCTGTTCGGTGGCCGTATCGCCGAGGAGATGACGCTGGGCTTTGATGGTGTGACCACCGGTGCATCAAACGACATCATGCGGGCAACCCAGTTGGCCAAGAACATGGTGACCAAGTGGGGCTTGTCTGAAAAGCTGGGTCCTCTGCTCTATGCCGAGGACGAGGATCAGGGCTTCCTTGGGCGCTCCAGCGCTGGCGGTCTGGCTGGTGTCTCCGGTGAAACCGCCAAGCAGATCGACGAAGAGGTGCGTCGCATCATCGACGAGAGCTACGCCACTGCCCGCCGTCTGCTGGAAGAAAACCGTGACAAGCTGGACATGATGGCTGAAGCCTTGATGAAGTACGAAACCATCGATACACAGCAGATCGACGACATCATGGCAGGGCGCGTGCCCCGTGAGCCGAAGGACTGGCAAGGCGATGACAAATCCGGGCCCGGCGCTGTAGTAACGCCCGACGATGCCAAGTCGGATGTCGTTGATACTCCCAAGGGCTCCGGTCCGATCGGCGGACCTGCCGGGGAGCATTGAGGGCCTGATGCGTTCTGACAGCAATAGCTCCCGTTTGCCTTGCGGCATTCGGGAGCTTGATCTTTCTCGTGCCCATGTCATGGGCATTCTCAATGTTACGCCTGACTCCTTTTCCGACGGTGGCCGTTACAATCGTCTGGATGCTGCGTTGCTGCATGTCGAGCAGATGATTGGCGCAGGAGCGTCCCTGATCGATGTTGGGGGGGAGTCCACTCGCCCCGGCGCTGCTGTAGTCTCCGTTGAGGAGGAGCTGCAGCGCGTGGTGCCGGTAGTTGAGGCTATCGCTGCTCGCTTTGACGTGGTGATTTCGGTTGATACCAGTACGCCCGAGGTGATGGTGGCGTCGGCCGCAGCCGGTGCGGGGCTGATCAATGACGTCCGTGCGCTCGAGCGTCCCGGTGCGCTCGAGGCCGCGCGCGATACCGGGTTGCCAATTTGCCTCATGCACCGCCAGGGCGAGCCGGATACCATGCAGCTCGCGCCGCGCTACGCCAGTGTGCTGGATGAGGTGAATGCGTATCTGCAGGCTCGGGTCGAGGCCTGCGAGGCAGCCGGCATTATCCGTCAGAGATTGATCCTTGATCCCGGGTTTGGTTTTGGCAAGACCCTGGAGCACAATCTGGGATTATTTGCGCGTTTGCGCGATCTGCGTCCGGCCGGGCTACCGCTGCTGGTGGGCGTGTCCAGAAAAAGCATGATTGGCCAGGCGCTGGATCGGCCGGTTGATCAGCGTCTGTATGGTGGTCTTGCCCTGGCGGCCCTGGCGGTGGATGCCGGTGCGGCGATTTTGCGCGTGCACGATGTCGCTGAAACGGTCGATGTGGTGCGCATGGTTGAGGCGGTTAAAAGCGCCCGTCAGTCCTAACAATTTCAAGCGGCAGAGTCAGTTAATGGAAAAACGTTATTTTGGCACCGATGGCATTCGCGGCCGGGTAGGCAGTGCGCCGATTACCCCCGAATTCATGTTGAAGCTGGGCTGGGCTGTTGGCACGGCCTTTCGGCATCACGGTGCCTGTCGCGTGATTATCGGCAAGGATACGCGTATCTCGGGTTATATGTTCGAGTCGGCGCTGGAGGCGGGGCTGTCTGCGGCCGGTGCCCATGTTCAGCTGCTGGGGCCAATGCCTACACCCGCGATTGCCTACCTGACGCGTACCTTCATGGCTGACGTCGGTATTGTGATCAGTGCCTCTCACAATCCGTTTTACGATAATGGCATCAAGTTTTTCTCGTCGGTTGGCAGCAAGTTGCCGGACAGTCTGGAGCTCGAGATAGAGCGGCTGGTAGATGAGCCCATGACCGTGGTTGACTCTGCCCTGCTCGGCAAGGTGTCCCGCGTGGAAGATGCCTCCGGCCGCTATATCGAGTTCTGCAAGAGCAGTGTGCCTACCAGCACCAGTTTCAAGGGGCTGAAAGTGGTGCTCGACTGCGCTCACGGTGCAACTTACAAGGTGGCGCCGAGCGTGTTTCGCGAGTTGGGTGCCGACGTCAGGGTGATCGGCGCGAGCCCTGACGGCCTGAATATCAATGCCGATGTCGGGTCAACCCACCTGGCCGCGCTGAGGTCCGCCGTGGTCGCCGAGGGGGCGGATTTGGGTATCGCCTTTGACGGCGATGGTGATCGGGTGTTGATGGTTGATCAGTCTGGCAATGAGGTGGACGGTGATCAGCTGCTGTATATCATCGCGCTCGACCTGCACGAGCGCGGCTTGCTGCGGGGCGGAGTGGTTGGCACCCTGATGACCAATCTCGGGCTTGAGCTGGCGATGAAGGCGCGTGGTGTCGAATTTGTGCGGGCCAATGTCGGGGATCGGTATGTTATGGCCGAGCTGCGTCAGCGCGAGTGGATACTTGGCGGCGAATCTTCCGGCCACATCGTCTGCCTGCATCACACCTCGACCGGCGACGGCATTATTGCTGCGCTTCAGGTGCTGAAGGCGCTGCAGCGGTCGGGGCTCTCCCTGGAGCAAGCCTGCGCAGGCATGCAGAAGTGTCCGCAGAAGCTGATCAATGTGCGCTATGCGCCGGGTGCCGGGTCGCCGCTGGAGCAGCAGGCGGTCAAGGATGCGGTGTCGCAGGCCGAGGCCCGTCTCGGCGACGCCGGTCGAGTGCTGTTGCGTCTGTCCGGTACCGAGCCGCTGGTGCGGGTTATGGTCGAAGGTCAGGTCGCCGCGCAGGTTGAGCACGAAGCTGCGGCGCTGGCCGATGTTGTTACGCGGATATTAAACGGATGAAAAAGGCAGTTGTGTCACCGATACAACTTGGTTAAGATTGGCGCCCGCTTGGGTAGAGAGGTTTGGCATGCGACGTCCGCTAGTTGCCGGCAACTGGAAAATGCACGGTTCTCGGCAGTCTGTAGATGCCTTGCTGAATGGCCTGGTCGAGCAGGAGTGGCCTGAAGGGGTCGAGCTGATGATTGCTCCCCCTGCGCTGTATATCGATCGGTGTGTAGATCGTCTGCAGGGCTCGCCGCTGTCGGTGGGAGGCCAGACCTGTGCCACGCAGGCTGAGCCAGGCGCGCTGACTGGTGAGATATCGCCGGCGCAACTTCGGGATGCAGGATGTGGTTATGTCCTCGTTGGTCATTCCGAGCGCAGGACCCTGTTCGGCGAGTCCGATGCAGTGGTCTGTAAAAAGTTTGCTGCTGCGCTTGCGTGTGGATTGCGGCCCGTATTATGTGTTGGCGAGAGCCAGGCTGAGCGGGATGCCGGTCAGACAGCTGATGTGGTTGCGCGGCAGTTGCAGGTTATCCTCGATGCCTTTGGTGTTGGTGGTCTGGCAGAGGGCGTAGTTGCGTATGAGCCTGTGTGGGCTATCGGAACTGGCTTGACTGCGAGCCCTGAGCAGGCTCAGGATGTGCACGCCATGATTCGAGCCAGGCTGGCGATGCTGGATGACGCGCAGGCACAAGATGTGCGGATTGTTTATGGCGGTAGTGTGAAGGCGGACAATGCAGAGGCGTTGTTCTCCATGCCGGATATCGACGGGGGGCTCATTGGTGGAGCTTCTCTGAACGCGGAAGAATTCGGTGCGATCGCTCGCGCCGCTGGACGAGTGTAATGATTGAGACCGTGATTGTAGTGCTGCACCTGCTGGTTGCCATTGCCGTAGTCGGCCTGGTTCTGATGCAGCAGGGCAAGGGTGCGGAAGCGGGAGCCTCCTTTGGTTCCGGCGCCTCGGCGACCGTATTCGGCAGTCAGGGTTCGGGCACCTTTCTGAGTCGCGTGACTGCGATTCTGGCTGCGGTGTTCTTTGTGACTTCTCTGGGGCTGGCTTACTATGCCAGCCACAAGGCGGACGCGGCCATTGAGGCTGGTCTGCCGGCTCCGGCCCTGCAGGTTGAGCAGCAGGCTCCGGCGCTGATTGACGAGGATGTGCCGGTGCTGGAGCAGGACGTCGCTCCAACGGATGTGCCGGAGTCGATTGGGGAAGAGATTCCGCCGGCGGCTGAATAAGCCTCGGCGCTGGTAGTACAGGTTTTGCGGAAGTGGTGGAATTGGTAGACACGCTATCTTGAGGGGGTAGTGCCTTAGGGTGTATGGGTTCGAGTCCCATCTTCCGCACCATCTACAGGGGTCTGATACATCAGGCCCCTGTTTCTTTTTCAGGGGTGAACAGGTGTGCCGGTTGTCATGTTGCGCCGGTAGACGTATAATTCACGCCCTAGATTCGACGCGGGGTGGAGCAGTCTGGTAGCTCGTCGGGCTCATAACCCGAAGGTCGTAGGTTCAAATCCTGCCCCCGCAACCAGTATCAAAGGGCCCCTTTTAAGGGGCTTTTTGTTAGGTTTTTGCCGCGGTTCATTTCCTGTTGGCTGCGGAGCTAACGGTCTCTGGGCTTCGTCTGTGCGAAGCGGCCAGACTCACGATGGGCTTAAGGCCCATTTTTTATTCATGCGACAAATATAGGCGGTGAGCGTGTCCGGCAAAGTGACTGAGTTGGAGACCCTGCTGGTCCCGGTCGTCGAGGCATTGGGATACACCTGCTGGGGTATCGAGTACCTGTCCCAGGGGAAACACACCCTGCTGCGCGTATATATTGATCATCCGGATGGCGTCAGTGTCGAAGCCTGTGCCGCCGTCAGTCGTCAGGCCAGCGCTGTGCTGGATGTCGAGGATCCGATTTCCGGCGACTATACCCTGGAGGTTTCCTCTCCGGGCATGGACCGTCCCCTGTTCACGCTGCAGCAGTATCTGGACTGCACTGGCGAGCAGGCAAAGATCAGGCTGCGTACCCCTTATGAGGGGCGCCGTAATTTTCAGGGTGTGATTCGCGGAGTGGAGGGTGACGAGGTCATTCTGCAGGTAGGCGAGCACGAGTACCTGCTGCCCATCGATTCGATCGATAAGGGCAATATCATTCCGCGTTTTTGAACAAATTTCGGGCTGAACGAGCCCAATGGACGGCGTTAGGCGAGGCATACGATGAGCAAAGAAGTGTTGCTGGTTGTGGAATCCGTTTCCAACGAAAAGGGTGTACCACCCGGTGTAATCTTTGAAGCGCTTGAGCTGGCATTGGCAACGGCGACCAAAAAGCGTTACGAAGATGAAGTGGATGTGCGCGTGTCGATCAATCGGCACACCGGTGACTATGAAACATTCCGTCGTTGGGCGGTGGTGGCGGATGAGGATTTTGACGATCCGGCCATCCAGCTGACCCTGGATCAGGCTCAGGAGCGCGATTCTGCGCTCAACATTGGTGACCAGTACGAAGAAAAGATCGAGTCGGTCGAGTTCGGTCGTATCGCTGCGCAGATTGCCAAGCAGGTTATCGTGCAGAAGGTTCGCGAAGCCGAGCGCGCTCAGGTGGTTGACGCCTATCGTGATCGACTGGGCGAAATCATCAGCGGTACTGTAAAGAAGGTGACACGTGACAGCGTCATCGTCGACCTGGGCAACAATGCCGAAGCCGTTCTGCCGCGCGAAGAAATGATCCCGCGCGAGACGTTCCGCACCGGCACCCGTATCCGTGCCCTGCTCAAGGATATCCGTACCGAGAATCGCGGCCCGCAGCTGGTGCTGTCACGTGCCTGCCCGGAGATGATCATCGAGCTGTTCCGCATTGAAGTGCCGGAAATCGCCGAGGAGCTGATTGAGGTGATGGGCGCTGCCCGTGACCCGGGGTCGCGGGCCAAGATCGCTGTGCGTTCCAAGGACAAGCGCATCGATCCGCAAGGGGCCTGTATCGGTATGCGCGGTTCGCGCGTTCAGGCCGTATCCGGCGAACTGGGCGGCGAGCGCGTCGATATCGTTCTCTGGGACGATAACCTGGCTCAGTTTGTCATCAATGCCATGGCCCCGGCGGAAGTCGCGTCCATCATTCTGGACGAGGATACCCAGACCATTGATCTGGCGGTTGCCGAAGACAACCTGGCGCAAGCCATTGGCCGTAATGGCCAGAACGTTCGTCTGGCCAGTCAGCTGACCGGCTGGACCCTGAACGTCATGACTGAAGACGATATCCGTGCCAAGCAGGAAGCCGAGACCGGCGACGTGCTGCGCAACTTCGTCGACGAGCTGGATGTCGATGAGGAAGTGGCTCAGATGTTGGTTGAAGAAGGTTTCACCACGCTGGAAGAAGTTGCCTACGTGCCGATGGAGGAACTGCTCGAGATCGATGGCTTTGATGAAGACATCGTCAACGAGCTGCGCGCCCGCGCCAAGGACCGTCTGCTGACCAAGGCGATTGCCAACGAGGAGAAGCTCGAAGAAGCACAGCCGGCTGACGACCTGCTGAATATGGATGGTATGGAACGGGCGCTGGCTTTCAAGCTGGCGGCCAACGGCATCCTGACAATGGAAGATCTGGCCGAGCAGTCCGTGGACGACCTGCTCGACATCGACGGTATCGATGAAGAGCGTGCTGCGGCTTTGATCATGGCAGCCCGCGCCCCCTGGTTTGAATAACCGGTCGGAATCGACGAGATCCCCCTGCGGAGACGCACGGACCCGACTGAGGAGAGAAGTGAATGGCGGAAGTGACGGTCAAACAATTGGCTGACGAAGTAGGTACTCCGGTAGAGCGCCTGCTGCAACAGATGCAGGAAGCGGGTTTGCCGCAAACAGGTCCTGCCCAAGCGGTCAGTGATGACGAAAAGCAGGCCCTGCTGGCGTTTCTGAAAAGCGCCCATGGCGACTCCGGCTCGGAGCCGCGCAAGATTACCCTCAAGCGCAAGACGGTCAGCACCCTGAAGGTTGCCGGCAGCAAGACGGTCAACGTCGAAGTGCGCAAGAAACGCACTTACGTCAAGCGCGAACCGGCCGACCTGGAGGCCGAACGCCAGCGCGAGCTGGAGCAGCTGCGTGCCGCTGAAGAAGCGCGTCAGCAGGCTGCCGAGGCCGAGGCCAAGCGTCAGGCTGAGGAAGCTGCCCGTATTGAAGCAGAGGCCGAGGCCAAGCGTCAGGCTGAAGCGGCGGCTGTCGCTGCCGCTGCACAACCGGCAGCTGCGGCTGTAGAAGCTGCGCCGGCCCCTCAGCCGACCGAGGCGGCGCAGGCTGCCGCCGAGCACCACAAGAAGAAAGAAGAAAGCCGTCGCAAGGCCCGCGAAGAGGAAGAAGAGCGTGGTCGCAAGCGTGCTGGCGGTCATGGTGGCAAGGACAAGGCGCGTCATGCTCCGCGTATTTCGGTTGATGACGAAGCCGAAACCCGTCGCCGTGGCGGCGGTGGCAAGCTGAAGGCGGGCAAGAAGCGCAATCAGCACGGCTTCGAGAAGCCTACCGGTCCGGTGGTGCGTGAAGTCGTGATCGGCGAGACCATCACTGTGGCCGAGCTGGCGCAGAAGATGTCGGTCAAGGCGGCTGAAGTCATCAAGTACATGTTCAAGAACGGCACCATGGTCACCATCAACCAGGTGCTGGATCAGGACACTGCATCCATCGTTGCCGAAGACATGGGCCACAAGGTCAAGCAGGTTCGCGAGAGCGACCTGGAAGACAAACTGGTCGAGTCGCTGGCCCACGAAGGTGAAGAAGTCAGCCGTGCGCCGGTCGTCACCGTAATGGGTCACGTTGACCACGGTAAGACTTCGCTGCTGGATTACATCCGCCGTGCCAAGGTGGCTTCCGGTGAAGCCGGTGGTATCACCCAGCACATCGGTGCATATCACGTTGAAACCGATCGTGGCATGGTTACCTTCCTGGATACCCCCGGCCACGCTGCGTTTACCGCGATGCGTGCCCGCGGTGCCAAGGCAACCGATATCGTGATTCTGGTGGTTGCCGCCGACGACGGCGTGATGCCGCAGACCGAGGAAGCGATTCAGCACGCCAAGGCGGCTGGTGTTCCGGTGGTTGTTGCCATCAACAAGATGGACAAGGAAGATGCCGATCCGGATCGTATCAAGAACGATCTGGCTGCCCGTGACGTTATTCCGGAAGAATGGGGTGGCGACACCATGTTTGTTCCGGTTTCCGCCAAGGCCGGTACCGGCATCGAAGAGCTTCTCGAAGCGGTTCTGCTGCAGGCCGAAGTCCTTGAGCTCAAGGCTCAACCTTCTGCACCCGGTCGCGGTGTCGTCGTTGAATCCCGTCTCGACAAGGGCCGTGGCCCGGTTGCTACCGTGCTGGTTCAGAATGGCACCCTGCGTCAGGGTGACGTTGTACTCGCCGGTGTAAACTACGGCCGCGTTCGGGCAATGCTCGACGAGAACGGTCAGCCGATCAAGGAAGCCGGTCCGTCCATTCCGGTCGAGATTCTCGGTCTTGATGGCACGCCGGACGCCGGTGACGAACTCAACGTCGTTGTCGACGAGAAGAAGGCCCGCGAAGTCGCTCTGTTCCGTCAGGGCAAGTTCCGCGAGATCAAGCTGGCTCGTCAGCACTCGGCCAAGCTGGAAAACATGTTCGAAAGCATGGGCCAGGACGAGAAGAAGACCCTCAACATCGTGCTCAAGGCCGACGTGCGCGGTTCGCTGGAAGCGCTGCAGGGCTCGCTGGTCGACCTGGGCAACGACGAAGTACAGGTCAAGATTGTCTCCGGCGGTGTCGGTGGTATCACCGAGACCGACGCCAACCTGGCGCTGGCGTCCAACGCGGTGATCTTCGGTTTCAACGTTCGTGCCGATGCAACTGCACGCAAGATCGTTGAGAGCGAAGGTCTGGATCTGCGCTACTACAGCGTGATCTACGAGATCATCGATGACGTCAAGAAAGCACTGTCCGGTATGCTCGGCAGCGATGTCCGCGAGCAGATCCTGGGGGTTGCCGAAGTACGTGACGTGTTCCGTTCGCCGAAGTTCGGCGCGGTAGCCGGTTGTATGGTCATCGAGGGAACTGTGTACCGTAACCGTCCGATCCGCGTTCTGCGCGAAGACGTCGTTATCTACGAAGGCGAGCTGGAATCCCTGCGTCGCTTCAAGGACGACGTGGGCGAAGTGCGTAACGGCATGGAGTGCGGTATTGGCGTCAAGAACTACAACGACGTTCGTCCCGGTGACCGTATCGAGGTCTTCGAGCGTGTTCAGGTTCAGCGCAGTCTGTAACACTACAGCGGCGTTCCTGCGGGGCGCCGCCTGACATTCGCAACAAACTCCGGGCTGCCAGGCAGCCCGGAGTTTGTTGCTTGAGACGGTTAATATGGCAAGAGAATACAGTCGTACCCAGCGTGTGGCGGATCAGATGCAGCGTGAGCTGGCTCAACTGATTCAGCGCGAGGTACGTGACCCGCGTCTGGGTATGGTGACCGTGACCGCGGTTGAAGTCAGTCGCGATATGTCCCACGCCAAGGTGTTTATCACTCTGATGAACCGGGACAGCGCCGAAGACATCGCGCTCAACCTTGAGATCCTCAAGGATGCCTCCGGCTATCTGCGGATGCTGCTTGGGCGTTCGATGAAGCTGCGAACCATTCCGCAACTGCATTTCCAGTACGACGAGAGCATTCGTCGTGGCGTGCATCTGTCTTCGCTGATCGAGCGGGCAGTGGCCGAGGATCGCCAGCACGGCGATGGCGACGAGGAGTAAACCGTGGCAGGAGCGAAGAGCAAGCGCCGTTCCATTGACGGCATCCTGATTTTCGACAAGCCGCTGGGCATGAGCTCCAACGCGGCCCTGCAGAAGGTGCGCTGGCTGTTCAACGCCAACAAGGGTGGTCACACCGGCAGCCTTGATCCGCTGGCGACCGGCGTGCTGCCGCTGTGCCTGGGTGAGGCAACCAAGTTTTCCCAGTACCTGCTGGACGCCGACAAGGCGTATGTCACCGAGGCGCGTCTGGGTATGACCACCGCCACCGGTGACGCCGAGGGCGATGTGCTGGAGATCAAGCCGTTCAACGTGACGCTGGCTGACGTCGAGGCACTGCTGCCGAGCTTTACCGGTGAGATCGATCAGGTGCCGCCGATGTACTCGGCGCTCAAGCATGAGGGGCAGCCGCTTTACAAGCTGGCCCGTGCCGGCGAAACCATCGAGCGCAAGGCGCGTACCATCACCATCAGTCAACTGAAGGTGCTGGGCCTGGAAGGCGATCGTCTGCAGCTGGAAGTGCACTGCAGCAAGGGGACGTACATCCGCAGCCTGGTCGAGGACATCGGCGCTGCGCTGGGCTGTGGCGCGCATGTGTCAGCGCTGCGCCGGATCAAGGCGGGGCCGTTTGATTTGTCCCAATCGGTTACCCTGGAGGCGCTTGAGGCGCTGCACGCCGAGGGTGGCGCCGAGGCGCTTGATCATCTGCTGCTGCCGATGGATAGCGGGCTGGAAGACTGGCCGGTCCTGGAGTTGACCGAGCAGACCGCCTACTACCTGAATCACGGACAGGCGGTACGCGTACCGGGTAGTCCGGCGTTTGGCAAGGTGCGCCTGCGCGATGCCAGTGGCCGCTTTCTCGGTATCGGCGAAATGACCGACGATGCTCGGGTTGCGCCCAAGCGGTTGTTGCGTTTCGAGGCGTGATGTTCCGCGGCTTGTGCCGCCGGGACGTCATACAGAATTGGCTGAATCCCCGATCATTCGGGAGTATGATTCGGCATGGAGTTGACCCGATAGCGGGTCGCCACGAGGGTGGCTGTCAACAGGCATGGTCATTCCTCGATTTAAAACACGGGACACTGGTCCCGGCCTGTTACCTCAGAGGAAATACGAGATGTCACTGAGTGTTGAAGAAAAAGCTGCAATCGTTGCCGAGTACAAGCGTGCTGAAGGTGATACCGGTTCTCCGGAAGTCCAGGTAGCTCTGTTGACTGCAAACATCAACAAGCTGCAGGGCCACTTCAAAGAGAACAAGAAGGATCACCACTCCCGCCGTGGTCTGATTCGCATGGTTAACCAGCGTCGCAAGCTGCTGGACTACCTGAAGTCGAAGGACCTGTCTCGTTACAGCGCTCTGATCAGCAGTCTGGGTCTGCGTCGCTAAGACCAGCTCCGTTTGGACATGGCCGGGTCCGATCCCCGGCCATGCCCAGAGTTTCCCCCAAAGGCAAAAGAAGAGAGAGAAGACACCGTGAAACCGGTAATCAAGCAATTCAAGTTAGGCAATAGCACAGTCACCATGGAAACAGGCCGCATTGCTCGCCAGGCTTCCGGTGCCGTTCTGGTCAGTATCGACAATGCTGTCAGCGTTCTGGTCACCGTTGTGGCCGCCAAGCAGCCCGAAGCTGGCCGCGATTTCTTCCCTCTGTCTGTTCATTACATCGAAAAGACGTACGCCGCCGGCCGTATCCCCGGTGGTTTCTTCAAGCGTGAAGGTCGTCCTTCCGAAAAGGAAACCCTGACTTCCCGCCTGATCGACCGTCCGATCCGTCCGCTGTTCGCCGAAGGTTTCATGAACGAAGTGCAGGTTGTCTGCACCGTCGTTTCCACCGACAAGACCACCGATCCGGATATCGCCGCGATGATCGGTACCTCCGCTGCCCTGGCCATTTCCGGTGTACCGTTCAGCGGCCCGATCGGCGCTGCCCGCGTTGCGTTCGACGATCAGCGCGGTTACGTGCTGAACCCGACCTACGAAGAACTGGCCATTTCGCGTCTGGACATGGTGGTTGCCGGTACCGAAGAAGCCGTGCTGATGGTTGAATCCGAAGCGCAAGAGCTGACCGAAGACCAGATGCTGGGCGCGGTCCTGTTCGCGCACATGGAATTCCAGGGCGCGATTGCGGCCATCAAGGAATTCGCTGCCGAAGCTGGCAAGCCGGCATGGGACTGGCAGGCGCCGGCGGAGAACACCGCGCTGATCAATGCCATCAAGAGCCAGTTCGGTGCCGGCATTGCTGACGCCTACACCATCGTCAACAAGCAGGAGCGCTACACCCGTCTGGGCGAGCTGCGTGACCAGGCCGTTGCCGCGCTGTCCGGCGAAGACGAAGGCAAGTTCCCGGCTGGTGAAGTCAAGGACGTGTTCGGCGAGATCGAATACCGCACCGTTCGCGAAAGTATCGTTAACGGCAACCCGCGTATCGACGGTCGTGACACCAAGACTGTCCGCCCGCTGAACATCGAGGTTGGCGTTCTGGACCGCACTCACGGTTCTGCACTGTTCACCCGTGGCGAAACGCAGGCTCTGGTTGTGACCACCCTGGGTACCGCGCGTGACTCCCAACTGCTGGACATGCTGGAAGGCGAGCGCAAAGAGCCCTTCATGTTCCACTACAACTTCCCTCCCTACTCGGTAGGTGAGTGTGGTCGTATGGGCGGTACTGGCCGCCGCGAAATCGGCCACGGCCGTCTGGCGCGTCGCGGCGTTCAGGCTGTCATGCCCGACATGGATCAGTTCCCGTACTCCATCCGTGTGGTTTCCGAGATCACCGAGTCCAACGGTTCCAGCTCCATGGCGTCCGTTTGCGGTGCCTCTCTGGCGCTGATGGACGCGGGCGTGCCGCTGAAGGCGCCGGTTGCCGGTATTGCCATGGGTCTGGTCAAGGAAGGCGAGAAGTTCGCTGTTCTGACCGACATCCTGGGTGACGAAGATCACCTGGGCGACATGGACTTCAAGGTTGCCGGTACCGAGAAGGGTGTTACTGCGCTGCAGATGGACATCAAGATCAACGGTATCACCGAAGAGATCATGGAAATCGCGCTGCAGCAGGCGCACGAAGCGCGTCTGCACATCCTCAAGCAGATGAACGAAGTGCTGCCCGAGTCGCGCAAGGAAATCTCTTCCAACGCGCCGACCATGCTGAGCATGAAGATCGACCCGGAGAAGATCCGCGACGTTATCGGCAAGGGTGGTGCAACCATCCGTGGTATCTGTGACGAGACTGGCGCCTCTATCGACATTACCGACGACGGCATGGTCAAGATCTTCGCCGCCAGCAAGGACGCCGCCAACGCTGCCAAGGCACGTGTTGACGCCATCACTGCCGAGGCCGAAATCGGCAAGGTCTACACCGGTAAGGTCGAGCGCATTGTCGACTTCGGTGCCTTCGTCAACATCCTGCCGGGTAAGGACGGCCTGGTTCACATTTCCCAGATCGCCAATGAGCGCATCGAGAAAGTGACCGACGTACTGCAGGAAGGTCAGGAAGTGAAGGTTCTGGTACTGGACGTGGACAATCGGGGCCGTATCAAACTGTCCATGAAGGACGTTGAAGCTGCCGAGACCAGCGGCGTCTGACGACCCGCTGCCTCAGGCATCAGGAAACCCGGCTTCGGCCGGGTTTTTTTGTGGGCATTCATCCTGCATGATCGGGTTGGCACACCCTGTTTGCGTTCGCTGGTCGTCTGGGTGATGCTTCTGGCTGTATTGCAATGATGGAGCGGCGAAATGAAAGGGACGTCCCGGCTGGCGGCTGCGGGTGTGGTGCTGTTTACGACCCTTGGATTGCTGGGGTACCTCTGGGCCAACCAGTTGCGACTGGATGTTCCGGGTTATGGCTTTATTCGGCCTCAGGCAGCCGAGCTGTCTGTGCGCCTCGGCTCTCACCTTGTCTGGCTTGATCACGAGGGCCGGGAGCAACAGCATCTGGATCTTGGTCAGGCCGGTATCGCTCCGGTGGGTGATCATGCCTTTTTCAGTAATGGTGATCTGCTGGTCTATCATCGCCCCGAAGAAGCCGGGTTCGGCTACTGGCTGGCGCGCTACCTGCGGCTGCAGAAGACCGCCGGCAGGGCTCCCGTTGGTCCTGAGGGGTTTTATCGTTGCGCCCTGCCTCAACTGGCCTGTGAACCCTACGGTCGACTGCTTCCGGCAATGGACAGTGCCTTTCGTCTTGCGCTGGCGGCAGACGATGTTCTCTTTGTTGCGGATACGCCCGGCTTCCATGTTTACCGCCTGTCTGCCGATCAGCTTGAGCTGAAGCGCACACCTGAAGGACTGCTGCGTTTCCCCAATCAGCTTCGACTGACCGCTGATGGTCTTTGGGTCGCCGATACCAATAACCATCGGTTGGTGATGCTGGATGACGGCGTCGATGACTTTGGCTCGCGAAGGCGCGATGTTGAGCTGCCGGCCCAGGGCGCGCTGCGCTGGCCACATCAGTTTGCCGAACGCGCGGATGGCTGGCTGGTCAACCTGGCCAATAACGCCATGCGCGATGGCCGCCTTGTTCAGTTTGATGGCGATCTGAAGGTCATTGCCACGCCTGCTGCCGAGCTGATCGGTGATCCGTTGGCATTCGAGTTTTGGCGTGAACGTCTGTGGGTGGTCGACGGTGCCGCGCAACGGCTTTTCCTGCTGGATAGTCGGGGCGAACACCCGACCGCGATAGCGAGTCCGATGCTGACCTCGCTGGAGCAGCAGGCGACGCAGCAGCGTGAGCACTACCGCTGGCTGGGGTGGCTGGGACTTGGGGTGATGGGGCTTGGCCTGGTCGCTGGCTTTGCCGCGGCGTGGTTGCTGGAGCGCAAGGAAACCCTGGCGCAGTTCCGTGGTTTGGCCGGTCGCGGGTTCATTGCGGCGGTCGCGGCAGAACCTGCGCCGATTCCCGGAGGCGACGTCTACTGGCTACCCAATCGGCTGCAACGGCGCCTGCGCTGGATCATGCCGATGCTGGTGCTGGTCGTTGCAGCACTCGGGTATGTGTTGTTTCAGATAGTGATGCTGGGCAGCTCCGCCTGGCCGCTGGTGTTGCTGGCGTGCTACGGCGCGCTCTGCCTGGGGCTCATGATCCATGATCTGTGGGCCTCGGCGCGGCAGCGGCTTGGGGTGTCCGATCGGGCGTTGATCCTGGAGGGGCAGGGCAGGCAGCGCACCGTCCCGCTGGCCGAGGTACGCTATAGCGCGACCCATCTGATGGCGGATGACCTTGTGCTGTTTCTGGGCAACCCAATGCAGCCGGTGTTTGACCGTCAGGCGCTGGAGACGCTGGTCTTCCCGCGGCTCAAAGCTTCGCGCTTGAGTCCGCCGTGGGCTGTCTGGATGGCACTGTGGCGCTGTCGCCACCCGCAGGCGGTGATGGGGGCCATTCTGATTCCGGTGACTCTGGCGCTGCTGCTTTTCTTGCCACAGCTGTCGTGAGTAAGCCGGAGCCCCCGGGTTGCACCGAGGCGCTCGCTATAGCTAATGGGGTATCAGGCCTTGCCTTGGTCGTCTGTGTCGGTATCGGCCCGCGCCTGCGCCTCGATGAGCTCCTGAAGATAGTCAGCGGTACTTTGACTGGCTGTGCGGTCACTGTTCTGCTGTAGGCGCTGGCGGTTGTCATCGGCCTGGATAGCAGGGCTGGAGGCGAGGAAGGATGCAACAATCAATGCTGACAGATTTTTCATGCAGGGTTCTCCTGTTGATGAGTACCGCCCCGGTTCCAGCGTATACTTCTGAAATATTCTGAAACTGTTTCTGTTTTTGCAGGATTTCTGGTTGTCGACTTTCTGTCGAGAACCTGTCGCAAGGGCGGTGTGGTCACTATATGGCAGCGACAAAGTGTCGCAGTAGCGCACTATTTGGCGATTCAGAATTTCCTTTTTGGAAACAATAGGCCCGTTTACGCCCGTCTCACTGTGCATTCGGGTCCCTCTGAACAACCCTGGTGGCGCTTCCGATGCAGGATATGAACGATCTGTTGTGCTTTGCTCGCGTCGTGCGTTTTGGCGGGTTTGCGGCCGCCGAACGAGCAACGGGTGAGCGCAAGTCGAAACTCAGCAAGCGGGTTGCGCGGCTGGAGACACACTTCGGCGCCCGGCTCATCGAGCGCTCCACTCGCCACTTCCGGGTGACGGATCTGGGGCGCGAGCTTTACCGTGAATGCGAAGTGATCCTGCAGCGTCTGGAGTCGGCCGAGGCGCTGGCGATGACAGCGCGTGATGAGGTGTCCGGTACGGTTCGAGTCAGCATGTCTTCCGGCATGCTGGAGTATTTGGGGCGCGATACCCTGGTCGACTTCATGACCCGCTATCCGCAAGTACGCGTGCAGATCCGGCTGTCCAGTCAGCGGATTGATCTGATTAATGAGCGCATTGATGTTGCCTTCCGAGTGGCAACCCGTTTCGATACCGATCAGTCATTGGCTATGCGTTCGCTTGGGGTAGGCGCACGTATTCTGGCTGCCAGCCCAACGCTATTGCAGCGAATGGGTGGCGCGCCAGCGCAGCTGGAGGATCTCAGCCGCTTCCCAACCTTATCGGTTGGCGAGATGCTGGAACGGGATCGCTGGGAGTTTGCCAATGACGCAGGGGAGACCTGCGATCTTCATCATGCTCCGCATTTCAGTTGTGGTGATCTGCAGCTGATATGCGAGGCGGCAGTCGCCGGTCAGGGCGTGGTGTTGTTGCCTGAACATATTTGCGAGCCGGAGGTTCGTTCAGGCCGGCTGGTTCACATCCTGCCCCAATGGCATGCACTGGAAGGCCAGATTCACATGGTCTTCACCACGCCCCGCGGCATGCTGCCGCCGGTGCGTGCTTTTATCGATCACTGTGTGGAAACCCTGGCGCAGCGTGGCGACCGGGCAGCGCGTTGATGGGCTACGCCTGCAACCGGTCACGCCGGAAATCGAGCTGGCGCTGCTGCACCGGCTGCAGCCTCATTCGGAGTATCGGGTGTCCTGTTCGGCATCGACCCGCTTTTCCTGCTTGTGCTGGTCTTCGCTGGCGCCATGGTTCCAGTAGCTGGAGATGTACAGGTCGCTGCGGACGATTTGGCGTTCCTCTCGCAGAAATTGGCGCAATGCACGCATGCTGGCGAATTCGCACGCGGCCCATACATTCACGCGACCTGCCGGCCAGTCTATCTGGCGCAGACGCTCCACCAGTGCCGCAGGGTTGCTGCCGGGCTCGGGGTTGACCAGCCAGTTCAGCGCGATACCGGTTGGCGCGTTCAATGGCTGAATATCCGCCGGATCGATCACTTCCAGTACCGCGACTCCGCAAGCGCTGACCGGCAGGGACTCCAGATTGACACTGATAGCCGGCAGGGCAGTCATGTCACCGACTACAACAAATCCGTCGGCGTCCTGCAGCAGTGGCTTGCGCGGCCCAGGCCCGCCAATCAGGATGGTATCGCCAGAGCTGCATTGCTCGGCCCAGCTTGAGGCCGGACCGTCGTCGGCATGACGGACAAAGTCGACATCAATCTCGCCCGGGCGCTGGGCGCGTACGGTATAGGTACGCATCCGTTGGGGCTGGGTGGCGGTCGCTGGGAAAATCAGTTTGATATAAGCGCCGGCCTGGGCATCCGGGAAGGCTTGCATGCCTTCTCCACCGAGGGTGACTCGCAGCATGTTGCGAGTCACTGGCTGCTTGCAGAGGACCTGCAGGGTCCGTGGTGCGGGTTTGGCCATGGATAATTCTCCAATCAGCTGTCTGGTGGCAGGTCGCCTTCCAGGTTTTGGGTCATATGCCAGGCGATACGGATAAAGTGCTCGACCTCTGCTTGGGTCAGGTCACGGGTCATGCGTGTAAGCGTTTGCTGCTCAAGTTCCTGAATGCGCTGCATCATTGCCTCGCCTGCCGGGGTTGGGTGCAGCAACTGGCTGCGTTTGTCTGCCGGGTTGCAGGCCTTGCTGATCAGTCCTGCTTCAAGCAGATCATTGAGTACGCGGGTGATCTGTGCCTTGTCACGGCGCATGCGCTGGGCGATGCGCCGGGCGGTACAAGCCTCCACATAGCACACTGCCTTGAGAATGCGGACATGGGTGCCGGGCAACGGCAGATTGGCGTCACGGATGGTTTGCACCATGTGGCTTCGATAGGCGTGAGCGACTTGCTGCAGAGCGTGGCTGAGTGATGGGCGTTGCATCGATTTGGCTGTAATTAAGTTGATGTTATCAACTATGTTTGCTTTGGTTGACTGTGTCAATCAATTGCCGGCTGTGCCGACGAGCGGCTACATTGAGAAGGAAAGGGCTAATGGAGGAAATTGATGCCGCGCCTGTTTCTTGGTCTGGAGTTGCCTGAACATCAGTGCCAGCAGTTACTGGCTCTGCAGGAGCCGATTGTTTCCTTGCGCTGGCAGACGGCTGCGCAGCTGCATTTGACGGTGCGTTTCATCGGTGATGTGCAAGATCTGCAGGTGGCCGAGTTGACATCGGCGCTGGCTGCGCTTGATGCGCCGGCGTTTTTACTCCAGCTCGGCGGAGTCGGCTATTTCGGCTCGCCGCAACGGCCGAGTATTCTCTGGGCTGGCGTGGTTGCGCCAGCGCCGCTGCAGGCGCTGCGTGAACAGATCGACGAGCTGATCGCCCCTTGGTGCGCCGCCGATCCGCAGCGCTTTGTGCCGCATGTCACGCTGGCGCGCTGCGGCCCGGGCAGCGGGCCTCTGCAAGGTTTCCTCCAGCGTCGGCGGGGCTTGCTGTCGTCGCCCTGGCAGGCGAAAGAGCTTTGCCTGTTCAACAGCGATCCTGGCTCCGGTGGCTCGCGCTACTCGGTCCTGGCGCGTTATCCATTGGAGGGCTGATGCAGCCATTGATTCGTCGTTACGATCCCGCAGCCGAGTATTACTTTGACGAAGGCTGTTATATCCATGAACTGTCCAATGCGGCGGATGATCCGCTGTTGTCGGTGGCTCGCGCGCGCCTGCCGCTGGGCGGGCAGACTCGCTGGCATCGGTTGCACGGGGTGACCGAACGTTATCTGATCGAGGCAGGTGAGGGGCTGGTCGAACTGGCAGATCAGACGGCCCGGCTGGTGGGCGCCGGTGATGTGGTGGTCATCCCGGCGGGCTGCCCGCAGCGTATCCGCTGCGTCGGCGAGCAGGTGCTGGTGTTTTTGGCACTATGCACGCCGCGCTTTGTGCCGGGCTGCTACGAGGATCTGGAGCCAGTGGCCGGTTGATCGACCGAGGCGACTTCCGCAGCGGTGAGGGCCCTGTACTGCCCTGGGCGCAGCGCAGGGTCGAGGTGAATCGCGCCCATGCTTTCGCGGTGCAGGGTAGCCACCTGATTGCCAACGGCATGAAACATTCGCTTGATCTGGTGATAGCGGCCTTCGTAGATGGTTAGCCGGCATTCTCGTGCACCGAGCTGCTCCAGTTGCGCCGGTGAGGTGGTCAGCTGCTCGGTGGTCATGTAGATCCCGGCAGCAAAACGCTCGGCGGTGTCGCTGGTGATGGGCCGCAGTGTCGTGACGTGATAGGTCTTGGGCAGCTTTATCCTGGGCTCTGTCAGCCGCCTCGACCAGCTGCCGTCGTTGGTCAGAATCAGCAGTCCGCTGGAGCCGCGATCCAGGCGGCCACCGATATGCAGCTCCGCGCGCAGCTCGGCAGGAAACAGCTCCAGCACGGTTGGGTGCTGCGGGTCGCGGGTGGCGCTCAGGTAGCCGACCGGTTTATGCAACATGAAGAACAATGCAGGACGGTATTGCAGCAGCTGTTCTTCCAGACAGATAGCCACGAACTGGTCGACCTCAAAACGCGGGTCAAAGACCTGCTTACCGGCAACGGTTACCCGGCCGCTGGCAATCAGCAGGCGCGCGGTCTGCCGACTATGGGGCGTGTTGTTGCTGATAAATCGGTCGAGTTTCATGGTCGCGGAGTATACGCGTCTGCCATCACTCCTCGCGATGGGTGCGCTCCCACTCCGGCGGGCGCCAGAGATGTTGCAGGCGCTGCCAAAGCGTGCCCGGTTTGCGCATGTCGCGGGCGATGTCGCGGTATTCGTGCAGCCAGTTGACCAACAGACTGTTGCTGCAGACAGGTCGGGTAATGCCGTACTCGATCGGCTGATCGTCGCGCTCGCTGGCAAATGTCCCAAACAGCCGGTCAAAGAGAATGAAGACACCACCGTAGTTTGTATCGATGTAACCGGGGTTACGGGCGTGATGAACCCGATGGTGGTTCGGCGTGTTGAACACATACTCGATAGTCGGGTGCAGCTTGCCGATCAGGGTGGTATGGATGAAAAACTGATACACCAGTGACAGGGCATAGCAGACGCCGATCCATACCGGGTTGAAGCCCAGCAGCGATAGCGGCACATAGAACAGCCAGCCGCCGTTGAAGATATTGGTCGCGTTCTGGCGCATGGCGGTGGAGAAGTTCATCCGCTCGCTGGAATGGTGGGTCACGTGTGCGGCCCAGAACCAGCGTATTCGGTGGGAGCTGCGATGCATCCAGTAGAAGCACAGATCGGTCAGCACCCAGAGCAGAACTGCCGTAGTGAAGGTCAGCGGAATATCGAACAGTCGATGCTGGTAGGCCAGTGCGTGAACCGGGAAGGCAATCAGGCCGGCGAACAGTAACTCTGTCGTCTGGTATCCGGCTCCGAGCATGAAGTTGCGCACGGACTCCCGGGTGTCGACCAGCCTGTGGTCGTGGCGGATTTTAAGGTACTCCCAGACGAATACGCCAATGAACACCGGTGTAGCCAGGACGAATATCAGCTGGCGCTCATCGAATGCCAGCCAGGCGGGCAGAGCGTTCAGCAGGGTCGTCAGGCCGCTGTCTGCGAGCACCTGGGCAAAGCTGTCATAAAGGCGTTCCATCATCCCCTCCAGGTGCTATCGAATGTGATGATGCGCCATAGCGCCGCTTGAATATTGACCAGATATGCTGCATTTTTGACCCAATACGCCAACAGGAATCACCATGGCCATGCCCATGCGGGTCACCGGCGGCTGGATACAGCTGCTGACTGACTGGCTTGATCTTTACCAGTTCCCCGCCCCGGATTTGCGCCTGCTGCTGGATAGTCGGCGTCAGGACGAGGCGGTGCCTCTGGCACTCTGGCAGCAACTGCTGGAGCGCGCCAGTATGCTGCCTGCAACGGCGGTTGTGCCGGCGCTGGAGATAGGCGCGCAAGTTCGGCCGCGGCATGTCGGCGTACTTGGCTACCTGAGCCTTGCCAGCCATACGCTGGGCGAGGCATTGCAGGTCTACCAGCGCTATGAGCAGCTGTTCTACGGTCAGCAACTGGTTCGTGTACGCGTGCAGGGTGAGCTGGTTGTGCTCTGCTGGGATGCTGATGCCAGTACCGGGGCCTCGGCCGATACCGTAGCCATTGCAGCGCTGGTCAGTTTTCTGCGACGGCTGCTGCCGGAGGTATCGGCTGTGGCTCGGGTCGGATTTGTCTTTCCCGCGCCTGATGCTCGTTCGCGTGCGGCCTATGACGCCTTTTTTGGCTGTGAGGTCGTATTTGACGCTGCCGCTACCGAGGTCGCATTGCCAGTCAGTTGGCTGGCCTGCCGACTGCCGCACAGTGATCCGGACGTGCGCGAGCAGCTGGATCAACAGGCCAGGGCTCTGCTGCTGGCGCTGCCTGGAGCGGATGCCTTTGATTGCGCACTGCAGCGGGCGCTGGTGCGTCGGCTACCGGAGGGTGAGGTTGGGTTAGAGCTCGTTGCCGAGGAGCTGTGTCTGTCTGCACGAACCCTGCAACGTCGTCTGCAGCAGCGCGGCCTGACTTGGCGGAGTTTGCTCGATCGCACCCGGCAGCGGCTTGCTGAAGCCTATCTGGCAGACTCGACGCTGCAACTCGGTGAGGTTGCGCTCTTGCTTGGGTTTTCCGAGCAGAGTGCCCTGAACAGGGCTTTTCGTCGCTGGACCGGGACAACACCTGCCCGCTGGCGTCGTACCCTGCGATAGGGCCAAGCGCAGCGGTACGTTTCAGCTTACAGTACGGACTACCCATTTTGACGGAAATCTGCTGCATGCCGTTTATTCAATTCCGCAGGTCTGATCTTGGGAGTCTTGGCCTCTGTCCAGGGCTGTTGGTGGGTAAACCATGACCTGGTGGCGGCTGGAAAGGCGCTTTCGCCGTTTGCTTGTCAGCCTCTCGCTCCTGGCTGTGCTGGGTGTGCTCGCCATTGAACTGTTGGTCTGGCAATGGCGCACGCTTGAGCGCGAACAGGTCCAGCATGATCTGATCATCCGCGCTTCTGATGTGCGCAGCACGCTCGAGACCCGGTTACTCGATGGCATCTATCTGACGCGTGGCCTGGTGTTTTTTTTGCACAGTCAGAAGGGCATGTCGGACCGGCAGTCCATCGAGGGCTGGCTTGCCAGCATGCTGGCCGGTGCTACCGATATCCGTAACATTGGTATTGCGCCGGATAATCGTATTGCGCTGATCTATCCCCTTGCCGGCAATGAGGCCGCCCTTGGGCTCGATTATCGCAAAACCCCGGCCCAATGGCCCGCCGTTGAGCGGATGATGCAGACTGGCACACCCGTGCTGGCTGGGCCACTGCAGCTGGTGCAGGGCGGGCAGGCGCTGCTCTATCGGGTCCCGGTATTCATGGATGACCGCTACTGGGGGCTGGTCAGCACCGTGATCAATGCTGATCTGGTACTGGGCATGCTGGAAACCGAGCCACGCTGGCAGGATCTGCACATTCAGTTGCAGCGCGTCGAGCCCGATGGGCAGGTGGTACCGATCTGGGGTGACGCGCTGGTCGCAGATGAGGTGCAGCAGAGCATGCCCATTCACTTGCCCGGCGTGACCTGGCGACTGGTCCTCCAGAACCGCCAACCGGCGGCGGGTGTGCAACTGCGGCACTGGACTCTGTACGCGGGTCTGGCGCTGATTCTGCTGCTGCTGGGCTATGCGTGGGGCAATGCCATTGCCCAGCAGCGCGAGCGTGAGGCCATGCGGGCCGAGAACGAGCGCCTCAAGAACGACTTTGTCTCAACGGTCAATCATGAATTGCGCACACCGTTGACCAGTATTATCGGTACCCTCAGCCTGCTGGCTGGCGGGGTCGTGGGGGAGCTCTCCGACAAGGCTCAGGACCTGGTTGCGGTGGCGCGCCGCAATGCCGAGCACCTGCTGAGGCTGATCAGTGATTTGCTTGATATCGACAAGCTGGCGGCCGGACAACTGCCTCTGGATATGCAGCCGCTGCGACTGAGTGCACTGTTGGAGGCGGCGATTGAGGAAAACGCCGGCTACGCGGCGCAGCATGAAATCCGCTGGATCTACGACAATCCCTGCCCGCAAGCCTGGGTCCGGGTGGATGCCACCCGATTCCGTCAGGTGCTGGATAATCTATTGTCCAATGCGGTGAAGTTCTCCCCGGCTGGCTCAGCGGTCAGTATTGCTGTGCATTCCGATGAGCATGAGCGTACCTGGCGCGTCAGTGTTACCGACCAGGGCGATGGCATTCCGCCGGCGTTTCAGCCCCGGGTTTTCGATCGATTCACTCAGGCTGACGGTTCCAGCAGTCGCAAGACAGGGGGAACAGGTTTGGGGCTGGCCATTGCCCGCGGGCTGATCGAGGGCATGGGCGGACGGATTGACTTTGTGTCCTCTCCGCAGGGCACCTGCTTCACCCTGCACATTCCCAAATTAACGATTGACCCACACTAGCCAACAAGGGGCGCAGATGGATTTGCAAGGCTACCTGAGCAGCAAACCCGAGGCCGAGGAGGCCTATCCGTTCGGTCCGCAGGCCCAGGTTTTCAGGGTTCAAGGCAAGCTGTTTGCGCTGGTGTTCCAGCGGGCCGGTTGCGAGTGCATCAATCTCAAGTGCGATCCGCAAGAGGCGGTCGGCCTGCGTGACCTGTTTGCTGCGGTCAGTCCCGGATATCACATGAACAAGCGCCACTGGAATACGGTCCGTAACGACGGCAGCCTGCCTGAGGGCGAGCTGCAGCGCCTGATTGATCAGTCTTACGCACTGGTGGTCAAAGGTCTGGCGCGAGCCGTGCGGCAGGGGCTGGAGGCGCGCCATGGGCATGATGCGTTGTATCGAGGCGCAGCCGGCGGAATCTGATGGTGTGCGCCTGCTACGCTTTGAAGTGGGAAAGCGTGCCATGGAGAAAACCGATGCAGCGAGAGCAGGCAAAAGCACAACTGGCCAGGTTGATGATGGCGCAAATGGCCCCATCAGAGCGTGCCGAGGTTGTTGCCTTCTGGTTCTTCTGCGGCTTCTGTGAGGGTGATCCGCAGGTGGCTGCCCTGCCTGACACGCTAAGAGCGCTGGTATGTCGCGGCGTTGAGCCTGCCAACCCGAACGACAGCCAGCTGGACCCGTTGGTACAGGCCAGTCTGGTTGAGGATTTGTATGGCGTGACCAACAGCTATCTGCGTGAGGCGTTGAGCGAACGCGGCATGATCGTCCAGCAGGTCGACGGTGAGGCTGAGCCGATGTTTCCCTGCCCGTGCTGTGATTATTTCAGCCTGAGCAGTGAAAGCTGCTATGAAATCTGCCCTGTCTGCTTTTGGGAAGATGACGGCATGCGTGCCCCGGCAGAATTCAGCGCGCCCAACCATCTGACCCTGGCGGCAGGACGGCAGAACGTACTGACGCTGGGCGCCTGCGATCCGGCATCGGTTGCGCGGGTCGACAGGCAAGCGCGGCGGCGTTACCGTGCATTGCATTATCACTGACGAGTTGCAGGCCCAGCCTATGTCCGGAACATGTCTTGTGCTTTCTGCGCTGATACAGACAGCTGCAGGATCGGGAGTATCTGGCGCATGAGAGAGAGTGCCGTTCGACGCTTGCTGCGTTCCAGTGGCAGGGGCTATCTTCTTGAGGCGGTGGTGTGTTTCGGCAGTCTGGTGGTGCTGATTGGGCTGGGCGTGCTGATGCTGCCGATGGCCTTTGCCAACGAGGCGGACAAACCCTTCGCCTGGCTGCTTACGTTGTTACTGCTTGGTGGGCTGTGCGGCCTCTGGGCTCTGATCCAGCTGGTATCCAAGGTGGTTGTGCCGACGCGTGAAGTGGCTTCGCCCCGGGCCATCGTGATCATGCTGTTGCTGGGTGTGGCCAGCCTGCTGACCTTCTATAGTCACTGGACGTTATCGCCGGCTGCCAATCTGATGCTGGTGGTCCTGCCGTTGATCGGCAGCGCGCATTTTCTGTTTCTGGCGCGGGGCTATCTGGCGCGCCGTGGTTGACAGCACTGGGGCATATCCGCTCGACTGGGGGCTTTCCCACGCCGGATGAGCGCCCATCATGACTGGAACCGCCGTTACCCTGCTGTCGATCAATGCCGCCGAGCCGCAGGCACTGCGCATTGGTACGCGTTTAACCCGTACCGGGCATTTCAAACAGGCCTGCAGCGGCGAAGTGCTGATCGGTGCCGGCGGCATTGCCGGGGATTTTATTGCCGACCTGAAGCACCATGGCGGCCCCGATCAGGCGGTCTACCTCTACAGTCAGGTAGACATCGACTGGTGGAGCGAACAGCTGCAGCGCCCGCTTGAGCCCGGCTTTTTTGGCGAGAACCTGACTCTCTCGCACTGGTGGCCGGAGCTGCGCATCGGCGACCGTGTGCGCATTGGCGAGCTGTTGCTGGAGATCACCGCACCGCGGATTCCCTGCTCAACACTGGCGGCACGGGTGGGCGACAGTCGCTTTGCCAAGGCCTTCGTGAAAGCCGAACGCTGCGGCGCCTACGCGCGGGTGCTCAACGAAGGTGTCGTCTGCGTCGGACAGACGCTAGCCGTAACCCCGGGTGATACGGCCTTCCCCAGCATCAATGAGGTGTTCCGCTACTGCCACAGCAAGGGCCTGAATCCGACCTTTCTGCGCCGCTTGCTGGACGCACCGCTGGCCGAGAAGATGCGCGCCGAGATGCAGCAGAAGCTCCGCCGGGCCGAGCAGCAGACCCAGCCGCTACCCGGCCTGTAAAGGCTCCCCAGGGGCCGCGTCTTCGACCACCGGTTGCCAGCCCGGGTCCGGCGCAAAGCGGGGGCCGAGATCGTTACTCAGCTCACGCAGGCGCTGCACGATCGCCGCATGTCCGGTTTCGCGTGCGTGACAAAGCGGCCCGCCGCGAAACGGCGGGAAATAGCCTGCCAGCACCAGAGCTGCATCCAGCATGTCCGCGTCGCTGACAATACCCTGACGGCAGGCGCGTACCGCACTATTGAGCAGGCTGAGCAGCAACCGGTCGCCCTGGTCGGCGCTGAGTTTGGCTGACCGGGTTTTGCCGGTTTTCCAACGGCGCCGTTTGGGGGCAAGCAACGATGTGCGCCCCTGCTCGACGCTGTTGCGCAGGATGGCAGGGGGCTCCGACAAGGGGGTGTCGCGTTCGCCGTGCAGGCGCTCGAACAGGGCCAGGCAGTGGCTCAGGCCCCATCCCTCAGCAATTGCCAGCGGGCCTTGGGGGCAGCCGAACGCCAGGGCCGCCTGTTCGATGGCGTCGGCGCTGGCTCCTTCCTCCAGCAGCAACATGGCTTCCAACAGCCAGGGTGCCAGCACCCGGCGCAACAACAGACCCGGCTGGCTGCTGACCGGCAGCGGCAGACAGCCTAGCTGGCCGACCAGCTGACGGGCGTGCTGCTGACTGATAGTGCGGCTGGTGCTATGCGCGGCAATCTCGACCAGGGCGCCGCGCTCTGGCGAAGCGAAGCGCAGGCCCAGCAGGCGGCCGGCATCGCCGAGTGCGGCGCGCAGCGGCTCTACCGGATCGGCGAAGCTGAGCACCAGGGCCTGCGGGCGCAGGCTGGTTTCCAGTGTTTGCAGTTGCGCGCGGCGCTGTTCCATATCCGCCTGCTGGCCGTCGATCACGGCATCGGCCAGCGCCACCCCGTGGTGCTGCGGATCAAAAACCAGCGCGTCCAGCGCCTGCTGGCGCTGTGCGTCGTCACGGGCCAGCCGGCGGATCTGCCCGATGCAGGCGCTCATGCTGGCTGCCGAGCCGCCAACGCTGACGCGCAGGCCGGCCAGCGCCGCCAGTGCCGCAAGCTGAATACTGTCTTCGCTGTCGCCGATCAGATGCAGCTGGGACAGGCGACGGCTTTCCTTGCCGGCGGCCAGCTCCTTGAGGCGCTGGCGCTGGAAGAACAACTGAATCAGGTGGCGGCTGGTCGGGCTATTGAGCAAGCGCGCGAAGGAATAGATCTCCCGGTGCAGCAGCAGGTCGGGCTGGCCGCCGTGGCGCTGCCAGAGCTCGATCAGGGCCTCAGCCGCCGGGTAGTGGCGCGGGTCGGCCTTGGCGCCGGCCTGACGGCGCATAGCCAGTGCGGCCAGTCGGCGCACCCAGTTCAGCCGGAACGGGCGCGCTTTCAGGTTACGGCGCCGCAGCTCCAGCCGGCCGTTGAGGGCATCGTCGATCAGCGGCCTGAGCTTGTGCTCGGCAGCGACCTGGTCAAGCAGCCCTGCCTTGTGGGCTTGTTCGGCGCTAAGCGCCTTGCCGGTCAGCATCATGCGCATCGCCAGCATCGGGTCGATCAGGTCGGGCAAGCGTGCGGTAGCGCCCAGCCCGGGATGCAGTCCAACTCGAATTTCCGGCAGGCCGGTGCGGGTGTCCGGCGTTGCCAGCCGCATGTCGCAGCACAGCGCCAGCTCCAGCCCGCCGCCCAGGGTCTCGCCATGCAGCACAGCCAGGGTCGGGCAGGGCAGGTCGATCAGTTGCTGGGCCAGCAGGTGGGCGTCGACCAGTTGCCGCACCGCATCGGCTTCGTTGTCGAGCTGGCGGAAGTCTTTCAGATCAGCGCCCATGCAGAACCCGGACGGCTTGGCCGAACGTATGACCAGCGCAGCCGGCATGTCGCGGCGCAGGCTGGCCAGCACGTCGCCCAGCTCGGTCATCGCCGCCACGCAGAGCAGGTTGGCGTTGCTGTCGGCGTGGTCGAACAGCAACCAGGCTACGTTGCGTTCGTCCCGGCGCAGGCGCCAGTGGCGCCAGGTGGGCTGGGCAGGGTGCTGCAGTTCCAGATAGTTGAACGGCCCCAGCTCGCGTTCGCGCAGCGTGAGCGGGTTGCTCGCCTCGGTCATGCGCTGGTCTCCTGTGGGTAGCTGATCAGCAGTGCCCGCGCGTGGCCGTCGGCGTGCTGATCGCAAACGATGCCGCGGCAAAGCGCATGACGTTGCAGGCTGTCCGCCAGCTGCAGCACCTGGCGGCAGCCGTCACCCGCGCTCAGTGTGCCGAGGGCGAGACTGCCGCCGTGAACGTTGAGGCTGCACGGGTCCAGACGGCCGACGGGCTGTTCCAGCTCAAGCTGACGGCGGCAGAAATCGGCATCCTGCCAGGCGGCCAGATGGCTCAGCAGTGCCAGTGCAGGCGACTCCGGCAGCTCCCATTGATCGATATCGTCGAGCGACAACCGCTGCTGGCGCAGCAGGCGTGTGGACGCCAGCAAGGGTGCCAGCGTCGGGTAGTCAGACGGTGCCTGGGCATGCGTGCCGGCTCCGAGCTGGGCGAGCGGCGCGCGTTTCAGCTGTTGCAGTCCCGCCGTTGAGGCCAGCAGCAGGGCGCAGGCACCCGCCACTGCGTTCGCCTGGTCTTCGTTGTTCGTGCGCCCCTGGCTATCGAACAGGGTTACACGGTGACGGGCAGTGAGTCCGCCCTGTTCGGCATCGTCAGCGCGCAGGCGACTGGCTTCAGCGAAGGCGCTGGCGTCTTCATCCTGTATATCGAACATGCGCGCTGTGCGCTTGGCGGACGTCAGCAGTGGCTCCTGGGGTGCGGCTTGCCGATCGGCGCTGATGACCAGCACCAGGTCGGCGTCGCCGCTGCGAATCTGCTGGCTGGCCAGCGCAACTGCCGAGAGGCCATGGCTGCATTGATACAGCTCGGTCGTGCTGTCCAGCCGCAGGCGTTTGCGCAGGGGGCGTACCTGAGATGCGCCGTCCGCCGCGAGAATCAGGCTGTCCAGCCGGTGCGCAGGAACCGCACAGCGCAGCAGCAGCGGTGCGCCGCACTGCAGCGCCAGGTCGAGCAGACCAAAGCCGCTGGTCTGCAGCGTTGCGGCGTTGACCCAGGGCGTGCGCAGGCCATCAATGAGAAAAACAGCGGCTGGCGCGGAGGCAGAGTGATTGGTCTGGCTGTCCATGCAGGGCTCGTGTGGTTGAACGTCAAATCAGGCGGATGCGCGGCGCAGGCCCGTGCGACTTTCCGTGACGGGAAGGCCGCGCAGGCTATGACCGGACCGACCCGGATCAGTTCAGTGTAGATAAGTGATGAGCAAAAGTGCGGCGCCCTGAAAGGCGCCGCCGGAAGGGGGATCAGTCGCGGGCGAGCGCCAGAGCAACGCCCTGGCCGCCGCCGATGCATAGCGTCGCCAGGCCTTTCTTGGCGTCGCGGCGCAGCATTTCGTGCAGCAGAGTCACCAGTACACGGCAGCCGGAGGCGCCGATCGGGTGACCCAGTGCGATGGCACCGCCGTTGACGTTGACCTTGCTGGCGTCCCACTGCAGTTCCTTGCCGACAGCCAGGGCTTGAGCCGCGAATGCCTCGTTGGCTTCGATCAGATCCAGATCGGCAACCTGCCAGCCGGCCTTGGCCAGGCAGCGCTGAGTGGCTGAAACCGGGCCAATGCCCATGATCGCCGGATCAACGCCGGCGTTGGCGTAGGAGGCGATGCGGGCCAGCACCGGCAGGCCCAGCTCGGCGGCCTTGCTGGCGCTCATCATCAGCACGGCAGCGGCGCCATCGTTCAGGCTGGAGGCGTTGCCGGCGGTAACGCTGCCGTCTTTCTTGAATGCAGGCTTGAGCGCAGCGAGGCTTTCGGCAGTGGTACCGGCGCGGGGTTGCTCATCCTGGGTGATCAGCAGGGCGTCGCCCTTGCGCTGGGGAATGCTCACCGGAGTGATTTCCTGATCGAATACGCCAGTATCGCGTGCGGTAACCGCTTTCTGCTGGGAGGCGGCGGCGAAGGCGTCCTGCTCCTCGCGGCTGATGCCGTACTTTTCGACCAGGTTTTCGGCGGTAATGCCCATGTGATAGTTGTTGAACGCATCCCACAGGCCGTCCTGAATCATGGTGTCGATCATTTGGCCATGACCCATACGCTGACCGGTGCGGGAGGTCGGGATGATGTGCGGCGACAGGCTCATGGACTCCTGGCCACCGGCGATCATGATTTCGGCATCGCCGCAGCGGATGGCCTGAGCGGCCAGATGCAATGCCTTGAGGCCGGAGCCACAGACCTTGTTCAGGGTCAGAGAGGGAACGCTGTGCGGCAGGCCGGCGTGGATAGCAGCCTGGCGAGCGGGATTCTGGCCGCAGCCTGCGGTCAGAACCTGGCCGAAGATGACCTCGTCAACCGAAGCCGGATCGATTTCGGTTTCGTCGAGCAAGCGGCGGATAACGGTAGCACCCAGCTCATGGGCGGGTACCTTGGCAAACTGGCCCCCGAAACTGCCGATGGCGGTACGGGTGGCGGCAACAATCACGACCTCTTGCATGAACGAGCTCCTCTATGCAGGCACTGTTTTTCGAGTGCACAAGCATAGAGGGGCGCCCTACTCCAGACAAGTTGTCTCGGCCCTGGTACAGCATTAGTGCAGTACCAGGGCGACGAACCGCGTCAGGCGTGCTCGATGCGGTTGGCGATGAGATCCTGTACAACCGCCGGATCGGCCAGGGTCGAGGTGTCGCCAAGGCTGTCGAGTTCGTTGCAGGCGATCTTGCGCAGAATGCGGCGCATGATCTTGCCCGAACGGGTCTTCGGCAGGCCTGGAGCCCACTGCATGAACTCGGGGCGGGCAAAGGCACCAACCTGATCGGCCACGAAGGCCTTCAGTTCCTTGACCAGCTCCTCGCTTGGGGTAACGCCGTTCATCGGGGTGACATAGACGTAGATGCACTGGCCCTTGATGTCGTGCGGGCAGCCTACTACGGCCGCTTCGGCGACCGCGTCGTGCAGCACCAGTGCGCTTTCCACTTCGGCGGTGCCGATACGGTGACCGGAGACGTTGAGCACGTCATCGACCCGGCCGGTGATCCAGTAGTAGCCGTCTTCATCGCGGCGGGCGCCGTCACCGGTGAAGTAGACGTTCTTGTAGGTGTTGAAGTAGGTGTCGATCAGGCGCTGGTGGTCACCGTAAACGGTACGGATCTGGCTCGGCCAGGAACGCTTGATTACCAGGTTGCCGCTGGTTGGTCCCTCCAGTTCGTTGCCTTCGGGGTCGTACAGGGCCGGCTCGACGCCGAAGAACGGGCGGGTGGCCGAACCCGGCTTGAGCAGGGTACAGCCCGGCAGCGGAGTGATCATGGCAGCGCCGGTTTCGGTTTGCCACCAGGTATCGACAATCGGGCAACGCTGCTCGCCGACCACGTGGTAATACCATTCCCAGGCTTCCGGGTTGATCGGCTCGCCGACGCTGCCGAGCAGGCGCAGGCTGGCGCGCGAGGACGACTTGACCGGCTCATCGCCCTTGGCCATCAGTGCGCGCAGAGCGGTTGGCGCGGTGTAGAAGATGTTGATCTGGTGCTTGTCGATCACCTGCCAGCAGCGGGATGCATCCGGGTAGGTCGGTACGCCTTCAAACAGCACGGTGGTCGCGCGGTTGCAAAGCGGGCCGTAGACGATATAGGAATGGCCGGTGATCCAGCCCACGTCAGCCGTACACCAGTAGACCTCGCCCGGCACATAGTCGAACACGTAGTAGTGGGTCATTGCCGCCATCAGCAGATAGCCGCCGGTGGTGTGCAGCACGCCCTTGGGTTTGCCGGTGGAGCCGGAGGTGTAAAGGATAAACAGCGGGTCTTCGCTGTCCATCGGTTCTGGCGCACACTGGTTGCTCGCAGCGCTGGTCGCTTCGGTGTAGCAGACGTCACGCTTTTCATCCCAGGCAACGTCAGCACCGGTGCGCTTGACGGTTATCACAGTGTGGACGTCGGGGCAGTCTTTCAGCGCTTTTTCGACGTTGACCTTGAGCGGGACGGTCTTGCCTCCGCGCACGCCCTCGTCGGCGGTAATGACTGCACGGCAGTCGGCATCGAGAATACGGTCACGGAGTGCGTCCGGCGAGAAGCCACCAAAGACCACCGAGTGAACCGCACCGATACGCGCGCAGGCCAGCATGGCGTAGGCCGCTTCGGGGATCATCGGCATGTACAGACAGACACGGTCACCCTTGCTGACACCGCGCGCCTTCAGCACGTTGGCCAGTCGGCAGACCTTATCGTGCAGTTCGCGGTAGCTGATGCGGGCATCCTGGCTCGGGTCGTCACCTTCCCAGATAATGGCGATCTCGTCGCCATGCTCGGCCAGGTGGCGGTCAATGCAGTTGACGCTGACGTTGAGCTTGCCGTCGATAAACCAGGCAGCCTGACCTTTGCTCAGATCGCTTTCGTGTACCTTGCTCCAGCGCTTGTCCCAGTTCAGAAAGCGTTCGGCCTGCTCGGCCCAGAACTGGTCGGGCTGCTCAAGCGACTGCCTGTACATACGCTGATAGGTCGCGTCATCCAGGTGGGTATGCGCGCGAGCGGACTCGGACACCTTGTGGTTTTCGATTGCGTACATGGGTATTCCCCTCTTGTTATTGAATTCAGGCAGTCTCTTGTCAGCCGGCCCTGAAGAGGGTCATTCCGGTGCTGCAGCAGAGATTCCGGACCGACAAAGCCGTTGGGGCTGTGCGATCAGTCTAGGCCATTTAGCGTCGGCCATCAGAGGGGGGCAAGACAACCCTTCTTTGGTATGAGAGGCGGGCGTCAAATCGGCGGGCCATGGGCCCGCAAAAGAGAGGGGACAGCCGCTCAGGAGCGGCTGAATTCGAGGTTGTCGATCAGGCGTGTGGTGCCGAGGTAGGCGGCGGCCAGCACCACCAGATCGCGGGTCTGATCGGTTACCGGTGACAGGTTGCTGGCATCTCGCAGGTCCAGATAGTCCGGGCGCATGCCGGCGGCACTCAGCTGCTGACTGGCCTCGTTGATGATCTGCGCATAGTCGGTACGCCCCGAGGTCACCTGCGCTGCAATCTGCTGCAGGGTCCGCTGCAGCAGCGGCGCAACGGCGCGCTGCTCTGCGGTCAGGTAGCCATTGCGCGAGGACAGCGCCAGGCCGTCCTCGGCACGTATGGTCGGATGCCCCATGATCTTCACCGGCAGACAGAGGTCCTGCGCCATCTTGCGAATGACCGCGAGCTGCTGGTAGTCCTTCTGACCAAACACGGCGACATCGGGGCCGACGATGTTCAGCAGCTTGCTGACAACGGTCGCCACACCCTCGAAGTGGCCTGGGCGGCTGGCTCCGCATAATCCTTCCGAAACCACCGGCACGCTCACCCGGGTGTGGCCGTCCATGCCCTCGGGGTACATCTCGCTCGCGCTGGGGGCGAATACCAGATGGGCTCCGACCTCCAGCAGTTTTTTCTGATCTTCGGCCAGGGTCCGTGGATAGCTGTCCAGGTCTTCACCGGGCCCGAACTGCATCGGGTTGACGAAAATGCTGACGACCACGTAGTCGGTGCGCTGCAGCGCCTTCTCGACCAGCGCAATGTGGCCAGCGTGCAGGTTACCCATGGTGGGAACCATTCCGATTCGCTTGCCTTCCTGGCGGGCACGACTAACCGCAGCGCGCACTTGCGCAATGGTATGCAGGGTGTTCATGGGCTCAGAACTCGTGTTCGGCTGCTGGGAATTCGACCTTCTTGACTGCTTCGACGTAGGCGCGGATGGCCGACGGGATGTCGGGCTGACCAGCCATGAAGTTTTTCACGAAGCGCGGCATGCGTCCGCTGAGCGACAGTCCGAGCATGTCGTGGACCACCAGTACCTGGCCATCGGTGCCACTGCCGGCACCGATGCCAATAACCGGAACACTGACCGCAGCAGTAATCGCGTTGGCCAGCGCCGGCGGCACGCACTCGAGCAGCAGCATGGCTGCACCGGCCGCTTCCAGCGCCTTGGCGTCTTCGACCATGGCGCGGGCCTGCGCTTCGTCGCGACCCTGAACCTTGAAGCCGCCCAGTACGTTGACTGTCTGTGGCGTCAGGCCCATGTGTGCGCAGACCGGAATACCGTTGCGGCTCAGTACTGTGATGCTGTCTGCCAGCCAGCGACCGCCCTCCAGCTTGACCATGTGTGCGCCTGCGCGCATGAGCGCTGCGCTGTTGGCCAGGGCCTGGTCGAGGGTGGCGTACGCCATGAAGGGCAGGTCGGCCATGATCAGCGCACCCTTGTTGCCGCGCTTGACGGCTGCGGTGTGGTACGCCATGTCGGCGACGCTGACCGGCAGGGTACTGTCGTGTCCCTGCAGGACCATGCCCAGCGAGTCGCCGATCAGGATGACTTCGACGCCGGCTTCACTTTCGACATGGGCGAAGGTCGCGTCGTAGGCTGTCAGACAAACGATCTTTTCGCCGCTTTGCTTGAGTTTGTTCAGCGTGGTCAGAGTAACGTCAGGCATGACTGATTCCAGTGTGTGGCTGTTACTTGGCGCTTCGGCACCGTTGGGGTTGGCTCTCGCGCCGGGTGTCCTGGCGAGAGTATAGCCTTGGCCGGGCAGGATTTCGGTAACACTTGGCTGGTCACCGGAATCGCATCCTACGTGTCAGCCCGGGGGTGTCAAGTCCGTTTGCGCACCAGGCTGTTGTATAAAAAACGGCAATGCCTGCAGATCACCGCGGGGGCAGTTCTGCAGCAGCGTTTCCAGCGCTGTGCCGTCAGGCATTTTCAGCGCGGGCGCTATCTCGGCCAGGGGGTAGAGGACGAAGGCGCGGGCATGCATGTGATAGTGCGGAATCTGCAGACGCTCGGTGCGGATGAGTTGGTCACCGTACAGCAGGATATCCAGGTCCAGGGTGCGGGGGCCCCAGCGCTCGGCCTTGCGTACCCGGCCGTGCTCCAGCTCGATGCGTTGCAGGTTGTCGAGTAGTGCCGCTGGCTCAAGCTCGGTATCCAGCGCCAGCACCGCGTTGATGTAGCTTGGCTGGTCCTGCGGCCCCATGGGCGCGCTGCGGTATAGCGATGAGCAGGCTACAAGCTGGCTGCGGGGCAGCTCGCGCAGCGCGCCGCAGGCGGTCTGGACCTGCTGAACCGGGTCGCCCTGGTTGCTGCCCAGGGCAATATAGCTGCGCGGCATCAGTTGCTCTGCGGCTTGCGCGGCTTGTTTCTGCGCGGACGCGAGCGAGCGCGTTTGGCGCTGCTTTTGCTGCCGTCACCCAGCTCGCGAATCATCTGCCGGCGCTGATCGGGGTTGGCGTCCTGGTATTGTGTCCACCATTGACCAAGGCCATCGGTTTCCTCGCCGGCAGCTTCGCGCAGCAGCAGGAAGTCGTAGGCCGCCCGGAAGCGCGGATGCTCCAGCATCTGGTCTGCCCTGCGTCCGCTGCGGCGCTCCAGGCGTGGCTGCATGTCCCAGATTTCCCGCATGGGAATGCTGAAGCGCTTCGGAATCGCGGTATGGCGGCATTGCTCGGCGAGCAGCTCGTGGGCGGCCTGCTGATAGGCGGGTATCGCCGGGATACCCTGCTCCTCCAGATACTTCACCCGCCCGGGCAGCGCGGGCCAGAGCAGGGCTGCAAACAGGAACGCAGGGGTAACCGGTTTGTCCTGGGCGATGCGCTCGTCGGTGTTGCGCAGCGCCTGGCGAACCAGCTGCAGGGTGTAGTCAGGGCGTTCAAGGATAGCGTCGTCGGTATCCGGAAACAGCGGCGCTACCAGATCGTATTGATACAGCAGGTCAAAGGTTGCCAGGCCCTGGCCGCTCATCAGCAGCTTTAGACTTTCATCGAACAGGCGTGCTGCAGGAATGTCGTGCAGCAGTGGTGCCATCGATTCGATGGGCGCTGCGGTATGTTGCTCGATATCGAAGTTCAGCTTGGCCGCAAAGCGTACGGCGCGCAGCATGCGCACCGGGTCTTCCTGGTAGCGCTGTTCCGGTTGACCGATAAGACGGATCAGGCGGTTGCGAATATCATGCACGCCGTTGGCAAAGTCGTGGATCTGGCCGCTGGTCACGTCGAAGTAGAGCGCGTTGATCGTGAAGTCGCGGCGTTGGGCGTCCTGTTCGAAGGTACCGTACACGTTGTCGCGCAACAGTCGGCCCGATTCGCTCTGGCGGGACTGCTCCTCCGATGCTTCGGCTTCGTGATTGGCGCGGAAGGTCGCGACTTCAATGATTTCCCGCCCGAAATGCACGTGGACCAGCTTGAAGCGACGGCCAATCAGGCGCGCGTTGCGGAACGTTGCGCGGACCTGCTCGGGAGTGGCGCTGGTGGCGACGTCAAAGTCCTTCGGGGTGATATCGAGCAGCAGGTCACGCACACAGCCACCCACCAGAAAGGCCTGATAGCCTGCCTGCTGCAGCCGTTCAACCACGCTGACCGCGTGCCTGCTCAGGCGCTCACGGCGTAGCGAATGCTGGCTGGCGGGGATAATGCTCGGCGTAGTTCGGCGGCGCTGAGGGTGGCCGAAGGGAGAGGGTATTTTCTGCAACAGCTTTCGAATCATAGGGGCTGGTTGTTCCGGCTGCCGATCAGCGTGAGCGGTCGCTCTGCCTGTTGACCTGCACGGTAGCGCTGGTGAATGGGTCGCGCAACAGGCGGTTGGGCCGGACGCGCATGCAGCCTGTTGGCCGCGATTGACGTGCATTCTAGCCTGAATTGTCGGGAAAGGTAAGAAATCAGGGGGATGGGCAACGGAGAATCAGGAGGGGGGAAAGCTCAAGGGGAGTGGTTAACTCCCCCTAATGGTTTTTTATTATTGTTTTTATCAGAGCTGTTCTTCTTGTTTGTTTGAAGCGGTAGTCACCGCTTTGCGACTGACCCATCTCGGGTTGTCCCAAACAAACGGATTGCTTTGGAAGCTTAGGTTCGAAGTGGCCTGCTGCTGGCTTTGGACGGTGGGTTGCTTGAGCAACTTTTATTCTTCTCTGTCCAACCGAACATCCTGTTCGCAAATCGACTGTTATTCTCCAAAAAAATCAGTTTGCTGCGCCTCTCACGTCTTGTTTTTATTGTGTGTGGAGTCGAATGTTATTTTTGTTATGCGTTTTGGTTTTTATTGTTGTTGTTGTGCCAGATATAAAGCATTCCGCGTGCCAACTTTTTAAATTCGTTTAAAATCAGTGACTTGTGATTTTCCTGTCTTTCCCTACCCTGTGTTACCCCCAAGGTGTTACCTCCAATTGGACTAAAGTGTTACCTCTGTGTGGGGGTGCGGTAACAGTTTTGCGGGAACTTTCCCGGTAACAGGTAACACATTGGCGGGCTAAGGACGGCCCTGAGCAGGGTTGGATAGAGCCAGAGGGGAAGGCTGCACGTTGCCGGCAGCCTTGCAGGGAGGGCAAATCAGGTGCTGGCGGTTTTCTTGCGCGGAATACCCAGGCGCTGCCGACGCTCCCACAGACACTTGCGGCTGATGCCGAGCTTGTGTGCCAGCTGGGTTTCGGTCATGTGGTCCTGATGCTCCAGTACAAAGTGCTGGAAGTAGTCTTCCAGTGACAGGTCTTCGGCCGGTTCCTGCCCGGGGGTTACTTCGTTCTGCATGGTTTGCAGGGCGTTGGCGGCCTCGGAAGCACGCTCGATCTCGGCATCCAGCTCAATGCCCAGCAGGTCGGCAGTAATTTCCTCGTGATCACAGAGAATGGCCGAACGTTCGATTGCGTTCTCCAGCTCGCGCACGTTGCCCGGCCAGCTGTAGGCGAGGATTGCGCGCTCTGCGTCCCTGCTGAAGTGCAGGCCTTCCATATTCATGTTGCGTGCCGCGCGCTGCAGTAGCGCCTCGGCGATCAGCATCACGTCCCGGCCGCGCTCGCGCAGTGGCGGCAGGCGCAACTCGATCACGTTCAGGCGGTAATACAGGTCCTCACGGAACAGACCTTGTCGCGCCATGGTCTTGAGGTCGCGGTGGGTGGCGGCCACCAGACGCACATCGACCTTGTGCGACTGCACCGAGCCGACCCTGCGAATCTCTCCTTCCTGCAGCACCCGCAGTAATCGCGCCTGAGCCTCCAGCGGCAACTCGCCAATCTCGTCAAGGAACAGGGTGCCGCCGTCGGCCGCCTCGACCAGGCCGGTACGGTTGCTGGTAGCACCGGTAAAGGAACCCTTCTCATGGCCGAACAGTTCAGACTCGATCAGGGTTTCCGGAATGGCAGCGCAGTTGACTGAAATCAGCGGTGCCTTGGCGCGCTGGGATTGTTCATGCATGGCCCGGGCAACCAGCTCCTTGCCGGTACCGGACTCGCCCTGAATCAGTACGGTCGAGTCGGTTGGCGCGACCTTGCGAATGCGCTTGAAAAGAGTCTGCATGGCGTCACAGGCGCCGATGATACCCATATCCTGGCCACCACCATCGGTGCTGGCCGTGGTGGACTTGGGCGCCGGCTCTGGCGTAGGAGTCGCGCCGCTCTGCTGCTTGCGCTGGTCGCCGGCGGCAATAATGCGCTGCACGGTTTCAACCATTTCGTCATGGTCGAACGGCTTGGCGATGTAGTCGACAGCGCCGAGCTTCATCGAGTCGACCGCCGAGCGCAGGCTGGCGTAGCTGGTCATGATCAGCACGGGCGTGTTCGGCGCACGGCGGATGAGTTCGGTGCCGGGCTCGCCCGGCAGGCGCAGGTCGCTGATGATCAGCTTGAAGCGCTCGAGATCGTGTCGCTCGACGGCCTCGCTGACCGAGCCGGCCTCCTCTACCTGGTAGTGGTGGCGCTCCAGCAACCGTTTCAATGCCGTACGGATGATGGCTTCGTCTTCAACAACCAGAATGTCTGACATAGTTACCTCACAGGTGACGGCGCCTGTTACAGCATCAGGCAGGGGCGCCGTTACCGCTCATGCTATAGCGCGGCAGGGTAATGGTGAAGCGAGTGCCGCGCCGGGTTGTCTGGTCGACCGGGCTGTCGATGGTTATCTGGCCATAATGCTCTTCGACAATGGAGTAGACCAGTGCCAATCCGAGCCCGGTACCTGTCCCTGGGTCCTTGGTGGTGAAGAACGGCTCGAACAGCCGATCCATGATGTCCTTGTCGATGCCGCTGCCCTGATCCTCTACTTGCAGCAGTACCTGGTGTTCGTTTTCCTGGGTGGCGATGGTGATGCTGTCGCCATCAGTGCTGGCGTCCCGTGCGTTACCCAGCAGGTTGATAAGGACCTGAACCAGGCGCTGGGCGTCACCGGCTACCATGTGTTCGGGTCGGCACAGGTTAACATACTTGACCTCCGGCCCCCTGCGGTTGAGCGACAGCAGGTGAATCGCCTCGTTGGTGCAGGCCGCCAGATCGACCGGCTCGTTGGGGTTCTGGTGGCGGCTGCCAACGTGGGCGAAGTTGACCAGTGACTGCACGATCCGGGAGACCCGGCGAGTCTGGTCGAGGATCTGCTCGGCGGCTTCGCGTGATTCCGGTTGTTCCGATTCGTCGCGCAGGTTTTGCGCCAGACAGGCGATGCCGGTGATCGGATTGCCGATTTCGTGGGCAACGCCGGCAGCCAGACGACCGATTGAGGCCAGGCGCTCGGAATGCATCAGCTCCTCTTCCAGCATCTGGGTTTCGGTCTGGTCCTCGACCAGCAGTACCAGGCCGCTACCGCCAACATAGCCGGGCTCGTCGATCGCAGCCTTGTGCAGGCTGAGCCACTGGGTATGGCCATTGACCGCCAGTTTCTGCTTGTACAGGTGCGAGGCCTGGTCTTCGACGAATCGCTCGAACAGGTCTCGCCAGGGGCCGGGCAGGCTGCTCAGCCGCGAGCCGATGACGCTGTCGGCGTCGATGCCGGTCAGCGCCTGCATGGCGTGGTTCCACATCAGGATTTCATTGTCCTGGGCCAGCGAGCAGACACCCATCGGCAGGTGCTGCAGTGTCTGGCGGTGATAGCGTCGCAGGGCGTCGAGTTCGGCGGCCAGGCCGGTCAGGCGGCTGTGGTAGTCCTCCAGCCGGTTTTCGATGAAATGGATGTCCTCGGTCATATAGCCGTCGCGGCCCATCTTGAACGGCAGGAAGGTTTCGATGATGTCCTGGGCCACCGACGGCCCCATCAGGCCCGACAGGTTGGCTTCCAGCCGGTCGCGCAGGCGGCGCAGGGCATAGGGGCGGCGCTCGTCGAACGGCAGCTTGAGGTCCCGCAGCGCCTGTTCGACCTCGTGCTGGGCGGTCTTGTTGCCGAGCGGCTTGGCCAGTTGCTGGGCAAACTCCTGCGGCGAGGACGCCATCAGCTGCATCCGCTGGGGGCGACTGACGTTGTCGACCGAGCAGGCCTCGGCAGCACTCTGCTCCTCAACCGAGCGTTGGGTAAATAGCGAGACGAGCGCCAGCACCACGACGTTGACAGCCAGCGAGGAGATTGCGGCCAGGTGCCAGGTGTCGGCATTGAACGCCATCGTCATCCCGAACAGGGTGATGCCGGGCAGTTCGGTGACCAGTGGCAGCAGCAGGGTGACCGCCCACACCAGCATGCCGGCAACGACGCCGCCGATGAACCCGCGGCGGTTGGCTTGTGGCCAGTACAGCACTGACAGGGTGCCCGGCAGAAACTGTACGGTGGCGACAAACGAGGCAATGCCGAGGTTGGCCAGGTCCTGTTCGGCGCCGAGCAGGCGGTAGAAGCCGTAGCCGGCCATGATGATGGCGGCAATCAGCGTGCGGCGGGTCCACAGCAGCCAGCGGTAGATGTTGTTGTCGGCGCTGGGCTGGTAGAGCGGCAGCACCAGATGATTGAGCACCATGCCCGACAGTGCCAGGGTGATGACGATGATCAGGCCGCTGGCCGCCGACAGGCCGCCGACGAAGGCCAGCAGCGAGAGCCACTCGGAACCACCGGCCACGCCCAGGCCCAGCGAGAAGTATTCCGGATTGGTGCGTACACCCAGATGCAGGCCTGCCCAGAGGATCGGCGGGACTGCCAGGCTCATCAGCAGCAGGAATAGGGGTAGACCCCAGCTGGCGGTGCTGAGGGCGCGCGGATTGAGGTTCTCGGTAAAGGCCATGTGATACATGTGCGGCATGACGAATGCCGCCGAGAAGAACACCAGCAGCAGGGTACGCCAGGGACCTTCCTGCAACGGTGTATGCAGCGTGCTGAGGGCCTCCTGATTGGTATCCAGCCAGAGCTGCAGTCCCTGCGGACCGTCGAATACAACATAGAGCGCATACAAACCGATGGCGCCGATAGCGACCAGTTTGACCAGTGACTCGAAGGCAATCGCCATGACCAGCCCTTCGTGTTTCTCGCGTGCCGAGATATGGCGGGCTCCGAACAGAATGGCGAACAGGATGATCAGCACGCAGAACCCGAGTGCAACCGACCCCTGGCCAGATTCCTGAGTCAGGATCTGCACCGAGTCGGCCACCGCCTGTATTTGCAGTGCCAGCAACGGCAGTACGCCAACCAGCATGAATATGGTGGTCAGGGTCCCTGCCCAGGTGCTGCGAAAGCGGAAGGCAAACAGGTCGGCCAGTGAAGACAACTGGTAGGTGCGGGTAATCCTCAGGATCGGGTTGAGCAGCACCGGTGCCAGCAGAAAGGCGCCGCAGACACCGAGGTAGTAGGTTAGAAAACCGTAACCATACTGATAGGCCAGTCCTACTGTTCCGTAGAACGCCCAGGCGCTGGCGTAGACCCCCAGTGACAGGGTGTAGACCGCGGGATGACGCAGCACGGCGCGCGGCACGCGACCGTTTTCGGTGGCCCAGGCCACGCCAAACAGGACGATCAGGTAGCCAATGCTGATCAACAGCAACTGGCTGAGATCAAAGCTCATCGGCATCTCGGGGACTCTGTAGCAGCATGCCGGCGACGATCAGGATCAGCCACAGCACATAGGGTCGGTACCAGGCACCCTGCGGTTCTATCCACCAGTCCATGATGGCCGGCGAGAACAGGTAGATGCCGATGACCAGCAGCAGTACCAGTCGGTAGATATACATGGGTATCCGTCGGTTGGGGCAACCGCCCGAAGGAGGGGCGTCGCGGTTCAGTCGGTGATGGTAATCAGCGCGCCACGGCTTGCCAAGCAATCAACTCGGCAGGCTGGCCTCAAGGATGTGTTTTGTGGCGGGCAAGCGGCCGGGTTGCCAGTGGGCGATGCCCCACTGCAGCAGCTCGGCGACGGGGGCGCCGCGCAGTGTCTCGGGTACCGGCTGGGCCAGGGCGCGCAGGGCCCGCCAGAGCGTAGCTGGCGCTTGCGTGCGCTGCAGCGGGGCCGAGCCCAGTCGCTTGCTCAGCTTCTCGCCGTCGGGGCGCATGATCAGTGGTACGTGCAGATAGCGTGGTGGCGTCTGACCGAGCAGCTGATACAGCCAGATCTGTCGCGGTGTTGAATCCAGCAGGTCGGCGCCACGCACGACATCTGTTACACCCTGATCAATGTCGTCCAGCACGACGGCCAGTTGGTAGGCGTATACCCCGTCGCGCCGGCGGATAATGAAATCGCCGAGTTCGCTGGCCAGATTCTGTGTCAGCGGTGGCTGAAGACGGTCGATACAGGTTATCGGGGTATCGTTGACCCGTACCCGTACCGCGTGATCAGCAGCTGCCTGCAGCCGGCGCCCGGCGCAGGTGCCGGGATAGACCGTGCCGTGCTGCAGCAGCGTTTTACGCGGGCAGTCGCAGTAGTACGCCAGCCCGTCATCCAGCCAGCGCTCGATCTGTGCGCGATACAGGTCCAGCCGCTCGCTCTGACGCACTATCTGCCCGTCGTGCTCCAGGCCAAAATCGTCAAGTGCCTGCAGTATCTGGGTTTCGGCGTCGGGCTGGCTGCGCGCCTGATCGAGATCTTCGATGCGAATCAGCCATTGACCGCCGGCGTGACGGGCATCGAGGTAGCTGGCCAGTGCCGCGACCAGAGAGCCGAAGTGCAAGAGGCCGCTGGGGGTTGGGGCGAAGCGCCCGATGTAGGGAGAGGTCATGCGGGGTAAGGCAATTGCAGGCTGCCGGGCAGCCTGCAATGCGGCGGGTCGACTCAGCTGCCGACCTGCTTTTCCTTGATTTCGGCCAGGGTCTTGCAGTCGATGCACAGCGTCGCTGTGGGGCGGGCCTCAAGACGACGAATGCCGATTTCGACACCACAGGAGTCACAGAAACCGTAGTCATCTTCTTCGATGCGCTGCAGGGTCTGGTCGATCTTCTTGATCAGCTTACGCTCGCGATCACGGGTCCGCAGTTCCAGGCTGAATTCCTCTTCCTGACTGGCCCTGTCGGCGGGATCGGGGAAGTTGGCCGCCTCGTCCTGCATGTGATGCACGGTACGATCGACTTCTTCCATCAGTTCCTGTTTCCAGGTGTTGAGAATGTTGGCGAAATGCGCGAGCTGTTGCTCGTTCATGTACTCCTCACCCTTCTTTTCCTGATAGGGGACGAAGCCACGGATCAACATTGATGTTTTCTGCTTGGCATTGCTGGGCATGAGGACCCCTCACTTGTTGCTCTATCTTCCTGTTTCAGGTCTCACCCACTCAACCTGACGTGCTTCGGCCTAAAGCCTGCAAGCGGGCAAAGCTACCAGAAGCTGATGGCCTGCGCTACTGTTTGCCGCCAGAAGGCGGACGCAGGCCTGCAAGCCGCTGCCAGTCAGGCTCTGACAGGGTATCATCGGCGTTTTTGTCGCCATCTCGGGATGTTTCTATGTCGCAGCAGCGCTGGGCCGGACGGGTTCAGGAAATTCAACCGTTTCACGTCATGGCCGTTTTGGCACGCGCCCGTGCGCTTGAGGCCCATGGGCGTGATGTCATTCATATGGAAATTGGCGAGCCCGATTTCACTACCCCTGAACCCATTGTTCGTGCCGGTCAGCAGGCGCTGGCTGATGGTTGTACCGGATATACGCCGGCACTTGGGTTGCCGGCGCTGCGCGAGGCCATTGCGGGCCTCTACCGTCAGCGTCACGGGTTGGACGTAGACCCCGCCCGGATCGTGGTTACGCCTGGTGGATCGGCGGCACTACTGCTGGTCAGCGCGTTGCTGGTCGAGCCCGGCCGCAAGGTGCTGATGGCCGATCCGGCCTACCCCTGCAATCGGCATTTTCTGCGACTGGTCGAGGGGCGCGCGGTGCTGGTGCCGACCGGTCCGGAAACCAACTATCAACTGACGCCCGAGCTGGTCGAGCAGCACTGGGATGCCGATTGCGTCGCCGTGCTGGCGGCGTCGCCGGCCAATCCGACCGGCACCCTGCTGTCACGCGAGGAGCTGACTGCGCTATCGGCGACCTGCCGGCGTCTTGGTGGTGAGCTTATTGTCGACGAGATTTACCACGGACTGACCTACGGGATGGATGCGTCGTCGGTGCTGGAGGTGGCTGATGATGCCTTTGTGCTCAACAGCTTCTCCAAGTATTTCGGCATGACCGGCTGGCGCCTTGGCTGGCTGGTCGCGCCCGAGGCGGCGGTGCCTGAGCTGGAAAAGCTGGCGCAGAATCTCTATATCTGCGCGCCGCATATGGCGCAGCAGGCGGCCCTTGCGGCCTTTGGCGAGGAAAGTCGGGAAATCTGCGAGATTCGCCGTCGTGCCTTTCAGGTGCGCCGTGACTTTCTGCTGCCGGCCGTTCGCGACCTCGGCTTCAAAGTACCGGTTACCCCGCAGGGTGCCTTCTATCTGTATGCCGACATGCAGCGGCTGGGGGGTGACAGTGCCGGATTCTGCCAGCATGTCATCGAGCGCGAGTTCGTCGCGCTGACGCCAGGGCTGGATTTCGGTCATCACCGTGCCGCGCAGCATCTCAGGCTGGCCTACACCACCTCGCTGGAGCGCCTGGAGCAAGCGGTTGAGCGACTTTCGCGGGCGCTGAACAGTTGGTCGCCCGAGTGCTGATTCCGTTTGAAACACCGCTGCGCGAGGCGACGCTATTGCGCCGTTACAAGCGCTTTCTGGCCGATATTCGGCTGCCGGACGGCCAGGAAATCACGGTGCATTGCCCCAACACCGGTTCGATGCGCAACTGCGGTCAGCCCGGCGACCGGGTCTGGGTGAGTCTGGATTACAAACCCGGGCGCAAGCTGCCGGGTACCTGGGAGCTGGTCGAGATCGGCGCTGGCCAGGTGGCGTGCATCCACAGTGCGCGGGCCAACCGAGTGGTTGCTCAGGCGCTGCAGCAGGAGCTGATCACGCCCCTGGCCGGCTATCCGGAGGTGCGCGCCGAGGTGCGGCTGCCCGAGGGCTCAAGCCGCTTTGACTTTCTGCTCTCCGGCGGCGGCCGGGCGGAGTGTGTGGTTGAGGTGAAAAGCGTAACCCTGGCTCTGGGGGAGGGTGTGGGGGCGTTTCCGGATGCGGTCAGTGCCCGGGGTCAGAAGCATCTGCGCGAACTGATCGAGGTGGTGCAGGGCGGACGCCGTGCCTGTCTGCTGTTCTGCGTGATGCATTCGGGCATCGAGCAGGTTCGGCCGGCGGACGAGATCGATGCGGAGTATGGGCGGTTGTTGCGCGAGGCAGCGGCAGCCGGGGTAGAGGTGCTGGCCTGGTCGGTCTGGCCGCAGCCGAATGGAATGCAGGTACGTGGGGCGTTGCCGGTCGTGTTATGACGGCTGTTCGTCGTCCAGCCAGACGTGCCCGTTGCTGACATGGCAGCGCAGCTGGCGCAGTGACTGTCCAATGCAGGGGCCGGCAACGCATTCACCGTTTTCCGGCAGGAACAGGGCGCCATGAGTGGCACACTGGATCAGTCTTCCGGAGCTGTCGAGGAACTGGTCGGGTACCCATTCCAGGCTGATACCGCGATGCGGGCAGCGGTTTTCGTAGAGATAGATGTGCTCACCCTGGCGCACCAGGAACAGTGATTGCCCCTGATAGAGAACGCCCTTGCTGCCGCGCAGGGGCAGGTCATCAAGGCGACACAGAGGCTTGGGCAGAAAGTCGTGGTCTGACATGGGGCGGATTATCCTGCGATGCTCGTTACAAAGCCAGTCGTGGTCATGACGCTGACAGCGTCCCCCGGTATGCTGGCAGTCCTTTCAAGGTTGGCGTCCGCGCCACCGATCGGTAACAGGAATACGACATGGTGCTGCAGCCGCGCTACAAAAGGCTGGTAATGATGGGGCTGCTGGCGTTTCTGCTGGTTGCCTGTCTGCTGTCGCTGGCGCTCGGCCCGATCAGTATTGCGCCGTCCGACACGCTGCGTGCGCTGTTCTGGCGCTTTGCCGACAGCGCAGTGCCGGCCGATCAGCAACTGATCATCGAACAGATTCGCCTGCCGCGCATGCTGATGGGCGTGGTTGCCGGCGCCACCCTGGCGCTCACCGGTGCGGCCATGCAGGGGCTGTTTCGCAATCCGCTGGCCGATCCCGGCCTGATTGGTATCTCCAGTGGTGCGGCGCTCGGCGCGGCACTGGTAATCGTGCTGGGTTCGTTGCTGGTTGGCCCGCTCGGTGCCGACTGGCAGCCCTATCTGACGGTGCCCGGGGCGTTTGTTGGCGGACTCGCATGCACGGCACTGGTCTACCGTCTCGGCCAGTCGGTGCAGGGCACCTCGGTAGCCAGCATGTTGCTGGCGGGTATCGCCATCACAGCCATCAGTGGCGCACTGGTTGGCTTGCTCAGCTACCTGGCTGATGATGGCATGCTGCGCACGCTGACGTTCTGGAATATGGGCAGTTTGGCCGCTGCCGACTATCCGAGAGTCGGGCTGCTGTTGCTGTGCTGCCTGCCCATCTGGTGGCGCCTGCCCCGGCTGGCGCCAGCATTGAACGCCCTGCTGCTGGGTGAGTCGGAGGCGCGCCATCTCGGCGTTGAAGTCGAGCGGGTCAAGCGTGAACTGGTGCTGTTGACGGCGTTGGGTGTGGGCGCCTGTGTGGCCGCCTGCGGACTGATTGGCTTTGTCGGGCTGGTGGTGCCCCATCTGGTCAGGCTGGTGCTGGGGCCGGATCATCGTTGGCTGCTGCCGGCCTCGATGCTGCTGGGGGCGGCATTGCTGCTGCTGTCGGATGTGACTGCTCGATTGCTCCTCGCGCCGGCGGAACTGCCCCTGGGGATCATTACCGCGCTGCTGGGGGCGCCGTTCTTTTTGTCGCTGCTGATGCGCGTGCGTCGCCAGGGTGGTTTCTGATGCTCAGTGTCGAACAGCTGGGTTGCAGTCGCGGTGGGCGACAGGTACTGCGCGACCTGACATTCGATCTGCACGCAGGGGAGGTCATCGCGGTGCTGGGCACCAACGGCGCCGGCAAAAGTACCTTGCTCGCGGCGCTGTGTGGCGAGCTTGTGGTAGATACCGGGCGAGTGCAGTTGGCAGGTAGGAACCTTGATGAGTGGACGGCAGGTGAGCGGGCTCGCCGGCTGGCCGTATTGCCTCAGCAATCGGAGCTGGCCTTTCCGTTTCGCGTGGAGGAGGTCGTGGCGCTGGGCCGTATGCCGCACGCCACCGGGTTGCAGCAGGACCTGGCTATTTGTGCCGATGCGATGGCGGCAGCCGATGTGACTCACCTGTCGCAGCGCAGCTATCTGACGCTATCTGGCGGTGAGCGTCAGCGGGTTCATCTGGCCCGCGTGCTGGCGCAGGTCTGGGAGGTTGGCGAGGGTGGCTGTCTGCTGCTGGATGAGCCAACCGCCTCGCTTGACCTGGCGCATCAGCGACTGATCATGCAGCAGGCCCGTGCGATGGCGTCCCGGGGATTGAGTGTACTGGTCGTGCTGCACGATCTGAATCTGGCTGCGGCCTTTGCCGATCGTGTTCTGCTGCTGCACGAGGGCAGGCTGGATGCATTGGGTACGCCCTGGCAGGTGTTGCAGGCCGACCATATTGAGAGGGTGTTCGGCGTTGCGGTGCAGGTTCAGCGGCATCCGCAGCACGACTGCCCGCTGGTTATTCTGTGAGGTGGCAATGAACGTACTGATTCTGATCGCCGGTCTTTTCGGGGCGGCCTTGGCGCTGGCTGCGCCGCTGCCTGCCTGGCAGGCAACCGATGGCCTTGATGATCCGCATCTGGGGCAGGTGTGGGACACCCATGCCCAGCGCTGGCTTGAGCCGCAGCAGTTGGTCGACGCGTTGCTGGATGAGCCGCGTGTCATTCTCGGCGAGCGACATGATCATCCTGATCATCACCGGCTTCAGCTCTGGTTGCTGGAACAGCTGCAGGCGCAGCGGCCACAGGGTGCACTGGTGATGGAAATGCTGCAATCCAGCCAGCAGCCGCAGGTCGACGCCTTGCAGGGTAAGCCGCTGCCGGCTGACCCGATGCTGGCTGAAGAGCTGCAGTGGCAGCCGGGTTGGGATTGGGCGTTGTATGGCCCGCTGGTGCGTTGGGGGCTGGCTGTGCCGCAACGGCTGCTGACGGCGAATCTGGATCGTGACGAGCTGATGGCGTTCTATCGCGATCCGTCCTCCGATGTGTCTGGCTACCCTGCCTCCGCCCGCGCCAAGCTGGAGCGCATCATTATTGCCAGTCACTGTGACCTTATTGAGGCGTCGCAGGTTGCTCCCATGCTGCACATTCAGCAAGCGCGCGATCTGCGCATGGGGCAGGCATTGGCGACAGCCCCGGCGCCAGCGCTGCTGATTGCCGGGGCGTATCACGGGCGCCGTGACCTCGGCGTTCCGCTGCATTGGGATGGCCAATGGGGGGCTGCGCCTGTGGTCGTGTTGCTATCGGAAGCGGGTAGCCCATTGCCCGGCCCGGAGCAGGCTGATTTCGTCTGGCTGGCTCCGGGATTGCCTGAGCAGGACCATTGCGCGGGGATGCGCGCGGCGGCTGAGAGCTAGACGCTGCGGCTGCGCAGATGCGGGCTGTTGCGCAGCATGTCCAGCAGCGTGGCAGCAATGTCATCTGCCCGCTCTACCAGGCTGAGCTGCTGCGGCTGCATCAGCCATTGATGCAGTACACCGTAAATGAACGAGTGAGCACAGAACAGGGCCATATCGATATCCAGGTCAGCGGGTAGTTCGCCGCTGGCAATGGCCAGCATCAGGGATGTGCGCAGGTTGTCATCATGGTGCCGGTTCATGGTCTGCAGGTGCTTTTTCTGCGTGCAGGGCTCGTCGATGTAGTCGCATTTGAGTAACAGGATCTCGTTCACCCGGCGCGATGACGGGTCTGACTCCAGGCGCTTGAGCACGGTCACCAGGAGCTCGCGAAAGCGCTCCAGCGGATTCGGGGCGCTGGCATCTCGGGCTGCCTGGTTGAGCGATGCCAGTGGCAGCTGAATGCGCTGGAACAGGGCCTCCAGCAGGTCTGCCTTATCCTGGAAATGCCAATAGATCGCTCCCCGGGTCACGCCGGCTGCTTGGGCGATATCACTCAGGGAGGTGCGTGAAACACCTTTTTTGTGGAAGCACTGCTCGGCGGCGTCGAGGATGCTTTCGCGGGTTTCAAAGGCTTCTTCTTTTGTGCGTCTGGCCATGCAAGTCTCGAGCGGAAAACAGGGAGCGGGGGCCATGGTGGCCAAGTTGTGAGCGAATGTTATCGTAAGACCAAAACAATTTACAGACAGGTGTGAATGTAAGTATATTGTGCGCCAATCAGTGATGCCCCTAACGGGACCCAAGGGGCATGCGCCTAATCAGACATAACGGTTTTTCACGAGGATTCACCATGCCGATGAAGCCAGCGCGCGCTGCTCTCTTCCCGCTTCTTGCATCCCTGTTGCTGATCAGCGCCTGCCAGGACGCCGAACAACAGGGCGGGCAGCAGCAACAACAGCAGGTGCCAGAGGTTGGCGTGGTCACGCTCAAGGCCGAACGCTTCCTGTTGACCAATACTCTTCCCGGTCGAACCACTGCATATCGGGTTGCTGAAGTGCGTCCTCAGGTGAACGGCATCCTGGAGAAACGTCTGTTTGATGAAGGCGCTGAAGTCAAGGCCGGCCAGCAGCTTTATCAGATCGACGACGATGTTTATCAGGCCGCGCTGAAGAGTGCCGAGGCAAGCAGTATCTCGACCCGTTCTCTGGCCGAGCGCTACGGCATTCTGGTGAAGGAGAATGCGGTCAGTCAGCAGGCGTTCGACGAAGCCCGGGCTGCCAGCCTGCAGGCCCAGGCTGCGCTCGATGAGGCGCGTATCAATGTGCGGTACACCCGCGTGCTGGCACCCATTGACGGTCGGATCGGCCGCTCAGCGGTCAGCGAGGGGGCGCTGGTCACCAGTGGCCAGGCCCAGCCACTGGCAACCATCCAGCAGCTTGATCCCATTTATGTGGACATTACCCAGTCTTCGCGCGAGATGCTGGATCTGCGTCGTGATCTGGAGGCCGGTCGTCTGCAGCGCGCAGGCGACAATGCTGCCACCGTGACGCTGACACTTGAAGACGGCAGTCGCTACGCCCAGGAGGGCAAGCTGGAGTTTTCCGAGGTCAGTGTTGACGAAGGCACCGGTTCGGTCATCCTGCGCGCGGTATTCCCCAACCCCGATCGACTGCTGCTGCCTGGCATGTTTGTGCACGCGAACCTGGTTGCTGGCGCCAAGAGTGATGCGATTCTGGCGCCGCAGCAGGGTATTACGCGCACACCGCGCGGCACTGCCGTTGCGATGGTGGTCAATGCCGAGGGCAAGGTCGAGCAGCGCGAGGTGGTGACCGATCGCACAGTGGGCAATCGCTGGCTGATCGCATCGGGCCTGGGCGAGGGGGATCAACTGATTACCGAAGGCCTGCAATACATCCGCCCGGGAGCTCCGGTAACAGTCAAGCCGGCCGGCAATGTCGCCGAGCAACAGGACAGCGCTGCTCAGCCCGACGCTGATCAGTAAGGAAGCGAATCATGTCGAGATTTTTTATCGACCGCCCGATCTTTGCCTGGGTAGTCGCACTGGTCATCATGCTGGTTGGTGGGCTTGCCATCCTCAAGCTGCCGATCAATCAGTATCCGAGCATTGCTCCTCCGGCGGTCGGTATTTCCGTGTCCTATCCGGGCGCCTCTGCGCAGACCGTGCAGGATACGGTCGTACAGGTCATCGAGCAGCAGCTTAACGGCATCGACGGGTTGCGCTATATCTCGTCGGAGAGCAATTCCGACGGCAGCATGTCGATTACCGTGACCTTCAACCAGGGCACTGATCCGGATATCGCTCAGGTACAGGTGCAGAACAAGCTGCAACTGGCCACGCCGCTGTTGCCGCAGGAGGTTCAGCAGCAGGGTATTCGCGTGACCAAGGCGGTGCGTAACTTCCTGATGGTCGTTGCCGTGGTATCTGAAGACGGCAGCATGGATCGCTTCGATCTGGCCGATTACATCGTCTCCAACATCCAGGACCCGATCTCGCGGACTCAGGGTGTTGGTGACTTTCAGGTATTCGGCGCGCCTTACGCCATGCGTATCTGGCTCGATCCCGCCAAGCTGAACAGCTTCAACCTGATGCCGGGTGATGTCAGCACGGCAATCAAGGCCCAGAACGTGCAGGTCTCGGCCGGTCAGTTCGGCGGTTTGCCGGCGGTGCCAGGGCAGCAGTTGAACGCTACCATCCTGAGCAAGACGCGCCTGCAGACCCCGGAGCAGTTCCGCGACATTCTGCTGAAGGTCAACAGTGACGGCTCACAGGTGCGTCTGGGCGATGTGGCCAGCGTCGAGTTGGGCGCGCAGAATGCCGATATCACCGCACTCTATAACGGTATGCCGGCATCGGGCATGGCGATCAAGCTGGCGACCGGTGCCAACGCGCTGGAGACTGCCAAGGCCATTCGCAAGACGCTGGCCGATCTGGAGCCGTTTTTCCCCGAGGGGATGAAAGTCGAGTTTCCTTACGACACGTCGCCGGTGGTGTCCGAGTCGATTCTGGGTGTTGTCAAAACCCTGTTCGAAGCGGTAGTGCTCGTGTTCCTGGTGATGTACCTGTTCCTGCAGAACTTCCGGGCGACGCTGATCCCGACCCTGGCTGTGCCGGTGGTGCTGCTCGGGACCTTTGGTCTGCTGGCGGCATTTGGTTTCACCATCAACATCCTGACCATGTTTGCCATGGTGCTGGCGATTGGACTGCTGGTGGATGATGCCATCGTGGTGGTTGAAAACGTCGAGCGAGTCATGGCCGAAGAGGGGCTGTCGCCGCTGGAGGCAACGCGCCGTTCGATGGGGCAGATTCAGGGCGCGCTGGTGGGTATTGGTCTGGTGCTGTCTGCGGTATTTCTGCCAATGGCATTCTTCGGTGGCTCTACCGGTGTGATCTACCGCCAGTTCTCGATCACCATTGCATCGGCGATGATTCTTTCGGTGCTGGTCGCGCTGATTTTTACTCCGGCACTGTGCGCCACTATTCTCAAACCGGTGCAGAAGGGGCATACCCAGGCAGAGCGTGGCTTTTTCGGCTGGTTCAATCGGACCTTTGACCGCGGCGTAAAGCGGTACGAGGGTAGCGTAGCCTCAATTCTGCAGCGCAAGACGCCCTATTTGCTGCTCTATGTGGTGATTGTTGCACTGATGGCGTTCCTGTTTACCCGTTTGCCAAGCTCTTTCCTGCCTGGTGAGGATCAGGGCGTGCTGTTTGCCCAGGTTCAGGCTCCTGTTGGCGCGAGTGCCGAACGCACGCAGCAAACTGTCGACGCGATGCGGACGTATTTGCTTGAGCAGGAGTCGGACTCGGTCAGCTCCGTGTTCACTGTTACCGGCTTCAATTTTGCCGGCCGCGGACAGAATGCCGGTCTGGCATTTATCGGTCTCAAGCCCTGGGAAGAGCGCAATGATCCTGACCTGAGCGTCTTCGCTGTGCAGCAGCGAGCACAGCAGTATTTTGCCGGGTTCCGTGATGCCATGGTGTTTGCGTTCGCACCGCCTGCGGTGATGGAGCTGGGGACTGCCTCAGGTTTCAACGTTTATCTGCAGGATAACGCCGGCGTAGGTCATGACGTATTGATGCAGGCGCGCAATCAGTTGCTTGGCATGGCCTCGCAGAGCCCGGTGCTGGCCAACGTGCGGCCCAATGGCCAGGATGACCAGCCGCAGTTCCAGTTGATCATCGACGACGAGAAGGCCAGTGCGCTGGGATTGTCGCTGGCCGATATTAACCAGACGCTGTCGATTGCCTGGGGCTCGAGCTATGTGAACGACTTTATTGATCGTGGTCGGGTCAAGAAGGTTTTCCTGCAAGGCCAGGCTGATTCGCGGATGAATCCGGAAGACCTGCAGAAATGGTTTGTGCGCAACAGTCAGGGCGAGATGGTGCCGTTCAGTGCCTTTGCCACTGGCGAGTGGGTCTATGGCTCACCGAAGCTGTCGCGCTATAACGGTGTGCCGGCGATGGAAATACAGGGTGAACCTGGTCCTGGCTACAGTACCGGTGATGCGATGGCTGAAATTGAACGTCTTGGGCAGCAGTTGCCCAAGGGCATCGGTCTGTCCTGGACCGGCCTGTCGTTCGAGGAGCGGTTGTCCGGTGATCAGGCGCCGGCGCTGTATGCGCTGTCGCTGATTGTCGTGTTCCTCTGTCTGGCCGCGCTCTACGAGAGCTGGTCGATTCCGCTGGCAGTCATGCTGGTCGTTCCACTTGGTGTTATTGGTGCCTTGCTGGCAACACTAGGCCGTGGCCTTTCGAACGACGTGTTCTTTCAGGTCGGCCTGTTGACGACTATCGGTTTGACGGCCAAGAACGCGATTTTGATTGTCGAATTTGCCAAGGATCTGCATGAGCAGGGCATGAGTATCGGCGAAGCAGCGGTTGAAGCCTGCCGTCTGCGCCTGCGCCCGATCATCATGACCTCGCTGGCCTTTACCCTGGGGGTTGTGCCGCTGGCGCTGGCCTCCGGTGCTGGTGCCGGTAGCTCGCATGCGATCGGTACCGGTGTGATTGGCGGCATGATCACCGCTACTGTGCTGGCGATTTTCTGGGTGCCACTGTTTTATGTCCTGGTGACTCAGTGGTTCACCGAACGCAAGGGCAAGACTGACACAGCGGAGGATGCACAGTGAAACGCGGCGTATTGAGCCTTGCGGTCCTGGCTGCTCTGAGCGGCTGTTCATTGATACCGGAATATGAGCGTCCGGCACCTCCGGTGCCGCTCAACTGGAGTGAAGGTGTCGAGCAGGGGATGGAGCAGACCCCGCTCGTTGGCTGGCGCGGGTTCTTCAAGGACCCGCAGCTGCAGCATCTGATAGGTCTGGCACTGGAGAACAACCGCGACCTGAGGGTTGCGGCCTTGAACGTGCAAGCCAATCGCGCGCTGTACGACATTCAGGGTGCCGAGCGCTATCCGCAGCTTGATGCCAACGGCAACGGCACGCGTACCCGAATGCCGCAGGATCTGTCCGGAGGCGAGCAGCGATCAATCAATTCCCAGTACTCGGCAACTCTGGGGCTATCCTGGGAGCTGGACTTGTTCGGACGCATCGGCAGTCTGCGTGAGCAGGCGCTGCAGACCTTCCTGGCCAGTGACGAGGCCCGCCGTGGCGTGCAGATCAGTCTGGTCGCCGAGGTTGCCAGTACCTACCTGACGCTGCAGGCCGATCAGGCGCTGCTGGATGTTGCCGCAGAGACTTTGAAGACCTACGAAGACAGCTACGCGTTGACCAAGCGCAGCAACGAGGTTGGCGTGGCGTCGAGTCTGGAACTGGCTCAGACCAGGACGGCGGTCGAGTCCGCCCGGGCGGTGCTGGCCCGCTATCAGCGTCAGGTCGCGCAGGATCGTAATGCCCTGACCGTACTGGTTGGGCAGCCGTGGTCAGTAACAGCAGGCAATCCGCTGCTGCTGGACGAGCCGGTGCTTGCTCAGTTGCCGGTGGGGCTGTCCTCCGAGGTGCTATACAACCGTCCTGATGTGCTGCAGGCCGAGTACCAGTTACTGGCGGTCAATGCCAGTATCGGTGCTGCCAAGGCGGCATTCTTCCCCCGTATCAGCCTGACTGGCGCCGCCGGCACAGCCAGTAATGAGCTGTCGGGTCTGTTTGGAAGCGGGTCCGAGTACTGGACATTCTCGCCGAGCATCAGCGTACCGATTTTTCGCGCGGGCGCCCTGAAAGCCAGTCTGGATTATGCGGAAATCAGCCGTAATCAGCAGGTTGCCCGCTATGAAGGCGTCATTCAGAGTGCCTTCCGCGAGGTTGCCGACGGGCTGCAGGCGCGGCAAACCTATGTAGACCAGGTGGCTGCCCGGCGCGCGCTGCTGGAGGCGTCGGAGGAGTATTTCCGCTTGGCGGATCGGCGTTACAACATTGGTGTCGACAGCTATCTCACGTTGCTGGACGCTCAGCGTCAGCTGTTTGAAGCCCGGCAGAGCGTGATTTCTGATCGACTGAGTCAACTGCTCAGCGAGATCAGTCTGTATAAGGCGCTGGGCGGTGGTGATTTTGCCGAGACCCGAGCCACGCAGGCTGCCAATACGGAAGGCTAGGCTTGCAGCGTGTCTGAAGCGCCGTTCAGCCTGGGCTGGACGGCGTTTTTTGTGTCCAGAAACCAAAAAAAAGCCCGCTCAGTGAGCGGGCGAAATCCGTGATTAGCCTGATGAGGAGATAACCGTTTGTCTCGCGACAATCCTGTTATCACAGCCACCTCGCGATGACTTGTTGCTAATGATAAACGTTATCATTTGCCTGTCAAGCCCAAATGAGAATTATTTCTGCGCCTGCTGCTTGTAGTGCGTCAGTTCCTTGTTCATCAGGTCGATGCGTCGGGCCATGCTTTCAATCAGGCTGTGCGCGATGCGTGGATTGCTCTGCATCAGCGCGAGGAACTGTTCCTTGGGGATCATCATGACGGTGGTCGGCACGCTGGCAATGACGGTGGCGGAGCGCTTCTCGCGGGTGAACAGGGCCATGGCACCGAAAATTTCATCTTTCTGTACGTCACCGACCTTGATGCCCTGAACGAAGGCTTCGGCGTGACCCTCGGTGATGATGAATACGTGATCAGCCTCATCCCCCTGGCGAATCAGCTCCGCTCCCGGGGCAAAGTGCTGGAACCCGGTGACCGGCCTGACTTCGGGTTGCTTGGTGTGTGCCAGTGCATCCGACATCAGTGCGGCCTGACCCAGCACATACTGGGTGAACTGCTCCTGACGGCGGCTGTCAGCGTGAATGTGCCTGAACAGGGCTTCGCGGTCGTAGGGAATCAGAGTCAGCGATTCTTCGCTCAGATAGGTGCAGGGCGCAGCATTCAGGCCCTGACGCAAGCCGATGAGATCACCCTCCTGGATGTAGAACAATGGCTTCCCATCTATCAGTGCGTGCAGCAGACCGCTTTTGAGCAGATAAAGCTGAGCTCCGCTGACGTGATCGTAAAGGTTGTCTATCGCACCCAGTTCAATCGGTTCACCGCAGGGCTCAAGCCCCTCAAGCAGAAGTTCCGGTATGCGTTGAAGCGAGGCAATGAGCTTCTCGGCGTATGGTGGCTGATCACCTATCAGATACATGGCTGAATTCCTTTTGTTGTTGCCCTGATACGCCGTCGGAATCACGGGGTCGGACGGGGACGCCGACACTGCAGGATAGCGTTACATTAGCGCAGTCAGGTTGCATTACGTCAACATAAAAGGCTGCCGGTACACGGGCAAGATGATCGCGGTGCCAGTGTGAGCCAGGTCGCTTAATCCTCGCCGGTGTCGCTGCCTGTTCTGCCCTCAAGCTGCTCGAGCAACTGGCGCTTGTATGCCGGATCAAGTTCATTCCAGTGCACGTTTTGCAGGGCGCCGGCGATTGAGAACATCAGTGCCTTGGAAGCATTGAAGCCGCGCGTGCGAACGGCGCGGTAGGCCTCTACCGGCCCCAGCTGGCGGAGCTGGTCAAGGCTGTGGATGCCGGAGGCGTGCAGCCATTGCGCCGAGGTTTTTCCAAGGTTGCGCAGGCCCAGCAGTTCATCGGTATCCATAGGGGCACTCCCGCGTGGATCGTTGCGATTCTGGGGTGCTACGTGAAGACAGCAAAGGCAGAAGGCGAGATGGGCCCGGCACGGTATCCGGGCACAGAGTAATATGCGGCATGGCGTCGGGTTCGGCTTTTGTTATTAGTGATCCCGAACTGCAGTGTAGATCGACCTTGGCTATCCGTACAGCGAGCGACGGCCAGCGCTTAAAGGCGCTGGCGAAGCTGCTCGGCAATGCTGTTCATGGCTTCCTCGCTGCTGGTATCGATCTGCACAGCCAGTTGTGCCTCCTCGTCACTGAGCGGTTGCCGGGTGGTCAGTTGGTGGTGCATGACTTCAATACCTGCGTCGGAGATGTCACCGCCTTGCTGCTGGCGTTGCTCAAGCCAGTGTTCGATTACTTCCTGCGGTGCTTCGCATTGAAGAATCAGGCAGGGCGCGCCCTGATTTTCGATAGCATCGCGGACCAGGTCGCGCTGGTTCTGCTTCAGATGGGTTGCATCAACAATCACGGGGTAGCCGCTGGCGAGTATCTGGGCGGCCAGATTGGCTAGCCGCCGGTATGTTTGTTCGCTGCGTTCCGGGCTGTAAAGGCCGGACTCCAGGCTGGCATTGTCTTCGTCGCCGAACAGGCGTTTGCGCTCGACGTCGGAACGGATGCGAATGGCGCCGAGTTGCTCAACCAGCTTGACGGCCAGGGTGCTTTTGCCGCTACCTGAGACGCCGACGGTCAGCAGGCCGAAGCGCGGCGCCAGTTCGCTGTAGCTTTCGGCCAGCGCGGTATAGCCGTAGTAGCGCTGCATGGTTGCGGCCCGCTGCTCCTCGGTCATGCCGTCGTTGAGGCCGAACAGGGCAACCTTGGCTCGTACCATGGCCCGGTAGGCCTTGTAGTAGTTAAGCACTGCGAGTCCCTGGTAGTCGCCGGTCTGTTCCAGATAGGCGCTGACAAAACGGTTTGACAGGGCGTGCAGGCCGCGGTCTTCAAGATCCATGCTCATGAACGCGACATCGGCCATGACGTCGGTCCAGCGGAAGGGCTCGTTGAACTCGATGCAGTCAAACAGAGTCACTTGCCCGTCGATCAGGGTAACGTTATCCAGGTAAACGTCGCCGTGACATTCGCGGACCATACCGCCGGCCTTGCGTTCGGCGATTTGGGGAATCAGCCGCTGGTAGGTAGTATTCGCCCACTGCTCGAGCGCGTCGAGCTGTCCAAGATCCCGTGCACTGCTGAGGAAGGGGCGGATCTGTTCAAAGTTCTGGGCAACCGGGGCATGAACCTGCTCCGGCGCGCCGAACGGGGTATCGAGTTCGGCGTGTTCGATCTGGCCGTGAAAACGCGCCATAACCTGGGCAAGTTCGTCGATATGGGCGCTGGTCAGACCGCCGTCCCGCTGCAGATTGCTCAGCAGGTCCTGCTGGCGGAACTGCCGGGTCTTGACCATGTACTCGATGGCAGGACCTTCGCCGCCCAGGGTTGGTGCGTCTTCGCTGCCGGTGACGGCAATGACGTCAAGGTACAGGTCGGGCGCGATACGGCGGTTCAGACGAACCTCTTCACGGCAGAAATGCTCGCGTTGCGCCAGTGTGGAAAAGTCGAGAAAACCGAAGTTCACGGGCTTCTTGACCTTGTAGACGTAGTCGCCGGTCAGCAGTACCCAGGAAATGTGGGTCTCGATCAGAGTAAAACCGCTCACCGGGTGGTCATACAGGTCAGGGTTCTGCAGCGCAGTTAACAGGGTCTGGCTCACGACGTTTCCTTGTTTGGTCGGCAATGCGAACATTATGCGGGTTGGCTGGTCCGAGGCCAACCATAGTCAATTACCGGCGGCAGCGGCTGCGGGTTCAACGGATGCGGAGCAAGACAGACAACGATGGCTAAAAAACGCAGGTCTCGAGGCAAGGTCAAGTCCACTGGCGGGCGCCGGTTATGGGGTTGGCTGCTCAAGTTGGGACTGGTCGGCATGGTGCTGCTGGGCGCGCTCGCGGTCTATCTGGACGCGGTTGTGCAGGAGAAGTTTTCGGGCAAGCGCTGGGCCGTGCCGGCCAAGGTATTCGCGCGGCCGCTGGAACTGTACGCGGGGCGTGCCCTCACCCGTGATGACTTCCTCACCGAACTGCGTGCGCTGGGCTACCGGCAGACCAATGCGGCCAACGGGCCGGGGCAGATGGCGGTGGGCAGCAATCGTATCGATGTCTACACCCGCGGTTTTCAGTTTTTCGAGGGCACCGAGCCAGCGCAGAAGGTCAGCGTCCACTTCAACGGTTCAACCATCAGCAGCATTGGCGGCAATCGTGACCTGGTGATGGCGCGGCTTGAGCCCATGATGATCGGCGGTATCTACCCGGCACACAACGAGGATCGCATCCTGATTCGGCTGGATCAGGCGCCACCTTATCTGGTTGATTCGCTGGTTGCTGTGGAAGACCGCGATTTTTTCAATCACTTCGGCGTATCGCCCAAGGGGATTGCCCGTGCGATGTTCGTCAACCTGACCTCTGGCAGCTTGCAGCAGGGCGGCAGCACGCTGACCCAGCAACTGGTAAAAAACTTCTTCCTCTCGGCCGACCGCAATATCGTGCGCAAAGGGCTTGAAGCCATGATGGCGGTGCTGCTGGAGTTGCACTACAGCAAGGAAGACATTCTCGAGGCGTACCTCAACGAAGTGTTCCTGGGCCAGGATGGCAATCGTGCCGTACACGGTTTTGGCCTGGCCAGTCAGTACTACTTCGCCCAACCGTTGCAGGAACTGCAGCTGCACCAGGTCGCGCTGCTGGTGGGTATGGTCAAGGGGGCGTCCTACTACAATCCGCGTCGCAACCCGGAGCGGGCGATGACCCGGCGCAATCTGGTTCTGGATCTGATGGCTGAGCAGGGCATGATCAGCCAGCAGCAGGCCAGTGATGCCAAAGGTAAGCCGCTGGATGTGACGGTTGGCGGCAGTATGGCCAACACCAGTCATCCGGCGTTTATGGATCTGGTCAAACGTCAGTTGCGTGCCGACTATCGCGATGAGGATTTGACCAGCGAGGGGCTGCGTATTTTCACCAGCTTTGATCCGTTGCTGCAGAAGAAGGCTGAAGATGCCGTGCAATCGACGCTCAAGCGCTTTGGTCAGACACCGGACAGACCGCCGCTGGAAGCGGCAATGGTGGTGACTGGCGCGCAGACCGGCGAGGTGCTTGCGCTGGTAGGCGGCAGCAATCCGCGTTTCTCCGGTTTCAACCGGGCGCTTGATGCTTCGCGGCCAATCGGCTCGTTGATCAAGCCCGCGATCTATCTGACTGCCCTGGAAAAGCCGGAGCGCTATTCGCTGATTACTCCGATTGACGATGAGCCGATTACCCTTGAGGCCGAGCCCGGCAAGACCTGGTCTCCGCAGAACTATGATCGGCAGAGCCACGGGCAGGTGCCGCTCTATATGGCCCTGGCCAAGTCCTACAATCAGGCCGCGGTGCGTGTTGGCGTGGATGTTGGCGTGGACAATGTGCTCAATACTGTCCGGCGGCTTGGTGTTGACCACGACTGGCCGGCCTATCCGGCGATGCTGCTGGGGTCTGGAGCAATGACCCCCATGCAGGTAGCCGATATGTTTCAGACCATCGCCAATGGCGGATTCAATACGCCGCTGCGTGCAATTCGCAACGTACTGACTGCCGAGGGCGAGCCGCTCAAGCGTTATCCGTTCGAGGTGCGCCAGCGCTTTGATTCGGCGACGATCTACCTGACTCAGGAAGCCATGAGTCATGTCATGAGTGAAGGCACCGGTCGTTCGGCCTACAGCCATGTGCCGGCGAACGTGCGACTGGCGGGCAAAACCGGCACAACAAATGACCTGCGCGACAGCTGGTTTGCCGGCTTCTCTGACGATCTGGTCGCCGTGTCGTGGATCGGTCGTGATGACAACAGTCAGACGCGACTGACCGGTGCGACTGGCGCGCTTCAGGTTTGGAACGCGTTTATGGGGCAGGCGCATCCGCAGAGCCTGTCGGCAGTGCCGCCGGGTGGTGTGGTTTCGGCCTGGGTTGACCCTGCGACCGGGCTTGGCAGCGATCCGTCCTGCGAGGGCAGCGTCGAGTTTCCGTTCCGCGCCGGTTACGAGCCACTGCCTGGCCCGGGATGCCGGCCGGTGATCGATACCGAGGTCCTTCGAGACGGTGCCAATCGTGTGCTGGATACCATTCGCGACTGGCTGCGTTGAGCTGCTCTCAGTATGCTGTTGCGAATCCCGGCTCAGATGATTCAGCAGAGGAACAGACGTGAAGATGATTAAACAGGCTGCACTGACTGCAGCCGCCCTGGCGGTGCTGTCCGGTTGTACCGTTTCGGGCGGGGCGATCCCGGTAGTGGATTCGGGGCGCCCGGTATCCAATGAGGATATGCGCACCGGTGCGGGCAGGGTCGTCGGCAGTTCTCCGCAAACCTCTGCGCCGCAGGATAGCGGTGTGGTCGTGATGGTTCCGGATGGTGCTGGCGGCTCCAGTGCCGTGCAGTCCTACCCGCTGGACAGTCAGCCGGTGTTTTCGACCGATGTCGGCGGCGCCGCTGCAGGCACAGCCGGTAGCAGCACTGGCAGCAGTACCGGCGGCAGTACCGGCGGCAGCTCCGTGCTGCAACCCGATGAGCAGCTTTCCGGCCCGGTGCTGGCGTTGCTGACGACGGCGCGGCAACAGGAAGGCAGCGGTGATCTCAATGGTGCCAATGCCAGTCTGGAGCGAGCCATGCGCATCGCTCCGCGCGAACCTCAGGTGCTGTATCGGCTGGCGCAGGTGCGGTTGCGTCAAGGGGATGCCGCCCAGGCAGAACAACTGGCACAGCGCGGTCTGACCTACGCGTCCGGCCGTCCAGCCCTGCAGGCCGGGCTTTGGGAGCTGGTCGCGCAGGCGCGTGATGCGCAAGGCAATAGCGCTGGTGCCGAACAGGCGCGTCAGCGGGCTCGCGTTTCGCTTTGAGTGCGGCTACCGGACAGGCCTTGCTCAATGCGCTTGGCGAACTTGAGCAAGTCCTTCGCGAGCTGGGGCTCTGGTCGCAGACAGCTCCGGAAGACTGGCGCCTGGAGAGTCAGGCACCATTCTGTGTTGATACTCTTGCCTTCGAGCATTGGCTGCAGTGGGTGCTCATACCGCAGATAACGATGCTCATTGAGCAGGGGCGGCCACTGCCCGGTGAGTGTCGGCTGCATCCGATGGGTGAGCAGGTTTTTGCTCACCTCGGTCGTCGACGCGAAAGTCTGCTGGCTGCTCTGATCAGTATCGATCACCTTGCTGCCCGCTGGGCTGAGGCTGTCCGTCAGTCCTGACAGTACTTCTGCAAGTCTGAGCGAGTTTCGGCGATCATGGCCTGTCGCTCATCTTCACCTATGCGCTCAACCGTGCCGTCCGGCAAGGTGCGACTCAGGCGCGGGTTGTTTTCCATCGTGGTGAGGCGATTGCGCTGTGATGCACAGTACGCTTCAAGCTCCGCTTTGGCAGCGGCCTCATCGACTGCCGGGGATACATCGTTTGTCGCTGGCTCCGGGCTGTCACTGGTCACAGGTGGGTTCGGCTGCGCCGGCGCACCCAGCTCCGGCACGGGTGCAACGTTCATGCGCTGATATTGACTGTCTGGCGGAGGTTGCTGGCTGAACTGTGTCACGCCATTTTCATCGACCCATTTGTACAGCTGGGTCGCCATTGCGCTGCTGCAGCCCAGGGCCAGTAGGAAGGTGATCATCAACTTGCGCATGGTTCTAGCATCCTTGTATTGCCGCGAAATAAGCGTTGCCCGCTACCGAGTGCGGATCCTCTTGACAAGGTATATCCCTTGGTAGGGGTTTTCTGCAACTTGGCTTGACTTGTACGTCTTGAGTGTAAACAATTCGTGGTTCTCATGAGTCAGCTGTTTTCGGAGCACACCCCGCGTTCGTGACGGCTGATTTTGTTGCTCATTCCGGGAGGCGAAACCCGTCGCCACCTGGCCTGGCACCCGCACGCGCTACCTCGCGCTGGGTGAGGTGATTCCGAAACAGCAGGAATGCGCCTCCAAGCACGTAGTCAAAGCTGATGCAGTACAACCACCGTTGTTCTGCGCTGCCGAGCAGTAAACAGGTATCCTGCTGCCCGCCATGTTGGTGGTCGGCATGCTAGAGGTGATTCAAAAGTGGAGCTTTTATCCGGCGCTGAGATGGTCGTCCGCTCATTGCGTGACGAGGGTGTTAAATACATCTACGGGTACCCGGGCGGTGCCCTTCTGCATATCTACGATGCCATTTTTCGGCAGGATGACGTAGAGCATATTCTGGTTCGCCACGAACAGGCCGCAGCCCATATGGCTGATGGTTACGCGCGCGCCACCGGCAAGCCCGGTGTGGTGTTGGTGACCTCCGGTCCGGGCGCGACCAATACCATTACCGGTATTGCGACTGCCTACATGGATTCCATTCCGATGGTCGTCATCTCCGGTCAGGTTGCGAGCAACATGGTGGGCTCCGATGCCTTCCAGGAAACCGACATGGTCGGCGTCTCCCGCCCGATCGTGAAGCACAGCTTCATGGTCAAGGATCCGCGCGAGATTCCCGAGGTCATCAAGAAGGCCTTCTATCTGGCTCAGAGTGGTCGTCCTGGCCCTGTTGTCATCGACATTCCCAAGGACATGACCAATCCGGCCGACAAGTTCGAGTACAGCTACCCGAAGAAGGTCAAGCTGCGCTCCTATAATCCGGCTACCCGCGGTCATTCCGGCCAGATCCGCAAAGCCGTCGAGATGATGCTGGCGGCCAAGCGTCCGGTCATCTACTCCGGTGGCGGGGTCATTCTGGGTGGAGCATCAACTCCTCTGACCGAGCTGGCCAAGGCGCTGAATGTGCCGGTTACCAACACGCTGATGGGCTTGGGCGCATTCCCTGGCACCGATCGGCAGTTTGTCGGCATGCTGGGTATGCATGGCAGCTACACCGCCAACCTGACAATGCATCACGCGGATGTAATCCTGGCGGTCGGCGCACGATTTGATGACCGCGTCATCAACGGTGAGGACTCTTCCAAGTTCTGCCCGAACGCCAAGATTATTCATATCGATATCGATCCGGCGTCTATCTCCAAGATGGTCAAGGCCGATATTCCGATCGTCGGTCCGGTCGAGAGCGTGCTGGCCGAGATGGTTGCGATCCTCAAGGAGATCGGTGAAACACCCGATCCTGATGCGCAGGCAACCTGGTGGAAGCAGATCGACGAGTGGCGCGGCGATGGCGCGCTGTTTCCCTATGACAAGGGTGACGGCAGCATCATCAAGCCCCAGGCCGTGATCGAGGCGTTGTGGGAAGTCACTGGAGGCGATGCCTTCATCACTTCTGACGTTGGCCAGCACCAGATGTTCGCGGCGCAGTACTACCGCTTTGACAAGCCCAATCGCTGGATCAACTCCGGCGGCCTGGGGACCATGGGCTTCGGCTTTCCGGCAGCCATGGGCGTGCAGCTGAATTTTCCGGAGGCCACCGTCGCCTGTGTTACCGGCGAAGGCAGTATCCAGATGAACATTCAGGAGCTCTCGACCTGCCTGCAGTACGACATGCCGGTCAAGATCGTCAATCTGAACAACGGTGCGCTCGGCATGGTCCGCCAATGGCAGGACATGCAGTACAACAGTCGCTATTCGCACTCCTACATGGATTCGCTGCCGGACTTCGTCAAGCTGGCCGAGGCCTATGGTCACGTGGGTATTCGCATCACTGATCCGAAGGAGCTCAAGAGCAAGATGGCTGAAGCGTTTGCCATGAAGGATCGACTGGTCTTCCTGGACATTGCGGTTGATACCAGTGAGCACGTCTACCCGATGCAGATTCGTGGTGGCGCGATGCGTGATATGTGGCTGAGCAAAACGGAGCGCACCTGACATGAGACACATCATTTCCGTTCTTCTGGAAAACGAGCCAGGCGCGCTCTCTCGGGTGGTTGGTCTGTTTTCGCAGCGCAACTACAACATCGAGACGCTGACGGTTGCGCCGACTGAAGATCCGACCTTGTCGCGCCTGACGCTGACAACCGTCGGTCAGGATGAGGTGATCGAGCAGATCACCAAGAACCTCAACAAGCTGATCGAAGTGGTGAAGCTGGTCAACTTGTCCGAAGGTGCCCACATTGAGCGCGAGTTGATGCTGGTCAAGATCAAGGCTACCGGCGCTCAGCGTGCCGAGGTCAAGCGGACGACTGATATCTTCCGCGGTCAGATCGTGGATGTGTCACCGAGTGTCTATACCGTGCAGCTGACTGGAACCAGCGACAAGCTGAACAGCTTTGTCGAGGCCATCGGTCCGACGTCGGTACTGGAAGTTGTGCGCACTGGGGTATCGGGTATCGCCCGCGGTGAAAAGGTTTTGAGTATCTAAACTAATGGGTTGCGGGCCAGATGGCCCGCTCAGTAAGCAGGGGAATTTCATGCAAGTCTATTACGATAAAGATTGTGATCTGAGCATCATCCAGGGCAAGAAAGTTGCCATCATCGGCTACGGTTCGCAGGGCCACGCGCACGCCTGCAACCTGAAAGACTCCGGCGTCGATGTAACTGTTGGCCTGCGTCCTGGTTCCAGCTCCATCGCCAAGGCTGAGGCCCATGGCCTGAAGGTCAGCGATGTGCCGGCCGCTGTTGCAGCAGCTGACGTTGTCATGATCCTGACCCCGGACGAATTCCAGTCTCAGCTGTACAAGGCCGAGATTGAGCCCAACCTGAAGCAGGGCGCTACCCTGGCCTTCGCTCACGGCTTTGCTATCCACTACAACCAGATCGTTCCGCGTGCTGACCTTGACGTCATCATGATCGCACCGAAAGCGCCGGGCCATACTGTGCGCTCGGAGTTCGTCAAGGGCGGCGGTATTCCTGACCTGATCGCGATCTTCCAGGACGCGTCCGGCAATGCCAAGAACGTTGCGCTGTCCTACGCCAGCGGTGTGGGCGGCGGTCGTACCGGCATCATCGAAACTACGTTCAAGGATGAGACCGAAACCGACTTGTTCGGTGAGCAGGCTGTTCTGTGTGGCGGTGCTGTCGAGCTGGTCAAGGCCGGTTTCGAAACGCTCGTTGAGGCAGGCTACGCGCCGGAAATGGCCTACTTCGAATGTCTGCACGAACTGAAGCTGATCGTCGACCTGATGTACGAAGGCGGTATCGCCAACATGAACTACTCCATCTCCAACAACGCGGAGTATGGTGAGTACGTGACTGGCCCGGAAGTCATCAACGATGAGTCCCGTGCAGCCATGCGCAATGCCCTGAAGCGTATTCAGGACGGTGAGTACGCCAAGATGTTCATCGCTGAAGGTGCTCACAACTATCCGTCGATGACTGCTGCCCGTCGTAACAACGCGGCGCACCCGATCGAGCAGGTGGGTGAGAAGCTCCGCGCAATGATGCCGTGGATTGCTTCGAACAAGATCGTCGACAAGTCCAAGAACTAAGTCGAGCGATAATGAAAAACGCGGCTTTCAAGCCGCGTTTTTTTATGTCCGAACGCGGAGCTGAACTGGTTATTTGTTTGTCAAATTGCCACACTGTTCAGCCCGGCAATGTTGCAAGGTAACTCTATGACAGAACATCAAATCAAAGACCATGACACCGAGGTAGAAGGTGCACACGCGCTGCTGCCGATTGATGAGCACGTCGAAGAGGTGTCAGGGCCAGACGGTCGTAAGATTCGTCACAAAGGAATTTATCTGCTGCCCAATCTGTTTACCACGGCGGCGCTGTTTTCCGGCTTTTACGCCATTGTCAGTGCAATGGACGGCAACTTCACCCATGCGGCGGTCGCCATTTTCATTGCCATGGTGCTTGATGGCCTGGACGGCCGCGTTGCGCGTCTGACCAACACCCAGAGTGCCTTTGGTGCCGAGTACGACTCGTTGTCGGATATGGTCGCTTTCGGCATCGCCCCAGCTGTTGTTGTGTTCAGTTGGGCGTTGACTGATTTGGGTAAGGTGGGGTGGGTGTTTGCGTTCATCTACGTAGCGGGTGCTGCACTGCGTCTGGCTCGCTTCAACACGCATATTGGTGATGACGATAAGCGTTACTTCACCGGGTTGCCGAGCCCATCGGGGGCGGGGCTCGTCGCCGGCATGGTCTGGTCACTGAGTGACTTCGGTGTTGACGGCAATGATATTGCTCTGTTGGTTGGCATACTTACTGCGCTAGGCGGCTTGCTGATGGTCAGTAACTTCCGCTACTACAGCTTCAAGGATCTGGACTTCAAGGGGCGGGTTCCGTTCTTTGTCATTCTGGTGGTGGTGCTGGGGTTCGCGATCATTTCGTCTGACCCATCGCGGATACTGTGGGCAATCTTTGTTGGGTACACCATCTCCGGGCCAGTCATGTCCCTTTGGCGCTTGCGTCAGCGCACTAAGTCCGCCTCTGCTGAGTAATTTCGGGTTGCCTTGTAATAAAACAGTAATTAGGGCTTGACGGAAAATCTGACGGGCCTATAATTCGCCTCCTCGTCGGGCAGGATGCTTCGCTTAAAGCGCTTATTAATCAATAAGTTAGCTTGAAAATGAAGCTTGACAGTCCGGCGAGATGGCGTAGAATGCGCCGCCTCGAAAGGGTTGTTCGAAAGACGCCAGTTCGAGAGAGATGAGAAGTTCTCATCAGGTTGTTTGGAAGGTGTTGACAGCGGGGTTTGATCCTGTAGAATGCGCCTCCCTGGCCCGGAAAGCGAAGGCTTTTCCAGGTTGCTCAAGCGGGTTTTGAAGCGGTTAAAAACTTCAAATAAAAGCTTGACAGAACATAAGGTTAGCGTAAAATTCGCGGCCTTGGTTGAGCGGAAACGCTGACCGAATCGCTCTTTAACAATTTGAATCAAGTAATTCGTGTGGGTGCTTGCTGAATGTGCTCGATGATCAGAAAGATTATCAGCCTAGCAAGTAACTCTGTGAATTCATGAGTTTTTTGTAAAGCTGAGCCAAGTTTAGGGTTTTCTCAAAACCCAATCAGTATTTAACTGAAGAGTTTGATCATGGCTCAGATTGAACGCTGGCGGCAGGCCTAACACATGCAAGTCGAGCGGATGAAGGGAGCTTGCTCCTGGATTTAGCGGCGGACGGGTGAGTAATGCCTAGGAATCTGCCTGGTAGTGGGGGACAACGACTCGAAAGGGTCGCTAATACCGCATACGTCCTACGGGAGAAAGTGGGGGATCTTCGGACCTCACGCTATCAGATGAGCCTAGGTCGGATTAGCTTGTAGGTGAGGTAATGGCTCACCTAGGCAACGATCCGTAACTGGTCTGAGAGGATGATCAGTCACACTGGAACTGAGACACGGTCCAGACTCCTACGGGAGGCAGCAGTGGGGAATATTGGACAATGGGCGAAAGCCTGATCCAGCCATGCCGCGTGTGTGAAGAAGGTCTTCGGATTGTAAAGCACTTTAAGTTGGGAGGAAGGGTTGTAGTCTAATACGCTGCAATCTTGACGTTACCAACAGAATAAGCACCGGCTAACTCTGTGCCAGCAGCCGCGGTAATACAGAGGGTGCAAGCGTTAATCGGAATTACTGGGCGTAAAGCGCGCGTAGGCGGCTTGATAAGATGGGTGTGAAATCCCCGGGCTTAACCTGGGAACTGCATCCATAACTGTCTGGCTAGAGTACAGTAGAGGGTGGTGGAATTTCCTGTGTAGCGGTGAAATGCGTAGATATAGGAAGGAACACCAGTGGCGAAGGCGACCACCTGGACTGATACTGACGCTGAGGTGCGAAAGCGTGGGGAGCAAACAGGATTAGATACCCTGGTAGTCCACGCCGTAAACGATGTCTACTAGCCGTTGGAATCCTTGAGATTTTAGTGGCGCAGCTAACGCACTAAGTAGACCGCCTGGGGAGTACGGTCGCAAGATTAAAACTCAAATGAATTGACGGGGGCCCGCACAAGCGGTGGAGCATGTGGTTTAATTCGAAGCAACGCGAAGAACCTTACCTGGCCTTGACATGCAGAGAACTTTCCAGAGATGGATTGGTGCCTTCGGGAACTCTGACACAGGTGCTGCATGGCTGTCGTCAGCTCGTGTCGTGAGATGTTGGGTTAAGTCCCGTAACGAGCGCAACCCTTGTCCTTAGTTACCAGCACGTTATGGTGGGCACTCTAAGGAGACTGCCGGTGACAAACCGGAGGAAGGTGGGGATGACGTCAAGTCATCATGGCCCTTACGGCCAGGGCTACACACGTGCTACAATGGTCGGTACAGAGGGTTGCCAAGCCGCGAGGTGGAGCTAATCCCATAAAACCGATCGTAGTCCGGATTGGAGTCTGCAACTCGACTCCATGAAGTCGGAATCGCTAGTAATCGTGGATCAGAATGCCACGGTGAATACGTTCCCGGGCCTTGTACACACCGCCCGTCACACCATGGGAGTGGGTTGCACCAGAAGTAGCTAGTCTAACCTTCGGGAGGACGGTTACCACGGTGTGATTCATGACTGGGGTGAAGTCGTAACAAGGTAGCCGTAGGGGAACCTGCGGCTGGATCACCTCCTTAATCGAAAGATCTCGGCTGTTCCTCAAGCACTCACACGAATTACTTGATTCAGAAAGAAAGGCGATTGGGTCTGTAGCTCAGTTGGTTAGAGCGCACCCCTGATAAGGGTGAGGTCGGCAGTTCGAATCTGCCCAGACCCACCAATTGTCGAGGTGTAAGGTCTGAACGGGGCCATAGCTCAGCTGGGAGAGCGCCTGCCTTGCACGCAGGAGGTCAGCGGTTCGATCCCGCTTGGCTCCACCAGGACGACGCAGCACACGCCATAGAATGGAACTCAGAGTTCATATATGAACAATCAAACCCTTGATTGTTGATATCTGGTCTCTGAACCAGACGCTCTTTAAAAATTTGGATATGTGATAGAAGTACAGACACATGGCATGTTTCACTGCATGCAATGTGGCTAAGGTAAACTTGTAATCTCAAGTGCAAGTTCCGGAATTGTCGTTAATTCTGTTTTAAACCGATATCACTGAATAATCTGAGTTAAGTAATTAACTTAAGATTGTTTGGGGTTATATGGTCAAGTGAATAAGCGCATACGGTGGATGCCTTGGCAGTCAGAGGCGATGAAAGACGTGATAGCCTGCGATAAGCTTCGGGGAGGTGGCAAATGACCTTTGATCCGGAGATCTCTGAATGGGGAAACCCACCCAGCATAAGCTGGGTATCACACACTGAATACATAGGTGTGTGAGGCGAACCAGGGGAACTGAAACATCTAAGTACCCTGAGGAAAAGAAATCAACCGAGATTCCCCAAGTAGTGGCGAGCGAACGGGGACCAGCCCTTAAGCAGTTTTGAGTTTAGTAGAACGCTCTGGAAAGTGCGGCCATAGTGGGTGATAGCCCCGTATACGAAAGACTCTTAGCTGTGAAATCGAGTAGGTCGGCGCACGTGAAACGTTGACTGAACATGGGGGGACCATCCTCCAAGGCTAAATACTCCTGACTGACCGATAGTGAACCAGTACCGTGAGGGAAAGGCGAAAAGAACCCCTGTGAGGGGAGTGAAATAGAACCTGAAACCGTATGCGTACAAGCAGTGGGAGCAGACTTGTTCTGTGACTGCGTACCTTTTGTATAATGGGTCAGCGACTTATATTCAGTGGCGAGCTTAACCGTCTAGGGGAGGCGTAGGGAAACCGAGTCTTAATAGGGCGTTTAGTCGCTGGGTATAGACCCGAAACCGGGCGATCTATCCATGGGCAGGTTGAAGGTGCCGTAACAGGCACTGGAGGACCGAACCGACTACCGTTGAAAAGTTAGCGGATGACTTGTGGATAGGAGTGAAAGGCTAATCAAGCTCGGAGATAGCTGGTTCTCCTCGAAAGCTATTTAGGTAGCGCCTCGTGTATCACCACTGGGGGTAGAGCACTGTTTCGGCTAGGGGGTCATCCCGACTTACCAAACCGATGCAAACTCCGAATACCAGTGAGTGTCAGCACGGGAGACACACGGCGGGTGCTAACGTCCGTCGTGAAAAGGGAAACAACCCAGACCGTCAGCTAAGGTCCCAAAGTTATGGTTAAGTGGGAAACGATGTGGGAAGGCTTAGACAGCTAGGAGGTTGGCTTAGAAGCAGCCATCCTTTAAAGAAAGCGTAATAGCTCACTAGTCGAGTCGGCCTGCGCGGAAGATGTAACGGGGCTCAAACCATACACCGAAGCTACGGGTTCATCGTAAGATGAGCGGTAGAGGAGCGTTCTGTAAGCCTGTGAAGGTCAATTGAGAAGTTGGCTGGAGGTATCAGAAGTGCGAATGCTGACATGAGTAACGACAAAGGGAGTGAAAAACTCCCTCGCCGGAAGACCAAGGGTTCCTGCGCAACGTTAATCGACGCAGGGTGAGTCGACCCCTAAGGCGAGGCCGAAAGGCGTAGTCGATGGGAAACGGGTTAATATTCCCGTACTTCTAGTTACTGCGATGGAGGGACGGAGAAGGCTAGGCCAGCACGGCGTTGGTTGTCCGTGTTTAAGGTTGTAGGCTGGTGACTTAGGTAAATCCGGGTCGCTAAGGCCGAGAGCTGATGACGAGTGTTCTTTAGAACGCGAAGTGGTTGATGCCATGCTTCCAGGAAAAGCTTCTAAGCTTCAGGTAACTAGAAATCGTACCCCAAACCGACACAGGTGGTCAGGTAGAGAATACCAAGGCGCTTGAGAGAACTCGGGTGAAGGAACTAGGCAAAATGGCACCGTAACTTCGGGAGAAGGTGCGCCGATGAGGGTGAAGCATTTACTGCGTAAGCCCATGTCGGTCGAAGATACCAGGCCGCTGCAACTGTTTATTAAAAACATAGCACTCTGCAAACACGAAAGTGGACGTATAGGGTGTGACGCCTGCCCGGTGCCGGAAGGTTAATTGATGGGGTTAGCTTCGGCGAAGCTCTTGATCGAAGCCCCGGTAAACGGCGGCCGTAACTATAACGGTCCTAAGGTAGCGAAATTCCTTGTCGGGTAAGTTCCGACCTGCACGAATGGCGTAATGATGGCGGCGCTGTCTCCACCCGAGACTCAGTGAAATTGAAATCGCTGTGAAGATGCAGTGTATCCGCGGCTAGACGGAAAGACCCCGTGAACCTTTACTATAGCTTTGCACTGGACTTTGAATTTGCTTGTGTAGGATAGGTGGGAGGCTTTGAAGCGTGGACGCCAGTCTGCGTGGAGCCAACCTTGAAATACCACCCTGGCAACTTTGAGGTTCTAACTCTGGTCCGTTATCCGGATCGAGGACAGTGTATGGTGGGTAGTTTGACTGGGGCGGTCTCCTCCCAAAGAGTAACGGAGGAGTACGAAGGTGCGCTCAGCACGGTCGGAAATCGTGCGTAGAGTATAAAGGCAAAAGCGCGCTTGACTGCGAGACCAACACGTCGAGCAGGTACGAAAGTAGGTCTTAGTGATCCGGTGGTTCTGTATGGAAGGGCCATCGCTCAACGGATAAAAGGTACTCCGGGGATAACAGGCTGATACCGCCCAAGAGTTCATATCGACGGCGGTGTTTGGCACCTCGATGTCGGCTCATCACATCCTGGGGCTGAAGCCGGTCCCAAGGGTATGGCTGTTCGCCATTTAAAGTGGTACGCGAGCTGGGTTTAGAACGTCGTGAGACAGTTCGGTCCCTATCTGCCGTGGACGTTTGAGATTTGAGAGGGGCTGACCTTAGTACGAGAGGACCGGGTTGGACGAACCCCTGGTGTTCCGGTTGTGTCGCCAGACGCATTGCCGGGTAGCTACGTTCGGAAAAGATAACCGCTGAAAGCATCTAAGCGGGAAACTTGCCTCAAGATGAGATCTCACCGGGAGCTTGACTCCCCTAAAGGGCCGTCGAAGACTACGACGTTGATAGGTTGGGTGTGTAAGCGCTGTGAGGCGTTGAGCTAACCAATACTAATTGCCCGTGTGGCTTGACCATATAACACCCAAGCAATCTGGTGTTATCGAGCCAAACAGAAACAAACAACTTCGCGAACTTGCGAGATTGCAAATACCTTAGCTTCTGTCACACATCCAAGCTTTTTAAGCTGCACGCCCAGCGGGCAGCAACAAATTGCTTGACGACTATAGAGCATTGGAACCACCTGATCCCATCCCGAACTCAGAAGTGAAACGATGCATCGCCGATGGTAGTGTGGGGCATCCCCATGTGAGAGTAGGTCATCGTCAAGCACCTATACCGAACACCCCGATCAGTCATGGTCGGGGTGTTTTTTTATATAAAGTAGAAGCATATGAATTTGCTTCTACTGGCCCAGAAAGCGAAGGCTTTTCCAGGTTGTTCAAGCGGGTTTTGAAGTGGTTAAAAACTTCAAATAAAAGCTTGACAGAACATAAGGTTAGCGTAGAATTCGCGGCCTTGGTTAGGCGGAAACGCTGACCGAATCGCTCTTTAACAATTTGAATCAAGTAATTCGTGTGGGTGCTTGCTGAATGTGCTCGATGATCAGAAAGATTATCAGCCTAGCAAGTAACTCTGTGAATTCATGAGTTTTTTGTAAAGCTGAGCCAAGTTTAGGGTTTTCTCAAAACCCAATCAGTATTTAACTGAAGAGTTTGATCATGGCTCAGATTGAACGCTGGCGGCAGGCCTAACACATGCAAGTCGAGCGGATGAAGGGAGCTTGCTCCTGGATTTAGCGGCGGACGGGTGAGTAACGCCTAGGAATCTGCCTGGTAGTGGGGGACAACGACTCGAAAGGGTCGCTAATACCGCATACGTCCTACGGGAGAAAGTGGGGGATCTTCGGACCTCACGCTATCAGATGAGCCTAGGTCGGATTAGCTAGTAGGTGAGGTAATGGCTCACCTAGGCAACGATCCGTAACTGGTCTGAGAGGATGATCAGTCACACTGGAACTGAGACACGGTCCAGACTCCTACGGGAGGCAGCAGTGGGGAATATTGGACAATGGGCGAAAGCCTGATCCAGCCATGCCGCGTGTGTGAAGAAGGTCTTCGGATTGTAAAGCACTTTAAGTTGGGAGGAAGGGTTGTAGTCTAATACGCTGCAATCTTGACGTTACCAACAGAATAAGCACCGGCTAACTCTGTGCCAGCAGCCGCGGTAATACAGAGGGTGCAAGCGTTAATCGGAATTACTGGGCGTAAAGCGCGCGTAGGCGGCTTGATAAGATGGGTGTGAAATCCCCGGGCTTAACCTGGGAACTGCATCCATAACTGTCTGGCTAGAGTACAGTAGAGGGTGGTGGAATTTCCTGTGTAGCGGTGAAATGCGTAGATATA